>JAAYIK010000023.1 GCA_012523465.1 Lysobacteraceae bacterium | reverse complement strand
GCATCTCTCAAACTAGGCGAATACGAAAACACCAAAAAAGAGACTTAGTCGTAATCCCTTCTAGTTCAGGGCATCTCTCAAACACCAATTGCCTTCGAGACGTTCGAGGAGGCGAAGGTCGTAATCCCTTCTAGTTCAGGGCATCTCTCAAACCTAAATTCTTGAAAATGCTTTCGCAAGGCTTCATGTCGTAATCCCTTCTAGTTCAGGGCATCTCTCAAACTGCCACCCAATCCGAATTTGAGCGCGCCTTCGGGTCGTAATCCCTTCTAGTTCAGGGCATCTCTCAAACCGGCGGCAGCGCCGGGTATCGCGCGCCGCGAAGGTCGTAATCCCTTCTAGTTCAGGGCATCTCTCAAACCTTCCACCCCGACCACAAGCACGGCGCCATTGGTCGTAATCCCTTCTAGTTCAGGGCATCTCTCAAACCACCGACCCCGACACCATCGCAAAGCTGGAACTGTCGTAATCCCTTCTAGTTCAGGGCATCTCTCAAACCGCTCACCTGGACAATGGCGATGTCCGCGTGGGTGTCGTAATCCCTTCTAGTTCAGGGCATCTCTCAAACTCAGGGGCCCTTCGACGTTTACAGTCAGATCAAGGTCGTAATCCCTTCTAGTTCAGGGCATCTCTCAAACGCAGATTTGCTGATGACTATAAATACGCGCAGCGTCGTAATCCCTTCTAGTTCAGGGCATCTCTCAAACTCGCGATGTCAGAGAGCGCGAGGATGCCGAGTGTCGTAATCCCTTCTAGTTCAGGGCATCTCTCAAACTGGCTGGTTCATGATGGCCCGGTCGTGCTGTGTGGTCGTAATCCCTTCTAGTTCAGGGCATCTCTCAAACGCTGGCCGTAGTAGACATGCGCGAGCGCGGAGTGTCGTAATCCCTTCTAGTTCAGGGCATCTCTCAAACCCCTTAAATACTTCAATTATGAAGCTTTCGCGCGGTCGTAATCCCTTCTAGTTCAGGGCATCTCTCAAACGATCTGGACCCCATCTATATCGCCCTGGTTCGCGGTCGTAATCCCTTCTAGTTCAGGGCATCTCTCAAACGGGCAACGGAGGCTATGGGCTCCGGTTCGATCCGTCGTAATCCCTTCTAGTTCAGGGCATCTCTCAAACGCCGCGAGCTGGCGCGGTTCGCTGTGGAGCACTTGTCGTAATCCCTTCTAGTTCAGGGCATCTCTCAAACTGCTGTTGATGCCTACGTATCGCAGTTTTTCGCGTCGTAATCCCTTCTAGTTCAGGGCATCTCTCAAACGCTCGGGAATCGCTGATTGACGGCACGCCGAGGTCGTAATCCCTTCTAGTTCAGGGCATCTCTCAAACGGTGGCCGCCCAGTAAGGGTGGCCCGGACCAAGGGTCGTAATCCCTTCTAGTTCAGGGCATCTCTCAAACGTTGACCTTCGATGAGCTGCCGACGGCCGAGGAGTCGTAATCCCTTCTAGTTCAGGGCATCTCTCAAACACCACCACAAGAGCACCCACAAGGTGCTCAATCGTCGTAATCCCTTCTAGTTCAGGGCATCTCTCAAACTGCGGGCAGTCCTCAAGTAGAGGATTCATAACAGTCGTAATCCCTTCTAGTTCAGGGCATCTCTCAAACAGCACGAAGCAGAGAACAACACCTGGCGCATGACGTCGTAATCCCTTCTAGTTCAGGGCATCTCTCAAACGATGTTCTATTGTTACATCTAACAGCACGCTACGTCGTAATCCCTTCTAGTTCAGGGCATCTCTCAAACCGGCCGCAGTAATCTATACTGCGAAACCGGAGAGTCGTAATCCCTTCTAGTTCAGGGCATCTCTCAAACAAATGAAAAACCTCTACTATCGCACTGACCAAGCGTCGTAATCCCTTCTAGTTCAGGGCATCTCTCAAACTGGGAGCGATGGACTACGGCATGAGCGCGGTTATGTCGTAATCCCTTCTAGTTCAGGGCATCTCTCAAACAATCCGCCAAGGAAAACGCGCGGGAATGGTGGGTCGTAATCCCTTCTAGTTCAGGGCATCTCTCAAACCCTGCGCTTGACGCTGCAATCAATGTCTGGCCGGTGTCGTAATCCCTTCTAGTTCAGGGCATCTCTCAAACCGCTGACGTGGAGCCGGATTGCCGCAATGGGTAGTCGTAATCCCTTCTAGTTCAGGGCATCTCTCAAACACCAGGAAAAGCTGAAGCAGCTGCTGACCTTCAAGTCGTAATCCCTTCTAGTTCAGGGCATCTCTCAAACGCGAAAGATTGAGGATGCTTGCTGGCAGGCTAAGTCGTAATCCCTTCTAGTTCAGGGCATCTCTCAAACGTACGCTACTGTCAGCCACGGACTCCACCTGGGGTCGTAATCCCTTCTAGTTCAGGGCATCTCTCAAACCCTACGGCGCGACCAAGTACACCCGCGACGGCTGGTCGTAATCCCTTCTAGTTCAGGGCATCTCTCAAACCCATGATTAGAGACAAAAGTTACAAAACGGTGCGGTCGTAATCCCTTCTAGTTCAGGGCATCTCTCAAACCCCGACGCCAGAGCAAGAGCAACATCTTGCGCGGTCGTAATCCCTTCTAGTTCAGGGCATCTCTCAAACGGCGACATGGCGCAACCCCATCGACTGGCAGCGCGTCGTAATCCCTTCTAGTTCAGGGCATCTCTCAAACGCTGGGGCCAGAACAAGCAGACGGTTTGGCTCGAGTCGTAATCCCTTCTAGTTCAGGGCATCTCTCAAACCGCGGCGCCGGGATTCTCCATCAAGATCAACAGTTTACAATCACCCTTGCAGACTTTTCCGTTTCGCGGAAAGTTAGCGAAGCGGAATGAGGGATAGCAAGCTGTCGCAGTCCGGGCTGTCGCGAGAGGCAAGCGGAGAGAATCCATATCACTGAAGATGCACGTTGACATGAACAGGAAAGAACCTCCTCTCATGCGTCTTCGACGCGCCTTGCTTCGTAGGGCACCAGCCGGGCACCGGCGGCATCCAGCTCGTCGGCGCTGAGTTCCCGCCCGCGCTGCTCCCGAAGCAGATTGAGCTCGAGGTGATAGTAGCACGCGCCCAGCGCGCACAGTTCGGCCACCATGCTGATCGGCAAGGTACCGACCACCTTGTCTCCCGCCGCAACCTGCCCGAGATCCAGATGGGCGACTTCGCGGCCCGTGATCCCCTGCCGGCGCAACCACTCCAGCGCGCCGGGATGGCGGCTGACGATCCAGACGGTCATTGCAGAGCCTCCAGACGGTAACGGCCAAGGCCCATCACGGTTCCCTTGCCAACATGCAGCCATTGTCCCGCCCAAAGCCACGACCACAGCGGCTCCAGGTCACCGGCGGCGGTGAACACGCCGACGATACCGCCCATGGGAATCTCTCGCTGCTGACGCGCTGAATAGCGCTTCCACTCGACCCAGCGCAGGCAGGCATCGGCCACATGCACCGCCTGTGCGCGCTCGGCCAGCCAGCGATAGTCGGCCTCAAGCGGCGCAAGATCGTCTTCCTGGGCGCGAAGCATGGAGATGCGCCGGCACAGCGTGGTGAAGAAGGTCCGAAAATCGAAGTCTTGTGGTCCGAGATAGCGATTTTCCCGCCGCAACCGCAGGGGGTGGAGCAGATGCACACGCACTCGCTTGGGCGCAGGCGGCGGCTGCGGCACCGCTGCCTCGCCCGGCCTTGACGGCAGCTCGCCGCTGATGGGCAGGGGTGTCGCTTCCACCAGCCGCAGGGGTTGCCTGCCCAGGCGCAAGGCTGCCGCGGCGTCCAGCACCTCCCGCCAGCGCCGCGCTGCCCGGCCGATGAGGATCACGTCGAGCAGCGCGCTGCGTTCATCCGGCTGCCGCCCTACGGGGGAAAGCACATAGGGCTGGGGCAGCTCGTTGTAATGGCTGGCCAACCCCCGGTTTTCCGGCAGGCGGACCGGCGGCTCATACAGCATGCCGTAGCCGCAGCCGGCGAGCGCGGGACAGCCCCGACAATTGGGCGCTCCGGTGATGCAGCACAGGTCCCGCAGCGCCTTGCCGAAGGCGCTGCGCCAAAGCCCTCCGGGATAGACTGGCAGGTGCAGCGGGCGCTCGGCACGAAAGCGCAGCCGCATCGCCAGGATGGGAATCATGCGTCGTCCTCGGGCAGAAGCTTACCGAAGCACTCCTCGAGCAGCGCGCGCAACTGTTGGGGCGAGGCAAGTGCCCGCTGGATTTCCTTTTCCTGAGGCCGAGTACCGTGCGCCAACACGTTGCGCGTATTCCGCAGCAGTTCGTACCAGCGATAGCTCTCGCGCGGCTTGTGCTTCTCGTAGTCTTCCTTGGCCTTTTCCCTGACGCTCCACTTATCTGGATCGGCGCCCGGCGCGGTGCTCCTTACCAGGCGCGTAATGAAGGCTTCGAAGCCATACAGCGAGGCACGCAGGAAGTCTCCGCGCTGCAGCGCACTGAGCGCCTGCTCACGCTGGCGCTGGTAGAGCTGCTGCCGATCGACCCAGGCGATGCGCTCCTCGAGCAGTGGCTGGAAAAGAGCACCTGGTCCGCTCAGCGGTCGCTCGCGCAACCGCTCGCGGCAACGCTGCAACCGCTTGCGTGCCTGCTGGCCCTGATGGATGCTCTCGTTGAACGCAGCCTGGCGCAGCAGCTCGCCGGTTTCCTCGTCGTCGATGAGGTCCGCGACGGCGCCGTAGTCGCCCAGCCAGTCGTGCCGACGCAGCGCATCCAGCCAATCGGCGATCTCGAGGATACCGCCCAGGTCGATCACCTCGGTCATCTTGGAGCCCGGGCGAAAAGCGCCATACCAGATGCCCTCGATGCGCAGCTCGGGCCTCGTGCTGCGCAGGTACAGGGCCGCCATGAGGGTGAGCATGGGCAGGTGGCGAAAACCGTGGGTGACGTCGAGGCTGAGCCGCTGGGCGCCGTCGCTGGCTTCGGCTAACGCCTGCAGCAACTCCACCTGCTGCCTGGGCTCCAGCGCCTCGGGAATGATGCGCAAGCCGACCGTGCAGTCGAGCTGTTCTTCGAGCAGGGGCGCCAGCTGGTCCAGCTGCTGCTGGGTGACCTTCTCCTCCTCAACTGCCGCAGCCAACTCGAGCCTCAGATCCTCCCCCCGGCTCTGCAGATCGACGTCACGTTCGAACAGGTGATCCCACATGCTGCCGGCGGTACCCAGAATGACCATGCGATCGACCTGCAACGCGCGCCTGAGGCCATAGCCGACGTAAGCCGCTTCTTCGCTGGAACCATCCGGCAGGAGGTAGCGCGTCTTGTGATAGAGACTGCGTCCCAAAAAAGAGACCAAGGTGTGCATCGCGTCATTCCTTCAGGTGTTTCAGCACCCGCAGCGTGTATTGGTGGGCTTTCCTTTGCGCCGGCTTGCTGCCCTTGCCCTCGGGATTCCAGCGACCGGCAGCCTCCATGCGCTTCTTGATCTCCTCGGCCACCCTGGCCTCGTTGCCGGCAAAACGGCCGCTTTCCAGCTGTGGGATCAGGAACACGTAGTCCGGCTCGTCCTTGTTCGGGCGCTCTTCGAGTAGTTGCTCCAGCTCCCGCAACAGCGGATCCTCGATGGCGGCGAGCCGCGCCGCGCGCGCTTCCTGCTCGGCGCGCTCGCGCTCCTCCCGCGCCGCGCGTTCCTGGGCCTTGCGGGCCGCACGCTCCCTCTGCTGCAGCTCGAGCGTATCCGTCTCCATCGCTCCGTAGCCGACCGCCGTCTTGGCGCCGAACCCCAGCCACTTGAATGCATGCTCGAAGGCCGCCTGCAGCAGCTGCCGCCAGCGCTCGCCATCGACCAGCGTCTCCCTGTGCTCGCGCAGCCGCCGCAGGTCGCACTCGACGACGAACTCGAAGCGCGCACCAGGCGCGATGGCCAGAAAAGGAATCGGGACCGGACTACCCGAATCGTGCGGCGGTTCGTTCTGCATGTAGTAATGCGCCTGGTGCGGCGTCATGATCTCCGCCATCAGCAGGCTGCCGTTCATCGGCGGCAAAGGAAAGGCATCCCAGAAGCGCAACGCCCCTTGCCGGCGCTTGGCGTCCTCGGCCTCACCGTCCGCCACTGGCGGGCCGAACAGCGCGTCGATGGCCTGCTCGTCCCAGCCGGCGGGGTCAAGGTCGGGGAAGGCGCCACTCGCGAGCTCGCGAGCAGCTGCCCGCACAACACCCTTGATGCTGCTCCCAGGTAGGTAGGGCAGCCCGTAGGGGGTGAGGAAAGCGAAGCCGTTCTCGAGCGGATGCTCCATGCCGAGCCCGGTGGCGACGGGTGCCACGGCGCGTGCAGGCAACTGCAGGATGCGACGGCCAGGCTGGCGCAGGATGCTCTCGGCCAGCCACTGTTGGCGCTCGACCAAGGCATTGACCAAGGCGATGTTGGGGTTGGGCCGGCTGGCTTCGTTGAGCGTCAGCCGGGAGATCGCGGCCAGCTCTGCGACCCTTGCGGACTTGCGGGTCGTGCCGTTCCCCTCCTCCTCGCAAAGCGTCCAGTCCGGCTGCCACAGCTTGGCGTACAGATAGAACCGGTGGCCCGGCGCGGTGTGGTCAAAGTCCTGGCCCAGATATCGCGGAACCGCCGCGAGTCTCCCTTTATGCATCCTTGCGCTCATCCTTGCTTCTCCCTTGTCACGGCGGGGGCAATCTGCCGCAGCCAGGCCAGCCAGGCCAGGGCTTCGGCAGTGATCTGCTGGAACTCCAGCGGCTCGCACTCCATCAGCGCATCCATGAAGCTTCTGAACTCATAGCTGGCGAAGCGCCTGGGGAAACGGGTGGCAAGCCACTCACGCAGATCGCGGCCGAGCCTGGCATGCTCGGAACCGCCTTTGCTCTCCAGATAGGCGATCGTCTGCATCAGCCCGCTGTTCATAATGAGCGCCGGCAAGCCCTTGGCCAGGCGGGTATAGGCTTCGTCGCAATTCATGGCGCGTCGCCATGCATCGGCGGCGCGCAGCTGATCCAAGGTCCGTGCCATGGCTCTAGCCCTCCACCAGGGTCATCACGACCAGGCCACGACCCGTCGTGGCATCGCCGCCAAGCTGCATCGCCTTCTTGTCCAGAGCGGTGCGCAGGTGGCCCATCACCTGCTCTGCCGTCATGCCCTCGCTGCCCCGCTCCGCCGAGGCAAACAGGGGAGCGATGAGCAACGACTCGGGCGGCAGGTTCTCGGTGTAGAACAGGCCACCCTCGTCGGCGGTGACGGTTTCCTCGTTGATGCGCACGTGCGGCTCCACCAGGGTGGCGTTCTGGACGAAATAGCTGAAGTCCGTGTCGGACAGAACCACCATGTGGCGGCGAATCTTGTCGCGGAAGTAGCCGTAGCCGCCGTCGGTCGGTAGGGCCTTGTCGGCCAGCCAGCTGGCCACAGCCTCCACGGCAGCACTTGCCTGCGCAGTGTACTGGAAGAACTCCAGATCCAGCTTGCCACCGCCCGCCAGCTCGGCCTTGCCCTGCTCGCCGAGCAGCGCCTGGCCTTCGGCTACGTCGGGCACGCGCCAGTCGAGCTCCAGTCCCAGCAGCGCAAGCAGCCGGGCGGCGCGGGCCAGCGCCTGAGAGCTGGTCGCGTAGACATAGCCATGACGGGTCGAGCGCACGGGAAACAGCACCAGCTGAGCGTCGCCGAAACTGGCGGCACCTGCCCGGGTGTTGCTGCCGAAAATGGCTTCCGCCTTGTCCCTCGCGCCTTCGCCAGCCAGCAGTTCGAAGCCGTGCCGCACCGCGCCCTTGATGCCGGAGCCGGCAAAGCTCGGATGACCGGTATGCGCCTCCCTCTGGATGGGGTTGTCGACAACACCGATGGCTGAGCCTGCACCCATGTGGACAGGACTGACGCAGTAGAGAAAAATCGCTGCTTTCTTCTGGTACATGGTTCCGGTTCTCACGCGTTGGCGACGGCAAAGCGATTGAAGCCTTCGGCCCGTCGCTGTGGGTCATGATTATCGTCGTTCAGGCCCCAGAGGCCGTCCTTGGCAAGCTTGCGAAGCGCGGCGATATCCCCCTCGAATTCCTCCAGCCAGTACACCGCGCCCGTCGGAACGAAACGCTGGGCCGGCTTGGGTCGCTTGGTGGCTACATCCCAACCGCTAATCACCTCGGCCCGCCCCACGGCGGCACAAACCAGGCGGGCGGTCGCTCCCTGACAGCGCCAGCGCCCGTCGGCATCGAGGCCAGGCAGCCGCCAGCCGCCCGGGAAAAGGCCCGGGGAGAGCAGCACGATGCGGAAGGCGCCTGTCTGCCGGATCCGCGCCCAGTCCGGCTCGAGAGCGGTAGGCTGTGGCGCGGCAGCGACGGCCGCTGCCCGTCCGTCGCCGCCCAGGCGCAACAGGCCGTCGGCGGGCAACAGGGCATCATCGACGCCACTGACGCCCACCAGGAAGCCGACGCCCGGCCGCAGTGCCACGGTTTCCGTGGTGTAAAGTGCACTTTTCTTCGTGCGCCGCTCCGCGATTTCCAGAGCGATGCCCAGCCGCCCTTCCAGCGTCCACAGCTCGTTGCGCTTGACAAAATGCGCTGGCGCGAGCGCGTCGCCCACGAGGTAGCGCCGCCAGCCCTCCTCGGTCAGCAGATACCCACTGGCGGGCTTGCCGGCCTCCGCCCGGCAGAGCACGGGCAGTTTCGCGGTTGCACCGCTGCAGACAAGCGCCGCATCGAGCCGCGCCGGCTGCAGACGGTGGATCTCCAGGGTGCCGTCTTGCCCCTTCTCCCATTGACCACCTTGCGCCTCGCTCGCCTTGCTGAGCTCAAAGAGCTGCACGTCGGCCGGCAGCGGATAGAAGCGCTCCAAGCGATCGCCATTGCGGCGCGCAAGGAGCACCGCCCCCAGGGCGAAGGTACCGGGCCGCGCGGGCGTCCCCAGAACGGTCGCATATGGCTCCGAGGGCATCCGCCCTTCGGCATAGGCACTCGGCTCCGTGCCAGCGTCCACCAGCATGCGGCTGCGCAAGGCGCCGGCGAACACCGTCGGCCAAGGCGGCATCACCACCCGGCCCAGCGCGCTGTCTTCGCCGAACAGGTGGTTGCCGCGCAGGTACAGCACATCCAATGGCTCGATGAAGCGATATGCAGTCATGACGCGCTCCGAACGTCGCGGCTCAGGAATTCGGCCACGGCCAGGAACCCCTTGATGTACTCCGCGGCCTCATTGGCGCATCTCGCCGGACACAGCCGGGCGAGCTGCCTGACATGCGGCGCGGGCTCCTTCATACCCTGCCGCGCGAACTGGTACGCCAGCATGGCTTCCAGCATCTGCCGGAACGGCTCTTCGCCGCCCACCTCGCTCGGCTCGGGCAGGTTCGCGAGCCAGTCGAAGGTGTTGTAGGCGGCACGCCGGGAGACGCCTTCCGCCGACAGCGCGGCCACCATCTCCAGCAGGCGGAGAATCACGTCGTTCTCACCCTGGCTGAACCAGCGCGAGGTAAAGCGCACCACGCCGCCGCTGCGCTTGATGAGGCTCAGGCTGAAGGCGTCGCGATCGCGGCCGGTCCACGGGCAGCGGTGACGCTTGGCCCGCTGCTCGGCGGCGCGCAGCTCGCGCAACACGGCACTGAGGGGCGCCTGGTGGTGAGCGATGACGGCGCCGGCCGAGGTCGTCGCTCTTTCGCCCATGGTGAGATGCAGCCGTCCCTTGCGCCAAACGAAGCCGTTGCGGAAGCGCATCCCGGACGGAGTGCTCTCTTCCCCCGCCAAGGCCATGCCAGCGTAGGCGTGCCGCAGCCGGCGCATGGCAGGCAGCAGGTCGCTCGCGGCGAACATGGCGAGCAGGTCGTCGCCGCCCGCGTACAGCACCCGCCCCATGTGCTCCTCTTCCACCACGTCGCGCGCGATGAAGAGCGAGAAGTCGTTAAGGGCGCTGGAGATCGCCATATGGCGCGCCGGTGACACCGCCCGATGCTCCTCGAGGTACTTTCGCAAATCATCGTGGCCACCGAAGCGTTGCTCGATGGCCTGGCGCAGGCGCGGATGGAAGCTGTCGCGGTAGCGGATGGTGGTCCCCTCGCCACCGGAGAGCCACGCCCCCATGCGGTCGCCGTCCATGAGGAGCAGGGCGTAGTACGTCTCGGGACGGGTGCCACCGAGGAGTTTTTTCAACAACTCCTCTGCCTCCTCGTAGCATTCCTCCCCTTTGTCGCGGGCAGCGTCCAACCAGCTCGGGATGCGGGCGAGGCGGTCTTTCTCTTCCCGCGTGAGCTCCAGAGCCAGCTTGCGTGGCAGTGCCACCGGCTCAACCTGGTCAAGCGCCTTGCGCAGTGTCTCGAACTCTGGATCAGACTCCAGCCGCGCGAGGTCGACCTTCGTCAGGCTGGTCACCAGCGCCATGGCGTGGGTGGAGACGACGAACCGCGAAAAGGTCCCCTCGTCGCCGAGGTCCTGCCGGAGCCGCTCCAGGAACAGGGTCGGCCACAGCCGCTTGAGGGTAGCGAGTGCCCCCAGGTGCTCGCCCTCGCGTGCCCAGCTCGGCTGCGCCTGCGCCAAGCGGATCCAGAGCGTCTGCTTCTCCTTGCGCTCACCGGGCGGCAAACCCAGGTCGGTCTTCTCCTTTCCCTCCCAGTCCAGCTCGTCGCTCAGCCACTCGGCCTCGCCGGTGAGCGAGCAGCGATAGCCATGCTGCGCCAGCGCCGAGAAAGGCCGTACCGACTTCGCCGCCGCGAGCACTCGATCGGTCAGGGCGTGCACCGCGGGGTACAGCACGCCAGGATTGGGAACGTAGAACTTGGCATTGCCTTCGAGCTCCAGCGGGCGGCGCAACACGCTCCAGGCTCGACTACCGAGGAACCCCCGCTGCTCCGGCGCACCGGGGAAAAACGGCGCCATCGCTTGCGCAAGCCGCGACACATCGAGTCCGTCCTTGCCCTCGGCGACTAGGGCGTCGTAAGGCACGACGGCCCAGTGCACTTCTGGGAAGTCGGCGAGCTGTTCGCGGATCTGGCGGAAGCCGCGCATGCGCGGATCGGGCGTGCTACCGGCCTTCTCCAGCACGCGGCGGAAGGCTTCGTCGGCCTGTTCGATCACCCACGTGCGCAAGTGCGCCTCGATGCGACGGGCCAGCGCCTCTGCCTGCGCAGCCGGGACCACGGCGACGAAGCGGTTCGGCAGCGCGGCGCTGAAGAGCGGATTGGCGTCGGTTGTGCCGCGCGTCCAGGCCTGCCCATCGAACAACTCACGCGGCAGACCGCAATCCTTGATGAGCCAAAGGTCCACCAGCGGCACGCCACGCAGGCGCGGGAACAGAATGGCCTCAGGCCCCAGCTCCGCGCAGACGAGCCGCATCGCCTCCCAAGCCATATAGGAAAGCAGGTGGGAGCCCGCCCAGAGGTCCGAGGTGGTCCGCGCGGCGGCAATGAAGTCCTGCACCGGGCCGATGCTGAGGCTGAGCAGCGCGCACTGCCTCTTGGGATCGGCGATGAAGGCACCGGCGAAGGCAGCCACGAGGTCCAGATGCTCCCAGATGCTGTGATCCGGCACCCGCGTGTCGGCGGGCAGCATGCGCCAGAGCTGGCCGAGCCTCACCTTCTTCTTCTGGCCTTCCTTGTCCTCGACGCCATCTGCCTCCGGCTCGTCGTCCTCCACGAGCTCCGGTCCGAAGCGCCACAGCACGAGGGCCGCCTTGCGCTGGTCACGTCCCGCGGATACGGCATCAAGCAGCCGCCGGAAGTGGGAAAGGCTCTTCTCCTTTACCGTCTGAACGTCGGTGTCTTTCAAACCACCTTGCTGCTGCAAATCGAACGCAGCACCATTCAGAGCACCGATGAGCACTGGTTCGCGCGCGAAATTCACTTGCGCCCATGGGACGTAGGGACCATCGTCCCGTTCACGCGGGAACTGTGGCCGATCGGCCGCCGACGCCCACCAGTCAGCGCGCCGGACGGCGGCTCGCACCTGCGAGCTCACCCCTTGCGGGAACAGCCATTCATGCAGCGTGCGCACGGTGCCGCTCTCGTGACCGGCGGGATCACGCAACAGCACCAGTGCCTTCTCGGCCGGATCGTGCAACCGCGCATGCAGCTTGGCCTGCCAAAGCAAGTCGCTCATGTATCGATTCCTCCCCTCAGGCGGCGACGCGCTGCATCTTCCCATCGAGCAGGCGATGCACGTTCCGCCAGAGATGCCACAACTGATCGCGGGACAGTTTGGCCCTCCTGAACATGTCGTCGTTGGGACGGCAAGGTAGATGCACGGCCTGGCCGTAGTATTGCTCGCCTTGCTTGAGGACCTTGAAACGCAACGTGCCGGGCAGACGGTCGCTGTTTCTCCACCCCTGTTGTCGCATCTTGGTCACCGGATACGAAACCAGGCAGCGCAAATCCGCCTGCGTGGACACGCTGTTTACCTTCTTGCGCAGCTCAGCCAGCGTCTTCATGGCCTCGTGCCAACGGTCGTAACCTTCGCTGGTGCGCCAGATGAGCGGCCCCTGCTCGTCCTTGCCGATGCCGCGCACCCAGCTTTCCTCGAGCGCCTCGCGCCAGTCGATCAGATAGCGCTCCAGCGGGATCTCCGGCGCGTCCTCCAGGGCGTAGGCACCCCAGCCATTGCGGCTGCTGCTACCAACCGTGCCGAAGCGGTGCATCAGCCCCAGCACGCGCTCCAGTTCCGGCCGCCTTTCCTCCGGCACCGCAAGGCGCAGCTCGGCGCCGTCGCCAGCGTCGATGGCAGGCCGCCTCTGCGAAAACGGTCCATAGGCAAGGTACTCGGGAGCTGGCGACTCCGACTTCTTGGTCTGCTTGAGCAATGGCTGCTCAAAGGGCCTCGCCTGCCCCGGCCGCCACCGGTCGAGCCGCAGCCGCACCTGGCTGCGCCTGGGCTTGCCATCCGGCCTGGCGTGCCCGAACAGCTCCCCTTCCAGCCTGCGGATCTCCTCCCAGCTCAGCCGCTCCGCGGCTTTCTCGATCCGCCACCATTGCCGCAGTTGCGCCTTGAAGGGTGGCGTGCGCCAGGCGCTTTTTTGCTCGGCGTCGCCGAGAAACGCTGGCGTAAGGAAACGGATTCTCAGCGTCAGGACTTTCATGCTCTTGCTCCCCTTCGGGACGCGTCCACTCTAGATTGCTTCGACACCGCCGCGGCGAATGGAAAGCTTTCCGCTACGGCTCTCCCTCGATGTGAATCTGCCCCGGCTCGAGATCGAGCCCGTATCTCGTATGCGGCCGGCGGCCAAACGACCGCACCCGATATTTTTCCGCCGCGGTCGGACTAAGGCCGGATTTCCGCAGCGCATCGTTTAGGCGCGAGAGCGCGCGCTCGAAATAATTTGGCCTTTTCTCGCCCGCTCGCAGCTGTTCGAGCGCGCTTTCCACCGATTTGCGCAGTGCGTTCGGGCCATGCCCTTCCAGCCAATCGATGACGCGCAGTAGCTCAGCAGCGCCCTCCTCGTCGAAGCGCACCGGCGGCAGGCCACGTTTGGCGCGATCGGCAAACCACACCAGCCAGGTAAACTGCGTGGGCGACAGCCGCACCGGACGCCCCTGCAGGTAGGCCTGGCGGCGGTCGAGGTCGATGCGCAGCTCGGGCCGGTCCAGTGCCTGCTGGGTGAGTGCGACGGCCTCGCTAAAGCTTAAGTCACCGGCGAGCATGGGCTGCACGTCGCGCAGGCGCACGAATGGGATCTCCGCGAGGCGGATCCGGGCGTCGGCGGTACTGACAAAGCAGTTGCGGTCCGGAACGCTGAGTGTCCGCGGCTGTGGTGGGGGGTAGAAGAACTCCGGATGCGACTCGAAAGGCGGGTTCACCAGCACGTGCGAAAGCCGGTCCTGTGGCCGCGCGTAAAGCGACAGCGCATAGCCGATGTAGAACCCCATGGTCTTGCGGCCGCCGGCGAGCGAGACGTGCAACCGGTTGCCGGGGTCGCGGGTCAACTCCCGCAGCAGTCGGGTGATCTGGTCAGCGGCAGCGTGATTGCCGGCCTCATCGACGATATCGTCCAGCTCGCTGCCGTCGACGCCGCGGATGACGTGGATATAATCGGAATCGAAACGTATTGCGGCTCGGTCCAGCCCGTAATCGCGACAAAAACGCCCCAAGTAATCCTGCCCGCCGCGGCTATCGAGCAGCGAAAGCTCGAGCCGATCGCGACCAATGCCGGTGGTGATGACGTGGATCTCCGCCGGCACCCAGGGCGGATCCGATTGGACGGCGAGGGCATAAAGCGTTTCAGTGACGACTTGCGGCGTCAATCCGGTAACGCAAACGAGGATGTCGGTATAGTTGTTCTTCTGAACCGGCATCATTCTAACTCGGCACAGAAAGAAAGTCCATTATGCCATCTGTCTTCTCTCCTTCAACTTTGGAAAGCTTTCTGTGCGGTCTGACCGCGAGCGCATGAAAACGGGCGCCGTAATGTCGCGCTTTTGCCGCAGGCACAGCCTGCGAAGCCTCATCAAAGCAAGGCTCAGGGAGCGACGAGCGTAGCGACATCCGGGAAGCCCTCTTTCTTGCCGAATTGGGTGCTCTTCAGGCCCGGCCGGCGGACACCGAACCACACGCCTTCCCCTCTTTCGTGGGGGATAGCATGCGTTTTCGTCCGTTTTCCCCCCTTTCGGGGGGGTGACAGGTTCTATTCCATCTTCTTAGGATCAGAAGCAAGAGATAAGCAAAACAGAAACTTCCGGCACCGCCCGCGCGTGACCGGAGGTCGCGGAGGAGATGCGGCCTTGAATGGTGCCGATCTGTGGGAGCGAGTCGCTAGCGAGCCGCCTCAACCCGACAGGACTGCGGCAGACCTCACCGGCGGAGTCCTGGCCGGACTGCCCAAGAACGCCTGCGGCAAGGTCCAGCAGAAGCGGCGCGCCCAGTCCGCCAACGCCCCGGTCCTGGAACACGACAGCAGCAATACCAAGGGGAGCGCGAGCAACGCGACCGAGTGGATTCGACGACTTCTGCAGTTGTGAAAGCGACGACTCTAGGGGAGGAGTAGCCCATGCGTAGAAGACAATTCCTCGAACTCACCGCCTTCGCCGCTGGCGGCGCTGTCGTGCTGACGTCGACGCCGATGCGAGCGCTGGCAGCCAAGCCAGAGTTCCGGATGAAGTTCGACACCTACATCGCCCAGTCGGCGGCGCCCTCGCAGCTGGACAACTGGTTCCTTGACGAGGTGGTGAAGCGGTCGGAAGGACGGATCCAGATCCGCAAATACTGGGCCCAGTCCCTCAACAAGGTGGGCGAGCACCTCACCGCGGTGCGCGACGGCCGCTCCGAGATCTCACTGATCTCTCCCGGCTACTATCAAGCCAACCTGCCGGTGACCCGCGGCCTGGAATGGTATTACCGCATGGAGCGAGCGGACGCGCTGCAGAAAGTCTGCCGCGACGTCTACAACCAGTTCCAGCCGCTGCGCGATGAGTGGGAAAAGCGTTACAACGCCAAGGTGCTGTACTGGACCAACTGGTATTATGCACCGTTGGTGACGCGCGAGCCGGTCAACTCGATCGAAGACCTGAAAGGCAAACGGATCCGCGGCTACGGTGTGGCCACCGACGTCATCCAACGCCTTGGCGGCACCGCTCTGCCGATGGCCGCTCCCGAGGTGTACACCGCCCTAGAGCGCGGCGTGCTCGACGGGGTCTACGGCTTCGACTTCGTCACCGCCATCGGCTACAAGCTGCACGAGATCGCGCCGTACATCACCGACATCGGCGACGGTCCGCACGCGCCGGCGACGACCATCATGCACATGGGCACCTGGAACGCGCTGCCCGACGATCTCAAGGAAGTGATCAACGAGGTCGTGGAGAAGATCTACGCTGGGCGTTATGCCGAGATCTTCGAAGCCGCTGCGCGCAAGAGCGTCGAGCAGGCGATGAAGGAGGGCGCCAGGTTCTCCGCCTGGTCCGATACCGAAAAGCAGCGTGCCCGTGAGATCGTGCAGCCCAAGCAGGTCCAGCTATGGATCGACCAGGTCGCCAAACCCAACGGCATCGACGGCGAAGCCATGCAAGAGATCGTCGAGAAGGCCATCGCCAAGCACGAGCCCACCGGCCAGCTCAAGCGTCCGTTTGAGATCTACAACGAACTCAAGAACGCCTGAGCACCGCGCCCTGTCCCGGGAGGCGGCGCTGCCGCCTCCACCTCGCGCGGGAGAATGACGCCATGAAGCTACTGCAACGGCTGGAGAATTGGTTGTCATCGGCGACCGGCGCCACCGCCACCCTGTTCCTGGTGGTGATGATGCTGGCGACGACGGTCGACGCCACGCTTCGCTTTTTCTTCAACCGACCAATCGCGGGCGTGTTCGAAGTCGCCGAGATTGCCATGGTGGTGCTAGTATTCTTCGGCCTAGGCTGGACGCAGCAGGACCACAAGCACATCCGCGCAACCATGCTGATCGAGCGGCTGCCCAGGCGGGCGCAGCACCTCTTCGATGCCCTCGCCTGGGCGGCCTGCGCCTTATTCCTTGTCGTCTTGGCTGCGCCGGCCAGCAAGGCGGCGCTGGAATCGTTCGCGATGCGCGAGTTTCGCTGGGGCGTGGTGCAAATGCCAATCTGGTGGGTGAAGATCATCCTTGCCGTCGGTCTGTGGCTGGGTGCCCTGCAGATGGTCTATCACTTGGCCGGATCGCTGCGGGCCTTCCTGTTGCCCGGCGCGGCCGACACCGACCGCAACGGCCCCAGCGCCACGCCGCCACAACATTAAAAGCAAGAGTCTTCGACCATGCTCGAGCCAACCATTGCCGCCGCCATCGCGGTCTTGCTGCTATTCACGCTCATGGCAGCGGGTGTGCCGGTCTTCGCTGCCCTGGGCCTTGCCGGCCTAGTCGGCATCGCTGCCACGGAAGGGTTCGGATACGCGCTCTCGCAGCTGGAGAGCTTTTCTTATTACCAAACCGCCTCCTACCTGCTAACCGTCGTTCCACTGTTCATCCTGCTGGGCAACTTCGCGCACCATGCGGGCGTGGGTAGATCACTGTTCGACATCGCCCGCCGCTGGGTCGGCCACTGGCCGGGCGGCCTGGCCATGGCCAGCATTCTGACCAGCGCCGGCTTCTCGGCCACCTCGGGGTCGAGCGTCGCGACCGCCGCCACGGTCGGCTCGATGGCACTGCCGGAGATGAAAAAGGCCGGCTACGATCGCCGGCTGTCGGCTGGAGCGGTGGCTGCCGGTGGCGTGCTGGGCGTGCTGATCCCACCCAGCGTGCTGCTGGTGTTCTATGCCGCGCTGACCGAGGTGTCAGCCGGCAAGATGCTGATCGCCGGCATACTGCCCGGGCTTCTCACGACCGCAGTGTTCCTGACCGGCATCTGGCTGCTGACACTGCGCCGTCCCGAGTTGGGCCGAACCACCGCCAAGGCCAGCTGGGCAGAGCGTCTGGTATCGCTCAAAGGCGCCTGGCAACTCGGCCTGCTGATGCTGGTCGTGCTGGGCGGGATCTACACCGGCTGGGTCACCCCCACAGAGGCGGCCGCGGTGGGAGCCGCGATGGCGCTACTACTGTTGCTCGCCGCGCCGGTCGGCAGGAAGCTGCCGCTCATCTGGCACTCCTGCCGGGATGCGCTTACCACCACGGTCATGATCCTCATGACCATGCTGGGAGCCGGCGTGTTCAGCTTCTTCCTGAGCCTAGCGCAAGTGCCGCAAATCGTCTCCGAGTGGGTCACCGAGCTGCCGCTGCCGGGGCTGGCGATCGTGGCCCTGTTCCTGCTCATCTACCTGCCACTCGGGATGTTCCTCGACGCGTTCTCGATGCTGGTCATCACCTTGCCCATCATGTTCCCGGCAGTCGTCGCTCTGGGCTTCGACCCGATCTGGTTCGGCATCCTGGCCGTGAAAATGTGCGAGATCGGGTTGATCACGCCGCCGGTCGGGCTGAACTGCTTCGTCATCGCCGGCCTCGACAAGGACATATCGCTGACGGACGTGTTCCACGGCGCCGGCTGGTTCATCGTGATGGAGCTTACCACCACCGCCATCCTGTTCTTCTTCCCCGCCATCGTCACCGTGTTGCCCAACAGCATGTGAGCTTGAATGCGGCCCAGGGGTTTTTGCCGCGAGGCGCGGCAGAAGCCCCGTGCGGCTACCCTTCAACGGATGCACAATGTTCGCAAGGCTTCCCTTGCGGCGCCAAAGCGGCAGTCTCAATCGAACCAGAAGCCATATGTACGCCCCGGCGGGGCGGCCACGCAAGGCAAATCCAAGCGATTGATCATAAAGGCAAAAACAGTTTGTCATCGAAGCCAGTGAATGCGAGCATATAACGCGCGGGCCCAGCCCGCCCTGCTTACGTTTACGGCGACGGTCGCCACGAGAACCATGCAAGAGCCGCTTACCCCCAACCGTCCTGCTCGGCGATCCAACGTTCGCGACACACTCGGCGTTCCGCCGGTATTGCTCCGCCCGCCTAGTGGCGGAACCGAGCCGATTCCTCGCTCGCGCTTGAGCGAGCGCATCACCGCCCTCGGCCCGCGCACGGTGGCGGCTGTAGTGGCGCCAGCAGGTTCCGGCAAGACCACGCTGTTGGCGCAGGCCTATCACGAACTGCACTGCCAGGGCGACGCTGTGGCCTGGCTATCACTGACGCCGCTGGCCAACGGCATCCACCGCTTTTTCATCCAATTCGTCGCCGCCATCCGCCAGACTCAGCCCGACTTCGCGCCCGGACTGCCGGAATGGCTGGAGGGTCTGCCGCCCCGGCTTTATCAGGAGCTGGCGCTGCGGCTGGCGCTGGAGCTGTCCTCCCTGGACTGCCGCCGCCTAATCGTGTTTCTCGACGACTATCACGAGATCGGTCAGTCGGTCATCCATCGCACCCTCGCCAGCCTGATCGACCACATGCCCGCCGAGCTGTCGCTGGTGATCGGGTCGCGCACCGAGCCGCCCATCCAAATCCCCGAGCTACGCGCCACTGACCGGCTGCTGGAACTCGGCTGGCAGGAGCTACAGTTCTCACGCCAGGAGGCGGAACAGTTTTTCCACCGCAGCAACCTCGCCATCAGCAGTGAGCAGCTGGACGAGCTCTATCGCCACACGGAAGGCTGGGCCGCCGGGCTGCAGCTCGCCCGCCTCAGCCTCCAGAGCGGGCGTCCAGCGGCCGCGCTTGCGTTCACTGGCGATCAGGCCCAGGTGGCCGACTACCTGCTCAGCGCCGTCTTCGAGCGCCAGCCGCCGCCGGTGCAGGAGTTTCTGGTCCAGACCGCGGTGCTGGATCGCATGTGCGCCGAGCTGTGCGACGCCGTCTGCGGCCGGCGTGACAGCGCTCGGATCCTGGCCGAGCTGGACCGGTTGAGCCTGTTCACCTTCCGTCTTGACGAACAGCGCAACTGGTACCGCTATCACCATCTGTTCGCGGAATTCCTGCAGGCACGGCTGCGCGAGCGGCCAGGACAGGCGGAAGAGCTGTGCCGGCGTGCCAGCGAATGGTTCCAGGCCCAGGGCAACCACTCGGAAGCGCTCGATTACGCACTGCGGGCAGGCGCGGTCGAGCGGGCCGCTGAGCTGCTCAAGTCCTACGGCCGTGACCTGTTCCGAGCCGGCCGCTTCAAGGAACTCAAGCTCAGTCTCGAACAGCTGCCGGAGGCGGTGTTGCGGCGCCACGCTGAGCTGTGCGTGCTGCACGGCTGGGCCTGCGCCTATGCCGGCGAATTCGAGCTTGCCCGCAATCGAGCCGACCTGGCGCTGACGGCGGCTGCCAACGCCGAGGCGCCGGCCGAGGTGCGAGCGGAGACGGAAGTACTGCTGTGCACGCTCGGCGTCATCCGCACCGATGAACCGCAGCTCGACGTCCTGGAAAGCCAGGTCGATCAAATCCTGGCGCAAGCAGACAGCTCGGTGCGAGCCTTCGCTGAAGTCGCGCTCGGCTATGCAGCCCGCGCACGCGGCCGACTGAACGAAGCAGCCGCCCACTTGGAGCGGGGCGTGCAGCTTGCCGAGCTCGGCGAGAGTTCCCTGATCAACATGCTCGCCCGCTATAACCTCGCCGTGCTGGCGTGGCTGCGCGGCGAGCGCAACAGTGCCGAGAGCATGGGACGCGGCTCGCTGGATTTCGCCGAGCGCCGGCACTGGCTGGACAGCATGGGCGCGGCCTTTGTGAGAACGCAACTGGCGGTAGCACTGTACGAGGCGAACCGCCTGGATGAGGCGCTCGCCGAGCTGGACATCGCCATCGACATCCTGCGTTCCACCCAGGCCTTCGGCTTCTTGGGCGTAGCGGTGGTGATTCGCGCCGGGGTTCACTGGGCACTCGGCAACCAGGACCGTGTCCAGCTCGACCTGGAATGGGCCGAGCGAATCGCCGACAGCTACCTGGTCGAGCGGGTCCGCATCCGCAAGCTGCTGCTGCAGGCGCGCATGGCGCTTGCCGCTGGCCACCCGGCCTACGCCCGTCGCTACCTTGAGCAGTGCCGAACGCTGCTGGGCGAGGTCGACCCGGCACGACTGCCGTGGCCTGAGCACTACGAGCAATTGAGGGTGATCGGCGTCCGGCTGCAGCTGGCCGAAGGCAATTGGAGCGGCGCGCTCGACGACGCCCAGGCGGTGCTGGACAGCGCTACGCAGACGGGTCGCCACTACAGCCGCGTGGAGACCCTGGCGCTGCGTGCCGAGGCCTTGCTGGCGCTCGACGACCCGGCAACGGCAACCGAGGCATTGACGGAGGCACTGGCCATCGCCGCTCCGGAGCAGCTGTGGCGGCCCTTCTTTCACATCGGCCCGCGACTGCCCAGGCTGCTGCAAGACCGTGCCGCCGATGGCTGCGAGCTTACCCGCGGCCTGCTCGGGGCGCTTGCGCCTCAATCGCGGGCGCCGGACGACGCACCGGCCGACCGGCTACACATACGCGAGCGGCAGATCCTGGAGCTGTTGGCAGCTGGCCTGCAGAACCGCGAGATCGGCGCCAGGCTGTTCCTCTCGGAAGAGACCGTCAAATGGTATTTGAAGCGGCTGTACCGCAATCTCGGGGTACGCAGACGCACCGCAGCCATCGCCCGCGCCCGCGAGCTCGGCCTAATCAGCGGCTGAGCCCTGCCCCCCAAGAGAACCGCCCGTTTTCCCCCCTTTCGGGGGGTGACGGGTTCTGTTCTGCCTTCTTAGGATCACCAGCAAGTGATAAGCAAAACGGGAACTTCCGGCACCGCCCGCGTGTAGCCGGATGTCGCGGAGGAGATGCAGCCTTGAACGTTGCCAATCTATTGGTGCGGGCCGCCCGCTGCTTCGCCAAGCGCCCCGCCGTCGCCCTCGGCTGCCGGGTGCTGCACGACTACGAGCAGCTCGGCGCGCGAGTCACCGCGCTTGCCGGCGCCCTGCGAACGCGCCTCGACCTGCAGCCTGGTGATCGCGTGGCCATCGTCATGAAAAACAGCCCCGCCTACATTGAGGCGCTGTTCGCCACCTGGCACGCCGGCGCCGTGGCCGTGCCCATCAACGCCAAGCTCGCCGCCCGCGAGATTGCCTACATCCTGCAGGACTGCGGCGCCCGCCTGTGCTTTACCGGCGGCGCCCTAGCCGAGCTGCTCAGGCCCTTGCAGCCCGAGCTGCCCGCGCTGGCGCACCTCATCGATGTTGAAGCCGGCGAGGAATACCAGGCGCTGTTCGCTGCCGCGCCGCTCGAGATGCAACCTTGCGACCCCAGCGCGCCGGCCTGGCTCTTCTACACCAGCGGCACCACCGGCCGCCCCAAGGGCGCCGTTCTCAGCCACCGCAACCTCGCCGCCATGGTGGCCGGCTACTATCTCGGTGTCGAGGCCATCGGCCCCGGTGACAGTCTCCTGCACGCCGCCCCCATGTCGCACGGCTCCGGACTCTACATCCTACCCTTTGTAGCCGCTGGCGCCCTGCACATCATTCCCGGCAGCGGCGGCTTCGATGCCGAAGAGATCTTCGAGCTGCTCGGCTGTCATACCCAGGTTAGCCTCTTTGCCGCCCCCACCATGGTGCGGCGCATGACCGAAGCGGCCGGTCGCACTCAGGTCAACCTCGACAACCTCAAGACCATCGTCTACGGCGGCGGCCCGATGTATCTCGACGACCTGCGCCGCGCCATGGCCACCTTCGGCAATCGCCTTGCCCAGATCTACGGTCAAGGCGAGAGCCCCATGACCATCACCGCCATGTCGAAGGCACTGCACGCCGCCTGCGACGATCCGGCTACCGAGCACCGGCTGACCTCGGTCGGGCTGCCGCAGCCGCTGGTCGAGGTGCGCGTGGGCGGCCCCGACGGCACCCCGCTGCCGCCGGGCGAGCTGGGCGAGGTCTGCGTACGCGGGGACACCGTCATGAGCGGCTACTGGAACAACCCTGCCGCCACCGCGGAGACCATCAAGGACGGTTGGCTCTACACCGGCGATATCGGCTGCTTCGACGAGGCCGGCTTCCTCTACCTCAAGGACCGCTCCAAGGACGTCATCATCAGCGGCGGCACCAACATCTATCCGCGCGAAGTCGAGGAGGTGCTGCTGGAGCATCCGGGCGTGGCCGAAGCGGCCGTGATCGGTGTTCCCGACCCGGAATGGGGCGAGGTGGTGGTGGCCTGTATCCAGCGCGAATCCGGCCACGCCCTCAGCGCCGACGAGCTCGACGCTTTCTGCCTGGAGCGCATCGCCCGCTTCAAGCGTCCGCGCCGCTACCACTTCCTGGACGAGCTGCCCAAGAACGCCTACGGCAAGATCCTCAAGCGAGAGCTGCGCACCCGGTTTGCCAGTGCCGCCACTCCCGAAACACCACAGCGGTAAAACTGAGGAGAACTCACGATGAACCCGTGCATCATCGGTTGGGGACATACGAAATTCGGCCGCCTGCCCGACGAGACGGTCGAATCGCTGCTGGTCAAGGCCGCTACCGAGGCCATGGCCGATGCCGGTGTCACTGGCGAGGAAATCGACGCCGTTTTCGTCGGCAACTTCAACAGCGGCATGAACCCGCAGGAGTTCGTCGCCTCCCTGGTGCTGCATGCCGACGAGGCGCTGCGCTTCAAACCCTGCACCCGGCTTGAGAACGCCTGCGCCAGTGGCTCGGCCGCCCTCTACCAGGCCCTGAACTATCTGCAGGCCGGCCTCGGCAAGAGGGTGCTGGTGGTAGGGGTGGAGAAGATGACCAGCGCCACCCCGGAGCAGATCGCGCACGGCTTGCTCGGCGCCAGCTACCGGCCGGAGAGCGTTGGACTCAAGGCCGGCTTCGTCAGCGTTTTCGCCCGCATTGCCGACGCCTATTTCGAGCGCTACGGCAACCACGAAGAGTCGCTGGCCCGCATCGCTGCCAAGAATCACCGCAACGGCGCCCACAACGAGCTCGCCCACCTGCGCAAGGAGCTGGGCTTCGAGTTCTGCAACACTGTCTCCGACCAGAACCCGCTGGTCGACGGCCGGCTCAAGCGCAGCGACTGTTCGCCGGTCTCCGACGGTGCCGCCGCTGTCGTGCTGGCGGACGAGTCCATCGCACGCCAGGCGCGCCGCGCCGTGCGGTTCCGAGCCCGGGTGCAAACCAGCGACTTCATGCCCCTATCGCGCCGCGACCCGGTCCGCTTCGAAGCTGCAGAGCGCGCCTGGGCGCAGGCCTATGCGCAGGCCGGCATCGGCATCACCGACCTGTCCTTCGCCGAAGTCCACGACTGCTTCACCATCGCCGAGCTGATGATCTACGAGGCGATGGGGCTCACCGAACCGGGCCAAGGCCATATCGCCATCGACGAAGGCTGGACCGAGATCGACGGCCGACTGCCGGTTAACCCCTCCGGGGGGCTCAAAGCCAAGGGCCATCCGGTCGGCGCCACCGGCGTCTCCATGCACGTGATGGCGGCCAAGCAGCTGGTCGGCGAAGCCGGCGAGCTGCAGCTGAGGGACCCGCAGCTGGCAGCCGTGTTCAACATGGGCGGCGTAGCGGTCGCCAACTACACCAGCATTCTCGAGCGGCTCGTCTGAGGCGCAGCCGCTCGCCCGGCGCCGCTTTATTCAGGAACCGATTGCATCGCCCGATCGCGTCGCATAGATTAACGCGCCCAAATAGTTGCATAAGCAACCGAATGCAGCCCTGTCAAAAGGCTGTTCAAACGAGGAAGGACGGAGAGAGAGTGATGAGAAAACTAGTTTTCGGATTGTTGGCATCGCTAGCTATTGCAGCGCCAGCTGCGGCTGCGCAGAAGGTGCTCACCGTCAGCACCTGGGGTGGCCCCAATCATGGCATCAACACCATCGTCTGGCCGACCTGGAAGAAATGGATCGAGGAGGCAACCGACAATCGCGTGACGCTGGAAGTGGTTCACGACATGGGCCCGCCGGCGGCGCAGATGGACCTGGTAGTGGACGGCGTGGCCGACGTCACCTGGTACTTCCACGGCTATGCGCCAGGCCGCTTCGAAGCCACCAAGCTGCCTGAGTTCCCGACTTTCGTCGACTACTCCGCGGAGGCAGCCTCCGTCGCCTACTGGCGCACCCATAAGAAATACCTGGAGAAGGTCGGCGAGCATCGCGGCGTCGAAGTAATCGCCTTGGGCGTGCACGGTCCCGGGCAGATCTTCGCCCGCACCAAGATCACCAGCCTGGCCGACCTGAAAGGCAAGCGCATCCGCGTCGGCGGCGGCGTGATGAGCGAGATCACCAACAAATTGGGCGTGGTCGGCGTGCCCATCTCCCCCACCAGCGTCTACGAGGCCGGCTCCCAAGGCGTCATCGACGGCGCCATGCTGACCCTGGAGGGACTGCGCAGCTTCCGCGTCGCCGAGGTGATGCCTACCACGCTGACGCTACCGGGCGGGTTCTACCGCGCCAGTTTCTCGATCATGATGAACCCCGACACCTGGGCCAGCCTGCCGGCGCGGGACCGTGAGGCCATCGAGTCGGTCTCCGGCGAGAAGCTCGCGCGGCTGTTCGGCTACATGATGGACGTGGCCGACCAGCGCGGCATCGAGTTCGCCAAGGAACAGGGCAACACCTTCGTCGAACTGTCGGCGGAAGACCAGGAGCAGCTCAAGGAGCTGACCAAGGATCTGTCGCAGACCTGGGTTAAGAAGGTCAGCCGCCGCCTGCCCGACGCCGAGGAAGCGCTCGAGTACTACCGCACGGCCCTGGCCGAGGCGGCGGAGCTGCCCTCCATCGCACCCGAAACCATTGAGGTCCGCCCGTAAGAGGGCTGCCGGGAGGCATCATGCAGCCAACCAAGACGAGCTGGCCGGCGCTAGCCGGCCACCTCCTTCGGGGCGCACTGGAAGCACTGGCGGGAATCACCCTGTTCGCCATGATGCTGCTCACCACGGCGGACGTGTGCGGGCGCTACCTTTTCAACGCCCCTATCCTCGGCTCGGTCGAGCTCACGCAGATCATGCTGGCGATGGTGGTATTCCTGACCTTTCCGACCGTGACCTGGCGCGAAGAGCACATCGCGGTCGATTTGCTCGACGGCCTCTTCCCTCGGTCCATGGTGTGGATACGCCAGCTAGTGATCAATCTGATCTGCTGCGTGGCGCTGCTGATTATGGCTCGCCGCATCTGGCACTTGGCCGAGCGTTCGCTGAGCTGGGGAGACGCCACTGAGTTTCTGCGGCTACCGATCGGCTACCTGATCAGCCTGATGGCCGTTATCGCCGCAGTTTCCGGGGCGTTGTGCGCCATTCTTTCCGTTTCTTATCTGCTACACGGCCTCGGTATCCGCCGCCGCAAGGGTCCGGAACAAAATGCGAACGTTCTATGACCGAGTCCCTCATTGCCTTTGTTGTGCTTATCGTGCTGATCTTCCTGCGGCTGCCGCTGGCATTCGCCATGGGAACGGTCGGCTTCTTCGGCTACTACTTTCTGACCGGCAACTGGAACGCCTCTGAGGCCATGGCCGCGCGCCGCAGCGTCGATACGGTGCAGGACTATTCGCTGTCGGTGATTCCGCTGTTCGTGCTGATGGGGAACCTGGTATCGCAGGCCGGCCTGTCGGACGCCGTCTACCGCGCTTCCCACGCCTTCATGGGCCATTGGCGAGGCGGTCAGGCCATCGCCACCATCGCCGCCTGCGGCGGCTTCAGCGCCATCTGCGGCTCCAGCCTGGCGACTGCCGCCACCATGGGCAGGGTCGCCATGCCGCAGATGCGCCGCTATGGCTACAGCGACTCGCTGGCAGCGGCCTCCATCGCCGCCGGCGGCACGCTGGGCATACTCATCCCGCCCAGTGTCATGCTGGTCATCTACGGCATCCTCACCGAAACCAGCATCAGGGATTTGTTCGCGGCCGGCCTGCTCCCGGGCCTGCTGGGCATTCTGCTGTACATGGCGGCCGTGCGCTGGTCGGTCTGGCGCAATCCGCAGGATGCCTCTGCCCGCGCCGAGCCGCTGCCCTGGGGCGAGCGCCTGCGCGCCCTGGGCAAGGTCGGCGACACCCTGGTGCTGTTCGTGCTGGTGATCGGCGGCATGTACCTGGGCGTATTCACCCCGACCGAAGCGGCCGGCATCGGCGCCATGGGAGCCTTTCTTATCGCCCTGTTGCGCCGCCGGCTCACCCTGCGCATCCTCATGAGCGTGCTGATGGACACCGCCCGCACCACGACGAAGCTGTTCGCCGTGGTGCTGTCCGCACTAATCTTCTCGAACTTCATCAACCGCGCCGGGCTGCCCGATGACCTGCTGAGTTTCGTCAACGGCCTCGATCTTTCGCCGCTGGGCGTGCTGCTGGTCATCCTCGGCATCTATATCGTGCTCGGCTGCATGTTCGAGAGCATGTCGATGATCCTGCTGACAGTACCGGTGTTCTTTCCGGTGGTCGCCGGCCTCGGCCTGGACCTGGTGTGGTTCGGCATCCTGGTGGTGATCGTCACCGAAATCAGCCTGATCACGCCGCCGGTGGGGATGAACGTCTTCGTGCTGCGCGGCGTGCTGCCGGATGTAAGCACCGGAACCATCTTCCGCGGCATCGTGCCGTTCATCGCGGCCGACTTCGTCCGCGTGGCGCTGGTGCTGCTGTTCCCAGCGCTGACGCTGTGGCTGCCGCAAATCTTTTACTGATCCGATGGCGGCGGAATCACTCCGCCGCCGCTCTCCATTTCCTCCAGCCGTCGTTCCAATCTGTCGATCAGCAACCATAAATCGCGCAGCTCGCGCGCCGTCAGCGTGTCAATGAGCTCGGCCTCCCAGGCACGTGCCAGCGGCAGCAACTCGCGCAGCAGTTCCTCGCCGGCCTCGGTCAGCGCAAGCAGCTGCACCCGATTGTCCTCGGGCGACGGCGCCCGGCTGATCAGCCCGCGCTCGGCAAGCCGCTGCAAGGCGCGCGATACCGTGGACTTGTCGACGTTGGCGTTGCGGCTGATCTCGGTGGCGGTCTGCGGCTGCAGATGACTCAGCCAAGCCAGGGTGCGCCATTCGGGCACACTGAGGCCATAACGCCCGCTATAAACCTTGGCGAGCGCCTCGCTGAGGCGCTCGCCAAGACGATAAAGGCGATAGGGCAGAAACTGCCGCAGATCCAGTTCCGGTCTCCGTTTGCTCATTGCGCTTTCCTGGCTTTTCCCAAGGCAATTTTAGTTTCATTGTGTTTTTGCGGGAAAGACGAATCCAAATTTGAAAAAACAGCCGCCCGCACGGCAGCCATGCCTTTGCGTTTTCGGCGATGGATAGGCGGTGCCCCAAAGAGAATTTGCATGAAATCACTCGATGGATTCACTCCCATCGCCACCTTGTCGGCACGGCTTCGGCGATCCTGCGAAAACTCTTTTCTGGCCGGCAATCGGCGCTAAAAAAGCAGCGCAGCGACCGCACCGTACCATGTCGGCGCGGTCGCCCGCCGACACTCATGAGATTCGGCGTTTCCCGCCAACCCTGCCGCTACGCGGCGTGAACCCGAGCAAAGCGAGCGAGGCTCGAAACGATGGCCTATGCGGACGCGCCCCGTTCATGCCGCGTCCGGCTGGCAGGACGGATGCGCGTCGGCGAAAGCCGGCAGTCGATTGCAGGCATCGACGATGCGCCGAATGGTCGGATATGGGGTCATGTCGCAGCCGAAGCGCTCGGCGTTGAACACCTGCGGTACAAGGAAGACATCGGCCAGCGTCGGCGTATCGCCATGGCAGAAGCGCCCGGTGGCCGGCGACTGCGCCAGTATGGCCTCCAGCGCCGCGAAGCCTTCAGCTATCCAATGATGATACCAGGCGAGCTTAGCGTGCTCAGTTATGCCGAGCTCGTTGGTCAGGTACTTGAGCACCCGCAAATTGTTGAGCGGGTGGATTTCCATGGCGGTCACGCAGGCTAGGCCCCGGACCCGAGCGCGGCCGCTGGGATCCCTCGGCAACAGCGCGGGCTCGGGATACTTCTCTTCCAGGTATTCGCAGATCGCCAGCGATTGCGCCAGGCAGTCGCCGTCGTCGGTCTCCAGCAGGGGCACCAGCCCCTGCGGATTCCGGGTGCGGTAGGCCTCCTCCCGCTGTTCGCCCTTGACCAGGCTGACCGCCGAATATTCGTAGGACAGCCCCTTGATGTTGAGGACGATCCTCACCCGATAAGCGGCGGAGGAGCGGAAATAGCTGTACAGCTTCACGTCCTGCCCTCGTAGCGCACCACTTCCTGGTCGATGGCACCGAAGATGCTGTTGCCGTCCTTGTCGAACATTTCGATGCGGACGCGGTCGCCGAAGCGCATGAACGGCGTGCGAATCTCGCCGTAGAGGATCTTCTCGACCATGCGCACCTCGGCGAGGCAGGAATAGCCGACGCCTCCCTCGGAGATGGGCTTGCCGGGGCCGCCATTCTCGTCGGGGTTGGAAACGGTGCCGGCGCCGACGATGCTGCCTGCGACCAAGGGACGGGTCTTAGCGACATGGGAGATCAGCTGGGCAAAGTCAAACACCATCTCGTCGCCCGCCATCGGCTCGCCGAACTTCTCGCCGTTGAGGTGGACGGTCAGCGGCAACCGCACACGGCTGCCGTCCCAGGCATCGCCTAGCTCGTCCGGCGTAACCGCGACCGGCGAGAAGGCGGAGGCCGGCTTGGACTGCACGAAGCCAAAGCCCTTGGCAAGCTCGTCGGGGATCAGATTGCGCAGGCTGACGTCGTTCACCAGCACGATCAGCCGGATACAGTCGCGACACTGTTCCGGCGTCGCGCCCATCGGCACGTCGCCGGTGATGACGGCGATTTCGCCTTCGAAGTCGATGCCCCAGTCCTCGCTGACGGCATAAATCGGATCGGTCGGACCAATGAAGCAATCGGACGCGCCCTGATACATCAGTGGGTCGGTCCAAAGGCTCTCGGGGATCTCGGCGTTACGCGCCATGCGCACCAGCTTGACGTGGTTTATGTAGGCCGAACCGTCCACCCATTGGTAGGCGCGAGGCAGCGGTGAATGCAGCTGCCTCACATCGAGATCGAAGGCGCCCGCAGCCTTTCCGGCATTCAGGGCATCGGACAGCTCGGCCAGCCTGGGCGCAACATTGTCCCAGTCGTCTAGCGCCGCCTGCAGCGTGGAGGCGACATCCTCCGGGGCCTCGACCGCGCGGCGCAGGTCCCGCGAGACCACCAGCAACCGTCCATCACGGGAACCGTTCTTGAGCGTTGCAAGTTTCATTCTTGAATTCCTTTACTTAAGAGCGCTTCAGCGCCGGTTGGGGTTGAAGTGCGACTTTAGTCCCTGCCAAACCTGGACGTAGTCGTGCTGACGGAAGTCAGCATTGAGCGCCTGTACGGTCGGCGTGAACACATAGCGGCTCTCGAACATGACCGCCATGGTGTCTTCCTGCTTCTCCGGCTTGAGCTCGGCGGTGCTGGCTTTCTCGAAGGTGATGGTGTCCGGGCCGTGCGGAGACATGCAGTTGTGCAGACTGAAGCCGCCCACCTCGAAGCCCTCCGCCTTGGCGTCGTACACACCCCTGACCAAGCCGAGGAACTCGCTCATGACGTTGCGATGGAACCACGGCGGACGGAAGGTGTGCTCGGCCACCATCCAGCGCGGCGGGAAGATCACGAAGTCGATATTGGCCGTGCCCGGGGTGTCCGACGGCGAGGTCAACACCGTGAAGATCGAGGGGTCGGGATGGTCGTAGCTGACCGTGCCGATGGTGTTGAACTTGAACAAGTCGTACTTGTACGGCGCGTAGTTGCCGTGCCAGGCCACCACATCCAGCGGCGAGTGCGACAGCCTAGTCTCCCACAGCTTGCCGCCGAACTTGGCGACCAGGGAGAAGTCGCCGGTCAGGTCCTCGTACCAGGCGACCGGGGTCTCAAAATCGCGCGGGTTGGCCAGGCCGTTCGAGCCGATGGGGCCCAGGTTGGGCAGCTCGAACGGGCGGCCGTGGTTCTCGCAGATGAAGCCGCGGGCGGAGGAAAAGCCCTCGCCCAGCCGCACCTGGAACTTCACGCCGCGCGGAATCACGGCGATTTCGCCGGGGCGGATGCCGAGGATGCCCAGCTCGGTACGTAGCACGATCTCGCCGTCATAGGGCGCCAGCAGCATTTCGCCGTCGGCGCTGTAGTAGAAGCGGCTGGTCATATCCTTGTTGAAGCCGTACAAATGCAGGCTGCAGCCGCTCTGGGCCATGAGGTTGCCGTTGACGGCGATGGTGAACAGGCCGTCGATGAAATCGGTCGGCTCGGTCGGCGCCGGCATCGCGCTCCAGCGCAACTGGTTCGGATCAGCCGCCACCTCGGCCGTGGGCGACGACTGAATACGGCTGTTCTCCAACGGACGGTAGTTGGATTGCACCACCGAGGGTCTGATGCGGTACAGCCAGCTGCGCCGGTTGTGCGAGCGCGGCGCGGTGAAGGCGGTGCCGGTCAGCTGCTCGGCATACAGGCCGTAGGGGCAGCGCTGCGGTGAGTTCTGCCCCTCGGGCAACGCGCCGGGCAGCGCCTCGGTGGCAAAATGGTTGCCGAAACCAGGCATGTAGCGGAGTTCGTTGCTCATCCTCTTGGTTCCCTTGCGTTCAGTTTTTCTTCACTTCCGCGGCGATGGCCATGGCCTGCCGCAGCACGTTCATGTCGCCAATGTGATTGGCCAGAAGCAGGATCAGCCGGGCGTTGATGCGCTCGCTGGTCTCCTCGTCGCAGTCGCGATGCAAATCGGCGAGCGCAGCGTAGAAGGCGTCGGCATCGCTGAAATTCGGCTCGAGCTTAAGCGCAGACATTGGCCACCTCCTGGTTCTGAATCAGCTGGAAACCGAGCGCCCTGGAGCGCGCCTCGGTGATGTCGGAGGCCGCGAACCGGCGCCAGCGGGCGGTGACGTGCTGATCCGGCCGGAACAGGTAGGCGCTGCCCGGGCGCAGCTCGTAGCGCTCGGCGACCAGCCCCTCCACGTCGTCGATGACGCGGGTGCGCGGCAGCGACCCAAGTGCCGCCGGCGCCGGCCCCACCAGCACCAGCGACAGGTCCTCGTGCTCACCCAGCGCACTGGCCAGCTCTGCGGCCAGCGCGCTGGCCGCAGCGGTGTCGACACGGGCGTCCACGAGCAGATGGAAGCCGTTGCCGAGCTGGTTGAGCAGCCAGGCCGGCTGGCCGTCGATCTCGATGGGCGCGTCGCTGGCGCAGAATCCGGGCTTGAGCCCGGCCTCGAAACCGTCCGAGTCCTCGCTGATCAAGGGGGAGACGCCGGCGTAGTCGCAGGGCACGGACAGCCGGCCGCTGTTCACCAGCGCGCGGGCGAAGGGATATTTCTCGGCCAGCTCCAGCACGCTGTCGCGGAACACGCGCGTGATGCGGTTCTTCGGGGTGATGAAGTCGGTGGCGCGGGTGGAGTTGAGAATGTTTTCGGCCGCGCCGTGCTGGCGCTCGGTGTCGTAGGTCGCGAGCAGCTCGTAGGGGGCCTTGCCTTTGATCACCCGCACCAACTTCCACACCAGATTCTCCACTGACTGGATGGCGCCGTTGGCGCCGCGGCCGCCGAAGGGCGAAACCTGATGCGCAGCGTCGCCGATGAAGAACACCCGGTTGTGGATGTAGCTGTCCATCTTGCGGCAGCGGAAGGTGTAAACGCTGGCCCACTCGATGTCGAACTCGACATCCGGGCCGAGCATGGCCTGCACCCGCCGGCGGATGTTCTCCTCCTTCTTTTCTTCCTCCGGATCGGCATCGGCGCCGAGCTGGAAATCGATGCGCCAGACGTTGTCTGGCTGCCTGTGCAGCAGCACCGACTGGTTGGGATGGAAGGGTGGGTCGAACCAGAACCAGCGCTCGGTAGGGAACTCGGCCTTCATCACCACGTCGACGATCAAGAATCGGTCGTTGAAGACCTGCCCCTTGCTCTCCAGTCCGAGCATGCTGCGGATGCCGCTGTTGGCGCCGTCCGCCACCAGCAGATAGTCACAGCTCAGGCGGTATTCGCCATCCGGCGTCTGCACCGTCAGGTACGTGCGGTCCGGGCGGCTTTCGACCGCGACGACCTTGTTCTTCCATCGCAGATCGATCAGCTCGGAGAGCTCCTGGGCGCGGTTGACCAGGTACTCCTCGAAGTAGTACTGCTGCAGGTTGACGAAGGCCGGCATGCGGTGGCCGGCTTCGGGCAGCATGTCGAACTCGTAGACCATGCGGTCCTGAAAGAACACCTTGCCGACCTTCCAGGTCACGCCCTTGTCCAGCATGGGCTGGGCACAGCCGAGCCGATCGAGAATTTCCAAGGTGCGCTTGGCGAAGCCGATGGCCCGGGAACCGACGCTGACCGTGTTGTTGTCGTCGAGCAGGACGCTCGGCACGCCCTGCACGGCCAAGTCGATGGCCGCCACCAAGCCGGACGGGCCGGCGCCGACGACCACCACGGGATAATGCACCTCGCCACCGGCGTCGAGATCGCGCGGCCGCACGTAGGCGTATTCCGGGTTGGTATACGTCTTGGGCATGTCTCCTCCTAGCGCGGAGCCGGCCGGACTGCGCCTCCGGCCGGCGGCTCTCGTCGGAGCCTCGGTTCCGCTTGCGGTCTGGTTATTGGTTGGCGATCACTTCCTGCAGCGAGTGCCACATCTCCTTGTCGCGCTCGGCGGTCCAGACGCGCGGATCCGGATACTCGCCGCCCGCCTCGTCGTAGCAGCGGGTGATGTCGAAGGGCAGGCAGTGATCGAAGATCACCCAGTGGCCGTACTTGGCCTTGAGCTTGGGATAGGTCTCGGCGTAGCACTCCGCCAGCGACTTGCCGGCGGCCTTGCCGGCCTTGACGCTCTCGTACATGTCGACCAGGAAGCTGCGGGTGCCCTCGATGGCTTCGCGGCACTTCTCCGGGGTGAGCAGCGCGTCGCCGCGGCCCGGCACCAGCTTCTCCGGCCCCAGCGCCAGCAGCTTGTCCAGGGTGGACGGCCACTCCTCGTGGTAGGCGTCGCCGGTGTAGGGGGTGGCGCCGTACTCGACCAGGTCGCCGGCGAACAGCACCTTCTCCTTGGGCAGCCAGACCACGGTGTCGCCCTTGGTATGGCCCTTGCCCAAATGCAGGATCTTCACCTCGCGCTTGCCCATGAACAGGGTCAGCTCGCGCTCGAACACCACCGTCGGCCAAGTCAGGCCCGGCACCGTGTCGACGCCCTCGAAGAGGCGCGGGAAGCGCCCCACCTCGGACTCGTAGTCCTGCTGACCGCGCTCGACGATCAGCTCGTAAGTGGGACGGCTGGCGATGATGTTCACAGGTTCGTAGGCGCTGGCGCCGAGCACGCGCACGGCGTGGTAGTGGGTGAGCACAACGTGCCGGATCGGCTTGTCGGTAACTTCACGGATGCGGCGAATCACGTCCTGAGCCATGACCGGCGTAGCCTGGGTGTCGATCACCATGACGCTGTCGTCGCCGATGACCACGCCAGTGTTAGGATCACCCTCGGCGGTATAGGCATAGAGCCCCTCGGCCAGTTCGGTGAAGCTGACCTTCTTGGGCTCCAGATCGCCCTGGGACGCGAATTTCTTGCTCATCTTCCTGCTCTCCTCGTTCGGCCCTCGGTCCGCGAGAAAATTGCGATCGCAACTTTATTGAAAGCTGCCAAAACCCTCCGCCCATCCATGTAAGCACCGTAAAACCGACGCATTCTTCCCGAAACCTGACCCAGATCAAGAAATCGTTGCGCCTAAAACTATCATCAAAGCGGTTTCATGTGCAACAATTTCCTAGGCAGCCTGCCAACGCTTCGACTCACGGTTGCAAGGAGAGCGGATTGGACGCCAGAAGAAGACCAGAGCTGGTCCTCGAGCAGTTCCTTCCTTACCGCATCAAGCGCCTGGGGGAACGGATCAGCGTCGGACTATCGCGGGTCTATGGGCGGGACTTCGGGATCAGCCCGCCGGAATGGCGGGTGCTGGTCTGGCTGATGCAATTCGACGAGCTGACCGCCAGGGACATCAGCGGTTACGCTTCCGTCGACAAGGCAACCGTCTCGCGAGCCGTGCAGCGGCTGGAAGAGCGCGGATTGCTCGCGCGCGCGCCGCTGCCGGAGGATCAGCGCGTGCAGCTGCTCTCCCTCACCGCCCGCGGCGACGAGCTGATGAGCGAATTGCTGCCGCGGGTCTTTGACTGGGAAGTAAGGTTGCTGGCGCCCCTGAGCGCGCACGACCACCGCGACCTGCTATCGCTGCTGGACAAGCTCGAGCGTCAGTTGGAGCAAGTCTGCGGCAGCGCCCCGGATCTGGGCGCGGCCGGGGGCTTGTTCTCATAAGCAACTTTTCAAGCTGACTCGGACCGCGCTTTGCGACTCAAAGCGCAGAGCCTCGCCTCGCGCGCTCACCACGCCCGGGCACCGAAAGCATTGCCGCCCCCTTCACGAGCTGAGCGCACGCATGCCCGCAATGCTGCCCAAGGCCAGGGCGCCCGCGCGCACTGCCAACGGTTCGCAACCCTTCTACTTCAGGGCACGGTGCTGACGCGCGACCCCGCTGCCGTATCGAGTCAAATCGGGGGTCTTAATCCCTTTTAGATCAGGGCTCGGTTCCGACGGCTGCACTACAGTAAGACTTGACAGTCACTATGTCTTAATCCCTTTTAGATCAGGGCTCGGTTCCGACCGCCACTAAATGGGAATCATGAAGCGGTCCCTCAGTCTTAATCCCTTTTAGATCAGGGCTCGGTTCCGACTTGAAGGGGAAGCTAGATTCAATCCGCTCCCGGAGTCTTAATCCCTTTTAGATCAGGGCTCGGTTCCGACGCGTTATAAATCACCACCGCGCCGCCCACCGGGTGTCTTAATCCCTTTTAGATCAGGGCTCGGTTCCGACACCCTCTAAGCTGCAACCATTTCATCACCTTAACGTCTTAATCCCTTTTAGATCAGGGCTCGGTTCCGACATCTACGTGCCTCAAATCTTTGCCGAGGCCTTGTCTTAATCCCTTTTAGATCAGGGCTCGGTTCCGACGGTCCGCGGGCACGAGCCCGCGCTCCAAGCGGCGTCTTAATCCCTTTTAGATCAGGGCTCGGTTCCGACTTGGCCCGATTGATGAAATTAGGGGCAGGTCAAAGTCTTAATCCCTTTTAGATCAGGGCTCGGTTCCGACGAACGATAGCTGGGAGCTGGTCGAGGAATTCGAGGTCTTAATCCCTTTTAGATCAGGGCTCGGTTCCGACACCTCAGGTCGAAGAACCTCAGGTCGAAGAATCGTCTTAATCCCTTTTAGATCAGGGCTCGGTTCCGACACAGGAGAAAAAATCATGGCAAAACTCTACGCGTCTTAATCCCTTTTAGATCAGGGCTCGGTTCCGACAGTGGTGGGATTGTATCTTTGACATGGTGAAGGGTCTTAATCCCTTTTAGATCAGGGCTCGGTTCCGACCGAATCTCTCGAAGAATTCGAAGAGAAGTCTAAGTCTTAATCCCTTTTAGATCAGGGCTCGGTTCCGACAGGCTTGCTAGACGAACATTTTGACTTGCCGACGTCTTAATCCCTTTTAGATCAGGGCTCGGTTCCGACACTGCGGAACCGGAAGCCTTGAGGGAACAAACCGTCTTAATCCCTTTTAGATCAGGGCTCGGTTCCGACGAACAGATCGCTGAAGGTGTCTTTGACCTTCACGTCTTAATCCCTTTTAGATCAGGGCTCGGTTC
>JAAYIK010000022.1 GCA_012523465.1 Lysobacteraceae bacterium | reverse complement strand
GGTCGGCGATCTGGCGCAGGATCACCAGCGACTCCTGCGGGCTGCCCTTGTTGTCGAAGGGCACGATCTCGACCCGCTTGCCGAGAATGCCGCCTTCCTTGTTGAACAGCTCGGCCTTGTAGCGGAAGTGCCTCAAACCGGCGTCGCCGACGTTGGCCATGGGGCCGGACATCGGGTCGATGTAGGCGATCTTGAAGGTATCTTGCGCGCTGGCAGTGCCAAGAGCGAAGGCGCCAACAGCAGCGAACAGAAGGCCAGCGAGGGCTCGCGCGCCCCTGCGTTGCGTTGTCATTCTCTCTCTCCTCGTCGTTCTTATTTCACCGAGCGAGCGGCACTCGCTTCAGTATTAGCGTTAACTGCGAGTTAAGAAGCTATAACGAGCGCCTCCCGGCTTGCAAGCGAAATGTGCCGGGCGTCGAGGAGAGCGCCTCCGCGCAGTCCGGAGCTGCGCGGAGGCCGGGGCGCGCTAGCGTTCGGGACGCTGCATCTGGCAGGACGTCGGGGTAGCCGTCTTCTCGGCCGGGAACTCGGCCACGGTTTTCCAGCCCAAGCCCGTGCTCTCGCTGTCGTACTTGACGTCCTTGGTGAACACCGAGATGAACAGCGGCTGCAGCAGCTGATGATCGATGGCACGCATGACCACGTTGCCGTAGGGGCTTTCGATTTCCATGCCCTCCAGCGCGTAGGCGACGGCCACCGGGTCGGTGCTGCCGGCCTTCTCGATGGCCAACTTGAGCATGTCCATCATGGTGTTGATGCGGCCGTAGTACCAGTCGATGTCGGCGTGCATCTCGTCGAACGGCAGCACGAAGTCGTAGACTTCCGGCTTGTCCAGCTCCAGCGGCAGGTTGCGGTGGTACTCGGTGATCTGGAACAGCCGGCCCTCGCCCGCCGCGCCCACCGCCGACGGCGTCCCCAAGCCGCCGCCGTAGTAAGTGTAGAACTTGACGTTGAGGCCGACGCTGTCGGCTGCCCGCACCAGCAGCGAAAGGTCGTTGCCCCAGTTGCCGGTGATCACCGAGTCGGCGCCGGAAGCGCGAATCTGGGAAATATAGGGGGCAAAATCCTTGACCTTACCCACCGGATGCAGCACGTCGCCGACGATCTCGATGTCCGGATTCTTTTGCGCCAGCAGCCGCCGGGTGATGCTCTGGATCTGATGCCCGTGGGCATAGTCCATGTTGATCAGAAACACCTTCTTTACGTCCGGCGATTCCGCCATGTAGCTGGTCAGCGCTTCCAGCTTCATCTCCGAGTTGGCGTCGAAACGAAAATGCCAGAAGCTGCACTGATCCTCGGTCAAGGTCGGATCGACCGCGGCGTAATTGAGGTAAAGGATTTTATTGGGATTGCGACGGTTATGCTTTTCCAGGGCGCCGACCAGCGCACCGGCGACGTGCGAGCCGTTGCCCTGGGTCACGAACTGGATGCCCTGGTCGGCGATCTGGCGCAGGATCACCAGCGACTCCTGCGGGCTGCCCTTGTTGTCGAAGGGCACGATCTCGACCC
>JAAYIK010000005.1 GCA_012523465.1 Lysobacteraceae bacterium | reverse complement strand
TCGATATGCAGGGCCGACTCGAGGTTCAGTTCTCCACGGAGCTGGCTTCCAGCAGCGATAATCGTCGTCCCACCAGGCTGTACCTTTCTTTTACGGCTCTTGCCAGAGAATCCCATTTTACCCGTGTCTCCTTCTCAAACAGGCTGTCGTATTGGGCCAGCGACCATTGCATGAAGGGCTCCGGATCCAGCCGGCGCTGGAGGTGGCGCACCTCGTAGTGGAGGTGTGGTCCGCTGGAGAGGCCGGTGTTGCCGGAGTAGGCGATCAGATCGCCCTTGCGGACGAAATCACCCATCTTCACCGCAAAGCGGTCGAGATGGCCGTAGTAGGTGGTGAAGCCGAAGTTGTGGCTGATGATGACCAAATTCCCCAGGCCACTGGATTTGTGGTAAGCGGCCCATTCCACCACGCCATCGGCGGTCGCGTAGACGGGGGTACCCATCGGCGCGCGCAGGTCCACGCCCGAGTGGAAGGCGCGCGTGCCCTTGACCGGGTGGGTGCGGTAGCCAAAGCTGCTGGTCTTGCCGCGGTATTCCACCGGGTAGCCGCTGGGAATACTCTGCAGCATGATCATCTTCTCGATCGCGGTCTGGCTGGCGGTATCCAGCCGCACCTTGATGTCCGTGCCCGGATTGCTTTCCAGACCGATCATGATCTCGATGTTGCCCAGCTCGTCGCTGACCAGCGCCAGCTCCTTTTCCTTCTCCGCGATAGCCTGCTGCAGGCGCTCGTGCTCTTCCAGCAGCAGCACGTACTCGGCCTGCGTCAGCTGGCGGCGGTGCTGCAGATCGGCGAGCTCCTGATTGAGCGTTTCCACCCTGCCGCTGAGCCAGTAGATGATGCCGGCGCCCACCAGGAAGGTTCCCAGCAGGCACAGCGCAACGACCAGGGCATAGGTCTTCGCGATCTGGCGGATCGGATAGTGGCGTGCGCCACGGAAGTCGGTGATGGTTATTGTAAATGTGTTACGCACCGTGCAGCTTCCTGCAATCGCGGGCGAACGTCGCCGCGACAATTTTTGCGCCACCGCAGCGAGAACTGCGGCAGCGTAGCTTGTTCTAGTCGAGCACAGCGGGCTTGGCCGGCTGCGCCGCGAGCGCGACGAATATTAGCAGATGGCGCTGAAGCTGATTCCCATCATCGGCATCAACATGCCATATCCGCTGCGCCCCAACAGTCGACCATGCAACGGTTTTACAAGTCTTGACTCTTTTGAGGCGACTTGAGCGCTTCATCCCTTAAGCGCTTCCAGTGCTTCCCAGCGCTCGAACGCCTGCTCCAGCTCCTGCTCCAGCGCTTCCAGCCGCGCCGTTGCCTGAGCCACTTCGTCGGGACGCTGGCGGTAGAGTTCGGGGTCTGCCAGCTGCCGTTGCAGCTGGCCGATTGCCTGCTCAAGCTGCTCGATGCGCTGTGGCAGTGCCTCCAGTTCCCGTTGTTCTCTATAGCTCAACTTCGGCCGGACCGCTTGCTTGCGTGTCGACGCCTTGGCCTGGGTCGGCGGTCGGGGCGCCGGAGCGGCGGCAGGGCGCTGCCGTTGCCAGTCCTGGTAGCCGCCCACATAGTCCCTCACCACGCCATCGCCCTCGAAGGCAATGATGTTGGTACAGACGTTGTCGAGGAAGGCGCGGTCGTGGCTGACCAACAGCACCGTGCCGGCGAATTCCACTAGCAGCCCTTCCAGCAGCTCCAACGTCTCGACGTCGAGATCGTTGGTCGGCTCGTCCAGCACCAACAGGTTGGCCGGGCGGGTGAACAGCTTGGCCAACAGCAGCCGGGCGCGTTCGCCACCTGATAGCGCCTTGACCGGAGTGCGAGCCCGCTCGGGCGTGAACAGAAAATCGCGCAAGTAGCCGATGATGTGCTTCGGCTTGCCGTTGACCAGTACCCTGTCGCTGCCTTCGGCGACGTTGTCGAGGACGCTGGCTTCCTCGTCGAGTTGATCCCGCAGCTGATCGAAGTAGGCGACTTCCAGCCGGGTTCCGCGGCGGATGCGGCCAGCGTCAGGTTGCAGCTCGCCGAGCAGCAGGCGGATCAGTGTCGTTTTGCCTGCACCGTTGGGACCGACGATGCCGATCTTGTCTCCACGCAAGATGGTGGTGGAAAAGTCTTTTATCAACAGACGGTTGCCTATGCCGTAGCGGATGTTCTCGGCTTCCACCACTAGCCGCCCGGAGCGCTCAGCCTCCTGCAGGCCGATCTTGGCTGTGCCCAGCTGCTCCCGGCGCCGGCGCCGCTCCTCGCGCATAGCCATGAGGGCGCGCACGCGGCCCTCGTTGCGGGTGCGGCGGGCCTTGATCCCTTGCCGCAGCCAGGCTTCTTCCTGCGCCAGGCGCTTATCGAAGAGCGCGTTGTGGACGCTTTCAACTTCCAGCTCCGCCGCCTTGCGGTCGAGATAGGTCTGGTAGTCGCCCGGGTAGCTGCGCAGACGGCCGCGGTCCAGCTCGACGATGCGCGTGGCCAGGCGCTGCAGGAAGCGGCGGTCGTGGCTGACGAACAGCAGGGCGCCGGGGTAGGCGAGCAGGAACTCTTCCAGCCAGGTGATGGCGTCGATGTCGAGATGGTTGGTGGGCTCGTCCAGTATCAGCAAATCCGGCTCGGTCACCAGGGCGCGGGCCAGCAGCACCCGGCGCTTGAGGCCGCCGGACAGGGAGGAGAAATCCTGCCCGGGATCGAGCTGCAGCCGCGACAGCACCTGCTCCACCCGCGGTCCCAGAGCCCAGCCGCCGGTCGCTTCCAGCGCCTGCTGAACTCGGTCGAGCTCGTCCAGGCAGCCCTGGTCGCCGCTGGCCAGGCGCTGGCTCAACGTCTGATGCCGCGCCAGCAGCTCCCCCAGCTCGCCCAAGCCGCTGGCGGCGACGGCGAAGACCTTGCCACCCATCCCGGCGGGAACCTCCTGGGGCAGCGTGCCGACCCGCAGCTCGGGCATGCGCTGGACGACGCCGTCGTCGACCTCGAGCTCGCCGGCGATGACCCTGAGCAGCGTGGATTTGCCGCTGCCATTACGGCCGACCAGACAAACCCGCTCGCCGCGCTCGATTTGAAATTCGACTCCATCCAATAGCGGAGCCGCGCCGAAGCCGACGCTGACTCCGCTCAACCGCACCAGAGCCACTGGACGCTCACCTCTCCGCGTTGGGCGGCGCGCGATTGCCAGGCGCCGCGAAGTCACTAGAGTAGCACGCTGCGGCGCTGTCGCTGGCATCCAGGTGATCGGCGCGGACGGTCAGCGCAGGGGCGCGAACCGTGCCTGCAACGTCTCGCCCCGGAGGCGCAAGCCGCTGATCGCTTCCACCGGATCCTCTTCGGAGGTCAGCTCCATTTCCACCAGGGCGAAGCTCTTGAGCTCGCCCAGGTCGCGGTCCGAGCCGATGATCACCGAGTGCACGACGCCGTACGGCTCCAGCAGCCGGCGGATGTCGGCTTCGGTGGTGTCGTAGGGCAGCTGGTCCAGATAAATCGATTTCATGGCATGCCTCCTTGCACGGCTGACAGCGGCTCCGCGCCGGTTTCCTAGGTGGGAGCGGTGGAAAGGTATTTCAGCCGGGCCGCGGGAAGGGGTACCTTGTAACGTGGGTTGTTCAAAGGAGAAGGCTGCCATGGGGAAAACGAAGACTGTCGGCGGGCGTCCGCCCTTCGATGGACTGGGGCCGGAGCAGGTGCTGGATGCGGTGGAGGCGGCCGGCTTTCGCTGCGACGGGCGGTTCCTGGCGCTGAACAGCTACGAGAACCGGGTCTATCAGGTCGGGCTGGAGGATGCCGAGCCGCTGGTGGCCAAGTTTTATCGGCCCGGGCGCTGGAGCGATGAGGCCATCCTGGAGGAGCATGCCTTTTCCATCCAGCTGGCCGCCGCCGAGATCCCCGTGGTGGCGCCGCTCGAAGTGAACGGCCGCACGCTACTGAAACATGCGGGATTTCGCTTCGCTCTGTTCCCGCGCCGGGGTGGCCACTGGCCGGAGCTGGCCACCACGGAAGATCGGGAATGGGTTGGACGCTTTCTCGGCAGGATACACGCGCTGGGCGCGACGGCAACGTTCCGGCACCGGCCGACGCTGGATGTGGAGAGCTTCGGCGTCGAGCCGGCGCAGTACCTGACCGAGAACGGCTGGATTCCCGACCACATGGTGGGGACTTACCGCGACCTGGTCGACGCCTTGCTGGAGCGCATCCGCGCAGCCTATCAACGCGCCGGCAGGATCAGGCATATCCGCCTGCACGGTGACTGCCATCCCGGCAACATCCTCTGGACCGACACGGGGCCGCATTTCGTCGATCTGGATGACTGTCGCAATGGCCCGGCGGTGCAGGATCTGTGGATGCTGCTGTCGGGCGACCGGACCGAGCAGAGCGTGCAGCTGGCGGACATCCTGGCCGGCTACGAGGAGTTCCACGACTTCGATCGGCGCGAGCTGCATCTGATCGAGCCGTTGCGCACCCTGCGCATGATCCACTACGCCGCCTGGCTGGCCCGGCGCTGGGACGATCCCGCCTTTCCCCAGGCCTTTCCGTGGTTCGGCACCGAGCGCTACTGGGAGGAGCACATCGTGTCGTTGCGCGAGCAGGCGGCGCTGCTGGACGAGCCCCCGCTGTCGGTCTGATGAGTGAGCAGCTTGAGAAGGACAACGTGCCCTTCGCCTACGAGGTGCGCTACAGCCGCCGGCGCACACTGGCGCTGTACGTGTACCCCGATCAGCGGGTCGAGCTGCGCGCCCCCCGGGGCTGTCCGGAGCACGTGCTGCAGGCCTTTCTCGTCGAGCGCCGCGACTGGGTGGAGCGCAAGCTGCAGGAGTTCGCCCGCCGTCCGCCGCGGCGCTTCAGTCTGGCCGAGCCGCAGCCTTACCTGGGACATTTCTATCCCCTGAGCCTGCACCAGGAGCCGCCCTACGGCGTCTGGTTGGCCGCCGGCCGGCTGCAGCTGCGCTGCCGCAGCCCCGAGGAGGCGCCGCGCCTGCTGGCCGGTTGGTATCGGCGCCAGGCGGAGACCGTCTTCGCTGCCCGGCTGGCGGCTTGCCACCAGGCGATGGCCTGGCTCCAGCTTGCCGTGCCCCGGCTGCGGCTGCGCCGCATGCGCAGCCGCTGGGGCAGTTGCAGCAGCCACGGCAGCATTACGCTGAATCTCGAGCTGATCCGCTATCCGTTGCGCCTCATCGACTATGTGCTGGTCCACGAGCTGTGCCACTTACGCGAGTTCCATCATGGCCCGGCGTTTTATCGGCTGATGGACGCAGTGCTGCCGGACTGGCCGCAGCGCCGGCAAGAGCTGCGCGCGCTGGCGGGCCGGATGCCGCCCTGGCCGGACGGTGGCGGGTGATGATTGGCGTTGGTGCGGCGGAATGCGCTGGCCGGCCGTTCCTGGCGAGCGGCGGTATTACGAGTTTTGGCGCTCGCTCTCGGCGAGCGAGACTTGCGCCGGCGGCTCGGTGGCCGTGCGCGGGTCACTGCCAGCCCAGCGACCGGTATAGATCAGCGTTAGCGCCGACAGCAGGATGGAAATGATCAAGATCGGACGCATCAGGTCCATGACTCACCTGACTTCATTCTTTCCTGTTCGGTCATTCTAACGGGTCTGCCCGGGAAAATAAGCCGGCAGGGGCTGGGGGACTCCCGGGACGGAGGCCGGCCCTTGCCTGGCCGGCGCTGGTTCAGTCGGCCGCGGCGCGGCCGTGCCGTTTGCGCTCGTGCTCCTTGAGGTAGCGCTTGCGCAGCCGGATGTGGTTGGGGGTGACCTCGACCAGCTCGTCGTCGTCGATGAACTCCAGCGCCTGCTCCAGCGTGAGCCGCAGCGGCGGCGTGAGGATGATGTTCTCGTCGGAGCCGGCGGCGCGGATGTTGGTGAGGTGCTTCGCCTTCAGCGGATTCACCACCAGGTCATTGTCGCGCGCGTGGATGCCGACGATCATCCCCTCGTAGACCTCCTCGCCGGGGCCGATGAACAGCCGGCCGCGCTCCTGAAGGTTGAACAGCGAGTAGGCGAGCGCCTTGCCGGTGGCGTTCGACACCATCACCCCGTTCTGCCGCGCGCCGAAGCTGCCCGGCTTCACCTGGCCGTAGTGGTCGAACACGTGGTGGAGCAGGCCGGTGCCGGAGGTGGCGGTCATGAACTCGGTGCGGAAGCCGATCAGCCCGCGCGAGGGGATGATGTAGTCCAGCCGCACCCGGCCCTTGCCGTCCGGCATCATGTTCTGCAGCTCGCCGCCGCGCGCGCCGAGCCGCTCCATCACCGCCCCCTGGTGCGCCTCCTCGACGTCCACCGTGAGGTGCTCGTAAGGTTCCTGCCTGACGCCGTCGATCTCCTTGACGATCACCTCCGGGCGCGACACGGCGAGCTCATAGCCCTCGCGGCGCATGTTCTCGATCAGCACCGACAGGTGCAGCTCGCCGCGCCCGGACACGCGGAACTTGTCCGGATCGTCGGTGGGCTCCACGCGCAGCGCCACGTTGTGCTTGAGCTCTCGTTCCAGCCGCTCGCGCAGGTGGCGCGAGGTGAGGAACTTGCCGTCGCGCCCGGCGAATGGCGAGGTGTTGACCTGGAAGGTCATGCTCACCGTCGGTTCGTCCACCGCGAGCGGCGGCAGCGGCTCGGGGTGATTGGGGTCGGTCAGGGTGTCGGAGATGTTGAGGTCGCCGACGCCAGTGAAGGCAATGATGTCGCCGGCGCGCGCCTCCGGCACCTCGATCCGCTCCAGACCCAGGAAGCCGAGGATCTGCAGGATTCTCGCCTGCCGCTTGCTGCCGTCACGGCCGATCACGGTGACCGGGGTGTTGGTCCGGATCCTGCCTCGCTTGATGCGGCCGATGCCGATCACGCCGACGTAGCTGCTGTAGTCGAGTGACGAGACCTGCAGCTGGAACGGGCCGTCCAGGTCGACGTCAGGCGGCGGCACCTTGTCGACGATGGTCTGGAAGAGTGGCGTCATGTCGCCGCTGCGCACGTGCGGGTCGAGGCCGGCGTAGCCGTTGAGGCCCGAGGCGTAGACCACCGGAAAGTCGAGCTGCTCCTCGGTGGCGCCGAGCCGGTCGAACAGGTCGAAGGTCTGGTCCAGCACCCAGTCGGGGCGGGCGCCGGGACGGTCGATCTTGTTGATCACCACGATCGGCTTGAGACCGGCCTGCAGTGCTTTCTGCGTGACGAAGCGGGTCTGCGGCATGGGGCCTTCGACCGCGTCCACCAGCAGCAGCACGGAATCGACCATCGACATCACGCGCTCGACTTCGCCACCGAAATCGGCGTGTCCCGGCGTGTCGACGATGTTGCTCCGATAGTCTTGCCACTTGATGGCCGTGTTCTTGGCCAGAATGGTGATGCCGCGCTCCTTCTCCAGGTCGTTGGAGTCCATGATCCGCTCCCCGGGTTGGGCGCGGCTATCAAGGGTGCCGGACTGCTGCAGCAGGCGGTCGACCAAGGTGGTCTTGCCGTGGTCGACGTGGGCGATGATGGCGATGTTGCGAAGGTTCTCGATCATAGACGTGACAAAATCCGAGGTTGAAACGGCGCTTCCGTGTCCGCGCTCGGCCAGGATCAAGGCGCGGATGCCGAAGCAGCGTAGATCGTTGCCGGCGGCAGCGTGACGAAGCGATGGAAGCGCACCGGGAGTTGGATTCCCTATCTGCAGGGCGCGTTGCTCGGATCCCAGAGACTCCACGGGCAAGCGATTTCTAGCGCGGTCGTGGGCCGTCGCCAACGAGGGGCGGTTTGTTGTCCGTAAAGAAAACAGGTCAGGGACGCGCTGCTTGCCAGATGGCGAAGTCTAGGGGGATGGACGAGGCAAGTCTAGCTTTTGCTTTGCCGGTCTTGAGGCAAGACTTGGCGCGCCGGAAAAGCGCGAGGGCGCGGCAAGATGCCGCGCCCTCGAGGAAAAGGCCGAACTGGTTACGGGCAGGGAGCCAGCCAAGGTCGGTCCACGGTAGTGAACTGGCAGCCATAGTTGGGCTGGCTCACCTCCGCGGGATCCAGGACATCGTCGCCAGCGGGCTTGATGCCGTTCGTCGCCCACGCAACCATGTCCTGAAAGGCGTTCCATTCCTCCTCGACCGTGAAGTCGCAGTGGCCGACCGCGCGAATGGCGCGTTGCACCAGCCACTCGGCCGAGCCGTTGTCCTTGGCCCGTCTGGCGTAGATCTGTTGCATCGAGAAGGGCACGAACAGATCGCCCAGGTTGTGAAGGGTAACGACCGGCACCGAGAACTCGCCGTTGACTTTGGGGATCCAGCGCAGCCCGTCGGTCCTTCGCGGGTTGGCGTCCGGATCCGGCTCCCGGACAGGGACGGTGCTGTTGAAGGCCTGCTCGGCGTCAGACAAAGACATTGACGGGCTGGTTTCCCAACGGTATTCGATGTGCCGGGTATCCAGCACGTTCTTGTTGAGTATGCCGCTGATGGTACCGTTGGGGACGCCGTAGCCGAGCAGCGTACTCAAACGTCGGCCTGTCGCCGCCGGAGAGATTCTTCAGGATGCCGAGCAGGCGTTCTCCAATGGGAGTCGTCGGTCCCGTCAAGGTTACTCCTCCCATGTCGATGCTGCCATAATTCTCCCACAGCGCGGCTTTGATGCGGGGCAGAATCTCGCTTGCGTAGTTGGCTTCCGTGACTTCTTCCGTGATCCCGGCGAGCGCCTGCGCCGCGACGTTATAAGCGGCGAAATAATTGAACAGTTCGGTGTCGCCCATGACGCCGCACATTGGTACGGCGCCGGCGTAGATCACCTTGTTCCTGGCAGTGGCCAGGGTTTCGGCTTCGACCGCCGCGCCAGCGATGTGACCGCCCATGGAGTGTCCGATGATGTAGTACTTTTGCGGTGCCGGGTGGCCGGTAAGCTCGGAGAAGGCCAGTGCCAGCGCATTGGTGTCCTCGATGCCGGCGCGGACATCATAGTAGTTGGCGCTGTAGCTGGAGGCAGCCCAGGCATAGCCGGCTTCTATCAGTTCCTGGTAGATCCGCGGGGGAGACACGGTCAGTTCCGGCCCTTCGCCGCGGTAGCCATGCGCATACATGACCAGGACACCGTTCCAGTCGTCGGGTACCTGGATTAGATAACTCGCCATGCCGTGCTCGCCTCGATGCAGGCCGCTGTATAGCTTGGAGCCGGGAATCTGCAGCGTGGCGAGTACTTCTTCGGACGGCTGTACGGCGGTGAAGATCCGGCGGTCATGTTCGCGTTCGAAGGATTTGCTGCTCCCGTTGCTCCCGTTGCATCCTGCGAGCAGCGCCGGCTGCAAGCAGCAGCACGAGCGGGAGCTTGAAACGCCAGCTCTTGTTATCCCTCATCAGCGCGTCTCTCCTCGTAGTTTGGTGTTGTTGTGGAGCCAGTAGGCATGGCTGTTGCTTTTGTTTCTTTGTGAGATATTTGTTATTTAAGGATTTGCTATGGTCTTTAGCAAATAAAGATCCATGATGAGTCATTTCTTGTGGTAGATGCATCATTCGCTTGCCGCCACCTTGCAGCTGTGTTCGCGTGTCGGTTTTGCTACCCTTGGCGCCTCTCCACGCATAGACGGTCGCCATGAACCTCAAGAATCTGGAAAAACGTCTCGCGCACCTGGTCGGCACCGCGATCCGCGACTACCGCATGATCGAGGACGGCGACCGGGTCATGGTCTGCCTGTCGGGCGGTAAGGACTCGCACACGCTGCTGGACATCCTGCTGCTGCTGCAGGCGCGCGCGCCGGTGCGCTTCGAGCTGGTCGCGGTGAACCTCGATCAGAAGCAGCCTGGCTTCCCGGCGCACGTGCTGCCCGAATACCTGTCGCAGCGCGGGGTGCCGTTCCGCATCCTGGAGCAGGACACCTATAGCGTGGTCAAGCGCGTGCTGCCGGAAGGCAAGACCATGTGCTCGCTCTGCTCGCGTCTGCGGCGTGGGGCGCTGTACAGGGCGGCGGAGGAGATGGGCGTCACCAAGATCGCGCTCGGCCACCACCGCGACGACATTCTGGCGACGCTGTTCCTCAACATGTTCTACGGCAGCAAGCTCGCCGCCATGCCGCCCAAGCTGCGCAGCAAGGACGGCAAGCACGTGGTGATCCGCCCGCTTGCCTACGTGCCGGAGCGCTACATCGTCCGCTACGCTGAGCTGCGGCAGTTCCCCATCATCCCCTGCAACCTGTGCGGCTCGCAGGAGAACCTCAAGCGCAAGCAGATCGAGCAGATGCTGCGGCAGTGGGAGCAGCTAGAGCCGAAGCGGCTGCACAACATCATGCGGGCGCTGCAGAACGTCAACCCTTCCCATCTGGCGGACCGCAGGCTGTATGACTTCGAATCCCTTGCCGGGGCGTTCGTGCCGGAGGGGGAGGACGACCCGCTGGCGGCCATCGACGGCGGCGGGGAGCCGCCGGCCGAGGTGCCGGTGCATTGGCCAGCGCTGAACGCACGTCGGCAGGCTTGAGGCGAGGCCCGCGCGGCTCGCGCCCTTACATCTGCTCCACCACCCGTATCCCTAGCAGGTCGAGGCCGGTCTGGATGGTGGCGGCGGTGAGTCCGCAGAGGGCGAGCCGGCTGCTGCGGGCTGGCTCTTCGGCCTTGAGCACCGGGCAGGCCTCGTAGAAGCTCATGAAGGCGCCGGCCAGATCGTACAGATAACCGCACAGCACGTGCGGCACGCACTCGGTGGCGACCGTCAGCAGCGCCTCCTCGAACTGGATCAGCTTCAGCCCCAGCGCCCGCTCGGCAGGTTCGGCGAGGATGATGCTGCCGTCGGTTTTGCCGTCCAGCTCGCCGCGGCGGAAGATGCTGCGAATGCGGGTATAGGCATATTGCATGTAGGGTGCGGTGTTGCCGTCGAAGGACAGCATGTGGTCCCAGTTGAAGATGTAGTCGCTGGTGCGGTTCTTGGACAGGTCGGCGTACTTGACCGCGCCGATGCCGACCGCGGAGGCCACTTCCCGCCGCTGTTCCTCGGACAGCTCGGGGTTTTTCTCGCTGACCAGCCGCAGCGCGCGCTGCTCGGCCTCGTCGAGCAGGTCGATCAGCTTGACCGTGCCGCCGGTGCGGGTTTTGAACGGTTTGCCATCCTCGCCCATCATGGTGCCGAAGGCAAGGTGCTCGAGCGAGACCGACTCCGGGGCCCAGCCGGCGGCCCGGGCCACGGCGAAGACCTGGCGTAAGTGCAGGCTTTGGCGGGCATCGACGAAATACAGGATGCGGTCAGCCTTGAGCCGGCCGACCCGGTGGCGGATAGCTGCCAGGTCGGTGGTGGCGTACAGGTAGCCGCCGTCCGACTTCTGCACGATGATGGGTAGCGGCTTGTCGTCCTTGCCGATGAATTCGGGCAGGAACACACACTGGGCGCCCTCGGATTCGGTCAGCAGCCCCTTCTCGCGCAGCTCCGCCACCAGGACCGGCAGGTCGTCGTTGTAGGCGCTCTCCGGCTTGACGTCAGCGGGCGTGAGGGTGACGTTGAGGCGTTGGTAGACCTCCTCGCAGTGGCGCATGGACTCGTCGATGAAGGTCTTCCACAGCGCCAGGCACTCGGCATCGCCCGACTGCAGGCGTACCACGTAGTCGCGCGCTTCGGCGGCGAAGGCCTGGTCGCTGTCGTACAGCTGCTTGGCCTCGCGATAAAAGGCTTCGAGGTCGGCCAGCTGAGTGGAGACGTCGGTTTTGCCCTCGGCGCGCTGGCGCACCATGTAGGCGATCAGCATGCCGAACTGGGTGCCCCAGTCGCCGACGTGGTTTTGGCGAATGACTTTGTGGCCGAGGAACTCCAGCACCCGCACCACGGCGTCGCCGATGATGGTGCTGCGCAGGTGCCCCACGTGCATTTCCTTGGCCAGGTTGGGACCGGAATAGTCGACCACCACGGTCTGGGGTTCGGCGACGGGCCGCACACCCAGCTTGGAATCGGCAGCAGCGGCGGCCAGTTGCTGCGCCAGCCAGTCGTCGCGCAGGCGGATATTGATGAAGCCCGGACCCGCGATCTCGACGCGCTCGGCCAGGTCGCTCAGGTCCAGATGCTCAAGGACTGCCTGGGCTAGCTGGCGCGGGTTGGTCTTGGCGGTCTTGGCGGCTGCCATGACCCCGTTGGCCTGGTAGTCGCCGAATTCGGGCCGGGCGGCGTGCTGCACCAGGGCCGGCGCCGGGGCTCCGGCGGCTGCGAGGGCGCGACTGACTCGTTCTTCCAGTAGCTGGCGAATGTTCATGCGGCTTCTGTGCTCCTTGCCAAGGCTGGCAGCGAGAAGGGGGCATATGATAGTCGATCGGAGCCGCTTTAGGGGAAAGCCGCAGGGAGGGGACGCGACGGCGGGCGCCCAGGCGTCGCCCGGGAGTCAGCGCCCGAGGGCGTTCAACGAAGGCTCATGTCCGGGTTTTTCCTCGCCCGAGCAGGCCGCCGATGAGGGCAATGGCGAACAAAACGACGAAAATGAAGAAAAGCACCTTGGCGATGCCGGCCGCCGCGCTGGCGATGCCGCCGAAGCCGAAAACAGCGGCGATCAGGGCGATGATGAAAAATGTCAGTGCCCACCCGAGCATGTCACACTCCTTTCATGGACGGATGCCGTCGGCGTTTTTGACCGACAACAGAAAATAATGGGGCTGACGCGATGATGTTTAAACTTTGCCGAATCGGCCGGTGGCAGCGGCAGAAATGCGCTGGCGATCGGCGCGTCTGGTGGCGTCGGCTCGGGCTAGTGCTGCTGCTGCTTCCCCTGCTAGCGGCGGCTATGCCGCGGGTACTGGCGGTGGCCTTATTCGAGGGCAAGGCGATGCTGGAGATCGACGGCCGCCGCCAGCTGCTCGCGGTCGGACAGACGGCGCCGGAGGGTGTGCGACTGCTGGCGGCGAGTTCGTCCGAGGCGGTGGTGGAAATCAACGGCCGCCGGCAGGCGCTGCGGCTCAGCAGTCAGGTCGGGGGCAGCTATGCCGCTCCCGCCCGCCGGCAGGTGCAGATCGCGCGCGACGGCCAGGGCCGCTTCATCACCAGCGGCTCGGTCAACGGTAGCGTCATGACTTTTCTGGTCGATACCGGCGCCAACGTGGTGGCGCTCAGCGAGCACGATGCCCGCCGGGCCGGTGTCGACTACAAGCGCGGGCTGCGTGTCGCGGTCAATACCGCCGCCGGCACGGTGCCGGGCTACCGGGTGACGCTGGCGCGGGTCGACGTGGGCGGGATCAGTCTGCCGAACGTCACGGCGGTGGTGCTGGAGGGGGGCGGACCCGGCATGCCGCTGCTCGGCATGTCGTTTCTTGGCCGTGTCAACATGCGCCAGCAAGGCACCCTGCTTATCCTCGAGCAGCTGCATTGAGCGGCCGAGCAGCCGGCTCGGCAAGCGCTGAGCCTTCCCCCGGCGGCGGTCGTAAATCCGCGCTGTAGCAGGGTTTGGCAGAAAATCGGCAGCCCTTCCCAGTGGCCAATGCTTGGCGCAATTGGCCGGTTCGGGTTATCATCCGGGCCTGATTTGAATGCTTAACATACACTAGTGAATGGAGTTTTGGGTTGGGCGCCCGCGAAATGAAATTCGCGGGCTGACCCTGGGTTAGGGCCGTGCCATGCGGTCGTCACTGGAAGATACAAAAGGCTGAGGCATGAAGATACTCGTCGCTGTTAAGCGGGTGGTCGACTACAACGTCAAGGTGCGCGTCAAGGCGGACCAGACAGGCGTCGAGCTCGCCAACGTCAAGATGTCGATGAACCCGTTCGACGAAATTGCGGTGGAAGAGGCCGTCAAGCTAAAGGAAGCCGGTGTCGCCTCGGAAGTGGTGGCGGTTTCCCTCGGCAGTTCCGCCTGTCAAGAAACGTTGCGTACGGCGATGGCGATGGGCGCGGATCGCGGCATCCTGGTCCAGACCGATGCCGAGCTCGAGCCGCTGGCAGTGGCCAAGCTGCTCGCCAAGGTGGTCGAGCGCGAGCAGCCCAAGCTGGTTTTCTTGGGTAAGCAGGCGATCGACAGCGATGCCAGCCAGACCGGACAGATGCTGGCGGCGCTGCTGGATTGGCCGCAGGCCACCTTCGCTTACAAGGTTGAGATCAAGGGCGACGAGGCGGAGGTGACGCGTGAGATCGACGGTGGTCTGGAGACCGTCGCGGTCCAGCTGCCGGCGGTGGTGACCGCCGACCTGCGTCTCAACGAGCCGCGCTATGCCACGCTGCCCAACATCATGAAGGCCAAGAAGAAGCCGCTCGACACGCTCACCCCGGAAGAGCTGGGTGTGGACGTGAGCCAGCGCCTCAAGGTACTCAAGGTCCAGGAGCCGCCGAAGCGCAAGGGTGGCGTGAAGGTCGCCGACGTCCAGGAGTTGGTGGCGAAGCTCAAGAACGAAGCGAAGGTGATTTAAATGGCAGTTCTCGTTGTTGCTGAGCATGACAATGCCGCACTGCGCGGATCCACTCTCAATACCATAGGCGCTGCCAGCAAGATCGGTGGCGACGTCACCGTGCTGGTTGCCGGCAGCGGCTGCCGCGCGGTGGCCGAGGCTGCCGCCGCGGTCGAGGGCGTCTCCCGCGTTCTGCTGGCCGATGACCCGTCGCTGGAGAACCCGCTGGCGGAAAACCTGGCGGCGCTGGTGCTGAGTGTGGCCAAGGACTACACCCATGTGCTGGCCCCGGCGACCACCTTCGGCAAGAACTTCATGCCGCGCGTGGCGGCCAAGCTGGACGTGGCCCAGATCTCCGATATCAACGGCATCGAGTCGGCCGATACCTTCACCCGGCCGTTCTACGCCGGCAACGCGATCGCGACCGTGCAGTCCAGCGATCCGATCAAGGTGATCACCGTGCGCGTGACGGCGTTCGACGCCGCGGCCGCCAGTGGCGGCAGTGCCAGCATCGAGGAGATCGCTGCGCCGGCTGCTGATCCCAAGGTGCGCTTCGTCAAGCAGGAGCTGACCAAGTCCGACCGTCCGGAGCTGGGAGATGCCCGCATCGTGGTGTCCGGCGGCCGGGGCGTGGGCAGCAAGGAAAACTTCAAGCTGATCGAAGAGCTGGCCGACAAGCTCGGCGCTGCCGTCGGCGCCTCCCGTGCCGCGGTGGATGCCGGCTTCGCGCCCAACGACTATCAGGTCGGCCAGACCGGTAAGGTGGTGGCGCCCGACCTCTACGTCGCGGTCGGCATCTCCGGCGCCATTCAGCACCTGGCCGGCATGCAGGGCAGCAAGGTCATCGTCGCCATCAACAAGGACGAGGAGGCGCCGATCTTCCAGGTTGCCGACTACGGCCTGGTGGCGGACCTGTTCGAAGCTGTGCCGGAGCTCATCAAGGAGCTCGACAAGGCAGGCTGATTGGCTCGTCTTCTCGATGCCGCGGCCGGAGGCCGCTCCCGGGCAATGTCGGGGCGGCCTCCGGCCGTTTTTTTGCGCTGACTGGCCCCGCCGGGCTGGTCGCTGGCAGGTCAGACGCCTGTCGGGATGGCATGAAAAAAGCGGGATGAGTGCTCATCCCGCTTTTTCGTTGGCCGTTCGTGACGGTCAGGCAAGCCGGTCCTACATGTTGGGATAGTTCGGCCCGCCGCCGCCTTCCGGCGTTACCCAGACGATGTTCTGGGTAGGATCCTTGATGTCGCAGGTCTTGCAGTGGACGCAGTTCTGGGCGTTGATCTGCAGCCGCGGCGTACCGTTCTCGTCCTCTACGAACTCGTACACTGCTGCGGGGCAGTAGCGGCTCTCGGGACCGGCATACCTGCGCAGGTTGACCTCGACCGGGACCGAGGGGTCCTTCAGCGTCAGGTGGATCGGCTGGTCCTCCTCATGGTTGGTGTTGGACAGGAACACCGAAGAGAGGCGGTCGAAAGTCAGGACGCCATCCGGCTTGGGGTACTCGATCTTCGGGCACTGGTCGGCCGGCTTGAGGCACTCGTGGTCGGCCACCTTGCGGTGGATGGTCCACGGAACGTTGCCGCGCAGCAGCAGGTGCTCGATGCCGGTCATGAGGGTGCCGACGTAGAGCCCCTTCTTGAACCACTGCTTGAAGTTGCGGGCCCTGTGCAGCTCCTCCTTCAGCCAGGAGCGCTCGAAGGCTTCCGGATAGGCGGTGAGTTCGTCGTGCTGACGGCCCGCCGTCACGGCCTCGTAGATGGCCTCGGCGGCCAGCATGCCGGACTTGATGGCGGCATGGCTGCCCTTGATGCGGGAGGCGTTGAGGAAGCCGGCGTCGCAGCCTACCAGCGCGCCGCCCGGGAAGGTGAGCTTCGGCAGCGACAGGATGCCGCCGGCGGTCAGGGCGCGAGCGCCGTAGGCGACACGCCGCCCGCCTTCCAGGAAGTAACGGATGGCTGGGTGGGTCTTGTAGCGCTGGAACTCCTCGTACGGCGACAGCCATGGGTTGCTGTAGTCCAGGCCGACCACGTAACCAATGGAGATCTGGTTGTTCTCCATGTGGTAGAGGAAGGAGCCGCCGTAGGTGTCGCTCGGCAGCGGCCAGCCCGAGGTGTGGATGACCAGGCCGGGCTGATGCTTGGCCGGATCGATCTCCCAGATTTCCTTGATGCCGATAGCATAGCTTTGCGGATCGCGGCCTTCCATCAGGTTGAAGCGCTCAATCAGGCGGCGGCCCAGGTGGCCGCGGGCGCCTTCGGCGAAGACGGTGTACTTCGCCAGCAGCTCCATGCCAGGCTGGAAGTTGGCGGTGGGCTTGCCGTCGCGGCCGACGCCCATGTCGCCGGTGACTACGCCGCGCACCGAGCCGTCTTCGTTGTAAAGCACGTCAGCCGCCGGGAAGCCGGGATAGATCTCCACGCCCAGCGCTTCGGCCTGCTCGCCCAGCCAGCGGGTGACGTTGGCCAGGCTGATGACGTAGTTGCCTTCGTTCTTGAAGATGCTCGGCAGCATCCAGTTCGGCGTCCTGAACGCCTTCTTTTCCGACAGGAATAGGAAGCGGTCTTCCGTCACCGGCGTGTTCAGCGGCGCGCCCTTTTCCTTCCAGTCCGGGATCAGCTCGGTCAGCGCCTTGGGGTCCATGACCGCGCCGGAGAGGATGTGAGCGCCAATCTCGGAGCCCTTCTCCAGCACGCAGACGGAGATGTCCTGTCCCTTCTCCGCCGCGAGCTGCTTCAGCCGTATCCCGGTGGCCAGGCCGGCCGGCCCACCACCGACGATGACGACGTCGTACTCCATCGAATCACGCTCGATTTGTATGTCGTTTTCTGCCATCTCGAGATTCTCCTTAATGCTCGGGCAGTCCGGTCAGGCCTTGAAGGCCTGGATGCCAGTCTGGGCGCGGCCGAGGATGAGGGCGTGGATGTCATGGGTACCCTCGTAGGTGTTGACCGCCTCGAGGTTCATGACATGGCGGATGACGTGGTATTCGTCCGAGATGCCGTTGCCGCCGTGCATGTCGCGAGCCATGCGGGCGATGTCCAGCGCCTTGCCGCAGTTGTTGCGCTTGAGCAGCGAGACCATCTCGGGTGCCCAGTTGCCCTCGTCGATCAGTCGGCCCAGGCGCAGGCAGGCGTGCAGCCCGAGCGTAATCTCGGTCTGCATGTCGGCGAGCTTTTTCTGGATCAGCTGGTTGGCTGCCAGCGGCCGGCCGAACTGCTTGCGCTCGAGGGTGTAGTTACGGGCGGCGTGCCAGCAGAACTCAGCCGCGCCCATCGCGCCCCAGGCGATGCCGTAGCGGGCCTTGTTGAGGCAGCCGAAGGGGCCGCTCAGGCCGGACGCGTTGGGCAGCAGGTTCTCCTCGGGCACGAACACGTTTTCCATGAAGATCTGCCCGGTGATGGAGGCGCGCAGCGCGAACTTGCCCTCGATCACCGGCGTCGACAGGCCTTCCATGCCGCGCTCAAGGATGAAGCCGCGGACCACGCCGTCGAGCTTGGCCCAGACCACCAACACGTCGGCGATGGGCGCGTTGGTGATCCAGGTCTTGGCGCCGTTGAGCAGGTAGCCGCCGTCGACCTTGGTGGCGCGGGTGGCCATGGAGCCGGGGTCGGAACCATGGTCGGGCTCGGTGAGGCCGAAACAGCCGACCCACTCGCCGCTGGCCAGCTTGGGCAGGTACTTCTGCCGCTGCTCTTCGCTGCCGTACTCGTAAATCGGATGCATCACCAGCGAGGACTGCACGCTCATCGCCGAGCGATAGCCGGAGTCGACGCGCTCGACCTCGCGAGCGATCAGGCCGTAGCAAACATGGTTGACGCCAGCGCCGCCGTACTGCTCGGGCAGGGTGGCGCCCAGGAAGCCGAGCGCTCCCATCTCGGTCATGATCTCGCGGTCGAAGCGCTCATGGCGGTTGGCTTCGAGGACCCGCGGCATCAGCTTGGTCTGGCAGTATTCATGGGCGCTGTCCCGCACCATGCGCTCCTCGTCGGTGAGCGCGGTCTCAAGCAGCAACGGGTCATCCCAGGTGAATCGGCTCATGGTCACTCTCTCTGTTGGCAAACGTCAATCAGTCTTCAAACCCGCTCGATGATGACGGCAATTCCCTGGCCGACCCCGATGCACATGCTGATCAGAGCGTAACGGCCGCCGGTGCGCTCCAGCTGCCGCAGCGCCGTCAGAGCGATGCGGGCGCCGCTGGCACCCAGGGGGTGGCCCACGGCGATGGCGCCGCCGTTGGGGTTGACGCGTGGATCGTCATAGGCGAGGCCGAGTTGATTGAGGCAGCCCAGAACCTGGGTGGCGAAGGCCTCGTTGATCTCGATGACGTCCATATCGTTCAGGGTCAGTCCGGCTCGCTCCAGCGCCTTTTGCGAGGCCGGGACCGGTCCCAGCCCCATGACCCGCGGCGGTACCCCAGCGATGGCGCTTGAGAGTACCCGGGCGCGCGGCTTGATGCCAGTTTTCTCGCCGATCTCGAGGGAGCCCACCAGCAGCGCGGCAGCGCCGTCATTGACGCCGGAGGCGTTGCCGGCCGTCACCACGCCGCCCTCGAACAGGGTCGGCAGGGTGGCTAGCTTCTCGACCGTCGTGCCGGGGCGCGGGTGCTCGTCGGCCTCGACCAGCATGGTCTCCTTGCGCCCCTTGGGGACCTCGATGGGCAGGATCTCGTCCTTGAAGAAGCCGTCGGCCCGCGCGGCTTCGTACTTGGCCTGGGAGGCGGCGGCGAAGCGGTCGCTCTCCTCGCGTGAGATGCCCAGGTCCTTGGCGATATTATCGGCGGTCTGCGGCATGGTGTCGTTGCCGAACTGCGCTTCGATCTTGGGGTTGGGGAAGCGGGCGCCGATGGTGGAGTCGAACAGCTTTGCTTCGCGGCTGAAGGGGCGCTCGGCCTTGCTGATGACGAAGGGCGCGCGGCTCATGCTTTCCACGCCGCCGGCGACGAACAGACTGCCCTCGCTGCAGGTGATGGCCTGGGCGGCAATGGACAGCGCGGCCAGACCGCTGCCGCACAGGCGGTTGACCGTCATGCCGCCGGTCTCGATCGGCAGCCCAGCCAGCAGCCCGGCATGACGGGCGACGTTGCGGGCATCCTCGCCGGCCTGGTTGGTGCAGCCGGCGATCACGTCCTCAATGTTCGCCGGATCGAAGCCGTTGCGCTGAACCAGGGCGCGGATGACTTCCGCCAGCAGGTCGTCGGGACGGATCATGGACAGCGCGCCGGCATGGCGTCCGAAGGGGGAGCGCAGGCCGTCATATATATAAGCGTTCAGCATGCTGTTTTCTCCACTACATCATGTCTGCGTCGAGCAGGGCGGCAGCCGGAACGAACACGGTGTTCTATGTTCTATTTCGGTGGCCGATCCTGCGATGGTTGTCGCGTGTATGCAAGGGGTTGACCGATTCCTGGATGGCTTGACCGCTATGCGGAACTGTATTCCGAAAACTTGACACACAGAATAGGCCGTGACACATTCCGATGCAAACTCGGCTGCACGAGTCTGCAGTCGATGTCGAGAGGGGCAGTTGTGAACGAAACAACAAAGAAAACAGAGAAGAAAAATAGAAACTTCGTGACGGCCCTGGCCCGTGGGCTGGAAATTCTACGCGCTTTCGAGCCTGGCCATACCATGCTCGGCAACCAGGAGCTGGCAGAGCGTACCGGCCTGCCCAGGCCGACCATCTCGCGCCTTACCTATACCTTGACCGAGCTCGGCTACCTCACCTACAACCCGCGGCTTGCCAAGTACTCGCCGGCGGCCGGCGTGCTGGCCTTGGGCTATGCCTGCCTGGCCAGCTTCGGCATCCGCCAGGTGGCCAAGCCGTTGATGGAGGAGTTGGCGCAGGAGCTCGACATCTCGGTCGCGCTGGGCACCCGCGACCGGCTGCAAATGATTTATCTGGAGAACTGCCAGGGGCAGGGGGCGCTGACGCTGCGGCTCGACGTCGGCTCGCGCATTCCGCTGGCGACCACGGCCATGGGGCGGGCTCTGCTGGCGGTGGTGCCGGACGTGGAGCGGGCCTATTTGATGGAGCGCATGCAGCGCCACTACAAGGACAAGTGGCCGGAGGTCAAGGCCGGGATCGAAGCGGCGGTCGAGGAGTACAGGACCCGGGGCTACGTCAGCTCCCGGGGCGACTGGTCGCCCGATGTCAACGCTGTCGGGGTGCCGCTGGTGCTGCCCGATTCCACTGTCGTCGCGTTCAATTGCGGCGGACCATCGTTCCTGCTGGATCAGCAGCGTCTGGACGAGGAACTGGGCCCCAAGCTGCGGCAGATGGTCAACAACGTCAGAAACATTCTTTCCCGGATGTAGCGGGACATTTCATCTAGGAGTTTCACATGATTCGTGACCAGGAAACGCTCAACCAGTTGCTGGACACCATTTCGCGCTTCGTGCGTGAACGGCTGATCCCAGCGGAAGAGCGTGTCGCCGAAGAAGACGTCATTCCCGAGGACATCGTCCAGGAGATGAAGGAGATGGGCCTGTTCGGCCTGTCCATCCCCGAGGAGTACGGCGGCCTCGGCCTGACGATGGAAGAGGAGGTGCTGGTGGCCTTCGAGATCGGCAAGACCTCGCCGGCCTTCCGTTCCATCTTCGGCACTAACAACGGCATCGGCTCTCAGGGCATCCTGCTCGACGGCACCGAGGAGCAGAAGCGCAAGTATCTGCCGCGCCTGGCGTCTGGCGAGCTGATCGGCGCCTTCTGCCTGACCGCGCCCGACGTCGGCTCCGACGCCGCCTCGCTCAAGACCCGCGCCGAGCGTGACGGCGACCACTACGTTCTCAACGGTACTAAGCGCTTCATCACCAACGGCCCGATCGCGGGCATCTTCACTGTGATGGCGCGCACCGGCGGTGAGGGGGCTGGCGGCATCAGCGCCTTCATCGTCGAGGGCGACACCCCAGGACTGATCCGCGGCAAGCCGGACCGCAAGATGGGCCAGCGCGGCGCCCACACCTGCGACATCATCTTCGAGAACTGCCGGGTGCCGGCCGAGAACATCATCGGCCTCAAGGAAGGGCAGGGCTTCAAGACGGCCATGAAGGTGCTGGACCGGGGCCGGTTGCACATCTCGGCGGTTTGCGTCGGCGTGGCCGAACGCCTGATCGAGGATTCCCTGCGCTACGCCATCGAACGCCGGCAGTTCGGCAAGCCCATCGCCGAGCATCAGCTGATCCAGGCCATGTTGGCCGACAGCAAGGCCGAGGCCTACGCCGCCCGCAGCATGGTGCTGGAAGCGGCGCGCAAGATGGACAACGGCGAGCGGGTCAGCATGGAAGCCGCCTGCTGCAAGATGTTCTGCTCGGAGATGGTCGGCCGGGTGGCGGACCGGGCGGTGCAGATCCACGGTGGCGCGGGCTACATCGCTGATTACGGCATCGAGCGCTTCTACCGCGACGTGCGGCTGTTCCGCATCTACGAAGGTACCACCCAGATCCAGCAGATCGTCATCGCGCGCAACATGGTTCGGGAGGCCCAGTCTTGATCCGCGGGGAAGACGAGCTGATCAACGGTCGCTGGGCCAGCGAGGTCATCGCGGCCCTGCCTGACCGGCTGCATCTGGCGGTCGAGGAGTGGATCCGGCGCAGCCCCGATGCCGAGGCGCTGGTCGACCACGAGGTGCGCTGGACGTACCGGGAGCTCGGCCAGGCGGTCGACGCCGCTGAGCAGTGGCTGCGGGAGCAGGGGCTGCGCCCGGGCGATCGGCTGATGGTGGTGAGCGAGAACGGCCGCGCCCTGGTCTCCCTGCTGCTGGCCGCCAGCCGCCTGGACGTCTGGGTGGCCATCATCAACGCCCGGCTGGCGCCCAACGAGATCGCCACCATCCAGGCCAATTGCCGGCCGCGCCGGGTGCTCTACACCATCGACGTCTCCCCCGAGGCGGCCGAGCACGGCCGCCGTCAGGGCGCGGTCGAGGCGGAGGTCCCGCCGCTGGGCCGGCTCATGGTCGGCCCGCTGGCCGAAGACTCCGAGCCGGAGCCGGTGGCAGCCAGCGGTGCCGAGCAGGTGGCCGCCATGATCTACACCTCCGGCACCACCGGCACGCCCAAGGGGGTGATGCTGACCCACCGCGGCCTGCTTTACATCGGCCTGGTTAGCGGCGGCATGCGCAGTCTGCAACCGGGCCGACATGTCTATGGCGTGCTGCCGACCTCGCACGTGTTCGGGCTGTCGTCGGTGTGCATCGGCTCGCTGGCCAACGGCGCCTGCCTGCACACGGTGCCCCGCTTCGATCCGGAAGCCCTGGTGAATGCTCTGGAGCAAGAGCCGATCGCCGTGCTGCAGGGCGTGCCGGCTATGTATGCCCGCACGCTGGAGTATCTGGACAAGCGTGGCCATGTGCTGCGTCCCAGGGCGCTGGATTACATGTCGGCGGGCGGCGCGCCCCTGGATCTGGACCTCAAGAGCCGGGTCGAGCGGGTCTTCGGCTGCACCTTGCACAACGGCTACGGGCTGACCGAGGCCAGCCCGACCATCAGCCAGACCCGGATCGGCGAGCATCACCAGACCACCACGGTCGGCAAGCTGCTGCCCGGCCTGGAGGCCAAGTTGCTGGACTTTCAGGGCAATCCGGTGCCGGCTGGCGAGGTGGGCGAGCTGTGGGTGCGCGGTCCCAACCTGATGAAGGGCTATTACCGCAATCCCGAGGCCACGGCCCAGGCTATCTCGCCGGACGGCTGGCTCAACACCGGTGACCTGGCGCGCTTCGACGACGCGGGCAATCTGTACATCGTCGGCCGTTCCAAGGAACTGATCATCCGCTCCGGCTTCAACGTCTATCCGCCGGATGTGGAGGCAGTGCTCAATTCGCATCCAGATGTGGTGCTGTCGGCCGTGGTGGGGCGGAGCGTGCCTGGCAATGAGGAGGTCGTGGCCTTCGTGCAGCCGGTGGCTGGCTCCGGGCTGACGCCGGAAGCCCTGCGCGAGTACGCTGCCCAGCATCTGGCCGGGTACAAGCGCCCGTCGCACTACATTTTCATGGACTCTCTCCCTGCCACCGCGAGCGGCAAGATCCTCAAAAGCCGGCTGGCCGAGATGGCAGCGCAGCTCGACGATTAGACGGCGGCGGGCGCGTCCAGCGTCCGCCGCTTGCACGCCGGGGGGGGGGATGATCGCAGCATTGCGCTGGCACGAGGCGCCGCGGCGAGTGCAGCTTGCCGCACTCAGTCTGCCCATTGTTCTCGTCACGACCCTGCTGCGGGCGCTGGGTCTGATCGACGATCTCGCGCTGTTGGGGTATGCCGCCCTGCTGGTCTACGTGCTGGCCGAGTGGCCGCGGCTGCCGCGCATCAACCGGCTGCTGCTGTGGATCGCCTTTGCCGCGCTGGTGCTGCTGCCGCTGCTGCATCCGCAGCCTCTGAGCGTGCTGCGGCAAGCCTTCGACCGCGCCGCCTATTACGCCACCTTCGTCACTGCGCTGTCCTTCCTGCGCGAGGCCGCCGCCACCTCGAAGCTGGTGCGCGAGTGCGGCTACCGCATCATCAACCAGCCGCCCGCCAAGCGCTATCTGACCCTTAGCTCCGGCTCGTTGCTGTTCGGCATCATTCTCAACATCGGTGCCATCAACCTGCTGGGCGTGATGACCTCGCGCAGCAACACGCTGCGAGCTGCCGGCGGCAACCGGGAAATCCAGCAGGCGCGCGGTCGGCGCATGACGCTGGCTCTGCTGCGCGGGTTTTCCCTGACGCCGCTGGCGTCGCCCTTCTCCATCACACTGGTGGTGGTGCTGTCCAGCTTCCCGGAGCTGCGCTGGCATGACGTGCTGCCGCTGGGTTTTCTGGCGGCTGCCCTGCTGCTCGGTTACGGCTGGTGGCTGGACAGGCGCAATGCTCCACGTCACCTGAGGGCGCTGGTGCCGCCATTGGATACTAGCGGCGGCTGGGGGCCGCAGCTGCGCTTTTTGGCCCTGGTGCTCGGCATCGTCGGCGTCGCCATCGGCCTGGAGTTGTTGCTGCGGATTCCGCTGGTGCTGGCCATCCTGCTGTCGGCGCCGCCCATGGGACTGCTCTGGATGGCAGCGCAGCGCAGGCGCCATGGCGCACTGAAGGCGCTGCACTATGCCAGCGTCCGGCTGGGACGGCGCAGCCTGGACTTGTTCCCCTCCCTGCGCTCCGAGGTGGGCATCCTGGGAGGGGCCGGCTTCACAGGCGTGCTGCTGGCGGCCATGCTGCCCCCGGACCTCATCGCCAACGCGCTGCAGTCGCTGCATCTGAGCGGGCCGTTGGCGGCCATCTTCCTGATGGCCTTGGTGGTTCTGGGCAGCAATGTCGGACTCAATCCCATCGTCTCCGTGACCCTGCTGGCGGCAGCGCTGCCGGATCCGCGCGTCCTCGACGTCGCGCCGGCGCTGATGGGACTGGCCTACATGTGCTCCTGGGCGCTGGCGATCAATTTCTCCCCGCTGACCGCGTCGGTGCTGCTGCTGTCGCGGCTGGCCGGCGTTCCGCCGGCCGAGCTGGGCTATCGCTGGAACGGCCGCTACACCCTGGGCAGCTTTGCACTGCTGTCGCTGCTGCTGGTCCTGCTAGGGTGGGTGCTGTAACGGGCTGGCGCTCAATCGGCGTCATGATCGGTTGCCGCGGCCGAGCGCCCGGCTTGCGGCTGACGCCGCTCCAGTGCGAAGCGCACCAGTGCCATGACCATGGACAGTACCACCGGGCCCAGGAACAAGCCGACTGCGCCGAAGGCGCTGGCGCCGCCGATGATACCGATGAACACCGTCAGCGTGCCGATGCGCGCGCCCCGGCCGGAGACCAGCACCGGCCGCAGGATGTTGTCGATGGTGCTGACCGCCAGGCCCCAGACAAGCAGAAAGATCGCCGCCCCCCAACGGTCCTGCAAGATCAGGATCAGAGCTGCCGGTCCCCAGAGTACCGGCGTGCCCACCACCGGCAGCAAGGCCAGCACCGCGCCCAGCACGCCGACCACGACCGGGGCGGGCAGGCCGATGATGGCAAAGCCTATCCCCAGCAAGGCGCCCTGGACCAGGGCCGTCACGCCCGTGCCGTAGATGACGGCGTTCACCACTGCGCTCAGGTGCTCGAACAAGTTGCGCTTGTCCGCCCGCGGCATGGGAATTAGGCCGCGGGCGGTATTGATCATGTCGGCGCCGTCCCGGACCAGGAAAAACACTGTGAACATGCTGATGGTAAAGCCCAGCGCCGTCCCCAGGGCGCCGACGAAAACCTTGCCGCCGACCGTGGCCGCCATGCCCAGGGCGCCGCGGGCGCCGTCGGTGGTCCATTTCTGGATCTGGTCGGGCGTGATCCCGAAGCGGCTCTGCAGCCACTCCAGCAGCGCCTGCAGCCCCGAGGCCTTGGCGGCCTGTTCGCTGCCGAGCTGCTCGCTGGTGAAGCGTTGCGCCAGGCGCAGCAAATCCTCCGCCTGCACCGCGAAGGTCGCCGCCAGGCCCGTGATAGGTCCCAGGATCACCAGCACCGTGAGCAGGGTCAGCAGGCCCGCCGAGACATTGCGGCGGCCGCGCAGCAGGCGGGTGAGACGCACATGCAGCGGGTGCAGCAAAAAGGCGATGAAGGCGGCCCAGGCCAGCGCCGCATAGACGGGAAGCAGGATGCGATAGGTCAGCAGTCCGAGCAGGAACAGGGAAACCAGCGCAAACGTGCGGGCGTAGAACGTCTCGCCGGAGGAGGACGGTGCCGCATTCATGGCGTTCCCTCGTTTGGGGGCGACGGCAAGTTATTGCTTGCGCACGATCGCTGCTGCGGGAACCGTCACGGCAGGCCGGCGCGTCGGCGCTGGTAGCTCCACGCCATCACCACGCCGAACAGTATGTGGTTGAGCAGCGTCAACCAGCCGCGCATGCCGCCGAACCAGGTGAAGGCCAGGGTCAGGACGTGGTAGTTCACAAGGTAAATGACCACCCCTAGGACGGCACCGGTGACCACCGCCCACGGCAGCCGGTTGCCTTCGATGAGGGGCGCTAGTATCCATGCCGTCATGATGGACAGCCCGAAGTGGACGAAAAACGCCGCCAGGGTGACGGCCAGGGAAAAGCCCGTCTCGGGCAGCGCCTCGGGGCCGAGCACGATAGCGGCGATCATGCGCAGCGGCAGCCAGGCGCTGTAGCCTTGGAAGACGGCGATGAGGCTCTGCGCGACCAGGTAGACGATGCCGGCGACCAAGGCGGCATAAATCGCCGTGCCCCACCGGGTTTGATCGAGCTTGTGGGTGAAACTCTGAGTGAGCGCGGCCATGGCAGGCACCTCCGCAGTCGGCTAGCAGAATCAACATGGTGGCGCGCGGCGGCAAGCCAAGCATGCCGTGGCCGGCTTCTGCGGGCGGGAAGTCAAGCGGTGCGGCCGTAAGCGGGCGGCTGCTGTTCCAGCCAGGCCAGCAGCCGCAGCCAAGCCGGCGCATGCCGCTGGGCCCGCGGCTCGTCCAGCTCGTGAATGCCGGCGCCGGTTTCGGCTGCAAGCACGTAGAACTGGGAGTCGCGCAGCTGGGTGACGACGGCGATGTTGAGGGTGTTCAGAAAGCGGCGCAGCGCCTGAAAGGCGAGGGTGGCCTCGCGTGCCCGGTTGGGAATAATGCCGATGCGGGTGCGGTTGCTGCGCAGCTTGGCCACCAGCAGCAGGTCGCGGATGAAATTGGCGGTGGCGTGGGCGTCGATGGGGGAGGGCAGGACCGGGATCAGAATGGCGTCGGCGTGCCTGACTCGCTCCATCAGCTCGGTTCGGTCCATGCTGGCCGGGGTGTCCACGACCACCCGCTCGGTTCCCGGCGGCACACGCAGCTGCCAGGAGCGGGTCATGCCCAACGGGTTCTTGAAAGCCGTCACGCCGTAGATGGGCGGCCGGCCGGCATCGCGTAGGCTCAGCCAATGGGTACTCGATCCTTGGGGGTCGAAGTCGAAGAGGGCCGTGCCGAAGCCCTGCTGCGCATAGAGGCTGGCCAGGTTGGTGGCGACCGTGGTCTTGCCGCAGCCGCCCTTGGTGTTCATGACGACGATGTGACGCATTGGCTCGGAGCCATTTCGCTGACTGATTCGTATTGTTGTATCGACAGGCGCCAAGGCTGGCGCAGGGGTGTATTCTAGCAGCCTCGTTACTGCTGGCGCCTTTGCTCGATCGTCAGCAAGTGGAAGGGAGCGGGAATGGATCGCTTTGCTGCCATGCAGGCCTTCGTGGCGGTGGTGGAAACCGGCAGCTTCGTCCGTGCCGGCGAGCGGCTGGGGCTTTCCGCCACCAGCGTGTCGCGGGCGGTGGCGGCGCTGGAAGCGCACCTCGACGTTCGCTTGCTGTATCGGACCACGCGCCGGGTCAGCCTCACCGATGCCGGCCGAACCTATTACCGCTACGCGGTCGATCTGCTGGCCGACCTGGCCGAGGCCGAAGCCGCGGTCAGCGCCGACAGCCGCACCGCCAGTGGCGTGCTGCGCCTCAGCGTACCAGTCACCTTCGGCGTCCTGCACCTGGCCCCGCTGTTGCCGCGTTTCCGACAGCAGCATCCGGGACTGACGCTTGATCTGAGCCTGGATGACCGCATCACCGACCTGGTGGAGGAGGGGCGCGATCTGGCAGTGCGCATCAGCCGGGAGCTGCTGGCCACCACCTTGGTGGCGCGCCCCTTGACCAGCACTCAGCTCGTGGTCTGCGCCGCGCCCAGCTATCTGGCGCGTTTCGGGGCACCGCAGAGCCCGGAGGAGCTCGGCCGTCATCAGTGCCTGCTGTACAGTTATGCCGACCAGGCGGGGCAATGGGCGTTCCGCGCGCCCGACGGCAGCGTTCACCATGTCGCGGTCAAGGGCGTGATGATCGCCAATAACGGTGACGTGCTGCGCCTGGCCGCGCTGGCCGGCGAGGGCATCGTCGTCCAGCCCAGCTTCATTGTCGGCGACGACCTGCTCAGCGGCCGGCTGGTGCCGCTGCTGCAGGACTACGCCCTGCCGCCGCTCAAGGTCTATGCGGTCTATCCCGGCCGCCGCCACCTGCCGGCCAAGGTCAGGCTGTTCATCGAATTTCTGAAAGCCGCCTGGGGCGAGCCGCCGCCCTGGGAGCGCTGGCGGCAGCGGCAAGATTGATGCGTTTTCCGAGATAATGTTTTGCCTCTTCAAGGGATTGTTTGAGGGCTCCGCTGTTATAGACTTCGGTCTCACGTTTCGGACGACCTGAAAGGACGCAATGGTTATGTGGATGAGCACCCCGGATCGCTACGGGCTTGTCGCCCGCCTGCTGCATTGGGGAATGGCGTTGCTGCTCGTGGCGCTGTTCGTGCTGGGCTGGTGGGCGACCGAGCTGTCCTACTACGACCCGCTCTACCGCATTATTCCCGACCTGCACCGGTCGCTCGGCATCGTGGCGGCGGTCCTGATCGTGCTGCGGCTGCTGTGGTGGCTGGTCGACCGCCGGCCGGATCCGGCCCCGGGTGCCAGCCGCTGGATGGTGCTGGCGGCGCGCGCCGGACACGGCCTGCTGTATTTGTGCATGATCCTGCTACCCATCAGCGGCTATCTGATGTCGACCGCCGACGGCCGTCCAGTAAGCGTGTTCGGGCTGTTCGAGGTGCCGGCCCTGCTGCCTGCCAGCTCCGGCCGTGAGGAATGGACCGGGATGCTGCACTACTATCTTGGGTATGGCGGCGCCTGGCTGGTTTTGCTGCACGTCGCGGCCGCATTGAAGCACCAGTTCATCGACCGCGACGACACCTTGCGCAAGATGATCGGCTGAAACCACTGTCACCAACCATTGGAGAACAAAAGCATGCGTCGTACCTATCGTTCCCTCATCGCGCTGGCCCTTGCGGGCAGCCTGTTCGGCTCGGCGAGCGCGCTGGCCGCTCCCGAGAACTATCGGATCGATGAAACCCACAGCTTCATCAACTTCAGCATCTCCCACCTCGGCTTCAGCTACCTCAAAGGGCGCTTCAACGAGCTGTCGGGCAGCTTCGTCTACGATCCCGACAACCCCTCCAGCAACAGCATCACCGTCGAGGTGAAGACCGCCAGCATCGACAGCAACCATGCCGAGCGCGACAAGCACCTGCGCGGCAAGGACTTCTTCAACGTCAACAAGTACCCGGTCGCCACCTTCAAGACCACCAGCTTCGAGCCGAAAGGCGAGGACGGGATTCTGAAGGGCGAACTGACCATGCTCGGGGTCACCAAGCCGATCGAGGTCGAAGTGACCTTCGTCGGCGCCGGCAAGGATCCCTGGGGCGGCTATCGCCGCGGCTATGTCGGCAAGACCACCATCAAGCGCAGCGACTGGGGCATGACCTACGATCTTGGTCCGGCTGCCGAGACCGTGGATCTGGAGTTCGTCATCGAGGGCATTCGCGAGTAAGGCCCGCAGTTTGGCCGGGCGTTGCTGCGTCCGGCGTTCACCCAAACGGCGCCCTGCAGCGCCGTTTTTTTTTGCCTGCTCGCTGCGTCGCGGCGCGGTCGGGCCAGGGCCCTGGCCAGCTCTTTTGCTCCGAAATCGCATGTTATTGAAAAATAAAGATGTCTTTTCGGAGGCAATAAGCGATACTCAAGGCCATGGGGCAGGAGCGACGGCCTAGGTTCGGCGCTTCTGCAGATGACTGCGATGGCAAGAGCACGGCAAGGGACGGCCGCACCAGCATCGCACCTACAGCGCCTGGTGGTGCTTTGGCAGGAGGAGAGAGAGATGCAAGTATCGCCGACTTCCACGATCGCTTACGAAAAGGGCCGGTACAAGGAAACCTGCGGACCTTGCGGCGCCGTCTTCGAAGTCGTGGTGATTGGTGGGCCGTTGGCCAAAAGCTCCCAAGAGCAGATTGAGGAATATAACTGCCCTGTGTGCGGGGAAACCTATCGTTGCCGTGGCTCGGCTCCGCCTCGGGTGACTCTGCTTTCGCAGCGGGCCGACGACAGCGACTCCTAGCGGCCCGAACCAGCGCTTCCCTGCAGGGTCGGCAGCACGCCGACAAAAAGAAAGGCCCGCCGGTTTCCCGGCGGGCCTTCGTCGTCCTAGGGACGGAGCGGCTTACCAGCGACTGGCGCGGCTGCCCATGGGCTTGCGTTCCTGCGCCTCGTTGACGCGCAGGTCGCGGCCGCCGAGATTGTAGCCGTTCAAGGCTTCGATCGCGGCCAGCGCATCCCGGGCGCCCATCTGGACGAAGCCAAAGCCGCGCGGACGGCCGGTGTCGCGGTCGGTCATCAGGCGGACGGATTCCACTTCGCCGTGGGCGGCGAACAGAGCGCGGACTTCGTCTTCGGTGGCGGAGAAGGGCAGGTTGCCTACGTAAATGGACTTCATCGAGTTTCGTTCACTTTAAAGGTGGGCGTTGGCGGTGATGGTCTCACCCGCTTCGGCCCTTGGGTCATCAAATGGCGCCCCTGGCATGCGGGGGTGCCGGTACGGCCCGAACCAGTTGTTCTTGAGAAACCAGGTGAGGCGGGGCAAGCCCCGAATCGGTGGGTTCGACGAGAAGGCAAAGGCGACGGACCAGTGCGCACAGTACAGGGCTTTGCTCCGGGATGCAACGGTTGATTCCGCCCTCCAGCCTGGGGTTTCCCCGGGGGCGGGTGGAGCCGGCGGTGCCGGATCCTTATACTGGCCGCTTCCGGCCGGATGCTCGAGGTAACAAATGCGCTGGTATGAGGTTGCGCTGCGCGGCGAGAATTTCCTGTTGAATCTGACCGGCGAGCCGGAACTGCTCGGGTTCCGCGTGATTCATTACGTCAAGGCGGCCAGCGAGGAAGAGGCGGTCAGGATCGCCATGATCCAGGTGCGCAAGAATCGGCATCTGTCCAGCGCGCTGCTCAACACCCCGGAAAACCCCACCCGCCTGATCCGCGAGTCGGTGCGCCGCGTCTGGTGGCGCCGCTCCGGCCGGGACGGCCGCTACAGCTACTGGTCGATGGACGATTCCGCCACCATCGCGCACGGCACTTGACCCCAGCTCCGCGCGGGGCTAGGGTGCAGCAATTTCCCGCTCGTCCTGCCTCCTGCCGTTCGGCTTCGTGACTTGAACCAATCAGTACCAAATTGGTCCACTATGGGGTAAGATAGGGACCATGATACGGATCAACCGCGAGACCGATTACAGCGTCCTGATCCTGAGCCTGATGGCGGCGGATCCGACACGCCGTTACAGCGCCAGCCGCATTGCGGCCGAGCGCGGCCTGCCGCAGCCGGTGGTCAGCAAGATCCTCAAGCATCTAGTGCGCGAGGGCATCCTGGTGTCCTACCGTGGCGCCCGCGGCGGCTACGGTTTGGCCCGGCCGCCGGAACAAATCAGCGTCGCCGACATCGTTTCCGCCATGGAAGGGCCGATCGCGCTCACCCATTGCACCGAGCAAGGGGCGAACCCCTGTCAGTACCACAACGGTTGCGTCGCCAGCAGCAATTGGAAGTACATCAATCAGGTGGTGTACCGGGCCCTGGACGGGATCAGCCTGAAGGACATGACCAAACCTTTGGCCGGCGGACCAGCGCCGAAGGCGCACGTACCACTCACGGCATTGAGCAGATAGGAGCACCGAGATGTCTGCCAGCACCAAGACCATTGAAGAGATCACCCGCCGCGATTACGAGCACGGCTGGGTCACCGACATCGAGCAAATCGTTTTCCCGCCTGGTCTGAACGAGGACGTCATCCGGCGGATTTCCGCCGAGAAGGAAGAGCCGGAATGGCTGCTGGAGTGGCGGCTGGAGGCCTACCGCCATTGGCTGACCATGGAAGAGCCGACTTGGGCTGCGGTCAGGTACGACAAAATCGACTACCAGGCGATTTCCTACTTTGCGGCACCGAAGTCGCTCAAGGATCGCCCCAAGAGTCTGGACGAGGTGGATCCCAAGCTGCTCGAGACCTACGAGCGGCTGGGCATCCCGCTGCATGAGTGGGAGACGCTGGCCGGCGTTGCCGTGGACGCTGTGTTCGACTCCGTCTCGGTGGCGACCAGCTACAAGGAGAAGCTGGCGGAGCTGGGGATCATCTTCTGCTCCTTCTCCGAGGCGGTGCGCAACCATCCGGAGCTGGTGCGCAAGTACCTCGGCACGGTGGTGCCGCCGCGGGACAACTTCTTCGCCGCGCTCAACTCCGCGGTGTTCTCCGATGGTTCCTTCGTCTACATTCCCAAGGGCGTGCGCTGCCCGATGGAGCTGTCCACCTATTTCCGCATGAACGCCCGCGGCACGGGACAGTTCGAGCGCACCCTTATCATTGCCGACGAAGGCAGCTACGTCTCCTATCTCGAGGGCTGCACCGCGCCCATGCATGACGAGAATCAGCTGCATGCGGCGGTGGTTGAGCTGATCGCCCTGGATGACGCCGAGATCAAGTACTCCACGGTGCAGAACTGGTATCCGGGCGACGAAGAGGGGCGCGGCGGCATCTACAACTTCGTCACCAAGCGGGGGCTTTGCGCCGGCAAGCGCTCCAAGATCTCCTGGACCCAGGTGGAGACCGGTTCGGCCATCACCTGGAAGTATCCCAGCTGCATCCTGCGCGGTGACGAGTCGGTCGGCGAATTCTACTCGGTGGCGGTGAGCCGCGGCGCGCAGCAGGCCGATACCGGCACCAAGATGATCCACATCGGCAAGAACACCAGCTCGACGATCATCTCTAAGGGCATTTCCGCCGATCGCGGCCAGCAAACCTACCGCGGCCTGGTGCGCATCCTGCCGACGGCGGAGGGGGCGCGCAACTACACCCAGTGCGACTCCATGCTGATCGGCGACCAGTGCGGCGCCCATACCCAGCCGTACATCGAGGTGCAGCACCCCAGCGCCAAGATCGAGCACGAGGCCACGGCCTCCAAGATCGGCGAGGACCAGATTTTCTACTGCAAGCAGCGCGGCCTCAGCGAGGAGGAAGCGGTTGCCCTGATCGTCAACGGCTACTGCAAGGACGTCTTCCGCAAGCTGCCGATGGAGTTTGCCGTAGAGGCGCAAAAACTACTGGAAATCACGCTGGAAGACAGCGTCGGATAAGGGGTGTCGTGAATGACGACTCTGCTCGAAATCAAAAATTTGCATGTTGCCGTTGACGGCACCGAAATTCTCAAGGGGCTGGATCTGGTCATCAAGCCCGGGGAAGTGCACGCCATCATGGGGCCCAACGGCTCCGGCAAGAGCACCCTGGCCAAGGTGTTGGCTGGCCATGAGGGCTATGAGGTGACCGCCGGCGAGGTGCTCTACAAGGGCATGAACCTGCTGGAGCTGGAGCCTGAGGAAAGGGCCCGTGAGGGAGTTTTCCTGGGCTTCCAGTATCCGGTCGAGCTGCCCGGCGTCTCCAATACCTTGTTCCTCAAGGCGGCAGTGAACGCGATTCGCAAGCACCGCGGCCAGGACGAGATCGACGCGGTGGAGTTCCTCAAGCTGATCCGTGAGCGCATGAAGCTCGTCAAGATGGACGAGAAATTGCTCAACCGGCCGGTCAACGAGGGCTTCTCTGGCGGCGAGAAGAAGCGCAACGAGATCTTCCAGATGGCGGTGCTGGAGCCCACCCTGGCCATACTCGACGAGACCGACTCCGGTCTCGACATCGACGCCCTGCGCATCGTTTCCGACGGCGTCAACGCCATGCGCTCGCCGGAGCGCGGCTTTCTGCTGATTACCCACTATCAGCGCTTGCTGCAATACATCGTGCCTGACTTCGTCCATGTCCTGGTCAAGGGTCGCATCGTCAAGTCCGGCGGCAAGGAACTAGCCGACGAGCTGGAGCAGAGCGGTTACGCGCTGTTCGAAGAATCGGCGGCCTGAGGAGGGTTACATGCAGCAGGCGGTAGTAGAGCGGAACACGCCTTACAGCGATCACTTTCGCGACCTGAGCGAGGTGCGCGCCGGTGAGCCGGCCTGGCTGGCCGAGCGCCGCGCCGCCGCCATGCAGGCGTTCGAGGCGCGCGGCTTTCCCAGCCGCAGGAACGAGGCTTGGCGCAACCTGGATCTGGGGCCGGTCAGCGGCACCGATTTCAGGCCGGTGCGCGCGGCCGGCGCGGTGGATGCCGAGGTCGAGGCGCTGCGGCGCCAGTTCCCCGAGGCGCATCTGCTGGTGCTGGTGGACGGTCATCTCAGCGCGGCCCATTCCCGGCTGGACCAGTTGCCGCAGGGGCTGACGGTGCTGCCCTTGGCGGAGGCAGTCCGGCGGCAGGAGTCACTGCTGCGGACGCACCTGGGGCAGCATGCCGAAGCTGCCGAGCATCCCTTCGCCGCCCTCAACATGGCGCTGTTCGAAGGCGGGGTGCTGGTGCAGGCGGGCCGCAACCAGGTGCTGGAGCGGCCGCTGGTCCTGGTCCATCTGGCTTCGGCCGCTGCGCGGCAGCACGCCATCTATCCGCGCAGCCTGATCGTGGCCGAGGAAGGCGCGCAGCTGCAGCTGGTGGAGGTTCACCGTGGCCGTGCTGGCGAGTACCTGAACAGCCCGGTGACCGAGATCGTCGCTGCCCCCGCGGCCAACGTTGATTACTACGTCATGCAGGAGTCGGACCCGGAGGCCTATCACTTCGGCGTGGTGCACGCGCGGCTGGACAGGGATGCGCGGGTTTCGCTGCACTCCTTCGCGGCCGGCGGCAAGGTCGGGCGTACTGAACTGTACGTCGATCTAGCCGCGCCCGGCGCCGAGGTCGAGATGGATGGCCTGTATCTGCTCAACGAGGGGCAGTACATCGACCACCATACATGGGTTCGGCACTTGTCCCCGCACTGCCGCAGCCACCAGTTGTTCAAGGGGGTGCTGGCGGGTCGCTGCCAGGCGGTGTTCGACGGCTTGGTCTACGTCGCCAAGGGCGCGCAGAAGACCGATGCCATGCAGGAGAACCGCAACCTGCTCCTGACTCCGCGAGCCAAGGTGCACTCCAATCCGCGACTGGAGATCTTTGCCGACGACGTGCGCTGCACCCACGGCTCCAGCATGGGCGAGCTCGATGAGACCGCGCTGTTCTACCTGCGCAGCCGTGGCATCGACGGCGAGGCTGCCAAGGGGATGCTGATCTACGCCTTCATCGCCGAAGTGCTGGAGCCGGTTAAGATCGAGGCCCTGCGCCAGTACCAGCTGGCCGAGGCGCTGCGGATCCTGCCGGGCGACCTGGCCATCCAGGAGTTGACATGAGTTCCATGGAGATCATGAATGCGCTCACGGCCGGCAGCTACGACGTCGAGCGGCTGCGGGCCGATTTCCCGATCCTGCAGCGGGAGGTCAACGGCCGTCCGCTGGTGTACTTCGACAACGCCGCCAGCGCCCAGAAGCCGCGCAGCGTCATCGAAGCCGTCCAGCAGTGCTACGCGCATGAATACTCCAACATCCACCGCGGGGTGCATTTCCTCTCGGGACAGCTAACGGCGCGCTACGAGGCCGTGCGCGAGCGGGTGGCGCGTTTTCTCAACGCTCCCAGCGCCAAGGAAATCGTCTTCACCCGAGGCACCACCGAGAGCATCAATCTGGTAGCGCACAGCTTCGTGCGGCCGCGGCTCAAAGCCGGTGATGAAATCCTGATCACCGGCATGGAGCAGCACTCCAACATCGTGCCCTGGCAGCTGCTGTGCGACGAGACCGGGGCGACGCTGCGGGTGGTGCCGGTGCAGGACAGCGGCGAGATCGATCTGGAGGACGTGCGTCGGCTGCTCAACGAGCGCACCCGCTTCGTCAGCGTGGTGCATGTCTCCAACGCGCTCGGCACCATTAACCCGGTGCGGCAGATCATCGCCGAAGCTCACGCCCGGGGCGTGCCGGTGCTGCTGGATGGCGCTCAGGCGGTGCCGCATCTGCGCGTCGACGTCCAGGAGCTGGGGGCGGACTTTTATGCCTTCTCCGGCCACAAGCTGTATGGCCCCAGCGGCATCGGTGTGCTGTACGGCAAGATGGAATACCTGCAGCAGATGCGTCCCTACCAGGGTGGTGGCGACATGATCCGCTCGGTCAGCTTCGAGAGGACCGAGTACGCTGAGCCGCCGCAGCGCTTCGAGGCTGGCACCCCCAACATCGCCGGCGTCATCGGCCTGGGTGCGGCCATCGACTACGTCGAGTCGGTGGGGCTGGAGCGCATCGCCGCCCACGAGCACGACCTGCTGCTCTATGCCACCGCCGGCATGATGGAAGTGCCGGGGCTGCGCATTATTGGCACGGCCAGGGACAAGGCCGGGGTGATTTCCTTCGTGATGGAGCAGGCGCACCCGCACGATATCGGCACCATCCTCGACCAGGACGGCATCGCCATCCGTGCCGGGCAGCACTGCGCCCAGCCGCTGATGCAGCGGTTCGGCGTGCCGGCAACCGCGCGCGTGTCGTTCGCGTTGTACAATACCCGCGATGAAGTCGACGTGCTGCTGCAATCGCTGCACAAGGTCGTCCGGTTGTTCGGGTAGCCCGTTCCATGTCAGATCTGCGCGAGCTCTACCAGGAAACCATCCTGGATCACAACAAGCACCCTCGCAATTTCCGCCGCCTGGAGGGGGCCACCCATCAGGCGCACGGCCATAACCCGCTGTGCGGCGACCGGGTCGACGTCTATCTCAAGGTCAGCGACGGGCGCATCGTCGACATCAGCTTCGAGGGGGATGGTTGCGCGATTTCCACCGCCTCGGCGTCCATCATGACGGAGATGCTGCAAGGGCGCAGCCTGGAGCAGGCCCAGCAGTTGTTCGATCGCTTCCACGACCTGCTGATCGGCAAGGCCGAGGCTGGCGAGGAGCTGGGCAAGCTGGAGGTGTTGGCTGGAGTGCGGGCCTTCCCGACCCGGGTCAAGTGCGCCACGTTGCCGTGGCATACGTTCAAGGCCGCCCTGCACAACGAGACTGCAGCCACCACGGAATAAATAGATTTCCGGTCTCGCCCGATCCGAGCCTGGTGGCATGCTAGCCTCTCCGCTGAGAGAGGAAATTCGTATATCCTGATAGTGAGAGGAAGAGGCGGAGCGACAAGGCCTGCGACGAATGGCTCAACCGTCGCCGCCCCGGGGGATGGGGATGGCTTGTACGCGTGGTTGATTGGACTTCCAAAAACAACGACGGCTCTCATGGCCATGCGCCCGGCATCCCTGCCCGGGTCACGGCCGTCGAAGCTAGCTGGCGATCGCTTTCCAGGCAGCCGCAGATCGACGCGCTTGCCACGTTTCAGCGGGAAATTCGCGACCTCGGCTCGGCCGCGCAGCAAGCGGGCTACGTGCAGCTTGCCGAGCTGCTCGGCATGGTCGATCTGATGCTGGCTCCGGTACTGGCCGAAGAAGATGCGTTCACGGCCGAGCTCAGCGAGATCATCCAGGATTATCTGGCCGCTGCTTGTCGGCTCGCCCGGGAACAGCCCGCGCAGGCGGTCGTGCCCGGTCCGGCCCTGCCCGACGAGCGCGATGTGCCGGTGGTCCTGCTGCTGGAGCCGGATTGGCGGCTGGGGCAGAACCTGCAGCGCCAGATCGCGCACTTCAGCTACGACGTGCGCCTCGCCGCCGACTTCTCCGGTCTGCTCAAGGCCTTGGAGCAGCTCGGACGGCTGCCGCTGGCCATCGTGATCAGCGGTGACCTCGCCATGCAAGCCCCGAATCAGGTCGCCCATCTCAGGCAGCGGCTGGATGCCCGCGTTCCGCTCATCTGCCTGGGGGCGCCGGGCGATGTGGAGTCGCGGCTGGTGGCGGCGCGCGCCGGGGTGGACATCTATCTCGCCAGGCCTTTCGATTTGCACGAGCTGATCGACCAGCTGGATCGCATCGGCATCGACAACAAGCAGGAGCCTTTTCACATCGTGGTGGTGGAGGACAGCCCGACTCAGGCGGCCTATTACTCCGCCATCCTGGAGAAGGCCGGCATGCTGACCACGGTGGTCAGCCATCCGCACCGCGTGCTCGACGTCCTGGACGAGAACGCGGCCGATCTCATCCTAATGGACATGTACATGCCGGGCTGCAACGGCATGGAGCTGGCCAAGGTGATCCGGCAGGTGCCGCGGCATGCCAGCATCCCCATCGTCTATCTCTCGGCAGTGACCGAGGTGAGCCGGCAGCTGGATGCGCTCAGCCTGGGCGCGGACGACTTCCTTACCAAGCCCATCGATCCCATGCACCTGATCCGCTCAGTGTCCATCCGGGCCGAGCGGGCGCGCAGCCTGCGCACCCTGATGCTGACCGACAATCTGACCGGCCTGCTCAACCATAGCCGGATCAAGGAACTGCTGCAGACCGAGGTGGCCAGGGCGTTACGCTCAGGCATGCCGTTGGCCTTCGCCATGCTGGACATCGACCATTTCAAGTCGGTGAACGACACCCATGGCCATCATGTCGGCGACCGGGTGATCAAGACCCTAGCGCGGGTGTTGCAGCAGCGTCTGCGTCAGACCGACTACATCGGCCGTTACGGCGGCGAGGAGTTTGCGGTCATCCTGCCCGACGCCAGCCTGGAAGCGGGGGTGCGGATTCTCGATGAGATCCGCCAGACCTTCTATAAGGTGCACCAGCTGGCGCCGACCGGGGTCTTCAACGTCAGCTTCAGCGCCGGCGTGGCTGCCTTCCCCATGTCCGGCGACGCCACCCAGCTGGCCCTGGACGCCGACAAGGCCCTCTACGCGGCCAAGCGCCAGGGGCGCAACTGCGTCGTCGCCTATTCCCCCAGCCTGGGCTAGGACGTCCTAGGAGCGGGGAGGACGTCGCCTGCCGCGCGGACTGTCATCTGATAGACTGCCCGACACCAAAATGCCATCCGGGACGGTTATGTCGATCCACCCATCCACGCATCGTCGTCAGCTCAACCTGGCCGGATTCGCGATCTGCGCTCTGCTTATCGCGGCGGCCTATTACCTGCAATACGTCGAGGGCATGGAGCCCTGCCCGCTATGCATCCTGCAGCGGGTGGTTCTGGCAGCGCTCGGAGTCGTATTTTTGCTGGCGGGTTTGCAGAATCCGGCCGGCTTCGGTCGTTATGTTTACGGCCTGCTGGTGCTGCTGGCCGCGGCGACGGGCGTGGCCCTTGCCGGCCGGCACGTCTGGCTGCAAAGCCTGCCGCCGGATCAGGTTCCGGCTTGTGGTCCGGGATTGGGCTATCTGCTCGACACCTTCCCGCTCCTGGATGCGCTCGCCCTGGTGCTGCGCGGCTCCGGCGAGTGCGCCGAGGTTCACACGCTGCTGGGACTAAGCATTCCGACATGGACGCTGCTGGCCTTCGTTGGCCTGGGCGGTGCGGGGGCGTTCATCAATCTGGCAGGCTCGAGGCGCCGCGGTTAGCCTGCAACGACAAGCAACAACACCATGGCACGATCGACGATGCGCACGAGAGGGCGCTCGGCTGCTGGGCGGCCGAGAGGCGGCTGGGGGCGCCGGCTCCGCTGGGCGGTTCTGATCGGCCTGCTGTTTATTCTGCCGGTCGCTGCCGTCTACGGCTTCTGGCTGCACTACCGGGTCACCACCGAGTTCGAGGGCAAGCGCTGGGCGCTGCCGGCGCGGGTCTATGCCCGGCCGCTGGAGCTCTACCAGGGCATGCGGTTGCGACCGGACAACCTGGAGCTCGAGCTGCGGACGCTGGGCTACCGCCAGGAGAGCGGGGGACGGCAACCCGGCACCTATCAGCGCAACGGCGATCGCTTCGTGCTGACCACACGGACGTTCCTGTTCCCCGACGGCCAGGAGCCGTCCCGCACCGTGGAGATCGGCTTCAGCGGTCGGCAAATCGCTTCCCTGCGCAGCGACGGCCCGATCGACCTGGTGCGCCTCGATCCCGCACTCATCGGCAGCATTTATCCGGCCCACCACGAGGACCGCATCCTGGTCAAGCTGGAGGAGGTGCCGCCGCTGCTGATCGAAGCGCTGCTGGCGCTGGAGGATCGCGACTTTTTCCAGCACCGCGGGATCTCCTTCACCGGCGTGGCGCGGGCGCTGGTCGCCAATGTGCGCGCCGGACGGGTGGTGCAGGGCGGCAGCACTATCACCCAGCAGCTGGTCAAGAACTTCTTCCTGAGCAGCGAGCGCACCCTGGCGCGCAAGCTCAACGAGGCCGTGATGGCCCTGATGCTGGAGGCCCGCTACAGCAAGCAGGAAATCCTCGAGGCCTATCTCAACGAGGTCTACCTGGGGCAGGACGGGCGGCGCGCCATTCATGGCTTCGGGCTTGCGGCAGAATACTATTTCGGCCGTCCGCTGCAGGAGTTGCAGCCCCATCAGCTAGCGCTGCTGGCCGGCCTCGTCCGCGGCCCGTCGTACTACGATCCGCGCCGCCATCCGCAGCGCGCCCGCCAGCGGCGCGATCATGTGCTCAATGTGCTGGTCGCGCAGGGCATACTGGACAGCGCCACCGCCCAGGCGGCGCGCCAGCATGGCCTTGATGTCATTCCGCGCGGCCGCGGTGGCGATAACCGCTACCCGGCCTTCATGGAGCTGGTCAAGCGCCACCTGCGACGTGACTATCGGCCGCAGGACCTCACCAGCGAAGGGTTGCGCATCTTCACCACCCTGGCGCCGTCAGTCCAGCTGCGGGCCGAGGAGGCGCTGACCCGGCGCCTGCAGCAGTGGCGTGATCCGAAGCTGGAGGGCGCGGTGGTGGTGCTCAACGTTGACGACGGCAGCGTGCTGGCGCTGATTGGCGGCCGCGACCCGCGCTTTGCCGGTTTCAACCGGGCGTTGGCGGCCAGCCGCCAGGTCGGCTCCCTGATCAAGCCGGCCGTTTACCTGGCTGCGCTGGAACGGCCCAGCCAGTACGGCTTGGGCACGCTGCTCGCTGACCAGCCGTTATCCCTGCGCAGCACCAACGGCGAGGTGTGGTCGCCGCGCAACTACGACGGCGAGCTGCGCGGGCAGGTACCGCTGTGGGAAGCCCTGGCCAAGTCCTACAACCTGCCGACGGTGCGGCTGGGCCTGGACGTGGGCATGCGCGCTGTCCTCGACACCATGGTGCGGCTGGGCCTGGAGGCGCCGCGGCCGGCCTATCCGTCGTTGCTCCTCGGCGCGGCGAACTACACGCCGCTGCAGGTCGCGCAGATGTACCATACCCTGGCATCGGGTGGCTTCCGCAGCGACATCCGCGCGGTCAAGGCGGTGATGACCGCCGACGGCCGGGTGCTAAGCCGTTATCCTTTGGTGGTCGAGCGGGCCTTCGATCCGGCTCCGGTGTACCTGGTCAATTACGCGCTGCAGGCTGCCATGTGGAACGGCACCGGCCGCTCCAGCGCCAATTGGCTGGGGCCGCGGCCGGCCGTGGCCGGCAAGACCGGGACCACCGATGATACCCGCGATTCCTGGTTCGCGGGCTTTTCTGACGACATGCTGGCGGTGGTCTGGCTGGGCCGCGACGACAACGGTCGCACCGGCCTGACCGGTGCCAGCGGTGCGCTCGCTGTCTGGTCGGAGCTGTATGCCGCGACCGACTGGTGGCCCTTGGCGCTGACACCGCCGGAAGGGGTCGAGCCGCTATGGATAGAGCGCAGCACGGGGCTGCTGGCCGCCGAGCACTGTAACGACGTGGTGGCGCTGCCCTACGTGCGCTCCTATCCGCCTAGCGCCGCCAGCGACTGCCTGCAGGAGCGCGGCCTACTCGAGCGCGCCGGCCAGTGGCTCAGAGGAATGCTATGAAGGTGTTACTGATCCAGACGATGGTGCTGGCCTCCTGTCTGGCCGCCGGCTGCGCAAGCGTGCAGCCGCCACCTGCGCCGCGTGTTGCCGATGCGACTGCGCAGCCGCCGCCGGTGGCGATGCCGGCCAGCAGCCCCACCCGAGCGGCGCGGCCGGCGCCGCTGCCGGCCGCCGCACGCAATCTGGCGTCCCAGGCCGAGCGGGCCTCGCGCCAGGGTGACCACGAGGTCGCAGCGGCCTATCTGGAGCGCGCCCTGCGCATGGCGCCCAACCATCCGGTGCTGTGGCAGAATCTGGCGGTGGTGCGCTACCGTCAGCACGAGTACGCCAAGGTCGAAGGGCTGGCGCTGAAGTCCAATTCCCTGGCCGGCGCCGATAACGCCCTGCGGGCGGAGAACTGGCGCCTGATCGCCGAGGTGCGCCGGCTGCGCGGCGATCGCCAGGGAGCGGAGCGGGCTTACGCCGAATACCGCCGGCTCGCGGCGGCTGCTCGCACCCACTGAACGACGCAGGTCTTGCCATGCCGATGAACCGATCCGCATCTGCGCTGCTCGACAGCGGCAGCCCCCTCGCGGAGCGGCTGGGCGACTTCCAGCCTCGTGTCGCGCAGCAGCAGCTGGCGGATGCGGTCGAGGCCGCCATCCGCGATAAGGCCGTGCTGGTGGCCGAGGCCGGAACTGGTACCGGCAAGACCTTCGCCTACCTGGTGCCCGCGCTGCTCTCAGGCCGCAAGGTGGTGATCTCCACGGGGACCAAGACGCTGCAGGACCAGCTGTTCCAGAAGGATCTGCCCCTGGTCCGCGACGCCCTGGAGGTGCCGGCGCGGCTGGCACTGCTGAAGGGGCGCGCCAACTACCTTTGCCTCTACCGCATGGAGCAGACCGCCCTGGACGGGCGGTTCGAGACCCGCGAGGAAAGCGAGCGCTTCCAGAAAGTGCGGGATTGGGCCGCCCGCACTTGCAGTGGCGATCTGGCGGAGATCGCCGCCGTGGTGGCCAGCCCGGCGCTGCGCTTGCGGGTCAGTTCCACCGCTGACAACTGTCTGGGCAGCGACTGCCCCCACTTCGAGGAATGCTTCCTCATGGAGGCCAGGCGGCGGGCACAAGAGGCCGACATCGTGGTTGTCAACCACCATCTGTTGATGGCCGATTGGGCGCTCAAGGAGGGGGGCTTCGGCGAGGTGCTGCCAGCGGCCGACGCCTATATTCTCGACGAGGCCCATCAGCTGCCGGAGGTGGCGGCGCAGTTTTTCGGGCTCAGCGTCAGCAGCCGGCAGTTGACCGATCTGGTGCGGGACTGCAAGTTCGCCTACTTCGAAGAGGCTGGCGACCTGCCCGAGGTACTGGAGAGCACCGACGCGCTGGCCAAGGCAGCGCTGGATCTGCGCCTGGCACTGGGGGTGGCCAACCGGCGCGCGGCCTGGAGCGAAGTGGAGGCTGTGCCGGAAGTGGCGGCGGCGGTCGCCACACTGCAGGACCGCTTGGCCGAGCTGGCCGCTTTACTGGAGCCCTTGGCCGAGCGGGGCAAGAATCTGGAGCTGTGCGGCAAGCGAGCCGCGGCGCTGCACGAGACCCTAGGCAGGATGCTGCAGCCCGAGGCCGACGAGGAGGCCGTCTGCTGGTTCGAGACCTACCAGCAGTCGTTCATCCTGCGCCTGACGCCGCTGGATGTGTCCAGGCAGTTTCGCGGCCACCTGGCGCGGCATCGGGCCGGCTGGGTGTTCACTTCCGCCACCCTGGCGGTGAACAACAGCTTCCAGCATTTCATTCGCCGCCTGGGGCTGGGCGATGATACTCGCACCCTGCAACTGGACAGCCCCTTCGATTACGCCAGGCAGGCCTTGCTCTACCTGCCCCGCGGCTTGCCGCATCCGTCCAGCGAGCGCTTCGACGAGGCATTCCTGCAGGCCGCCCTGCCGGTGATCGAGGCCAGCCGCGGTCGCGCCTTCGTGTTGTTCACCAGCTACCGGGCGCTGCACCATGCTAGCGAATGGCTGCGCAACCGGTTGTCCTACCCGCTGCTGGTGCAGGGGGAGGCGTCCCAGGCGCGGCTGCTGGAGCGCTTCCGCGAGCTCGGCAATGCCGTGCTGCTGGGGACCAGCAGCTTCTGGGAAGGGGTAGACGTGCGGGGCGAGGCGCTGTCGGCGGTGCTCATCGACCGGCTGCCGTTCGCCTCGCCCGGCGATCCGGTGGTGCAGGCGCGCATCGAAGCGATCAACCGCCGCGGTGGCAACAGCTTCATGGATTTCCAGCTGCCGCTGGCGGTCATCGCGCTGCGCCAGGGCGTAGGGCGGCTGATCCGCGGGCCGCAGGATTACGGCGTTCTGATGATCGGTGACAACCGCTTGCTCACCAAGTCGTACGGCAGGATCTTCCTCGCCAGCTTGCCGCCGGCGCGCCGCGTGCGCGAGCAGCGCGAGGTCGCTGCCTTCTTTGCTGCCGTGGCAGCGGAGGCGGGCACCTGAGGCTGGGGCCGGGCGCTTCGTGGGCATGCGCCCGGCCCACGTCGCTCCGGGGCGAAGGGAGCTTCAGCGTGCCGCGAGGAACCAGGGCCGCGGTTTACGCGCTGCGAAAGGTTGCTGCAGGCGGTTCTCCACGCTGTTGAAGACGAAGAACACGTTGCTGCGCGGATAGGGCGACATGTTGGCGTTGGAGCCGTGCAGGACGTTGCACTCGAACAGCAGCATGGAACCGGCCGGCCCCTTCGGCGCCTCGATGCCGCCCGCTTGCACCAACTCCCGGATGCTGTCCTCGTCCGGCACGCCGATCTGCTGCTCCTTGAGGGAATTGCGGTAGTGATCGTCGGGCGTCGCGCCGACGCAGGGAACAAAGTACTTGTGGGAGCCGGGGATGAGCATCAGCGGACCGTTGAACTCGTTGTTCTCGGTCAGGATGATGGAGCAGCTTACTGCCCGCATGCGCGGCATGCCGTCCTCGGCGTGCCAGGTCTCGAAGTCCGAGTGCCAGTTGAACCCCTTGCCCTTGAAGCCCGGCTTGTAATTGATGCGGGACTGGTGGACGTAGACCGGGCTGCCCAGCAGCTGCTCGACCCGGTCTAGAATGCGCCTGTCGCTGGCCAGGCGGGCGAAATGCGGCGAGGTCTCGTGGATGGCGAAGATGGAGCGGACCTCGTTGCTGCCCGGCTCCAGCACTGTGGCCTCGGAAGCGCGGACGGCCGGATCCCGCGACAGCCGATGCAATTCGTCGATGCAGGCCTCGATCTCGGCGGCGCCGAAAAAGCCGGGGAAGAACAGAAAGCCGTCGCGTTCGAATGCCGCCAACTCCTGCTCCGTCAGTGGCCCCCAGCGCCGCTGCTCCGGGCTGCTGTGGATGACGGGATCGCGGCGGGGGAACATGGGAATCTTGCTTACGGTGCGGGATGGGTAAAGGTCCTCACGGTGATCCATTGCACCCTCCTGCGATGTTGCCGTTGCTCGCTCCTGTGCCGTGTTGCGCCTGTAACGACGGGGCGGGCGCCGCAAGAGGCGCCCTGACCAGCATCTCAGTCGATCAGCGGATAGACACCGTTCTCGTCGTGCACCTCCTGGCCCGTGAGCGGCGGGTTGAAGACGCAGACCATGCGCATGTCGGTCTCCGGGCTGGCGCGCAAATAGTGCTTGTCGTGCTCGTTGAGCGCGTACAGCATGCCGGGGCGGATCTTGTAGACCTTGCCATCGGCCACGGTCTCGATTTCGCCCTCGCCTGCGATGCAGTAGACGGCCTCGAGGTGGTGGGCGTACCAGATGAAGGTCTCCGTCCCGGCTTTGATGATGGTGTCGTGCAGGGAGAAGCCCATGCCGTCCCGCTTGAGCAGCAAGCGACGGCTATTCCAGGTCGGTGCGTGGACGTCGTTTTCGGTGTCGACGATGTCTTCTAGGTAACGAACGATCATTGTGGTTCTCGTGCTCCGTTGCGAACGAAACGACAGCGCGCCGACGCCAGCCCTGGCGCCGGCACCTGCCCGAGGGTGTCAGCGGGAGCCGCTGGCTGCCTTGCTCGGCGCGATGCCCAGCTCGGCGATGGCCTCGCCGACGCTGCGCTCGATCAGCTCCAGCCCCCGCTTGAGGTCGGCCTCGCTAATGGTCAGCGGTGGCAGCAGCTTCAGCACCTGGTCCTGGCTGCCGGAAGTCTCGATCACCAGACCGTGCTGGAAGGCGATCCGCGACGCGGTGGCGGCCAGCTCGACGTGCTCGAACTCAATGCCCTGCAGCATGCCGCGGCCTTTCACCCGGCCGCGCGCCTGCGGGTATTTGTTGCAGACGCGCTGCAGCCCCTGGCGGATCAGCTCGGCCTTGGCCTGCACCTGCCGGGACAGGCGGTCATCGGCCCAGAACAGCTCCAGGGCCCGCTTGGCGGTGACGAAGGCGAGGTTGTTGCCGCGGAAGGTGCCGTTGTGCTCGCCCGGCTCCCAGATGTCGTGCTCCGGCTTGATCAGGGTGATGGCCATGGGCAGGCCGAAGCCGCTGAGCGACTTCGACAGGCAGACGATGTCCGGTTCGCTGCCCATGCCCTCGAAGCTGAAGAAGGGACCGGTGCGGCCGCAGCCGGCCTGGATATCGTCGACGATGAGCAGCATGTCGTGCTTGCGGCAGAGCGCCTGCAGGCGCTGCAGCCACTCCTTGTTGGCCACGTTCACGCCGCCTTCGGCCTGGATGGTTTCAATGATCACCGCCGCCGGCTTGTCGATGCCCGAGCTGGTGTCTCCGAGCAGGCGATCCATGTAGGCGATGGTGTCGGCTTCCGGGCCGAAATAGTCGCAGTAGGGCATGGGGCTGGCATAGCCGAGCGGCACCCCGGCGCCGGCACGCTTGAAGGCGTTGCCGGTGACGGCGAGGGCGCCCAGGGACATGCCGTGGAAAGCGTTCGTAAAGGAAATGATCTGCTCGCGACCCTTTACTTTACGAGCGAGTTTGAGCGCTGCCTCGACGCTGTTGGTGCCGGTGGGGCCGGGGAACTGGATCCGGTAGTTCATCCCGCGCGGCTCCAGGATGTACGCGTGGAAGGCTTCCAGGAACTCGGCCTTGGCGCGGGAGCCCATGTCCAGGCTGTGGGCGATGCCGTTGTTGCCGATGTACTCCAGCAGCGCTTGCTTGAGCTGGGGATGGTTATGACCGTAGTTAAGCGCGCTGGCGCCGGCGAAGAAGTCTAGATAAGCCCTGCCGTCGGTGTCGTACAGATAGCTGCCCTCCGCCCGCTCGAACACGGCCGGGAAGCTGCGGCAGTAGCTGCGGACCTCGGACTCGTGTCGGTCGAATACGTCAAGATGGGTCATGGTTCCTCCTCGTGCAGTTGGTGGCTGCCGCCAGCAGGCGGCGCGATGCGGCATCGAATGGGCCGATGCGGTAGAGATGCTCGGCCTCGTGGCTGCCGGGAAAATGGCTTTCATCGAAGCAGGGCGCGGTCTGGCAGGCGACGCCGAGGTCGCGCGCCAAACCGCGGAACAGACGCTGCGAGGGCTGGTTGGACGGCGCGATGGTGGTTTCCAGGTAGGTCGCGTCGACAGCGCCTGGCGTGCTCAGGAAGTGGGCCAACAGTCGCCGGCCCAGACCCTGGCCGCGCAGCCTGGCGTCGACGCCGATCTGCCAGAGAAAAATCACGTCGTCGCGGCTGGGCGGACGGTAGCCGGTGGCGAATCCCACCAGACGGTCGTCCATCCGTGCGACAATGCAGGTGTCCGCAAAGTCCTTGCAAAGCAGAAGATAGAGATAGCTCGAGTTCAGATCGAGTACCCCCGAGTCACGCACGATGCGCCAGATTGCTGCGCCGTCGTCAACGCAGGGGAGCCGGAATTCAATCTCCTGGTTCATCTCGCTCACGTGACTGCTTGAAAAGCATTCCTGTGGACAGCACCGCACCTGGCTAGCGGCATAACGCTGCGACGGCCGGCGCACTCTCGTGGCCATTGCGGTGCGGAGTGAATGGGAAATCGCCTGAGACGGTCAGGCGCATGAAGGCGGAAGAGCGGGATTTGACCCCGGGCGATCGAAGCGCACGCCGGGCCGTGATATCTCGCGTAACAACCCAAATATAGTGGTTGGCGAAGCATTTCATTCGGTGTATTGCATCTAATGATACTTTTAAATTAAAGCACATTATTGGCTTTGGGTCAACCCTAATTTTGTATGGGGATATCCCAGGTGGTCGTTGTTTGTTTTTATTGTTTTCGTTTGTTTGGCTTTTTGATATCGATTGTTTTGCTTTCCATTTTTAATGTGGAATTTTGGATCAAGCGCAGATGATTCGGTTGGCACACTCTTTCGGTGCCTTGCTGACGTCGCTGGTAGTGCTGCTGCTCGGCAGCGGCTTGGCAGGCACTCTAGTGGCTCTGCGCATGGAGCTGGAGCAGTTCGCGACTACTACCATCGGGCTGGTGATGGCGTGCTATTCGCTCGGCTACGTGCTGGCCACATTATGGTTTGGCCGCATTATCGTTCGGGTCGGACATATACGCTCATTCGCCATCTTGGCATCGAGTGCGGCTGGCTCGACACTCGTTTTTCCGCTATTTATTGACCCTGTCGTTTGGGCGGTTATGCGGGGTATTTTTGGGTTCTCAATTGCCGGCTTGTATATGGTCACTGAAAGCTGGCTTAATGGTAGAACGCCAAGGGAATATCGAGGGAGAATGTTGGCGTTTTACGGAATTTCTACCTATGCCGCCATGGGCGGTGGCCAGTTCTTGGTAAACCTTTGGCCTGTCGAAGGATTTGAGCTTTTCGCATTGGCGACGCTGCTGTTGGGGCTGTCCCTCATTCCCGTTTCATTGACACGCGCGCCGACGCCGGAAGTCATCGAGACCCGACCGGTTCCCTTGCGTCGGCTTTGGCGGATTTCGCCCTTGGGCACCATGGGGTCGCTGTGCGCTGGAATCGTGCTCGGCGCCTTTTTGGCGCTGGGGCCGGTTTTCGGCCGGCAAGTGGGATTGAGCGTCGGCGAAGTCTCGGTGCTGATGGGGGCGAGCCTGCTTGGCGGGCTGCTGTTGCAATGGCCCGTGGGCGGTTTGTCCGACCGCTACGGGCGCCGTTTGTCCATTGTTATGGTCGCGATCGGGCTGACCATCGCCAGCTGGCTGCTGCCCCTGCTCGGTCCAGGCAGCGACTTGCTACTTGTCCTGCTGGCGGTGCTGTGGGGCGGCCTGGCTTTCACCATTTATCCGCTCAGCCTGGCCATGACCAACGATCATATCGAGCCGGAAGAGCTGATCGGCGCCGGCGCTGGATTGCTGCTGATGCATGGCGTCGGGCTGATCGTCGGCCCCATTCTGCTCAGCCAGCTCATGGCCTGGCAGGGCCCCTAGGCGCTGTTCGGCAGTATCGCCGTGCTGGCGGCGCTGCTGGCGGCATTCGGCTACTGGCGTCAGCAGGTGGGACCGACGGTTACCGTCGCCGATCAGGGCGAATTCGTCGCCATGCCGAACACCACGCCCTTTGCCGGCACCCTCGACCCGCGCGCCGAAGATCCGCAGCTGGACTTGCCCTTCGAGGACGACGAAACTGGCGGTTCCGGCGGGGATGTGGTAAATATGAACGATTTTTCCGAAGAAGTCGTGGAAGATCGTCGTGCCTAAAATTCTGGCTCTGGATACGTCGACCGAGGCCTGTTCTGCTGCCATCCTCGTCGACGGGCAGATCATCGAGCGCTTTGCCGAGCTGCCGCGCGGCCATGCTGCCTGCGTCCTCGGCATGGTGCAGGATGTGCTCGCCGAAGCCGGCCTCGGCGTCACCGATCTGGACGCCATTTCCTTCTGTCGCGGACCGGGGGCGTTCACCGGGGTGCGCATCGCCTGCGGTGTGGTGCAGGGCATTGCCTACGGCGCCGACCTGCCGGTGGTGCCGCTTTCCACCTTGGCCGTCCTGGCGCAGGGCGGTTGGCGCGCCTATCGCGCCGAGCACGTGCTGGCTGCCATCGACGCCCGCATGGGTGAAGTCTACTTCGGTGCCTACCGTGCCGTAGACGGCCTGATGCGGCTGCAGGGGGAGGAGCTGGTGGCGTCACCGGAGGCGCTGCCGCCGGCTGGGGGGACTGGCTGGTACGGCATTGGGACCGGCTGGCAGGCCTATGGCGAGCAGTTGCGGGCCCGTCTGGGAGCGCCGCAGGCGGTTTACCCGGCGCTGCCGCGGGCTGCGGACTGCCTGCCACTGGCCGCGGCCGCCCTGGCCGGCGGCGAGGCGGTGGCAGCGGAGCAGGCGCTGCCGGTTTATTTGCGCGACAAGGTCACCAGCTGAGCGCTCGCCTTGCTGGCGGCGTCGGCTGCCGGCCGTTGCCGGGGAGTGCGCCAGCACCGCAGCGCGAGCGAACGCTTGCCGTCCAGGCAGTCGGAGTGGGCAGGGCCATGTTCAAGCCTCCAGCGCCGAACCGCTTGCTGCCGCGGCGCGTCTTGCCCGGAGCTGGCGCGAGCCGGCGTTCAGCCAGCGCAGCAGCCGCAGGCACAGGCGCAGCGCGCCGATGGCGAGCGGCAGCAGCCAGATCAGCAGCCAGGAGAGCGGATACAGCAGCAGGGTCAGCAGCGCCGTCCAGCCCGCCACCTGGGTCAGCCGGACCGGCCAGCCCATCGCCTTGGCCGCCTGGGCAAGGAAGTCGTTGATAAGACCCGGGTGGCGTATGACCACGTAGCCGGCGGCGACAGGGGCCACCAGGGCGCCCGCGTTGGCTACGAACCTGCTCGCCCGGCCCAGGCGCGTGGTCCTGGCTGCCTTGCCAGCACGCAGCAGCTTAACCGCACCGACCGTGAAGAAGGCATCGAGCGCCGCCCAGCCTGCGTCGGCAGCGGTGACGTCTTGCGAGGTTCTGACCTTGCGTTCCAGGTCGCGGATGCCACCGGTGAAGAAGTCGGCCACGCCTTCGACCACGCGCTCGGTTTGCAACCAGCGGACGCTGCCGTCGGCGTCGAGCACGAACTGGCCGAGAAAGCCGTGGCCGCTGGCGAGAATGTAATTGACCGCATGCCAGCCGCGCTCCTCGGGAGTCAGCGTTCGGGGCGGCGGCTCGGGCGCGGGCTTGCCGCGCAAATCCTGCAGCTTGCGCGCGGCGTACCGCTGCAGCTCCAGAGTGCGGATGCGGTTGTCCAGGAAGTAGGCGATGGGCGGCAGGACGCTGGCGCCGTACTGCCTGAAGATGGCCTTGAACTCGGGCTCGGCACCATAGAGCGGCAGGATGCGGCGGGCGAGCGCGGGCTGCTGCAGCAGCGCCGCCTGCGCTTGCAGTAGCAGGACTGGATCGTCGACGTACGTGACCAGCACCGCCTGCACCGCCGCCGGCTCGGCCGCGAGCACGGGGGCGAAGTCGGGCATGAGCTCAGCCGCTTCGATGAGCAGCAGCTTCTCCTCCAGGGGCATGTCCCGCCAGCTGGCGCTGGCCGCGACCGCCACGCCCAGGACGACGGTCAGAAACAGTAGCAGTTTTCTCATGGCTTGGCCCGCGCAAGTGGAGTCATTGCACAGCATCCTACCTGAAGGCAGGGTGGGCAAGCGCTGGCTACCCTTCGCCGGCGTGCTGTCGGGCTACCGGCGCCCGGCTTCAGGCCGGCGCCGCGGCGAGCTCCCGACAGTCGGCCAGGCGGATGATGGGGGCGCCCAGGTCGAGATAGTCGCGCTCGCGGCACGTGAGAATGAGCACCTGATAGCGCTGCGCCGCCCGGTGCAGGATCAGCTTCATGCTCTGGAAGCGTTGGTCGTCGGCATAGACCAGCGCGTCGTCCATCACCACCGCCACCGGTTGGCCGCGCTCGTGCAGCAGGTCGGCGAAGGCGAGGCGGGTGATGACCGCCAGCTGCTCCCGGGTGCCGATGCTGAGATCGTCAAAGGCTTCGTCGAAGCCGCCGCGGCGGATGCCGACCAGCTGCAGCTCGTTGTCGAGCAGCAGCTCGGCCTCCGGCATCAGCAGGCGCAGATAGGGTTGCACCCGCTTCAGCACCGGGGCGAGGAACGCCGCGCTGGCCTGGCGGGCGCAGTCTTCCAGCACCTCGCGCAGCAGCCGCAGCGACTGCGCCTCGCGCTCCAGGCGCTCGGCCTGGAGCCGGGCCTGCTCCAGCTGGCCCTGTAATTCCTGGCGCCGCTCGCCCAGCCCGGTCTGGCCCAGGCTTTGCAGCTCGATCTGCAGGTCGCGGGCCGAGCGCTGCAGCTCGGCGTAGCGCTTCTTGATGCTCGCATAGGCATCGCGCGCCATCGACAGCTCCAATTCCAGCCGCTCTGGCTCAGCGGCGGCCAGCTCCCGGCGGGCCTGCTCCAGCTCCTCGGCGGCCGCCTTGGCGGCGGCATCGGCGACAGCCAAAGCGCTGGCGAGTTCCTCGTCCGGCTCGCGGCTGCGGGCCTCGGCCAGCAGCGATTGCCTGCGTCGCAGCTCTCCCTGCTGCGCCGCCAGCTGGGCTTGCAGCTCGACCAGACGGCGCTGAGCGGCAGCTTGCTGGTCTTGGGCAGCTTTCAGCTCGCTGGCGGCCGCGGCGGCTGCAGCTTCCGTCGCCTGGAGCTCGGCACGCGCAGCCTGCAGCTGCCGGGTCAGCTCCGCGAGGTCCACGCCGTCGGCAACAGGCGCTGCGGCCAGCTGTTCCAGTTCGCTCTCCAGTCGGGCGATTTCGGCGTCCAAGGTAGCGACACCGCCGGGAGCGTGGGCTTTCAGAAGTTCCTGCTGGCTGGCCGCCTGTTGCAGCAGCTCTTGACGCTCGGCCGCTGCCCTTTCGGCCTCGTCCAGGCTGGTCGCGCCCAGCAGCGCCAGCTGCTGCTGCAGCTCCCGGCGCAGCGCCTGCACCTGGCGGGCACTGTCAGCGATGCTCTCGCCGCCCGGGCGCACGGTTACGGTGCCGAGCTCGCCCAGAGTGAAGGTGGCCGGCTCGGAGACGGTCAGCGCCTGACCGCGGGGGACAGGGGCACCGTCGCGGCGCACCTCGGTGTCCAGGTCGAAGTGGACCACGGGAGATGCGGCCTCCAGCCGGGCTTCGGCCGCCAGCAGGCGCTGGTTCAGCTCGCGTAAGGCCTGCAGCGCCTGGGGCGTGGCCCTGTTGGCGGCGGCCTTGGCCTGCGCGGCGCGTTGGCTGCTTCGGCGGCAGCGCGGGCGGCCTGCCGCCGCTTGCGCTGCTCGGCTAGCTGTCGCTCCAGCTCCTGGCGCCGCTGCGCGGCTTCCAGGGCGGCAAGGCGCAAGCGGGCAGCAGCGACGGCGTTGCCGGCCTCCCGCTCGGCCTGGATGAGAGCGTCCAGCCGCGGCTGGCGCTCGTCTAGGGCGGCCCGCGCCGCGTCCAGCTGGCGCTGCAGGTCCTGGCAGTGCTTCTCCAGCACGGCCAAGTCCCGGGTCAGGTCGCTGCGCTGATGCCAGCGCTGCAGTGTCGTATTGAGGTGAGCCTGGGCAAGCTGCAGCTTGTCTTCGCTGCGTTCGACCGCCTCGCGCAGCTGGTCCAGCGCGGCATGGGCCTGCTCGGCCTGGCGCAGCTTGACCTCGTGGGCCGCGACGATGTCTTCGCTGTCCCAGCGGTGCAGCTCGTCGCGCAACCGCTGCAGCCTGTCGACCTTGCTCTCGTAGGCTTGCAGCGCCGCCTCGACCTTGTCCAGCTCTGCGGTCAGCTCTTCAACGGCTTTCTTGGCCGCGCGGTACTCGCCGCGTGGCTGACCAGTCTTGGTGAAGAAGTCGGCATGGGCCTGGCGCACCTGCTCGAGGATGGCATACCCTTGCTGGCCGCCGAGGATGTCGCCGACCTCGCTCTCCAGTGTTCCGAGCAGGGTGCGCTTGCTGCGCTCGTTGTGCAGCAGGGGCGCGAACGCCGCGCCTTGCTCCACCCAAAGCAGCCCCCAGGTGCCGTGGTGGCGAGCGTCGGGCGGCCCGCGATCGGGCTGATCGAAGCCCAGCAACTCCCTGAGCCTGTCCTCCGCCGCCGGGCCGGTATGGGTGCCGTCGGGCCCGCTAAGCTCGGCGCTGGGGCGCTGGCAAAAGCCCTTGCGCAGGCGGTAGGTCTTGCCGGCGAGCTCGAACTCGACCTCGATCTCGGGTCGAACCTGCGAGCCGTAGGGCTGGAACGCGGCTGCCGCGTTGCCGCTCAGGGTGTGCTTGTCGAACAGTGCGGCCCGCAGCGCGCGCAGGACAGTGGACTTGCCTTCCTCGTTGTCGCCGGCGATGACGTTGAGCCCCGGTGCGAGGCCGTCGATGCGAACCGGCTGCTGCAGGCGGCGGAAATTGCGGATGGCGATGCGCTTGAACAGCATGCTTCAGTCCCTCGTCGCCAGGTAGGTGCGGTAAAGACGCTGCAGCGCGGCGGCCGCGAAGGGGCGGTCCGGGTGATGCGGGTCGGCCTGGATCTGCTGCAGGCGGGCGATGGCCTGGTGCAAGAAGCCGCTGCTGTCGATTTGCTCGAGGTCGGCGGCGGTGGCCTCGGGATGGAGGGCGTCGGCATTCACTTTCAGCACGTGCAGACGCGGTCCCCAGTGGTCGAGCAATTCGTCCAGTCGCTGGCGCAGGCCGAGGCTAAGCGTGCCCCTGAGGTCGAGCGCCACCACCTTTTGCGCCAGCGGCTCGCCCAGGGTGGCCAGGGCCGCTTCCAGCGCGGCCAGGTCTTGCTCCTGGTGCAGGCTGAAATCGAGCTGGAGCCAGCGGTAGTGGCCTACCGGCACCCGCTCCACCTGCGGCTCGGCGCCGGGGCCGGGCAGAGTGACGATCAGGCAGTTGCCGGCGTCGTTGGCCTTGAAGCGGTCTGGCTCCGGCGTGCCAGCGTACCAGGTACGCGGGGCGACCTCGAGGGTGCCGTGCCAGTCGCCCAGTGCCAGATAATCGAGCCGGGCCAGCTCGGCGCGGCGGTCGGAAATGGGGTTGTAGGCCTCGGCGGCTTCCGGCAGGCGGTTTTGCACCGAGCCGTGGGCCAGGCCGACCCGAACCGCCCCCGGCGGCGTTTCCATGTGGTCGAACGCTTCGGTCAGGTCGCGCACCTCGTGGCGCCTGGTCAGCGGCGCGGGCAGGATGGCGAGTCGGCCGTCAGCCAGCAGCAGCGGTCGCGCTTCCAGCGCCGGCAGGATGTTGTCCGGCAGCCGCCGGCGCTGCAGCCGCTGCCAGACGCCTTCGGCCAGCGCGGGGTCGTGGTTGCCCGGCAGCAGCACCCAAGGGCCGTGATAGTCGCGCATGGCTTCCACCATGCGCCCCAGGGTGTCATCGCTGACGGCATCGGTCTCGAATACGTCGCCGGCAACCAGCACAGCATCCACGGCGCGCTCGCGGGCCAGGGCGGCGATGCGGGCAACCGGCTGCAGGCGCTGGCGGCGCAGCAGTACGCCGGCATCCCCCGGGATCTGCCCGAACGCCTTGCCCAGCTGCCAATCGGCCGTGTGCAGGATACGCACGGTCATCGGAGCACTCCCTTGTTCTTGCCTGCCGAAACGGTAGCAGGACGGACGCGTCGTTTACAGCGCCACCCGGCGTGCCGCCGGCAAGTCAGGGGGGGCCTCGGACCTTTTCAAGCCGCCCCGGGTGGTGGCCCGGCAAGCCGGCATGCATGAGATTGCCCAGGCGCCCGTTTGCCCGTGCATCGACCTGCTCGAGGATTGCTTCGGCGAGCCGCCCTTGTCCATCCGGCGCGGCGCGCTGGTGCAAGCGGGCAATGCCCTCGCGGCCTTTGCCCGTGGGCGGGATTCCCAGTGATCTGAAAACGGTAGGAGTTCGAGCCGGACCTCAGTGAGGTGCTCGGCTGCCGGGAAATGGAGCGCCTTGCGGCCCGGGCAGGAGAGGCAAGGGCGGGGCCTGCGCCGGGGCAGCCCCCGCCAGGCAGCGCCTAGACCTTGAACTCGCCCACCAGGCGGCGCAGCTCACGGGCCAGCCGCGCCAGCTCGTCGCCTGCGGCCGCGGTCTGTACGGCGCCGGAAGCGCTGCGGTCGGCAACGTCGTTGATGTTGGTGATGTTGCGGTTGATCTCCTCGGCCACCGCGCTCTGCTCCTCGGCGGCGCTGGCGATCTGGGTGTTGACGTCGTTGATGATGTTGACGGCGTTGGTGATGTCTTCCAGCGCCTGGCCCGCCTCGCCGGCGTGGATCACCGTGGTCTGGGCCTGATCGTGGCCCTTCTCCATGGCCTCGACCGCGCCGTAGATGTCCGCCTGCAGCTCCTGGATCATCTTCTGGATCTGCTCGGTGGACTCGTGGGTGCGGTTGGCCAGTGAGCGCACCTCGCCGGCCACCACGGCGAAGCCACGGCCGGTCTCGCCAGCGCGGGCCGCTTCGATGGCGGCGTTGAGCGAGAGCAGGTTGGTCTGCTCGGCGATGCCGCGGATCAGGTCGACCACGGCGCCGATCTGCTTGCTGCCGGCGGACAGCTTGTGGATGACCTCGGCGGCCGCCTGCACGTCCTCGGCCAGTTTCTGGATGCCAACCACCGTGCGCCGGATCACCTCGCCGCCCTTGGTGGCCGCCTCGCTGCCGGCCTGCGCGGCCTCGGCGGCATGCTGGGCGTTGCGGGCCACTTCCTGAGCGGTCGCAGCCATCTCGTTCATGGCGGTCGCCACTTGCTCGATCTCGGAGCGCTGCAGCTCCACTTCACGGCTGGTCTGGTCGCTGACGCGCGACACCTGCTCGGCGGCCTGCGACAGGTGCTCGGAGGAGCTGACCACGCGGCGGATCAGCTCATGCAGCTTCTCCATCATGTTGTTGAACGCCCTGGAGGCCTGGCTGATCTCGTCGCCGCCGCGCACCGGCAGCCGGCGGGTGAGGTCGCCGCCGCCGCTGGCGATGTCCAACAGTCCCGCGGTCATGGCCTGCAGGGGGCGGGTGACGAAGTGGCGGATGAACCAGTACACCACGCCGAGCAGGGGGAAGCTGGCCAGCACGGCGGTAAGGAAGATGGTCCAGCCGAAGCTGCGGGCAGCGGCATTGACCTTCTCCAGCGAGACGCGCATGGCGACCGCGCCGAGAACTTCGCCCTCCGGCACCACGGCGTGGCAGGTCACGCAGTCCTTGCCGAGGTAGTTGCGCAGGTTGCGCGCGGGATAGACGGCGCGCAGGTACTGGCCGTCCGGCTCCATCGCGACGTAGGGGCGACCGGTTTCTAGCACGGCGCGCTCAATGGCGTCGATCGGCTTCGATTCCTCCAGCCCCGGGCCGAACTGGCGAATGATGCCGGGGCCGCGCACCACGCGTAGGTCGCGTACGTCGTGCAGCTCCTTGATCTGGTCCAGGAAGGCATCGCGCTGGTTCATGGTGCCGGTGATCATCAGCGTGGTCAGCCCGGCCAGGGTCATGTCATGCAGGGTTTCGCTGAAGCCCGCCGCTTGGTCGAGCGCAACCTTGCGCTGCTCGTACACCACCCAGCCGATCATCGAGGTCCAGGCAATAGCCAGCATTCCCCAGATGCAGATCAGAAGGCGAACCCAGATTTTCAGATTCCGTAAGCGCTCGAAAAGACTCATGCGATGCCCGCTCTGCATAGGTTGATCGAACTGCGTCCGCTCGCGGCGGCCGGCTTCTCATTGTTACGGCAGCTGCAGCGGGAACTTTAGTCGTCGGCGGCGCGGGGCCACAGCAGCTTCAGGCACAAGGCGGGCGCCAGCAGGAAGACCGTGAACAGCCAGCGGGCCGCGTTGGCGACGTCCATCCCGGGGCCGCCGGCGTAGCCGGCGAGGTTGACGGTCAGGCCTGCCAGCGCCGCCCCGAAGGCCGTCGCACCCAGCTGCACGGTCATGATCGAGGAGGCGGCTAGGTCCTGCTCGTCCTCGGGGGCGACCTGCAGGACGCGCGAGGCCAGGTGCGGAAAGGCTAGGCCGACGCTCATGCCGCCGGCGATCAGGGCCAGGCAGATCGACGCCGTCAGCCGCCAGCCGGCCGCTCCGGGCCAGGGGACGAGGGCGGCTAGCACGGTAAGCGAGGCCAACGACAGCAGCGGCGAGGCGCGCAGCGTGAAGACCAAGCGCCGCCCCTGCAGGCCGGAGGTGATCAGCGAGCCCAGAGTCCAGCCCACCGACATCAACGAGGCGATGTAGCCGGCCTGCAGCGGCGAGTGGCCGTGCAACTCCTGCAGGAACAGCGGCACGAAGATCTCGGTGCAGCTGACCGTGACCGCGAGCAGCGCGGACATGGCGTACAGCGCGCCTAGCGGAGAGGCGATTCGGAAGCTACCGCGCGGCAGCAGGCGCTGCGGCGCGCGGGCATCGACCCGCATCAGAGCATAGGCCAGCAGCCCGGCCAGGAGCAGGCTGACGAGGCTCCAAAGCCGGTCGTTATTGACGCTGGCGATGGAGGCGGCCAGCACCGCGGCCGTCAGCAGCACCAGCTGACGGGCCGGCAAGGGCGGTGGCGGCGCCAGGTCGCCCCGCCGCCCAGGCAGCACGATGACCGCCATCGCGCCGAACAGGCCGATCAGGGGAATCAGCATCCAGAACGCCACTCGCCACAGCTCCAGCTCGGCAAAGATCCCGCCGATGGCAGGGCCGAGCAGGGTGGCGATGCCCCACATGCCGGAGATCATCGCCATCGCCCGGGGCCACAGGGGTTCGGGGAACACGATGCGGGTCATGGCATAGGGCAGGGCGACTAGCATGCCGCCGCCCAGGCCTTGCACCAGCCGGCCCGCCAGCATCATGGGCATGGATACCGCGGCTGCACACAGCAGCGCGCCGACGGCAAAGATGACTCCGGCCAGCGCATAGGCCACCTTAGGGCCGAAGCGGGTCAGCGACTGTGCCGACAGGGCGGCGCCGACGATGGAGGCGACCACGTACACCGAGGTGTTCCAGGCGTAGTAGTCGAGACCGCCGATGTCCTTCACTACCGACGGCAGGATGGTGGTGGTGATGTACAGGTTGACCGCATGCAGGGCGACGCCGCCGCTGAGCGCGATGGAGCGGATTAGGTTGGCGCCGGAGAGCAGGGTGCTCCAGCTGAGGGTGTTCTGACCGAGGTGCGTTTCCGAAGTCGAGGCTTGCTTCATTTTGCAACTACAAAACAACCCAGCAGCGCTGGAGGTGGCGCGACCGGCGCCGCTCGCCGCAGGCGGTCGGCAGGGCGCACGCCGCTCCCCGTGGCGCGCGGGCGCCATGCGGCTGCTGACGAGGTCGGCACGTTGAGACAGCAGGATGCGGCGCTGGCAGGAAGACCGGACACGAAACCGGGTCGGCTGACCATGGGCGCGGGACCATGAGAGGATAGCCTATCCAGGGATGCCAGCGAAGGCCGGCGCCACTATACCACAGCCAGGTCGCGAGACGGCCGGCGGAACGGGTGCCGGACGGTGCAATCGGCTAACATTGCACCCATTGGAGGGCTGGGAGGAGAAGGCACCATGCTTGAGCGGATGCGGCGATTTTTTCTGGGGCTTGCGCTGGCCAGCCTGGCGGCGCCCGCAAGCGCGCTGGTGGTGGGAGACCTGGCGCCGGATTTCGAGCTACCGGGCTCGGACGGCAAGGTTTATCGCCTAGCGGATTTCCGTGGCAAGCAGGCGGTGGTGATCGCCTGGTTCCCCAAGGCCTATACCCGCGGCTGCACCATCGAGTGCAGGTCGCTGGCCGAGAACGGCCATTTGATCCACCAGTTCGACGTCGCCTATTTCATGGCCAGCGTCGACCCCCTGGACAGCAATAGGGGCTTTGCCGTCGAGACGGGGGCGGACTTTCCCTTGCTCAGCGACGAGGACAAGTCGGTGGCCAAGGCCTACGGCGTGCTGCACCCGCTGGGTTACGCCAGGCGCCACACCATTTACATTGGCAAGGACGGGCGGGTGCTCAAGATCGACACCAATGTCAGGCCGGAGACCTCGGCCGAGGACATGGTCAAGGCCCTGGCCGAGCTCGGGATCGAGCGCAGGCAGCCGGACTCTTGAGCCGTTCGGCGCCCGGTGCGGGGCATGCACAAATCAGCTGCAAACCGGCCGCGGCTGAAGGTATCATGCTGCGCCGCGTTTCCCTCTGACTTCCGAACCTTGCGACCTGCGCTGGTCGAGGACGTCTTTCGTGCAAGCATCCCAGTCTGATTCTGCGCTCGGCAGGCGAGTGCCTGCCTGGTTGTGGCTGCTCGGCGCGCTGACCGCTATCGGGCCGCTGTCCATCGACATGTACTTGCCCGGCTTCCCGGCTATTGCCGACAGCCTAGGCAGCTCTGTTGCCAACGTGCAGCTGACCTTGGCTGTGTTCCTCATTGGCATGGGGCTGGGGCAGCTGGTCCACGGCCCGCTCAGCGACCACATCGGCCGCAAGCCGGCCTTGTACATCGGTCTGATGATTTATGTCGCGGCCTCGGTCGGCTGCGCGCTTACCCATGACGTCGGGGCGCTGGCGATTTGGCGTTTCCTGCAGGCCCTGGGCGGCAGCGCGGCCACCGTCATCAGCCGCGCCGTGGTGCGCGACCGTACCACGGCGCAGGAAGGAGCGCGGGCGTTTTCACTGCTGATGTTGGTGATGGGGCTGGCGCCGATCTTGGCTCCGCTGCTGGGCGGCTGGGTGCTGGTAGTGGCCGGCTGGCGCGGGATTTTCTGGTTGCTGGCGGCCTTTGGCGTGACGCTGCTGATCGCGGTGCGCCTGTGGCTGCGCGAGACCGCGCCGCGGGAGCGCTCGGCCTCGCTCGGTCCGGGCGAGGTGCTGCGCGGCTATGCCGCGCTCATCCGCAACCGCCCTTTCCTCATCCATGCCCTGTGTGGCGCCCTGGCCTTTGCCGGCATGTTCGCCTACATCGCCGCCTCGCCCCATGTGCTGATCGAGCTCTACGGCGTGCCCGCGCAGCACTTCGGCTGGCTGTTCGGACTTAACGCGCTGGGGCTGATCGGCGCCTCGCAGGTCAACGCCCGTCTGCTGCACTATTGGGCACCGGAGACCATACTGCTGCGTTCCATTTGGTTTCCGCTCCTGGCTGGGTTGTTGATGCTGGTTACTGCGCTGAGCGGCTCGCGCAGCTTGGTGCTGATGATGCTGGGGCTGTTCGGTTTCATCGCCAGCCTTGGCTTCATCGGCCCCAACACCACGGCGCTGGCACTGGCGCAGGTGGAGCGCGCAGAGGCCGGTTCGGCGTCGGCATTGATGGGCACTCTGCAATTCCTGCTCGGCACCGCCGCCGCAACCCTGGTCAGCCTCTGGCATGTACCGAGCGCCTTGCCGCTGGCGGGGGCGATGCTGGTCTGCGCGGCGGGAGCCTTCGGTCTGCATCGGCTGCGGGGCGTGAGCAAGGCGAGCGGACTGGCTAAGGAAGAGGGTTGATGCTGGAAAATCAATTGCTTGCTTGCGATTCTTGACGCCAAGCGGCAGGCTTCCAAGCTCGTCATCGGCCGTCTGTGGCCTGCAGAGTAAAAAGCGATTAATTTTCAGATTGTTGCGATTTGTTCTTGAAGTTTTGTCGCGCCGTCTACAGCAGCCACTCGATGGGCAGCCAGCCGATCAGCCGCACCGCTAGCCGCTGCCAGAAGCGGGTGCCCGGCTCGCGCGCGAGGACCTTTTCTTCTCCATCCTGGCGCTCTATCCATACCAGCTTGCCGTCGGGGGCAAGGCGCACCTCGTAAGCTAGTTCCGGGATGGCGCTGGCGAAGGCTTCCGCCATGGCCTCGGCCAGCCGTGGGCTGTCAATGATGAAGCCCATTTCGGTGTTGAGCCGGGCCGAACGCGGGTCAAAGTTGAAAGAGCCGATGAAAACGCGCTGACGATCGACTGCGCAGGTCTTGGCGTGCAGGCTGGAGGCCGAGCTGCCGGTCAGGCCGCGGTCACGGATGCGGGGTGAGGCGATCTCGCGCTTCATTTCGTACAAGCGGATGCCCGCCTCCAGCAGCGCCTTGCGCCGCTTGGCGTAGCCGGCGTGCACCACGGCCACGTCGGTCGCCTCCAGGGCGTTGGTGAAGACGCTGACGGCCACGCCGCGCCGCGCCAGGTCGGCCAGTGCTGCGACGCCGGCGGCGGTAGGGACGAAATAGGGCGAGACCAGCAGCAGTTCCTTCTGCGGGGTGCCCAGCACCTCCGACAGGCGGCTGGGCAGTAGCATGTCCTCGGTGGCCTGTCCCAGGCCCTTGGCCGGATCGTCGCTGAGCATGCGGGTGACGGCCCATTCGAACTGGAGCCGGCCTGACAGCAGCTCCTGCACCAGCCGCGAGGTGGCAAGCTGGCGCATGTATTCGGCCGCCGCCGGGTCGCGCGCGATCAGGTTGGCGCCAGCGCCCAGCTCGGCCAGAGCGGCCGCCTCCGCCGGATCGAGAATGAGCGCGGCCGGATAGCTGGAGGGGCTGTTCCAGTAGCGATCGAAATCCTGCGCCACATCCGCCGCCACGGGACCGATGGCCAGCACGTCCAGGTCCGCGAACAAAAAGTCTCCGGCGCCGAAGTACTCGTCGCCGATGTTGCTGCTGCCGATGATGGTGACCTGGCCGTCGGCCGTGAACGACTTGTTGTGCATGCGCCGGTTCAGTCGCGCGAAGTCGCTCAAGTAGCCCAGCGCTCGCCAGCGGCGATGTAGGAACGGATTGAACAGCCGCACCTCGATGTTGGGATGGGCGTCGAGCGCGGCCAGCAGTTTGTCGAGGCCGCGGGTGTTGTTGTCATCCAGCAGCAGCCGCACCCGCACGCCGCGGTCGGCGGCGCGGTGCAGGGCCTCGAGCAGCAGGGTGCCGGACAGGTCCTGCTGCCAGATGTAGTACTGTACGTCAAGCGAGCGCTCGGCGGCCTGGGCGAGGAGGACGCGCACGGCAAAGGCGTCCAGGTCGTCGGTCAGCGCGACGATGCCGGACTTGCCGGGATGGGCTTCCACCATGGGCGCGATGGCGCGCCCAAGGCTGGTGTCGGCGGTGTCGGTGAAAGCCCGGGACGGTGTGCGGGCATCGAGCGGCGGCAGCCGCGCGCAGCCGGCCGGCAGCATCGCAGTGGCCAGCGCAAGAATCAGGCAAAGCGGGGCGAGTACGAGACGCTTCATCACGCCCAGCACCGTACCTCAAGCCGAGCCCTGGCTCCAGATCGGCTGCCGGGGCCGCACCGCCGGCGCTGCTTGGATGAATTTCTGGCAAGATGATGCCATTGTCATCAATGCATCGTTTGATGTTCGTTTTGGGGTGATCGGACCGCATCATGAGCAGCAACAAGAGATGACTTCACCAGCTCCCGCCAATGAAAACGCCCACATCACGCGCTGGATGTGCGTCGCCTTCTGGGCGGTGATGCTGGGCCTGCACACCCTGTTCTTCGACCGCTGGAACGAGCGCCAGCTGAATCCCAACCAGCAGCTGGTGACGCGCACGGGGGCGGGCTACAGCGAGGTCGTGCTGGAGCGCAACCGTTATGGCCACTATGTGGCCAGCGGCCGCATCAACGGCCACGACGTGGTGTTCCTGCTCGACACCGGCGCCAGCGACGTGTCCGTGCCGCTGCATCTGGCCGACCGCCTGGGCCTCGAGCGTGGCCGCCAGGTCAGCTTCCAGACGGCCAACGGCATTGTCTACGGCTATACCACCTGGCTTGACAGCGTGGCGCTGGGCGACATTGAGCTGCGCGACGTCCGCGGCAGCATCAACCCCAACACCGACAGCGACAAGGTACTTTTGGGGATGAGCTTCTTGCGCGAGCTCGAATTCACCCAGCGGGGCGACAAGTTGACCTTGCGGCAGATCCACTGAGGTAAGGCCGGCGGCATGCCGCCGCCGCACGGGGGCCGACGCCTGCCGGCGTTATCCACATTTTCTGTGGGCAAGCCTGTGGATAAAGTCGCGAAAGCGACGCCGGACCGAGCTTGCGCGGATTCGGCCAATTTTTCGCAAGCTTTCCGATCGTTCGTCTATCCGATTGATTTACAAGGAGTCTGTGGGCGGGTTTCGGTCGGGTCTTGGGCGCTGCGTGATCTTCGTCGAGCGGCTGGCGCGCAAGCGTACGCGCCAGCCGCAGCGGTGGATATGAGACCAGCCCGGAAGCGGACGAGAAGGTGGCGGGCCTGCGAAAAAGGCGGGGTTTTAGCGGGCGCCGACTCAGCAGAGCCGGACGCCGAACAGCAGCATGCCGGGGTCGCTGGCCAGCCAGCTCCACCAAGCCAGGCTCAAGGCAAGGGCAGCGACGGCGAGGACCGCCAGGACGAGCAGGATGCGTTTGGCCGGTGTCATGCGCGTACCTCGCTGAGCGTCGGGCGTTCGAGAGGCCGCTCGCTGATGAGCCAGTGCAGCACGGCTGCCACCACGCCAAGCAGGATACTCAGCACCCACACAATATCGTAATTGCCGGCGAGGTCATAGATGTACCCGCCCAGCCAGACGCCCGCGAAGGAGCCGAGCTGGTGGAACAGAAACACGATTCCGCCCAGCATCGATAGATGGCGCACACCGAACACGGTGGCGACGATGCCGTTGGTCAGCGGCACGGTGGAGAGCCACAGCAGGCCGATGGCGATGCCGAACAGATAGGCGCTCAGCGGCGAGAGGGGGGCGGCCAGAAACAGCACGATCACCGCGCTGCGGGCCAGATACAGCCCGGATAGCAGGCGCGTCTTGGAGTAGTGCCCGCCCAGCCAGCCGGCGATGTAGGTGCCGAAGATGTTGAACAGCCCCACCAGCGCCAGCACGGTGCTGGCCACGCTCACCGCGATACCGTGGTCGGTGAGATAGCCGGGCAGATGCACAGCAATGAAGATCACCTGAAAGCCGCACACGAAGAAGGCCATGCACAGTAGCCAGAAGCCGCGGTGGCCGGCAGCTTCCTCCAGCGCCGCCCATTGCGACAGCTCGCTGCCGGTAGCTGGCTCGGGGCGGTCGTACAGGAACGCTCCCAAGGGCACCATCAGGGCGGCGATCGCGCCCATCACCAGGAGCGCCGTCGACCAGCCCAGCCACTCCAGCAGCCCCAGCGTCCCTGGCAGCATGGCGAACTGGCCGAAGGAGCCGACCGCGCTCACGATGCCCATGGCCAGGCTGCGCTTCTCCGGCGCCCCGGCGCGCCCCCCCGCGCCCAGCACCACCGAGAAGGTGGTCCCAGATAGCCCGAGGCCGATCAGGACGCCGGCGGAAAGCGTCATCCCCAGCGCTGACTCCGACAACCCCATGAACAGCAGCCCCAGCGTGTAAAGAACGCCACCGGCCACGATGGTGCGAGCCGCGCCGAAGCGGTCCGCGATCGCGCCGGCAACGGGCTGGCTCAGCCCCCACATCAGGTTCTGCACCGCCAGGGCAAAGGCGAACACGCCTCGGCCCCAGCCCAGGTCGCTGCTCATCGGCTCCAGGAACAGCCCGAAGCCGTGGCGCAGGCCCATGGCTAGCGTGACCACCAGGCTGCCGAGAATCAGCACCAGGATTGCGCGCCGTCCCAGCGTGCTCATCGCCTCGCTCCTGCAGGTAGGTTACTGGCCATTTGCAGCCCAAGCCGCTGCATTCCAAGCACAAGGCGGTGGCACCCGGCGCCGCGCCGTTCGAAGTCGAAACGGGTGTCAGGCATACGAAGACGCTCTCGGCGGGCGCGGGGTAGGGGAGGCTGACGCTCCCCACCCCCGCGATTGACGAAAGTGCCGTTATAGCACGCTCGCTCGGCTTTTCGCCATCGAGAAGCGAAGGCCGCTCAGTCGCGGTCGACGGCGAAGGGCGACCAGGCCTGGCGCACCGGCATGACCTCCAGCCGGTTGATGTTGATGTGATCGGGCAGGGTGGCGACGTAATAGATTTGCGCCGCTACGTCCTCGGCGCTGAGCGGTGTGGTGCCGCGATAGAGCGCGTCGGAGGCTGCCTGGTCGCCCTTGGTGCGCACCAGGGTGAACTCGGTCTCGGCCATGCCGGGCGCGATATCGGTGACGCGAACCCCGGTGCCGAGCAAGTCACAACGGAGGTTGTAACTGAACTGCTCGACGAAGGCCTTAGTGGCGCCGTAGACGTGACTGCCCGGATAGGGCCAGGTGCCGGCCACCGAGCCGATGTTGATGATGCTCGCCCCCGCGCCGACCTCGATCAGCGTCGGCAGCAGGGCGTGGGTGACATTGACCAGCCCGGTGATGTTGGTGTCGATCATGGTGTGCCAGTCTTCGAGCGGCACCTGCTGCGCCGGCTGCGGGGAGAGGGCGAGTCCAGCGTTGTTGATGAGCGCCCGCACTCGGCGGAACTCCTCCGGCAATTCCGCCACTACCCGCTGCACCGCCGCGGCGTCGCGCACGTCGAGCGTGGCGATGTGCACCGGCACCCGGGGCGAGAGCTCCTCCTTCAGCGCCTCCAGCCGCTCGCTGCGGCGCCCGGTGAGAATCACCGCCCAGCCCCCTTCGGCGAAGCGGCGCGCCGCCGCCCGCCCAAATCCCGACGTGGCGCCGGTGATGAAGACGATATTGCGCATCGCTGAGATCCTCCTCGCTTTTTCTCAGGGCGACGATCGGGGTACGTGGCTGGCGCAGGTTGGTGCGACCGATTGCTGGCCAGGGCTCAGGCCGTCTTGGCCGGCGTCCGCGCCTCATCCGCGCCGTCAGCCATTCCGCAGGCGCGCCGCCTCCCGACGCTTCGGGAGGGTGCTCCCCACTGCGCCCCGCGTCCGGGTCACGTCGCAAGCGTCGGCGAGCGTGAACTGCCAGCGGTCTGGTCAGCCGACGGATGGATGCCGTTGCGCCCGTGAATCGCTGCCTCTTATTGGCACTGCAGGCAATGCATTGGAAACTAGCACATTGACAGGCCGTGTTCCCAGGAGGTCAGCGACGGGTTGCCTGCCGACCGTGCCCGGGCAGCCCGACTATCTGCCCCAGACTTGATCCAGCTCGTGGCAGCGCTTGGTCCAGGGCCGTTACCATCCCATCTAGAGCGACGAGCATACCCTGCGAAGTGCTTAGGAGGCCCGCCATGGCGATGAAAGTGCCGGTAGAGGAATACACCACCCCGGATCCGATCACGGCCACCGAGGACATGTCGATCGACCAGCTGCAGATATTGATGGACGAGTTCGGCGTGCGCCATTTGCCCATTCTCCGTGACGGCAAGGTCGTGGGCATGGTGAGCGATCGGGACGTGCGCATCGCCCGGGGGCTGAGCGAAGCCGAGAAGTTCCTGATCTGCGCGGGCGACATCATGGCGGCCGATCCGGTGACGGTGCGGGCCGATACGCCCATCGACGACGTGGCGGAACTGATGCACCAGCACAAGATCGGCAGCGTCATGGTGCTTGAGAACGGCGGCAAGCTGCTCGGCATCTTCACCGCCACCGATGCGCTGAATGCGCTGATCGAGATCATCCGCGCGGGTGGGCCGGCGGAATGATGCCGCGCGGGAACCGACGGAAGGGGCGCCGATGTGGCGTGCATCGAGGCTGCTGGCAGCGGCCCTTGCGTATGCCGTGACGCTGGTCGCGGTGGCGGTTGCGGCCATCCTCGCCGTGCTGATCCTAGCCGGGCCGCACGGTGGCCTGCTGCCGTCCTGGACGAAGCCTTTCGTCCTTGCCCTCGGCTGGCTGGCGGTGCTCATCCTGCCGGCCTGGCTGGTGCGCTGGGTCTGGGGGCGGCTGCAGCAGTCGTAACCGTCGCGGCCTGACCTGCGCGCTCTCGTCTCAGGCTGCCCAGCCGCGGGCGGCGTTCAGAAGCGCGTCGCGCACGAAGGCGTTCCTGGGGTGGCGCAGGGCGTACTTGTTCCAGGCCAGATGGATGGTGTTGTGCGGCGGCCTGGGCGGGCGGTGGAGGTGCGCCAGGCTGCCGTCGGCAAGCTCAGCTTCGCAGAGGTAGCGGGGTACCACGGTAATGCCGGCACCGGCGGCCGCCGCCCGGATCAGAGCGCGCAGGTCGGCCACCAGAAGCGAGGCCCGCAAGCCCGGTTCCTCGCCGAACACCTCGCGCCAGTAGCAGCGCACGATGGGCAGATCCTCGGCATAAGCCAGCAGCGGGAAGGTCGCCAAGCGCTCCGCGACCGCGCCTCTCTGCCCGGCGAGCTGCGCCGCCCATTTCGGCGCGCCCACCAGCACAAACTCCTCCCGAAAGAGCTGCCGGTACTCGATGGCCTCGTGCGGGATGCGCACGGTGGCGATGGCAAGGTCCAGTTCGCCGGTGGCGAGGGCCGTGATCAGATCCTGCGCGAGCCCCAGCCGTACGCTCAGCCGAATGCCGAGCGCTCCTAGCTGCGCCAGCGCCGGCAGCACCCGCGCGCTCATGAACTCTGCCGGGCCGCCCAGGTGCACGGTGCCAGCGAGTTTGCTGCCGTGGACGAGCGTGGAGGAGACTACGGCCTCCAGGCCGTCCAGGTAGGGGCCGATGGCCCGCGCCAAGTCGTGCGCCGCCGCGGTGGGGCTGAGGCGGCGGCCGGCGTGCACGAACAGGGGACGCCGCAGGGAGTTCTCCAGCGCCTGTAGCCGGCCGCTGGCGGCGGGCTGCGTGATCGAGAGCTGGGCGGCCGCCTTGGTGACCGAACCGAGCCGGTAGACCGCCAGGAAGGTGCGCAGCAAGTCGAGGCTGATCATAAATAAACTTATTTATCTGGTATAAAAATCCAATTTTCAAATCTGTTTCGATGAAAGCATGCTTGCTGCCGTACCGGCAAGGAGCACATCCGGACGTTCGAAGGAGGCAGCAGCATGAGCAGCGACATGAAGGCATTGATCGTCGTGACCTCGCACGACCAGCTCGGCAACACCGGGCGCAAGACCGGCTTCTACTTCGACGAGATGGCGCATCCGTATTGGGCGCTGGTCGACGTCGGCCTGGCGGTGGACATCGCCTCCATCCAGGGCGGCGCCGCACCACACGACCCGGGGAGTCTTGCCGACGACCCCGGCAAGCGCCCGCCCGCTGTGACGCGCTTCCTGACCGCTCCGGCGGCGATGGCGAAGATCCGGAACACCCTGCCGATAGCGGACGTGGATCCGGACCGCTATGCCGTGATGTTCTTGCCCGGCGGCCACGGCACCATGTGGGACTTCCCGCAGAGCGAGGCGCTGGCGGAGGCGATCGGGCGCGCCTACGAGCGCGGCGCGGTGATCGGCGCCGTCTGCCACGGCCCAGCCGGGCTGGTAGGCGCGCGGCGCGCCGACGGCAGGCCGCTTGGTGGAGGGACTGCGCATCAACAGCTTCACCGATGCCGAGGAGCTGGCGGTGGGGCTGGCCGAGACGGTGCCGTTCCTGCTCGAGAGCCGGTTGCGTGAGCTCGGCGCCAAATTCGAGAGCGCGCCCAACTTCCAGCCCAAGGTGGTGCGCGACGGCCGGCTGGTGACGGGCCAGAATCCGGCCTCGGTGCCGCTGGTGGCGCGGGAGCTGCTGAGCGCCCTGGAAGAGCTCCGGCAGCGCTGAGGCTGCCGGAGCAGGCGCCTTCGGCCGGAAAGCGGAGTCCTCCGTCCAGCTCCGAGGCGGCACCTTGCGACGTCGCATCGGCGTGGAGTGGAGCCGGAGCGGTCTGCGTCTGCTCCGGCTCCGGAGGGGGCGCTCAGGCCAGTTCGCGGTAGCCCTGCGCCGGCACCGGACGTTGCAACGCCCGCTTGCCCGGGAACAGAGCTGGCTGGTCGTAGTGCAAGCCCGCAGCCTCCCAACGGCGGAGGAATTCCTCGATCACGTCCGGGTGGCTGCCAAGATGCAAGCGCACGTAGGGTGCCGGGGCCGCCTGATTGAACAGCGAGGCGCACAACAGGGTACCGGTGGCATAGAACAGGTCGTCGCGGAAACGATCGATGCCGGCATCCGGCGACTGATACACCCGCGGCACTTCGAACAGCATGTAGGAAGTGGACGGCCCGACGCAAACGCTGCTTTCCGGCCACCCCATGCGTCTTACCAGTGCATCGCGCACGCGCTCCTTCTGTCGGGTGTAGAGCAGGCCGGTCTCCAGCGTCCAATCGGCTGCCTCCGGCTGGGCTAGCCAGGCGCACATCACCTCGGCGTTGTGGGTGTTGCAGTGGTAACGGTTGATCCAGGATTCGCGGTTGAGCTGGGCCAGCAGCAGTGGCGAGGTGGTGATGGCGGTCACGCCCATGCTGTTGCAGCTGAACTGCTTGCCGAAGGGGCGGGTCGCCATCCAGCGCTCGAACATACCGGAGCGCGTCAGGAAGTTGTCGCCGCCGTTGCGGTCGAACAAGTCTAGCACGGCCTTGAGATGGTTGACCACCGGCACCCGCGGGTCGTGCACATTGTAGTAGGCATCGTCGATGAGCAGATAGCCCGATTCCCGCGCGCACAGCTCCAGCAGGTGAAGGGTGACGTCGACCGGCCACTGCATGCCGGTGGGGTTGTGCTGCGGGTTGCTCACGGCGAGCGCGATGTGACGGTCCTTGCGCTCGAGTATGCTGCGGATGATCTCGGCCCACTCGCTCAGGTTCGGCAGCCAGCCGTTGCTCGGCCGGATCGGTAGGTAGACGATCTCGAAGCCGACGTCCTTGAAGATGCCGCGGTAGTCCCAGGAGGGCGTAGGAACCAAGGCCACCGGCCGCTTCTCGGGAAAGAGGGCGCGCGAGTGGCGCATCGCCACCTTGGCCAGGTCGTACATGGCCATGCGGGTGGTCATGGCCAGGCAGCCGACGTCGATGTCCAGGGCGCTGGGAGCCCGACGGGTGCCGAGGTCGTGCTCGCAGATGATCAGCCGGCGCATGAAGTCACGATGCTTCTGGATGCCGTAGCCGCACTCGGCGTAGCCGACGAACTCGCGGCGGTGCTGGAACCTGTTGAGGAACTCCAGGAAGCCCGGGCTGACACCATTCCAGCGCTCGCCCTTGACTGCATACAGCACCGGACCATGGGGCGAGCCGGCCTCCACGTACTCGTGGTAGAGCACCTGCTCAGGCGAGCATTGACGCAGCAGCGGCGAGTCGTTGCGAAGGTGTTCTCGGGCGCCTTCGATGTGGCTGCGGGTATGCGAAGTATAGGCGAGATAGATCAGCTTGCTATCTTCCATGAGACGTCTTCCCATTCGTTGTTGTTGTTCGATCCGAGGGACGCCGGCGTCCCCCGCCTGGAGCCGCCATGTCCTTGGGCGGCAATTGACAGGGTAGTCGCATGACGTCGTCAAACCTGTGGTGAACCAGGGCAGATGCGCCGGAGCGTGACCCAAGGGAATTCCCTGGGCGAGGCAGGAAAGATAGGCCGCGCCGGCGCACCTGGGGCTGCGGAAGAGCGCCGGGGGCCGCAATAACGAGGCGCCGCCTGCGGCAAGCAGCATGAGCGTGGTGTCGCCGGTCAGAATGCCGAGCGCGCCGTGATGGCCGGCGGCGGATGTCGTGGCAGGACGCGGCGGTCATGTCGTACAGCACGTTCGGCCCGACGGGAGCACGATGACGATGGTGCCGACGATGAAGGCGGCAAGGTCGGTGATGCCGTCGTGCATGAGCGGGGTGATCGATGGCGCGCGGGACGATATTGCCCGCCACTCGGCCGGCGGCAGCGGGGAGGGGATCTTGATGCGCTGGCTGATGTTAGTATGCGCGCTGCTTCCCTGGCTCGAGGCGAGCCGTCTGCTGGACCACACAACCAATGAACCGCGCTTACCTGACCGGCTTGTTGTTTGCCCTGGCCGCCTATGCCGCTTGGGGGATTCTGCCGCTTTATTGGGCGCTGCTGCGCCATGTCAGTCCGGTCGAGGTGCTGGCGCATCGCGTAATCTGGACGCTGCCTTTCGCTGCGGCGATGGTGGGGCTGGCGCGGCAGTGGGACGAGCTGGCCGGGCTGCTGCGGCGGCCGCGCACCATGCTGGTGCTGGCGGCTACGGCGCTGCTGATCGCGCTCAACTGGTGGTTGTACATCTGGGCAGTGACCAACGGGCGGATGTTGGAGGCCAGTCTCGGCTATTACCTGACGCCGCTGGTGACCGTGTTGCTGGGCTTGGCGGCCTTTGGCGAGCGGCCCAAGCCATTGCAGTGGCTGGCGATCATGCTGGCCACGGCGGGCGTTGCGCTGATCCTGATCGGCGAGGGCTTGCTGCCTTGGGTGAGCCTGGCGCTGGCGTTCAGCTTCGGGCTGTACGGCGCGCTGCGCAAGCACGTGCGGGCCGATGCCGCGGTCGGGCTATTCGTCGAGACCGCCTTGCTGCTGCCTTTATTCCTCGGCTGGCTGTTCCAGCTGCTGGTCAGCGGGCGTTCAGCTTTCCTCAGTATAAATTTCTCCACCGACCTGCTGCAGTATAAATTTCTCCACCGACCTGCTGCTGCTCGGTTCCGGCGTGGTTACCGCGCTGCCGCTGCTCTGGCATGTGGCCGGAGCGCGCAGGCTGTCGCTGGTAGCCCTTGGGTTGCTGTTTTATCTCAATCCAACGCTGCAGTTCCTGCTTGGCGTGCTGGTCTTCGAGGAAGCATTCTCACGAGTGCGGTTGTACGCGTTCTGCCTGATCTGGGCCGCCGTCGCCATCTATGTCAGTGACATGTTGCTGCGCCGGCGGCGCTGATGGAACCGGGAGGGGCAAGTTCCGCAGCCCTTGTCCCGCAGCCGCTATAGCCGCAGTTCTACCAGGTCGCGATGCGCTCCGTTGCAAAGGATTGATCAACTCCAACGTAAAACGAGGTCCGATATGAAGAACTGGCTCCGGCTGCTTTGCTTCTCCGCTTCCCTGTCGCTGTTCTCGGGCGTCGCGCTGGCCGACGACATCGAAGGCAAGATCGAGTCGATCGACAAGGGCGAGCGCTCTTTCGTGGTGCAGGGAATCACCTTCTACGTCGATGACTCCACCGACTACGACGACGGGCTGAAGGGTTTCGACGACCTGCAGGTCGGTCAGCGGGTCGAGGTCGATTTCGACTATCGCGATGGCCGTCATCTGGCGCGCGAGATCGAGCTGGACGACAGGTAAGCTCCGGCCTCGGAAGGAGGCCGGCCGCAAGCGCCTGTTGCCAGGGGCCGGGAGCGCCGGCCCTCGCTTGCTTCCTCGCCGAGCAGGCCATCGCCTCGGCTCCACCGCCGGTCACGGGCTCGCTTGCCCGCCGGGCGCAGCAGCGCTGCCGCAAAGCAGGTAGGCTAATGGTAGGGTTTGAGTCCTGGTTTGGCTCTACAGGAGGCTTTCATGGCAGAAAAGGGTTACACGCCGCCTCGGGTCTGGAAGTGGGAGGCGCCGAGCGGCGGCAAGTTCGCCAACATCAACCGCCCGATCGCCGGCCCGACGCACGAGAAGGAGCTGCCGGTCGGCAAGCACCCGCTGCAGCTCTACTCCCTAGCTACGCCCAACGGGGTCAAGGTCACCATCATGCTGGAGGAGTTGCTGGCGCTCGGCCACAAGGGCGCCGAGTACGATGCGCACCTCATTCGCATCGGCGAGGGCGAGCAGTTCAGCACCGGGTTCGTGGCGGTGAACCCCAACTCCAAGATTCCAGCCATGGTGGACCGCAGCGTCGATCCCCCGGTCCGCATCTTCGAGTCGGGCTCCATCCTGCTCTACCTGGCGGAGAAGTTCGGGGCCTTCCTTCCCAAGGACTTGCACGGGCGCACTGAGTGCCTGAACTGGCTGTTCTGGCAGATGGGCAGCGCGCCTTATGTCGGCGGCGGTTTCGGGCACTTCTACGTCTACGCGCCGGAGAAGTACGAGTACCCGATCAACCGCTTTACCATGGAGACCAAGCGGCAGCTGGACGTGCTCGACCGTCGGCTGGCCGAGGTGGCGTACATCGCTGGCGAGGAGTACACCATCGCCGACATGGCGATCTGGCCCTGGTATGGCGGCCTGGTACTGAACGAAGTTTACGGCGCGGCGGAGTTCCTGGAGGCGCACACCTACAAGAACCTGCTCCGCTGGGCCAAGGAGATCGCCGAGCGGCCGGCGGTGAAGCGCGGGCGCATGGTCAACCGCACCTGGGGCGATCCGTCCGAGCAGCTGCATGAGCGCCACGATGCCAGCGACTTCGAGACCAAGACCCAGGACAAGCTGAATCCGACTCAGGAAAACGTCGAGTGAGGCGGCGGCTTCCCGGTCTGCCGCCTGAGCGCGGCAGACCGCTTCCCTGAGGCCAGCCACGTCTTGCCCGGAAGCGGCTGGAATCCGCTTCCGGGCCTTTTGTGCCCATCTCGTCCCGTCGCTTTCCCGCTCTTCCTGCAGCGGGCCGGGACGGGCGTGTCAGCGCTTGGTCCGGCGCGACGCTGTCGGCAGTGTCGCGGACGCAGGTGCCCGGGGTGCCGTTTCGCCCTCGCGGCGCTAACATGTTCTGCCAGTCGAGTTTTCGATTTGCGTCGAGAGTCGTTGTCAGCATGCTGCAAATCCCGATTTGCTACATCGAACCGGTATTCCGTCCGCCCAGCGAAGCGCGTTCCCTTATCCTTCCCGTCACCAACGGCTGCTCCTGGAACAAGTGCACCTTCTGCGAGATGTACACCGCGCCGCAGAAGAAATTCCGTGCCCGCGACGAGGCCGAGGTGCTGGAGGAGATCCGCCGCTGCGGCGAGCTGTTCGCGCCCCGCCGGGTGTTCCTGGCGGACGGCGACGCCATGGTGCTGCCCACCCACCGCCTCCTGCGCATCCTAGAGGCGATTCGCGAGCACATGCCGAGCGTAGAGCGGGTCTCCTCCTATTGCCTGCCGCGCAACCTCAAGCGCAAGACGGTGCAGGACCTGGAGCGGCTGCGCGAGGTGGGGCTTGCCTTGATCTACGTCGGCGCCGAGTCAGGCGACGACGAGGTGCTCAGGCGCGTCAACAAGGGCGAGACCCATGAGACCACCCGGGAAGCGCTGCTCAAAGCCGGCGAGGCCGGAATCAAGCGCTCGGTGATGATCCTCAACGGACTCGGCGGCCGCTCCCTGACCGCGCAGCACGCCGTCAACTCCGCCCGCCTCATCAACGCTACCCAGCCCGAGTATCTCGCCACATTGGTGGTGAGCTTCCCCAGGGGCATGGAGCGCTTCAAAGCCCGCTATCCCGACTTCGAGCCGCTGGACCAGCGCGGCCTGTTCGAGGAGATGGAGCGCTTTTTGAGCGAGCTGGAACTGGAGAGCACCATCTTCCGCTCCGACCATGCCTCCAACTACCTGGTGCTCAAGGGCGTGCTCAACAAGGACAAGGAGCGCCTGCTGGCCCAGGTCCGCACCGCCATCGAGGCGCCCGAGCTGGCCAACCTGCGGCCAGAGTGGATGCGAGCGCTGTAGGAGCGTGCCGTGACGGTGCTTTGGCAGCCGTGCCGTGTCTTTGGGAGACGCCGTCGAGCCAGCCGCCGGGCGCGGACGGGCGCTGGTCTTCGGTAGCGGCGCGGCCGTCGCCTGGAGTGAGGTGGAGTGATCATGATGCCGGAGCGGATCAACCTTCCGGTCGCGCCGCTGCGCCGGCGGCTCGACAGCGGCGACACGACCAGCAACGCCCTGCTCGAGCTGGCGCTGGCGCGGATCGAGGCGGATCCGGAGCAGGGCGGGCGGGTCTTTCCCCGCGTCTATGTCGATTCGGCGCGTGCCGAAGCCAGGGCGCAAGATGCGCTGCTGGGCGCACTGCCGCCGCTGTCTCCGCTGGCGGGCATCCCCATTTCCATCAAGGATCTTTTCGACGTGGCGGGCGAGAAGACCCGCTCCGCTTCGCCGGTACCCAACCCGGACGGGCCGGCCGAACAGGATGCGGTCGTCGTCCAGCGGCTGCGGGCGGCGGGGGCCGTGATCGTCGGCCGCACCAACATGGCGGCCTACGCCTTCTCCGGCGTAGGCAGCAATCGCCACCATGGCACACCGGGCAATCCCCACGAACGCAGCCGCATTCCGGGCGGCTCCTCCTCGGGCGCGGCGGTATCGGTGGCAGCCGGCATGGCGACAGTGGCCATTGGCTCGGACACTGCCGGCTCGGTGCGGATACCGGCAGCGCTTTGCGGGCTGGTCGGCTTCAAGCCCTCCCGGTGCCGAATCCCGCTGGAAGGGGTGCGGCCGCTGTCCTGGAGCTTGGATTCGGTCGGCCCCATCGCCACTACTGTGGATTGCTGCCATGCGGCCGACTGCGTCATGGCCGGCGAGCGGTACGCGGAGCTGATGCCTGCCTAGCTGGACGGTTTGCGCATCGGCGTGCCGGACCGCATCGTTCTGGACGAGCTGGAGCCGGCGGTGGCAGCCGCTTTCGACCTTTCGCTCGCGCTGCTCTCGCGCCGGGGCGCCAAGATCCGGACGCTGAAGGCTCCTGAGATCGAAGCGATGTTTGCGCAGGGTGGGGTTTCTCGCATCATCCTGGCGGAGGCCTATACGCACCTGCGGCACGAGATCGAGGAGATCAAAAGCCAAACCGAAAGGGTGATCGGGGAGCGGCTTGCTGCGGGCGCCGCCATCAGCGCCGCCAGACTATCTGGCGGTCATCAGGGGCAGGGGGCAGCTGAAGCGCAGCTTCGCTGCCGCCATGCGCGCGGTCGACGTGCTGGTGATGCCCACCGTGCCCCTGCTCGCGCCCAGGCAAGCCGATCTCGAAGAGCCCGAGGCGTTTCTCAGGGCCAACCGCCTGCTGGTTCGCAACACCTCCATCGCCAACTTCTTCGACCTTTGCGCCATCTCCCTGCCGGCCTCGACCGACGTGCCGCTGCCGGTCGGTTTCATGCTGACCGCGCCCACCCTACACGACGCCCTCCTGCTGTCCGTCGCCAAGGCGGTGGAGCAAGTTTTGAATGTGAACTAACGCCAGCTATGCGGCCTCCGGAGGAAGCCGTCTTGCTTGTGCGCCAATCGTCCTCAGCCAAGTGGGAGAGCGCGAGTCCCCTCCATGCGGCTCCTGAGCCGAGTCAGACACGGTAGCTTGTCGTTCTTCCCTGTGTAGTTCCAGCAAGCAGCAAAGTCGACGCTTGGCCTGAAGTCTTGTTATTTTTTCTTTCGCCTCATTTAAGTTCTATCGATATAATTATATCTTCAATGTATCTTTTTTATATTTGAGTCTCTGTGAGTCTTTATCTATATTCGTATCAATAGGCCTAGGGCCTCTACTTGCCTCCTGCAAGGGTCTGCCTGTCTGCCGTAAGCAGCAGACGCGATTCCTATGGCGGCCGTTGATCAAGCTGCACAACGATAACGACAAGAGTGGGGAGGGTATGCAAATGATTCGTGCGCGTAATCAGTTGGCGAATTGGTGGCGTGGCGCTGGTGTCGCAGCCGCTGTCTTGACTGGGCTTGCTGGATGTGGTGGTTCGTCTAGCTCCGGCCCAAGACTTACGCCTGGACCGACCATGCCGGACATACCTGAAGAGGTAATCCGGCCAATCATTTTTGTGCATGGGCTGGCCGGCTCGGCTTCGCAGTACCAGACGCAGGCGATGCGGTTTGCCAGCAATGGCTATCCGGATGATCGGATTGTGGCCTTTGAATACAGCACTGATGGCCGTGCCGCCGTGATCAGAGCAGCAACAGGGGGGCTTAACGAGACGCTTGATCAATTTGTTGATACTCAGCGGGAGAGGTTCGAAAGCGATCAGGTTTATCTGGTGTGTCACTCCCTCGGAACCCAGGTGTGCAGCCAGTATCTTTCCGACCCGGAACGGGCGATGAAGGTGGCCAAGTACATTGCCATCGACGGCATTACGGGGGATTCTTGCCCTGGCGATGTCCCTTGCATGGGTGTATTCGTTTCACCGGAAAATACCCTGGGAGGCAACAATCTCCACCTGCCAAGCGAGGCTCATGTCCAAGTGGCCACGTCAGAGGCCTCCTTCGCCGGCCAGTTCAGATTTTTGACAGGCGTAGACCCTGAGCGTACCCAAATCCTTCCGCAGGAGGGTCGGGTCAAGATTTCAGGGCGTGTCGTCTACTTCCCCGCCAATGAGGGGGCGGATGGAACGGCATTGAGCATCTGGCGAGTAAATCCGGAAACGGGGGCCAGGGCCGAGGACAAGCCAGTTGCTACGTTTACGATCGACAGCAGCGGCAACTGGGGGCCGGTCGAGCTGAACCCGCAGGCCCATTACGAGCTGCATTTGATTCGTCCAGAACGTGCCGAACACCATTTCTACCGCCAGCCCTTTCTGCGCAGCAGCAGCTTGGTGCGCTTGAACACGTCACCGGAAGGTTCCGCGATCGAGCAGAATACGCATGTCGGTCCCAATCATGCGACGCTGATCATCACCCGGGATATGGAGTGGTGGGGGGATCACCCCAGCGGGCAGAACGACATTCTCGAGATCAGCGTCAGTAGAGACGGCGGAACCGTTGAAGCCTCTGGCAACATCATCGTCCCTGACATGGGGAACGGGATCATCGGAATCCACGTGCATGATACGGCAGATTCTCCAGCCCAGACCACGCTTGCTCCCATAGAGTATTTTGTCGAACAGCCCTTCCAGTATGGTTTGGACGTTTACATGCCGGCTGCAACTCCGCCTGATGGCGTGATCACGCTGGTCAGCACGCCGCGCGGTGATGAGTCCAAAAAGCAGGTCATCAACGTTCCTAACTGGGCTTCTTCGCAGCACAGGATAAGCGTGATATTCAATGACTATATCCAGTAACGATTCAAGCATTTTTGAGCCGGGCCTGCGATCAAGGCCCGGCTTTTTTGTTTTTGGAATGTCTTTGTGACTTTACTTTCCAAAGATGCGTGATCGAGCTTGTCCGAGGAGGCAACATGGCGCAAGAGCCGGTCATCACCGAAGTGAGGGGAGCGGTCTGCACGATCATCTTGAACCATCCCGAGAAGCGCAATGCCGTCGACAGGGAAATGGCCGATGCCCTGTGAGCGGCCTTCGAGGCCTTCGAGCGCGACGATGCATTGCGGGTGGCGGTGCAGTGGGGCGCGGGCGGAAATTTCTGCGCGGGGGCGGATCTGTCGGCGCTGCACGACCCAGACAAGCGCAACGAGATAGACCCGGAAGGCTGTGGGCCGGGGCCGATGGGGCCGACGCGCATGATGCTGTCCAAGCCGGCGATCGCCGCGGTGGCGGGCTACGCGGTTGCCGGCGGGCTGGAGAGCTTGCGCTGCTGTGCGATCTGCGGGTGGCGGAGGCGTCGGCGGTATTCGGGGTGTTCAGCCGCCGCTGGGGCGTGCCGCTGATCGACGGCGGCACGGTGCGGCTGCCGCGGTTGATCGGGCAGAGCAGGGCGCTGGACATGATTCTCACCGGTCGGCGATACCGGCAGACGAGGCGCTGCATATGGGACTGGCCAACCGGGTGGTGCCGGACGGGCAGGCTCGCCAGGCGGCGGAGGCGCTGGTGGCCGAGATCGCCAGGTTCCCGCAGCGCTTGCTGGTCGACTGTGCTTCGGCTTATCGCCAGTGGGATCTCGACCTGGCCGAGGCCTTGTGCGCGGAAGCAGCGGGCGGCTATCCGGTGGTGTTTGAGGAGGCGCTGGAAGGCGCGCAGTGCTTCGTCGCAGGCGCGGGCCGGCACGGCCGCTTTGACGGCTGACGGCCCAGCGCCGGCACCAGCGCGGCAGCTTGCGGGGCGGGGAAATCGCATCGGCACTTGACCAAGCTCAGGGAACGTTGCCTCGGCGCAGGCCTAGAGTAGACGGTGGCAGGTTGCACGCGCCGGGGCCGCGGCTCGGGAAGTGGCCGGCCGTGCCTTATATCGGATGGCGTTGCTGACATCCCTCAGCTCTTGGACGACACAGGAGGTCGCGATGACTTTGCCAACGATGATGCAGGCTGTTGTTTACAAGGGACCGGGTCAGAAGTCCTTGGAAAGCGTGCCGGTGCCCGCCATCCAGCGCCCCACCGACGCCATTGTGCGCATTACCAGGACCACCATCTGTGGCACCGACCTGCACATCCTGCAGGGCCACGTGCCGGCGGTGGAGAGCGGCCGCATCCTCGGCCACGAGGGCGTCGGGGTGGTCGAGCAGGTGGGCGAGGGCGTCAGCAATTTCAAGCCGGGCGACCGGGTGCTGATATCCTGCATTACTTCCTGCGGCAAGTGCGAGTACTGCAAGCGGCAGATGTATTCCCACTGCGAGGATGGCGGCTGGATACTCGGGCACCTGATTGACGGCACCCAGGCCCAGTACGTGCGCATCCCGCACGCCGACAACAGCCTCTACCACATTCCCGAGGGGCTGGACGAGGAGGCGCTGGTTATGCTCAGCGACATCCTGCCCACCGGTTTCGAGATCGGCGTGTTGTATGGCGCGGTCAAGCCGGGCGACGTGGTGGTCATCGTCGGCGCCGGGCCGATCGGGATCGCGGCGCTGCTGACGGCGCAGTTCTATTCACCGGCTCGCGTCGTCATGGTTGATCTCGACGACGGCCGGCTGGAGATGGCCAAAACCTTCGGGGCCACCGAGGTCATCAACGGCGGTAGGGAGGATGCGGCCAAGCGCATCCTGGAGTCCACCAAGGATGGCGTAGACGTGGCCATCGAGGCGGTAGGCGTGCCGGCCACCTTCGACCTGTGCCAGCGCATCGTCCGGCCCGGTGGGCGTATCGCCGTGATCGGCGTGCATGGCAAGAGCGTCGACTTCCGGCTGCAGGAGCTGTGGATCCGCAACATCACGCTGACTACCGGGCTAGTCAACACCAACACCACGCCCATGCTGCTGAAGACCGTGCAGTCGGGGAAGCTGCGGCCGGAGCAGCTGGTGACCCACCGCTTCACCTTCGCACAGTTCATGCAGGCCTACGAGGTGTTCGCTAATGCCGCCAGCGAGAAGGCGCTCAAGGTAATCATCAGCAACGATTGAGCGCATGAGGACTGGCTTGGCAAAACAAGAACCGCAACCCGCGTCGCCGGCCTGGCACGCCCGGAGCGGTGCCGAGGTCGAACGGGCGCTGGGCACCGGGCCGGGCGGACTGGACGCAGGGGAGGTCCGGGCCAGGCTGGAGCAGCATGGCCCCAATCGGCTGGCCCCGCCCAGGCGGCGCGGGCCGCTGCTGCGCTTCCTGCAGCAGTTCCACAATACCTTGTTGTACATCATGCTGGCGGCGGCCGCGGTGACGGCGGCCCTAGGCGAGTGGATAGACACTGCCGTGCTGCTGGGCGCGGTCATCGTCAACGTCATCATCGGCTTCATCCAGGAAGGCAAGGCGGAGGCCGCGTTGGAGGCCATCCGCCGGATGCTCTCGCCGCATGCCACGGTGATCCGCGATGGCCGGCGGCAGGAGATCGACGCCGCCGAGTTGGTTCCGGGCGACTTGGTGTTGCTTGCCGCTGGCGACAGGGTGCCGGCCGACCTGCGCTTGATCGCTGTCCGCGATCTGCGCATCGACGAGGCAGCGCTCACCGGCGAGTCGCTGGCGGTGGAGAAGGACATCGCGCCGGTTGCGCCGGACGCTCCGTTAGGCGACCGCTTCAACATGGCCTATTCTGGCACGCTGGTGATCGGCGGCCAGGCGCGTGGCGTGGTGGTGGCGACCGGCGCCGAGACGGAGCTGGGCAAGATCAACGCCATGCTGGTCGCACTGCCCAGCACCAAGACGCCGCTGCTGCAGCAGATCGATCATTTCGGCCGCTGGCTGGCGGTGGCTATTCTCGCCTTCGCCGTTTTCATTTTCGCGTTCGGGACCTGGGGACGCGGCCTGCCGGCGGCCGACATGTTCATGATGGCGGTGGCACTGGTGGCCTCGGCCATTCCCGAAGGGCTGCCGGCCATCATGACCATCACGCTGGCGCTGGGCGTGCAGCGCATGGCGCGTCGCAACGCCATCGTGCGCCGGCTGCCGGCGGTGGAGACGCTGGGCTCGGTGACGGTGATCTGCTCGGACAAGACCGGCACCCTGACCCGCAACGAGATGACCGTTCAGCGCCTGGTGACGGCTGACCGGGTGGTGCAGGTCGCCGGCGTTGGCTACGAGCCGGAAGGCAGCTTCAGCAGCGAGGGACGGGAGATCGATCCGCAGCGCTTACCAGCGCTGTGGCTGGCGATCCGGGGTGGGGCGCTGTGCAACGACTCCCAGCTGCGCATGGAGGACGGTCAGTGGTGGGTGGAAGGTGCCCCCACCGAAGGCGCCCTGCTGGTCCTGGCCGCCAAGGCGGGACTGCACCGTGCGGCGTTGGTCCAGGAGCTGCCGCGCCTCGACTCCATCCCCTTCGCTTCCGAGCACCGCTTCATGGCCACCCAGCACTGCAGCGTCCACGGCGAGCCGTGGATCTTCGTCAAGGGAGCGCCCGAGCGCATCCTCGACATGTGCTCGCAGCAGCTGACCGATGCCGGCGCAGCGCCGCTGGACGTTGACTACTGGCGGCGCATGGCCAACGACACCGGAGCCCATGGGCTGCGCACGCTGGCCATCGCCTGCAAGCGGACGGCGCCCCGCGGGCTGCATCTGGACCTTGCCGATGTCGAGACGGGCTACACCATGCTGGCCCTGTTCGGCATCGTCGATCCGCCGCGCACGGAGGCCATCGAGGCGGTGCGCGACTGCCATCGGGCCGGCATCCGGGTCAAGATGATCACCGGCGATCATGTCGAGACCGCCCGGGCCATCGGGGCCCAGCTCGGCATCGGTGTCGGCAGGCCAGCCCTGACCGGCGCCGAGATCGCGCTGATGAGCGACGCTGAGCTGCGGCGCGTGGCCATGGAGATCGACGTCTTCGCCCGCGCCAGTCCCGAGCACAAGCTGCGGCTGGTGCAGGCACTGCAGGACGTCGGGCAGGTGGTGGCCATGACCGGCGACGGTGTCAACGACGCGCCCGCGCTCAAGCGTGCCGACGTCGGCGTGGCGATGGGGCTAAAGGGCACGGACGCCGCCAAGGAGGCGGCCGACATGGTGCTGGCCGACGACAACTTCGCCACCATCGCCGAGGCGGTGCGCCAGGGGCGGACCGTCTACGACAACCTGAAGAAATTCATCCTGTTCATGCTGCCCACCAACGGCGGCGAGTCGCTGGTGGTGCTGGCCGCCATCGCCTTCGGGCTGACCTTGCCGTTGACCCCGGCCCAGGTGCTGTGGGTCAACATGGTGACGTCGTCCACGCTGGGGCTGGCGCTGGCCTTCGAGCCGGCCGAGCACGGCATCATGCTGCGCCCACCACGGCCGCCGGAAGAGAAGCTGCTGTCCGGCTTCTTCGTCTGGCGCGTCTGCCTGGTGTCGGCGCTGTTCATGATCGGTGCGCTGGGCGTCTTCCTCTGGGAGCTGGAGTCGGGCGCCGAGCTTGCCGTGGCGCGTACCATGGCGGTCAACGCGGTGGTGGCCTGCGAAGCCTTCTATCTGCTCAACAGTCGCTACATCTACGACTCGGTGCTGAGCTGGAAGGGGCTGTTCGGCAACTACTACGTCCCGCTGACCATGGCCTGCTGCATCCCGCTGCAGCTGCTTTACACCTACTCGCCCACCATGCAGGCCATCTTCGGTTCGGCCGGCCTGACCCCGCTACAGTGGCTGAAGGTACTGGGGGCAGGGCTGCTGGTGTTCCTCGGCGCCGAGCTGGAGAAGGCCGTGGTTCGGCGCCTCGGCCGGGGAGCGGGCATGGCCACGGCGGCGGCGCGCTGACCCACACGGGCGGGCAGGCCTGCGGCACAACAATGATGGAGAGCCGATGAAAGCAAGCAAGAAATGGGCGTCGCGGCTGGCGGTCGTCGTGGTGATGGCGGCGGTGGCGGCCATGCTGTTCAAGCCCGTGCTCCAGCGCGATGCGCTGCCGCCGGGGTTCGCCGGGAGCAACGGTCGCATCGAGGCGGTGGAGATCAACATTGCCACCAAGACCGCCGGCAGGCTGGCCGAGGTGCTGGTCAGGGAGGGCGATTTCGTCAGCACCGGCGACGTCATCGCCCGCATGGACACCAGCGTGCTGGAAGCGCAGTTGCGCCAGGCCCAGGCGCAGCTGAAGCAGGCAGAAAGCGCGGTGGCGACTGCGCGCAGCCAGGTGGTGCAGCGCAAGAGCGAGCGCGCCGCGGCCGAGGCGCTGATCGCCCAGCGCAAGGCGGAGCTCGAAGCCGCTCGGCGCCGGCTGGAGCGTACCCGGGGGCTGGCCGCCTCTGACGCCGTACCCCAGCAGCAGCTCGACGACCACACGGCAGATTTCCATCAGGCCCGGGCTGCACTGGCGGCGGCCGAGGCGCAGCTGCAGGCGGCGCAGGCGGCGGTGATCACCGCCGAGTCCCAGGTCATCGGCGCGGCGGCGAACGTGGAGGCCATGCAGGCCACCATCGAGCGCCTGCAAGCCGAGATCGATGACGGCACCCTGCGCGCGCCGCGCGATGGCCGCATCCAGTACATCGTGGCCCGCCCGGGCGAAGTCATCGGCGCCGGCGGTACGGTGGTCAGCCTGATCGACGTCACCGATGTCTACATGACCATCTTCCTGCCCACCGAGGCGGCCGGGCGGCTGTCCATCGGCGCCGAGGCCCGGCTGGTGCTGGACGCCGCGCCCCAGTACGTGGTGCCGGCCACAGTCTCCTACGTCGCTGACGTCGCCCAGTTTACGCCCAGGACGGTGGAGACGGTGGAGGAGCGGCAGAAGCTGATGTTTCGGGTGCGGCTGCAAATCCCGCCGGAGCTGCTGCGGCGCTACCTGCGCAGCGTCAAGGCCGGTCTGCCGGGCATGGGCTACGTGCGCATCGACCCGGCCGCCGAGTGGCCGCCCGAGCTCGAGGTCAAGCTGCCACGATGATGAGGCCGGTAGTCTCCGCCCGCGGCCTGAGCCTGCGTTACCGCGATGTGGTGGCGCTGGATGCGGTCGATCTGGACTTGCCGGGCGGCTGCATGGTGGGCCTGATCGGTCCCGACGGGGTGGGCAAGTCCAGTCTGCTGTCGCTGATCGCCGGTGCCAGGGCGCTGCAGGACGGCGAGCTGCGGGTGCTTGGGGGTGATATGCGCGAGCGCCGCCATCGCGAGTCCGCCGTCCCGCGCATCGCCTACATGCCACAGGGGCTGGGTAAGAGCCTCTATCCTACCTTGTCGGTGTTCGAGAACGTGGATTTCTTCGGCCGCCTGTTCGGACATGGGCGGCGCGAGCGGGAGCGGCGTATCGCCGAGCTGCTGCAGGCCACGGGGCTGGCGCCCTTCGCCGACCGGCCGGCGGCCAAGCTCTCCGGCGGCATGAAGCAGAAGCTCGGGCTGTGCTGCGCCCTCATCCACGACCCCGAGCTGCTCATCCTCGACGAGCCCACCACCGGCATCGATCCGCTCTCGCGGCGCCAGTTCTGGCAGCTCATCGGCGCCATCCGGGCCCAGCGGCCGGGCATGAGCGTGCTAGTTGCTACCGCCTACATGGACGAGGCGGCCGGCTTCGATTTTCTGGTGGCCATGGACGCCGGCCGGGTGTTGGCCACCGGCAGCCCGCGCGAACTGCTGGCGCGCACCGGCGCGCGCTCGCTGGAGGCGGCCTTCATCGGCCTGCGCTACGGCGCAGGAGCGGTTCCGGTGCGTCCCGTCGAGCATGCGCCGCGGCCGCGCGTCGACGACAACGACATCGCCATCGAGGCCGAGAATCTCACCAAGCGCTTCGGCGACTTCACCGCGGTTGACCGGGTCAACTTGCGTATTCCGCGCGGCGAGATCTTCGGCTTTCTTGGCTCCAACGGCTGCGGCAAGACCACCACCATGAAAATGCTGACCGGCCTGCTGCCGGCCACGGAAGGTCGGGTTTGGCTGTTCGGCAAGGAGCTGGATCCGCACGATCTGGAGACCCGGCGCCGGGTCGGCTACATGTCGCAGTCCTTCTCCCTGTACTCTGAGCTCACGGTGCGGGAGAACCTGGTGCTGCATGCGCGGCTGTTCCAGCTGCCCAGGGCGGAGATCCCAGCACGGGTTGCACGGCTGGCCGAGCGTTTCGAGCTTACCGAAGTGCTTGACCAGCTGCCCGGCGCGCTGTCACTGGGCCAGCGGCAGCGGCTGTCGCTGGCGGTGGCCATGCTGCACGAGCCGGAGATGCTGATCCTGGACGAGCCCACCTCGGGGGTGGATCCGGCGGCGCGCGATGCCTTCTGGGACATTCTCGTTGAACTGTCGCGGCGCGACCGGGTTACCATCTTCGTCTCCACCCATTTCATGAACGAAGCCGAGCGCTGCGACCGCATCTCGCTGATGCACGCCGGCCGGGTGCTGGTCAGCGGTACGCCGCGGGAGCTAATGGCGCAGCGTGGAGTCGACTCGCTGGAGGATGCCTTCATCGCCTACCTGGAAGAGGCGGTGGAGGAGGCAGCACTCGGCCCGGTCATGCCGGCGCTGGCTGCAACGGTCGAACCGACCGCGCCGCGCCGCGGCTTCGACTGGCGCCGCATGTACAGCTACGCCCGGCGGGAGGCACTGGAACTGCGCCGCGATCCCATCCGGGCCGCGCTGGCGCTGCTCGGCAGCGTCATCCTCATGCTGGTGATCGGCTACGGCATCAGCATGGACGTGGAGGACCTGCGCTTCGCGGTGCTGGACCGGGATCAAACCACGGTGAGCCGGGACTATGTCCATAGCATCGCCGGCTCACGTTACTTTATTGAGCGGCCGCCGATCCTCGACGACGCCGAGCTGGATCGGCGCATGCGCGCCGGCGAGATCAGCCTGGCCATCGAGATTCCACCCGGCTTCGCCCGTCGGCTCGCCCGCGGCGACCCGGTCGAGATCGGCGCCTGGATCGACGGCTCCATGCCGATGCGGGCCGAGACCGTCAGCGGCTACGTGCAGGGGATTCACGCCCACTGGCTGGCGGAGCGGGCGGCACTGGCCGGCGGCAGCCGGCAGCCGACGGCGCCGGTCGAGATCGAAACCCGATTCCGCTACAACCCGGACGTGAAGAGCTTGGTGGCCATGGTGCCGGCCATGATCCCGCTGCTGCTGATGCTGATCCCGGCCATGCTGACCTCGCTCAGCGTGGTGCGGGAGAAGGAGCTCGGTTCCATCGTCAACTTCTACGTCACCCCGGGTACGCGGCTGGAATTCCTGCTCGGGAAGCAGCTGCCCTACATCGGGCTGGCCATGCTGAACTTCCTGCTGCTGTTCCTGATGGCGATCACCTTGTTCGGGGTGCCGATGACGGGGAGCTTTCTCACCCTTGCCCTGGCGGCGCTGCTCTACGTCGTCTCCGCGACCGGCCTGGGCCTGCTGTTCTCCTCCTTCATGCGCAGCCAGATCGCTGCCATCTTCGCCACCGCCATCCTGACCATCCTGCCGGCGGTACAGTTTTCCGGCCTGATCGATCCGGTCTCCTCGCTGGAGGGGCTGGGGCGGCTGATCGGCGAGGCGTATCCGACCACGCACTTCCTCACCATCGCCCGCGGCACCTTCTCCAAGGCGCTCGGCTTCGGCGATCTGAGCGCCTCCTTCGTGCCGCTGCTGCTGGCGGCGCCAGTGATTCTTGGGCTGGCCGTGGCTTTGCTGCGCAAGCAGGAGCGGTGAGATGCGACTGAGCAACGTGCTGCACCTGGGCGTCAAGGAGCTGCGCAGCCTGTCCCGCGATCCGCTGCTGTTCGCGCTGATTCTGTTCGCCTTCACGGTGTCAGTCTACACCGCGGCGACGGCGATGCCGGAGACCTTGCACGAAGTGCCCATCGCCATCGTCGACGAGGATCAGTCGCCGCTGTCCGGGCGCATCGCTGGCGCTTTCTACCCGCCATATTTCCAACCGCCGACGTTGATCGCGCATTCCGAGATGGACCCTCGGCTGGATGCCGGCCTGGATACCTTCGCGCTGGTCATCCCACCGGAGTTCCAGCGCGACCTGCTGGCCGGGCGGCGACCGCAGCTCCAGCTCAACGTCGACGCCACCCGGGTCAGTCAGGCCTTCACCGGCAGCGGCTACGTGCAGGCCATCGTCAGCGGCGAGGTGGAGGAATTCCTGCGGCGCCATCGCGCCGGCGCCGCAGCGCCGGTGGAGCTGGCCTTGCGCAACCGCTTCAACCCGGCGCTGCGGCAGGGCTGGTTCGGCGCCATCGCCGAGGTGGTCAGCAACGTCACCATGATCGCCATCATCCTGGCCGGCGCGGCGCTGATCCGGGAACGCGAGCACGGCACTATCGAGCACCTGCTGGTGATGCCGGTGACGCCGGCGGAGATCATGGTCAGCAAGATCTGGGCGATGGGCCTAGTGGTGTTCGTCGCCGTTGCCTTCTCACTGACCGTGGTCGTGGAGGGCTGGCTGGGGGTGCCCGTCGCCGGCTCGATCGGGTTGTTCCTGCTGGGGGCGGCGCTGCACATCTTCGCCTGCACCACGTTGGGTATTTTCCTCGCCACCGTCGCCCGCTCCATGCCGCAGTTCGGCCTGCTGTTGATCCTGACCATGCTGCCCATGCAGACGCTCTCGGGCGGCATGACGCCGCGCGAGAGCATGCCGGAGCTGGTGCAGCAGCTTATGCTGGTGGCGCCGACTACGCATTACATCGCCCTGTCCGAGGCCATCCTGTTCCGCGGTGCAGAGTTCTCGATGGTGTGGCCGCAGCTGCTGGCGCTGGTCGTGATTGGCGTGGCGTTGTTCCTGCTCTCGCTGGGGCAGTTCCGCAAATCGTTGGCCTGAGGACGGCTCAGATGACCACTAGGATGTAGTAGGCGACCCCGGCCAGCACCAGCACGATGCCGATGAGCATGACGTAGACGCCGGCCTTGCCCGCTCGCATGACAAAGCCGCCCGTGAGCATGATGAGGCCGGCGACGAGCAGGGCGAAGGCGGTGACGGTGGAGCCGGCCATCAGCCGCTCTCCCCGGACGGGGCGCTGGCGGCGCGGCGGGCGCCATTGATGCGGGTGCAGGGGATCTTCAACGATTGGCCCGGGCCGAATGGGTAACGCTGGTTGCCCACCAGCAGCTGCTGCGGCCCCGCCCAGCCGCCGGGCGCGGCGATGGTCATGCTGTCGCGGTTGAAGTCGAGGTCCAGCCAGTGGCCGCGGTAGCGCAGCCGCAGGCACAGCCGCTGCAGGGGTTCCGGCAGGCAGGGGTTGATGCGCAAGGTGCCATCGCGGATTTCGAAGCCGGTCTGCGCTTCCTGGACGAAATTGACCGTGCCCGCCATGGCGCCGAGGTGGATGCCTTCTGGGGTGGTGCCGCCCTGGACATCGGAGATGTCGCTCTCCAGCGCTTCCTTCAGCACGTCCCACGAATGCGGCCGGTCGGAGCGCGCCAGCACCCAGGAGTGAACCACCTTGCTTAAGGTGGAGCCGTGGGAGGTGCGCTGCAGGTAGTAGTCGATGGTGCGCCGGAGCATGTGTTCGTCGACCGGATAGCTGAGCTGCCGGGACAGGAGGCGCAGCTCTTCGATGGAGAACAGGTAGAGCAGCATGAGCACGTCGGCCTGCTTGGAAGCCTTATAGCGGTTGACGCTATCGCCCTCGGCCTCGAGGATGCGGTCCAGCCGATGGATGTCGCCGTACTTGCGCCGATAACCCTCCCAGTCCAGCTCCTCCAGCCGCTCGTAGCCCTCGAACTGGCTGGGGATGCCGTCGTGGAAGGAGATGTAGAGCTGGTGGCTGACGTCGTCCCAGAGCGCGAACTCCTCTTGGCCCAGCGCCAGCCGTTCGCACAGCTCGGCGCGGCGGTTGCGGCCGATGAGATCCCGGGTCTCTAGCGCCCGCTGCAATACCCAGGCGGCCATGACGTTGGTGTAGGTGTTGTTGTCCAGGCCGGGCGTGTCGCGCCAGGGATACTGGTCGTGGAACTCGTCCGGGCCCATGACGCCGCAGATGTCGTAGCGCTGGCGCTCCGGGTTCCAGCGCGCGGCGCTGGCCCAGAAGCGGGCGATCTCGAACAGCATCTCGGCCCCGTAGAAGGACAGGAATTCGCGGTCGCCGGTGGTCTGGTAGTAGCGCCAGACGTTGTAGGCGATGGCGGAATTGACGTGCCACTGCAGATGGGTGTTGTCCGGCAGCCAGCGCCCCGACTTGGGGTTGAGGTGGAGCTGCTGGGTCTCCTCGCGGCCATCGCTGCCGCTCTGCCAGGGATAGAGGGCACCGCGCAGGCCACGCGCGTGCGCCAGCCGGCGGGCGGCATTGAGGCGGCGGAAGCGGTAGCGCAGCAGGCTGCGGGTGATCTCAGGGATGCGCCAGTTGAGGAACGGGAAGATGAACAGCTCGTCCCAGAACACGTGGCCACGGTAGGCCTCGCCATGCAGACCGCGGGCCGGCACTCCGACGTCGAGGTCGTCGCTGTGTGGAGAGACCGTCTGCAGCAGGTGGAAGATGTGCAGGCGTAGGATCATTTGGGTACGGACGTCGCCTTCCAGTACTACGTCGCAGCGGCGCCACAGGTGCGACCAGCGCATGGTGTGACTGGCCTCGAGCCGCTCGAAGCGCGGCGCGTCCCGCACGGTCTGCTCCGCCGCCAGCGCCGGCTCCGAGATGGCGTGATCCCGTCCGCTGTAGAGCGCCACGACCTTCTCTATCGTCACCGGCTCGCCCTGGGTGAGGGCGAAGCGCAGCTCCTTGCAGACGTAGCCGGTCTCCTCCAGCGGGTGGCACTCCGGCGCGAGCCGGTCGCTGCCGCGAAAGACCTGGGTGCGGGCCGCCTCAGCCACCCGCAGGCGCGACTGGTTGGTTTCTACCTCCAGCAGAATGGAGTCCTCGTCGAGCTGACGGGTTTCCAGCGGCGTCAAATGGGTGCTGGCCAGCTGCCGGTAGCGCGGCACGCCGGCGTTGATGACGCGGCCGTCCAGCGCTGAGCGGACGTGGATGGTGCCGGACCAGTTGAGCGCGGTCAGCGTCCAGGCGATGGCCGCCACGTGCGGGTTGCCCATGTGGACCAGGCGGCGGGTGACGAGCAGGGTTTCCCGGCCCTGGCGATCGCGGAAGCGGATCTGCCGGCGCAGCAGGCCGGCCCGCAGGTCGAGCTCCTGGCAGTAGGCGAGCAGCTCCATGCCCAGCGGGTTGAACCAGTCGCCGTCCTCGGGGCGGAAGTTGAGGCACAGCCAGTTGGGCATGTTGACCAGGTCTTCGTTCTCGATGGTGCGGCCGGCGGTGTGGGTCTTGAGACGGTTGTAGCCGCCGGCCAGATAGGTGCCGGGATAGTGGATCTCGTCGGCCTCCGATTCCTCGCCGGCGCCGCGGGTGGCGAAGTAGCCGTTGCCGAGCGTGCAAAGCGCCTCGCGTAGCCCCTCCCTGGCTGGGTCGAAGCCGTCGTAGCGCAAGGTCCATTCGTCACCGGTCATGGCCGCAGCAACTCCGTCAGCATGCCCAGAAAGCGGCCGGCCGCGGCCGGGTCGACAAGGCGATAGTGGGCCGCGCTGCGCAGCGCCGGCTCCGCCGCGACCAGGATGCCGAGCCCGCCACGCCGGCGCAGGGCGAGAAAGGCGTCCTCGTCGGTTTCGTCGTCGCCGAGATACATGGGCAGCACATCCGGGCGCTCCAGCCGCAAGGTCGCCAGCAACCAGTCCACGGCATGGCCCTTGTCCCAGGGCAAGCGCACCCTAAGCTCAAAGACCTTCTTGCCGCCGGTTTTGCGCAGCTGCTCGGGCGCTTCTGCCAGGGCGGCGTCCACGACCGCCTCGACATCCGCCGCCTGAGCGTCAGCCACCAGCCGGTAGTGGACGGCGATGGCGTAGCGCTTGCGCTCCACCAGGGCGCCGGGAATGCTGGCCAGACGCGCGCGCAGCCAGGCCTCGGCGCGGTCCAGGGCGGGCAGATAGTCGGCGGCTTCGGCATGCTGCAGGCGCAGGCCGTCGGGGCCGGCGATGTCGAAGCCGTGACTGCCGGCGTAGACCAGGGAGTCGATGCCGACCAGCCGCGCCACGTCGGCCCGGTCGCGGCCGCTGACGATGGCAAGCGGACAGAGCGCGGCCAGCTCGCGCAGGGCGGCGCGCATGCCGTCGTCGAGCACGGCGAGCTCGGGCCGCTCCACGATAGGCGTCAAGGTGCCGTCGTAATCGAGGAACAGGGCCGGGCGGCGGCCGGCCAGTAGCCGCGCGATGTCGGCAAAGCGCTCCAGCGCATCCGGCAGCGGCGCGCTGCCGAAGGGCAGGGCGGCGAGATCTGGCACCACCACGTCGGCGCCGTGCTCGCGCAGGGCGGCGGCCTGACCGGCGCGGTCCACGCCGATCACCAGGCCGTAGCCGGCGGCACGGGCGGCGGCCACCCCGGACAGCGCATCCTCTACCGCGAAGGCGTCGGCCGGGTCCACCCGGAGCTCGGCAGCGGCATGGCGGAAGATGTCCGGTGCCGGCTTGCCGGCGAGCCCCAGCCGGGCAGCCTCGACGCCGTCGACGCGGACGTCGAACAGCTCGGTGAGGCCGGCGGCAGCCAGCACGGCCGCGGCGTTCTTGCTGGAGGAGACCAGGGCGGTCCTGAGGCCGGCACGGCGCAATTTGTGGATGAGCGTGACCGAGCTGGTGTGGATCTCCACGCCTTGCGTGGCCAGCAGCTGACGGAAAAGGGCGTTCTTGGCGGCGCCGAGGCCGTGGATCGTCTCCTGCTCGGGCGGGTCGTCCGGAGTGCCTTCCGGCAGAGCGATGCCGCGGGCGGCGAGAAAGTCGCGCACGCCGTCGCGACGGGGCTTGCCATCGACATGGCGGCGGTAGTCTTCGTTGCTGAAGGGGCGGAAGGGAGTGCCCGTGCGCGCGGCGCGCCGGTGCAGAAAGTCGTCGAACAGCCGCTTCCAGGCGGCGGCATGCAGTGCGGCAGTGCGGGTGATTACGCCATCCAGGTCGAACACGCCGGCCCGGAAAGCGAAAATAGAGGCATAGGGTCTGCCACGGACTGGGGACGTCATCGCTTCTCTCGCCGCTGAGCCTTGCGCCGGACTGGTGGTCGGCCGGGCTGCGGCCCGGCCGACCCTAGCTAGATTGGGCTCTGCCGCGAGAACTCAAATCCGGCCGGGCGCGCTCAGGCCGGATCGTCAGCGCTATCGCCGGGGGCGGCGCCGGCCTGGCTCCGGGGCGCCGTTTTGCTGCCGTCGTGCACCAGCGGCAAGGGCTGGCTTTGCAGGGCCGGAGCGGGCGGCAGACCGGTGACTTCGAGGATTTCCTGCTCCTCCAGGGTCTCGCGCTCCAGCAGTGCCTTGACCAGCGCATCCAGCTGCGGCCTGTGCTGCCGCAGCAGCCGCTTGGCCTCCTCGTAGCATTCGTTGAGGATGCGGTGGACTTCCATGTCAATGAGGTGCGCGGTCTGCTCGCTGAACGGCCGGTCGGGGCCGAAGCCGGCGACAGTGCCGAGGAAGGGATTGGCGCGCGGGGCCAGTTGCACCAGCCCGACCTGGTCGCTCATGCCCCAGCGGGTGACCATGTTGCGGGCAATGGCGGTGGCTTGCTCGATGTCGTTCTCGGCGCCGGTGGTGCGGTCGCCGTAGACGATCTCTTCGGCTGCCCGGCCGCCCAGCATGCCGATGATCTTGGCCCGCAGATAGGCTTCGGGGTAGTTGTAGCGTTCGGTCTGCGGCCGCTGGTAGGTGATGCCCAGGGCCTGGCCGCGCGGCACGATGCTCACCCGGTGCACCGGGTCGGCGCCCGGCACCAGCAGGCCGAGGATGGCGTGGCCGCTCTCGTGATAGGCGATGCGCTCGCGGTCGGCCGGCTTCAGCACGATGGGCCGCTCCGGGCCGAGCATGATCTTCTCCAGCGCATCGAAGAAATCCTTCTGGTAGACCGCGTCCTGATCGCGCCGGGCGGCCAGCAGGGCGGCCGCGTTGACCAGGTTCTTGATGTCGGCGCCGGTGAGGCCGGGAATAGCGGCGGCGATCTCCTTGAGGTCGACATCCGGCGCCAGCGGCACCTTGCGGGTGTGAACCTTGAGAATCTCCTCCCGGCCCTTCTTGTCCGGCAGGTGGAGGACGATGCGCCGGTCGAAACGCCCAGCCCGCAGCAGTGCGCGGTCCAGTACCTCGGGCTGGTTGGTGGCAGCCAGCACGATGACCCCTTCCTGGGTGGAGAAGCCGTCCATCTCGGTGAGGATCTGGTTAAGGGTCTGCTCCTGCTCGCTGGCGCCGCCGCCGATGGTGTACTGCCCGCGGGCGCGGCCGATGGAATCGATCTCGTCGATGAAGATGATGGACGGAGCGTGCTCGCGGGCCTGGCGGAACAGGTCGCGCACCCGCGCGGCGCCGACGCCGACGATCATCTCCACGAACTCCGACCCGCTCATGGAGAAGAACGGCACCCCGGCCTCGCCGGCCACGGCGCGGGCCAGCAGGGTCTTGCCGGTGCCGGGCGGACCGACCAGGAGCACCCCCTTGGGGGCGGTGCCGCCCAGGCGGGTGTACTTCTCGGGGTTCTTGAGGAAGTCGACGATTTCGACCAGCTCGTTCTCGGCCTCGTCGATGCCGGCGACATCGTCGAAGGTCACCTTGATGTCCCGCTCGACGTCGAAGCGGCGGGCCCGGCTCTTGCCGAGCCCGGTCAGGCCGCCTCCCAGCGGACCGCCCTGGCGGGCGGCGCGGCGGAACAGCCAGATGTAGAAGCCGATGATGGCCAGCGCCGGGCCGAAGCCGATCAGCAGGGTGAGCAGCGGATTGGGGCCGACCTGGATGGGCTCTGCCCGGATCTCCACACCATGCTCCAGTAACAGCTGCTCAAGCCCGGGGTCGAGAAAGGTGGGCAGGATGGTCTCGAAGTTGGTCACTGGGCGCGGCGCGGCGCTTGGCACGCCGTCCGGTGGCGGCAGCAGCACCTCCCGCTCGAAGCGGCCCTCGATGGTCTCGCCGCGGCTGTAGATGGCGGCGACGTTGCCCTCCATCACCTGGGTCCGGAAAACCGTATAGGGCACCGTCACCGGTGCCGCGGGCGAGGCGAAGAAGCGATCGACCAGCAGATAGTTGGCGAGCAGCAGCAGCAGGAACAGTAGCCAGGTGCGGCGCGGAGGCATGGCCTGCTGCCGATTGCTGGAATCGGACCCGCTCCGCGGGTTGGTGGGGCGGGAGGGAGTGCCGTCGTTGCGTTGGGTTTCTCGGTTTTGCCAGGGCATGGTGACTCCAAAGACTGCCATTGCCGCCGACCAGGCGCGGAGCCGAGAGCGGTGCAGCGCGCGGCTGCCTGCGCCCAGCTCACAGCAGCGAATACAGCAGTCGCTCGCCGAGCGTGCCGATCAGGGACATCATCAGCGCGCCGCCCAGCGCCCAGCCGAAGCCGTCGATGGTCAAATGGTCGGTCAAGCCGTCGGTGATCTTGAGCACGATGGCGTCGATGATCAGCCGGGTGATGAAGGCCAGCAGCCAGGCTAGGCCCAGCGTAGCGACGGTGAAAATGGCGAACAGCAGCCAGCCGAGCAGGAAATTGAGGATGCCGAAGAGCGCAGCAACCAGTATGGCGCTGCCGAAGCTTTTGACGTGAAAGCCAGGCAGTATCGTCGCGGTGAGCCAGACCGCAAAAGACAGGATCAGCCAGGACAGCAAAAGACTCATTTGACCTTCCTTCCTCGACAAACATAACACACCCGAACCGGTTTCGGCTGCCGGATTTGGCCAGGATTGTCCCTCTTGCTTCCCCGGCGGCAAAAAGGTTTCATCAGGCCCAAATAGCAAGAATCAAGGTAAGGCCATGTCGCGTTCTACGCTGTTGCGTCAATGGGCGCTGTTGCAGTTGATTCCGCGCCATTCCTACCGCAGCACTGCCGAGCTGCACGAGCGACTTACGGAACAGGGATTCGAGGTCAATAAGCGTACCGTGGAGCGGGATTTGGCAGAGCTGGAGCTGCTATTTCCGCTGGATTCGCGCAAGGACTCCAAGCCCTACGGCTGGCGCTGGAGTTCGGTGGCGCGGGTGATGGACATTCCGGGTATGGACCCGGCCACGGCGCTGAGCTTCAAGCTAGTCGAGCAGTATCTGGAGCGGCTCATGCCGCGCTCAACGCTGCGGCATCTGGAGCCGCACTTCGTTCGCGCCAGGGAGGTGCTGGACAAGGTCAAGGGGCCGCTGCACGGCTGGGCGGAGAAGGTGTGTGTCATCCCCCGCGGGCAGCGTCTGCTGGAGCCCAGCATTCCCGAAGAGATCGTGGAGGCCGTCTACACAGCCGTGTTGGAGGAGAGGCAGTTCCGGGCACGCTACCGCACCAAGTCCGGCGAGGAGAAGGAGTACCTCGTCCATCCGCTGGGACTGGTGCTGCGGCGGGCAAGTGATCTACCTGGTCTGCACCCTGTTCGACTACGACGACGTGTTGCAGCTGGTGCTGCACCGCATGTTGGAAGTGGATCTGCTGGACGAGCCGGCCAAGCGGCCCGACGGCTTCAGCCTGGCGGCCTACATCCAGGCGCACCACTTCGATTATCCGGCTGGCGGGGAGATCGCCCTGAACGTGCTGTTCACGCCGAGCGCCGGACAGCATTTGCAGGAGACGCCGCTGAGCGCCAACCAGAAGCTGACCCAGCACGCAGACGGCCGGCTGCGCTTGCAGGCCACCGTGGCCGATACCCAGCAGCTGCGCTGGTAGCTGCTTGGCTTCGGCGACCAGGTCGAAGTGCTGGGGCCGCCCTCGCTGCGCGACGAGATGGCCGCCATCGCCGTTCGTATGGCGCAGCGCTACGCGGTGGAGGCATAAAGGCAGCGGCAGGCCGGGGTGGGCTGCAGCGGCCCGTCCGTGACACCTCGGCGCCGAGGCGCCGGAGCCGCGCTGACGAGGCGGCGTAGCGTTCCAGGTACTTGAGCTTGTCCGGCTTGCCGTCCCATTCCGCGGCGGCGGGGGGCGGATCCTTCCGCGCGGTGATCACGGGCCAGATCTTGGAGAGCTCGGCATTGAGCTCAAGGAAGTGCATCTGGTCCTCGGGAAGGTCGTCTTCAGCGTAAATCGCTTCCGCTGGGCATTCCGGCTCGCAGAGCGTGCAGTCTATGCACTCGTCCGGGTCGATGACCAGAAAATTCGGACCTTCATGAAAGCAGTCAACCGGGCACACCTCGACACAGTCGGTGTATTTGCATTTTATGCAGTTTTCGGTGACGACAAAGGTCATTTAACTACTCCGATTGCAGACGCCCAGAGGGGCGCTAATCCTAGTCGCCGGGAAGCCGGCGATCAACCGCTGCGCAGGCGCTTCAGCTCGTAGAGGGCGTCTAGCGCTTGGCGCGGGCTCAGCGAATCCGGGTCCAGCGTGTCCAGATAATCCAGCGCGGGATCGGGCTCGCTGTCGACGAAGAGGGGCAGCTGATCTGCTTGCTGGCGGCTGTTCGTGCTGCTGCGCTCCAGCTCGGACAGCTTGCGGCGCGCGGCCTGGATCACAGTGTCCGGGACGCCGGCGAGGGCCGCGACCTGAAGGCCATAGCTGCGGCTGGCCGGCCCGGCCTTGAGTGCGTACAAGAAGACGATTTTATCGTCATGTTCCACCGCGTCCAAATGAACGTTGCTAATACTGGGAAATTCGTCCGGCAGGCTGGTCAGCTCGAAGTAGTGGGTGGCGAACAGGGTGAAGGCCTCCAGCTTGCCGGCCAGGTGGGCGGCGGTGGCCCACGCCAGGGCCAGACCGTCGAAGGTGCTGGTGCCGCGGCCGATCTCGTCTAGCAGGACCAGGCTGTTGCGGGTGGCGTTGTTGAGGATGTTGGCGGTTTCCGTCATCTCCACCATGAAGGTGGAGCGCCCCCCGGCGAGGTCGTCGGAGGCACCGATGCGGGTGAAGATACGGTCGATGGGCCCGATGCGGGCGGAGTCTGCCGGCACATAGCTGCCAACGTGAGCCAGCAGGGTGATCAGCGCGGTCTGGCGCATAAAGGTGGACTTACCGCCCATGTTGGGGCCGGTGATGATGAGCATGCGGGTGCTGTCGGTCAGCTCCACGTCGTTGGGCACGAAGGGCGTCTCCAGTACCCGCTCGACCACCGGATGGCGCCCGCCGCGGATGCTCAGGCCGGGTTCGTCGGTGAGCTCGGGGCGCTGGTAGTTCAGCGCCTCGGCGCGCTCGGCGAAGGTGGCGAGCACGTCCAGCACGGCCAGGGCCTGGGCGCACAACTGCAGCGGGCCCAGCTGCTCATTGAGGGTGTCCAGCAGCTGCTCGTACAGCTCGCGCTCCCGCGCCAGCGAACGCTCCCGGGCGCTCAGCACCTTGTCCTCGAAGGCCTTGAGCTCCGGCGTGATGTAGCGCTCGGTTCCTTTCAGGGTCTGGCGGCGTATCCAGTGCTGCGGGGCGTGCTTGGCCTGCGCCTTGGTGACCTCGATGTAGTAGCCGTGGACGCGGTTGTAGCCCACCTTGAGGGTGGGGATGCCGGAGAGCTCCCGCTCTTGCTGCTCCAGCTTGAGCAGGAAGTCGCCGGCGTCGCTGGCCAGCGTGCGCAGCTCGTCCAGCTCGGCGTCGAAGCCCTCAGCGATGACGCCGCCGTCGCGCACCAGCATGGGCGGGTTGTCCACCAGGGCGCGCTGGAGCAGAGCGTGCGTCTCAGGGTGCTGACCGATGTCGGCAGCAAGCTGGCGCAGCAACCCTGTGTCCAGCTCGGCCAGCTGGCGCTGCAGCTCCGGTAGGCGACCTAGCGCCTCACGCAGGGCCACCAGATCGCGCGGGCGGGCCGAGCGCAGCGCCACGCGGGCCAGGATGCGCTCGACGTCGCCCATGCCGTGCAGGCAATCGCGCAGGCCGTGGTAGGCCTGGGTTTCCAGCAGCAGGGTGACGGCATCGAGGCGGGCGTTGATCTCGGCACGATCGCGCAGCGGCCGGTTCAGCCAGCGCCGCAGCAAGCGGCTGCCCATGGGCGTGCGGGCGGTGTCCAGCACCCAGGCCAGGGTATGCTCGCTGCCGCCGCTGAGATTGACCTCGATTTCCAGGTTGCGGCGGCTGGCGGCGTCGATGGCGATGGCCTGGTCCCGATGCTCGATGCTGATGCCGCGGATGTGCGGTAGCTCGGAGCGCTGGGTCTCCAGGGCGTACTGCAACAAGCTGCCGGCGGCCTGGATGGTCAGCTTCATCTCGGCGCAGCCGAAGCCGCTTAGGTCGCGGGTGCCGAAGTGGCGGCAGAGCAGGCGCTCGCAGGCGTCGGTCTCAAAGTGCCAGGGCGGCCGGCGGGTGAGGCCGGTGCGCTGTTTCAGCTCCGGCGGCAGCTTGCTATCGTCGCTAACCAGAATCTCCGCCGGCTGCAGCCGCTCGATCTCCGCAAGCAGGGCATCCACGCCGTCCAGCTCGCTGATGCCGAAGCGGCCGCTGGAGAGTTCCAGCGAGGCTAGGCCGTAGCGCTGCCCGGCCCCGCTGATGGCCACCAGCAGGTTGCTGCGCCGCTCGTCCAGCAGCGCCTCGTCGGTCAGCGTGCCGGGGGTGACGATGCGCACCACCTTGCGCTCGACCGGGCCCCTGCTGGCGGCCGGGTCGCCGATTTGCTCGCAGATCGCCACCGATTCGCCCATGCGCACCAGCTTGGCCAGATAGCTTTCGACCGCATGGAAGGGGACGCCAGCCATGGGTATGGGCTGGCCCGCCGACTGCCCGCGGTTGGTGAGGGTGATGTCGAGCAGCTTGGCGGCGCGCTTGGCGTCGTCGTAAAACAGCTCGTAGAAATCGCCCATGCGATAGAACAGCAGCACGTCGGGATGCTCGGCCTTGATGCGCAAATATTGCTGCATCATCGGTGTGTGCTGGCTGAGATCTGCTTGTGGTGCTGACATAGGTCTCGAATTTTTGGGTTGGCGAAGGTCGCCTATTCTAGCGTGTGAGGGACGATGAAACGCGTACAGATAGATGATGCCGCGCTGACGGCGCTGGCGGCCGAGGTCGGCCAGTGCCTCGGCTTGGTCGGGCTGCGGCTTGCCCTGGCCGAGTCGTGCACCGGCGGCTGGATCGCCAAGGCCGTGACCGACATCGCCGGCAGCTCGGCCTGGTTCGACCGCGGCTTCGTCACGTATTCCAACGCCGCCAAGCAGGATGAACTCGGTGTCGCGGCAGAGACGTTGGCCGAGTTCGGCGCGGTCAGCGAGCCGGTGGTCCGGCAGATGGCCGAAGGCGCCCTGCGACGCTCGACAGCCGAGGTGGCAGTGGCCGTCAGCGGTATCGCCGGGCCGGGTGGCGGCAGCGCCGACAAGCCGGTGGGCACCGTCTGCTTCGCCTGGAGCGCTCGCGGCAGCGAAACGGTGGTCGAGACCGTGCGCTTCCCAGGCGATCGCGAGGCGGTGCGGCGGCAGACCGTGGCACATGCCCTGGAGCGTCTCCGGGCGCTGCTGCCTGGCTTCGTCAGGTCATTGCAAGCACAGGAATTTTAAGAGAAAATTTATATCTTTTCAGGGGAACTTTCGGGAGCTACAGGGGTCTTTGTCAAGAGTGCCTCCCGCGACAGACGAGGCGGCATGATGGAAGGATGGGAGCGCCGCAAGGCGCGGCTTTTTTTCGCGTTGTGGCCGGATGCCGCGGTGCGGGGTCGGATCGCCGCGCAGCGGCCTGCGGTCGGCCGGTCGGTCGCGGAGGAAAACTTGCATCTTACGCTGCTGTTTCTGGGCTCGGTCGACGTCGAGCAGAGCCGGCGGCTGAGGGAGGCGGCCGCCACGGTGATCGTGCCGCCCTTCGAGTTGCGGCTGGTGCGTCTGGATTACTGGTCCCGCTCGCGGGTCGCCTGGCTGGGCCTGGACGAGGCGCCGCCAGCGCTCCTGAGCCTGCACCGGCAGCTGAAGGCGGCGGCGCAGAAAGTTGGATTGGCGCTGGAGTCGCGGCGCTACCGTCCGCATGTGACCCTGGCGCGGGATGCGGCGACGATTGCGCCCCGCCCGATCGACCCGATTCATTGGACGGTGACCGATTTCTGCTTGGCAGAGTCGGTGCTGCGGCCAGAAGGGTCGCAGTATTTGGTGAGGCAGCGCTGGCCGTTGCGAACGGAGGTTGGGCCTGCTGTAGGAGGGGCGGGCGCAACTGTGGAATAATCTTCCAACCCATGAGTGTCACCTGCGCTATCCTGCAGGGCACGAACACGCATAGCGCGTATAGAGGAATCGAATGGACGAAAACCGTAAGAAGGCGCTCAGCATCGCCCTCGGGCAGATCGAGAAGCAGTTCGGCAAGGGCGCAGTGATGCGCCTGGGTGATGCCCAGGCGGTACGCGACATCGATGTCATTTCGACTGGCTCGCTAGCCCTGGACGCCGCCCTTGGCATCGGTGGCCTGCCGCGGGGGCGGGTGGTCGAGATTTACGGTCCGGAGTCGTCGGGCAAGACCACCCTGACGCTGCAAGTGATCGCCGAGGCGCAAAAGCTGGGCGGGACGGCGGCTTTCGTCGACGCCGAGCACGCGCTGGACCCGAGCTATGCCGAGAAAATCGGCGTCAACGTCGACGACCTGCTGGTGTCGCAGCCAGACACGGGCGAGCAGGCGCTGGAGATCGCCGACATGCTGGTGCGCTCGGGAGCCGTCGACGTGGTGGTGATCGACTCGGTGGCGGCGCTCACGCCCAAGGCGGAAATCGAGGGCGAGATGGGCGACTCGCACGTCGGCCTGCAGGCCCGCCTGATGAGCCAGGCGCTGCGCAAGCTGACCGCCAACATCAAGCGTTCCAACGCGCTGGTGATCTTCATCAACCAGATCCGCATGAAGATCGGCGTGATGTTCGGCAGCCCGGAGACCACGACCGGCGGCAACGCGCTCAAGTTCTACTCCTCGGTGCGCCTCGACATCCGTCGCATCGGCGCCATCAAGCGCGGCGACGAGGTCATCGGCAACGAGACCCGGGTCAAGGTGGTCAAGAACAAGCTGGCGCCGCCGTTTAAGCAGGCCGAGTTCGAAGTGCTGTACGGCGAGGGCATCTCCCGCGAAGGCGAGCTGATCGAGCTGGGGGTGCGGGAGGGCATTATTGACAAGGCTGGTGCCTGGTATTCGTACAACGGCGACCGCATCGGTCAGGGCAAGGATAACGCTCGCCAGTGGCTCAGGGACAATCCGGCGGTGGCCAACGAGATCGAGCGCAAGCTGCGGGAGATTCTCATCGGCAAGCCGATGCCTTCGGCCACCGACGAGGATGCGGTGCCCGAGGTCGAAGAGCTCTAAGCGACGGCGACCGTTGCCATCGGCCGCGCCGGCTCGACTGCCGGCGCGGCTTTTTTACGCCCGGTGCCGGCCCGCGCGTCCTGCAGGCAAGGCATGACGGGCGCCAAGACATGGCGTTATGATGTTGCGCCCGCCGACGGCGGGCGCTGATTCCAAACGCGGCGGAAACCGGTTCGCCGATCCGCTCTCAACAACAACCGAGGCAACCATGTCCAAGAAAATCGCTTCCCTTGCCTGCGCGGGCCTGCTCAGTGTGCTGTCGGCGACGGTGCAGGGTTCGGATCCAGACTTCGTCGAGTTCGTGGTGAACATGGCCCACAAGCGGGGCTTCACCCACTGCGACGAGGCGGTGCGCGAGACCTTCAGCCTGGCGGGCGGATCGGATATGCGCGTGATCACCGAAACCTTCCCGGGCTTCGAGGACGACATGCTGAAGATCACCGCCGCCTATGGCGATGTCGGCGACTCCATCTTTCTGGAAGCCGAATTCCGCCGCCGCGGCGATGTCTGTCTGGCCACCTCCACCGTCCTGCTGACGACCACCGACAGCTGCGCCGAGCAGGCTGCCCAGATGCCGGCCTTCAAGCTCCAGGCCAAGACGCTGGATCTGTTCTTCACCCAGAACGAGGGCGGCATCACGATGATCCTCAAGCCGGTCGGCAACGGTTGCGTGGCGATATTCCAGCAGAGCAGGGTCTACTGAAGCCGAAGCTGGCCCAGACCAGGGGCGCCGCGAGGCGCCCCTGCGGCGTCTCCGGGGGCTGTCGATGAGCGCGGAATTGCTGATCGTCCTGGTCCTGCTGGGCGTGACCATCGTGCTGTTCGCGCTCAACCGCCCCCGGATGGACGCGGTTGCGCTCATCATGCTCACGCTGCTGCCGCTCACCGGCGTCATCACCGTGGAGCAGGCCCTGGCGGGCTTCAGTGATCCCAGCATTGTGCTCATCGCCGCGCTGTTCGTGATCGGCGAGGCGTTGGTGCGGACCGGGGTGGCGCAGCGGCTAGGCGATTGGCTGATCGCCCAGGCGGGGCGCAGCGAGACCCGCCTGATCGCGCTGCTGATGGTGATGGTGGCCGGCATCGGCTCCTTCATGAGCTCGACCGGGGTGGTGGCGATCTTCATTCCCGTCGCCCTGCGCATCGCCCACGGTGCCGGGCTGGCTCCGGGGCGGCTGATGATGCCGCTGAGCGTGGCCGGCCTCATCAGCGGCATGATGACGCTGATTGCCACGCCTCCAAACGTGGTCATCCACAGCGAGCTGCAACGAGCTGGCTACGAAGGCTTCGCCTTTTTCGCCTTCACCCCGTTCGGCGTGCCCATCCTGGCGCTGGCCATTGGCTACATGCTGCTGGCGCGGCGCTGGCTGGGGCGGCGGCCGGCGGCGGAAGCCGCCGAGGCGGGACGGCCCCGGGTGGCGGACTGGATCGCCGAGTACCGGCTGGCCGAGCGCGAGCACCGGCTGCGGCTTTCGCCGCGCTCGCCCTGGGTGGGCAAGCGGCTGGCGCAGCGCGACCTACGCGCCTCCGCTGGGGTCAACGTGATTGCCATCGAGCGGCGGCAGCCTTTCGCGACTGTGCTCGTCGAGCCGAACGCGCAGACCGAGCTGGAGGTAGGCGATGTGCTGCTGCTCGATGTGCGCGAGCCGGCCTTCGACCTGCAGGCGCTGTGCGAGCACAACGGTCTGCAGCGGCTGCCGCTGCCGCGCAGCTATTTTGCCGACCATGCCCAAGCTATCGGCATGGCGGAGCTGATGATCCCGGCGGAGTCCAGCCTGATCGGCAAGACCGTGGTCGATGCAAGCTTTCGCACCACCTACGGACTCTCGGTGATTGGCCTCAAGCGCGGCCGCACCGCCTATCCGGAGTCGGTGCTAAACGAGCGGCTCAGGCTGGGCGATACCCTGCTGGTGGCAGGGCCGTGGCGGGCGATACGGGCCTTGCAGGGTCGCACCCGCGATCTCATCGTGCTCAACATGCCGGTGGAGTCGGAGCAGGTGCTGGCAGCGCCTGGCCGGGCTCCGCATGCGCTGGCAGCGCTGGCCCTGATGGTGCTGCTGATGACCACGGGCGTCGTGCCAAACGTGCTGGCGGCGCTGATCGCCTGTCTGTTGCTCGGGCTGTTCCGCTGCATCGACATGGACAGCGCCTATGGCGTGATTCACTGGAGGAGCCTGATGCTGATCGCCGGCATGCTGCCGTTCTCGCTGGCTCTGCAGGCCACCGGCGGCGTGTCGATGGCGGCCGAGGCACTGCTGGGGGCGGTGGGCGATGCCGGGCCGCGTACCATGCTGGCGGCATTGTTCGTGCTTACCGCGGTGGCGGGGCTGTTTATCTCCAACACCGCCACCGCCGTGCTGATGGCGCCAGTGGCGCTGGCGGTGGCCGAGGAGATGGGGCTGTCGCCGTATCCGTTCGCCATGACGGTGGCGCTGGCCGCCTCGGCGTCCTTCATGACGCCGGTGTCGTCGCCGGTGAACACGCTGGTAATCGGCCCCGGCAATTATCGCTTCATCGATTTCGTGCGGGTGGGTGTGCCGTTCGCCGTCATCGTGCTGGCGATGACGGTGGCGCTGGTACCGCTGCTGTTCCCGTTCCGGCCGTAAGGCGCGTCGTCAGGCGCCGGCGGCTGGACGCAGCGCCTGCGCTACCTTGGATGCCGGCTCGCGGCCCAGCTGCTGGCAGATCCAGCGGCCAACCTCGGCCAGCGCCTGCAGATCCACGCCGGTTTCGATGCCCATGCCGTTCAGCATGTACACCACGTCCTCGGTGGCGACATTGCCGGAGGCGCCCCGGGCGTAGGGGCAGCCGCCCAGGCCGGCTACCGAGCTGTCAATGGTGCGCAGCCCCATCTCTAGCACGGCATAGAGGTTGGCCAGCGCCTGGCCGTAAGTGTCGTGGAAGTGCGCCGCCAGCTTCTCGATGGGTACGCGCTCGGCCACCGCCTCCAGCATGCGCTTGGCCTTGAGCGGCGTGCCGACGCCGATGGTGTCGCCCAGCGAGATTTCGTAGCAGCCCATGCGGTAGAGCGCCTCGGCCACGTCGGCGACCGCCTTGGGGGCAATCTCGCCCTCGTAGGGGCAGCCGAGCACGCAGGAGATGTAGCCGCGCACCCGGATGCCGCGCTGCCTGGCCGCTTCCACCACGGGGGCGAAGCGCTCCAGGCTTTCGGCGATGGAGCAGTTGATGTTTTTGCGGGAAAAGCTCTCCGAGGCGGCACCGAAGACGGCGACCTCGTCGGCGCCGGCGGCGGCAGCGGCCTCGAAGCCCTTCATGTTGGGAGTGAGCACTGGGTAGCGCACCCCAGGGCGGCGGCGGATGCCGCGCAGCACGGCGTCGTGATCGGCCATTTGCGGCACCCACTTGGGCGAGACGAAGGCGGTGGCTTCGACCACCGGAAGGCCCGTGGCCGCCAGGCGCTCGATCAGCGCGATCTTGGTCTCGGTGGGGATGACCTGGGGCTCGTTCTGCAGCCCATCCCGAGGACCGACTTCGACGATGGTGACGGATGCAGGGAACATGTCAGCCTCCTGGTGCGCTAGGACTCCAGCGGGGCAAGAGCCAGCAACTCGGCGCCCTCGCTGACCTGATCGCCGACCGCGAAGTCGATGCGCGCGATGACGCCGGCGCTGGGAGCGCGGATGGTGTACTCCATCTTCATGGCTTCCAGCACCAGCAGGGCATCGCCTTCCTCGACTTTCTGCCCCGGTTCGACCAAGACCGCGCGGACCACGCCCGGCATCGGGGCGTGCAGGCCGCCGTCGGCTGGTTCGTCTTCCAGCAGGGTGGCGGCGTCGAGATCGGCAAGCAGCAGCTGGTGCCTGTGGCCGTCGAGCTGGATGGTGAGCTGCTGCCCGTCGCGCTGCACCCAGGCGTCGAACTGCCGCTCTTCCAGCACTACCCGCAGCCGGCCGTCGGGCTGCGGGTGGGCGCTGGCCGCGACCGTCCCGCCCGGCAGCTCCAGTAGGAAGCTGCCGGGGCGGAAGTGGGCAATGACGATGAGCTCGCGCTCGCCGTCGCGGAACTCCAGACTGTGCCAGCTGCTGCCGTTGAGGCGGAAGCCGGTGCAGTCGTGCCAGGGCGACCAGGGATCGTTGGAGGCGCGGGCGCGGGCGGCGGCTTGCTGCTGGATTGCCAAGAGCTGGTGCAGGGCGGCTGTGGCCAAGACGGCATCGGTGGCCGGCTGCGGGGGAGGCAGCAGCTCGTCGCGGTAGGTGTCGATGAAGTGGGTGTCGACCGCGCCGGCGGCGAACGCCGGGTGGCTGGCGACGCGGGCGAGGAACTCGACGTTGGTGGTGGTGCCGGTGATGCTGCAGGCGGCCAGCGCCTGGCGCAGCCGCAACAGGGCTTGATCGCGGTCTTCGCCCCAGACGATGAGCTTGGCAATCATGGGGTCGTAGTGCATGGAGATTTCGTCGCCGCTGCGCACCCCGGTGTCGATGCGCACGTGGGGCCCCGGTTCTGGCATGTGCAGGGAGCGGATGGTGCCGATGGCCGGCAGGAAATCGCGCTGCGGGTCCTCGGCGTAGATGCGTGCCTCGAAGGCGTGGCCACGCATGGCGAGCTCCTCCTGCGCGAGCGGGAGCGGGCGGCCGGCGGCCACCTCTAGCTGCCAGGCCACCAGGTCCAGGCCGGTGATCATCTCGGTCACCGGGTGCTCGACCTGCAGGCGGGTGTTCATTTCCATGAAATAAAACCCGCCCTCGGCGTCCATGATGAACTCAACCGTACCGGCGCCGACGTAACCGATGGCGCGGGCCGCGGCGATCGCCGCCGCACCCATGCGCTGGCGGGTTGCGGCCGCCAGCCCCGGCGCCGGGGCTTCCTCAATCACCTTTTGGTGGCGGCGCTGCACCGAGCAGTCGCGCTCGAACAGGTGCACGACGTTGCCGTGGCGGTCGGCGAAGACCTGCATCTCGACGTGGCGAGGCCGCAGCAGGTATTTCTCGATCAGGACCCGGTCGTCGCCGAAGGCGGCGGCGGCCTCGCGCTTGGCCGACACCAGGGCGTCGGCGAAGTCGGCGGGGCGGTCGACCCGGCGCATGCCCTTGCCGCCACCGCCGGCCGAAGCCTTGAGCAACACCGGATAGCCGATCTCCTCGGCAACGGCAGCGAGGAATTCCACCGACTGCTCCTCGCCGTGGTAGCCAGGCACCAGGGGCACGCCGGCTTCGGCCATGATGGCCTTGGCCGCGCTCTTGGAGCCCATGGCTTCGATGGCGGCGGCGGGTGGGCCGATGAAGACCACGCCGGCCTGCTCGCAGGCGCGGGCGAAGTCGGCATTCTCGGCCAGGAAGCCATAGCCGGGATGAATGGCCTGGGCGCCGCTGCGCCGCGCGATCTCGAGGATGCGCTCGATGTTCAGGTAGCTTTCCCGCGCCGGCGCCGGCCCCAGCAGCCAGGCCTCGTCGCAGGCGGTGACGTGCATGGCATTGGCATCCGCCTCCGAGTACACCGCCACGGTGCGTATACCCAGCTGCCGGCAAGTGCGAGCGATGCGGCAGGCGATCTCGCCGCGATTGGCGATGAGGACCTTTTCGAACATGGGCATATTCTCGGGATGATTGCTCGCCATGGGGCCTCCTGTTACATGCGGAACAGGCCGAAGCGGGTGGGCTCGATGGGCGCGTTCAGGGCCGCGGAGATGCCCAGCCCCAGCACCATGCGGGTCTGCGCCGGATCGATCACGCCGTCGTCCCATAGCCGGGCAGTGGAATAATAGGGGTGCCCCTGGCGTTCGTACTGCTCGAGGATGGGTCGCTTGATGGCTTCCTCCTCCTCCGGGCTGAGCGACAGGCCCCGCCGCTCCAGGCTCTCGCGCCGCACCTGCGCCATGACGTTGGCGGCCTGCTCGCCGCCCATGACCGAGATGCGGGCGTTGGGCCACATCCACAGGAAGCGGGGCGAGTAGGCGCGGCCGCACATGCCGTAGTTGCCAGCCCCGAAGCTGCCGCCGATGATGACAGTGAACTTGGGCACTTTGGTGGTCGCCACCGCGGTCACCAGCTTGGCGCCGTCCTTGGCGATGCCGCCGGCCTCGTACTTGCGCCCCACCATGAAGCCGGTGATGTTCTGCAGGAACACCAGCGGGATGCCGCGCTGGCTGCACAGCTCGACGAAGTGCGCGCCCTTGAGCGCCGACTCCGAGAACAGCACGCCGTTGTTGGCGAGGATGCCGACCGGATAACCGTAAATGTGCGCGAAGCCGCAGACCAGGGTGGTGCCGTACAGCGCCTTGAACTCGTCGAACTCCGAGCCGTCGACGATGCGGGCGATGACCTCGCGCACGTCGTAGGGCTTACGCAGGTCGGTGGGCACCACGCCGTAGAGCTCGGCGGGGTCGTACAGCGGCTCCCGTGGCTCGCGCAGATCCAGGCTGACGGGCTTGGTGCGGTTGAGGTTGGCGACGATGCGGCGGGTCAGCTGCAGGGCGTGGTTGTCGTTGAGGGCATAGTGATCGGTGACGCCTGAGATGCGGGAATGGACATCGGCGCCGCCCAACTCCTCGGCTGTCACCACCTCGCCGGTGGCTGCACGCACCAGCGGCGGTCCGGCTAGGAAAATAGTGCCCTGTTCTTTGACGATGACGCATTCGTCGGACATGGCCGGCACATAGGCGCCGCCGGCGGTGCAGGAGCCCATGACTACCGCGATCTGCGGAATCCCCAGGGCGGACATGTTGGCCTGGTTGTAGAAGATGCGGCCGAAATGGTCCCGGTCGGGGAAGACTTCGTCCTGATTGGGCAGGTTGGCGCCGCCGGAGTCCACCAGGTAGATGCAGGGGAGGCGATTCTCCTGAGCGATCTCCTGGGCCCGCAGGTGCTTTTTCACCGTGATCGGATAGTAGGTGCCGCCCTTGACCGTGGGGTCGTTGACGACCAGCACGCATTCTCGGCCGCTGATGCGGCCGATGCCGGTGATGATGCCGGCGGCTGGCACGTCGTCGTCGTACATGCCGTGCGCGGCCAGCTGGGAAAGCTCCAGGAACGGCGAGCCCGGATCCAGCAGCCGGCGGATGCGCTCGCGCGGCAGCAGCTTGCCGCGGGCGAGTTGGCGCTGCCGTGCGGCTTCGCCGCCCCCCTGCTCGACCTCGGCAACCCGCCGGCGCAGGTCAGCGACCAGTTCAGTCATGGCCGCGCTGTTGGCGCGGAATTCCTCGGAGCGAGTATTCAGCTTGCTTTTGATGACTGCCATGTCCGGCTCTAACGTCGTGACTGAGCGTATACGGGCAAGCGCAACCCCGTGCTTTCGGGACGCGCCTGGGCTATCAATTCGGCTGAAAGTCTGATTGCACTTTACGTAAACGTCAACTTGCTTGTATAGATGCCAAGGCCAAGCAGCGGGTCGGCGAGCGGGGAAAGAGCGACTCGGGCGGCGCGCAAGCCGCTCTGGCGGAAGGAAAGGCGGGGCGACGAGGGAGCGAGGAGACGGATCGGGCGGGCAGGCCTCAGGCCTGTTCCCGCTCCTTCTGCCGCTGCTCTTGCTCTGCGAGCAATTTCTTGCAGACGGCGTAGGATTCTTCCAGCTCGGCGAGCGCGTCCTCTAGGTCCTTGCGCTGCTGCAGCAGCTGCTCGCGCTTTTGCTCGAGGACTTTCAGGTAGTAGCGCAGCTGCTTGGATTCGCCGTGGACCTGATCGTACAGATCGAAGGTTTCGCGGATTTCCCGTAGGCTGAAGCCGAGCCGCTTGCCGCGCAAGATGAGGCGCAGGCGGGTGCGATCGCGGCGGCGGTAGAGGCGCTTCTGACCGTCGCGCAGCGGCGACAGCAGGCCTTTGTCTTCGTAGAAGCGGATCGTGCGGGCGGTGATACCGAATTCACGGGCAAGCTCGCCGATGGTATAGAAGGTCTCGCTGTTGGATGGAGACGGTTGGGTGGCTTGCATGTTCACTTTTTGAGAATGGCTCATGTCTGAAGATTTTTGACAAACCCTATCATGGCTGAACCGAATTTTCCTCGAGGAGCCGATAGGAGGTTAGGAGAGGGCTATGGATAACAACAGTGACTTTCCAGTTCTGTACGCGCCGACTGCCGACGACATCGCTCAGACCAACATGGCCAAGTATATGCATTGGCTGGAAAAGCAAGGTTATGGGCGCTTCCGGACTTACCAAGAACTGCATGCCTGGTCGGTGACCGAGCTGGAAGCCTTCTGGCAGTCGATCTGGGATTATACCGGCGTTATCGCCGTCAAGCCCCATGAACGGGTTCTCGGCCGCAAGGAAATGCCCGGCCCCGAGTGGTTCCCGGGTGCCGAGCTGAACTTCGCCGAGAACCTGCTGCGCCATGCGCTGCACGGTGACCGGGACAAGGTCGCCATCACCGCGGTCTCCGAATCGCGGTCCGAATTTTCCCTGACCCGTGGCGAGCTGCTGGCGCAAGTGGGTGCCTTTGAGGCCTGGTTACGTTCGGTCGGTGTCAAGCCGGGCGACCGGGTAGCCGGCATCGTCGCCAATACCCCCGAGGCCATCATCGCCATGCTGGCGGCGGCCAGCATGGGCGCGATCTGGTCGTCGGCGTCGCCCGACTTCGGCGTGGCGGGCATTTACGATCGCTTCGGGCAGATCGAGCCGACGGTGCTGGTGGCCGTCAACGGCTACATCTACGGTGGTAAGCAGTTCTCGCGCCTCAACGAGCTGCGCGAGCTGAAGGCGCGGATGCCGTCGGTGAAGGCCGTCGCGGTGATCGACAACGTGCCGGGGCTGGGCCTGCCGACCGACGAGGGCTTCGTTGCCTGGGACGAAGCGCTCGCCAGCGGCGCCGGCTCCCAGCCGAGCTTCACACCGCAGCCCTTCGCCACGCCGCTTTACATCCTGTACTCCTCCGGCACTACGGGAGTGCCCAAGTGCATCGTCCACGGCGCCGGTGGCACCCTGCTGCAGCACAGCAAGGAGCTGATCTTGCACGGCGATCTGCGCCCGGACGACGTGTTCTGCTATTTCACCACTTGCGGCTGGATGATGTGGAACTGGATGGCCTCGGGCCTGCTGACCGGCGCTGAGTTAGTCCTGTTCGACGGCAACCCGGGCCATCCCAGCCTCGACGTGCTGTGGGCGCTGGCGGAGCGCAAGCGGATGACGCACTTCGGCACCAGCGCCAAGTTCATCGGCAATTGCCGCAACGCTGGGTTGCGGCCGGGCGAGCAGCATGACTTCTCTAGCCTGCGGGTGATCTTCTCCACCGGCTCGCCATTGCTGCCGGAGGATTTCGACTGGATCTACGACGCCGTCAAGCCGCGGGTGCTGTTGGCTTCAATCTCGGGCGGCACCGACATCGTCTCCTGTTTCGTCGGCGCCAGCCCGATCCAGCCGGTCCGCCGCGGCGAGATCCAGTGCAAGATGCTGGCCGCCGACGTCAAGGCCTTCGACGATCAAGGCCGCGAGGTGGTGGGCGAGCGGGGCGAGCTGGTCTGCACCCAGCCGCTGCCGAGCATGCCGGTATTCTTCTGGAACGACCCCGACGGCAAGCGCTATCGGGAGGCCTATTTTGAGCGCTTCCCCGGGGTATGGGCCCACGGTGACTACGTCCTGTTCAACCAGCATGGCGGCTGCGTGATCTATGGTCGCTCCGACGCCACGCTCAATCCGGGCGGGGTGCGCATCGGCACGGCCGAGATCTACCGCCAGGTCGAGACGCTGGAGGAGATCGCCGACAGCCTGGTGGTCGGCCAGCCCTGGCAGGGCGACGAGCGGGTAGTGCTGCTGGTAGTGCTCAACGAGGGCTACGCGCTGACTGACGAGCTGATCGACAAGATCAAGCGGCGCATCCGTGAGAACGCCAGCCCGCGCCATGTCCCGGCGCGCATCGTGGCGGTGGAGGAGATTCCCTACACCCGCAGTGGCAAGAAGGTGGAGGTGGCGGTAGCTAAAATCCTGCGCGGCGAGAAGGTGGAGAACCGCGAAGCGCTGGCCAATCCGCACGTGCTGGATCAGATCGGCTCGCTGCCTGCCTTGCAGCAGTAAGCCCGCGTTCCCGCGCCGACAGCCCGGGCGTGCGCAGGCGCGTCCCGGGCTGTTTCGTTCTCAGGCCTCCCTTCCGGGCCGATCGCCGCTCTCGGCTTCGACGAAGGACTGCACGATCTGCTCCCGCAGCCAGCGGTGGCCCGGATCGTCGTCCATGTTCTCGTGCCAGAGCAGGTAGTACCGATGGCGCGGCATCTCCAGCGGGAAGGGCAGGATCTGGTGATCGAACTGCGGATTGACGATGCGCGCCAGCCGCTGCGGCATGGTGACGATGAGGTCGGTTTCGGCGACCACCCGCAGCGCGGCGAAGTAATGCTGGCAGCGCAGCACCACGCGCCGCTGCATGCCACGGCGGCTCAGCTCGAAGTCCTCCACGCCGGGGCCGCTGGGGCGGGAGCTGACCAGGATGTGTCCCTGCGCCAGGTAGGTTTCCAGCGACAGCTCGCCGGCAATGGCCGGATGCCCCCGGCGGACCACCACCGCCAGCCGGTCGCTGCTGAGCGGCTGATGTCGGATCTGCCGCGAGCGGGGCACGATGACGTCGGCCGCGGCATCCAGCTGGCCGCTGAAGAGATCGGCCTTTAAGTCCTGGCGGCCGAAGCGCACCGTGGTCAGTTGGATACGCGGCGCGGCTTGGCTGATGCGACGCATGAGCCGCGGCAGCACCAGCGACTCCAGCGTGTCCCGGCAGCCGATGGTGAAGCGCCGCTCGGCCGTCTGCGGGTCGAAGCGGTTGGCGCTGTTGAGCACCGTCTCGATGCCGCGCAGCGCCTGCCGCAGCGGCTCGATCATGTTGCGCATGAAGGGGGTTGGGGTCATGGAATGCCCCTCGCGCACGAACAGCGGGTCGCCTAGCAGCTCGCGCAAGCGCCCGAGGCTGTAGCTGACCGCCGGCTGGGTGACATTGAGGCGAGCCGCGGCGCGGGTAAGTCCGCCTTCGCTGTATATCGCCTCCAGCACCACCAGCAGGTTCAGGTCGATGCGATGAATATCCACGGTTTTTATGGTTGCCAACTAAAACATTGATTTGATGGAGTTTAGCACGCTCGGCATAGTGCTGATACGGGATTTTCTTAGAGCGGCCGAAGCCGCGTCGAGATGGAGTCAGGAGCCATGGATTTCGAGTTTTCCGACCGTGTAAAAGACCTCCAGAAGCGCCTCAACGATTTCATGGAGGAATACATCTATCCCAACGAGCGCACCTACCACGAGCAGGTCAGGGAGAATGCTGCCAAGGGCAACCCCTATGCCGTCGTGCCCATCATCGAGGAGTTGAAGCCCAAGGCGCGCGCGGCTGGCCTGTGGAACCTGTTCCTGCCGGATTCCGAATACGGCGCTGGCCTGACCAACCTGGAGTACGCGCCGCTGGCCGAGATCATGGGCCGGGTGATGTGGTCCTCGGAGGTCTTCAACTGCGCGGCGCCGGACACCGGCAACATGGAGGTGTTGGCGCGCTACGGCAGCGAGGAGCAGAAGGAGAAGTGGCTCAAGCCGTTGCTCAACGGCGAGATCCGTTCGGCCTTCGCCATGACCGAGCCGGCCGTGGCATCGAGTGACGCCACCAACATCCAGTGCGAGATCCGCCGCGAGGGCGACGAGTACGTCATCAACGGTCGCAAGTGGTTCTCCTCCGGCGCTTGCAACGAGCGCACCAAGTTCTTCATCCTCATGGGCAAGACCGATCCCGACAACCCGGATCGCTACCGGCAGCAGTCCATGATCATCGTGCCCAAAGACACGCCGGGCGTGAAGATCGTGCGCGACATGTCGGTCTTCGGCAGCTACCACGCGCCCAAGGGCCATCCGGAGGTGCTGTTCGATAACGTGCGGGTGCCGGCTTCCAACATCATCCTGGGCGAGGGGCGCGGCTTCGAGATCGCGCAGGGTCGGCTGGGGCCGGGCCGCATCCATCACTGCATGCGCGTCATCGGGCAGGCCGAGCGGGCGCTGGAGCTGATGTGCCAGCGGCTGGCGTCGCGGGTAGCCTTCGGCAAGCCGTTGTCCGAGCAGGGCGTATGGCGGGAGCGCATTGCCGAGTCGCGCATCCTGATCGATCAGGCTCGCTTCCTGGTGCTCCACGCCGCCTACAAGATGGACAAGGTGGGCAACAAGGAGGCGCGCAAGGAAATCGCCATGATTAAGGTGGCTGCGCCCAACATGGCCTGCAAGGTCATTGACTGGGCCATCCAGGCCTACGGTGCCGCCGGCTACACTGACGACTTCCCGCTGGCCAGCATGTACGTCTATGCGCGCCATCTGCGTACCGCAGACGGTCCGGACGAGGTGCACCGCAACTCCATCGCCAAGCTGGAGCTGCGTCCGTACCTAAATCGCGAATGATGGTCTGCGGCCACCGGTAACCTGTCCAAAGGCGCCCGCAGCAAGGCTGCAGCGGGCGCCTTTGAGTTTTTAGAATGCGTTTGCATCCAACGACCACGAGGAGATATCTGGTATGAAAGAGCTGAGCGGCAAAGTGGCCGTGATCACCGGTGCCGGCAGCGGGCTCGGCCGGGAGCTGGCGCTGTCCTGCGCCCGCCGCGGCATGCGCCTGCTGCTGGCCGACGTCGATGAGCCCGGCATGGCCGAGACGGTGCGGCTGGTGGAGGAGGCCAGTCCTGGCACCGAAACCGAGGTGATGCGGGTCGACGTGTCCAAGCTGGAACAGGTAGAGGCGCTGGCCCAGCGCGCCAGGGAGCGCTTCGGCGGAGCCCATCTGTTGTTCAACAACGCCGGCGTGAGCTGTGGCGGTCCGCTATGGGAGCACACTGCGGCTGACTGGCAGTGGGTGCTGGGGGTCAATCTCAACGGCGTGGCCTGGGGCATCAAGGCCTTTGTGCCGCTGATGCTGGAGCAAGGGGAGGGGCACATCGTCAACACCGCCTCGGCCGCTGGCTGGGTGTACGCGCCGGGCAGCGGTATCTACAATGCCAGCAAGGCAGCAGTGGTGGCGATCTCGGAGACACTGTACTTCGATCTCAAGGACGTCGGGGCCGACAACATCGGGGTCACGGTCCTGTCGCCGGCCTACTTCCCGACCGCCATCGTCGATGCCGAGCGCAACCGTCCGCCCGAGCTGGCCGATACCGCGCCGATGACGGAAGCGCGGCGCCTGCGCAACGAGCGGGTCCGCTATGCGGTACAACGCGGCCGCATTTCCGCCGCCGAGATCGCCGAGATGACCCTGGAGGCGGTGGAGAAGAACCAGTTCTACGTGTTCCCGCACAAGAAGATCAAGGCCCTGATCAAGGCCCGCGCGGAAGCTGCGGATCAGGAAATAACCGCGTTCGACACCCTGGCCGACCGCAAATAACCACGGAGTATCCGTCATGAGTGTGATGAAACTGTTCGATTTAACCGGCAAGGTCGCTCTGGTGACCGGCGGCTCCCGTGGGCTGGGGCTGCAGATGGCCGAAGCGCTGGGCGAGATGGGGGCCAAGGTGGCGATCACTGCCCGTCGCCAGGGCGAGCTGGAAGAGGCGGCGGCCCACCTGCGTTCCCGCAACATCGAGGTGCTGCCCATCGTGGGCGACCTCTCGCAGTTCGATACCATCCCCGGCCTGGTGGAGCAGGTGGTCGAGCGCTTCGGCGACATCGACATCCTGGTCAACAATGCCGGCACCACCTGGGGCGCCCCGGCGGAAGACTATCCGGCGGACGGCTGGAACAAGGTGATGCGCCTCAACGTCGATGCGCTATTCTTCCTGACCCAGGAAGTCGGCCGCCGCTGCATGATCCCCCGCCGCGCGGGCAAGATCATCAACATCGCCTCCATTGCCGGCCTGCGCGGCTCGCAGCGGATGCAGACCATCGCCTACAACACTAGCAAGGGCGCGGTGGTGAACTTCACCCGGGCGCTGGCGGCAGAGTGGGGCAAGTACAACATCAACGTCAACGCCATCTGCCCCGGCTTCTTCCCTTCCAAGATGTCGCGCGGCGTGCTGGAGAAAATTGCCGAGGAAGCCATTGCCGCAACTCCCTTGGGCCGCCTTGGCGGTGAGGAGGACCTCAAGGGCGCCGTGGTGTACTTCGCCAGCGAGGCTTCGCGGCATGTGACGGGGCAGTATCTGGCTGTTGACGGCGGCACCAGCATCGCCTGAGGTGCGCCTGCGGCCAGTGTCCTTCCTTTGCTTGGCGGCGGCCGGCGCGGCCGCCGCGTTTCGCTCATAGCGCGTACTCCTCGCTGAGCGCGGCCTGCTCCAGCACGTTTTCCGTGCTGCCTGTCTCCTCGCTCTTGGCCAGGCACTGCTGATGGGTCAGATCGAGTACCTTGGTCACGCCCATCAGCGAGAAGCGCCACTGGTGCTCTTCACCGTCGACGACGAAGCGGAATTTCCATTTCTGGCCTTGGCGCAGCTCGGCGAAGAGGTCGTCGTCGCTGCGCTCCCAGCCGGTCAGCTGAACCAGTATGACGTTGTCGAAATGGGGGTCGGTCAGGAACCGGTAGTCGAAGCGGCGTGGCTTCAGCCGATCGACCTGCATTTCGCCGAAGAAGCTGGGCGACAGCATGCCGCCCGGCAGGCCGTGCAGCTCCTGGCTAACCACGGCCATGGAGATCAGCACCTGATCGCAGTTGCCCGGTACGCGGTCGAGCGATAGCACCAGCGTGTCCTCATCCAGGCCGGTTTCCTCCAGCGTCATGGCCCGAAACAGCAGGCTGCCGGCGCCGTCGTCGGCGATGGTGGCTTTCCAGTCCTGTACCTGCGTGGTGGGGGGCGGTGGCGTGGCGGCCGAGCTTGCCGCCAGCAGCGCGGCGAAGGCGGATGTCCACATGGCGATTAACCTCCGGGCTGGATGGGAACCAGCGCTATGCCAACCGTCAATGAATGGGGGAAGTGCGGGCGGCAATAAAGATTTGCCGCGCCGCCTGCTCCGGAGGTTGGCAGGCCGCCGCGACGGCCTGCGGGGAATCACTCGACGATGACGTCGAGCTTCATGCCGCCTTCGTAGTGGCCCGGGATGAAGCAGCCTATCTCCCAGCGGCCCTTGGCCTCTGCCGGCAGCTCGAAGCGCAGTGCCAGCTTGACCCCAGGATCGGCGTACAGCTCCTCGAGGCCGAAGGCGACCGCTTTCATGGCGCGCTTGCGGCCGTCGATCACGGTGTCGGCGGCGATCTCGACCGAGACGTTGGCCAGCAGGTGCTTGCGGTAGCCGCTGTAGCGGCCGTTTTCTGCAACCGGGTCGCGGCCGATCAGGACCTCGTGGATCATTGCGCCGACGTTGTCGAAGATCAGCTGGTAATCCTGGCCGGCCTGCAGGCGCAGCGGCTCGCCTTTGGCTTGACCGTCGACCTGAAAGTACATCTCGCCCATCAAGATGCGGACCTCGATGGCATCGTGGTCGTCGTCGCCATGGGCGAGGGCGGCGCCGCAAGGAAGCAGCAGCAGAAACGGCAGCAGCAAGCGGATCGATCGCATGGGGTTCCCTCGTCGTCATACGTGTTGTGCCTGGTCGGTAACCATTGCGCCGGCAGCGCCGGTTGTCCAGCCGCTGTGCGGCCGCAAGCGGCTGGACGGCCATGATGCCGCGGTCGGGCAGGGGCAGGAGGCCGTGCGCGAAGCACGGCTGGCTCCCGGGTGCGCTTGCCACCATGCTGTCCACGCTGCCCAGGAGCGAGAGCAGTCGGAGCCGGAGGTTGTGCAGCATGGCAGAGTTCCCGCGCCAGGCGGCGTGCGGATGCGGTTTTGTTGCGGGAAGGGTCTTTGAGCAAGGGGCCCGTCCTTGGGCCATATCGAGGGACTCCTTGTTGGTGCAGGCGGCCTGTCAGAAGTTGTAGCTCAACGAGAGCCAGAGCCGGCGGCCGGGCTCGGCGTTGGCGTAGACGTTGGCGTAGTTGACGACCGTATTGCTGTTGTTATCGAGATACTCGTAGCGCCGGTAGTCGATGAAGTCCTTGTCGAACAGGTTGTACACCGTCGCCCTGAGGGTCAGCTGCGGGCTCAGCTGGTAGCTGCCGCCCATGTGGAACAGCGCGTAGGCCTTGTAGTCGCCCAGCTCGTCCCGGGTCGGGCCGCCCTGCGCGCGCTGGCGAGAGCGGTAGCGCTCGCTGACGTATTCACCGCTCAGCCAGGCGTTGAAGCGCTCGGTCACGTTCCAGCGCAGCGTGGCGTTGAGCTGATGCTCCGGCGTATTGGTGAGCGGATCGCCCTTGTTGGGGCCGCTCTTTTGCTCGCTGTCGGTGTAGGTATAGGTGGCCGACAGGGTCCAGGCCGGCGCCAGCGGGATGCGGGTGGCGAGCTCAAGGCCGCGGGTGACCGCTTCGTCGATGTTGACGAGCTGCTCATAGGTGCCGTCCGGGATGGACGGGTGGCCGGTCACCACGCGCTCCCCGCCACTGGCGATCTTGTCGTCGAATTCGTTGTGAAAGACGGTGGCGCTCACCATGAAGCCGTTGGGACTGTCATAGCGCACGCCAATCTCGCTGTTGATGCTCTTCTCCGGCTCCAGGTCGGGGTTGCCGATGGTCAGGGTCGCGCCTTGGCGGGTGACCCCGTTGATGCCGTCGTGCAGGTCGTTCAGCGACGGGGTCTTGTAGCCGGCGCCGACGCCGCCCTTGATCGTCCAGTTTGGCGTGACCGACCAGACCAGATAGGCGCGCGGGCTGAAATGGCCGCCGAAGGCATCGTGCCGGTCGTAGCGGGCGCCGAGGGTGAGGGCGAGATCATCGCGCAGGAACCACTCGTCCTCGGTAAACAGCGCCCAGGTGGTCTGTTCGAAATCCTCGGTGGCAAGGCCATCGGTCATCTCGGCATCCCACCACTGGCCACCGACGGTGAGGACGTGATCGCCGATCGGGGCGACGAACTTGGTATCGAAGACGAGGTTGGTGGTTTCGAGCGTGCGCGGGTGGCCGATAACCATGTTCGGGAAGCCGGGATACGGCTGCCCGTAGTCACCGCCGCTCCGCGAGCCCGGAATCGTGCGGCCGATGGTTTCGGTGGTGTTGCGCATCAAGCTGGATTCGAGCGTGCCAATTCCGAATCGGCTGGTGTGCCCGATGGCGAATTGCTCACGCTCGAAGCGTAGTTCGTCTGCGTAGCCGTAAATGACGCCGTTGGGATCGTCGAGGTTGCCCAGCTGGCCCTTGGAGTTGTCGAACGCTTGGCGGTTGATCTCGCCGTCGATCCAGAGGTCGTGGTCGCGGTTGGGGGTGAACGTGAGGCGGGCGCCGACGTTGTAGACGTCGGCTTCCACGGGACTGGCGCCGCGATGGAAGCCGCGCGTATACAGCGGAATCTGGTTGCCGGCCTCGTCAGTGAACGTCAAGTCTGAATCGTCGCGCTGGAAGTAGCGGCCGCGCAGCTGCAGGCCCAACCGATCCTGGACCAGCGGGCCGCTGAGATACATGTTGACGGCGCGGCTGTCGCCAAAGTCGTTGTCCTGGTGAAAGGTGCTTTCGACACCGACCTCGCCGCCCCATTCGCGCGCCACCTTGCGGGTGATGATGTTGATCACGCCGCCCATGGCGTCGGAGCCATACAGGGTGGACATGGGGCCGCGGATGATCTCGATGCGCTCGATGGCCGAGATGGGCGGCATGAAGCTGGTCGAGGTCTCACCGAAGCCGTTCGGCGTCACGTTGCCGGCCACGTTCTGGCGCCGGCCATCAATGAGGACCAGCGTGTATTCGCTCGGCATGCCGCGGATGCTGATGTTCATGCCGCCGGTCTTGCCGGTTGGTGCGCCCACGTCGATGCCCTCGACGTCGCGCAGTGCCTCGGCGATGTTGCTAACCCTTTTTTCCTCCAGCTCTTCCCGGCTGATGACTGTGATGCTGGCCGGTGCCTCTTTGACCTCCTGTTCAAAGCCCGCCGCGGTGACCACCAGCGGAGTCAGGCGTGCCGGCTCGTTGCCGCCGGTTTGAGCGACGGCTACGCCGAGCGGCAGCACGGCCAGCACCGGGCTCAAGCGAATGAGGCGCTTTCGGTTCTGCTGAGCGGTAAGGATGTTTGGCGAAAAGGGTCGCATTGCGCACCTCGGAGTTATTGATGCTTATGTTGTTAAGGTGGTTAATGATAACTATTCTCATTATCTCGTCAAGCCAATCGAATCGGAATGCGTCGGGTACGAGCGGCTTGGCGGCGCCGGGCTGGCCGGCTGCAGCCGCCTGGCGATGGTGCCGTGGGCAGGCCGGGATCGGGAGAATGGGGGCAGAGGGCCGGCGGTGCCCAGGTTGATCCGACGAGGGTGAAAATCGTCGGTGCAGGAAAGCAATCCCTTGCCTTGCTGACGGGAATCCGGCCGCTGTCCCGTGCCCAGTCGGCGGCGGGTTGGTGCCGGTTGCTGGTTGGTGACGGGGAAGGGCGTCAGGCGTGCGCGGCTGCCAGCGCCTTGATGCGCTCGACGGTGGCAAAGAAGCCGTTGCGGCGGTTGGGGCTGAGGTTTTGCTCCAGGCCCAGGCGGCTGAAGATCTCGTCGATGTCGGTGGCGATGATTTCCCGGGGCGTGCGGCCGGAGTAGACCATCAGGATGATGGACAGCAGGCCCTTGACGATGAAGGAGTCACTGTCGCAGCGGAAATGCAGGCGCGGCGGATCGGTCGGCTCCACTTCTTCCACCAGCCAGACCATGCTGGTGCATCCCTGGACCCGGTTTTCCTCGGTTTTCTCCGAGTCCGGCAGGGGCGGGAGCTTGCGGCCGAGATCGATGAGGAGGCGGTAGCGATCCTCCCAGTCGGTCAGCAGCTCGAAGGTCTCGGTCAGTTCGTCGATGTGCATAAGCGATCCCGATGACGAAGATGTTGCGCCGGCGCCTGCGTCCATCAAGCGGGGTGCGCAGCAATAAAAAACGCACGCCCGGCGACTGGCCGGGCGTGCGTCCATGATAGCAAAGTCTTCAGGCTGTCGCCTTGCGTATGCTGCGCGCGCCGCCGGCTTCGGCCAGGCGCTTCTCCAGCTGGTCCAGCTCGGCTAATAGCGCCGCTGGCATGCGCTCGCCGAACTCCTGATAGAAGGCACGGATCAGCGGAATTTCTTCGCGCCAGCCCCGGACGTCGACGCCCAGCAGGATGTCCAGCGCCTCGTCGCTGATGTCGAGGCCGGTCAAATCCAGCGCCTCGCGGGTGGGCAGCAGGCCGATGGGGGTTTCCACTGCCTCGGCGGTACCGTCGCAGCGCTCGAAAATCCACTTCAGCACCCGGCTGTTCTCGCCGAAGCCCGGCCACAGAAAGGAGCCGTCCTCGCCGCGGCGGAACCAGTTGACGTAGAAGATCTTGGGCAACTTGGCGCCGGGACGCTGGCCGATGCGCAGCCAGTGGCTCCAGTAGTCGGCCATGTTGTAGCCGCAGAAGGGCAGCATGGCCATGGGGTCGCGGCGCAGCTCGCCGATCCTGCCGGCGGCGGCAGCGGTTTTCTCCGAGGCGATGATGGAGCCGAAGAACGTGCCGTGCTGCCAGTCCCGCGCCTCGTTCACCAGCGGCACCACTGAGGCACGCCGACCGCCGAAGAGAATGGCGGAGATGGGCACGCCGGCCGGGTCGTCCCATTCGGGTGCGATCACCGGGCATTGGTGCGCCGGCGCGGTGAAGCGGGCGTTGGGATGGGCGGCGGGACGGCCGCTGTTCGGAGTCCAGTCCTGGCCGGTCCAGTCGATCAGGTGCGGTGGCGGCTCCGGCGTCATCTCTTCCCACCAGACGTCGCCGTCGTCGGTTAGGGCGCAGTTGGTGAAGAAGACGTTGCCCCAGAGCGTCTTCATGGCATTGGGGTTGGATGCCATGCTGGTGCCGGGTGCGACCCCGAAGAAGCCGGCCTCGGGGTTGATGGCATAGAGCCGGCCGTCCTCGCCGAATTTCATCCAGCAGATGTCGTCGCCAATGGTTTCCACCTTCCAACCGGGAATGGTGGGCGTCAGCATGGCCAGGTTGGTCTTGCCGCAGGCGCTGGGGAAGGCGGCCGCGATGTATTTGCTCTTGCCCTCGGGATTGGTGAGCTTGAGGATGAGCATGTGCTCGGCCAGCCAGCCCTGGTCGCGGGCCATGACGGAGGCGATGCGCAGGGCGAAGCACTTCTTGCCGAGCAGGGCGTTGCCGCCGTAGCCGGAGCCGAACGACCAGATCTCCCGCGTCTCCGGGAAGTGGACGATGTACTTGTTGTCCTTGTTGCAGGGCCAGGGCACGTCCTTCTGGCCCGGCTCGAGCGGCATGCCGACCGAGTGCACGGCGGGGACGAAATCGCCGTTGCCAAGCGCCGCCAGCACCGCCGTGCCGATGCGCGTCATGATGCGCATGTTGCAGACCACATAGGGAGAGTCGGTGATCTGCACGCCGATGTGGGCGATGGGCGAGCCGATCGGGCCCATGCTAAAGGGGATGACGTACATGGTGCGGCCGCTCATGCAGCCGTCGAACAGCCTGTTCAAGGTGGCGCGCATCTCCTTGGGGTCGCGCCAGTTGTTGGTCGGACCGGCGTCGATCTCGTGCTCGGAGCAGATGAAGGTGCGGTCTTCGACGCGGGCGACGTCGGCGGGATCGGACAGGACTAAGTAGCTGTTGGGCCGTTTGGCGTCGTCGAGGCGGCGGGCGGTGCCGTTCTTGACCATGAGGTCGCACATCGCCTGGTATTCTTCCGCGGAGCCGTCGACCCAGTGGACGGCCTCCGGCTTGCACAGCCGGGCGATGGAGTCGACCCAGGCCAAAAGCTTTTGATTCTGCGTCATTGTTCTCCCTCTAGCGATCGTTGGTGATCCTGCTGCCGCTTCTTGCCTTTTTTGGAATCGAGGGCATCGCCGATGCCTCTGCTCAGGTGGCGGCTTGCCCCCGAATCATAGCCTTGAACGGTCGATAAGACACCCACGGCAGACGCGGGCGGTCGGAAGGCAGGAAGGCGCGGTGGAGCAGGAACGGGCGCTTGCAGCCGATACGGCGAACTTGGTGGCGGCAGCTTAAAAATCAAGCATGGCACGCTCGAGGGCCTGGGCCGGCGGTAACGCCGGCGCGATGGAGGCTAGCAGCTGGGGAGCGCTGGCGGCATCGACCGTGTCGAACAGGGCCCGCTCCTCGGGATGGGAGAACACGACCAGGCCCGCCGTCTCGAAGCTGCCCATGGCGGCTTGCCGACCGGGAGCAGTCAGACGGCGCCGATCGCGCGGCACGACATAGAGCCGAAAGGTGCCGGGGGCCGGATCGTAGCTCTGCAGCAGGTTGAGGCTGTGGTGGACGGGGTCCAGCTGCAGCCAGGCCTGGATCAGGCGGTCGCCTGCCTGGAGTACGGCTTCCAGCCGCTCGCCCTCGACCAGCCAGACGGGCAGATAGTAGGTCGGCTGGGCGATGCGTAGTCCGGCGCCTTGATGGAGCAGCGGCGCCGCCGGCACGGCCTCCAGCGGCAGGCGGACGTCGGTGGCGTGCTGGTGCTCGTGACCGAGGATGGAAGCGCCGGCGCGGGCGTTGTACAGCACCCGGAACTGGCCTTCGGTGGCCACGGCCAGGGCGAAGCCGGCGCGCAGGATGCCGGCGTGGTAACGCTGCGGCCGGTGCTGCTCGACGATGACGGTGAAGTGGTTGTCGGTGATCGGGGCGAAGTTGCAGCCGAGGAAGTAGGGCTCGCCGGCGAGCTCCAGCGGGTAGATCACCTCAGCCGGTGCCTGCAGGGCGATGTTGTGGCGGCAGAGGAAGCAGCCGCGGCCGCGCTCGTCGCGATGAACGAGCAGGCTCTGGTCGACGTCGGCGGCGATCACGCCGCGCTCGATCAGGAGCTGGGGGTCGAGTCGCAGCTCGCGCTGCGGATTCCACTGCAGCCGCAGCGGCGGCAGGGCGCCTTCGGCGGCGAAGCGGCGCTCGACCAGCGCATCCGCGGCGGCTGGGTCGAACAGCACGAACCCGGCTTCGACCTGCTGGCGGAACAGCGCCCGCATGGCCGCGGCCAACCCTCTGGCACGGGCGAGCTCTTGCAGTTCGGCGAGCAGCCGCGCATGGGTGGCGGAAGGCGGCAATGACTGTTGCTGGTTCATGGCGCAGTGTCGTTGAGTTCAGGTTGGCAGCCAGCGCGGACGCCAGATCCTAGCCAGCAGCGGGCGCATGGCGCCGTAGGCGAGCAGGCCGGCCAGGTCGGCAGCCGCGTCGTACAGATCCGCCAAGCGATGGGGCAGGAAGCCCTGGATGATCTCGATCAGGATACCGTACAGCAGCAAGGCCGGCAGCTGCCAGCGCCAGTAGGCCGCGGCCGGCGCGGGGCAGCTGTAGTCGAGCAAAAAGGCCAGCCCGGCGAATCCGGCAGCGTGCAGCATCCTGTCGTTGGCGTTGCCGGTGACGGCCTCGGCGCCGTCGATGAGGGCGAGCAAGGTGCCCAGCACCAGGGCGACCGTGAACGAGGGCCGGAACAGCAGCCGGACCGCCAGTCGTTGGCCGTGTTGGCTGATTTTCAGAAGCATGTCCTCACCTTCCTGGTGGCACGTCGCTACAGCTGCGAGGTGCAGTTGGGACAGCGGGTGGCGGCGATGGGGATGGTGGTGCAACAGTAACTGCACTCCTTGGTGGTCGGCGGCTGCGGCGGCGGCGCTTCCTCGTGCAGGCGCCGCAGCCGGTTGATGCCGCGGACCAGGAAGAAAACCGCCCAGGCGACGATCAGGAAGCTGAGCACCGAGTTCACGAACAGGCCATAGTTCAGCGTCACCGCGCCAGCGGCCTGGGCTGCCTGCAGCGACGGGTAGGGCGGCGGCGGATCGCCCGGGCTGAGCAGGAGATAGAAGCCGGTGAAATCGGCGTCGGACAGGATCAGCCCCAGCGGGGGCATGATAATGTCGTTCACCAGCGAGTTGGCGATTGAGTTGAAAGCGCTGCCGATGATGATGCCGACCGCCATATCGATGACGCTGCCGCGGACGGCGAATTCCTTGAACTCCTTGATGATGCGGCTACCGGAGGAGCGAGCTTTCTTAACCATGGTTCGGCCCCGCGGCATGGTCCATCGATACCCGTTGGCAAGACGCTTGTTTTAGGATGTCTATTGCAACAATAGCAATCGGCGTGCATCTGGAATGCGCCGCGGCGCCGCCGTCGGCCACTGGTGCCGGCAGGGCGGTCCGGAATCTATGCTAAGCCGGACCTTGGGCCATTGAAAGAAGGATGATCCCATGTCGATAGTCATTGTCGTTATCGCAGCCCTCTCCGCCTTGCTGGTGGCATCCATCCGCGTGCTGCGCGAGTACGAACGCGGCGTCATGTTCACCCTTGGCCGTTACAGCGGTACCAAGGGGCCGGGGCTCATCCTGGTGATCCCCGTGGTGCAGCAGGTGGTCAAGGTCGACCTGCGCACGGTGGTAATGGACGTTCCCAGCCAGGACGTCATCTCCAAGGACAACATCTCGGTCAAGGTCAACGCCGTGGTGTATTTCCGGGTGGTCGACCCTGAGCGCGCCGTGATCCAGGTGGAGGACTACTACGCCGCCACCAGCCAGTTGGCGCAGACCACGCTGCGCTCAGTGCTCGGCCAGCATGAGTTGGATGAAATGCTGGCCGAGCGGGAAAAACTCAACAGCGACATCCAGGACATCCTCGATGCCCAGACCGACGCCTGGGGCATCAAGGTCTCCAATGTCGAGATCAAGCATGTCGATCTCGACGAGAGCATGATCCGGGCCATCGCCCGCCAGGCCGAGGCCGAGCGCGATCGGCGTGCCCGCATCATCCTGGCCGAAGGCGAGCAGCAGGCGTCAGAGAAGCTGCACCAGGCGGCGCTGGTGATGTCGCAGAACCCGGCGGCTATGCAGCTGCGTTACCTGCAGACGCTGGCGGCCATCGCCACCGACCAGAACTCGACAATCGTCTTCCCGGTGCCCATCGAGCTGCTGGATGCGTTCAAGAAGCTGGTCGCCAAGCTCGACGACAAGCCCGCCGATGAGAAGTGAGACCGCCGAGCTGAGTCCAGCCGAGCTGCAGTGCATCGAGAGTTTTCTCGATGCACTGTGGATGGAGCGCGGCCTCAGCGCGCTGACGCTGGCGTCGTACCGGTCCGATCTGTGCGGGTTTGCCCGCTGGCTGGCGGCGCGCAACGAGACGCTGCTCGGCGCGGGTCGGGACAGGGTGCTGGAGTATCTCGCCGAGCGCTCTCGCAGCGGCGCTAAGCCGCGCACCACCGCCCGACTGCTGTCGGCGCTGCGGCGGTTTTATCGCTACCAGGTGCGGGAAGGGCGGCTGCAGGATGACCCCACGGCCCTGGTGGACTCGCCCCGGCTCGGTCGCCCGTTGCCGGCGGCGCTGTCAGAGCGCGAGGTCGAGGCGCTGCTGGAGGCGCCCGACGTTGCGCAGCCGATCGGCTTGCGTGACCGCGCCATGCTGGAAGTGCTTTATGCCGCCGGGCTGCGGGTGTCGGAGCTGGTCGGGCTGCAGCTAGATCAGCTCAACGTCCGCCAGGGCATCGTGCGTACCCTGGGCAAGGGCAGCAAGGAGCGGCTGGTGCCGATAGGGGAAGAGGCGCTGCTGTGGCTGGAGCGCTATCTGCGCCAGGCGCGGCCGCAGCTGCTGGGGCCGCGCCTGGCGGTCCATGTGTTCGTCACCCATCTGGGCGAGGGCATGACGCGCCAGGCGTTCTGGTACCGCGTCAAGCTTTATGCCCGGCAGGCCGGGATAGACAAGCCGCTGTCGCCACATACCCTGCGCCACTCCTTCGCCACCCACCTGCTCAACCACGGCGCCGACCTGCGGGCAGTGCAGCTGCTGCTGGGGCACAGCGATCTCTCGCCCACCCAGATTTACACCCACGTCGCGCGCCAGCGCCTGCGCGAGCTGCATTCCCGGCATCATCCGCGCGGCTGATGCCCGCACAGCGAGAATTGAAAGACGCCGAGCACGAAGCAAGCTCAAAGGAGCCGGCAGCGTTGCTCAGCCGCGACCAGGGGCTGGTACTGTTTGCCACCGGCCTCGCCATCGCCCTTGCTAGAGCCGCGGGAAGTGGTGGCCAATGGGGAGATTTTCTATGTCTTCGAGGGTGGCTATCATCCGCTTCAGGGCGAGCTGCTCGATCTGAAGTGAAGGAAATAACTTAACGAGCAGCGACGCAAGGCATCGCGGGCGACCGTTTCCGACAGTTGGAGCCTAAAGATTTTCTGATTTATCCTGCCAGCTCGAGCCGGCGCAGTCGTCACGGCATCAACCGTCCGCGCTGCCGCCGCTTCCACCCGCGCATGCCCGAGCACAAGGCCCGGGGCGGGGAAGTGCGCTACCTGTCGCTGCCACGGGCAGGCATGGCCCCACAAGGCCGTGAGCGCGTGGTGCGCCGACCGCTGCCCAGGCAAGGCGGAGCGGTCCCGGAGCGTGGCTGCCCGCATGCGTTGGACAGGCAAATCGCACTTGCCCGGCGGCTGGGCGTGACCGCAACGCCGGCATTCCGACCGCGCAAGGCGGGCCGATCCCCGGTTGCCTGCCGTCAGAGCGGTTGCTGCAGCAGCTGCAAGGACGGCAGGTGGCGAGCGGCCGTTCGCTCGTCAGCCTGAGACGGAGGTCGCCGCCGGCCAGCCGAAGGCTTTGTTTTAATGGGCGGCGAGGTCCGGGAGGGCCTGCGCCCTTTTGCCCCGCGGTGGTAGCGGCCGCTGCGCGATATTCGATAGCAAGCTCACGTCGAGGATTGGTTATGAGCGAACGCATACAGCACGCTGGTCTCCGCCAGCGCCTCATGTCTGCCAAGGAAGCAGCCACCTTGATCGGACCCGGCATGACTGTCGCCATGAGCGGCTTCACCGGCGCGGGGTATCCCAAGGCGGTGCCGCAGGCGTTGGCGGAGCGGATGGAAGAAGCGCAGGCGGTCGGCGAGACCTTTCGGGTCAAGGTCCTGACCGGTGCCTCGACGGCGCCGGAGCTGGACGGCGTGCTGGCCCAGGCAAGGGGCATGGAGCTGCGGCTGCCGTATCAGTCCGATCCGGCGCTGCGGGAGCGCATCAATGCCGGCGAGCTCAACTACATCGACATCCATCTGAGCCATGTGGCTCAGCACACTTGGTTCGGCTTCTTCGGCAAGATCGACGTGGCCGTGATCGAGGTGGTCGGCATCCTGGAGGACGGCCGGCTAATCCCGTCCTCTTCGGTGGGCAACAACAAGACATGGCTGGAGCAGGCCGACAAGATCATTCTGGAGGTCAACCACTGGCAGCCGGCAGCGCTGGAGGGGATGCATGACATCTACTACGGCACCGCGCTGCCGCCCAGCCGCAAGCCTATTCCCCTGATCCGTCCCGAGGACCGCATCGGTGAGCCCTACTTGCGCTGTCCGCTAGAGAAGATTGTTGCCATCGTCGAGACCAACGCGCCCGACCGCAACTCCCCGTTCAGTCCGCCCGATGTCGCCTCCCGGCAAATCGCCGGGCATTTGCTTGACTTCTTCGAGCACGAGATCCGGCACGGCCGGCTGACGCCGCGGCTGCTACCGCTGCAGTCCGGGGTGGGCAACATCACCAACGCGGTACTGGCCGGGCTGGCCGAGGGCGGCTACCGCGATTTGACTGCCTTCACCGAGGTCATCCAGGACGGCATGATCCAGTTGCTCAAGCAGGGCGTGCTGCGGATGGCTTCTGCCACCTCCTTCTCCCTTAGCCCGGAAGGAATCGAGGAGTTTAAGGCCAATCTGGATTTCTACCGCGAGCGCATCGTGCTGCGGCCGCAGGAGATCTCCAACCATCCTGAGCTGATCCGGCGCCTGGGCTGCATCGCCATGAACGGGATGATCGAGGCCGACATCTACGGCAACGTCAACTCCACCCACATCGCAGGCAGCCGGATCATGAACGGCATCGGTGGCAGCGGTGACTTCGCCCGCAACGCCTATCTCTCCGTGTTTATGTCGCCGAGCACGGTCAAGGACGGCAAGGTTTCCGCCATCGTGCCCATGGTCAGCCACGTCGACCACACCGAGCACGACACCATGGTCGTGGTGACCGAGCAGGGCCTGGCCGACCTGCGCGGGCTGGCGCCCAAGCAGAGAGCGCGGGAGATTATCAACAAGTGCGCGCACCCGGCCTATCGTCCGCTGCTTCAGGAGTATTTCGAGCGGGCTTGCCGGGAGAGCTATGGCCGCCACACGCCGCATTTGCTCACGGAAGCGCTGTCCTGGCATCAGCGCTTCATCGAGACTGGCACCATGATGCCGCCGCGCTGAGCGGCGGCGGAGCGGGCCGGCAAGCCGCCTGCCACGCCCCGCTTGGTTGCGCTCAGAAGCGATAGATGGCGGCCAGCCCGGTGGTGGTCGGCATGCGCTCGGCAGGCACGATGACCACTTGCCCGCCCTGGCTGAGCACCAGTTCGCCGATGTCGTCGAGCAGGTCGTCGACTTCTGGATTCGCCATCTGGTCGAACTCGATGACGCCGGTTGCCGGATCGATGCGGCCGGGGATCTGTCGCTCGGCCTCGATCAGGAGCGTGGCGACGCGACCGGCGACGGCGTTGCGGCCGATCAGCACCAGGTCGGCGTCGGCCAGGCCGTGGGGGCGGGCCGCGTTGAACATGCTGGTGAATCCCGCCAGCCGCTCCAGATAGCGCGGCTCGATGACCTGCCAGGCCCGCTTGCGCAGCTCCTCCAGGCCGATGGCGGTGGGCGAGGCCTCGATGCCCTCGGCCAGCAGATACGGGTTATGGCTGATGCGGCGGAAATCGCCCTGGTTTTCCGGCAGCGCTAGCAAGACCACTGGCAGGCGCAGGTTGCGCGAGTAGTGCTGCAGCATGGCCCGGTCGACGGCCCGGAAGAACTGCTCGACGTCGCTCTTGGCGAGATCGTTCTTGGAGGCGGCGCCGTGGCGGCCGGTGGCGCCGGCGGCGCCGTGGGTGCGGACCGGCTGCGGTCTTTTCTTGTCATCGAGGTCGACCACGTCGGCCAGGGTGCGGGGGAAGTCGGGCGGCAGCTCGACCTCCTGCAGGCTGTCGCGGTTGCCGTGATAGAGCTTGGCCTCCTGCCGGCTGACGGCCAGGATGTGGTACTCGTCCGCCGATTGCACCATGCGCAGCAGCGGCTTGATGTGGAAGCTGTCGGCGACGATGGCTAGCTCCGGCACCGACCGCTCCAGCTTGTAGATACGGGTCAGGCTGGGCGAGACCAGCACGGCGATGCCGGCTCGGGGCGTGGCCCAGAAGTCGCGATCGCCGGCCAGCTGGCGGAAGGGCTTGAGCAGGGACTCGATGTCGCGCTTGGGATACTTCTGGCGCAGCGATTCTTCCAGAGACTTGACCAGGTTGCCGAAGCGGATCGGATTTTGCGCGCTTTCCGGATGGCTGCGGTGGGTCGGCTGATAGAGCGAGAGGCAGGGTGGCTCAGGCGAGCGGAAAATCCCTTTGGCAAAGTCGTCGGCGAGTGAGTTCATGGTTTTCGTTCCCCTTGACGGCAGGGCTGGAATCGCCGCCTTCGTCCGTCGGCGCCCGAGCGTGTCGTGTAGCCGCAAGCCGCGGGCTGCCGGCCGCCGCGTCCTCGCCCTGCGAGTCGAACATCCATTAGGCAATGTGGCAGCGCTTCCATCGCACTGCAACATTCACCATACTGGCGTCGCCAGCGCTTGGCAAAGCCCTTTTTCACCTGCCCATCGCTGTCGGAGACCGCTTCTGACGTGACGTCGTTCCCGCTCGAGCTGGCCGTCACCCCGGCCATTTTGCTGCTGCTCGTCGCCGTGGCCTTTCTAGCCGGCTTCGTCGACGCCATCGCCGGCGGCGGCGGGCTGCTGACCCTGCCGGCCCTGCTTGCTGTCGGCCTGCCGCCGCACCTGGTGCTCGGCACCAACAAGTTGTGCGCGACCTTCGGCTCCGCCACCGCGAGCTGGACCTTCTACCGGCGCGGGCTGTTCGCGCCGCGGCATTGGCGCGGGGCGCTGCTGGCAACCGCCCTGGGCGCGGCCCTGGGCGCCCTACTGGCGCAACGCCTGCCGGCGGACTGGCTGAACAAGCTGCTGCCAGTGGTGGTGCTGGCCTGCGGGTTGTACCTGCTATTCGCTCGCTTGCCGGAACCGGGCAGGACAGCCGGCGGCCGCTGGCGGCAGTGGCCGCAGGGGCTGGGGTTTTACGACGGGGTGGCGGGGCCGGGAACGGGCGCTTTCTGGACCGTCAGCACCCTGCTGCTATACTCGCTCGATCTGGTCCGCGCCAGCGCCGTCGCTCGCAGCATGAATTTCGTCAGCAATGCTCTGGCTCTGGCGGCGCGGCTGGCGTGGCAGCACTGGAGCTGATCAGGAGCGTAACCCGTGTCCCACTGGCTGTTGCTGGTATTGTCCATCCTCGCCGAGGTGATCGGCACGAGCTGCCTGAAACTGGCCGCAGGGTTCACTCGGCCGCTGCCGTCCCTGGTCGTCATCGTTTCCTACCTGCTGGCCTTTTACCTGCTGTCCCTGACCCTGCGGACTATCCCGGTCGGCATCGCCTATGCGGTCTGGTCGGGTGTCGGCATCGTGCTGATCGCCCTGATCGGCTGGCTGGTGTTCGGGCAGGCCCTGGATTTGCCCGCCATTGTCGGGATGGGGCTGATTATCGCCGGGGTGGCGGTGCTCAACCTGTTCTCGACCGCCATGCCGCGCTGAGGTGTTGCCTTTGCTGCCTGCATCAGGCGGTAGGTGCTGGGCGAAACAGCGGCCGCGTCCATCCCCCCCCAAGCACATTTTGCGTTGAAATGCAAAGTTGACGTCTCCCATATATAGTGGGGTACCATCCTGCGGCCGCCACAATATCTTGGGTTTACGCGGTTTCCAATTGCCCGAGCCATGGGCGGACTGTGGATAACTCGAATAACACGTTGATCCGGCAGGGACCGGCAAGAATGTGGGAGCAAGGGGATCAAGCATGTCCAGTGCAGCGAAGGTTCGCACCATCCGCAAGGCGGTCGCCGACATTCCGTTCCAGCCGACCTCCATCGACATCTGGGATACCAAGTATCGCCTGAAGGCGAAGGATGGCCGCGTCATCGACAAGACGATCGACGACACCTTCAAGCGCGTCGCCTACGCCCTGGCGGAGGTCGAGCCAGCCGACAGGCGCCAGGAGTGGGCCGAAAAGTTTCTCTATGCGCTTCGTAATGGCGCTATTCCGGCCGGCCGCATCATGTCCAACGCCGGCGCCTGGGAGCACAAGCCCGCCACCAGCACCATCAATTGCACCGTCTCCGACACCATCCGCGACTCGATGGACGACATCCTGAAGAAGGTCCACGAGGCAGGACTGACGCTGAAGGCCGGCTGCGGCATCGGCTATGAGTTCTCCACGCTGCGTCCGCGCGGCGCCTACGTGTCCGGCGCCGGCGCCTACACCAGCGGGCCGCTGTCCTTTATGGACATCTACGACAAGATGTGCTTCACGGTGTCCTCGGCCGGCGGCCGCCGCGGCGCCCAGATGGCCACCTTCGACATCGGCCATCCGGACGTGATCGAGTTCATCCGCGCCAAGCGCGAGGATGGCCGGCTGCGCCAGTTCAACCTGAGCCTCCTGATCACCGACGAGTTCATGAAGGCGGTGGAAGCTGACGCCGAGTGGTCGCTGGCCTTCCCCATGACCGAGAAGGAGATCGAAGAGGACAAGATCGACCTCAACGATCCTTCCAAGGTGATCTGGCGCGAATGGCCGCTGCACGATGGCTACCGCGTCAACGAGCAGGGCCTGGTGGCCTGCCGCATCTACCGCACCATCAAGGCGCGGCGGCTGTGGGACCTGATCATGACCTCCACCTACGACTACGCGGAGCCGGGCTTCATCCTGATCGACCGCGTCAACGAGATGAACAACAACTGGTGGTGCGAGAACATCCGCGCCACCAACCCCTGCGGCGAGCAGCCGCTGCCGCCGTATGGCGCCTGCCTGCTCGGCTCGGTCAACCTCACCAAGTTCGTGCGCGATCCGTTCACCGACAAGGCGCGCTTCGATTGGGACGAGTTCCGCAAGGTGGTGGCCATCTTCACCCGCATGCTGGACAACGTGGTGGAGATCAACGGTCTGCCGCTGGAACAGCAGCGCAACGAGATCTTCCGCAAGCGCCGCCACGGCATGGGCTTTCTGGGGTTGGGCTCGACCATCACCATGCTGCGCATGAAGTACGGCGATCCCGACGCGGTGACCTTCACCGAACAGGTGGCCAAGGAAATGGCGCTGGTCGGCTGGGAGGTGGCGCTAGAGCTGGCCCGCGAGAAGGGGCCAGCGCCCATCATGGAGGAAGAGTTCACCGTCACCTCCGAGATGCTGGCCAAGCGGCCGGAGATGAAGGCCGACGGCTACAAGGTGGGTGACAAGGTCAAGGGCAAGGTGCTCTGGGCCAAGTACTCACGCTACATGCAGCAGGTGGCCAAGGAACGCCCGGAGCTGGTCGCGCAGTTGGCCGAGACGGGCGGGCGCTTCACCCACCACACCTCGATCGCGCCCACCGGCACGATCTCACTGTCGCTGGCTAACAACGCCAGCAACGGCATCGAGCCAAGCTTCGCCCATCACTACTTCCGCAACGTGATCCGCGAGGGCAAGAAGACCAAGGAGCAGGTCGACGTCTACTCCATGGAGCTGCTGGCCTACCGGCACTTCATCGACCCCGAGGCCGAGCCCGGCAAGGGGCTGCCCGACTACTTCGTCACCGCCGACGACATCACGCCCAAGCAGCATGTGGATATCCAGGCGGCGGCGCAGAAATGGGTGGACTCCTCGATCTCCAAGACGGCCAACGTCCCCACGGACTACCCGTACGAGGATTTCAAGGACATCTACCTGTATGCCTACAAGAAGGGGCTCAAGGGCTGCACCACCTTCCGCTTCAACCCGGAAGCCTTCCAGGGCGTGCTGGTGAAGGAGAAGGACCTCGCCAACACCACCTACCGCTTCATCCTGGAAGACGGCAGCGTGGTCGAGGCCAAGGGCAACGAGCAGGTCGAGTACGACGGTGAGGTGCACACCGCCGCCAACCTGTTCGACGCCCTCAAGGAAGGCTACTACGGTAAGTTCTGAGCACGCCCGTCAGGCCGCCCGCTGCCGCCGGCAGTGGCGGGCGGCGCGCTGCGCCGGTTGCCCACGTCACGGTCGCCGCCGCCTGGGCAGCCGGCGGCACCCGGAGGACCTACGATCATGCGGCTGCGTTGGCTGGTCGTCATCGCCGTGCTGCTACCGCTGGCCTGGGCCGTGCATTGGCTGTTGTCGGTGCCGCGGGTTGCGGTCGAGCCCGTCGGCGTCGGGCCGCTGGAGCAGCGGGTGGTGGCGACCGGACGGGTGGTCAGTCCGGAGCGCATCGGCGTCGGCAGCGTGCTGGTCGCTACCGTGGCCGAGGTGCTGGTGGAAGAGGGGGCGCGGGTAGCTGCCGGCGCCCCCATGGTGCGTCTGGTCAGCAGCGAGCTCGATGCCGCGGTGCGCAGCGCCGAGGCCAGTCTGCGCTTGGCGGAAGTAAGGCTGCGACAGCTGGAGCAAGTGCAGCGGCCGCTGGCCGCCGAGACCCGCATCCAGGCCGAGCTGCAGCTGCGCCAGGCGCAGCGCGACTACCGCCGCGCTGCTGAACTGGCCAAAGAGCGGTTCGTCAGCCAGGCCGAGGTGGAAGCGCGCAAGGAGGCAATGGACTTGGCCGCCAGCCGGCTGCGCAGCGCCGAGCAAAGCCTGGCTGCGCTGCAGCCTGACGGCAGCGAATATCTGGCCGCGGTCGCCAACCTGGAGCAGGCCCGGGCCGCGCTGGCGCAAATCCACGCGCGCCAGCAGGAAACCTTGATTCGCGCGCCGGTCGCAGCCACCGTGCTTCGCCGCCTGGTGGAACCCGGGGACGTGGTGCAGCCGGGCACACCGGTGCTGCTGCTGGCCAGCGCCGGCAAGACCCTGATCGAGGCTCAGCTGGATGAGCGCAACCTGAGCCTGGTCGAATTGGGACAGCCCGCGCTGGTGGCGGCCGATGCTTATCCGCGCCAACTGTTCACTGCCAGCGTCAGCTTCATCGCGCCGGCGGTCGACGCGCAGCGGGGCACGGTCGAGATCGAGCTGACGGTGGACGATCCACCGTCGTTCCTGCGCGCCGACATGACGGTCACCATCGACATCCTGGTAGCCCGGCAGGAGCGGGCGCTAACGGTGCCGCGTCGAGCCGTGCGTGACATCGGCAGGCAGCCTTGGCTGCTGGTGGCGCGCGACGGACGGGCGGTGCGCCAGGCGGTCCGCCTCGGCCTGCTCGGAGACGAGCGGGTACAGCTGCTGGACGGCGTCGAGGCTGGCGAGCTGGTGCTCGCTGATCCCGACGCCGTGGTCGCCGGCCAGCGCATCCGAATCGACGAGGTGGCGCGCTGATGCCTTTCGCTTGGGTGGTGGCGGTCCGGTTCCTGCGTGAGGGACGTTTCCAGACCCTGCTCATCGTCGGCGGCGTGGCGCTGGGCGTGGCCGTTATCGTCTTCATCACCACCATCATCAACGGACTGCAAGCCCGTGTCATCGAGGACACGCTGGGATCGCAAGCCCATATCGTGGTGCGTCCGCCGGACGAGGTCGTGCCGCCACTGCGGGAGGCGGCGCGCCTGCAGATGCTGCACCGCATCCAGCCGCGGGCACAGCGGCTGCGCAGCATCGACCAGTGGCAGGCGCTGCTGCCCATCATCGCCGATCAGCCCGGGGTGGTGGCGGTGGCGCCGGTAGCCTCCGGGCCGGGGCTGGCCATCCGGGGCGAGGCCAATCGGGCCATCGCCCTGCTGGGCATCGAGCCAGAGCGCTTCAGCCGGGTGGTGGATCTGGCCGGCAAGCTGCGGACGGGGCAGCTGCGCTTGGACGCCGAGGACGCCTTGATCGGGCTCGATCTAGCCTACGAGCTGGGGCTGCGCCTTGGCGACCGCCTGCGGCTGGAGACCGTGGGCGGGCGCGGCAGCAGTTTCCGGGTTGCTGGCCTGTTCGATCTCGGCATGCGCGATCTCAACCTGCGCTACGTTTATATCGGGTTGCGCCCGGCACAAAGCCTGCTGGATCTGCCCGGAGGCATTTCCAGCATCGAGGTGCGGGTGGTCGACGTGTTCGAAGCCGAGGCTATCGGCGATCGCATCGAGGCGCAGACCGGGCTGATCGCCGACAGCTGGATGGAAACCAACCGCGAGCTACTGTCGGCGCTGCGCTCGCAAAGCATCGCCACCGGCATGATCCGCTTCTTCGTCGCCATTTCGGTTGCCTTTGGCATCGCCAGCGTACTGGCGATCTCGGTGGTGCAGCGGTCGCGGGAAATCGGCATCCTGCGCGCCACCGGCACCTCGAGGCGGGCCATCATGGCGGTGTTCCTGCTGCAGGGCGCGCTGCTGGGGCTACTGGGCTCGCTGGTCGGCTCGGCGATGGCAACGCTGCTGATCCAGCTGTTCACCCGCGTGGCGACGGGCTTCCCGTTCGCCATTCAGATCAGCCCGGCGGTGCTGGTTGGAGCGGCGCTGCTAGCCACGCTCACGGGGCTGGTGGCGGCGGCTGCTCCGGCCCTGCGGGCGGCACGCCTCAATCCGGTGGATGCGATCCGTGGCTGAGATCCTGCGTCTGGAGGCGGTCCGCAAGTCCTACGCCGTCGGTACGCCGGCGGAGACCGAGGTGCTGCACGGCATAGACCTGCGGCTGGAGGCAGGCGAGTTCGCCGCCCTGATCGGGCCGAGCGGTTCCGGCAAGAGTACGCTGCTAAACCTGATCGGACTGCTGGATCGGCCTAGCAGTGGCCGCATCCTGCTGACGGGGCAGGATACCGGTCGCCTGAGCGAGCGGGAGCTGACCCAGCTGCGCGGGGAGGCACTGGGGTTCGTGTTCCAGTTCCACCATCTGGTCGGCGCCTTCTCGGCCCGGGAGAACGTGCTGCTGCCTCTGTTCGCCGCCCGCGGCCGGCTGGAGCGCGGTATGCAGGCCGCGGCCGACGAGCTGTTGGCCGCCGTGGGGCTGGCCCAGTTCGGCGACCGGCCGCCGTCGCAATTATCTGGCGGTCAGCAGCAGCGGGTTGCCATCGCGCGCGCCCTCATCGCCGATCCGGTGCTAGTGCTGGCCGACGAGCCCACCGGCAATCTCGACACCACCACTGCCGACGAGGTCTTCGCACTGCTGCGTCGCTTCAATCAGGAGCGCGGCACCGCCTTCCTCATCGTGACCCATGACCCGCGCCTGGCCGCCCGCTGCGATCGCATCATCGAGCTGGTCGACGGTCGCATCGTCACCGATCAGCTGGTGACGCCCGCGCCTGCCTCGTGAGCAACCTGCTTGCGGCAGACGGTTGGCCTGCTACATTCAGGAAGGACGATGGACGGTCTGCCGCTGGAGGAGAAGCATGTTGTCGGCGCACGATTCGGCTTCAAGGGGAGCCGCGCAATGACGGAAAGCGTGGCGTCACTGTTGCAGGGGATACGGGTGGTCACCCTGGCGCCCAACTTGCCGGGGCCGGCGGCTGCGGCGCACCTGGTGCAGCTGGGAGCCGAGGTGATCAAGGTGGAGCCGCCAACGGGCGATCCCATGGCCCGCTTCAACCCGGTCTGGTACGCGGAGCTGCACCAGGGACAGTCCCATCACACCCTTGACCTCAAGCAGGAGGCGCAGCGCGAGCGGCTGCATGCGCTGTTGAGCGAAGCCGATGTGCTCATCACTTCTAGCCGTCCCGCCGCGCTGCGGCGGCTGCAGCTGGATTGGCCCACGCTGCAGGCCCGCCATCCTCATCTGTGCCAGGTGGCCATCATCGGCTATCCGGCGCCGGACGAGGACAGGCCTGGGCACGATCTGACCTATCTGGCGGAAGCCGGGCTGCTGGAGCCCGACCGCATGCCGCGCACCTTGGCGGCCGACCTGATCGGGGCCGAGCGGACCGTCAGTACCGCGCTCGCCCTGCTGCTGTCACGGCAGCGCACTGGCAAGGGCGCCTACGCCAGCGTGGCCTTGTTCGACGGCGCCCAGGCGCTGGCCGCGCCGCTGCGCCATGGCGTCACCCGGCCAGGCGGCCTGCTGGCGGGACGGCTGCCGGAATACGCCATTTACCCGGCGCGCAGCGGCGTGGTCGCGGTCGGCTGCCTGGAGCCCCATTTCAGCGCCCGTCTCGCCGCCGAGCTGGGCCTGCAGCGACTCACCCACGCCAGCCTCGGCCAGGCGCTGCGAGAGCGCGACGCCCTGGACTGGGAGCGCTGGGCGGCCGAGCGTGATTTGCCCATCGTGGCACTGCGGGAGCTTGCCTCTTGAGCGCACGGGCTGCTCCCAGCCTGCCGGGGTAGGGGCTGCTTTCGCCGCCTTGAGCGCAATCTGCGGCTCGATCTTGCGGCCGTCGAGGAAGCCTCTTCTTCGGCGGCCATTGTCATGCAACGACGGAGAGGAGACTTCGTATGGATCTCAAGGGACGTACGTTTATGGTGACCGGCGGCGCGTCCGGCCTCGGCGGCGGCGCTGTGCGGCGCCTGGCGGCCGGCGGCGGCAATGTGATCATCGCCGACATCAACGTCGAGCAGGGCGAGGCGCTGGCGGCCGAGCTCGGTCCACAGGCCCGCTTCTGCAAGGTGGACGTGACCAAGGAAGCCGACGTGCAGGCGGCGGTGGAGCTTGCCCGCGATGCCTTCGGCGGGCTGCACGGGCTGGTCAACTGCGCCGGCGTGGCGGTGGTCGGCAAGGTGCTGGATCGCGACAACAGTCCCCACCCGCTGGATCTGTTCGCCCGCGGCATCGAGGTCAACCTGATCGGCACCTTCAACTGCCTGCGGCTGGCGGCCCAGATGATGACGGCCAACGAGCCGGATGCCGAGGGCGAGCGGGGGGTGATCATCAACACCGCCTCGGTGGCAGCCTTCGACGGCCAGATCGGCCAGGCCTCGTATTCCGCCAGCAAGGCCGGCGTGGTCGGCATGACGCTGCCTATCGCTCGCGAGCTGGCGCGCTTCGGTATCCGCTGCGTCACCATTGCGCCGGGGCTGTTCGATACCCCCATGATGGCTGGTCTGCCCGAGGAGGCGCGCAAGTCGCTGGGACAGCAAGTCCCGTTTCCGCCCAGGCTGGGGCGCCCCGACGAATTCGCCGCCCTGGTCGCGCACATCGTCGAGAACACCATGCTCAACGGTGAGGTGATCCGGCTCGACGGCGCGATCCGCATGGCGCCCAAATAATCGCGGCATGGACGCGAGGCCGGGCGGCCCCGCGCGCGGGAGAGGAAGATGAGCTACACCTGTTTCGACGTCAGCATCGAGGACAAGATCGCCCACATCAAACTCAATAGGCCCGAGAAGCGCAACAGCATGATCCGGGAGTTCTGGGAGGAGCTGCCGCGCATCGTGCGCGACATCGACGACAATGCCAGAGCCCGGGTCATCGTCATCTCCTCGACCGGGCCGCATTTCAGCTCCGGGCTGGATCTCGGTCTGTTCTCCTCCGACGCCCTTGGCGGCGGGGCGGAGGATCCGCTGCGGCGGCGCCAGGCCGGGCTGCGTTTCTACGAGAACGTCAAGCGCATGCAGGAGACCTTCTCCTGCCTGGAGAGCTGCCGTCTGCCCGTGCTGGCGGCCATCCAGGGCGGTTGCATCGGCGGCGGAGTCGACCTTATCACCGCCTGCGACATGCGCTATGCCACGGCCGATGCCTTCATCACCATTCACGAGATCAACGTCGGCATGACGGCTGACGTTGGCACCTTCCCGCGCATCTTCAAGCTGATCCCCGAAGGCATCGCCCGCGAGCTGGCCTATACCGGGCGGCGCATGCCGGCCGAGGAAGCGCGCCAGGTGGGGCTGGTCAACCGGGTGTTCCCGGACCAGGAGACCATGCTGCGGGAGGTCATGGTCATTGCCCGCGAGATCGCCAGCAAGCCGCCGCTGGCGGTCTACGGCTGTAAGCGCATGGCCATCTACTCGCGCGATCACAGCACGGCTGCCGCGCTGGACTACATCAGCATCTGGAACGCCAGCATGCTGCAGCGGGACGAGATCCTGGAGGCCATCCGCGCCGGCAGGGAAAACCGTCCTGACGAGTTCGCCGCGCTGCCGCCGGCCCGGCCCATCTTGGGCGGGAATGGCTAGGGCGCGCAAGCGCGGGCCGGCAGGGCAGCCACTCTGCCGGCTTCAGCGCGTCATTCGTCTTCGGTGAAGGTGCAGACGGCGAAGACTTCGTAGCCAGCTTCGCGGATCTTGCGCGAGCCGCCGAGATCGACCAGGTCGATAATGGCGGCAGTTTCCACCACCACCCCGCCGGCACGTTGGATCAGCTTGGCGGCGGCCAGCATGGTGCCGCCGGTGGCGATGAGGTCGTCCACGATCAGGATGCGATCGCCGGGCCGGAAGGCGTCGGCGTGCAGCTCCACCGTCGCTTCGCCGTATTCCAGCTTGTAGGTTTCGCTGAGGGTCTTGAAGGGCAGTTTGCCCTGCTTGCGGATCGGCACGAAGCTGCAGGACAGCTCGTAGGCCAGTGGCGCCCCGATGATGAAGCCGCGCGCGTCGATGGCAGCGATGGCGTCCAGTTCCATTTCCTGATAGCGGTGCACGAAACCGTCGATGAGGCGACGGAAGGCGGCGCGACTTTGCAGCAGCGGCGTGATGTCGCGGAACTTGACGCCCGGTTGTGGCCAGTCGGGGACAGTGCGGATGACGGATTTGATGTAATCGCCGTAAATGCTCATCGGGGCCTCAGCCAAAGTTGGGAAAATTGACGCGGCAAGATGCTACCCAAAGCAGGGCGACAACGCACGATCAAGAGCGCTTTCGTCGCTGCGCCCAGGCCAACACCGCCGCCAGCATTGAGGCGTCAGTGGGATCGGCAGCGGTGTACGGCTCCGGCAGGCCCAGCTCGCGCGCTGTGGCGCTGATCCGCGGGTGCCCAGTGATCAGGCAGGCGTGCTCAAGTTGCGCCCGCGCCTCGGGATCGAGGCAGGCCACCAGATGGCGCAGAGTCTCGCTGCTGGCCACAGTCACTACGTCCACGCCCTGGCGCAGCGCGGCGCTGAGGGCCTTGGCCTGCTCCGGACTGGGGCCGCAGCGCCGGTAGGTGGTCACGAACTCGACCTCGGCACCGCGCTGGCGCAGGGTTTCGGCCAGCAGCATGCGCCCGTCCTGGCCGCGGAAAATCGCAACCCGCTTGCCGCGGACCTCGGCCACCTCGGGCAGGGCGAGCAGGGCTTCGCTGTCGAAGCCGGAGGCCGGACAGACGTCCACCCGGTAACCGTAGCGTTCGATGGCGGCGGCAGTCGCGCGGCCAATGGCGGCGATCAGCACCTGTTCCGGCAGGCGCCGGCGGGCATGAATGAACTCAAGCGCCCGCGTGGCCGCATTGGGGCTGTTGAACATGAGAAGGTCGAAGGCATCCAGGCGCGCCACCGCGCGCTCCAGCTCGCCGAGGTCGGCCGGCTCGCAGATGCGCAGGGCAGGGCGGGACAGTGCCACGGCGCCTCGCCGCTCCAGCATGGCGCAAAAGGCGGCGGCCTGGTGGGCCGGGCGGGTCACCAGGACGGTCAGGCCGCGCAGGCATGGTGTGACGGTGTCGGTGCGATGCATCGGAGCCATTCTAGTTGGCAATGGCGACGAGCTGAAACTCCAGCACCTCGGGCGCGGCCAGCAGCGACTGGGATAGCCGCTCCATGTTGCGTGGGTCGAGGGTCCGGATCACCATCTGGTACTCGAAGACCTCCCCTCCGCCGGCGAGGTGGTAGCCCATTTTGACAACGTCGAAATGATGGCTGCGCAACAGCTCCCGGATGGTCGGCTCGGACAGAACCCGGTCGCGGTGGCAGCGGATGACGTTGCGCGCGTAATGCCGGGTCGGCATTTTGACCTCGATGGTGCGAAAAACCGACAGCATGCCGAAGGTGATCAGCGTGGCGAGTGCGGCTGGATAGTAAAAGCCGATACCGATCAAGGTGCCAATGGCGGCGGTGTTCCAGATGGAAGCCGCGGTGGTTAGACCGCGGACCGTCAACCCCTCCTTGAAAATGACGCCGGCGCCGAGGAAGCCGATGCCGGTCATGATGCCCTGGGCCATGCGGGTGGGGTCGGTGCGCACCGTCTCCAGGGGCAGCGTGTGCAGCCACAGATTCTGATAGGTCGTGATCAGCATCAGCATGGCCGAAGCTAGGCAGACCAGCCCATGGGTACGAAATCCAGCCGGTCGGCCACTGAAGGTGCGTTCCAGGCCAATCAGGCTGCCCGCGCCCAGCGCGGCGACGAGGTGTAGGGCGATGTCGAGGTAAGGACTTGCTGGCATGGCGCTCGTTTTTCTCCCGGCCGGCGATCGTGCCCCGCTCGGCCGTGGCGCGGGGAGGCGGGGCATGCATCTGAAATAAGGGCGGCGCCTTGCCGAGTAACGGCCCCGGGCAGGCTCGCTGGCGCCCGGGCGACGGTTGGGTTGGGAACAACGGCTTGCGGAAACGGTGCCGGGGACGGTCGCGATGCGGGAAAGCCGCCCAGGCCTCAGGCCTGGGCGCTAGAGGCGGAAGCTTCGGGCTGATAAAGCACGCGCACGACGCGTAGCTTGATGGTGCCGCCGCCGGGGCGCGACCATTCGATGGTTTGACCCTCCGACAGGCCCAGCAAGGCGCTGCCGACCGGAGCCAGGATGGAAACCTTGCCCGGCGTGCCGTCGATTTCGTGCGGATACACCAGCGTCATCTCGTGGGTTTTGCCAGTGCCTTCCTCGACAAACTGCACGGTGGAGTTCATGGTCACGACGCCCGGGGGGACGTCCTTAGCCGAGACCACCTCGGCACGCTCGAGCTCCTGCCAGAGGCTGTCCACGCCCGGCAACCCCTTGGCCGCCGCGCTGCTCAGCAGCTCCTCCAGGCGCTCCAGGTCATTTCTAGTCACGATGATGTTCGGTTGTGTCACGATCTGTCTCCCTCTCCATCCAGGAAAGCCACGGCCAGTCGGGCGGGGCTGGGAATGGATGCAGCATGCGTTGGCGAGGGTAAGTGGAGCGCCCGCAGAACTCGCCGAGGCATGCTGACAGTGTAATTCGGAACAATGGTCCTTGTGAGCCTTTTCGAGCCTCTGCGAGCGGGCCTTCGCCGGTCGAAAACTGTTTGTCTTTAGCGATTTATAGTAGGGCTTGGCGGGCCTGCAAACCAGTCCCGGCGGCCAGGCACGCGCCCGCGCGTCTGGCCTGCGGGCGCGGTTTCAGCGGGCTGGCAGGCTGAATAACAGCCGCGCCAGCAGCAGGAAGGCGAGCGCCCAGGCCAGCGTGCTCAACCATAGCAGGCCGCCGTAGAAGACGCCCAGACCGGCCAGGGCGCGGGCGGCTGCTGCCAGACCGATCAGGGCAGTGCCGATGACGATGGAGGGCGCATCCGCGGGATTGGCCCGGACCCGCTGCATCCGGGTGCGCGCCATCACGCCCAGCGCCAGCGAGCCGAGCCCGCCAATGGTGATCACATGCAGCGCGGCCGCCCGATGGGCCGGAGCCGCCAGGGCGAGCAGGATCAGCCCGATGACAAGCCAGCCATAGCCGGCGCCCAGGCACAGCAGGTCGGGCCGCGCTCGGCACTGCCACAAGCGCCAACGCAGCAGCCGGACCAGCGCCAGCACGCCGGCGACGACCAGGGCAATGGCGGCCAGGGACCGCGTCGCTGGCCAGGGATGAAGCGCGATGGCCAGTCCCATGGCGATGATCAGCGCGCCTTCGACGCGCGGCTGCACACGAGCATCCAGCTCCTGCCCCAGCTGCTGGAAGTGGCCGGCGACCGCGGGCGCGATGATGCGCCCGCCCATGAACAGCAGCAGCAGGGCGATCAACAGCACGCTCTCGTGGAGCAGGGTCTGCTGGGTCAGATGGCCGCCGAGGTGGCGATCCAGCTGCATGGCGGCGGCGAGGCCGCAAATGGCCAGCAGTACTGGACCGATGACCTTGTTGCGCCATTTTTTCGCTGCCGTCATGAACTTCGGCGCGATCTGCACAGCCAGCAGGACGGCGAACAAGGCGTTGGTCAGCGCTGCCACGGCACTGTAGGGAGCGGTCAGATAGCTGGCGCGGGCAGCAGCCCAGAGGACCAGCATGGCGCCCAGCAGCAGTTTGGATTGCGGCCCCAGCAGATAGCCGGCTATCACCGCCAGAGCAAAGCCGAACAGCATCTCGTGCCCGTGGCCGAGGCCGGTCGCCAGACCCGGCAGCCAGCCGGGCTGGGTCAGCATGATCTGCAGCGACAGTGGCAGCACGATGGCCGCATACAGGGCGGCCGCGGGGAAGAACCAATTGTGGGCGTGGATCTTGGCAGAGGCCTGGTGGTGGGAAAGGGTGTTCACAGCTTCTCGTCGGATTCGGCAAACGGTCGGACGTCCCGGACCGGGCGGTCCGGGACGTCCCATCATGGTACCCGTTTTGCACTCTAGAGGGGCTAGCCAGCGAAATAGGCCTGGGTGCCGTGGGCCTCTATCGCTTCCGACAGGCGGTTGAGGGCATGGACGTAGGCTGCCGTGCGCAGGGTGATGTTGTGCTTCTGGGCGATGTTCCAGACGTTGCGGCTTTCCCGCTCCATAATGGCTTTCAGCCGGCTGTGCACCTCGTCCAGCGTCCAGTAATAGCCCTGCCGGTTCTGCACCCACTCGAAATAGGACACGGTCACGCCGCCGGCGTTGGCGAGAATGTCCGGCAACACGGCGATGCCTTTGCGGGCGAGGATGCGGTCGGCGGCGGGGGTGACGGGGCCGTTGGCCAGCTCCAGGATGACCCGGGCCTGGATGTGCTCGGCATTGTCGGCATTGATCATTTCCTCCAGCGCCGCCGGCACCAGCAGCTCGCACTCCAGGGTCAAGAGCTCGTCAGGACTGATCTCCCGCACGCCTTCCCTGCCAGCCATGGCGACGACGCTGCCTTGCTCTTGCTTGGCGCGTAGGACTGCGCTCGGAAACAGGCCGGAAGGATCGTAAATGGCCCCGCGCGAGTCGGACATGCCGATGATTTGCCAGCCGGCGGCGTGCAGCATCTCGGCCATGTGGGAGCCGGCATTCCCCATGCCCTGGATTACCGCACGGCGGGTGCCGCCGTTGCAGCCCAGCTCCTCCGCCAGGTGGTTGAGCACGTAGAAGCCGCCACGGGCGGTGGCGTCGTCCCGGCCCAGCGAGCCGCCCAGCGGGATAGGCTTGCCGGTGATGACGTCCGGGCAGGGGTGGCCAACCACGTTGGCATACTCGTCCGCCATCCAGCCCATGATCATGGCGTTGGTATAGACGTCGGGGGCGGGAATGTCGCGATTGGGCCCGATCATGTTGGCGAAGGCGTGCACGTAAGCCCGTGACAGCCGCTCCAGCTCGCCCTTGGTGAGGGAGTGGGGATCGACCTGGATCGCTCCCTTAGCACCGCCATAGGGCAGGCCGACTACCGCGCACTTGAAAGTCATCCAGAAGGCGAGGGTGATGACCTCGTCTTCCTTGGCGTCGGGATGGAAGCGGATGCCGCCTTTGGTGGGGCCGCGGGTGTCATCGTAACGGCAACGCCATGCCCGGAAAGAGCGTCTAGAGCCGTCGTCCATGCGTATCATCAGGCGAGTGGCTAAGACCTCCTTGGGGTAGCGCAACTTTTCCAGCACTTCCGGATGTACCTGGGCATAGCGTGCGGCTTCTTCTAGATGACTGAGCGCCCCTTCGAACAAGTTTTCCATGGTTCGGCTCCTTAGGCTTGGGAGCTTCGCATCGCTGCAGCGGCTGCGATCAACTAAAATGGAAGCTCCTGAGACTGAAAAATACGTCGTCTCATAGCCGTGAACAATAGCGGAAACGGGCCGATTTGCCGGATAGCTGCCGGCTCGGGAGCGACGCGCAGCCGCAGGAGCAGTGGGCTAGGGAAGACCCGCGCACCATATCTTGTGTTTGCTTGCGGGTGGGTTCCACTATATATTGCCGCGTATTGCCGCGCCGGCAACAAGTGCCTTTGGCGGCGGCGGTCGGCCACGGCGCGCATGAGCCGTCAAAAAACAGGGTGAGAGGAAGATGGCAGTCAAAATCGAGAGCAAGATCGTCGGCTATGAGGTCGTCAAGAATCAGCAAGCCGAGGCCGAGGCGCCTGAAGTCGAGCACATGCACGAGAAGCTCCAGCGCCCCGAGGTGCTGATGGGAGAGACCTACAAGATCAAGACGCCGCTGTCCGAGCATGCGCTCTACGTGACGATCAACGACATCGTGCTCAATCCGGGTACCGAGCACGAGCAACGACGGCCGTTCGAGATCTTCATCAATTCCAAGAACATGGACCACTTCCAGTGGATCGTGGCGCTCACCCGCATCATCTCGGCCGTGTTCCGCAAGGGAGGCGACTGCACCTTCCTGGTCGAGGAGTTGCGCTCGGTGTTCGATCCCAAGGGCGGCTATTTCAAGAAGGGCGGGCGTTTCATGCCCTCGCTGGTGGCCGAGATCGGTGATGTTATCGAGATGCACCTGCGCAAGATCGGCCTGATCGCGGAGGAGCAGCTGGACGAGCATCAGCGCGCCTTCATCGAGCAGAAGAAGGCCGAGCTGGCCAGTCGCGGCGGCGCCGGCGTCCCGGCCGGCGAGGACACGACGCAGGCCGCTGACAACCCCGGCTATCCGGAAAGCGCGCAGCTGTGCGGCAAGTGCCAGACCAAGGCCGTGGTGCAGATGGACGGCTGCATGACCTGCCTTAACTGCGGCGAGTCGCAGTGTTCCTGACCGTCGCCGGCCGCTAGCCGGCCTGGCATCGCTTTCGGGCGGTCGCTGCGGCTGACGGCGCCGACCGCCTTCCGACTCCCGCGACAGCCCGCGCGCCCTAGGGGCGTGCGCCTACCCTTCGTCCCGCTCCTGATGTCGGCTTTCCGTCGCCGACCTCGGCGCAGCAGTTCTTGTCGTCTTGATCGCAATCCGTACGCCTGGCCTGGTTGAGCCTGGATTCCCGGCTGATTGGCCCGCTCTTTGCATGATGAGTCGTCGTCAAGCAACCGTGCTGCGCCTTGTGACGAACTCGACATGGCTGAAGAGAACGATACCGGGCAAGAACGAACAGAAGAGCCGACTCCTAAACGCCGCCAGGAAGCGCGCGAGAAAGGGCAAATACCGCGCTCGCGGGAGCTCAACACCATGCTGGTCATGCTCACCGCGGCGGTGGGGTTGTATGCCCTGGGCGGCTACATGGGCGAAGGGCTGTACGGGGTCGTCGACAGCAATTTTCGCTTTGACCGTGAGGTCGCCTTCGATCCGATGGCGCCGGTGCGCCTGCTGCAGGAGGCCATCGGCCGTGGGCTGCTGCTGATCGCGCCGTTTGCGCTGCTGATGCTGGTGGTTTCGGTGGCCGGCACCCTGCTGCTGGGCGGCTGGACATTCAACCTCGAAGGGCTCGCGCCCAAGTTCGAGAAGCTCAATCCCGTCAAGGGCCTGCAGCGCATGTTCGGCCTGCGGGCGGTGATCGAGCTGGTCAAGGCGCTGGCCAAGGTGCTGGTGGTCGGACTGGTCGGGCTCCTGGTCCTCTATACCTTCCGTGACGATTTCTTGGCGCTTGCCCGGGTTCCGCTCGAGACCGGCATTGCCGGCGGCATTCGTCTGTTTTTCCAGGCCTTCGTCTTCCTGGCGCTGGCCCTGGCGCTGGTGGCGGCGGTGGACGTGCCCTACCAGCTGTGGGACAACAGCCGCAAGCTGCGCATGACTCGGCAGGAGCTCAAGGAGGAGTTCAAGGAGACCGAGGGCAAGCCCGAGGTTAAGAGCAGAATTCGTCAGCTGCAGCGCGAGCTGTCGCGAGGCCGCATGCTGGAGAAGGTGCCGCAGGCCGACGTGGTGGTCACCAACCCGACCCATTTCGCGGTTGCCTTGCAATATGACCAGCTGAAGATGCAGGCGCCCAAGGTGGTGGCCAAGGGCGTCGGCCTGATCGCGCTGCGCATCCGCGAGCTGGCGGAGGAAAGCAAGGTGCCGATCTTCGAGGCGCCGCCGTTGGCACGCGCCTTGTATCACACCACCGAGATCGACCAGGAGATCCCCAGCGGGTTGTATCTCGCCGTGGCGCAGGTGCTGGCCTACATCTACCAGCTGCGCAACGCCACGGCTGACGCTCGGCCGCTGCGGCCGGAGCCGGAGATTCCGGAAGAATTTATGAAATACGCGAATAGAGGGATGAGCACCGAGCAATGACGACGACAACGGCGCTGCAAACTCTGCGACAGGTCGGCCGCCAAGGGCTCGGCACGCCGCTTTTGGTCGTGGCCTTGCTGGCCATGATCGTGGTGCCGCTGCCACCCGTGGGGCTGGATCTGCTGTTTACCTTCAATATCGTGCTGTCGTTGATCGTGCTGCTGGCCGCGATTTACGCCCTGCGGCCGCTGGACTTCGCCGCCTTCCCCACGGTGCTGCTGATGGCCACGCTGTTCCGGCTGGCGCTCAACGTGGCCTCCACCCGGGTGGTGCTGCTCAACGGCCACACCGGCACCGACGCCGCCGGCAAGGTGATCGAAGCCTTCGGCCAGTTCGTGGTCGGCGGCAACTACACCATCGGCCTGGTGGTGTTTATCATCCTCACCATCGTCAACTTTGTCGTGGTTACCAAGGGCGCGGGCCGGGTGTCCGAGGTCTCGGCTCGCTTCACCCTCGATGCCTTGCCCGGCAAGCAGATGGCCATCGACGCCGACCTCAACGCCGGGCTGATCACTCAGGAAGAGGCGCGGGCGCGACGCAACGAGGTCGCCATGGAGGCCGACTTCTATGGCTCCATGGACGGTGCCTCCAAGTTCGTCCGCGGCGATGCCATCGCTGGCATCCTGGTCCTGATCATCAACATCATCGGCGGACTGGCCATCGGCATCCTGCAGCATGGGATGCCGTTTGCCGACGCCCTGCAGGTGTACATCCTGCTCACCATTGGCGACGGCCTGGTGGCGCAGATCCCGGCGCTGGTACTGTCCACCGCCACCGCCATCCTGGTCACCCGGGTCTCGGCCAGTCAGGACATGGCGGGCGCCGTGCTGGGACAGTTGCTGGGCAATCCCAAGACACTGGCCGTGACCGCCGGCATCGTCGGCTTCCTCGGCCTCATCCCCGGCATGCCCAACGTGCCCTTTCTGCTGTTCGCGCTGGCCTGCGGGGCCGGAGCCTGGTTCTTGCTGCAGCGGAAGAAGCAGGCCGCCAGGCCGCCGGCAGCGGCCGAGCAGTCGCCGCCCGAACAGCCCAGCGAGACCAAAGAGCTGTCCTGGGACGACGTGCCGCCAGTCGACGTAATCGGGCTGGAGGTGGGCTATGGCCTGATTCCGCTGGTGGATCGCAAGCAGGGTGGTCAGTTGTTGACCCGGATCAAAGGCGTGCGCAAGAAGCTGTCGCAGGATCTGGGGTTCCTGATTCAGCCGGTGCACATCCGCGACAACCTGGACCTCGGTCCCAACCAGTACCGCATCAGCATCCATGGCGTACCGCTGGCAGAGGCGGAGGTGATGCCGGGCCGGGAGTTGGCGATCAACCCCGGCAGCGTGGCCGGCCCGGTGCAGGGTATCGCCACCCGTGATCCGGCCTTCGGCCTGGAGGCGGTCTGGATCGAGCCGAGTCAGCGCGACTATGCCCAGAGCATGGGCTACACCGTGGTCGATGCCAGCACCGTGGTGGCTACCCATTTGTCGCAGATCATCCACAACAACGCCCACCAGCTGCTCGGACACGAGGAGGTCCAGAAGCTGCTCGACATCCTGGCCCAAACCCAGCCTAAGCTGGTCGAGGAGCTGGTGCCCAACACGCTGCCGTTGTCAGTGGTGGTGAAGGTGATGCAGAACCTGCTGGAGGAGCGGGTGCCGGTGCGCGACACCCGGACCATCGTCGAGGCCCTGACCGAGCATGGCGGCCGCACCCGCGATCCGGCCCAGCTGACCACGGCGGTGCGAGAGGCGCTGGGCCGCATGATCGTGCAGAACATTTGCGGCCTCAGCGAAGAGCTGCCGGTAATCACGCTCGAGCCGCAGTTGGAACAGTTGTTGCTTGATACCGTGCAGGGTACTTCGAGTGCGATGGGCTTCGCGCCCAGCCTGGCCGAGCGGCTGCAGCGGTCGCTGGCGGAAAGCGCGCAGCGGCAGGAGATGGCTGGGCAGCCGGCGGTGCTGCTGACCGCGCCGCAGCTGCGCAGGTGGCTGTATCGCCTGACCCGGCACAGCGTTCCGGGCCTGCACGTGCTCTCGTACAACGAGGTGCCAGACGATAAGCAGATTCGCATCGTTGGCAGCGTGGGCCAGGCCCAGCTGGCAGGCCAGTAGCAAGTAGGAAGGTGGCAGCATGAAGATCAAACGCGTCTTTGCCAAGGACATGCGCCAGGCCATTCGCAAGGTGCGCGAGGAACTGGGCGCTGACGCGGTCATCCTCTCCAGCCGCAACGTCGACGGTGGCGTGGAGGTGGTATCCGCGATCGATTACGACGAGCGGGTCGTCCGTGCCGCCGTGGAGCGGCAGTCGGCGCCGGCCAAGCCCACTCCGTCCTTCGCCGCGACGCTCAAGCAGGCCGCCTGCCAGCAGAGTGCGCCGCCGCGCCAGAAAATCGACATCGCTGTCGACGACGAGCTGGATCTGTCGGCGGAGCTGGCCGACACCGACCCCAAACCCAGTCCGCCACCGCCGGTGATCGAGTGGACCCAGGAGCCGGCGATCGCCGAGATGCGGCAGGAACTCAAGGCGCTGCGCTCCCTGTTCGAGAACCAGATGAACCTGCTGCAGTGGCAGCAGCTGGGGCAGCGGCAGCCGGTGCGGGCGGCAGTTTTCCGGCAGCTCTGCGAGCTGGGGTTGGGGCCCGATATCTGCCGCAAGCTGGCCGACCATGTGGCCGGTGAGGCCGAGCCCCAGCGCGCCTGGGAGCGGGCCCTGCGGGTGGTTGCCCACAACCTCAAGGTCACCAACGACGACATCCTCGACCAGGGCGGCATCGTCGCCATGGTCGGTCCCACCGGGGTGGGCAAGACCACCACGGTTGCCAAGCTCGCCGCCCGCTTCGCCTTGCGTCATGGCCGTGACAGCGTCGGGCTGGTGAGCACCGATAACTTCCGCATCGGCGCCCAGGATCAGCTGCGCAATTTTGGCCGCATCCTCGGCGTGCCGGTGCGGGTCGCTGGCTCCCGTGAGGAATTGGAGGAGGTGCTGCAGGATCTCAGGGGCAAGCGCCTGGTGCTGATCGATACCGCCGGCATGAGCCAGCGCGACATGCGCCTGTCGGAGCAGTTCAAGGCCTTCTCCCAGCTGCCGACGCCGGTGCGAACCTATCTGGTGCTGTCGGCCAACACCCAGCTGGCCACGCTCAACGAAACCATGCGCGCCTTCCGCCACGTGCAGCCGGTCGCCTGCATCGTGACCAAGGTCGACGAGGCAGCCAGTCTCGGCGGGGCGCTCACGGTGGTGCTGCGACACCGGCTCCCTGTCGCCTATCTTGGCACCGGGCAGCGGGTGCCGGAGGATCTACAGCCAGCCCGCAGTGGTAAACTGGTCGAGCACGCCCGTGCGCTGGCAGAACAACAGCGCCAGGAAATCGACGACGAAACTTTGGCGCTAGGCTTCGGTGGAGTGGTGGTGAATGCTGATTAATCCTCCTGGCGAAGACCAAGCGGCAGGACTGAGAAGAATGGTGTCTCCGAAACCGGTCAAGGTAATCGCGGTCAGCAGCGGCAAGGGCGGCGTCGGCAAGACCAGCGTTTCGGTCAATCTGGCCACCCAGCTGGCGGCGCTGGGGCGGAAGGTCATGCTGCTCGACGCCGATCTGGGGTTGGCCAACGTCGACGTGATGCTGGGGTTGAGCCCCAAATACAACCTTTCCCACGTTATCGACGGCCAGGTGACGCTGGAGGAAGTGCTGCTGCGCGGTCCCAACGGGATCTACATTGTTCCGGCCGCCTCCGGCATCCAGCGCATGGCGGAGCTGACTCCCGCCGAGCATGCCGGCCTGATCCGCAGCTTCTCCGAGCTCAGCATCGACCTGGATTACCTCATCATCGACACCGCTGCGGGCATCGCCGACGGTGTCATGAGCTTCGCCAAGGCGGCCCGCGAGGTGCTGGTTGTGGTCTGCGACGAGCCGTCCTCGATCACCGATGCCTACGCGCTGATTAAGGTGCTCAATCACGATCACGGCGTGCAGCGCTTCCACGTCCTGGCCAGCCGGGTGCGCAGCCCGCAGGAAGGGCACGAGCTTTACGCCAAGCTGGCCCGAGCTTCCAACAAGTTCCTTGATCTGACCCTGCATTACGCCGGCGCCATCCCCGACGATGAGCTGGCGCGCCGGGCGATACAGCAGCAGAAGCCGATCAGCACGGCCTATCCCAGCGCCCCGGCCTCCCGCGCCTTCGCCGAGCTGGCGCGCCGGGTGGAAAAGTGGCCGCTGCCGACTGCCGCCGAAGGGCACCTGGAGTTCTTCGTCGAACGCCTGATCCAGTACAGCTTGCAGACTGGAGGGGCCGCGCCATGAATCCGCATGCGATGTACGTCCAAGTGCAGCGTCAGGGCGGCAACGACTTGGTGGTAGAGCACGCCCCGCTGGTCAAGCGCATCGCCCACCACATGGCCGCCCGGCTGCCAGCTTCGGTCCAGATCGACGACCTGATCCAGGCCGGCATGATCGGCCTGCTGGAAGCCGCTCGCCAATACGATGCCAGCCAGGGCGCCAGCTTCAGCACCTATGCCGGGATCCGGATCCGTGGCGCCATGCTGGATGAGATCCGCCGTCTCGACTGGACGCCGCGCTCGGTGCACCGCAAGGCGCGAGAAGTAGCGCGGGCGATCCAGGAGATCGAGAACGAGACCGGGCGCGAGGCCGAGGACGCGGAAGTGGCGGAGCGGCTGGGAATCAGCTTGAACGAATATCATCAGATTCTGCAGGATTCAGCCGCCGCCAGGGTTTTCAACATCGATCAGGAAGATCCGGAAAGCGGCCTGGTCGCCGAGCATCCTTCCGACGAGCCCTCGCCGGCAGCCCAGCTGCACAGGCAGCAGCTGCAGGAGTTGCTGGCGCAGGCGATCGCTGCCTTGCCGGAGCGCGAGCGCCTGATCATGCAGCTTTATTACGACGAGGAACTGAATCTCAAGGAAATCGGTGCGGTGCTCGGCGTCAGCGAGAGCCGCGTCAGTCAGATTCATGGCCGCATCCTGCTAAAGCTCCGGGAGCAAATGGCCGATTGGGTGTAATGGAACGGTAGGACGGCATCTGGCCGCTATAGCAAGGTGAGCAAGGTGGACCTGGACAAGAACATGAAAATCCTCATCGTGGACGACTTCTCCACGATGCGGCGAATCATCAAGAACCTGCTGCGTGAGCTGGGCTTTACCAACACGTATGAGGCCGACGACGGCACCACCGCCTTGCCCATGCTCAAAAAGGGGGGCTTCGACTTTCTCATCACTGACTGGAACATGCCGGGCATGACCGGCATCGAGCTGTTGCGCGCGGTTCGCGCCGATCCGGATCTGGCCACCCTGCCGGTACTGATGGTGACTGCCGAAGCCAAGCGCGAGCAGATCATTGCCGCCGCTCAGGCCGGGGTCAACGGCTACATCGTCAAGCCGTTCACGGCGAACACGCTGAAGGAAAAGATCGAACGGATCTTCGAGCGTGTTCGGGCGGGAGACTGAGCGTCATGGAGCAAGAGCAGAGAAAGCAGCGCTATCTGGAGATGGCGCAGGCGATCAGCGAGCGCATCGGTGCCGGCGACATGGAAGGAGTCGAGCGGCTGGTCGACGAGCTCACCCATATTCGCGAGACCGAACTGTTTCGCGAGCTCGGCAGGCTGACCCGAGAGCTGCACGAGTCGCTCAAGACGTTCCGCCTGGACAGCCGTCTCGCCGAGCTGACCGAGCACGAGATTCCGGATGCGCGGGAGCGGCTCAACTATGTCATCACCATGACGGAGCAGGCGGCGCATCGGACCCTGGCGGTGATCGAGGATACCATGGAGCTGACTAGCAGCCTGGTCAGCCGCAGCGGAGAGCTGCGCAGTGCCTGGAGCCGCTTCCGCAGCCGGCAGATGTCGGTGGACGAGTTCCGCCAGCTTTCGCACCAGCTGGACGAATTCTTCGCCCAGGTCGAGCAGCAGGGCAGCCAGGTCCAGGACAAGCTGACGGAAGCGCTGATGGCGCAGGGCTACCAGGACCTCACCGGCCAGATCATCCGCAAGGTGATCCGCCTGGTTCAGGACGTGGAAGAGAGCCTGATCGAGCTGGTGCGCATCTCTGGCTCACGCAAGACTGCGGAAAATTCCGAAGCTGCCGATAACAGCAAGGAGCCCGCCCAAAAAGACGAGGTGACCGCGGGCAGTGGGCCGCGGATCCCGGGCCGCAGCAACGACGACGAATACGTGCACGACCAGGACGACGTCGACGCCTTGCTCTCCAGCCTGGGATTCTGAGGCAGCCGTGCAGTTTCGGAAGGGTTTGCGTTGAGGAGCCAGCATGGCGATCAATACTGAAGACGATATCGTCCAGGATTTTCTGATCGAATCGCGGGAAATCCTGGATGCGTTGCAGCAGCAATTGGTCGATCTCGAGCAGAGCCCGGAGGACCGGGAGCTGCTCAACGCCATCTTCCGCGGCTTTCACACCATCAAGGGCGGGGCCGGCTTCCTCAACCTGGATCCCCTGGTGACGGTTTGCCATCTCACCGAGGATTTGTTCAACCTGCTGCGCGCCGGCGAGAAGACGCTCGACGCTGACATGATGGACGTCGTGCTGCAGGCGCTGGACGTGGTCCAGGCCCAGTTCGATGAGATCGAGAGCGGGCAGGACCCGACACCGGCGCCTGACGAGCTGCTGGCCCGACTGCGGACGCTGATTGAGGCGGATGCCGAGCCGCCGGCTGCGGCGCCGCAGCCACCGCCGGCCGCGGCGGAAGACATCACCGACCAGGAGTTCGAAGCGCTGCTGGATGCGCTGGAGCCCGAGGCGGGCGCTGGCGAGGCCCCGGCCGGCGGCGGCGAGACCGCAGCTGGCGACGAGATCACCGACGACGAGTTCGAGCGCCTGCTCGATGCGCTGCACGGACCGGGCAAGCATGGCGGCGTGCCGGTGAACGCCCCGATCGAGGAGGCGGCGGCGCCAGCGCCCGAGCCGGCAGCGACCGGCGGTGACGAGATCAGCGACGACGAATTCGAGCAGCTGCTGGACAGTCTGCACGGAGTGGGCCGCGGGCCGAGCTCGCCGCCGCCAGCGGCTGCCAAGCCGGCCGGCGAGCCGCCGCCCAAGGCAGCGGACAAGCCGGCGGCGCCGAGCAAGCCGGCGCAGCAGGCGCGTCCGGCGGCCGCAGCGTCCCGCGGCGAGACCACGGTGCGGGTCGATACCGCCAAGCTGGACGAGATCATGAACATGGTCGGGGAGCTGGTGTTGGTGCGCAACCGACTCAGCACCCTGCGCAATCAAATCGACGACGAGCGCATCCACCATGCGGTGGCGGACCTGGAGCTGGTTACGTCCGATTTGCAGAACGCGGTCATGCAGACCCGGATGCAGCCGATTAAGAAGGTCTTCGGCCGCTTCCCCCGCGTGGTGCGCGACCTGGCGCGCAGCCTGAACAAGGAAGTACAGCTGGAGCTGCAGGGGGAAGAGACCGAGATCGACAAGAACCTGGTCGAGGCACTGGCCGACCCCCTGATCCATTTGGTGCGCAACGCCGTCGACCACGGCATCGAGCAGCCCGAGGAACGCGAGCGGGTGGGCAAGCCGCGCACGGGACGGGTGCTGCTGTCGGCCGCGCAGGAGGGCGATCACATCCTCATCGTCATCTCCGATGACGGCAAGGGCATGGACCCCGAGGTCCTGCGCCGCAAGGCGGTGGAAAAGGGGATGATGGATGCCGAATCCGCGGCGCGGCTGGAGCCCCACGAGTGCTTCAACCTGATCTTCCACCCCGGCTTCTCCACCAAGACGGAAATTTCCGACGTGTCGGGCCGTGGTGTGGGGCTGGACGTGGTCAAGACCCGCATCGCCCAGTTCAACGGCAGCGTGGAAGTCGACTCCCAGCTCGGCGTCGGCACGACCATGAAGATCCGGGTGCCGCTCACCCTCGCCATCCTACCCACTCTCATGGTGCGGGTGGACGGACGCAAATTCGCGCTGCCGATGTCGGTGGTGCGCGAGATCTTCGAGCTGGACCATGCGCGCACCAACATGGTCGATGGCCGGCTGACGGTGCGGGTGCGCAACAAGGCCATGCCGCTGTTCTTCCTCAACCGCTGGCTGCGCGGGCTGTCCGGGCCGGTGCAGAAGCCGCGGCCGGGCGATGCGGAGGAAAACGGTTTGCAGGTGGTGACCGTGGTCATCGGCAATCTCACGGTCGGCTTCGTGGTGGACGAAGTGCTGGGACTGGAAGAAGTGGTTATCAAGCCGCTGGGCGCCATGCTGCAGGGGCTGCCCGGGTTGGCCGGGTCGACCATCACGGGCGACGGCAGCATCGCCCTGATCGTCGACATCCCGAGCCTGATCAAGGTCTTTGGTTCGCGTCTATGAAGACGCCGCGTAGGTGTATTGAAGGTTTTTTAAGGAGTCGTTGGTGAAATTACGGGTGCTTGTCGTCGATGATTCGGGTTTCTTCCGGCGGCGTATCCGGGACATGCTGAATGCCGATCCGGCGTTGGAGGTCGTCGGCGAGGCGAAGACCGGCCGGGAAGCCATCGAAAAGACGCTGGAATTGCGGCCAGATGTCATCACCATGGACATCGAGATGCCCGAGCTCGACGGCATCTCGGCGGTGCGCGAGATCATGCGGCTGCGGCCGACGCCCATCCTGATGTTTTCCTCGCTGACGCACGAGGGTGCCCAGGCGACGCTGGACGCGCTGGAGGCCGGCGCGGTGGATTTCATGCCCAAGCGCTTCGCCGACATCTCCACCGACCCCGAGCAGGTGCAGCGGCAGCTGCAGCAGCGGGTGCGGGAAATCGGCCGGCGCCGGCTGACCGGCCGCGTTACCCGACCTGCCGCCGCGCCGCGGCAGGAGAGCGCCGTTGCCAAGGCCGGCGCGCCGGCCGCTCCCGCCGCCGCGGCTGCGACCCGTCCCGGTCGCTATGGTCTGATCGTCATCGGCACGTCCACCGGCGGCCCGGTGGCCTTGCAGCACATTCTGTCCAGGCTGCCGGCCAACTATCCCATCCCGCTGATGTTGGTGCAGCACATGCCGGCTAACTTTACCGCTGCCTTTGCCCAGCGCCTCAACGAACAGAGCGCTATCGAGGTGAAGGAGGCGGCCGAAGGCGACCTGCTGTTGCCAGGGCGGGCGCTGCTGGCGCCGGGTGGGCGGCAGGTGGGCATCAGGACCATCGGTGGGCAAATGCAGATACGCATTACCGAGCCCACGCCCATGCAACTGTACAAGCCCAGCGTGGACATCGCCTTTACCGAGGCGGCCAAGGCTTGCCCCGGGCGGGTGCTGGGGGTGGTGCTGACCGGCATGGGCTCCGACGGCTGCGAAGGAGCCCGTCTGCTTAAGCAGACGGGCTCCTCGGTGTGGTCTCAGGACGAAGCGACATGCGTCATCTACGGGATGCCGGCAGCGGTAGCCAAGGCCAACCTGACTGACCGGGTGCTGCCGCTGGATGCGGTGGCCACTGAATTGGCGAGTCTGCGATAGGCGCTTATGGACATACTCTCTGTCGTCGGCCTGACCCTTGCCATCGCCGCGGTGGTGGTTGGCAACGCTCTGGAAGGCGGGACGCTGAGCTCTCTGCTGCAGTTCACCGCCTTCCTGATTGTCATCGGCGGCACGGTCGGGGCGGTCATGCTGCAAACGCCAGGCCCGATCTTCAAGCTGGCTATGCAGCGGGCCCTTTGGGTGTTCAAACCGCCCCAGCTGGACTACGAGAGCGTGATCCAGACGGTGCTGCAGTGGAGCAACACCGCCCGCCGCGAGGGGCTGCTGGGACTGGAACCGCTGATCGAGGAGCAAACCGACGACTTCGTTGCCAAAGGCTTGCAGCTTCTGGTCGACGGGACCGAGCCGGAGGGCATCCGGCGCGTGCTCGAGGTAGAGCTCGACACCCGCGAGCATCTGGAGATGCAGGCGGCCAGGGTGTTTGAAAGCATGGGCGGCTATGCGCCGACGGTCGGCATCATCGGGGCGGTGCTGGGACTGATCCATGTGATGAACAACCTGGCCGATCCTAGCAAGCTGGGGCCGGGGATCGCGGTGGCTTTCGTCGCCACCATCTACGGCGTCGGCAGCGCGAACTTCATCTTCCTGCCGATGGCGCAAAAGCTCAAAGGGTTGGCGCAGCAGCGCAGCCGTCTGCGGGAGATGCTGATCGAGGCCTTCGCTTCGATCTCGGAGGGAGAAAACCCGCGGGCCATCGAAACCAAGCTCCGCGGCTTTTTCACCTGATGACCGCCGAGGCCGGGAAGCGGCGGCGGTGAGCTAGGAACAGGACGATGTCACGACGGCGCAAAAGGGAAGAACACAAGGAGAACCTCGACCGCTGGTTGGTGTCCTACGCCGACTTCATGACGCTGTTGTTCGCCTTTTTCGTCGTCATGTACGCCGTCTCGTCGGTCAACGAAGGCAAGTACAAGACCTTGTCCCATTCTCTGGTCGCGGCCTTCCAGACGCCTTCGCGCACCATCGAGCCGATACAGGTCGGGGTGCTGGCGCGCACCCGCGTGCAAAGCCCCATGGCGATCGACTCGATTCCCCGCAACATGCACGTGCCCGAGCTGCTGCTCAGTCAGTACGAGCTGATGCTAGGGGAGATCGGGCTGGACAATGAGTTCCCGCCGACGCCGCTGGACGTGATCAGCGGGCGCATCATCCAGGAGATGCGGCCGCTGATCGAGCAGGAACTTATCACCGTGCGCCGCACCAGCCTCTGGCTGGAAGTCGAGCTCAACACCACCATCCTGTTCCCCAGCGCCTCGGTGGCCCTGTATCCGGAGGCCGAGGAGGTGCTGCGCCAGCTGGCGGCCATTCTGCGGCCGTTCCCCAATCCCATCCGAGTCGAGGGCTTTACCGACAGCAGGCCGATCAACACCGAGGTGTTCCCCTCCAACTGGGAACTGTCGGCCGGGCGAGCGGCGCGGGTGGTACGGCTGTTCGCCGAGGAGGGGGTGGCGCCGGAGCGGATGGCCGTGGTCGGCTTCGGCGAGTACCGGCCGGTGGCCGACAACCGCACGCCTGAGGGCCGGGCGCAGAACCGGCGTGTCTCGCTCATCGTGCTGGCCGGCAGCCAGGACAGTCGGCACCTGATGGATAGAGCCAGGGAACAGGCCAAGGTGCTACCGGAGGTCATGGAGCGATGAAGATCTGGGCCGTGGCGAACCAAAAGGGCGGGGTCGGCAAGACGACCACGGCCGTCAACCTGGCCGGGCTGTGTGCTGCCCAGGGCCAGCGGGTGCTGTTGGTCGACCTCGACCCGCACGGCTCCCTGACCAGCTATTTCGGCCTTGATCCGGAGACCATCGCGCCGAGCACCTATCACCTCTTTGGCGGTCAGCAGTCGGCGGCGGAAGCGGTGTTTCCCACCAAGGTGGATCGGCTGTCGCTGCTGCCGGCTTCCACCGCGCTGGCTACGCTCGACCGCCAGCTGGGCAACCGCCCGGGCATGGGGCTGGTGATACGCAACGCCCTCAACGAGCTATCCGGGCGCTACGATTTCGCGCTGCTGGACTGCCCGCCCATGCTGGGCGTGCTCATGGTCAACGCCCTGGCGGCTTGTCAGCTGCTGCTCATCCCCGTGCAAACCGAGTTTTTGGCGCTCAAGGGATTGGAGCGCATGGTGAATACGCTGAACATGGTGCAGCGCTCCCGCCGCAGTGAGCTGCCTTGGCGCATCGTGCCGACCTTATTCGATCGGCGCACCCGTGCGTCGGTGGATTCCCTGCGCGAGCTGCGAGCCACTTACGGCGACAAGGTTTGGCCCTCGGCCATCCCCGTCGACACCCAGTTCCGCGAGGCCAGCCGCCAAGGGCTGCCGCTGACGATCGCCCAGCCCTGGGCGCGCGGCAGCCAGGCCTATCGCCGCCTGCTGCAGGAGCTGCTGCAGGAGAATGACGCCGCCGCAAGGCAAGGAGGCGGTTGATGCAAACCGATCAGAAACTGTTGGAGCCGCAGCAGGCCCTGTGGAGCTATCTCGACAACCTGCTGCAGGAGATCCCGCGCCAGCCAGTGTCCGAGCCGAAGCCGCAGGTGCGGGAGCAGCGCCCGGTGCGGGAGCGGCCGCCGGTGGCGCCGTTGCGCCAAGAGCCGAAACGGCTGCCGGCAGCGCGGCCGGCGCCGAGCGAGCGGGCAACGCCGGCGCCGCAGCCGGTCACGGTACCCGCGACCATGCTGCCGGTGCCTCGCAAGGAGCGGCCTGAGTGGGCGCAGGCGGAATTCCAGGCGCTGGTGTTTTCCGTCGGCGGCCTGTCGCTGGCGGTTCCTTTGACAAGCCTCAACGGTGTGCTCAAGTGGCCTAAGGAAGGCATCACCCCTATGCCCAACCAGCCCGACTGGTGCTATGGGCTGCTGCGCTATCGGGATCAGAACGTGCGGGTGGTCAACACCGCCGCCTTGGTGATTCCGCCCGACCGCCCCGAGCTGATGCCCACCGAGCCGCCGCGGCATCTGCTAGTGGTGGACGGAGGTCGCTGGGCGCTGTCCTGCAACGAGATCGGCGACGTACTGCGGCTTGCGCCGGAGCAGGTCAAATGGCGTCGCTATGGCGGCAAGCGCCCCTGGTTGGCCGGCACGGTGCTCAAGCATCTGTGCGCCTTGATCGATACCGAGGCGTTCGCCTACATGCTGGCCGCCAAGAACGGCTAAACCGAACGTCGCCGCGGCCGATAAAGGGACTGGGAACGAATTTTTTGGAGTTTCATCGATGTCGGAACAAGCACGCCGGCAAGAGCAAGGGGCGATAACCCAGTGGGTCACTTTTCATCTCGATGACGAGATCTATGGCATCAACGTCCTGCAGGTGCAGGAAGTGCTGCCGATGACGGAAATCGCGCCGGTGCCCGGAGCTCCGCACTTCGTCCTCGGCATCATCAACTTGCGCGGCAACGTGGTGACGGTCATCGATACGCGCATGCGCTTCGGCCTGCCTAGCAGGGAGCCGGAGCCCAGCTCGCGCATTATGGTGATCGAGGCCGGCGACCAGGTCGCCGGGATGCTGGTAGACTCGGTGGCCGAGGTCATCGAGGTCAGGGAGTCGGAGGTCGACACCGCCCCCAGTGTCGGCAACGACGAATCGGCTCGCTATATTTATGGTGTGGTCAGCCGCGACAATCAGCTGCTGATTCTGATCGATGTCAACAAGGTGCTCACCAGGGAGGAGTGGCAGGAGGTGGCATTGCTCTGAGGGTCGCCTCCGGCCGGCAGTCATGATGGAAAACGGCCCAGTCGGTACTTGTCTGCCGTCACCGCGCTCGGACAGCCTGGTCGTCCAGCGGCGCGCCGTCGACAGGAGCGCTGCGCGCAGCGGGTGCGGCTGAGATGCAGCACTATGCCTTTCACATCGCGGTTCTGCTGGCCCTGTTGGCCGGCGCGCTGGCTGGGTTTGCGCTTTGGCGCCTTGGCGCATTGCGGCGCCGTCTGGACGAGCTGGAATCGGCGCTCACGGTAAGCGAGCAGCACTACCAGGGGCTTTCTTCCAGCTCCCTGAGCCAGGGGCGGCGCCTGCTGCAGCTGGAGCAAGATCTGGCCCGCCTGCGGGCGCGACTGGAAGAGGTCGCCTCCAGCGGCGATGTCAGCGACAGCGTGTTCAACCAGGCCATCCGCATGGCCCGCCGCGGCTGCTCGGCCCAGGAGATCATGGAGACCTGCGGCATCGGCCAGATCGAAGCCGACCTGGTGGTGCTGATGCACCAGAAAGGTCAGGCCAAGTAAGCGAGCGGGCAGCGCTCCTCATGTGCGGGCACCGCCTTCGCGTCCCATTCTTCCTGCCTCCATCCCACGCGCAAGGGCGCGGCCGGCCATGGCCGCCGTCACGTTCCTCTGGTCGTTCGTCGCTGCATCAGGCCGCCCGCTCCAGCGGCACGATGCCGTTCAACGTCCTGGCGGTGGTGGCTCGGGCGATGTCGACGAAGGCCTGGATGTAGGCCAGCTCGGCGTCATCCTCGCGGGTGGCGGCGTAAAGCGTGCTCCAGACCCCTTGCCGTCCCAGTGGCAACGCCGCCAGGCTGCTGCCTTGCAGGAACTCGGCAATGGCCCAGTTGGGCAGGGCGGCCACGCCGCGACCGCTGGCTACCAGCTGCACCATGAGGGCGGTGAGCTCGCTGGTGCGCACCGCGGCTGGCTCCACGCCGGCCGGCTGTAGGAACTGGCGGAAGACATCCAGCTTGCCGCGGCACACCGGATAGGTGATCAGGGTCTGGTCGGCCAGGTCGGCTGGCTCGACATGAGGCTTGCCCGCCAGCGGGTGGCTGCGCGGCACCAGGAGCTGCACCTGGTAGCGGAACAAGGGCGCGAAATGCAGGCCGCCGAAGTCCTCTTCCGGATCAGCGGTGATGACCAGATCGATCTCGCCGCGGTAGAGCGCCGGCAGCGGGTGGAAGCTGAAGGCCAGGGAAAAATCCAGCTCGACCTGCGGCCACTGCAGCCGATACTGCTCCAGAGCCGGCATCAGCCACTGGAAGCAGCTGTGGCACTCGATGGCCATGTGTAGCCGGCCGCGGTTACCACGCCCGGCCTGGCGCAGCGCCTCCTCGGTGGCAGCGACGCTAGGCAGAATCTCCTCCGCTAAGCGGATCAGCCGCTCGCCAGCCGGAGTCGGCTTCAACGGCCGCTGGTTGCGGAAGAACAGCGGCGTGCCGAAGTAGTTTTCCAGCGCTTTGATCTGATGCGAGAGCGCCGACTGCGTCAGATGCACCCGCTGGGCTGCGGCGGACAGGCTGCCGCAGTCGCGGATGGCGAGCAGGCTGCGAAGATGGCGCAATTCCAGCATGGCGGGCTCTTATGAGTAAAATTAATTGAATGTGGCTGCTAAGTAAGGTTTTTCTCATGTCGACTGTGCCGGATTCGCTGCAGCAACGCAAGCAGGCCATGCAATGCGTCGTCAAGCGGCGGTGGTGCTAGTCTGCCGCGCCGGGAACCAAGCAGGGCGGCGACTGTCTGCTGCAATGGCTTGGAATCATTCGGTGAGGGTTTTTCCCTGCCGCGCTGGCCACGCCGCAACAGCACGGACGTTGCCGGCATCGTCCCGGGTTTTGCCTGGGGCCCAAGTAAGGCGATAATGTCGCGATCATTTCTGCCGAACACCGTGCCGCTGCCGGCCGTCGCTGCCGGAAGCGGTCCATACGCCACGAGGAAAGAGTCTTGAGCCGCAGCAATACCAACCGGTCGGCCGAAGCCGTCGCCGTCGATCAGATGCTGGTGGAGCGCACGGCCGTCGCCCGCCTGCCGACCCGCCACGGCGAGTTCGTCGCCCACGTCTATCGCTCGCGCACGGACGGTACCGAGCACATGGCCCTGGTTAAGGGCGAGCTGCGGGGCCGGGAAAACGTGCTGGTGCGACTGCATTCCGAGTGCCTGACCGGCGACATCCTCGGCTCGCTGCGCTGCGACTGCGGCGAGCAGCTGGAGCGGGCGCTGGCCATGATCGCTCAGGCCGGGCAGGGGGTGGTGATCTACCTGCGCGGGCATGAGGGGCGCGGCATCGGGCTGACCCACAAGATTCGTGCCTACCAGCTGCAGGACCAGGGGCGGGACACCGTGGACGCCAACCTGGAGCTGGGACTGCCGGTGGATTCGCGCAATTACGATGCTGCACTGGCCATTCTGGCCGATCTTGGCATCGACTCGGTGCGGCTTATGTCCAACAACCCGCGCAAGGTGGACGCGCTCGAGGCCGGCGGCTTCAGGGTGACTGAGCGGATTCCGCTGCTGATTCGTCCCAACCCCGAGAATTTCAATTACCTGCTCACCAAGCAGCAGCGCCTGGGGCACTGCCTCAATCTCGAGGACGACCTCGTTGTGTTGGATCGGGTCGATTCTGCCTGAGTCGCGGGGGCAGGGTGCCGCCGCTCAGCTTCCCAGGCGCAGGAACGGCACGGTGGAGAAGTAGAGCACGGCGGCGGCGATGGCGAGATAGAGCAGGATCAGCAGGGGATGACGGCGCGGCGGCGGCGCGTTGCGAGCGCGCTGCCGCCGCTCTTCCTGATACGCCGCCAGCAGGCGTCGGGCTTCGGTAAGCTGGCGTTCGTCCCGCAGCCAGATGCCGCCGGCTGAGATGCCCCAAAAGTTGGGCGGCGTCTCGTAGAAGTCGATGCGGTGCGCGGCCAGCAGGGCGCGCACCTCCTCGGCTTCGTCTTCTGGCACGTTGCGTAGGTTGACCAGCAGGACGGCCATGGCGGCTGTGCTCTATTTCTGGCCGGCGATCTTGGCCCAGGTGTCGCGCAGGGTCACGGTACGGTTGAACACCAGCCGCTCCGGCGTGCTGTCCTTTGTGTCGACGCAGAAGTAGCCTTCCCGTTCGAACTGGAAGCGATCGCCCGGCCTGGCCTTCGCTAGCGACGGCTCGACCACGCCCTGCACGACCACCAGCGACTCGGGGTTGATGTCGCTGAGCCAGTCGTCGTCCTTGTCGGCGCCCGGGATCGGCACCTTGAACAGTCGGTCATAGAGGCGGATTTCCGCCGGTACGCCATGACTGACGGATACCCAGTGGATGACGCCGCGGACCTTGCGGCCTGCGGGATCGGCGCCCAGGGTGTCGGGATCGTAGGTCGCGCGCAGCTCGACGATCTCGCCCTGGTCGTCCTTGATCACCTCGGTGCAGCGGATCACGTAGCCGTAGCGCAGGCGCACCTCCTCGCCCAGCGACAGCCGCTTCCACTTCTTGTTGGGCGGGACTTCCATGAAATCGTCGCGGTCGATGTAGACCTCCCGGGTGAAGGGCACGGTGCGCGTGCCCATGGATTCGTCCTTGGGATGATTAGCCGCGGTGAGCTGCTCGACCTTGTCCTCGGGATAGTTCTCAATCACCACCTTGAGCGGCCGCAGCACCGCCATGGCCCGCGGGGCGGTGGTGTCCAGCACCTCGCGCATGCAGTGCTCCAGCATGGCGATCTCGACCACGCCGTCGGACTTGGTGACGCCGATGCGGTCGCAGAAGAGGCGGATCGCCTCCGGCGGGCAGCCGCGGCGGCGGATGCCGGCGATGGTGGGCATGCGCGGGTCGTCCCAGCCCTCCACGTAGCCCTTTTCGACCAGCTCGGTGAGCTTTCGCTTGCTGAGCACGGTGTACTCCAGGTTGAGCCGGCCGAACTCGATCTGCTGCGGATGGCAGGGGACGTCCAGCTGCTCCAGGAACCAGTCGTAGAGCGGCCGGTGATCCTCGAATTCCAGCGTGCACAGGGAGTGGGTGATGCCCTCCAACGCATCGGAGATGCAGTGGGTGTAGTCGTACATCGGGTAGATCTTCCACTCCTCGCCGGTCTGGTGGTGCGGCGCCGTGCGGCGGATGCGGTAGATCACCGGGTCGCGCATGTTGATGTTGGGCGAGGCCATGTCGATCTTGGCACGCAGCACCCGGCTACCGTCGGGGAATTCGCCGGCCCGCATGCGGCGGAATAGGTCGAGGTTTTCTTCCACCGAGCGGTTGCGGTAAGGGCTCTCGCGCCCCGGCTCGGTCAGCGTGCCTCGGTACTCGCGGATCTCTTCCTGGCTGAGGTCGCACACGTACGCCTTGCCGGCCCGGATCAAGTCCTCGGCATAGTCGTAGAGCTGCTCGAAGTAGTCCGAGGCGTAGCACAGCCGGTCCCACTCGAAGCCGAGCCAGCGCACGTCCTCCTGGATGGCACGGACGTACTCGGCGCTTTCTTTCTCCGGGTTGGTGTCGTCGAAGCGCAGATTGCAGGTGCCGCCGTAGTCGCGGGCGACGCCGAAGTTTAGGCAGATCGACTTGGCGTGGCCGATGTGGAGGTAGCCGTTCGGCTCGGGCGGGAAGCGGGTGGCGACCCGGCCGCCGTTCTTGCCCTGGCGCAGGTCCTCTTCGATGATCTGGCGAATGAAGTTGGTCGGAGTGGACACTTCCCGATCGGTCATGGTGTATTCGTCATCCAGGCTGAAAGGAATGAAATTGGCGGCATTATAGCGGTTTATGAACGGCTGCAGTCGATGCCGGCCCTGGCGGCCGTGATTTTGCTGCCTCGGCGGACGGGCGGCCTCCTATACTACTGAAGGTGCGTTCGGGGAGCTGCGACGTTTGCGTTAATCCGCCCGGCCGCAACCAAGACGACAAGCACAATCATGGGGAGAGAGGAGCGTGTTGGAGCAAAGTGAGATCGAACTGTTCCGCGCCACGGTGCGCAAGTTCCTCGAGCGCGAGGTGGCGCCGCACTACGAACGCTGGGAGCGGGAAGGCATGATCCCGCGCGAGCTGTGGAACCGTTTCGGCGAGCATGGCCTGCTCTGCGTCGACGTGCCTGCCGAGTACGGCGGCGCCGGTGCCGATTTCAGGCTGTCCGCGGTAGTGGTGGAGGAGATTGCCCGCATGGGGTTTGGCGGCCTGGCCAGCGCCGTGTCGGTGCACTCCGACATCGTTGCTCCCTACATCCTGCATCTTGGTAGCGAGGCGCAGAAGCAACGCTGGCTGCCGCGCCTGGTCAGCGGCGAGGCGGTCGGCGCCATCGGCATGACCGAGCCCGGCGCCGGCTCCGACCTGCAGGGCATGAAGACCCGCGCCGAGCGGGACGGTGACGGCTACGTGATCAACGGCCAGAAGACCTTCATTACCAATGGCTACCACTGCGATCTGCTGATCCTGGCCGCCAAGACCGATCCGACGGCCGGCGCCCGCGGCGTCACCCTCTTCACCGTCGACACCGCCTTGCCGGGCTTCTCGCGCGGCCGGCGGCTGGAGAAGATCGGCCAGCACGCCTCCGACACCGCCGAGCTGTTCTTCCAGGATTTGCGCGTCGACGCCGGTCAGGTGCTTGGCGGCGAGGGGCAGGGGTTCGCCCACCTCATGAACGAGCTGCCGCGGGAGCGGCTGATCCTCAGCGTGGGCGCGGTGGCCGCCGCCGAGGGCGCGCTGGAGCGCACCGTGGCCTACGTGCGGGAGCGCCAGGCCTTCGGCCAGCCGCTTGCGCAGTTTCAGAACACCCGCTTCAGGTTGGCCGAGCTCAAGGCGCAGGTCGAGGTCAACTGGGCCTATATCCGCCAGTGCATCGAGCGCTACGACCGCGGCGAGCTGACTACCACCGAAGCCTCCATCGCCAAGCTGAGCGCCACCGAGCTGCAGTTCAAGGTGGCCGACGAGTGCCTGCAGCTGCACGGCGGCTACGGCTACATGCGGGAGTACCAGGTGTCGCGAGATTTCGTCGACGCCCGCGTGCAGCGCATCTACGGCGGCGCCAACGAAATCATGAAGGAACTGATCGCCCGTTCCATGCTGGGGCGCTGAAGGAGCGAGGCCATGCCATTTGAGAAAATCGGCCTGGCGATCGCCGACGGCATCGCCACGGTGACGCTGTGCGATCCGGCCACCATGAACGCGCTCTCCATCCCCCTGCAGCGGGAGCTGCGCGCGGCGCTGGCCATAGTCAGCAAGGACGCCGGCGTGCGCGCCCTGGTCTTGACCAGCTGCGAGCGCGCCTTCTGCTCCGGCGCCGATTTTGGCAGCATGCACGGTGGCGGCGACGAAACCCTGGGGCAGCAGGTCGGCCGCATGATGCGGGAACTGGCCAATCCGATCGTCCTTGACCTGCAGCGGCTGCCGATGCCGGTGGTAGCGGCGGTCAACGGCGCTGCGGCCGGCGCCGGCGTCAGTCTGGCGCTGGCCGCCGACCTGGTGGTCGCCGCCCGCTCGGCCTATTTCCTGCTGACCTTCCTGCCACGCCTCGGGCTAGTGCCGGACCTTGGGGCGACCTGGATGCTGCCACGCCTGGTCGGCCGCGCCCGGGCCATGGGCATGGCGTTACTGGGCGAGCGCCTCTCGGCCGAGCAGGCAGTCGATTGGGGGCTGATCTGGACCTGCGTGGACGACGACCGGTTGCTGGCGGAAGCCGGGACGCTGGCGCAGCGGCTTGCGGCAATGCCCCGCCACGCCGTGCTGGAAGCCCGTCAGGCCTTTGCTGCCGCCGCCGGGAACAGCCTGGAGGAGCAGCTAGAGTACGAGGCCCAGCGCCAGCAGGCGCTGGCCGACACTCCGGCCTTCCAGGAAGGCGTGCGCGCATTTCTGGAGAAGCGTCAGCCGCGGTTCGACTGAGGTCGCGGCCTCGTGCGGCGCCCGCAGCGGCGGGCGCCGCTATTGGTAGAGCGCCTCGATCTCCTCGCTGTATTTCTGGTAGATGTTGGCGCGTCGCACCTTCATGGTGGCGGTGACCTCGTCGTCGTCGTGGTCGAGTTCCTTGGTCAGCAGGTGGAAGCGCTTGATCTGCGCCACCTGGGCCAGGCGGGCGTTGCCCTTGGCGACCTCGGCCTGGATAAGCTGGTAGACCTTGGGGTTCTCGGCCAGGCTGCGGAAGGTGGTGTAGGGGATGCCTTCCTGCTCGGCCCATTTGGCGACGGTATCGAAGTCGATCTGGATCAGGGCCGAGACGTAGCGGCGCCTTTCGGCGATGACGATGCACTCCTTGATATAGGGGCTCGCCTTGATGGTGCTTTCGATCTCCGAGGGCGAGAGGTTCTTGCCGCCGGCGGTGATCATGATGTCCTTGAGGCGGTCGACGATGCGCAGGCTGCCGTCGACCCATTCCCCCACGTCGCCGGTGTGCAGCCAGCCGTCACGGATAGTCTCCCGGGTGGCGGCCTCGTTCTTGTAGTAACCCTTGAAGACCAGGCCGCCGCGCACCAGCACCTCGTTTTGCTCGCCGAGGCGCACCTCGGCCCCCAGCACCGGAGTGCCGACGGTGCCGATGACGATGTTGTCCGGCCGCTGGCCGGTGACTACGCCGGTGGTCTCGGTCTGGCCGTAGACTTCGACGAGCGGGATGCTGATGGTGCGGAAGAAGCGCAGGATGTCTGGCGCGATCGGGGCAGCGCCCGTCAGCGCGATGCGGCAGCGTCGCAAGCCGATGTAGTTCTGCAGGGCGCGGAAGACCAGTAGGTAGCAGAGAGCGAAGCGGATGCGCTCGCCCGGCGTGCGCTGGCCGGCCGGCTTGGTGGCGAACGGTTCGCACTGGGCCATGGCCCACTCGAACAGCCGGCGGCGCAGGGGGCCGGTCTCCTGGATCTTGATGTAGATCGACGAGTGCAGCTTCTCCCAGATCCGCGGCACACCCAGGAAGAAGGTCGGCGCGATCTCGCGCAGATCTTCCTGCACCGTGCGGATGCTCTCCCCGAAGCTCACCGTGCTGCCCACGTAGAGCGGGCCGATGTTGGTGAAGGCCTGCTCGGCCACGTGGCAGAGCGGCAGATAGGACAGGCTGGTGTCCCTGGGCGTGAGGCCGAGCAGATCGATCAGGCCCGGTGCCGCCGCGCGCAGGTTGGCCCAGCTGATCATGGCGCCCTTGGGCCGGCCGGTGGAGCCGGAGGTGTAGATCATGAGCGCGGTGTCGTCCATTCGCTGGCTGTCCAGCAGCTGGTCCACCAGGTCGGGGTGCCGCTGCTCGTACGCGGCGCCCAGCTTCTCCACCTCCTCGAAGCTGCTCAGCCGCTCGCGGCTGTAGTGGCGCAGCCCCTTCATTTCGATGACCACGTTACGGGTCAGCCTAGGGAGCTGCGGCCAGGCCTCGAGGATCTTGTCGGTCTGTTCCTGGTCCTCGCAGATGACCAGCTCGGTGTCGCTGTGCTCGAGCACGTAGGCGACCTCGTTCCAGGGGCTGGTCGGATAGACCCCGACGCATACGGCCTGGATGATGCCGATGCCCATCTGGGCGATCACCCATTCGGCGCGGTTCTCGGAAATGATGGCCACATGCGAGCCGGGCTCGATGCCCAGCGCTTTTAGCCCCAGCCCGAAATGGCGGGCCCGGCGGTAGTAGTCGGCCCAGGAGATGGGTTGCCAGATGCCGAAGTCCTTCTGCCGCAGGGCGACGGCATGCGGCTGGCGGCGAGCGTGCTCGCGCAGCATCTGTGGCAGGGTGAGCGGTGGAATGTCCGGGTGCGTCATGACAGCCAGCGTTTACGCCGCTTGTAGTGTTTGATCTCGCGATAGCTGCGGGCCTGGCCTTCCGGCCCGCCCACGCCCAGGTAGAACTCCTGCACGTCCTCGTTGGCCGCCAGCTTGTCCGGCGTGCCGTCGATGACGACCTTGCCGTTCTCCATGATGTAGCCGTAGGAGGCGATGGCAAGCGATACCGCGGCGTTCTGCTCCACCAGCAGCATGGCGGTGCTCTGCTCGCGGTTGATGCGGGCGATGATGGTGAAGACCTCCTCCACCATCAGCGGCGCCAGTCCCAGCGATGGCTCGTCCAGCAGAATGAGCTCGGGCTGGGCGATGAGGGCGCGGCCGATGGCCAGCATCTGCTGCTCGCCGCCGGAGAGATAGCCGGCGAGCTGGCGCCGACGCTCCTTCAGTCGCGGAAAATACTCGTAGACCAGCTCGAAGCCGTGCGCGGCGGTCCGGCGGCGGCCGTGCAGGGCGTAGGTGGCGGCGATGAGGTTCTCCTCCACGGTCAGGTCCTCGAACACGCGGCGGCCTTCCATCACGTGGAACAGCCCGCCGCGCACCCGCCGCTCGGGCGGCAGCGCGTTGATCGCCTCGCCCTTGAAGCGGATGGTGCCGGCGGTGATCTCGCCGTCCTCCAGCGTCAGCAGCCCGGAAATGCTCTTCAGCGTGGTGGACTTGCCGGCGCCATTGGAGCCCAGGAGGGCGACGATCGCCCCCCTGGGCACCCGCAGCGACAGGCCACGCAGGACCTGCACCGCCTTGTTGTAGACGACTTCGATGTTGTCGACTTCGAGTACGGCTTCCATGTCACGGCTCAGTCGAGGTGGATCCAGTCGGACACCGGCTCGAAGCGTCCGGCGGCGGCATTGACCCGGTAGATCCGCCCGACCGGGAAGGAATTGTCCTTGACCGTCACCGGCACGCCGATGATGCCGCCGGTATCCCAATCCTTGATCGAATCCAGCGCCTCCTTGAGGTTCTCGCCGGTCAGCGGCTTGCCAGCGTCCAGGGTGCGCTTCACCACCTCCGTCCAGACCATGGCGTTGAACCAGCCCTGGACGTAAGGCGTGGGCCGATAGGCCTGGTTGGGATCGCTCTTCCTGGCCTGCTCATGCATGACCCGGTACATCGGTCCGTCCTCGTCCTCGCCGAAGTAGTTGTAGGGCATCACGCCCATGAAGCCGTCGGCGTCCTTGCCCATCTTGTCGATGATGAGGCGGTCCATGGTCCAGAAGGTGCCCATGAACTTGGTGTTCAGGCCCATCTGGCGCATCTGCACCATGAACTCGTTGATGGGCGACAGCACGTAGCCGTGGAAGATCACGTAGTCGGGCCGCTTGCGGCGCAGCTTGATGACCTCGGCCGAGACGTCAACGCTGCCCGGCTTGGTCATGATCTCCTCGACCACGTCGATGCCCAGGTTCCGGGCGTAGGCGCGACTGCTCTCGATGGGGTCGCGTCCGAACTCGGTGTCGCTGTAGACGAAGGCGACGGTGGCCTTCTTGCCTTCCTTATTGGCCTCGGCAGCGATGTACTCCAGGATGATGGCGAACATCTGGCTGTAGCTCGGCCCCGGGATGAACTGGAAGGGATGCTTGTCCACCCGAGTGAGGGCAGTGGCGAACGAGGCACCGCTCATGATCATGTTCTTGGCGTTGTTAAGGTCGGCGGCGATGGCTTGCATGAAGCCAGTGCTGTCGCCGTAGTAGCAGCAGATCCTGTGCCGGCCGCTCAGCTTCTTGTAGGTGGCCACCGAGCGGTCCACCAGGTAGCCCGTGTCCTCCATCACGTACTGCACCGGGCGGCCGTTGATCCCGCCCTGGCTGTTGATCCAGTCGACGTAGTCGCTCAGGCCCGCGTGGATATGGATGCCGGCGAAGGCGAACACGCCGGTGAGTGGAATGGAGCCGCCGAAGACGATGGGTTCCTTGCTTTCGCCTTGTGCCGCGGCGGTGCCGCCGATGGCGACGGCCAGGGCCAGGCCTGCGGCCGTGACCAGCCGCCGTCCCTGCTTGTGGATGCGCTCCAACATCGTCTCTCCTCCTCGTGTGGTTGTCATGTGGTTGTCAAGCCTGGCAGTTAGGTTCGGAACGGCCACAGATGGAAGAACCGGCGGATGCGCCGCCAGACCTCGGCCAGCCCGTTGGGCTCGAAAATCAGGAAGCCGACGATCAGCACCCCGAACACCACCCCCAGCAGCGGCGACATGAACACCGGCGCCTGCGGATAGATCGGCGTGATCGCGGTGGTCAGCAGCTTGAGCCCTTCCGGCACCAGCGTCATGAAAATTGCTCCCAGCACCCCGCCCAGGATGCTGCCCATGCCGCCGACGATGATGGCCGCGAGATAAAAGATGGACATGGACAGCGGGAAGCTCTCTGGCGTCACCACCCGATAGAAATAGGCGAACAGGCCGCCGGCGACCCCAGCGTAGAACGAGCTTAGGGCGAACGACAGCAGCTTGTACCTGAGCAGCGGGATGCCGAGGATCTCCGCCGAGATATCGCGGTCGCGGATGGCGATGAAGGCGCGGCCGATGCGGGTGCGGAAGATGTTGCGGGCGGCCAGCAGCATCAGCACCGCCAACGGCATGATCATGAAGTACATGCGGAAGTCGTTGTGGAACGTGAGGCCGAACAGCTGCGCCGACCGCAGGCTCAGCCCGGCCATGCCGCCGGTCACCGAGGCCCACTCGACGAACACGAAATGCAGGAACACGCTGGCCGCCAGGGTGGCGATGGCCAGATACAGGCCCTTAATCCGCAGCGATGGCAGCCCGATCACCATGCCGATGGCGGCGCTGAGCAGGCCGGCGGCCAGCAGGGCGATGGGGAAGGGCAGGGAGGTGTGCAGCGACAGCCAAGCCACCGTGTAGCCGCCTACGCCCATGAAGCCGGCCTGGCCTAGCGAGATCAGCCCGGTGAAACCGGTCAAGATGTTGAGCCCGGTGGCGCTGATGACGGCGATGCCGACCAGGCAGGCCAGGTACAGCAGGTACGGCGAGGCGAAAAAGGGAAACAGCAGTAGGGAGAGCAGCAACAGCCCGAACCAGACCTGCTGCGTGGTCGAGGTCCACAGCGCCTCGTCCGCTGCGTAGCTTTGCTTGGCGTCACCGATGCGCACTTACAGCCTCTCGATCTCGTGGGTGCCGAACAGTCCGTAGGGGCGGATGATCAGGATCAGCGCCAGCACGCTGAAGGTGGCGAGCATCCGGTACTCGCCGCCGAAGAAGGCGCCCGCTACTGTCTCCAGCCAGCCGACGAACAGCCCCGCGATCAGGGCGCCGAGGATGCTGTCGAGTCCGCCGACGATGACGATCACCAGCACCGAGAGCCCGATCGCTCCCGATTGCGGACTCAGGCCGCCAGTGGCGGAGACCAGGATGCCGGCCAGCGACGCCGCCAGCGAGCCGAACACCCAGGCCAGGTTGAACACCCGCCGCACGTTGATGCCCATGGAGTAGGCCGCCGCCTGGTCGGAGGCGGTGGCGCGCAGCGCCACGCCGCCGCGCGAGAAGCGGAAGTAGAGCAGGTAGAGCACCAGCACCGTGGCGCCGATCAGGAAGCCGTAGGCGATCTTCGGCGCCAGGTAGATCTCGCCCAGGAACACCGGGTCGCGCGGCAGGAATTCCGGCAGCAGCTGCGGGTCGGCGGTCCAGATGATTTCCGCCATTCCGACCAGAATGCTGGCCAGGCCGATGGTCACCATTACCACCGAGATGGGCGATTCCCCCAGCATCGGCCGGATCATCACTTTCTCGACCACGCCGCCAAGAATGGTGCCACCCAGCACCGCCAACGGCAGGGCGATAAGGGGCGGCAGTTGCATGCCGCCGGCGAAGCTGAGGAACAAATAGGCGGCGAACATCATGATTTCGCCAATGGCGAAATTGATGACCCGGGTGGCTTTGTAGATGATCACGAAGCCGAGCGCGATCAGGGCGTACAAGCCGCCGGTGGCCAGGCCGGCAAGGCTGACTTCGGCAAAGAACAACCAGTCCATTCAGGCCGCCTCGGTGTTTGCGTTGAGCCGCCGGCGCAGGGTGGCGATGTCGCCGTCGCCCAGGTAGGCTTCGATCACCGCCGGGTTCTTTTGCACCTCCTGCGGCAGCCCGGAGGCGATGACCTGGCCGAAGTTGAGCACCACCACGTGGTCGGAGATGTCCATCACCATGCTCATGTCGTGCTCGACCATGAGCACGGTAACGCCCCATTCTTCCTTGATGTCGAGGATGAAGCGGGCCATGTCCTCCTTTTCCTCGCGGTTCATGCCCGCGACCGGCTCGTCCAGCATGAGCAGCTGCGGCCGCATGGCCAGCGCCCGCGCCAGCTCCACCCGCTTCTGCAGCCCGTAGGGCAGGCTCGCCACCGGCTGGCGGCGGATGTGGTCGATCTCGAGAAAGTCGATGATGCGCCGCTCCACCTCCTCCCGCAGTGCCATCTCCTCGCGCCGTGCCGGACCGAGGTAGGCCAGGGCACCGAGCAGCCCGGTCTTGGTGTGCACGTGGGCGCCCAGCTTGATGTTGTCGAGCACCGTCATGCCGCGGAACAGGGCGATGTTCTGGAAGGTGCGGGCCAGGCCCAGCGCTGCCCGCGCCGGCGGCTTGAGGCGGCTGATGTCCTGGCCACGAAAGAAAATGCTGCCTTGCTGCGGCCGATAGAAACCAGAAATACAGTTGAAAAGCGAGGTCTTGCCGGCGCCATTTGGACCGATCACCGTCGTAATGGAGTCCTCCGGTACAGAAAAACTGATGTCCCGCAGGGCAGCAACTCCACCGAACGACAGGTGAACGTTGACGGCTTCAAGAATTTTCACGCAACCCCCAACGTTCCAGGGCTGGAATTCCCTTTCTTTAGGCGAATCCAACAGCCAATGTCTTGCCTTCAATTGCGCAGAATCCTGCTGCTGCATGCACGTGCTGACTTTTTGCGCCGAGCAACGCGGCAGGAATCCTGTTTTATCAATTGCTGATTTCAAGATAGACCATGCCTTTCCCTTGTCAAGCCGGACCATGGCGCTGGTCCTGGCCCCGGACGCGGAGGGCCTTTGCCCTTCTTGGCTGGTTGCTGGATGCTAACGTTTACGTAAAGGATATGCGGGGACTAGCTTGCTATGCGTGACGGCAAGGCTGAGGCCAGCGAAAAATCGCAGAAGACCTATACCATCAGCGAGTTGGCCAGGGAGTTCCAGGTGACGCCGCGGGCCATCCGGTTCTACGAAAGCTGCGGCCTGCTGGCGCCGCGTCGCGAAGGCCAGCGGCGGATCTATAGCCGGCGCGACCGAACCCGCCTCATGTTGACTCTGCGCGGGCGGCGAATCGGCATGAGCCTTGCGGAAATTGCCGAAGTTTTCGACCTCTACGATCAGGCCCGCGGCGAGGAACGCCAGCTGGAGCGCTATCTGGCGATTCTGGAAGAAAAGCGCGCCGTGCTGTTGCGCCAGCTGCATGATCTGAAGACTGTGCTGAGCGAGCTGGAAGAATCGGCAGAGCGCTGTCGCGCCATTCTGGCAGCAAGGCGCAAAGCCAAGCTGGAGTGAGTAAATCATCGCTGCTCGCTAGGGAAAAACCAAGCTCTTCTGCGTGGGCTTGGCTTTACGATCGCGGCACGGGAGGCAACAGGTCGACTTTTCCATTATTTTCAACTATGCGACAGCTTGAGAGTCGATGAATACATTTCCGCACAGCGGAAGGTTGACTTTACCTTTACGTAAACGTAGCTTTCAGGAAGCGACCGGCGAGAGGGCGAGCCGAAGAGAACAAACCGCCCCGGCTCGGTCGACTGCCGAAAAGGCAGTTTTGGGGAGGAAACGGAGGAGGAGTTCCGGGCCGGTACGGCCGGGGCATCCACGGGCAGTCTGGGGTGAAGCTCGAAGCAGGCGCTGTGCGCCCAGCCGTTGCCGGGCGACCGTCAGCAGCCTTTCTCGACGCCTTGTCCCGCTTGCCTGCCGTCCTCCGTCCTGCAAGCGGCCGGGCCTGGTGCCTGGCCGGGCCACTGACCCACGGAAAGAGGGGACTGGCATGGCTCAGGAAGACGGCGAAGTACTGCTCGAGGTGCGGAATCTCACCCTGGCCTTTGGTGGCGTGCAGGCGCTGCGCGGGGTCAGCCTCGAGGTTCTCAAGAACGAGATCTTTTCCATTATCGGTCCCAACGGCGCCGGCAAGACCTCACTGCTCAACTGCATCTCCGGGCGCTACCGGCCGCAGCAGGGCAGCATCATCTTCCGCGGCCAGGACATCACTCGCGACAAGCCCAACAAGCGCTGCGCGGCCGGCATTGGGCGGACCTTCCAGAACCTGGCGCTCTATAGCCACATGACCGTGCTCGACAACATCCTGGTGGGGCGCCATCACCTGCTGCGGAACAACTTCCTCACCGGCGCGCTGTACTGGCTCGGGGCGCAGAAGGAAGAGCTGGAGCATCGTCGCGAGGTCGAGGACATCATCGATTTCCTGGAGATCTCCCACATCCGCAAGGCGATCGCGGGGACACTGTCGTACGGCCTGCGCAAGCGGGTGGAGCTGGCCCGCGCCGTGGCGCTGCGACCGCAGCTGCTGCTGCTGGACGAACCCATGGCGGGCATGAACCATGAGGAAAAGGAGGAAATGGCCCGCTACATCCTCGACCTCAACGAGGAGTGGGGCATGACCATCGTCATGATCGAGCACGACATGGGCGTGGTCATGGACATTTCACACCGGGTCGCGGTGCTGGATTTCGGCGCCAAGATCGTAGAGGGGCGGCCCGAGGAGGTCATGGCTGATCCGCGGGTGCGGGCGGCCTATCTGGGCGACGAGATGGCCCTGGCAGAAGAGCAGAGCACGGTGGCGTGATGAACGCGAAATTGCCCGAGTACCCGGATATCACGCGGCACAACACCTTTCCCAAGCTGCTAGCGTACAACGCCGCCAACTGGCCCGACGAGGTCGCGCTGCGGGAGAAAGAGTTCGGCATTTGGAACGAGTTCACCTGGCGCGACTACGAGACGGCGGTGGCGCAGTTTGCGCTGGGGTTGCGCACCCTCGGCGTGGGCAAGGGCGACGTGGTCGGCATCATTGGCGGCAACCGGCCGGAGTGGGTGCAGTGCGAGATCGCCGCGCATGCGCTGGGTGCGCTCAGCCTGGGCATCTACCAGGACTCGCTGGCCGAGGAAGTGCGTTATCTCATCAGCTATGCCGACGTCAAGGTGGTGATGTGCGAGGACGAGGAGCAGGCCGACAAGGTCTTGGAGGTGGTCAACGACTGCCCCAGCGTCCAGTACATCATCTATCACGACCCGCGCGGCATGCGGAAATACGACGACCCCAGGCTGATCAGCCAGGAGGAGCTGCTGCGCCGCGGCGAGGAGCTGGGCCGGCAGGAGCCGGGGCTGTACCGGCGCCTGGTAGAGGAGGGGGAGGGCGATGCGGTCGCCATGCTGATCACCACCTCTGGCACCACCTCGCATCCCAAGCTGGCCATGCTGCGGTCGCAGGCCTTCCTCGATCACTGCATGGCCTATCTGCGGGCCGATCCCAAGTATCCGGGCGACAACTACGTCTCGGTGCTGCCGCTGCCTTGGATCATGGAGCAGGTGTACGCGGTGGCGCAGGCGTTGCTGGCGCGGGTCACGGTCAACTTCGTCGAAGAGCCCGAGACGCAGATGAGCGACTTGCGCGAGATCGGTCCGCACTTCGTGCTGCTGGCGCCGCGGGTGTGGGAAGCCATCGCCGCCGACGTCAAGGCGCGCATGATGGAAGCCAGCCCCTTCAAGCAGTTCATGTTCAATCTGGGCATGAAGCTGGGCATGGCGAAGATGGAGCGGGAGGGCAAGCCGTCGCGGCTGGCGCACTGGATCTTGTTTCGTGCTCTCAAGGATCGGCTGGGCTTCACCTACCTGCGCTCGGCCGCCACCGGCGGCGCCGCGCTGGGGCCGGAGACCTTCAAGTTCTTCCTGGCCATGGGCGTGCCGCTGCGCCAGCTCTACGGCCAGACCGAGGCCTGCGGCGCTTACACCATCCACCGGCCCGGCGACATCGACTTTGACAGCGTCGGCCTGCCGTTCGACAACAGCGAAGTGCGCATCGAGGGCGCCGACGAGCACGGTGTCGGCGAGATCGTCGCCCGCACCAGCGGCATGTTCGCCGGCTACTACCGCGACGAGCAGGCGACCCGCGCCGACCTGCGCGACGGCTGGCTGTACACGGGGGATGCCGGCTACATCAAGCCGGACAACGGCCATCTGGTGGTGATCGACCGTATCAAGGACATGGCCACCACCTCCACCGGGGTGCGCTTCTCGCCGCAGTACATCGAGAACAAGCTGAAGTTCTCGCCTTTCATTGCCGAGGCCGTCATCGTTGGCGACCAGCGGCCGTATCTGGCAGCCATCGTCTGCATCCGCTACGGCATCGTCGCCAAGTGGGCCGAGCAGCGCAGCATCGCCTTCACCAACTACACCAACCTGTCGGCTCAGCCCCAGGTGTACGACCTCATCCAGCGCGAGGTGGAGCAGGTCAACGGCACGCTGCCGCAGTGGCAGCGCATCCGCAAGTTCCTGCTGCTCTACAAGGAGCTGGACCCCGATGACGGCGAGCTGACCCGAACCCGCAAGGTGCGCCGCGGGGTCATCCGCGAGAAATACGGCGACATCATCGATGCCATCTACAACGACCAGGAGCTGGTGAAGGTGGATGCCACCATCACCTTCCAGGACGGCACCAAGTCCCGGATCCAGACCGAGCTGCGGGTCGTCGATCTGGCGCCGGAGCAGGCAGCTGCCCGCTCTGACGCGCCAGCCAAGACGGTCGCGGCCGCCAAGGCGGAGGGAGCGCGATGAACTGGCAACTGCTGCTGCAACTGATCGTCAACGGCGTCATCATCGGCGTGCTCTACGGCGTGGTCGCCATGTCGTTCGTGCTGATCTACAAGTCCACCCAGGTGGTGAACTTCGCCCAGGGCGAGTTCCTGCTCATCGGCGCTTGGGTCTGCTGGGCCATGCTGGTGCACTTCGGGCTGCCGTTCTGGCTGGGCTTTGTGCTGACGCTGGCCTTCATGTTCGTCTTCGGTATCCTGCTGCAGATGGTGGTGCTGCGGCCCATGATCGGCGAGCCCATCATCTCGGTGATCATGCTGACCATCGGGCTGTCAATCTTCTTCAAGGCGGGCATAAGCTGGATCTTCGGCGAGTACGTGCAGCCGTTCCCGTCGGTCTTTCCGCGCGAGAGTATCAACATCTGGGGGCTCAACGTGCAGACGGCCTACCTGATGAGCTTCGTCATTTCGCTGCTCATCATGGTGGGCTTTTACGCCTTCTTCAAATACTCGCGCATGGGCCTGGCGATGCGGGCCACCGCCTTCGACCAGCAGGTGGCGGCGAGCCTCGGCATCTCGGTGCACCGGGTGTTCGCGCTGGCCTGGGCGATCTCGGCGGTGGTCTCGGCGGTGGCCGGCGTCACCATCGGCATCGTCAACGGGGTGAGCTCGGCGCTGTCGTTCATCGGCATCAAGGTGTTCCCGGCGGCCATCCTGGGCGGGCTCGACTCCATCGTCGGCGCCATCGTCGGCGGCCTGATCATCGGGGTGCTGGAGAACGCGGCGCAGTTCGTGGACGGCGAGTGGCTGCACTGGGGCAACCTCTACAACATCCTGCCGTTCTACGTGCTGGTGGTCATCCTGATGATCCGCCCCTACGGCCTGTTTGGCACCGAGGACATCGAACGGATTTGAACCGCCGCGGCGGGCCGGGTCGGGTCATGGCCCGGTCGCTGGAAGGATGAGGAGAATCTGAGGGGGGAGGCATGTCGCTTACAGCCGATAGCATGCGGTGCGGTGAGTTCCGCACCACCTACAAGGCCGACACCACGATCTTCCCGACGCCGCGCTCGCGCAACTTCGCGATCGCAGGGCTGATCGTGCTGCTGTTCGCGCCGCACGTGCTTGACACCTATTACACCAATCTGTTGATCCAGATCGGCTACTACGGCATCGCCGCGCTGGGGCTCAACATCCTGGTGGGCTTCAGCGGCCAGATCTCGCTGGGACACTCGGCCTTCTTTGGCTTCGGCGCCTTCGCCTCGGCCTGGATCAGCAACAACTTCGGCGTGCCGGTCATCCTGGCCATCCCGCTGGCGGGGCTGATGACCACCGCGGTCGGCATGATCGTCGGCATCCCAGCGGCGCGCATCAAGGGGCTGTATCTGGCCATCGCGACGCTCGCCGCGCAGTTCATCCTGGAGGACTTCTTCAACCGCGCCGATTGGTTCAGCGGCGGCTCGGCAGGCTCAGTGGCGCAGCCGCTCAACTTGTTCGGCTTCGTGTTCGCGACCGACAAAAGCTACTTCTACGTGGTGCTGTTCTTCATGGTGGTGATGTACCTGGCCGGCAGCAACCTGCTGCGCAGCCGCGACGGCCGTGCTTTTGTGGCGGTGCGCGATCACTACCTCTCGGCCGAGATCATGGGCATCAACCTGACCAAGTACCGCATCCTGGCCTTCGGCGTGTCCTCATTCTACGCCGGCATCGGCGGCGCGCTGTTCGGGCATTATCTGGGCTTCGTCTCGGCCGAGGGCTTTACCATTCTGCTATCCATCCAGTTCCTCGCCATGATCATCATCGGCGGACTGGGGTCGGTGATGGGGACGCTGCTGGGGACGGTGTTCATCGTGCTGCTGCCCGAGGTAATGGAGGCTCTCATGACCACCCTGGGCAGCCAGCTGCCGGGCCTGGAGCGCGGTGTCAGCTACCTCAAGGAGATGGCTATCGGACTGGCCATCGTGCTGTTCCTGATCTTCGAGCCGGACGGGCTGGCGCATCGTTGGAAGCAGATCAAGGCGTACTGGAAGCTGTACCCGTTTTCGTACTGACGTCTCAAGCGCTGCCGGTGCGGCCGGCAGCGACAGCAAGGGCGGCCTGCCGTCCGTACAACAAGTCCAGTGGAATGGACGAAGGAGGAGGAGAAATGTCGTACCGTACAGCGATTGCTGCAGCATCGGCCGTTGCCTTCGGGCTTGTCTCGCTGGCAGCCCAGGCGGCCGCCGAGATCCCAGTCGGGCATCTGGCGACCTATACCGGCCCCACCTCGGACGTCGGACAGCCCTACGGCAAGGGTATCGAGGACGCCATCGAGTACATCAACCGCAACGGCGGCATCGACGGCCGCAAGATTCGGCGCGAGACGGTCGACTACGCCTACCAGACGCCGCGCGCCATCGCCACCTACAAGGGTTGGGTCAGCCGCCTCAAGCCGGTCGCCATCCTGGGCTGGGGTACGGCCGACACCGAAGCGCTGGTGCGCTTCGTGGCCCAGGATCAGATCCCGTTCATCTCGGCCTCGTACTCGGGGCATCTCACCGACCCGACCGGAAAGTCGCCGCACATCCAGACCGGGGCGCCCTATAACTTCTTCTATGGCCCGACCTACACCGACAGCTGCCGGGCGCTGGTCAACTGGGCTAAGCAGGACTGGGAGAGCAAGGGCGGCAGCGGCAAGCCCAAGTTCGTGCACATGGGCGACAACCACCCATACCCTAACGCGCCCAAGGAAGGCTGCGCGGCCTACGCCAAGGAAATCGGTTTCCAGGTGCTGCCGCCCATCGTCTTCTCCCTGATGCCGGGCGACTTCAAGGCGCAATGCCTTTCGCTCAAGCAGGCCGGCGCTAACTACGCCTATCTTGCCAACACCGCCGGCTCCAACATCTCGCTGCTCAAGTCCTGCGAGACGGTGGGCACCGACGTGCAGTTCCTCTCCAACGTCTGGGGCTTCGATCAGGAGTCGGCGCCGGCGGCCGGCAAGGCAGGCGACGGCGTGGTGTTCCCGGGTAGCGTGCCATTGTGGAACGAAGACGTGCCAGGGATGAGGATCGTGCGCGAGGTCTCCACGGTCTCCGACCCCGCAGGCACCCAGGAGCGCACCCTGCACTACGTGCGCGGCATCTGCTCGGTGTTTCTGCTACGCGACGCCATGGAGGCGGCGGCCAAGGAAGGTGAGATCACCGGCCCCGCTATCAAGGCGGCGCTGGAGCAGATGCGCGATCACGTGCCGGGCGGCCTGGAAGGTGTCTGCCTGCCGCATACCTTCACGCCGGAGAACCATATCGGCACCACCTCGGTGGTGGGCTATCGCAGCCACTGGAACGACGGCAAGCCGACCCTGGAGAACCTGGGCACGGTGGAGCTGCCGCGGCGGGACGATTGGCTGGGTTGGTAAGTGGCGAGCGGACGCGGGCGGTCACCGCCCGCGTCCTCGCCACGGTAACGGGAGGCAGGCATGGCACAACCCGCTGAGAGACAGGCCGTCCGGGAGCCGGTGCTGTCGGTCAACAACATCGAAGTGGTCTACGACGAGGTCATCCTGGTGCTGCGCGGCGTCAGCCTGGAAGTGGCCCAGGGCGAGATCGTGACCCTGCTGGGCGCCAACGGCGCCGGCAAGACGACCTTATTAAAGGCCGTCTCCGGCCTGCTCAAGACCGAGGACGGCGAGATCACCCGCGGCAGCGTCGGTTTCCTCGGCGAAACCATCAGCAACCGGCCGCCGGAAGAAATCGTCCGCAAAGGGATCTTCCAGGTGATGGAAGGCCGGCGGGTGGTGGAAGACATGACGGTGCTCGAGAACCTGCGCCTGGGTGCCTTCACCCGCAAGGACAAGCAGGTGCGGGCCGATATCGACATGGTGTTCGATTACTTCCCGCGGCTGCGCGAGCGCGCCCAGGGCCTGGCCGGCTATCTCTCCGGCGGCGAGCAGCAGATGCTCGCCATCGGCCGAGCGCTGATGGCGCGGCCGAAAATGCTGCTGCTCGACGAGCCCTCCATGGGCCGCTCCCCGCTGCTGGTGAAAGAGGTGTTCGGCATCATCGAGACCATCAACCGCGAGCAGGGCCTGACCATGCTGCTGGTGGAGCAGAACGCCAACTGGGCGCTGCGCCTTGCCTCGTACGGTTACATCATGGAGAACGGCAAGATCGTTCTCGATGGGACCAAGGAAGAGCTGATCAACAACGAGGACGTGAAGGCCTCATATCTGGGAGGCAGCGAGGAAAGACGCTCGTTCAAAAACCTCAAGTCCTACAAGCGCCGCAAGCGCTGGCTGTGATGGGATGTTGTGATGACGCAATACTACGACGATCTGGAAACCCGTACCGATGCCGAGCGCGCCAGGAGCCTGGCGACCCAGTTGCCGGCCGTGCTGGCCCGCGCCAAAAGCCGTTCGCCTTATTTCGCCAGGGTGCTGGCGGAGTTTGACCCGGCCGCCATCACCACCCGCGAGGCCTTGGCTCGCCTGCCGGTGCTGCGCAAGAGCGAGCTCAGCGAGCGGCAGCAGGCGCAGCCGCCGTTCGGGGGGCTCACCACGGTGCCGGTTGGGGAGCTGGCGCGGGTGTTCCGGTCGCCTGGCCCGATCTACGAGCCGCAGGCGCGCCGGCCTGATTACTGGCGCTTTGCCCGCGCCATGCATGCCGCCGGCTTCCGGGCTGGCGAGCTGGTACACAACACCTTTTCTTACCACTTCACGCCGGCGGGACACATGTTCGAGGCCGGTGCTGAGGCCCTAGGCTGTCCCGTTTTCCCAGCTGGGGTGGGCAATACCGAGCATCAGGTGCGTGCCATCGCTGATCTCAGGCCGCTCTGCTACACCGGCACGCCATCCTTTCTCAACATCATCCTGCAGAAGGCGGACGAGATGGGGGCTGATGTCAGCAGCCTGCGCAAGGGGCTGGTGACCGGCGAGGCGTTGCCGAGCGCGTTGCGCGAACGCCTGCAGGCGCGCGGCATCGTGCTCTACCAGTGCTACGGCACCGCCGATCTCGGCCTGGTTGCCTATGAGACCGAAGCCCGCGAGGGCCTGGTGGTGGACGAGGGCGTGATCGTCGAAATCGTGCGTCCCGGCACTGGCGATCCGGTGCCGGACGGGGAGGTAGGCGAGGTGGTGGTCACCGTGCTCAACCCGGAATACCCGCTGATCCGCTTCGCCACCGGCGATCTGTCGGCGGTGCTGCCCGGCAAGAGCCCCTGCGGCCGCACCAACATGCGCATCAAGGGCTGGTTGGGGCGGGCCGACCAGACCACCAAGGTGCGTGGCATGTTCGTGCATCCCTCCCAGGTCAACGAGATCGTCAAGCGCCATCCGGAGGTCGGTCGTGCCAGGCTGGTGGTCAGTCGCGAACAGGACAGCGATGTCATGACGCTGTACTGCGAAACCGCCCAGCCTTCCGAGGCGCTGGCGGATGCCCTCGTCGCCACCATCCGCGACGTCACCACCCTACGTGGCGAGGTGCGGCTGGTGCTGCCCGGGGAGCTGGCTAACGACGGCAAGGTGATCGATGACCAGCGCGATCACGGCTAGCCGGGCGCCGGGCCTTGACTCGGCGCCCCGGCCGCCCTACAGGCGAAAGGCAGCGCGGGTGTTATGAGGCATGGAGGCGGCGCAAATTGACGTTTACGTAAACGAAACTAGACTGTTTCTCACAGTCCTGGCGCCGTCCGCCGGCACGGTGGCCGACGCCAGGTGACAAGGCCCGTAGCGGCGGGAGCGAGGAGAGCGAACCATGGCCAAGAAGGTCCCCCTGTACATCGACGGGCGCTTCGTCGACAGCGAAACGTCCGACTGGATCGAGGTCACCAACCCGGCCACCAACGAGGTGATCGCCCACTGTCCAGTGGCGCTGCCGGAGGAAATCGAGCGGGCCATCGCCTCGGCCAAGGCGGCCCAGGCAGAATGGCGCCAGGTGCCGGTGCCGGAGCGGGCGCGCTACATCATGCGCTACCAGGCGCTACTCAAGGAGCACCAGGAGGACATCGCCCGGATCGTGGCGGCGGAGACCGGCAAGATCATGGCCGACGCCATGGGCGACGTCTGGCGCGGCATCGAGGTGGTCGAGCACGCCATGGGCATCCCGACGCTGATCATGGGCGAGACCGTGGAACAGGTCGCCCGCGGCGTCGACACCATCAGCTGGGTGCATCCGCTGGGCGTTTGTGCCGGCATCACCCCGTTCAACTTCCCGGCCATGATCCCGCTGTGGATGTTCCCGCTCGCCGTGGTCTGCGGTAACAGCTTCGTGCTCAAGCCTTCCGAGCAGGATCCACTGACGCCGATGCGGCTGGCCGAGCTGTGGAACGAGGCCGGGCTGCCGCCGGGGCTGTTGCAGATCGTCCACGGCCGCAAGGAGCAGGTGGAGCAAATCATCACCCACCCGGACATCAAGGCCGTGTCCTTCGTTGGCTCGGCACCGGTGGGGGCGCACATCTACCGCACCGCCACCCAGCACCTCAAGCGCGCCCAGTGCATGGTTGGCGCAAAGAACCACATGGTCATCATGCCGGACGCCAACAAGCAGCAGGTGATCAACAACCTGGTGGGCGCCGCCTGCGGCGCGGCCGGGCAGCGTTGTATGGCCATCTCGGTGGCGGTGCTGGTCGGCGAGGAGACGCGCGACTGGGTGGAGGACATCAAGGCCGCTATGGCTAAGCTGCGCCCGGGCGTGCCGGATGACCCCGAGGCCGCTTACGGCCCGCTCATCAGCCGCGCCGCGCTGGAGCGGGTGGAGAGGCTGATCGCCAGCGCCGAGGAGGAAGGCGCGACCCTGCTACTGGATGGGCGCGGCTACAAGGTGGAGGGCTACCCCAATGGCAACTGGATCGGTCCGACGCTGATCGACAACGTCACCGAGGAGATGACCTGTTATAAGGAGGAGATCTTCGGGCCGGTGCTGTGCGTCATGCATGTGGATACGCTGGACGAGGCCATCGCCCTGGTGAACCGCAACCCCTACGGCAACGGCACCTCCATCTTCACCGACTCCGGGGCCGCCGCGCGCAAGTACCGCTTCAACACCGAGGTTGGGCAGGTCGGCGTCAACGTGCCTATTCCGGTGCCGCTGCCGTTCTTCTCCTTCACCGGTGGCAAGGGCTCCTTCTACGGCGACCTGCATCCTTACGGCAAGCAGGCGGTGCGGTTCTACACAGAAACCCGCACCGTGGTTGAGCGCTGGTTCGAGTCCGACATCCCTGACGGGCATGGTCCTAACATGACCATCAACTTGCGCTAAGGGCTGGCAGCGAGCATGGCGATGGACTTTTCTCTCACCGAGGAGCAGGCCGCGTTCCTGGACGCGGCCCGCAGCTTTGCCCGCGAGCGGCTCGCGCCCAACGCTGCGCGCTGGGATGCCGAGGGCATCTTTCCCAAGGACGTGATCGCCGAGGCCGGTGAGATGGGCTTCTGTGGCATCTACTGTGCCGAGGACATCGGCGGCCTGGGCCTCAGCCGGCTGGATGCCTCCATCGTGTTCGAGGCGCTCGCCGCCGGCTGCACCTCGACCACCGCCTTCATCACCATTCACAACATGGCGACCTGGATGATCTCCACCTGGGGACAGCCAGGGCTGCGGCAGGAATGGGGACCGGCGCTGACTTCGGGGCGCAAGCTGGCTTCCTATGCGCTCACCGAGCCGGGGGCGGGTTCCGATGCGGCTTCCCTGCGCACCAGCGCCAGACGGGACGGCGACAGCTACGTGATCGCTGGCGGCAAGGTGTTCACTTCCGGCGCGGGCGATACCGATATCCTGATGGTGATGGCCCGCACCGGCGGTGAGGGCGCGCGCGGGATCTCGGCCTTCGCGGTCCCTGCCGACCTGCCCGGCATCAGCTTCGGCCGCAAGGAAGCGAAGATG
>JAAYIK010000021.1 GCA_012523465.1 Lysobacteraceae bacterium | reverse complement strand
GCGATCGAGCAGCTCAACCAGCTGACGCAGCAGAACGCCTCGGCAGCCGAGGAGCTGGCGGCGACGGCCGAGGAGCTGAGCGGACAGGCCGAGCAGCTGCAGCAGCTCATCGCCTTCTTCCGCCTCGCAGGCGAAGCAGGTCCGGCCCTGGCCGCATCCCGGCGGCACGAGCAGAATGCTGGCGCGGCAGCGGACAGCGCGCCCGCTGGCGAGGCCGCCAAGGCCGTCAAGAGCGCGGCTGCCAAAGTTGACGAGTCGGCTTTCGTCCGGTTCTAGGAGCGATCATGAGCAACTTGGTCAAACAAGAAGGTGGTAAGAATCTCGCGGTCAGCGCCCAGCAGGTGGCGGTGAGCGCCGACGAGACGCAGCAGTATCTGACCTTCTCGCTCGGCAAGGAGATGTTCGGGATTGGCATCCTCAACATCCGCGAGATCATCGAATACGGCAATGTCACCACCGTGCCGATGATGCCGGCCTTCGTCCGGGGCGTCATCAACCTGCGCGGTAGCGTGGTGCCGGTGATCGACCTGGCGGCGCGGTTCGGTCGTCCGCCCTGCGAGATCACCCGCCGTAGCTGCATCATCATCGTCGAGATGGGCCACGATGGCGAGCGGCTGCAGCTGGGGATGGTGGTGGACACGGTTTCCGAGGTGCTGGAGATCCCGGACTCGCAGATCGAGCCGCCGCCTGCTTTCGGCGCCAAGATCCGCACGGACTTCATCGCCGGCATGGGCAAGGTCAACGATAGCTTCATCATCCTCCTCAACATGAACAACGTGCTGGCGGTGGACGAGATGGCCATGCTGGCGCAGATGAGCGAGAGCCAGACGCAGCTGCCGCCAGCAGAAGCCGCCAAGACCGGCGACAAGTGAGCGATCGCGATACACAGGCATGCGTGCCCCGACCATAAGCGACCAGGAATTCGCGCTGTTCCAGCGCCTGCTGTCCGACATCGCCGGCATCCACCTGGCGCCGGCCAAGAAGGTCATGCTGGCAGGCCGCTTGAGCCGCCGCATTCGCGCGCGCAATGTCGCCAGCTACGCCGACTACTTCAAACTGTTGGAACGAGAGCGGGACGAGCTGCAGGTGGCGGTGGATCTGCTGACCACCAACGAAACGTACTTCTTCCGCGAGCCCAAGCACTTCGATTTTCTGAAGACGGAAATTCTGCCGCAGCACCCCCGCCACCGGCCGTTCCGCGTCTGGAGCGCGGCCTGCTCCAGCGGCGAGGAGCCCTACAGCGTGGCCATGCTCTTGATGGACCAGCTTGGGCCTGGTGCCAGTTGGGAGGTGTTAGCCTCCGATCTCAGCACCAAGGTGCTGGAGCAAGCGGAGCGGGCGGTCTACCCCCTGCAGCGCACCAATCTGCTGCCGCTCGAGTATAAGCGGCGCTATTGCCTGAAGGGGGTCGGCGAACATGAGGGCATGTTGCTGGTGGACAAGGCCATACGGCAGCGGGTCCGCTTCCGCCAGGTGAATCTGAATCATCCGTTGCCGGCCGGATTGGGCAGCTTCGATCTCATTCTGCTGCGCAACGTGATGATTTACTTCCAGATGGACACCAAGCGCGAAGTGGTGCAGCGGGTCATCCAGCAGCTGAAGCCAGGCGGCTATCTGTTCATCGGCCATTCGGAAAGCCTGCACGGAATCAACAGCAGCCTGCGCCTGGTTCAGCCGGCGATATACCGGAAACCGGCATGATCAAGAGCCTGTCCGGCGGCCTGGATATCTTCCTGCAGCCGGGGGAGTGGTACTTCGGCGAGGGGAACACCCGGGTGCGGACGACGCTCGGCTCCTGCGTGGCCATCGTACTGTGGCACCCGGTGCGCCGCATCGGCGGCATGTGTCTCTACATGTTGCCGTCGCGGGGCCGGCCGAGCGACGAGCCCTTGAACGGTCGCTACGGCGACGAGGCATTGGAGCTGCTGCTGAACGAGATCAGGCAGGCTGGAACCCGGCTGCAGGAGTACGAGCTCAAGCTGTTTGGCGGCGCCAACATGTTCTCGCCCGAGACGCGCCGCGACGACGATGTGCCGTCACGAAACGTCGCCTTCGCCCGTGAGCTGCTGCAGCGCTATCGCCTCAGGGCAGTGGCCGAGAGCCTGGGCGGTGTCGGCTATCGGCAACTGATCTTCGACATCTCCACCGGGGATGTGTGGATGCGACAGGGCAGCGGGGCGCTCAACGCCAACGAGCAAGCCTGAGCGATAGATCCGTGATCTGACAAGGGAGTTGGTGGCCGCCTATGAGCCAGGCCGTCCGCGTCTTCATCGTCGATGATTCTGCCGTGGTGCGCCAGGTGCTGACAGGCCTGCTGGAGCGGGACAGGGAGATTCGCGTCATCGGCACGGCCTCCGATCCGCTGTTCGCGCTGCAGAAAATGGAAAAGGAGTGGCCCGACGTCATCATCCTCGACGTCGAGATGCCGCGCATGGACGGCATCACCTTCCTGCGCAAGCTGATGGCGGAGCGGCCGACGCCGGTAGTGATGTGCTCCACCCTCACCAGGGATGGCGCCGAGACCACGTTTCAGGCCATGCAGGCCGGCGCTTTCGCTGCCATCGCCAAGCCTACCCTCGGGCTCAGCAGCTTCTTGCAGGAATCGGCCCAGGAATTCATCGACACTATCAAGGCGGCGGCCAGGGCCCGCATGGGAGCGCTGCTGAAGCAGCCGCCCATCCAGGCGCTGCCACCGCCGCGGGCACTGGCCGAGACCACCCACAAGGTGGTCGCCATCGGCACCTCGACCGGGGGCACCACGGCTCTGGAGGCCGTGCTGACTGCTCTGCCCGAGCTGTGCCCCGGCATCGTGGTGGTGCAGCACATGCCGCCGCAGTTCACCGCCGCCTTCGCCGAGCGGCTGGACCGGCTGTGCCGCTGCCGGGTCAAGGAGGCCAGCAACGGTGACCGGGTCGTGCCGGGGCAGGTTTTGGTCGCGCCGGGAGGCAGGCACATGCAGCTTGAGCGCAGCGGCGCCCAATACTACGTCAAGGTCAGCGACGGGCCACCGGTGAACCGGCACAAGCCGTCGGTGGACGTACTGTTCCGCTCCGTCGCTCGCAGCGCTGGGCGCAACGCCATGGGCATCATCATGACTGGCATGGGCGACGACGGTGCCCAGGGGCTGCTCGAGATGCGCCGCGCCGGCGCCATTACCATCGCTCAGGACGAGGCTACTTGTGTGGTTTTCGGTATGCCCAAGGAGGCCATCGCGCGCGGCGCGGCCAGCTACGTCCTGCCGCTGCACGCCCTCAGCCGCGCCATCATGGGCATGACCCACGACTGAGCCGAGCATGGTATCGTGCGCGTAGCGCAGGCCGCGAATCCGCTGCCTGTACTTGCCTTCTGATCAGCCGTGGGATGGCCGTGAACGAACACAACGACGACCTGCAAGACGATCAGCCGCAGCCGCCAAGCCGCACCGCCCGCAAGCGCGAGGCCGAGCGCCTGCAGAAGCTGGGCGAGCGGCTAGCGGCGCTGTCGCCGGCGCAGCTGGCGCAGATCCCGCTGCCGCCCGAGCTGTTCGAAGCGGTACGGCTGGCGCAGCGCATTCGCGACCGTTCGGGGCGACGGCGTCAGCTGCGGTTGCTCGGCAAGCTGCTGCGACAGCAGGACCCCGAGCCCATCCAGGAAGCCTTGGATCGTTTGCAAATGCGCAGTGCGGTTGCGATCGCTCAGCACCACCTGGCCGAGCGCTGGCGGGAACGGCTGCTGGCCGAAGGCGACGCCGCGCTGAGCGAATTTATGGCGCAGCATCCGACCGGCGATGGCCAGCGGCTGCGGCAGCTGGTCCGTGCCGCGCAGCAGGAGCTGGCTGCCGGGAAGCCGCCTCGCGCCGCACGTGAGCTGTTCCGCCTGCTGCGTCAGACCTTGCGCGAGGACTGAGGCGCGGTGCGCCTCGGTTCGACCGCGCTGGCAGCCAGGGCATCCAGACAGGCTTGCATGGCGGCAGCAAAATCACGCCTGGCGATGAAGCCGATGATCGGCCGCACCAGCCAGCCACGCGGATGATAGCGGTAGCGCCAGCACACCACCACCCCTTCCGCCCGCGGCGTCCAATGCCAGTCGGCCTCGGCACAGGCGACCAGCCAGCCGAAGGGCGGTGCAAAGCCGGCAATCCGGTAGCGATGGCGCCGCGGCGGGTCCAGCTCCAGCACGGTTTCCTCGACGCTGTTGCCGTCGCTGCTCTCCACCCGGCGACGGCTGCCGGCCCGCAGCGGTCCGTCTTCCAGCCGGGTCACCCGCACCACTGCCGGCACCAGCCCCTTGCCGCGAAACCAGGCGGGAAAGGCCTCGGGGTCCAAGGACAGAGCGAAGGCTTGGCTCGGCTCGGCCGCGATGAAGCGGCGGCATTCGATCTCAACGCTGCGCATGCGAGGCCAGGGCCGTGCTTTCGTGCTGCGGGCGCTGCCACTCCGGCGGCGCCCACAGGTGCTTGAGGCGCAGCCAGAGTGGGCCGGGACGGGCGGCGTCACGCAGCATGTCGCGCCATTCATGGAAGATCATGGTCAGCACATTGTTGGTGTGGATCTGGCGCTGGATGCCGTATTCGGGCGGATTGGCCTGGTCCTCCGGGGTGAAGGTGCCAAACAGTTTGTCCCAGACGATGAGTACGCCGCCGAAGTTGCGGTCGATGTACTCGGGATTGCGGCCGTGGTGGACGCGGTGGTGTGAGGGCGTATTCAGCACTAGCTCCAGCGGACCCAAGCGGCGTACTACCTCAGTGTGGATGAAGAACTGGTAGGCCAGGTTGATGGCGACTACCAGCACGACATGCTTGGGGTGGAAGCCGATCAGGGCCAGCGGCAGCCAGAACGCCCACATGCCGGAGATGGGATAGGTCATGCTCTGTCGAAAGGCGGTGGAGAGATTCGAGCGCTCGGATGAGTGATGCACCACGTGGGAGGCCCACAGCCAGCGGATGCGGTGGCTGGCGCGGTGGAACCAGTAATAGAGAAAATCCTGGGCAATGAACAACGATAGCAGGGACCACCAGGTCAGCGGGATCTCGAACAGCCGGAACTGGTACAGCCAGTAGAACAGCCCGATCACCGCCGCCCAGGCGATACCGTCGGCGAGTTGGTAGCTGGCGGCCAGGAAGGCGTTGTTGAGCGTATCGCGCAGGCTGTACGCCGCCGGGGTGTTGCGCCAGTACCATGCCTCCCAGGCGATAAATCCCAGGAAAAACGGCGCCATGGCTAGCAGGAACAAGGATTCCGGGCCCAGGTTGAGCGGCTCGAGCCAGGTGGCCAAGACCTCCATTGCGCTCCTCCTCCGGCGATACTGTGATTGCTTATATGTGGTCTTGCTGGCCGGCCACGGCAGCGGCCGTGGATTTAGGGAGATCTATAGCCCAAATGGCGCCGTTCTGCAGGAACGGGCGGCGAGCCGGGCCCTTTCAGCGCGTTGCATCGTCCACTGTCTTGCTTTGCACGATGAGCTCGGCGGTGGCGATATTGGTCGCCAGCGGCACGTTGTGCACGTTGCAGATGCGCTGCAGGCCTTGGATGTCAGGATCGTGGGGGTGTGCGCTGAGCGGATCGACGATGAAGATTACCGCCCCGACACGGCCCTCGGCGACGCGCGCGGCGATTTGCACGTCGCCGCCCAGCGGACCGGAGAGCAGCAGCTCGACCGGCAGCCCGGCGGCAGCGCGGATCTGCTGGCCAGTGGTTCCCGTGGCCAGCAGCTGCCAGCGCGACAGCAATTCCCGGTTGCGCACACAGAAGTCGGTCAGCTCCCGTTTCTTCTGATCGTGCGCGATCAGCGCCATGACGGGCGGCAGCTTGCCCTCATTCGTTGCAGTTGCAGTTCCAGTCATCGGCGAGCTCCTGTCGTACGTGATGCCAGCCAAAGCGGTCGCTCAGCCGCTCGAATTCCGGCGGCAGCGGTGCCGAGACGATCAGCGGCTGCTCGGTGACCGGATGCTGGACGCGCAGGTAATGCGCGTGCAGCAGCAGCCGGTGGATAGCGAACTCTTCCCGGAACAACCGATTGTGGGCCCCTTGTCCATATGTGGTGTCGCCGATCACGGGGTGCGAGATGTGGTTGAAATGGCGACGGATCTGATGGTGGCGGCCGGTGTGCAGGCGCACGTCCACCAGCGAGTAGCGGCTGGTCGGATAGCGGCTGACCGCGTACGGCAATTCCACAGTGGCCAGGCGACGATAGCAGGTGACGGCATCGCGTGCCGGCTTGTCGGGGGCGTTGCGCAAGGGTCGCTCGATGCGGCCCTCCAGCTCGGTGTAGCCGCGTACGATGGCCAGGTAACGGCGCCGCGGCGAGCGCGCCTGGAATTGCGCGGTCAGGGCGCGGGCCGCATCGGGGGTGAGCGCGAACAGCAGCACGCCGGACGTGGGGCGATCCAGCCGGTGCACTGGATAGAGGAGCTGGCCGATCTGATCGCGCAGTCGCTGCAGCACAAAGTCGCTGTCCTCCGCCGAGATGCGGCTGCGGTGCACTTGCAGGCCCGCCGGCTTGTCGATGGCGACCACGTGCTCGTCACGGTAAAGCACGGTCAAGGGTCTTGGATCAACGGTCGTGGCTTCGATCATGTCGACATGGTAACTCGGCCTAAATGTCCGAATGGCGTCGGCGGCCGGGCGGCGGGCAAAAGAAAACCCGCTCCGGGGCGGGTTCAAGGACTTCACGGAGACGGCGGGTATTGTTGGCAAGCGCCTGGTCTGACATGACCCCCGTGAAGGTGAGGCAATGTTAGCCCGCCCAGCGCCTGGTGAACGTCCAACGCCGCCACAGTTAGGGCGGCGACTGGTCCGCAAAACGAAGCAGAGCCCTTGCGCTGCCTCAGCGCAGCAGCGGCAAGGCGGCGGCAGCAATGGCCATGACGAGGCCGATGGCCAGCACTACCAAGACCACGACGCGCTCAATGGCGTCGATGCGTTTGTTGAACGGCACGACAACCCCCCGAATCGGTCAGGGTGTGGATTAGCTGTGCAAGACAGCGTCGCTGCCGGCGCGCGGAGGCGTTGAGTCTTGCAGAAATCATGCTGCGCCGCAACAGAGGTTGTGGCCCCTGTCCCGCTCGGCGGCAGGCAGACAAAAAGAGAGGCAGTCGCCTGCCTCTCTTTGCCTCGCTGAATGCCGGCAGGGACGCCGGCAGACCTGGCCCGATGGGAAACCGTGCCTTAGAGGCCCAGCTGCTTCAGCCGGCCCGGCTCGACGATCTCGATCCAATAGCCGTCCGGGTCCTTGATGAAGGCGACGTCCTTCATCTTGCCTTCGTCCGGACGCTTGACGAATTCGACGCCGTTCTCGTCGAACCAGCGAACGGCGGCGTCCAGGTCCGGCACGGCAAAGCAAATGTGGCCGAAGCCGCGGGGATCCTCGTTGCCGTTGTGGTATTTGAAGTCGGCATCGTCTTCGGTGCCCCAGTTATGGGTCAACTCCAGGATGCCCCGCTGCGAGAAGGTCCAAGCCATGCGCTCGCCGGCGTCCTCCGGAGCGCCTTCGTTGGCGCCAGGGCCGGCCAGGAAATAAAGCGAGAACTTCATTTCCGGGAAATCAAGCTTGCGCAGCAGGCGCATACCCATGACGCGGGTGTAGAACTCCAGGGAGCGCTTGGGATCCTTGACCCGCAGCATGCTGTGGTTGAAGACGAAGCCGCGAGTCTGCTCCGGCGCCTGCTCTTGGACGCCGGGATGAATCTCGGTGTTGAACGCCATGTAAGCCTCCTTGTGCGTTGCTGTGAAAGCGAAGGACCTAGATCGCCCGCTTGTTCATCTGGTCGGCGATATATTCTGCCTGACGGATCGCCAGGGCGACGATGGTCAGCGTGGGGTTCTCCGCCGCACTGGTGGTGAACTGGCTGCCATCGGAGATGAACAGGTTGGGGATGTCGTGCGTCTGTCCGAACTTGTTGCACACCCCGTCCTCGGGCCTGGCGCTCATGCGGCAAGTGCCGAGGTTGTGCGTCGAGGGGTACGGCGGCACCCGATAAGTGCGGATCGCGCCGGCTGCCTCGTAGACCGCCTGGCCCTGCTTGTAGGCATGTTCGCGCATGGCGATGTCGTTGGGATGGTCGTCGAAGTGGACATTGGGCACGGGCAGACCGTACTGGTCCTTCTCCGTGGGATGGAGCGTGACCCGGTTGGACTCCTGCGGCAGGTCTTCGCCAACCAGCCACATGCCGGCCATGCGGGTGTAGCTCTCCATGGCCTCGGTGAACTTGCGGCCCCAGGCGCCGGGATCGAAGAAGGCGGCCATGAACGGCAGGCCGAGCGAGATGGTTTCCATCTCGTAGCCACCGACGAAGCCGCGGCTGGGATCGTGGCGCGACTCATCGGTGATGATGCCGGCCATGGTGGTGCCGCGGTACATGTGCACTTCCTTCTCGAACACGGCGTAGACGGAGCCGGTCATGTGCCGCATGTAGTTGCGTCCGACCTGGCCGGAGGAGTTGGCCAGCCCGTTCGGGAACATGCTGGACGCCGAGTTGAGCAGCAGGCGCGGCGACTCGATGGAGTTGCCGGCGACGCAGACGATGCGCGCCCGCTGGCGGGGCAGGTTGCCGTCCTTGTCGAAGTAGAGGACGCCTGTGACCCGGCCCTTCTCGTCATGCTCGATCTTGGCCACGTGCGACTCCGGCCGCAGGTCGAGTTTGCCGGTGGCCTCGGCCTGGGGGATCTCGGTGTAGAGCGTGGACCACTTGGCGCCGGACTTGCAGCCCTGGAAGCAGAAGCCGATCTGCAGGCAGGACGCGCGGCCGTCACGGGGGCGGCTGTTGATGGCCATGCGGCCGGTATGGACGTCCTGGTAGCCCAGCTTGCGGGCACCGTGGTACATGACCTTGAAGTTGTTGTTGCCCGGCAGGCCAGGGATGTCGTTGGTGCGGGTTACGCCCATCTTCTTCTCGGCGCGATCGTAGTACGGCTCTAGTTCGGCCAGGGTCAGCGGCCAGTCGAGCAGATTGGCGCCGTCGATCTTGCCGTAGGTGCTGAGCGCCTTGAACTCATGCTCCTGGAAGCGCAGCGAGGCGCCCGCCCAGTGCACGGTGGTGCCGCCGACGGTCTTGCAGATCCAGGCCGGCAGGTTGGGGAAGTCCTTAGCGATGCGCCAGCTGCCGGACGTGGTGCGGTGGTCCAGCCAGGCCAGCTGGTGGAACGACGGCCACTCGTCGTTGATGAAGGTGCCGATGGACTGGCGCTTGCCCGCCTCCAGCAGCACGACGGGGATGCCCTTCTGGCAGAGTTCGTTGGCCAAGGTGCCGCCGCCCGCGCCGGAACCGATGATGACGACGACGCTGTCATCGTCATAGCTGTACTTGTGCTTGCTCATGCTTTCCTCTCCTCGTGTCTCTTCAATGCTTCATCGATCTCTTGCCATCAGTACGCCGGCGGGCTGGCCTCGGGCGGAGGTTCCGGCAGCCAGTCGAGATCGTTGAAGCCGCGGTGGAGATAGCCGCCGTGCTGGAAGGAGGCGCCCGGATAGCCGAAATAGGCGTACGCCATGTCGTTGTCGTACAGGGAGACGATGGCCGTGCTGCGCACCTTCTCGAAGAAGGGCGTGCCTTCGATCGCTTCGACCAGCTTGAACTGCTCGCGCTCGGCAAGGGCGAGCCAGTTGCCGCCGGCTTTGCTGTTCAGCTCGGCAACCCCCTTGCGCAACAGCGCCTGCACTTCCTTGTCCTTGGCCGCTTCCGTGTCGAGGTCCTTGACGACCAGCGCGTAGACGGCGTCTTCCAGGCCATCGTGCGGGTAGAGGTGACGCGTGAAGCGCAGCAGGGCCTCACCCTCGGCCTTGGTCAAGCTTTTGAGCTCCAGCGCCCAGGCGCGGCCGGGAGCAAGCATCGCGATCGGGCCGCTGCTGTAGAGCAGCACTCCTCCCAGGACGGCGCCGCTGGTTTTCAGGAAATCGCGCCGGCTTGTTTGGACTGACATGGGTATCTCCTCTCTCTCTCGGTAGTTTGGCGAAAGCGCTGCCTGGCCAGGTGTTTGCCCTGGCTGCGGGCAGCCGCCTGGCGCATACCGATTTCGGTCCGCGGAATACGGGAGTAGGAACTGGTCGCAGGAGCGCGATCCAGATTGGGGCAAGATTAGGAAGAGCGTCCGGGGGTGGGGTAGTAAGTATTTACTACATCAAGGATTTGCGGCGCCGGGGGTTGCCGCCGGCGCGGCGCGACCGGGTATGATGGCAGTCACGACTCGTCTGCTTTGCGAAATGTTAAGGTGTAAGCGATCCCGAGCTCCCAAGGCGACGAGGCATGCTGGCTTGCAGCGGTCGCTGAACGATTGGTCCAAGGTAAGCAACGATGTGTGATGTCTACAGCTCGATGGCGCCGGAGCGCTACGAGAGCACGACCCGGTCGATCCGTTTGCGCGGCTTCGTCACCAGCATCCGGTTGGAAAACGAGTACTGGGAAATCCTGGAGTACATGGCGCAGGAGGAAGGGGCCACGGTGCCGCAGTTCATCAGCGACTTCTACGACGAAGTGCTGGAGAAGCGCGGCGAGGTGAAGAACCTGACCTCCATGCTGCGGGTTGCCTGCGTGATCTACATCAGCCGGGGGCGCAACTGGCGGGCGGCCGGGCGTGAGGAGCCGGCCCTCTCTCTTTCGGTCGGCTGAGACGCCGCCATCGCCGGGTCGGTCGCCCCGGTGACAGGCGCGGACGCCGGTCGCTGACGGCAGGCTCCGGCGGACCGACTCCACCAGCATCGGGCTGAATGAGGCAAGCTCGGCTTGCCGGGGCAGTCGTTTGTCCGTCACCGGGGCGGCTGCGCCTGGCGAATCCGCATCCCGCGGGCGGCAGGATTGGTCTATCATGGGACATGGCCGCCGCCGGCTGCGGTCGACGCCGGTTCCGCGACCTTTGCTCAGGGAGACCGCGATGCTGCCTCCGGAACAGCTGCGGATGCTGCACCAGCACTACCTGTTCAGCGCTTTCACCGAGCCCCAGCTGAACAGCCTGGCCGAGCATGTCCGCATGCTGCGGGTGCCCGCCGAGCGCATCCTGTTCCAGCATGGCGACCCGGCCGAACGGTTCTTTTTGGTGGTCAGTGGCCAGATCAAGCTGTTTCGCACGACCCCAGACGGCCAGGAAAAGGTCATGGAGCTGATGGGGCCGGGTCGCAGCTTCGCCGAGGCCATCATGTTCATGGAGCAGCACCGCTACCCGGTGAGCGCCCAGGCGTTGCAGGAAACCCGCCTGCTGGCGGTGCCGAACCAGCCCTATTTGGCGTTGCTGCGCGACAATCCCCAGGCCTGCTTCCGCTTACTGGGGGACCTCAGCATGCGCCTGCACCAGCGCCTCAACGAGATCGAGGGGCTGACGCTGCGCAATGCCGCCACCCGCGTCGCCCGTTATCTGCTGAGCCGCTTTCCGGGCGAGCCCCGAGCCGGCGCCGTGGTGCAGCTGGATGCGCCCAAGCAGCTCATCGCCTCCCAGCTGGGGATGAAGCCGGAGACCTTCTCCCGGGTGCTGGCGAGTCTGGCGGAGCAGGGCGCGATCAGCGGCAAGGGCCGCCAGCTGACCATCGACGATCCCGCCCTGCTGAAGGCATTGGAGTAGCCTGCCGAAGCCGACAGCTGTCCGCATTGATCCAGGTCAAAAGGCCGCCAGGGGGCTGGCGGGTATAGTGCTGATGCTGGTTCGAGTACCTGGAGAGGAAGGGCTGTAATGGAGCTGGTTTGTCCTGCCGGCGCGCTGCCGGCGTTGAAGGCGGCGGTCGACAATGGAGCGGACGCCGTCTACATCGGGCTGCGGGACGAGACCAACGCGCGCCATTTCGCCGGTCTGAACTTCACCCCCGAGCGGGCGGCGGAAGGCATCGAATACGCCCATGAGCGGGGCTGTCGAGTTTTCCTGGCGATCAACACTTATCCGCGGCCGGAGGGTTGGTCGCGCTGGACCGCGGCGGTTGACACCGCAGCCCAACTCGGCGTCGACGCGCTCATCGTCGCCGACATCGGTGTGCTCGACTACGCCAGCAGCCGCCATCCCGATCTGCCGCTGCATCTGTCGGTGCAGGGCTCGGCGACCAGCGCGGAAGCCTTGGAGTTTTATCAGCAGCAGTTTGGCATTCGCCGCGCGGTCGTGCCCCGGGTGCTGTCGCTGGCCCAGGTGCGGGTGCTGTGCGAGACCGCGCCGGTGGAAATCGAGGTGTTTGGCTTCGGCTCGCTGTGCGTGATGGTGGAGGGCCGCTGCACGCTGTCCTCGTACGTCACCGGACAAAGCCCCAATATGAACGGCGTCTGCTCGCCGGCCAGTGCTGTGCGTTGGGAGCAGAAGCCGGAAGCGCTGGAGTCGCGGCTCAACGACGTCCTGATCGACCGCTTCAAGGCCGGCGAGAACGCCGGCTATCCCACCCTTTGCAAAGGCCGCTTCGAGGTCAACGGCCATACCTACCATGCCCTGGAGGAACCGACCAGCCTGAACACACTGGCGCTGCTGCCCGAGTTGCTGGCGGCCGGCGTCAAGGCGATCAAGCTGGAGGGGCGGCAGCGCAGCACGGCTTACGTGGCGCAGGTGACTCGTGTCTGGCGCGAGGCGCTGGATGCCGTCTGCGCCGATCCGGGCGGCTTCGCACCGAAGCCGCAGTGGCAGCAGGCGCTGGTCAAGGTGTCCGAGGGCACTCAGACCACGCTCGGCGCCTATCATCGGCCCTGGCAATAGGAGGTGCGACGCATGCGAATCTCGCTCGGCCCCGTGCTGTATTTCTGGCCGCGTGAAAGGCTGGAAGCGTTCTACGCGGCCAGCGTGGCCAGTCCGGCGGAAATCGTTTATCTCGGCGAGACGGTCTGTTCCAAGCGCCGCTCGTTTCGGCCGGACGACTGGGTGCAGTTGGGCCGGGAGCTGGCCAAGGCTGGCAAGCAAGTGGTGCTGTCCACCCTGACCCTGGTCGAGTCGCGCGCCGAGATGGGGGTGATGAAGCGCCTGTGCCGCAACGGCGAGTTCCTAGTCGAGGCCAATGACCTGGCTGCGGTCAAGCTGCTGGCCGAGCAGGGCCTGCCTTTCGTTGCCGGCCCTGCCATCAACGTCTACAACGCCTACACCCTGCGGGTGCTGCGCCGGCAGGGGCTGCAGCGCTGGGTTATGCCGTTCGAGCTGTCGCGCCACGACCTGGAAACTATACTGGCCGATGCCGAGCGGCTGGGCGTGCGCGACGGTCTAGAGCTCGAGGTCTACAGCTACGGCCGCATTCCGCTGGCCTACTCGGCCCGCTGCTTCACCGCGCGCCACCACAATCTGCAGAAGGATCAGTGCGAGCTGAGGTGCCTGCAGGATCCGGCCGGGATTCCGCTGCGCACGCAGGAAGGCGAGGAGTTCCTCACCATCAATGGGATCCAGACCCAATCCGGTCGCATCTACGACCTGCGGCCGGAGTGGCAGGACATGCGGGCGCTGGGTGTCGACATCATGCGCATCAGCCCCCAGCCGGAAGGCACGCCGGAGCTGGTGCAGCGGCTGCACGACGCCATCCGGCAGGGCAAGCCGCTCCGGGCCGATCCCGCCCGCGCCTGCAACGGCTACTGGTACGGCGGACCGGGCATGGTTTTCCACGGCGCCGGCGACGCCTGAGGCGGCGTTAGGCCGGCGCTCAGCCGCCGACCTGGACGGCCAGACTGCCGGCGTTGGCCAGCAGCCAGCGCAGCGGCGTCGGCAACGCCTCCCACTCCAGGCTGTCCAGCAGATTCTTGGCCTGCAGGCCGAACTCGACGTCGCCTTCGATCACCAGCCGGCGCTGGAAGAACAGCGTGTCGGGGTCTTCCCGGCGGCTGGCCAGCAGGACGAACTCCCGCACCTGGCCGCGGATGACGGCATCCGCCTCGCGGCGGCCGTCCAACACCCGCCAACGGCCGCCGGCACGGGTGATGATCCACTCCAGGCCGACGTCCTCGACCCGGATTTGCAGCTTGCGGCCTTCTAGGAAGTCCAGCTCGCCGTCCCGCTCATGCTGGGCCAGGGTTACTGCGAGCAGGCGCTCCATGACCGCGCCGAGCAGGCGCGCCGGCGCGAGCCGCAGCGGGTAGAGCGGCAAGCGCAGCAAGCTGGCGGCCACCGGCTCGGGGATGGACGGAGGGGCTGACGATCCAGGCTGCTTGCTTAGCATGGAACTCCTTGGAATGGATGACCAAATGCTGAGCGTTCAATCATCGCTCGGCAGCAACGGCATGGTCTTGCTCTGGATCAAGCTACCCGGTGTCTGAGCCGGTGTCCGGGCAAAAAAGCGGCGCGCAACCGGGGGGAGGAGGATTGCGCGCCGTAACAGCTGAGGAGAGGTTGCCGGAAGCTCCGCCGCTGCGCCGGGAGGACGGCGCAGCGGCTCAAGGAGGCGTTAGCTGCGCTGCTCTTCCACCGGTACGAAGGTCGCGGTGATGCTGGTCGGAACCTTGATGTGGTTCCAGTCGGCCAGCAGCTGTTGTACCGGGTTCAGCTTGCGCGGAGTGGCCGGATGGATTTCGTAGCGACCGATGACGTCGCGCTCCAGGCCAACCACCGGCAGGCCGTGGCTGAGCATGTAGGCCTCGGCGGCGTTGCGGGGCTGGGCCGGCGCGAACTCCACGATCTGGGTCTCGTTGCCAGGGCCGCTGAGGTAGCCCCATTCGAGCAGCAGCTCTTCGGGGGTCGGCACGCCGCTGGCGAGCGCCGTGCTCGAAGCGAGCGTCGCAGCTAGTGCGAAAGCGAGTTTCTTGGCCATGTCGTCGTCTCCTTTTGTTCGCTGTGAGGAGGGGTAGCGTATCTGTCGAGCGACAAACTATACATACTGGTCTGTCTAGTGCTATTTGAACATAAACAGACAGGTCTGTCTAGTCCTGACCTACTCTCGTGCTTGCCTAGGTCGTGTGGCGAATGGGACGGTGGGGCGTATCAGCCGGCGCTATCCTTGAGCGCGGCGACCAAAAGATCGCGGCCGGCAGCGCGGGCCTGGCGCAGGTAGTCCTGATCGCCGGTGAGGTGGACCATGATCTTGGCCCCTTCCACCAGCAGCATCATGCGCAAGGCGGTTTGCCGCGGCTCGCTGGCACCGGCACGCTGCAGCGCCGAGACGATGCGGTCCGTGATCTTTCTCTTGTGGCGCGCGATCAGCTGCCGCACCGGATGCTCGGGATCGCGGAATTCAGCGGCGATGTTGTGGAACGGGCAGCCGATGAAGCCCGGGCTGGTGATGGCTTGCTCGAGGTTGTCGAAAACGGCGTGCAGCCTTTCCTCGTAGTCGAGGCCGGGATCGTTGAGTATGGATTCCAGCTGCTGGAGCTGCTCTTGATGGACTTTTTCGACCGCGGCCAGGATGAGCTCGTCCTTGGACTTGAAGTGCGAGTACAAGGTCATCTTGGCCACGCCAGCCTCGGCCAGCAAGGTATCGATGCCGGTGGCGTGGCAGCCGTTGCGAAAGAACAGCTCGACGGCGACGTCGATCAACTGGTCGCGTTTGCTGATGGTCATGCCTCCTCCGTTGGCCTACTAGACAGACCAGTATAGCTCCTGGTCGTTCCCTGTAGGCGACACTGGGGCGGTTAACTTAAGGCGAGGAGGCGACGGAGCCAGGCGGCGAGGTCCAGGATCTTCTCGATGCAAACAGTATGCTTGGCGATGTATTGACGCCATTCCACCGGCTGGCCGGCCGCCAGCAGCCGGTCGCGGGAAAGCTCGCCGAGCTCGATGGGCACCACCGGGTCATACACGCCGTGAGCCATGAAAACGGGAGTATGAGCATTGGCCGGATGGCGCTCGTCTTGCAGGCGATCGTACAGGGGCAAGTAGGTCGATAGGGCGATGATGCCGGCCAGGCGCTGCGGATAGCGCAAGCCGGTATGGAGGGCGATGGCACCACCTTGCGAGAAGCCGGCCAGGACGATGCGCTCGGGACCGACGCCGAGCTCGACCTCGGCGGCGATCAATTGCTCGATTTGGTGCTGGCTAGCACTGATGCCCGCGATGTCGTCCCGACGACCGGCTTCGCGCAGGGACTCGATATCGTACCAGGCGCGCATGCAGATGCCGTCGTTGAGGGTGACGGGGCGCACCGGCGCGTGCGGGAAGATGAAGCGCACGCTGTCCGGCAGCCGCAGTTCAGGCACGATAGGTTCGAAGTCGCAGCCGTCGGCGCCAAGTCCATGCAGCCAGATGATGGAGGCGGTGGCTTGCTGATCGGGGCCGACGATAAGCGTGTCCAGAGGCGTGATGTTCATACTGAGTCCCTGCCCGGTGGAAAAGCGGCAAGCCGTCTTTGGAGGGGTTCACGTCATGCAAGTGTAAAGGCCTGGGCAGGGCGACGATCAGAAAATGCCTATTCAATTGATTTGGGTCAAGGAATTCGTCGGCCTATAGGAGACAATGCAAATCGCACCTTCAGTGTGCGTTCCCAGAAGAGCCTGCCGGCCAAGCCCCCGCCGGCCGGCAGGTCCCTCCCTCTAGCGGTCATGGCTTGGGCCGATCCTGCCGATTCGATCGACCGTCAGGTCGGCCTCTCTTTATCGTGAATATACTAGCATCGCTACCGATTTTCGGCAGCCGCGCATCTTTCGTAAGCGTTTGATTTAAAGGGCAATCTTCGCGGTGCCGGGCTGCGGTCGCCATTGCCGCCCGCTCCTGGGGACAGTTTTCGGCTTTTCAAGGTTTTCCTGGCTCGGAAAGCTTGCCTAGAATGAGAAGGCGAGACCTGCATGGGTCTCGGGCCATGTCCCCGTCATTGCAGGATGCACCACCAAAACCAATAGGGAAGTTGACATGAAGCTTCGTACCCTTCTTTTGGCAGCTTGCCTGCTGCCTTTTCCGCTCCACGCCCAAGGTCTCAACTACAGCTACCTGCAAGGCAGCTACGAAGTTTGGACCGATCCCGATACCCATGAGTGGGTGATCAAGGGCTCGTACGAATTTGCCGACAGCTTCTACGCCTTTCTCGAAGACGCCAGCGGGGGACGTCACGCCGGCGTGGGTTATTACCATCCACTGCGGGTCGATTTGCACCCGTACGCGCAATTCGGGCTGGCCGATAGCCGGGACGGCTTCCGGCCGGTCCTGGAGGGTGGCGTACGCTGGATGCTCGACCGCCAGTGGGAAATGCGCGGGCTGGCGCGCTTCATCACCGACGGTCATATCGACCAACGTGGCCGCGAAGACGACGAGCTTATCTTTGCGGCTGAAGGGGTCTACAACCTGAACCGCACGGCTGCTCTGGTTGCCGCTCTCGGCGTTCCCATGGAAGCGGATGGGCTGGTCCTGCAGTTCGGCGGCCGGCTCAATTTCTAGCGCTTCGGAAACGCACCGGTGCCCTGTCGGCGGCTGATCGGACGCCGGCAGGACACCGACTAGCCGGCCGCCGACTGAGGCAGCCAGGGCCGCAGGTGACGCAGGATCAGCTCGGTCAGAAAGGCGATATGATCCGGCGCGTCGTTGAGGCAGGGGATGTAGCTCAGGCGCTCGCCGCCGGCCTGCTCGAACAGCGCGCGGTTCTGGATGGCGTTCTCTTCCAGCGTCTCCACGCAGTCGGCAGAAAAGCCGGGACAGATCAAGTCGACCTGACGCACTCCTTGCCGTGCCAGCCCTTCCAGGGTTTCGTCGGTATAGGGCGTCAGCCACTGCTCGCGGCCGAAGCGAGACTGGAAGGTCACCAGCCACTCATCCTGATCCAGGCCCAGCCGCTCGGCCAGGAGCTGTCCCGTGCGACGGCATTCCTCGGCGTAGGGATCGCCCAACTCACTGTAGCGCAGGGGAATGCCGTGGAAGGACATTAGCAGGCGCTGGCCGCGCCCGTGCTGCTGCCAGTGCATGCGGACGCTGCTGGCCAGGGCGGCGATGTAGCCCGGTTCGTCGTGGTAGTCGCGGATGCAGTGCAGTGCCGGCTGGTTGCGCATCTTTTGCATGGCGGCGAAGACCACATCCAGTGCGGTGCCGGTCGTGGTGGCTGAGTACTGCGGATAGAGCGGCAGCACCAGCAGGCGCTGCACTCCCGCCGCCTGCAGCTCAGCCAGGGCGGCTGCCACCGACGGCTCGCCGTAGCGCATGCCGAGCGCGACGGGAACGGCCTGGCCTAGCCGCCGCTCCAGGCCTTCCCGCAACGCCTGTTGCTGGCGGCGAGAGATGACTAGCAGCGGCGAGCCATGCTCGGTCCAGATCTTGGCGTAGGCTTCGGCCGAGCGGCGCGGCCGAGTCCGCAGGACGATACCATGCAAAATGGGCAGCCACACGGCGCGTGGAGTATCGATCACGCGCCGGTCGCTGAGGAATTCCCGCAGATAGCGCCGCAGCGCAGCTTCCGTCGGGGCATCGGGGGTGCCCAGATTGATCAGCAGCACCCCGATGCCGGCTGATGGCGCGTCCTGGCTCATGCCTGCTTTGCTATCCCTGCTTGCTTGCCTCGGCAGCCTCGCTGCTGCTGGACATGATGGCCTCGACCACCGCCAACGCCGTCATGTTGACGATGCCGCGCACGGTGATGCTGGGCGGCAGGATGTGGGCCGGCTTGTTGCTGCCGAGCAGGATGGGCCCAACCGAGACGCCCTCGGCCACGCTCTTGAGCAGATTGAAGGCGATGTTGGCGGAGTCCAGGTTGGGCATGATCAGCAGGTTGGCCTGGTCCTTGAACTGGGCGTTGGGGAACAGCCGTTCGCGGATCTCCGGGGAGATGGCGGCGTCGGCCTGCATCTCGCCCTCCACCTGCAGCGACGGATCGCGATCCTGAATCAGTCGCAGCGCCTCGCGCATCTTGGCTGCCGACGGGCTGTTCGAGCTGCCGAAGTTGGAGTGCGACACCAGCGCGATCTTGGGCGTGATGCCAAAGCGGCGGACCACGTCGGCCGCCAGGATAGCCATCTCGGCAATCTGGTGCGCGGTCGGGTCGTCGTGCACGTGGGTGTCGCAGATGAATAGCGTGCCCTTCGGCAGGATGAGCACGTTCATCGCTGCCATGTGGCGCACGCCCGGCCGCGGCCCGATCAGCTCTTCCACGTAGCGCAGCTGGCGGTGGTAGCTGCCGAGCAGGCCAGCCAACATGGCATCGGCCTCGCCGCGACGGACCATCAGGGCGGCGATGACGGTGTTGCGGGTTCGCACCACAGTGCGGGCGCGGGCCGGTGTGACGCCGCGGCGCTCCATGATGCTGTGGTAGAGCTGCCAGTACTCCCGGAAGCGCGGATCGTCCTCTGGATCCACCAGTTCGACGTCCTCGTCCAGCTTCATGCGCAGCCCCAGGCGCTCGATGCGGGATTCAACGACCCGGCGGCGGCCGATCAGGATGGGCTTGGCCAGCTCGTCGTCGAGCACCGCCTGGACGGCGCGCAGTACGCGCTCTTCCTCGCCTTCGGCGTAGACCACGCGGCGCGGGTCCTGGCGCGCCCGCTCGAAGATGGGCTTCATGACCAGCCCGGACTGGAACACGAACTGGCTCAGCTTTTGATGGTAGGCGGCGAAGTCCTCGATGGGCCGGGTGGCCACGCCCGACTCCATCGCCGCCTGCGCGACCGCCGGCGCAACCCGCAGGATCAGGCGCGGGTCGAAGGGCTTGGGAATGATGTAGTCGCGGCCGAACTGCAGCGGCTTGCCGCCGTAGGCGTTGACCACCAGGTCGGAAGCCTCCTGCATGGTCAGGTCGGCGATGGCCTTCACCGCCGCCAGCTTCATCTCGTCGTTGATGGTGGTGGCGCCGACGTCCAGGGCGCCGCGGAAGATGAAGGGGAAACAGAGGACGTTGTTTACCTGGTTGGGGTAGTCCGAGCGGCCGGTGGCGATGATGGCATCCGGCCGCACCGCCAGCGCCTCTTCCGGCAGGATCTCGGGAATCGGGTTGGCCAGCGCCAGGATGAGCGGGTCGCGCGCCATCTCCTTGACCATCTCCGGCTTCAGCACACCGGGGCCGGACAGGCCGAGGAAGATGTCGGCGTCCTTGATGGCCTCCGCCAGGGTACGGCACTCGGTGTCGGCGGCGTACTCCTGCTTGCGTGGATCCATGGACTCCTTGCGGCCCTTGTAGATCACGCCCTTGGAGTCGCAGGCGATGATGTTTTCCTTGCGGGCGCCTAGCAGCACCAGCAGGTCCAGGCAGGCGATGGCGGCGGCGCCGGCGCCGCTGGTGACGATCTTGACGTCCTCGATGTTCTTGTTCACCAGCCGCAGGCCGTTGACGATGGCGGCGGCGGAGACGATGGCGGTGCCGTGCTGGTCGTCATGGAAGACTGGGATTTTCATGCGCTTGCGCAGTTCGGCTTCGATCTCGAAGCACTCTGGCGCCTTGATGTCTTCCAGGTTGATGCCGCCGAAGGTCGGCTCCAGCGAGGCGATGATGTCGACCAGCTTCTTGGGGTCCCGTTCGTCGACTTCGATGTCGAAGACATCGATGTTGGCGAACTTCTTGAACAGGACGCCCTTGCCTTCCATCACCGGCTTGGCCGCCAGCGGGCCGATCGCACCCAGCCCCAGCACGGCGGTGCCGTTGGTGATGACCGCGACCAGGTTACCGCGGGCGGTAACGGAGGCGGCCGCGTTCGGATCGGCGACGATCGCTTCGCACGCCGCCGCTACCCCGGGCGAATAGGCCAGGGCCAGATCGCGTTGGTTGGCAAGCGGCTTCGACGGCGTGACTTGTATTTTTCCAGGGGGATCGTTGCGGTGATACTCAAGCGCGGCTGCGCGAAGATCTTCGGCCATCAATAACTCTCCAAAGGGGCAGGCTTCAGCGAGGCGGCATTATACGGTTACACGGCGGTTCTAAGCCACCGGCTAGGCTTGAATTTTTCACAAGGTATCAGGCAGTGAGCCGGTCCAGGAAGTCGCCCAGCGCGCTGACGAAAGCTTGCGGCTGCTCGGCGTGCAGCCAGTGGCCGGCACCGGCAATCCCGTGCAGTCGGGCGTTGGGGAAATAGCGGCGGATGGCGTCCTGCGCATCAGCGGTAACGTAATCCGATGCTTCTCCATACAAGAACAGGGTCGGTTGCGTGAACGTGCCGGGAAAATCGGGGAAGTCCTCGATCGCTTCCAGCTGGTCGGCCAGGATATCCAGCGGAATGCGCCAGTAGTAACCCGCCGCACCGCGCTGCAAGTTGGTCAGCAGGAACTGGCGTACCGACGGGCTGGGAATGGCGTCGGCCAGGGCGTTGCTGGCGTCGGTGCGGGAGCGCACCTGGCTTAGGTCCAGCTGTCGCATGGCGGCGATCAGTGGGCGGTGGCCATTGCCGCGCCGGTAGGGTATCGGCGCGATGTCGGCGACCACGAGCGCCCGCACCCGCTGCGGCGCTTGCAACGCCAAGGTCATGGCGGTCTTGCCGCCCATGCTGTGGCCCAGCAGCAGCACCGACTCCAGCTCCAGCGCATCCAGCAGCCGCAGCACGTCGCCAGCCATGGTCGGATAGGCCATGTCCGGCGCGTGGAAGGAGCGGCCGTGGTTGCGCAGGTCCGGCAGGATGACGTCGTAGCGCTCGGCCAGCCATTTGGCGTGGCTGCCCCAGTTGGAGCCGGAGCCGAACAGTCCGTGCAGAATCACCAGCGGCTGGCCCTGGCCCTGCCGGCTGTAGTGCAAGAGCGGCTGCTGGCTCATGGCGCCTCCGGACCCCAGTCGAGCGCTGCATCCCCCGCGCCGCGGCGCAGCTGCTTGAGCTCCTGTACCACGACTGCGAACATGGGCAGGCCAAGCTTGGGGAGGCTGCGCAATTCGGCTAGGGTGGCGGCCGGTCGCTCGAGGGCCTCGCGATAGCGACTCGCCCAGTCCTCCACGCAACGGGCGGGGTCTTCCTGGGGGCAGTACTCCAGTGCATCCGTGGTTAGCTGCCGCAACACGCCATAGACGTCGTTCAACAGGCCAAGCCGCATGCGGGCGGCCCAGGCGTCGGCCGGAGTGAACTCGCGCAGCGCCTGCAGCAGCCAGGTGATCCCCAGCCTGGCGCCGATGTTGTAGTAGGCACCAGCGGCCAGCTGCAGGGAGACGCCCTGCCGCTGGCTGATGCTGGCGATGTCGAGACTGGCGTAGAGCGGATCGGTATAGGCGACGTGACGCGCCAGCGTGTCCGGCACGCCCGCCCCGCGCAGCGCCTGCGCTTGCTGGAGACAGTGCTCGCCGAGCGTCTCCGGCAGCTGTTTCGGCAGCTCCCGGGCAAGGGTGTCAATTGCCGGCTTGAGCCGTTCCACCACGGTGGCGACGGGCAGATCACGCGGCAGATTAAGCATGATCCAGCCTACGGCGCGCTCCTGCAGGCTCATCAGCTCCTGCAGCATGTCATGCTGCAGGTCGGCGGGGACTTGGCCGTCGAGGCTGTCCACCTGCTCCCACCAGTGCTGCAGCGAGAAAATCCCGCTAGCGGCAAGGAAGGCGCGGGCGATCTCGGGGATGGTCGCGCCCAGCTGCTGTTGCAGACGGAACAAGAAGCTGGGGCCCATGCGGTTGACGATGAGGTTGATCAGCGCCGTGGCCTTGATTTCGCCGCGCAGCTGATGCCCGCGGATGGCGTCGGGGAAGCGCTCGGTCAGCTGGGGCGGGAAATACTCGAACAGCATCTGCTCCAGCTCCGGCTCGTCGAGCAGTGGGCTGCCGAGAAGCTTGCCGTAGCCGTGGATCTTGACGTAGGACAGCAGCACCGCCAGCTCCGGCCGGGTCAGGCCGCGGCCGTCGGCGGCGCGCTGCGCCAGCTCGTCGTCGCTGGGCAGGAACTCCAGCTGCCGATCGAGCCCGGCCGCGCGCTCCAGGAAGCGGATCAGGGCGGCGTATTGGTCGAGCTGGCTCGCCGCCTGCCGCTGCGCCAGGCTGAGCGCCTGGGTTTGCTGGTAGTTGTCCTGCAGCACCAGGCGGGCCACGTCGTCGGTCATGTCGAGCAGCAGCTGATCGCGCTCGGCCATGCCGAGGGCGCCTGCATCCACCACCTGGCTCAGCAGGATCTTGATGTTGACCTCGCGATCGGAGCAGTCGACGCCGCCGGAGTTGTCGATGGCGTCGGTGTTGATGCGACCGCCCTTGAGGGCGTACTCGATGCGGCCGAGCTGGGTGAAGCCCAGGTTGCCGCCTTCGCCCACCACTCGGCAGCGCAGGTCGCTGCCGTCGACGCGAATGGCGTCGTTGTTCTTGTCGCCGACCTGGGCGTGCGACTCGGTGGAGGCCTTGACGTAAGTGCCGATGCCGCCGTTCCAGAGCAGGTCGACCGGCGCCTTCAGGATGGCTTGCATCAGCTCGGTGGCCGACAGCGTCTCTTGGTCGATGTCGAGCGCCTTGCGGGCCTGCGGCGACAGCTTGATCGACTTGGCGGTGCGCGGCCAGACGCCGCCGCCTTCGGAGATTTTGCTGCGGTCGTAGTCGTCCCAGCTCGAGCCGGGCAGCTGGAACAGACGCTTGCGCTCCTCGTATGCGACTGCCGGGTCCGGGTTCGGATCGATAAAGATGTGGCGGTGGTCGAAGGCGCCGATGAGGCGGATGTGCGGCGACATCAGCATGCCGTTGCCGAACACGTCGCCGGACATGTCGCCGATGCCGACCGCGGTGAAGTCCTGGCTCTGCGGGTCGAGGCCTAGCTCGCGGAAGTGGCGCCGGACCGAAACCCAGGCGCCGCGGGCGGTGATGCCCATCTTCTTGTGGTCGTAGCCGGTGCTGCCGCCGGAGGCAAAGGCGTCGCGCAGCCAGAAGTCGTACTCGGCGGCGACGCTGTTGGCCAGGTCGGAGAAGGTGGCAGTGCCCTTGTCGGCGGCTACCACCAGGTAAGGATCGTCGCCATCGTGGCGCACCACGTCAGGGGGAGGCACGACCCGGTCACCGACGCGGTTGTCAGTGATGTCCAGCAGGCCGCGAATGAAGTCAGCGTAGCAGGCCTTGACCTCGGCCTGGATGGCTTCCCGGTCCCCTTGCGGTAGCCGCTTGGGACAGAAGCTGCCCTTGGCGCCCACCGGCACGATGATGGAGTTCTTCACGACCTGCGCCTTCAGTAGGCCCAGCACCTCGGTGCGGAAGTCTTCCTGGCGATCCGACCAGCGGATGCCGCCGCGGGCCACTTTGCCGGCGCGCAGATGCACCCCCTCGAAGCGCGGCGAATAGACGTAGATCTCGTAGGCCGGTAACGGCAGCGGCATGTCCGGGATTTGCTCCGGGATCAGCTTGAGGGCCAGTTGGCTCTTGTGGCTGCCGTCGACATTGCGGCGATAGAAATTGGTGCGCTGCGTGGCCCGAATAGCCGCTAGGTAACGGCGCAGGATGCGGTCTTCGTCCAGCCCTGGCACGTCGTTGAACGCGGCCTCGATCCGGGTGACCAGTTCCTGTTCCTGCGCCGGGTCGCGCTGGCTGGGCGACAGCCGGGCGTGGAAGAGCTGTACCAGATCGCGGGCGATGTGCGGGTAGTGCGCCAGCGTCGCCTCGATCAGCGCCTGGCTGAGAGTGGTGCCGGCCTGGCGCAGATACTTGCCGTAGGCGCGCAGGATGGTGATCTCGCGCCAGTCCAGTCCGGCATGGAGGCTGAGCTTGTTGAAGCCGTCGTTCTCGGCCCTGCCCTGCCAGACCATGGTCAAGGTTTCCGGGAACAGCCGCTGCAGGCGCTCCTCCTCGTCGTCCAGCCCGGCCGGGTAGCGCAGGCCCAGATCGCGGATGCCGCCCGGACGCCCAGCGGTCGGAGTGACGGCGTAGGGCCGCTCGTCGATGACTTCCACGCCCAGGTTCTCGAGCACGGGGAGGGCCGCGGAGAGCGTGATCGGCTGCCCCAGATGGTAGATCTTGAGCCGCAGTGTACCGGCCGCGGCCTTGTCGGGGCGGTAGAGCTGCAGCCCCAGCGTGTTTTCCTCGGACAGGGCTTCCAGCCGCAGGGCATCCTCGACCGCGACGGCAGGCGGGTTTTCGGCCTGGTAGGCCATGGGGAAGGCATCGTGATAGCGCTGGTAAAGTGCCTCGCCGCGCTCTGCGCCCACGCGCTCCTGCAGCTGGCGGCGGAATTCGTCCTGCCAGGAGTGGGTCGTGTGGGTCAGCAGGATTTCCAGGGCGCGCGGCAGGAGGTCTTCGGTGGCGCCGTTGCGGTAGTGATGCTCGATGAAGGCTGCAATTTCGGCTGCGGCCTCGCGCGACCAACGGTTGCGTACCGCTTCGATGAGTTGCTCGATGCGTTGACGTTTCTCGTCTTCCGCCCGGTGTTCCATTGAAAGCTCCGGTGCAGCGCTCGCAGTGCGCTGTCTTTTACTGACATCAACAACAGCTGGTTACAAGCCTGGGCTTGACCAGTTCGCTCGCCAGTGGATTTGATGCGAAGGGGTTTTAGGGCCGCCGTGGACCCTGGCCGGGCCGACGGCTCGGCCAGCCGGCGCTGGCTGCCTTTTCCAGGCTTGGCGTGGGCCCGAAGCATTGGCTGATCCAGCGGGGCCAGCCGCACTCGACAGGCAGGGAATCGCCACGCCAGGCAGGCCTCGCATGCCATGGAGCTCGGCACACGCCCAACGCCAAAAAGGCATGTCACCACAGAATCTGGGCATTTTGCAAGAAATGGCCCTTGTGCGCCAGGCCCTTTTTCAGCACAATAAAATGCAAAATTTATACATGTTTAGAAACCGTTCTGCACGGGCGAGCAAGGGGCGGGCATGCTTTTTGGCAGCAAGCGGCGAATCGAGCGATTGCGGCAGGAAGTCGCGGCGGCGCAGGCCGCCGGCGAGCGGTTGCAGCAGCGGGTGCGCGAGCTCGAGGCCGCGCGCAGGCAGGCCGAAGAGGAGCTGGCGGCAATGCAGGGTCGCAACCGGCAAATGGAGGCCATCCTCGCCGGCATGGCCGGTTTCGGCGACTCGCTGACCGCGTTGCGCCAGTCGTTCGAGGAGCTGAATCAAATCCTGAGCCAGAACCGCCGCGCGGCGAGCGAGGCGAGTGCCGCCTCGGAAGCCAGCCGGCAGGACTTGCAGGTCCTGGTCGAGCGGCTGCTCGACATGAGCCGGCAAATCGATGCGGCCGCCGTCGAGATGGGCTCGCTGCATGCCGATGCCGACCGCATCGACGGTTTCATAGCCACCATCGACGGCGTCTCGGCGCAAACCAATCTCCTGGCCCTCAATGCCAGTATCGAGGCCGCGCGCGCCGGCAAGCACGGGCGCGGGTTCGCCGTTGTGGCCAGCGAAGTGCGCCAGCTGGCGCGGCGGACCGGCGAAGCCACGGGAGAGATCCGCGCGCTGGTGGTGGCGATTCAGTCCGCCGCGGCCAGGGCCGATACGCTGGTCAGCGGCAACGCCGAGCAGGCCGGGCGGCTTAGCCAGGATGCGGACGCCGTGCTGGGGCGCACGGGCCGGCTGCTGCGGCTGGCCGACGAGACCGGGCGTGCGGTCGGCGCGGCCGCCATCCTGAGCGAGATCGAGCTGGCCAACCTGGAAGAGCTGGAGATCAAGCTGATAGTCTACCGGGTGTTCCTGGGCCTGGATACGTTGGCGCCGGACGCCTTGCCGAAGGCGACCGAATGCCGCCTGGGACGCTGGTATTACCAGGGCCTCGGCAGCGAGTTGTTCAGGAACCGGGCCGGCTTTGCCGCCCTGGAGGCACCTCATCGCGCCGTGCACGAGCAGGCCCGGCAGGCGCTGGTGCACTACCATGCCGGCCGCATGGAGGCGGCGGCGCAGGCGCTGGCCGCGATGGAGGCGGCCAATCTGGACGTCATGAGCCGGCTGCGGCGGCTGCTGGCCACAGCCTAGCCGGCCGGCAGGAAGTCTTCGAGTAGGTCCGCGACTCGCTCCGGTTGCTCCTCCTGCACGAAATGCCCGGCCTCGATTTGCTCCACTCGGATGTCGCGGAAGCAGGATTCGATGTGGTTCAGGTAGGACGGGATGATGACCCGATCCTTGTTGCCGTAGATGTAGAGGCTGGGCATGGGCCAGATGTGCCCTTCCAGCGTGGTCCAGCGCTTGGCGTCGTCGCGAAAGGCGCGGTAGTAGTTGGCGCCGGCGCCCGGGGTGCCGGGAATGGCGTAGCAGCGCACGTATTCCCGCACGGCGTCCTCGGGGAACGGTTGGCCGTTCCAGGTGCGCAGGAAGTGACGCAGCCATGTTTCCTCGTTGCCCGGGATCATGGCCTCGGCCAGTCCCGGTTGCTGCTGGAAATGCTGGTACCAGTACTGTGAGCTGCCGCTGCGGCGGACCTCCTCGATCACCTCCCGGTTGCCGCGCAAATTGTTGATCACGGCGATGTTCATCAGCACCAGCCGCTGCACCCGGTCCGGAATCGCCAGAGCGATCTCCTGCGCCACCACGCCGCCCCAGTCGTGACCGACCAGATGGAAAGCATCCACGCCCAGCGCATCCAGCAGCGCGATGACGTCCTCGGCCAGGGCCTGCTTGCGGTACTGCGCCAGGTCCCCCTCGCGGGTGCTGTCGCCGAGCCCGCGCAAATCCGGGGCGATGACGCGTCGCGGGACTTTGAGGTGTGCCACCACTGGCGCCCAGCAATACGAGCTTTCCGGCCAGCCGTGCAGCATGACCAATGGCGGTCCGGCTTCCGGGCCGGCGCTGCGGTAGCTGAAGCGTCCGCGGGACGTGGTGACGAAGCGGGGGCTGGAAAGGGTCATGCGGATTCCTTCTCGCTGTTGGAACGGGCGACGCGCCGCCGGGCATGCGCGGTGTTCCTATCTATATAGCATGGTTGCCGGTGACCGCCAGCAGAGACCACGGCGCAGGTCGCCCCTGGCAGCCATGTCAGGGCCGTCTACACTAACAACGGTAAGGCGGCCGTTCGCCGGCGCAGCATTGGCGTGTCGTCGAGCTCGCGAGCCACCTGAGCCGTCCCAAGCCGCGCGACATTGACAAGAACAAACGGAGGAGAGCCAATGAAAGTTCGCCTGGGTTTCACACTTGCTGCTCTTGGGCTAGCAGCCTCGACAGCCTTGGCGCAAGGCCCTGAACCGTACCGGATCGGGGTGGTGACGTTTCTCTCCGGTGCCGCGGCAGGTCCGTTCGGGGTGCCGGCCCGCTACGGTGCCGAGGTGACCGCGGAGGCCCTCAATGCTGGCACCGTGCCCGCGCCCTATCAGACCAAAGGCATCGGCGGCCGGCCAATCGAGCTGATCTTCATCGACGAGGCTGGCGGCACCACCAAGCAGGTCAGCGAGTACCGCAACCTGGTGCAGCGGCAGAAGGTGGATGCCGTCATCGGCTACATCTCCAGTGGCGACTGTCTGGCGGTGGCGCCAGTGGCCGAGGAGCTGCAGAAGCTCACCATCCTGTTCGACTGCGGCACGCCCAGGATCTTCGAGGACGGCAACTACAAGTACGTCTTCCGTACCGGCCCGACCGGCACGGTCGACTCGGTGGCAGCGGCGCTGTACGTCACCGGGACCATGCCCGAAGCGACCAAGATCGCCGGCATCAATCAGAACTACGCCTGGGGGCACGACTCCTGGAATGACTTCGAGGCGGCCATGAAGCGCCTCAAGCCGGATGTGCAGGTGGTGACCTCGCAGATGCCGAAGTTCCTGGCCGGCCAGTACGGGGCCGAGATCTCCGCCCTCATCGCCAGCGGCGCCGACGTGGTGCACTCCAGCTTCTGGGGCGGCGACATGGAGGCTTTCGTGCTGCAGGCGGCTCCACGCGGGCTGTTCCAGCGCTCCAAGGTGGTGCTGACCACGGGCGAGACGGGGCTGCACAAGCTGGGCACGCAGATACCGGAAGGCACCATCATCGGCGCCCGCGGTCCCTTCGGGCCCTTCGCGCCGGACACCGAGCTCAACCGCTGGCTGGTGAGGGCCTATTCCGAGCGCCACAAGGAGCCGCCGACCTACCCGGCTTACAAGATGTCGCAGGCGCTGCTGGGCCTAAAAGCAGCTTACGAGAAGGCGCAGGCTGCCAACGGCGGTCAGGCGCCCAGCCAGGATCAAGTGATCGAGGCCTTCGAGCATCTCGAGTATGAAGGGCCCGGCGGCACGGTGCGCATGGCGCTGGGCAACGGCCACCAGGCGGTGATGGAAACCGCCTATGGCGAAGTCAAGCATGAGAACGGCAAGGCGGTGGTGGTCAACGTGCGCCGCTACACCGCGGAGCAGGTCAACCCGCCGGATGGCATGCAGAGCGCTGCCTGGATCAAGAACGATCTGAAGCCGGTCCAGTAAGAAGGCGCGGCGGGAAGAGCGGGGCGTGACGCTGCGGCTCGACTGCAGCCGCGAGCTTTCGCCTCCGCGTTCCCGCTGCCTGGTGGTGCGCTGCTCATGGACATGCAGTTGGCCGTCCTCGTCGACGGAATCATCTACGCATCCTGGCTGTTTCTGATCGCCGTCGGGCTCACCTTGATCTACGGCGTCATGAACATCCTTAACATCGCTCACGGCGCGCTCTACGCGCTGGGAGCCTATGCCGCCGCCTCTTTCGGCGGCTTCTGGTTCAGTCAGGGCTATCCGCCGCTGGGCAGCTACGGCGCCCTGGTGCTGGCGGCCATCGTGGTCGGCCTGGTGATGGGGCCGCTGATCGAGCGCGGCCTGCTGCGCTTCATGTACGGCCGGGACGAGATCATCCTGCTGCTGGTCACCTATGCCCTGTTCCTCATCCTCGAGGACGTGATCAAGCTGATCTGGGGCGTGAGCCCCTACATCATTAGCCAGCCTTACGGACTGCTCGGCATCGTCGAGCTCGGCGGGCTGATTTACCCCGTCTATAGCTTCGTTCTGATCGGCGTCACCATCCTGGTTGGAGTCCTGCTGGCCTGGGCACTCCAGGGCACCCGCCACGGCAAGCTGCTGCGGGTGGTCATCCATGATCGCGAGCTCAGCCAGACTCTGGGCATCGACGTGCGCCGCTATTACCTCGCCACGTTCACCCTGGGGACCATGCTGGCCGCGCTGGGCGGGGCGCTGACGGCGCCCACGGTGTCGGTGGTGCCGGCGATGGGGGTGGAGGTGATCGTGCTGGCGTTCGCCGTGGTGGTGGTCGGTGGGCTGGGCAGCCTACCGGGGGCGGCGCTAGGGGCGCTCATCGTGGGCCTGCTACGCTCGGCAGCGGTGCACTACGTGCCGGCGCTGGAGCTGTTCGCCATCTACTTCGTCATGGCGATGGTGCTGATCATTCGGCCGCGAGGCCTGTTCGCGGGGGAGCAGGCGCGCACCATATGAACACCGATAAGCGTACTCCGTTGTTGTTGCTAAGCTCCCTGCTGGCGCTGCTGGCGGTGGGGCCGTTGCTGCCCGAGTGGCAGTTCCTAGCCACCCTGGCGCTCGGCAAGGGACTGGTGGTGCTCGGCCTGCTGTTGCTGCTGCGGACCGGGCTGGTGTCCTTCGGCCAGGGGCTTTATTACTGCCTGGGTGGGTATGCGGCCGGCGTCATGGGTCACTACTGGGGCGTGACCGATGCGACGCTGCTGCTGCTGGCGGCGGCGCTGGTGTCCGGCGTGGCGGCGGCGGTGCTGGGGCTGCTGCTGGCGCGCTACCGGGCCATCTTCTTCGCCATGCTGAGCCTGGCGCTGTCCATGATTCTCTACGGCTTGCTGGCCAAGAGCCAAACCCTGGGCAGCACCGACGGCTTTAACCTGGCGCCGCCGACGCTGCTTGGCTTCCCGCTGGCCGGTTACGAGGGCCGCTACGCCTTGTACTCCCTCGCCTGCGTGCTGGCCTTCCTGGCAGCGCTCGGGTTGCACTATTACTTCCGCACGCCGCTGGGGCGGCTGGCGACGGCCATACGCGACAACGAGATCCGGGTGGAATACCTGGGCGCCTCGGTGCGCGGCGCCGTGCATGTGAAATACACAATCGCCGGGGTGCTGGCGGGGCTGGGTGGCGCGCTTACCGGTATGACCGTCGGCCATATCGACCCGGAGATGGCCTACTGGACCACCTCGGGGGAGTTCGTCTTCATTGCGATCCTCAGCGGCACCGGTAGCGTCGCCGCGCCATTCCTCGGCTCCTTCATCTACGAGCTGGTGCGGACCTTTGCCTATGAATACTCGCCCAATACCTGGCAGCTGGCGTTGGGAGCAGTGATGTTGCTGATCATCGTGTTCCTGCCGGCAGGGCTCTGGTCGCTGTTCCGACGGCGGCAGGGAGGTGCGGCATGAGCGTGCTGCTGGAAACCCGGGGGTTGCACAAGCGCTTCGGCGCCGTGGTCGCGGCCAAGGACATCTCCGTCGCCATTGAACGCGACAGCGTGGTGGGACTGATCGGCACCAACGGTGCCGGCAAGACCACCTTCGTCAACATGGTCACCGGCTATCTCAAGCCCGACCAGGGCAGCGTGCGCTTCAAGGGCCGGGATGTCACGCCGCTGCACCCGCGCCAGATTACCCGGCTCGGCGTCGGCCGCTCGTTCCAGATCCCGCAGCTTTACGACTCGCTGAGCGCCTACGACAACGTAGTGGTGGCGCTGGGCATCGCCTTGCGCAATGCCCGGCCGCGCTGGCTGGCCCGCGGGCCGCGCCTGGTGCCGGGCTACGGGCTGCCGCTGGAGGAGGCGGCGGAGCAGGTGCTGGAACGCTTCGGATTGGCAGAGTTTCGCGATCGACCCGCCGGGGTGCTGCCGGGAGGAGTGCGCAAGCTGCTCGACATCGCCATGACGCTGGCCCTCAAGCCCGAGCTGCTGCTGCTCGACGAGCCCACCAGCGGCGTCAGCAGCGAGGAGAAGTTCGCCATCATGGACAGGATCATGCGGGCGGTGCGCGGCAGCGGCGCCACGGTGTTGTTCGTGGAGCACGACATGGACATCGTCAGCCGTTATGCATCCCGGGTCCTGGCCTTCTACGACGGCAGGGTGATCGCCGACGGCGCACCTGCCGAGGTGCTGGCCGATCCCGACGTGCAGCTCTATGTCACCGGCACTCGGACCACGGCGGAGGGAGCAGGCCATGCTGACGATTGAAGGCCTCGAGGTTTCCATCCAGACCGTGCAAATCCTGCGCGGCGTCGACCTGCGTCTGGACGAAGGCAGCATGGCCGGCGTGATCGGCCGCAACGGTGCCGGCAAGACCACTCTCATGCGCAGCATCATGGGGCTGTTGCCCATCCACGCCGGCAGCATCCGCTTTCGCGGCCAGCCCATCCATGCCTTGCCAGCCCACCACAGGGCGGCGCTCGGCATCGGCTACATGCCAGAGGACCGCCGCCTGGTGCCGCAGCTGACGGTGGAGGAGAACATCCTCGTGCCGGCCTGGGCCATGCGCAGCCGGGACCGTGACGAGCGGTTGCGGCGGATCTACCGGATGATTCCGGAGACCCGGGAATTCGCTGCGCGCAAGGCCTCGCAGCTGTCGGGCGGACAGCAGAAGCTGGTGGCCATCGCCCGAGCGCTGATGGCGGGCAGCCAGCTGCTGCTGCTCGATGAGCCCTTCGAAGGGGTGGCGCCGGCGCTGTCGCGGCGCATCGCGGAAGTGATCGCCGACTTGCGCCAGGAAGGATTTTCCATTCTGCTGTCAGGCTCGGATCTGCAGCATACGGCCGGTTTGCTGGAGCAGGTCTTTCACATCGAGCGCGGCGAGATCCGGCCGGCCGAGTCGTGACGTTGGGAGGAGGATCGCATGAAAGTTCGCGCAGCCATACTGGAACGGATCGGCGTCGAGCCGCCCTATGCCCAGAGCCGGCCGCTGACCATCGACGAAGTGGAGCTTGCCCCGCCGGGGGAAGGCGAGGTGCTGGTGCGGGTGGCCGCGGCCGGTTTGTGCCATTCCGACTTGTCGGTAATCAACGGCGACCGTCCCCGGCCGACGCCGATGGCGCTGGGGCATGAGGCGGCGGGCGTGGTCGAGCAGGTTGGGCCCGGTGTGCACGATCTGGCCGTGGGCGACCACGTGGTCATGGTGTTCGTGCCCAGCTGCGGCCATTGCCAGCCCTGCGCCGAGGGGCGGCCGGCTTTGTGCGAGCCGGGCGCGGCGGCGAATACGGTCGGTACCCTGCTGTCGGGCGCGCGCCGGATCCGTCGCCATGGCGCGGAGATCAACCATCACCTGGGGGTGTCCGCCTTTGCCGAGTACGCCGTGGTCTCCCGGCGCTCGCTGGTCAAGATCGACCAGGATCTGCCGCTGGAGCAAGCCGCCTTGTTCGGCTGCGCGGTGCTGACCGGGGTGGGTGCGGTGGTCAACACCGCCCAGATGCGCGCCGGCGCCACGGCGGCGGTGATCGGCCTGGGCGGCGTGGGGCTCGCGGCGCTGCTGGGGGCGCGGGCGGCCGGCGCCAGTCGCATCATCGCCATTGATCTGGCCGAAGACAAGCTGAAGCTGGCAAAGGAGCTCGGCGCCACCGACGTCTTCAACGCCGGCAGCGCCGATTGCGTCGAGGCCGTGCGGGCCGCGACCGGCGGCGGCGTAGAATTCGCCTTCGAGTTCGCCGGCTCGGTGCGTGCCCTGGAGCTGGCCTATCGCATCACTCGCCGCGGCGGCATGACGGTCACTGCGGGGCTGCCGCCGCCCGACGCCGCCTTCCCGCTGCCGGCGGTGAATCTCGTGGCCGAGGAGCGCACCGTCAAGGGCAGCTACATCGGCACCTGTGTTCCCATGCGCGACATCCCGCGCTACATCGCGCTGTTCCGGCAGGGGCGGCTGCCAGTGGATCGCCTCTTGACCAGCCGCTTGCGGCTCGACGAGATCAACGAGGGCTTCGATCGGCTCGCGCGTGGCGAGGCGATCCGGCAAGTGGTGCTGTTTTGAGGCTGACGGCCTGTCGTCGGCTAGCGGCAGGCCGTGCCCGCGAACCCTCAGGTATGGCTGCTCAGGTCGGCCTTGACGCGGTTGACCAGAGCGGCCAGGCGCGGGCCGATGTTGTTTTCTAGGATTTCCGCCGTGAGGTGGCGAGTCAGCCCGCCGCAGTGGAAATCGAGGATTTCGTGGCTACCATTGAGCACTAGCGGGACCGACACCGCGCTGACCTCGGGAACTGGCTCGCCCACCGCGCTGCAAAAGCCCCGTTCCTTGTACTGGCGCCGCGCGCGTTCGAAGCGCTGGCTGATGCGTGGCCATTCTTCCGGCCTGCAGGTGGCCTTGATCCTCGCGATCAGCTCGCTGCGGCGCGGCTCCGGCAAGGCGGCCAGATAGCCCTTGCCGACTTCGGCGAGAGAGGAGCGCGAGCCAGCCTCGACCCGCAGCACCAGCGGGCCGCGGCCCTGGAAGACCTCAATGTAAATCATCTCTAGATCGTCCGGCGCCGCCAGGCCGACGAAGCAGCCCGTGGCTTCGCTCAGCGCCTGCATGTAGGGGCGGGCCACGGCGCGCACGCGGTCCTGCGCCAGCCGCCGGTATCCCAGCGACAGCGTGCCGATGTCCAGGGCGTATTTGTCGACCTTGGGGTCGTGCCGCAGGTAGCCGAGCTTGGTCAGCGTGTAGGTAAGGCGTGAGACGGTGGACGGCGGAATGCCGGTGCGGCGGGTCAGCTCGCGATTGCCCAAGTATTCGTCCTCAGGCGTGAAGGCTCGCAAGATCTCCAGCCCGCGGGCAAGCGCAGTCACGAACTTGCGGTCCTTGCCCTCGGATCCCGATCGGGGGGGCTGCTGATCTGGCATCAGGCCGGTATTGCGGGCCATCGAAGTTCTCCACGAAGCAGGTTAGTCGCCGTTGGCTGCGTCTTGCAGTGTTCGTAAACGTTGATTGTACAAAAGCTTACGAGCCTTGCAGATTGGCGCATAAAAAATCCCGTCCTGCGCGCCCGCCGAGAGGAGAGGAGAGCGTATTTTTCAAAAGATGCGCGCAGAACGGGGAGTGGTCGGCAACCATGATGGCCATGGAGCGGGGTATGGCCAGGCTATTAGCGCCGAGTTATGAGGCGTTACTTTCAAGGGCCGTCCATTGGCCCGGTAACGTTCTTGTCGTTGTTGTCATCCTCCGTGTTGCGCTGCGTTCGAGGCTCGGACAGCCCCCGGCTGTGCCGGGGGCTGTCACGGGTATTTATAGTACCGCAGAGCGGGATTGTCTAGAGTTTTTTGTCACATTCATATGAAAAAAGCTTTTGTATCACTAAGAAAAATGTATATAAGGGTGCGCTAATGGGCGGTGGAGACTGTGCCGCTATGTGGTACATGATGCGGGAGGCTGTTCTCCGCAACGCGCGGGCCGGAGCAAGCGACCGGTTGCGGAAGACAAACGAAAAGCGGCGCCCCAATGGTGCGCCGCTTGGTCGAACAGGGATGCGGAGAGCTTGGTGTCGGCCGCCTGCCAGCGGCCGGGCTAGGCGTCAGGTAATGCGGAAGGCGCAGGCGGCCTGGTTGTAGCCGACCCCGGAGCCGATCATCACCACCAGGTCGCCGGAGCGCAGGCGGCCGCTCTGGATCTCGCGGTCCAGCGCCATTGGGATGCAGGCCGAGCCGGTGTAGCCGCAAGTGTCCATGATGACGGGCGCTTTCGAGCGGGGCAGGCCGATCGCATCCGCCACGGTCTCGATGGTGGCCTTGCGGATCTGGGTGAAGATGCCTGCCGCCACCTCGTCGACGGTGAAACCGTTCAGCTCCGCCAGGCGGCGGAACAGCCGTGGCCAGCCCTCGTCGTTGACCTCGGGGGGGTAGCGGCGCGTGATCTTGACGTAGGTGCGGCCCGCCTCCAGCGCTTCCTTGCTGGCCGGCTCGGCGACGGCGCCGGCGTAGATTCCCCAGGCGTCGGCATAGCTGCCGTCGGAGTGGTAGACGGCGCCGACGAAGCCCTCGCGGTCGCCAGCCTCGACCACGGCAGCGCCGGCGCCGTCGCCGTAGAAGAAGATGCTCGGGTCGTTGGGGTCCGCCAGCTTGTGCATCATGTAGGCACCGACGACCAAAATGGTCTTGATGCCTGGGTTGGTGGCGATGATGCCGGCGGCCGTGGACAGCGCCGTTGGGAAGGAGGCACAGGCGCAGCCAATGTCGAAGGCGCCGGCGTTCTTGGCGCCGAGCTTGGCTTGCAGCACGGTGGCCGTGGCCGGGGTGATGTAGTCGGGCGAGTCGGTCCCGAAGATGATCAGGTCCACGTCCTCCGGCCGCCGGCCGGCGCGCTCCAGTGCCTGGCGCGCGGCCGGCACGGCAAGATCTGAGGTGGTCCAGTCGTCGGGCGCCCACCAGCGCTGCTTGATGCCGCTGGCGGCTTCCAGCTTGTCGATGACATGGGCCAGGCCCAGTGGCTCGAAATGCTCTTTCAGCTCGGCGTTGGTGACCTTGCGCTCCGGCAGGTACTGGCCGGTCGCGGTGATGTTGGCAATACGTGTCATGATCTGGCTTGTCTCTCCGCCTCAGTGCAAAGCGGGCATTGTGATGGCGCCCTTGCTCGGGTGAGTGTACCTGAACTTGAGACTGCCACCGACATGCGCGGTTCCGAGAGCTCCCGAAGCGGCGTCAGCGCCGCTTCGGGAGGTAAAGGTCGGTCAAGGTGCCGGCCGCCGCCTCGGCCGCCATCGCCACCGTTTCCGACAAGGTCGGATGCGGATGGATGGTCAAGGCGATGTCCTCCGCATCGCTGCCCATCTCAATGGCATGGGCGACCTCGGCGATCAAATCGCCGGCGTTGGCGCCGGTAATGGCGCCGCCAATGATCCGCCCGGTGGACTTGTCGAACAGCAGCTTGGTGATGCCGTCGAGCTGCCCCAGGCTGATGGCCCGGCCATTGGCCGACCAGGGGAAGACCGCCTTGTCGTATTCGATGCCCTGCTGCTTGGCCTGCTCTTCGGTTAGCCCGACCCAGGCGACTTCGGGGTCGGTGTAGGCGACCGCAGGGATGACCAGGGCGTCGAAGGCGCGCTTGCGGCCGGCGCAGTGCTCGGCCGCCACCTTGGCCTCGTGGCTGGCCTTGTGCGCCAACATGGGCTGACCGACGATGTCGCCGATGGCGTAAATGTGATCGACACTGGTCCGCATGTGCTCATCGACCACGATGTAGCCGCGCTCGTCGGTGCGCACGCCGGCCGCCTCCAGGTTGAGGTGGTCGGAATTGGGCTTGCGCCCGACGGCCACCAGCACCCGGTCGAAGCGGGCCTCCCTCGGCGCCCCTTCGCCTTCGAAGCGCGCCTGCACGCCGTCGTCGGCGGCTACCAGCTCGCTGACCCGGGTATTCAGGTAGATCGCGTCGTAGCGGCTTTCGATGCGCTTGCGCAGTGGAGCGACCATGTCCGGGTCGGCTCCGGGGATCAGCCTGTCCATGAGCTCGACGACCGTGACCCTGGAGCCCAGAGCCTGGTAGACGGTGGCCATCTCCAGACCGATGATGCCGCCGCCTACCACCAGCAGCCGCTCCGGGATGTCTTGCAGCGCAAGGGCAGCGGTGGAGTCCATCAGCCGCGGATGCTGCATGTCGAAGCCGGGCGGCGCCACGGGGCGCGAGCCGGCGGCGATGATGCAGCGGTGGAAGCCGAGGCGACGGGACGAGCCGTCGGCCAGCGCGATCTGCAGCGTCTTGGGCGAGTCGAAGCTGGCTGTGCCCTGGATCACCTCGACCTTGCGCTGCCGGGCCAGAGCGGCCAGGCCGCTGGTCAGGCGCTTGACCACGCCGTCCTTCCAGGCGCGCAGCCGGTCGAGATCGATCTGCGGTCGACCGAAGCGAATGCCTTGCTCGGCGAAGACGGCGGCTTCGTCAATGACCTTGGCGGCGTGCAGCAGGGCCTTGGACGGAATGCAGCCAACATTGAGGCACACTCCGCCCAAGGTCGGATGGCGCTCGACCAGCACCGTCTTCAGCCCCAGGTCAGCGGCCCGGAAGGCCGCCGTATAGCCACCGGGCCCGGCACCGATGACGACCACGTCGCAGTCGACGTCGGCTGCCGGTGCGGCGGCTGCAACCGGCTTTTCGCCGGGTGCAGGC
>JAAYIK010000020.1 GCA_012523465.1 Lysobacteraceae bacterium | reverse complement strand
CTTCAATTAGGCCTCGGCAGTAAGCCGAGGATTACCGACTTGCGGCAGGAATTCGCGGAGAAGCACGAGGCCGCTTCAATTAGGCCTCGGCAGTAAGCCGAGGATTACCACAGCGAGCACAAGCGCAGCTACGCGGAGCCAGCCGCTTCAATTAGGCCTCGGCAGTAAGCCGAGGATTACTCGATCGCGCACTTCATCTGTCCGTAGGTCACTGCCGGCTTCAATTAGGCCTCGGCAGTAAGCCGAGGATTACAACGCCACCTTGTCCTCGATCCGCATGAACAGCTCGCTTCAATTAGGCCTCGGCAGTAAGCCGAGGATTACAGCAGACAGCCGAGCTGGCCGAGCTGATCCGCAGCAGCTTCAATTAGGCCTCGGCAGTAAGCCGAGGATTACACCGCACCGCCATTGACCGGCTCCTGGCTCACCGAGCTTCAATTAGGCCTCGGCAGTAAGCCGAGGATTACCCGAATCATGCTGCGCCAGTCGACCATTGCAATATCGCTTCAATTAGGCCTCGGCAGTAAGCCGAGGATTACCATCAGTGCGACAAATAACCCCAGCCAATTGGGTAGGCTTCAATTAGGCCTCGGCAGTAAGCCGAGGATTACCCCACGAGGTGCGCCGTAGGCACCGGGTCCTGGCGCTCGCTTCAATTAGGCCTCGGCAGTAAGCCGAGGATTACAGGCCATGCAGGGTGACATGGAGGCCCCGGACGGCTTGCTTCAATTAGGCCTCGGCAGTAAGCCGAGGATTACCAACCGCCCACCGAGTACCGCGCCGCTTATTGAGAATGCTTCAATTAGGCCTCGGCAGTAAGCCGAGGATTACAGGGGAAGGAGTATAAAGAGCTCGATATTCCCATCGAGCTTCAATTAGGCCTCGGCAGTAAGCCGAGGATTACGTGAACAGCGTCGTGCAGTCCCGCACCAGCACCACATCGCTTCAATTAGGCCTCGGCAGTAAGCCGAGGATTACCGCTTGGCACGCTGCGAGACAGGCTTCCGCCTGACCAGCTTCAATTAGGCCTCGGCAGTAAGCCGAGGATTACGCGGTGGACCTACACCCGCGCCAAGCTGACCCCGCTGCTTCAATTAGGCCTCGGCAGTAAGCCGAGGATTACAACGAGGAGAGCACTGAGATGGGCAACGAAAACACGCTTCAATTAGGCCTCGGCAGTAAGCCGAGGATTACGTCAGCGTTGGCAGGAGTTCAGACGCGATACGCTGCTGCTTCAATTAGGCCTCGGCAGTAAGCCGAGGATTACCCGGCTGTTCCGGATGTCCCAGCTGGGTAAACGCGAGCTTCAATTAGGCCTCGGCAGTAAGCCGAGGATTACCTAGCTGAAATGGGAGCGCGCGCAGCAAAGGCCCAAGGCTTCAATTAGGCCTCGGCAGTAAGCCGAGGATTACCCCGGCGTTTCGGCAATTAGACCGACACGAAGTTGCGGCTTCAATTAGGCCTCGGCAGTAAGCCGAGGATTACGCAAAAAGCATTGCGCGTTGCGCCAGGAACTTACAAGCTTCAATTAGGCCTCGGCAGTAAGCCGAGGATTACCCAGTCGATCGTGAGGTTGGATACATGCACGTCGAAGCTTCAATTAGGCCTCGGCAGTAAGCCGAGGATTACTAAGGGAGGCGCTGCTTATAGCCAAATATTCTATCAGCTTCAATTAGGCCTCGGCAGTAAGCCGAGGATTACGAACTTTTCGCGCCCGCACAATTATGGAGGCGCAAAAGCTTCAATTAGGCCTCGGCAGTAAGCCGAGGATTACGCGATGTAACATGGCGCAACTGAACTTCGACGCAACCGCTTCAATTAGGCCTCGGCAGTAAGCCGAGGATTACGGCACCCTCGCCAAGCTCCGTGCCACGGAGCTTACGAGACCAAAGTGCGAGCGGTTCGCCATTCGACGTTGTCCGCTGCCCTGACCTGCAGCAAAAAGAAGCGGAACAATCATCATAACACCATGTTTTTAAATAGCTTATCGCTGCGCGAGCGCTCATCGGGATTTTTGTCATCACTGGAGCGCTCGCGCAGCAACGGCAAAAAATCCTCTAGACGATGACGGGTTCCTTCGCCACGGGTTCAAACGTTGTCTTTCCAAGGCTAACTACCCGGGGCTTGACCCGCTCAGCTGGTCCGAGATCCATCACCAAGACATGATCTGCCTTGTGGTGTAGCAACTCATCGAGAGTTGCGATCATCTCGGCATGGCGTCGTCGAGTCAACCGGCACTGGAATACTGACAGCTGTAGCCACTCACCATAACCTTGCATGAGCTTGAAAACTGCTCGCCAGCGCTTGGGATCCGCAATGTCATAGGCCACGATGTACAAATGCTCGTCCATGCCTTACCTCGTGGTGAAATTGGGATAATCCGTAATTTCTCCCAGGAGGAAGCGACCCAGCAGCCTCGCCTGCACTTCGAGCAGGCGTCGATAGCTCAGCGCATAGCCGAACAGTGGATGCGTGACTTCCTGGCTCATACGCCGTTCAAAGGCTGCGATGAACCGTTTGCGACCATCATTGGTTAGCGCGACGCTGTCTCCGACGCGCAGAAAATCCGAGGGTTTGACCTCGCCGTTGTTGATAGCAGTCAGCACGCTCGAATCTGCAATCAAAGGCCGAAACGGCTCCATCATGTCGAGCGCCAAGGCCGGACGACCGTAACGCGGCTGGTGGTAAAAGCCGCAATACGGATCGAGGCCAACGGCGCTTAATGTCACTGCCCAAGTTCTCACGAGCAGTGCATAGGCATAGGACAGCAATGCGTTTACAGGATCTGTCGGCGGACGACGGTTCCTGCGCGTGAAATCAAAGTTCAGTACGTCACCACCATCGCCCCGCTTGATAAGATTGACAAAGCGGCCAAAGTAAGCAGCAGCTGCCGCGCCTTCGATCCCCAGTAGCTCTTCCAGACTACTGGCACGAGTCGCTTGATCGGCAAATCGCTTGAGATCAGTGATTACCTTTTCCAGCGGTTCGTCTCCACGCCAGTTTCTCCGCATCAAGGTGCGGGAGTTCATTATCTTGGCCCGCACCAGCCCTTTGGCTAGCCGCAAGCATGTATGCTTATCGAAGCTCGCCCGATATTGGGCAATGCGTAGCTCAACGTTCTTGTGGCCTATTCCTTGCGTGTGACCGAGAAACCAGCCACCAAAGCTATGCCAGGTAACAGGGATTTCCCGCTTCATAAGCTCGTGCAGAAGCGGCGTCGTGATGTAAGCGCTCCCCATCAGCACGAGCTGGGAAACGTCAATCAAGCGCGCCCGAGCAACGATCCTATCTTCGATGCTGACCTCCAATGTTTCCCCTTTTTTGCCAACTCTCGCCCGGTTCTCCTGCACATACATCGGCAGTGATTCATCGTGGGCAACAAAAAGCTGGCGTGGCGGCTTGTCACTCTGCCGACGCAGGAAGTTCACCTCGTCAGGAAGGCAGATTCCAACCAAGGAACAGCGAGGACATTTCGGGCTGTCCTCCAGCGGGGGCGGGATCTGTCCACCGGACGCAATGAGCCTCAATCCATTGATGGCTGACTGCGTCGTGTTGCGAAGCTCATCGTCGAAGATTACCCGAACGCGCTCCCGCGAGCCCTGGAAGTAGAGAATGCCCTCATCGCACCGATAACCGTGCTCTTCGAGAATCATGCCTTGGGCACACAATTGCACCCGCTCCGGCTCATAAGCGCCACGAGCGACATGTGGCCGCTTACCTCGTTTGTAGTCGACGGGTGTGAGGACGTTTCCTTGGCCTTCGATCAAATCCATCTTGGCGATCAGGCCAAGGCGATTGGAGGAAAGGGTGATAGAGCGCGCGTGAATGCGCTCCTCCTCTCTAGCTTCTTCGGGATCTGGCAAGCTTCCGCCGGGCTGATCAACCCGTCGGTGCACGTGCCGCCCTTCGATAGTATCTGAAGAGTCGGCCCATTCCCCTTGCACCCACTCCATATACGCCAACCGCGGACAATATTGGTACTCGTTGACCATTCGCACGGGAATCAGCGGCTGGTCGCGAATGAACTCGGGAAAGGAAAGCGGAAGCTCGGGCTGGTGTTGCGGACGAGATGACCCAGCCGCCTGATCGAAGCCCCTGGTATCCATGAAAGCAGGTTTTTATCTCTATTGCTCTTGATGGATTCCACTGCCCCATTTCCCTATGGCCTTCCATGCTTGGCTTGCATCAAGCTCCCTCAACCTGGCAGCCACACGAACGCTCCGGACTCGACCCACCTCCTCCAAGGTCGACCGGATCCCATGTAAAAAGCTCTGCCCCGTTAGCTACACATCAATCCTCCTTCGTTTCGAACACCCCCAAACCGAAATGGCATCCGAATCCCAATGCCAACGGTCCCTGGACCTCGACCGGGAACCGAATTTTCCAAAAGCTGCCTTGGCGATCCGGCTGCGTAAGTCCTGGCTTGCTGCGAAACCGATAAAAGTGGATGGGCCTGCGTTGGCGGCCATGCACTGTTACATAAGGAAGCGGCTCCACCTCCGGCTCGGGCAAGCCGCGCTCGCGGCATTCGCGCCGGATCTGATCCGCCACATCGAAGCCCCGCTTTCTGTGCCACGGGTGCAGATAGGGCGTCACCGATTGCCAGACGCGCGATGGGCCGAAATACCGATGGCGCGCGAACGACTCGGCCTCGCCGTATCTTTCGAGCATTACCCGCCATTCCTCGTTGTCGCTGGTCCAGAGGCGCTCGAGTCGGCCGATGGCGCGCAGGCAGTCGTCATCAAGTCCCGCGCTCGCGTGAACGATGACGTGATCGATGCGTCCGTCGCCGTCCGCATCTTCCGGCAGGTAGAAGGCATGGCCGTGACGGTTGCCGGGCGGCAGATCGTGCCCGGACAGCACGCTAGGCACCTTCCCGCCGGTGATCTGATCCGCCTGCTTGACCACCGCCTTGCGCACGACCTCGCCGATGCGCACCGCATCCTCGATGCGCGGCAGCGGCTTGCCGATCAGGATGAGCCGCGCGGTGGTAACATGGACGGAGGACCTGCGCGGCTGCGGTCGAGGCGCGACGCTCAGGCAGTCGTACGGGCGCTGGTAAGTGACGAAGCGGCTGCCGGGTGGCTGGCTCCAGCCGGCGCGCTGCAAGTCCCCTGTGTCGATGTGAAGCGCATCGAGCAGGCGCTCGGGCAAGGTGGCGAGGATCTGCTTTTGCGCCTTGTTCAATTTGCGGGCATCCAGGCCCTGCTCGGCGATGATCTTCTCGCGCCACGCCGCGTAAGCGTTACGCTCGAGCGGCGCGATGAGCCGCACCGGTTCGAGCGCCTCGCCGGTTTGGGGATCCACGGACAGCTCGGAAGGCAGGCAGTTAAGGGTGTCCTGCCAGTCGTTGACAAGCCGGGCCTCGACCCAGCTTTCCGCGCGGCCGAGGAAACCAATGTCGCGGAGCAGGGCTGCCAGCAGCTCGCACTCCTCGGCGGAAAGGGCAAGACCTGGCCAGGCCGCGATGAGCTCTGCCTGTGCATCGAGCCGGACGAAGGCATCGAACACAAGCGAAGTGTCTTCGCGGCCACCCTTGAATTTGCCTTGCGGCATGTAATGGCGGGTATGCGCCCTCACCCCGGGCGGCAACCGATAATGCGGCAAGACTTCCGCCATGCGTTCGATGAGGCCTTGCAGGAGCGTCTCTGGATAGCGTTCCTGATCGGCCTTGCGATGCCAAGTCGCAATAAGCGCCCGCAGAATCCTCCAGGGCGACGGTGGCCACTCGACCTCGGCCTCGTTGACGTGCCGACCCCAGGGCGTGGCGTGATAACGCCCCGCCGGAAAACGAAAGGCGATGGCAATCATGCTCACTTCCTATACGTCACCTCGGTCACGCGCGGTTCGCTGAAGCGGCCCTCCGCTGCCACGGTCTGGATCAGCTCGGGCACGGCCGCCTCAACTTCCTGCAAGGTCGGCAGCTCGAACTGCGTCGGGCGCGTGACGCGCAGCCCCTCGCACTCCAGGTCGCAGGCGGTGCGAAGCCGCAGGCCGGTCTCGAGAAAGCGCAGGATCTTGTACAGGGCGAGAGCGATGAGCAGCCGCTCAACATTCTCGCCCAGGCCAAAGGCGCGGATCTGAGCGAGGTCCAGGTTGAAGTAGGCGACGATGTTGGGCGAGACGTATTCGTCGCGGGCAAACGGCACGTTGCCGAAGCCTTTCGAGGTGTCGCCCTTGGGATTGACCGAGTCATTCTTGACGCCTCCGCTCGACGCAACCGAGACATCGCTCGCCTCGATAAACGCCGACAAGGCTCGCGGCATCCGCAGCCGGCCGCCCGCAAGCTCCTTCTTTGCAAGGAACACGCCGTGCAAGAGCGCGTTGGTATCCACCCGTAGGAGCGTCGCGGCGAGCTTGCGGATGTCCACCCGTCCCTCTTCCATATCGGCAAGCTCGGCCTTGAGCGCGTCGAATACAGTCTTGTCCTTGCCTTCCAGGATATAAGGCGAGTTCAAACGGTGTGCTTCGAGCACGGAGCTCGTGAGGAAGTTGCCCTTCTCATCGAGCACTCTCACATAAGGCAGGCCATTGAGAGGCTCTACCCAACCATTGGCCACATCATCCCAGCACACGGCTTCCAGGCGATTCGCCATGCTCTGGGCGGACTCGACGAGCAGCATGCGCCCCGCGCCGTCAGGGCTCGGATACTCTGCAGCACCGAGGTCGGGGAAGCCGGTCGGCTGGAAGCGAGTGCCCTGCAGTGGACGCAGCTTCGCCTCCATCAGCAGGCGGGGCGTTTGGGCAAGAGCATCGAAGTTGATGGCCATTGGCTAGACTCCTTCGTTCTTCTGTTCTTCCATCGGGTCAGGCTTCGGGAGCAGGCCTTTCAAGTCATCATCCCGAAGTGGAACCAGCAGCGCCGCCAGCAAGCGGCGTCCGTCGGGGAAGTCGGCGGCACCTCGCCGCAAGCCCTTGAGCTCCGCGGCGACGCCGTACGCCTTGAGCCGCCGCACGGCGAGATCCAATGCTTCCGCGGTCCGTCCCGCCATCAAGCGACGGATGAAGTCGGCCCTCAGGGGCAGCTGGCTGTCCGCTGACAGCAGCTTGACCTCCCGAAGCTGCGCATCGGTGCAAAAGAAGGGCTTGAGCAGCCGATAGGCAGCGGGCAGCGGCACGGTCTCTGTCGTACTGGAAGCTAAACGGGGGATGCGCACCAGCATCAACCCCGGAACGAGGGCTTCCAGGCGGGCATGGTCGAGCCTGCCTTCGAGCCAGGCGGCGATCGCGGACGCCGACGCGGCGTGATCGAACGCGAAAGGCTTGTCGACCAGCTGGAGCCGCTCCGCTTCGAGCAGCCGCCGCTGCAAGGTCTCGATGAGGTTGTCCTCCAGGCGCCCCGCCCCCCAGGTCACCTGATGCGTGGCTTGCTCGTCCCAGGCGGGTTGCCTGTGTTTGTGCTCCAGGTCCAGCTTCTCTGGAGCCAGGTGAATCCGCATGGGCAGGACGCGTCGCGTGCTCCCGTCCTCGCGTTGGCGGAGTGCGTGAAGGCTGGCCAAGGCGGCGGCGAGATCAAACTCCTGGCTGCGGTCGTTTGCCTGTGTTGCCCATCGCGCCGACAGCTGCGGGACGGGCGGGCATGCCTCGCGAGCCTTGGGGCTCGTCGCCAGGTAACGCTGCGCCTCGCCTAGGATGACGAGCACTCGCTGGACCGCGAGAGGATCCTTGCCTTGCGTGCCGGCAAGCGCGAACAGGGCGTCCTCGAGCCGACGCACCAAAGAAGCAAGTCTTGTCGAACCGTCGCTCCGGCAGAACTGGCGGAACCTGCTCAGCCAGCCATCGGCATCGAGCTCGTCGATGATGTCGCCGGCGCGATTGCGTCTGGCGGCGAGTCGGTTGAGTGGCGTGGCGAAATAGGCCTTGCCGGAGCGCATGAGGAAGGCATAGCGCTGAAAGCCGCTGATGCCGCGCTCCACGCCGAGCTTGGCGGCCGCTCGGGCGAAGTCGAGGCCATCGCGCACTGGCCGCCTGCCGAGCGTGACCCGGCCCTCGGCAAGCAAAACCTTGAGTTCGGTCAAGGTGGTGGGCGTCTCCCATAGCGGCATCCAGATCTCGGCGCGCGCATTGGCCTCGTCGGACAGGGCTGCCACGCCTGAGCCTGCGCCGGTTGACCGCACGGTGAAGGGATAGCTCAACCCGCCGCCCGTGCTGTGTTCCAGGCGTCGCGTCGCGGCGGCCGCGAAGAGCAGCGCGCCTTCCAGCATCAAGATGAAATCCCAGGGATTGACCAGGGCTTTGGCATCGAAACCCGCAGTCTGGTTCGGTCCTCCCGCGGTGCCCGGAGCGAACTGACCGATGGCAGCAGAGGGAATGCCGGGCCGCGCCTCGCCATGCAAGGCGAGTCCCAACAAGGCTTTAGTTTTCTCTTGAGCCTGACCAGTGGTAGGGTCGATGACGGCGACAACCCGCTGCATGAAGTTGTTGGTGAAATCCAAGCGGCCGTCGTTGCCGCCTGTCCCGAGCAGTGGGGGATACCTGGGGCTTTCCTCCGTGAGCACGACGGCAGCGTCGAGCCAAGCCAAGGCTTCATCGCTCAACTCGGCCCGAAGCTCGGCAAGGAGAGCGCTCTTCGCGTCACCCTCTGGCTTGGCCTCCAGTCCTCGCCGTCGCAAAACGGTGCGTATCGTCGCGATCGCATCACGCAACCTAGCCAGACGAGCCGCCGCCCCGTTCTCGATGGGCCCGATGCCGGACTGATTGTCGCCGGGATAAAAACCGCTGCCGCCGTTCCATGGTGCGAGCACCGGCGTGGGCGCGTACTCCTCGAGGAAGAACCTCTGCAGCGCCTCGGCGTCGAGACGGGTGAGGAGCACGAAGGCGTCGTTGCGCCAGAAGCCGCGGGCGCTTGGGTCCGCCTGCTCGGCCACCAGGCGCAGGATGCCCAGGGCCTTCAGGTAATTGGCGAGCGGGATCGGGCTACAGCCGGACAAGACGATCTCATGGACTTGGTCCAAGGCATGGCCTTGCTGGACGCTTGGCTGACCAGCCAGGTCTCCCTGAGCAGTGGCTTGTTCGAGGTTTTCCATCATTTCCGTGCTCCCCCATGGTGAGCGACGCGGCAGATATCAGTTCGCAAGGCAGCTGCACGGCTTGGCATGCCCCCCTCCTCCCTCACGCCGCATCCGATGCCTGCACCTGCTCCGCGGCCGAGGCGCGCCAGTCGGCGATGCGCACCAGCGCTTCGAGCCAGGCCAGCCGAAACGGCCCGTGCAGCTGCAAGAGGCGCTGGGTGCGTGCGGTCCAGGAGGGCCCCTGTGGTCCCTCGCCCAGCTGCATGAGACCGAGCCGAAGCTGGGTCTCGGGCAGGTCGATGCCGTCGAAGCCGAGCGCGGGAAGCCGGTCACCGTCCCAGACCCCCCGGGCGAACAGCCGATCAGGCTCCGGCGGTTCCTTCTCCCCGGGCAGAGCGCGCAGGCCCATGCGCACCTTGCCGTGATGAGCGGCGATGAGGTAGGCGATGAGGTCGCGCTCGTCCCCGGGCAGATCCGGGTCGCCGTGCTCCAGCCAGGCGAGCATGGACGCGAGTTCATGGCGGAAGTACGGCCGCGAGAGCCGCTCGCCATCGCCATCCACGACGTGGTAATCCGGGCGGCCGCTGCCCTCGGACTTGGCCCAGGGGCCTTGCGGGTCGTCGGGGGTGGCCCCGATGCCACGCACGAACGCCTCGTGGGCCTTGCCGACATCGTGCCAGCGCGCCGCAGTGGTCACGGCACGGCGGCCTGCCTCATCGAGCCCGAGCGCGCGGCACAGCGCCTCGGCCACACGCGCCACGTGCGCCAGATGATCGGGCAGCCTGATCCAGCGGCCGATGGCGGTGGTGTAGTCGGAGTCGTAGGTCTCTGCCGGCTTGCCGGCTGCTTGGGGTACCGGCTCGACGGGCGTCCGGTTGCGGGGCACAAAACCTTCAGCCGGCAGATACCCGCCCTGGGAGGCGGCGAGCATGTAGGTCTGGCCGGGACGGATCGCCTCCGCGTCCACCTTCACCCAGCGCGCGGTATTCTTGGCGAGCGTGTCCAGCCGCCAGGCCGATACGTCCTTTTTCAGATGTTCCCGCAATTGCTGGAGCGAGACCGGACAGAGCTCGTCGCGATCGGGGGCGGGTTCGTCCGGCTCCGGGCGCTCGCCTATGTCCCGCCAGAACACCTGCGCCTGCGCGGCGCCGGTATCGCGAATGTACGGCGAGACATCAATGTCGAAGCCGGAGAGGTCGGGATCGGTGTTGAACAGCTCCAGCAAGTCGCGTCGGCGCAGGATGAGCCCGGTCTCGGGCCGCTCGCTGACCGGCGGCAAGCCGGCAGGGCTCACCGACTGGAGGGTCGACAGGATCTTGCGGGCGGCGGCAAGCGACTCGGCGCTGTATGGCAACGCCAGATCCTTACCCGCTGCGTCGATGTCCATCCAATAGACTTGCGCCGCGTCGAAGCGCCCGGCGCGGTTGCAGCGGCCGAAGCGCTGCACCAGCGACGCCCAGGGAGCGAGCTCGGTGAACAGCACCCGGCTGTCGATGTCGACGCCCGCCTCCACCGCCTGGGTGGCGACGACGATGCGACCTGCAGCGCCAACGGGCTCGCGCAGGCGCTGCTCTATCGAGCGACGCTCCCGTGGGCGGAACCGCGCATGCAGCAGCAGGCAGTCTGGGCCACCATTGCCCGCAAGCGTGCGATACAGCGCCTGGGCGCGGTCCACGCGGTTGAGGATCACCAGGGTCTGTTCGCCGGGGACGTGAGCGGCGAGGATCTCGGCGGCGAGGGCCTCGATGTAAGCCTTGGCCTGCGTCTTGGCGGTCTCGGCATCGAGGGCTGCTTGCGCCCGCGCTAGGGCCTTGGGGGCGCTCAAGCGTCGGCGGGCGCGCTCGTCCGTCTGGTCAGCGTCGCTCAGGGTGTGCCGGGCGAGACCTGCCTGGCGATGGGAACGAAAGTCGACCGTATCCAGCCAGGACTCGTCGAGGGTGGCGGATACCCAGAGGCTGCGCGAGGGGGCGGCGGTGCCGAAGCTGCGGCGGAAGGCCTCGAGCTGGGTCGACGTCGGCAGGCCGGGGCCCATGAGCTGCACTTCATCGAAAACCCATAGTGCGTCGTTGTGCAGGAGCGCGAAGTGCACCGGCCAGAGGTAGCGGCTCATGCCGTAGCCGCGCATCAATGCGCGCGAGAGCAGCATGTCTTGGGTGCCGATGAGGATCTGCTCGGCATCGGGGTAACGGGTCCAGCTCGTGAGATCGTCCTCACCGCCCATGAGCACGTGCACCGCGACGCCGCCGTCGGGCTTATCCTCGCCGGCCAGCCAGCCCAGGCGAGCAAGCCACTGACGCACGTTCTCGGCGGTCTGCTCGACCAGGGTGCGCATGGGCAGGCACCAGACGAGGCGCCGGGGCGTGGCGGGATCTACATCGCCCCGTTGGCCCCCGGGCCGCAAGCCACGCTTCCAGGCCCAGGCCAGGGTGACCGCCGCGGTCTTGCCCAGGCCGGTCGGCACATCCAGGATGTCCGGCCACTCCGCCGCGGCCAAGCGTTCTTGATACGGATACGGTTCGTGCCCGGTAACGGTAGAAAAGAATTGCTCGAAGCGCGTCACCGCCGACACCACGGTCCTCCCTCGTAATCCTCTGCCTCAGCTGCCATCCGACATGCCGCCAGTTCTCCAACTGCGGTCAGCAGTCCGCCCGGCGTACAATGCCCATTCGCCGACACCGGCTGTGCGTTTTCATGTCATGCCAAACTCCTTTCTACCAGCACGCAGGCTCAAATCCTGACCCTCTGCCGTCTGATACTGCGCCAGCGCCCTCGCCAACCGCTCCCGCACCTGCTCCCGCAGTTCCGCTGGCGCGACCACCTCGACGTCCGGCCCGTAGCGCAGCACGTCCATGACGAGCTCAGTGGGATCGCTGTAGGGCAGACGCAGTTCGTAGCCGCCATCCTCCAGCCAGCGGCCTTGCTGGTTTGGATGCCACTGCTCCTCCGCCACCCAGCGCGCGGCGTAGGGGCTGAAGTGCAGAACGGCCTCGGCGGCCGCCGGGCCGGCAAACAGGCCGTAGCCGGGGGTGAAGTGGGCGTCGAGCTCCTGGTCGGGGATGTCGAGGGCGGGTTCCTCCAGCTGCCATACCGACTCCAACCGCTCGAGAGCAAAGATGCGCAGCTCCTCGCGCAGATGGCACCAGGCGACGAGATACCAGTTGTTGCGGTAGTGGACGATGCGCTGCGGCGAGAGCTCGCGCTCGGTGCAGTTGTCGTGGCTGCGGGCGCGGTAGCGCACTGCCAGGCGCTTGCGCTGCAGGGTGGCGGTGGCGACAGCGCGGAACACCTTGGGCGGCGCCGCGCGGCCGGCGAGCGGCAGCAGCCGCAGCCGGCGCGGCAACTCGGCAAGGCCCAGCTCCTTGTGCTGCAGCAACTCTTCCAGCCGCTGGCGGAACGGATGCAGGGTGGCGTCAAGCAGCCCCGGCCCCAGTCCGCTCGTAAGCTCCAGCAGGGAGGCGAAGGCGATCAGCTCGTCGGCGCTGAACCACAGCCCGGGCAGTTCGAAAGCGGTGTCGCCTTTTTTGGCGTAGTAATAGCCGTTGGCGGTGCGGTCGTATTCCACCGGCGCACCGACGAAATCCCTCAGCTCGCGGATGATACGCTTGACGCTGGCAGCCGAGCATTCCAGCTCATCCTCCAAGCGCGTCCGCGATACCGGATAGCGAGCGGCGGACAAGATCCGGTGCGCCAAAAGAATCCGAGTAAACTTATCCATTTTATTGTTATTTTCTCATTCCTCCCGCCTATTATCTCCATATTGGCAAGAAAGCTCAACCCAAGAGCTTGACCCGGATCAAGCTTTGAAGAAATTTCCCCACTTTTCTTAATCTTCCTAGCCCGACTCCATCAAAGCAAAAAATAAATTCTTCGCAACCCATTCAGCCAGCGGCAAAGCGAAAAGTTTCCACTCGGCATGGGCGCCGTCACGGAAGAGCTTTCGCTGTGTCTTTACGAAAGGAAAACAGGGGTAGGGAATTCTGAACGCGTGGGCAGCTGCCGATTCTCGTCGCTCGGCTGCTCGCGTTTAGCGGTGTTTTTGCCAACCGGTCTGCTGACAGCCACGATGCCATAGCAGGCCGGTCTCGGCACCGCTTCAGCCCTTTTTGCGCACGTAGCGCATCAGCCGGCGGCGGCGGGCGATTTGCCTGGGCGTGAGGACGTTCTTGCGGCCCTCAAAGGGGTTTTCGCCGGTCCGGAATTCGATGCGAATCGGCGTGCCGAACAAATCGAACTCCCGTCGGAAGACATTGATTAGATAGCGCCGGTAGGCGTCCGGCACATGCTCGGTCTGGTTGCCGTGGATGACGATGATGGGCGGATTCTGGCCGCCCTGGTGGGCATAGCGCAGCTTGATGCGTCGCCCGCGCACGGTGGGCGGCGAATGGGCGGCCAGGGCATCCTGCAGGACTTCGTTAAGCATGGGCGTCGGCAGCTTGCGCACAGCGGCGTCGTAGGCCTTGCGCACGCTGTCCAGCAGCAGCCCGACGTTGGAACCGTGCAGCGCCGAGATCATATGGGTGCGAGCGAAATCGAGGAATGCCATCTTTACCTCGAGCTGCCGGCGCACCAGCTCCTTCTGCGCCTCGTCCAGCCCGTCCCACTTGTTTACCGCCAGTACCATGGCCCGGCCAGCTTCGATGACGTGGCCAGCCAGGGTGGCGTCCTGCTCGGTGATGCCCTCGCGGGCATCTACCACCAGGATCACCACATTGGCTGCTTCGATCGCCTGCAAGGTTTTGATGACACTAAACTTTTCGATGACTTCCCGCACCTGGGAGCGGCGCCGCACGCCGGCTGTGTCGATCAGGGTGTAGCGCTCGTCGCCACGGTCGAAGGGAATGTAAATGCTGTCGCGGGTGGTGCCGGGCATGTCGTACACCAGCACCCGCTCTTCCCCGAGCAGGCGGTTGACCAGCGTGCTTTTGCCGACGTTGGGCCGGCCGACGACGGCGACCTTGATCCGTCCGTCATCCTCGTCGGCCTCCTCCCCGGCCTCGGCTTCCGCCTTCGCTCTGGCTTCGGCGTACGGCGCCAGAACGACGTCCATCAGCGACTTGACGCCGCGTCCGGTGGTGGCGGCGATGGGCCACGGATCGCCCAGGCCGAGCTGGTAGAAATCGGCGACGGCGAGCTCGGTCTGGGTACCGTCGATCTTGTTGACGACCAGGTAAATCGGCTTGCCCAGCCGCCGCAGGATGTCGGCCAGCTGCTGGTCAGCCACGCTCAGGCCGACACGGGCATCGACCAGGAACAGGATGATGTCGGCCTCCTGCACCGCCCGCATGGCCTGCTCCTGCATGCCGACTTCCACCCCGTCGGGAGCGCCGGCGATGCCGCCGGTATCGACCACGATGTACGGGTGCGGCCCGATCCTGCCACGGCCGTACTGGCGGTCGCGGGTCAGGCCGGGATAGTCCGCCACCAGCGCATCACGGGTGCGGGTCAGGCGATTGAATAGGGTGGATTTGCCGACGTTAGGCTGGCCCACCAGGGCAATAACCGGTTCCATGAAGTTCGCTCGAGCAGCTCAACCGCTGTAAGGGTGCGGAAGCATATCAGATTCCACTGGCGACAAGAGTTTATCGCAACCGGGCCGAAAGCGGGCGCCCAGGCGCGCCGCCGAAGCGTCAGGTGGCAGCTGCCGGTGCCCGCATCTCGAAGGCGGCGCTGAGCAGATCGCGGGTATAGGCCTGCTGGGGACGCTCGAAGATCTGCTCGGCGGGACCGGCCTCCACCACCTTGCCCTGGCGCATCACCAGGATGTGGTGGCTGAGCGCGCGCACGACCTTAAGATCGTGACTGATGAAGACATAGGCCAGCCGATGGCGGGCCTGCAGTTCGCGCAGCAGCTCGACTACCTGCGCCTGGACCGAGCGGTCCAGCGCCGAGGTGGGCTCGTCGAGGATCACCAGCTTGGGCTTGAGCACCAGCGCGCGGGCGAAGGCCACCCGCTGGCGCTGGCCGCCGGAGAGCTCGTGCGGATAGCGGTGGCGCAACTCGGGGTCGAGCGCCACTTCGGCCAGCGCCTGGGCGACCAGCCGCTCCCGCTCGGCTGCGGTCTTGGCCAGGCCATGGATATCAAGTCCTTCAGCGACGATTTGCTCCACCGACATGCGCGGGCTGAGGCTGCCAAAGGGGTCCTGGAACACCACCTGGATTTCCTTGCGCAGCGGCCGCAGCTGCCGCCCGCTCAGCCGGTGTAGGGCATGACCATCGAAGTACACCGCCCCCTGCGGCTTGATGAGCCGCAGCAGCGCCAGCCCCAGTGTGCTCTTACCGGAGCCGCTCTCGCCGACGATGCCCAGCGTCTCGCCCTGGCGCACCTGCAGGGAAACGTCGTCGACGGCCTTGACGTAGTCGCGGGTCCGCCGCAGCAATCCCCCTTTGATGGGAAACCACACCCGCACATTCTCCGCCCGCAGTAGCGCTGAGGCGTCGGCAGGAAGCGACGCCGGCTTGCCGGCCGGCTCGGCCGCCAGTAACTGCCTGGTGTACGGATGCCGGGGAGCGGCGAAAATCTGCTCGATGCTGTTGCGCTCGACGATCTCCCCGTCCCGCATCACACAGACCTGGTCAGCCATCTTACGGACCACATTGAAGTCATGGGTGATCAGCAGCAGCGCCATGCCGAGGCGACGCTGCAGATCCTTGATCAGATCGAGAATCTGGGCCTGGATGGTAACGTCGAGCGCTGTGGTGGGTTCGTCAGCGATGAGCAAATCGGGATTGTTGGCGAGCGCCATGGCGATCATCACTCGCTGGCGCTGGCCGCCGGAGAGCTCGTGCGGCAGCGCGGCCAAACGCCGTTCTGGATTCGGCAGGCGCACCAGGTGCAGCAGCTCCAGCACCCGCTCCCGCACCTGGGCGCGGCTCAACCCTGGCTGATGCTGCAGCAGCATCTCGCCGACCTGGCGCTCGATGGAGTGCAGTGGATTGAGCGAAGTCATGGGCTCCTGGAACACCACCCCGACCCGACCGCCGCGCACCTGCCGCAACAGCGCCTCGCTGGCGCCGATCATTTCCATGCCGGCCAGGCGGATACTGCCTTTGGGATGGTACGCTCGCGGGTACGGCAGCAGCTGCAGGATGGACATCGCGGTCACGGACTTGCCGGAGCCGCTCTCTCCCACCAGCGCTAGGGTCTGCCCCTTGTCGAGGGTGAAGCTGACCCCGCGCACGGCCCGCACCGCGCCCTCCCCCTGGCCGAAGCTGACGTGCAGATCCTCGACTTGCAACAGCGGCGTACTCATGCGTTCTCCTGCAGCAGCTTGCGCGGATCGAAGGCGTCGCGCGCCGCCTCGCCGATGAAGATGAGCAGGCTCAGCATCACAGCCAGCACGGTGAAAGCGGCAATGCCCAGCCAGGGCGCATGCAGGTTATTCTTGCCCTGCAGCAGCAGCTCACCCAGCGAGGGCGAGCCGGGTGGCAGTCCCAGACCGAGGAAGTCCAGCGCGGTGAGCGAGGTAATGCCCCCCGTCAGAATGAACGGCAGGAAAGTGATGGTGGCGACCATGGCGTTGGGCAGCACATGGCGCACCATGATGACACGATCCGGCACGCCCAGCGCGCGGGCAGCCCGCACATAGTCGAAGTTGCGCGCCCGCAGGAATTCGGCCCGCACCACCGGCACCAGGGCGGTCCAGCTGAACAGCAGCATGATGAGCAGCAGCCACCAGAAGTTGGGATCGACCATACTGGAGAGAATGATGAGCACGAACAGCACCGGCAGCCCGGACCAGATCTCCAGCGCGCGCTGGCCGAACAGATCGACCCAGCCGCCGAAATAGCCCTGGATGGCCCCGACCGCCACGCCGATGACGGAGCTGATGATGGTCAGCGCCAGACCGAACAGCACCGAGATGCGAAAGCCATAGATCAGCCGCGCCAGCACGTCGCGGGCCTGGTCGTCGGTTCCCAGCCAGTTGTCGCGACTGGGAGGCGACGGCGTCGGCCGACCCAGCTCGTAGTTGATGGTGTGGTAGTGGTAGCGGATAGGCGGCCAGATGGCCCAGCCCCTGGCATTGATGAGCTGTTGGATGTAGGGATCGCGGTACTCAGCTTCGGTGGCGAAATCGCCGCCGAAGGTGGTTTCCGGATAGGCCTTGAAGACCGGAAAGTACAGCTCGCCGTCGAAGTACACCACCAGCGGCCGGTCGTTGGCGATCAGCTCGGCGCACAGGCTGATCGCGAACAGAGCGAGGAAGATCCACAGCGACCACCAGCCCCGGCGGTTGGCCTTGAACTGCTGCCAGCGGCGGCGGTTGATCGGACTCAGTGCCATACGCCTATCCCTCCCGCCGCTCGAAGTCGATGCGCGGATCGACCAGCACGTACATCAGATCGCCGATGAGGTTCAGCACCAAACCGATCAGCGTGAAGATGAACAGCGTACCGAACACCACCGGATAGTCGCGGTTGATCACGGCCTCGTAGCCCAGCAGCCCCAGCCCGTCCAGGGAGAAGATGATCTCGATCAGCAGCGCGCCGGTGAACAGGATGCCGACGAAGGCCGACGGAAAGCCGGCGATGACGATGAGCATGGCGTTGCGGAACACATGGCCGTACAGCACCTGCCGCTCGGTCAGCCCCTTGGCGCGCGCGGTCATGACGTACTGCTTGTTGATCTCTTCCAGGAAGGAGTTCTTGGTGAGCATGGTGAGCCCGGCGAAGCCACCGATCACCATGGCCAGCACCGGCAGGGTGATGTGCCAGAGGTAGTCGACGATCCGCATTGGCCAGCTGAGCTCATGCCAGTTCTCCGAAACCAGCCCGCGCAGCGGGAACCAGTCGAGAAAGGAGCCGCCGGCGAACAGCACCACCAGCAGCACGGCGAACAGGAAGCTGGGCACGGCATTGCCGACGATGACCACGGCGCTGGTCCAGAAATCGAAGCGGGTGCCATCACGCACCGCCTTCCGGATGCCGAGTGGAATGGAGATCAAGTACACCAGCAGCGTGGTCCACAGTCCTAGCGAGATGGAGACCGGCAGCTTGTCGACGATGAGCTGCACGACGCTGCGGTTCTGGTAGAAGCTCTCGCCGAAATCGAAGCGCATGTAGTCCCAGAGCATTTTCAGCAGCCGCTCATGGGCCGGCTTGTCGAAGCCGTACTGGCGCTCGATCTCGGCGATCAGCTCCGGCGGCAGCCCGCGCCCGCCACGATAGCGGCTCTCGCCGGAGGGCCCCAGCGCGGTCTCGGCACCGCCGCCGCTCAGCCGCGCGGTAGCGCCCGGATCGGCCCCTTCCAGCTGCGCCAGCACCCGCTCCACCGGCCCCCCCGGCGCGAACTGCACGATCACAAAGTTCAGCACCAGGATGCCGAACAAAGTCGGGATCATCAGCAGCAGCCGGCGCAGAATGTATGCAGCCATGGCGTGGATGTCCTATTCGGCCGACTTGGCCCACCAGGTCGTCTCGACGGGCGGCAGGCCATACTTGGGAGAGAGTTCCGGGTGCGCCAGGCGGTTCCAGTAAGCCACCCGCCAGACCTTGGTGTGCCAATGCGGAATCACGTAGTGGCCCCACAGCAGCACCCGGTCTAAGGCCCGCACCCGGGCGATCAGGCTGTCGCGATCCGGGGCGGAAATCACTTTCTTGATCAGCGCGTCCACCACGGGATCGCAGATCCCGGCATAGTTGCGGCTGCCTTCGGTCTCGGCCGCCGCGCAGCTCCAGTAAGATTCCTGCTCGTTACCGGGAGACAGCGACTGCCCCAGCACCACCACGGTCATGTCGAAGTCGAAGCGCTTCATGCGCTCGAGATACTGGGTGGCATCCACGGTGCGCACGCTGGCGCTGATGCCCAGCCGCTCCAGATTGCGCACGAACGGCAGCGTCACGCGCTCGAACGAGGGGTTGACCAGCAGGATTTCGAACTGCAGGGGCCGGCCGCTGGCGGCATGCACGCGGCGGCCGTTACGTACCACCCAGCCCGCCTCGTCCAGCATGCGGCTGGCGATGCGCAGATTCTCCCGCGCCAACCCGACCCCAGTGGTCCGGGGGGCGTGATAGACCTCGCTGAACACCTCCGGCGGCAGCCGGTCGCGGTAGGGCTCCAGTAGCGCCAGCTCCTCGGCGCTGGGCGGCTGGCGGGCCGCCAGCTCGGAGTTGGCGAAATAGCTTTCGGTGCGCTCATAGGCGCCGTAGAACAGGGTGGTGTTGGTCCACTCGAAGTCGAAGGCGTAGTTGAGCGCCTGCCTGAGCTTACGGTCCTGGAACACCCAGCGCCGGGTGTTCATGACGAAGCCCTGCATGCCAGCCGGGTTCTCGTGCGGGAACTCCTTGCGAATGATACGCCCATCGCGCACGGCGGAGATGTCGTAGGCGGTCGCCCAGGCCTTGGCGATGTTCTCAAGGCGGAAATCGAATGCGCCGCCCTTGAAGGCTTCCAGCGCGACGGTGCCGTCGCGGTAGTAGTCGTAGCGGATGCGGTCGAAATTGAAACGGCCGCGGTTGACCGGCAGGTCCCGCCCCCAGTAGTCCTCCACCCGCTCGTAGGTGATGGAGCGCCCGGCCTCGACTTGGCCGATCCGATACGGCCCGCTGCCGAGCGGCGGCTCGTAGGTGGTGCGGCTGAAATCGCGCTCCTTCCAGTAATGCTCGGGCAACACCGGCATCTGGCCCATGATGAGCGGCAGCTCTGGATTGTTGCCGTCGCGGAAGCGGAACTCCACCTCCCGCGGACCGATCTTTTCCACCGCTTCCACTCCGGCCCAGTACACGCGGTACACCGGATGCCCCTGGGTCATCAGCAGGTTGAAAGAAAAGATCACGTCCTCTGGCCGCACCGGCGCGCCATCGTGAAAGCGCGCCTCCTGTCGCAACCGGTAGCGCACCCAGGAACGGTCCGGGGCGATCTGGATGGCTTCGGCCAATAGGCCGTATTCGGTGAACGGCTCGTCCCGCGAACTGGTGGTCAGGGTGTCATAGATCAGCCCCAGGCCGTCGGCCGGCGTGCCGCGCAGAATGAAGCCGTTGAGCGAATCGAAGGTGCCGATGGCCGAGAGCCGCAGGCTGCCGCCCTTGGGGGCGTCGGGATTGACGTATTCGAAATGGGTGAAGTCCGGGCCATACTTCGGCTCGCCGTGCATGGCCACGGCATGCTGCCAGGCCTTCGCCGGCGCGGCCAGGAGAACGAGCAGGACGAAGCAAACGCCCAGCCCTAGCACGCCACCGCAGCATGGGGCGGCAGCGGGCGCGCCGGAACCCCTGATGCCCAGACTCCAATCAGCGCAGCTTGCAGGATTGTGGCAGGCTTGAATCCGTAGCAGGCGACGAAGCACCGTCTCTCCTTTTTCCCGCGGGGTTTTCCGTCTCCACCGCAAAACAACCCTTTATACCGGAACCGGCCAGGCGAGCAAAGGCGCTACAATCGCCTATGCTTGGCTCGACAGATTCAGTACCTTATGCAGGTTTGACCCGAGCCGCAGGCCGGCGTCCGCTGTCTGCGGGGCGGCAACGCCGAAGCACGGCCTGTGAAATCGACGGCTACCAGAGAAACTTGGGACACACCATGGGATTCCTGAAAGACAAACGCGCACTCATCATCGGTATCGCCAGTGACCGCTCCATCGCCTACGGCATCGCCAAGGCCATGCACCGGGAGGGTGCGGAGCTGGCGCTCACCTACCAGAATGACAAGCTGAAGCCGCGGGTCGAGAAGTTCGCCGCCGAGTTCGGCAGCTCGCTCACCATGCCGCTGGATGTCACCAGCGACGAGCAGATCGAGGCCGTCTTCACCGAGCTCGGCAAGCACTGGGACGGGATCGACATCATCGTCCATGCCGTCGCCTTCGCGCCGCGCGAAGAGCTGACCGGCTCCTATGTCGACAACGTCACCCGCGCCGGTTTCGCCATGGCGCAGGACATCAGCTCCTACAGCTTCGTCGCCCTGGCCAAGGCCGGCCGCCACATGATGAAGGGCCGCAACGCCGCCATGCTCACCCTCTCCTATCTGGGCGCCGAGCGGGCGCTTCCCAGCTACAACACCATGGGCCCGGCCAAGGCGAGCCTGGAAGCCAACGTGCGCTACATGGCCTACGATCTGGGCGCCGACGGCATCCGCGTCAATGGCATTTCCGCCGGCCCCATCCGCACCCTGGCGGCTTCCGGCATCGGCAGCTTCCGCAAGCTGCTCGATGTCAACGCCAAGGCCGCGCCGCTCAAGCGCAACGTCACCATCGAGGAAGTCGGCAACGCCGCCGCTTTCCTCTGCTCCGACCTGGCTTCGGGCATCACCGGCGAAGTCCTGCACGTGGACGCCGGCGTCCATATGGTGGCGCTGGTCGGCGACCTCGAGTAAGCCGCTCCACCCAGATTGATGCGGGGCGCAGCCTGCTCCGCAGCTCCTCCAGGGTCAAACAAAAAACGCCGCCAAGAAAACTTGGCGGCGTTTTTTGTTCAGGTCGCGGACTTACAGGCGGTCTTCGTGGATCTTGACGTCGCCCTGCGCGCGCAGCAGTGCCATCAGGCCGCGCAAGGCGCTCTCGCCTTCGACAACACGCAACTGGCTGGCGACCTGCTCGGCCTCCTGCCGCGCCTGCTCCTCGTCCACGTCCGCCGTGCGCACGCCACTGACCGCGACCACCACGTAGCTGCCGTCACCGAGCAGCGTGCTGCCGACGCTGGTCTCGCCCTCGTCCGGCTTGGGTAGCTGGAAGGCGGTCCGCAGCACCGCCACCGGCACCTCCTCGGCGTCGCGGCCGACGAAGCCCGGCTGCGCAAGCTGCACCTTGCCGTCCTCCGCCAGCGCCTCCAGCGGTTCGCCAGCCCGGGCCTTGGCCAGCAGCTCAGTGCCCAGCGCCTGCGCTTGCTCCGCCATGCGCTGCCGCTCCAACTGCTGACGGGCTTCTGCCTGCACCTCCTCAAACGGGCGCGGCTCGGCCGACTGATGCTCCAGCAGCCGGACGACGGCATAATGGTTGGGCCCCAGCTCAAGCAGCTGGCTGTTGCGCTGAAGCACTAGCACGTCTTCGCTGAAGGCGGCTCGCACGACCTCGGGATTGGCGGCAAAGCCGTCTTCGGCGCCTTCGCGCCCGAACCAGTCGGTCTGCCGGATTTCAAGGCCGAGCGCCTCGGCCGCCGTCTCCAGCTCGTCGGGATGCTCGTAGGCCAGATCGGCCAGCCGGTTGGCGCGCTCCATCACCAGCCGCGCGACCTGCTGGTCGATCAGCTCCTGGCGCAGCTCGGCCTCGACTTCAGCGAACGGCAGCACCTGCTCCGGCTCGATCGCGGTCACCTCGATCAAATGCCAACCGAACTCGGTCCGCACCGGCTCGCTGAGCTCGCCCTGCTGCAGGGCAAATGCCGCCTGTTCGAACTCGGGCACCATATCGCCCGGCCCGACCAGCCCCAGGTTGCCGCCCGTGCGCGCGGCACCAGGATCCTCGGAATGCGCCTGGGCCAGCTCCTCGAAGGTCGCCTCGCCAGCCAGAATCTGCTGGCGCATCTCCTCCAACCGCTGCCGGATCCGCTCATCCTCCTGCGCGTCGGCGCCCGCCGGCACGGTCAGCAGGATATGGCGCACCTGACGCTGGCCACCACTGCGGTAGCGGACGTCCTTGATTTCCTCGTAACGGCGGCGGACCTCGTCATCGTCGATCGCGACCTCCGCGGCCAGCACCTCCGGCGCCAGCTCCAGGTAGGCCAGCCGCAGCTGCTCGGGGCGCAGGAACAGGTCCTGGTTTCGCTCGTAATAGGCCCGAACCTCGTCGTCCGGGATCTCGATCTCGTCCGCGAAGGCGGTGACAGGGACGGTGAGATAGGCCAGCTCGCGCTGCTGCCACTGCAGTTCAAGCAGCCGCTTCACCTCGGGCTCGGTAACGAAGGCGCTTTCGTACAGCCCCTGCTGGGCCTGGGCAAGCATCTGCTCGACCCGCAGCCGCGCTTCGAACGCCTCCGGAGTCAGCCCCTCGCTGCGCAGCAGCGCATGGTACTGTTCGCTGGAAAAACGGCCGTCAACTTGGAAGAACGGCTGGCTCCGAATGTATTCGGCCAGGGTGGCATCGCTGATCCGAAAGCCCTGCTTGGCCACATAGTGGCGCAGTAGCGCCTGGTCGATCAGGTTCTGCAGGGCTTCGCGCCGCAACTGGCGGTCGTCGAACAGGCGCGGATCCAGCTGGCCCCCAAACAGCTGCTCCAGCTGACGCCGCTGCTGTTGATAAAGCCGCTCCACCGCGTCGCGGGTGATCGGCACGCCGGCCACCTCGGCGACCTCCGAAGCTGGCGGGCCGGAGACATAGCTGTAGACACCAGTGACGGTAAAGGTGAGCGCGATGGCGCCGACGATCAGCCAGGCCAGCCAACCCTTGGCGCGTTCTCTTATTGCGATGAGCATGGTTAGAGGTTCCGATACATCGGTGAACGAGCAATCCCGGTATCCGCCTGCAAGGCGATGGACCTGCTAGTGTGCCGCACTGCGCGAGCAAGGCAAAGCCTTTGCGGCCTTCCCGGCCAATCCCTATACGCGCCTGCGGGGCCCGGGAGCTGCAAAACAAAAAGGCGCCTGAGGCGCCTTTTTGTCGGAATAGATGGCGGAGCGGACGGGACTCGAACCCGCGACCCCCGGCGTGACAGGCCGGTATTCTAACCAGCTGAACTACCGCTCCGAATTCTTTGGTGGGTGGTGAGGGGCTCGAACCCCCGACATTCGCCTTGTAAGGGCGACGCTCTCCCAGCTGAGCTAACCACCCGCGAAGGAGGCGCTATTGTACAGCGTCCTTCAGAGCCTTGCCAGCCTTGAAGCTGGGAACCTTGGAGGCCTTGATGTTGATGGTTTCGCCGGTACGCGGGTTACGGCCAGTGCGGGCGGCGCGCTCGCGCACCAAAAACGTTCCGAAGCCGACCAACGTCACCTGATCGCCTTCCTTCAAAGCCTGGGTGATGGCCTGGATCATCGCGTCCACTGCCCGGGCGGCGTGCGCCTTGGAAATGTCCGCAGATTGCGCCACAGCTTCGATCAGTTCCGACTTGTTCATTACCTTTTATCCCCTTGGTGTTATTTTCACCGACAATGCTACTACCGGAGCCGCCACGAAGACCGCTCTGACTCCAGACCGGCCCCCATCACGATCTGCGCCTATCCTAGCTTTCCACCAAGCTCGGAACAAGCAATCTTTGACTCCCCGGAAAGCAGTTGTCTTCTCTCCCCCTAGCCTTAGCGGAAACTTGGAAGCTGGTATCAGCTCTCAAGACCTCCGTAGCAAAATCGGCAGGCCATCTGGCGCAGGCCTGCCGTCTTCTCGGTTATAGCAGGGGCCGAAAAGCACTGTCAACGCACTGTGTAGCAGAAGGCTACGCTTTGCGCCATCGTTTTATCGCGCGGGAAGTCAAGAAACGGCCTGCTTGAGCAGGTAATAAGCTGCCTGCGCGGCAAGCGAGCAAACGCACAGTGAATCGTGCCGGGGAAAAGACGGCGCGGCGCCCTGCCGAATTCGGCAAAGGCGCCGCGGGTTTTTAGTGCGGCCTGACCTCTTCCTGCTCCTTGCCCCGCTTGGCGCCCTTCTTGGACTCCACTTCGGCCGGCTCGTCCTCTGCCTTGGGCAGCGGAACCGGCTGCGAGACCAGAGCGATCTCCAGCACCTCGTCGATCCAGCGCACCGGCTTGACGTCGAGCTTGCTGAGGATGTTCTTCGGAATCTCCGCCAGGTCTTTCTTGTTTTCCTCTGGGATCACCACGGCCTGAATGCCGCCGCGATGGGCCGCCAGGAGCTTTTCCTTGAGCCCACCAATGGGCAGCACTTCCCCGCGCAGGGTGATCTCGCCGGTCATGGCGACGCTGGCCTTGACCGGGATGTTGGTGGCGGCGGATACCAGCGCGGTGCACATGCCGATGCCGGCGCTGGGGCCATCCTTGGGAATCGCCCCCTCCGGCACGTGGATGTGGATGTCGTGCTTATCGAAAAAGTCCGCCTCGATGCCGAGCACCGCCGCCCGGCTGCGCACCACGGTGCGGGCGGCCTCGATGGACTCCTTCATAACGTCGCCCAGCTGGCCGGTGTAAATCATCTTGCCCTTGCCGGGCATGACCGCGGTCTCGATGATGAGCAGCTCGCCGCCGACCTCGGTCCAGGCCAGCCCGGTCACCAGGCCGATGCGGTCGTTCTCCTCAGCCATGCCGTAGCGATAGCGACGCACGCCAAGGTACTTGTCGAGATTACGGCTAGTGACCACCACCGTCTTGCCGCCCTTGATCTTGTCGAGCGAGATGTCCTTGACCACCTTACGGCAGATCTTGGCGATCTCCCGCTCCAGATTGCGCACGCCCGCCTCGCGCGTGTAGTAGCGGATGATGTCGATGACCGCGCTTTCCTTGATATCCAGCTCCTCGGGCTTGAGCCCGTTGGCCTTCATCTGCTTGGGAATCAGGTAGCGCGTGGCGATGTTGAGCTTCTCGTCCTCAGTGTAGCCGGCCAGCCGGATCACCTCCATGCGGTCCAGCAGTGGACCGGGGATATTCATGGTGTTGGCGGTGGCCACGAACATCACGTCTGACAAGTCGAAATCGACTTCCAGGTAGTGGTCGTTGAACGTGCTGTTCTGCTCGGGGTCCAGCACCTCCAGCAGCGCCGAGGCCGGATCGCCGCGGAAGTCCATCGCCATCTTGTCGATCTCATCGAGCAAGAACAACGGGTTGCGGGTACCGACCTTGGCCAGGTTCTGGATGATCTTGCCCGGCATCGAACCAATATAGGTGCGGCGATGGCCGCGGATCTCCGCCTCATCGCGCACGCCGCCCAGCGCCATGCGCACGAACTTGCGGTTGGTGGCACGGGCGATCGACTGGCCGAGCGAGGTCTTGCCGACGCCAGGCGGACCAACCAGGCACAGGATCGGGCCCTTGATCTTGTCGACCCGCTGCTGGACTGCCAGGTACTCGAGAATGCGCTCCTTGACCTTCTCCAGCCCGTAGTGATCCTCTTCCAGGATTTCCTCGGCCCGGGCCAGGTCGTGCAGCACCTTGGTGCGCTTCTTCCAGGGAACGCTGACCATCCAGTCGAGGTAGTTGCGCACCACCGTCGCTTCGGCCGACATCGGCGACATCAGGCGCAGCTTGTTGAGCTCCGCCTCGGCCTTCTTGCGCGCCTCCTTGGGCATGCCGGCCCTTTTGATCTTGCGCTCGAGCTCCTCGATTTCGTTGGGCACATCCTCGAGCTCCCCCAGCTCTTTCTGGATGGCCTTCATCTGCTCGTTGAGGTAGTACTCGCGCTGGCTCTTCTCCATCTGCTGCTTGACGCGGGTACGGATGCGCTTCTCAATCTGGAGCACATCCAGCTCGCCCTCGATCAACCCCAGCAGATGCTCCAGCCGATCACGCACGCTGTTGATCTCGAGGATCTTCTGCTTCTCCTCGACCTTGAGCGCCATGTGCGCGGCAATGGTATCGGCCAGCCGACCTGGCTCCTCGATGCCGGCCAGCGAGGAGAGAATCTCCGGCGGGACCTTCTTATTCAGCTTGACGTACTGGTCGAACAAGTTCACGACCGAGCGGCTCAACACCTCGGTCTCCCGCTCGTCCTCGTCGGTCTGCTCCTCGATGGGCACGATGCGTGCCGAGAAGAAGCCGAGCTCCTGACTGAGGTCGGCGATCCTGGCCCGCTGCACGCCTTCCACCAGCACCTTCACGGTGCCATCCGGCAGCTTCAGCATCTGCAGGATGGAGGAAATGGTGCCGACCTTGTAAAGATCCTTCGGCGCCGGGTCATCCAGCTCGGCGCTGGTCTGCGCCACCAGCAGAATGCGCTTGTCCTCCTCCATGGCCGCTTCCAGCGCCAGAATGGACTTTTCCCGACCGACGAACAGCGGGATGACCATGTGCGGATAGACCACGACGTCCCGCAATGGCAGCGCTGGCAGCGCGATCATGGGAGGAGTACTGATATCGGATGGCTGATCTTTTCGCTCCACTATGGAGTTCCTCGCAATAGGTGCCTGGCAGCCACCTGCAACGCGGCGTCCCGCTCAACATGCGGCTGCAATGCGTGCCCTTCAATCATGGCACGACGCGGAGCCAAAGGCATCAGGTACAGACAGCGAGGCATCCGGCGCGGCGGCCAGACCCAGCGGCCGCGCCGTCGGACTCTGACCGCCTAATCGGACGCCACTTTGGGCTGCTGTTCGGCGTTGCTGTAAATGATGTACGGCTTCGACTCGCCACGAATCACCGCCTCGTCGACCACTACCTTGGCAACGTTCTGCATGGACGGCAATTCGTACATGGTGTCGAGCAGTACCTGCTCCAGGATGGTGCGCAGGCCACGGGCGCCCGTCTTGCGCTCCAGCGCCTTGCGGGCGACGGCATGCAGCGCGTCCGGGCGGAACTCCAGCTCCACGCCTTCCATCTCGAACAGCTTCTGGTACTGCTTGGTGACGGCGTTCTTGGGCTCGGAGAGGATGCGTACCAGCGCATCCTCGTCCAGCTCATGCAGCGTGGCGATCACCGGCAGCCGGCCCACGAACTCGGGGATCAGGCCATACTTGATCAGATCCTCGGGCTCCACGTTCATGAGAAGCTCGCTGGCGCTCTTCTTGCTGTCCGAGCTGCGGATGTCGGCAGCGAAGCCAATCCCGCCCTTTTCCGTGCGCGCCTGGATCACCTTGTCCAGCCCGGCGAACGCGCCACCGCAGATGAACAGGATGTTGTGGGTCTGCACCTGCAGGAATTCCTGCTGCGGGTGCTTACGTCCGCCCTGCGGCGGCACCGAGGCCGTGGTGCCCTCGATCAGCTTCAGCAGAGCCTGCTGCACGCCCTCGCCAGAGACGTCGCGCGTGATCGACGGATTATCGGCCTTGCGGGAAATCTTATCGATCTCGTCGATATAGACGATGCCGGTCTGTGCCTTCTCGACGTCGTAGTCGCACTTCTGCAGCAGCTTCTGGATGATGTTCTCGACATCCTCGCCGACATAGCCGGCCTCGGTCAGCGTGGTGGCGTCAGCGATGGTGAACGGCACATCCAGCAACCGCGCCAGGGTTTCCGCCAGCAGGGTCTTGCCGGAGCCGGTCGGGCCGATCATCAGGATGTTGCTCTTGGCCAGCTCGACCTGGTCCTTACCGTGCCCGCCGCGCTGGTTGACCTCTAGCCGCTTGTAGTGGTTGTAGACCGCGACCGCCAGAACCTTCTTCGCATGCTCCTGGCCAATCACATATTCGTCCAGGGCTGCCTTGATCTCGTGGGGCTTGGGTAGCTTGGAGCCAGCCGATGCAGACTTCTCCTGCATCTCTTCACGAATGATGTCGTTGCAGAGCTCGACACATTCGTCGCAGACGAATACCGACGGTCCGGCAATCAGCTTCCGCACCTCATGCTGACTTTTGCCGCAAAAGGAGCAGTAGAGCAGCTTGCCGCCGTCGTCCCTGCCTTTGTCTCTGTCGGTCATGATCTGCCCTCGACTAAGGGAGTAAGACTAGTTACACCTTGCCCTTATCAGGCTTGATGTGCAAGCAACGGACCCCCGCACATCTTGCCGCGTCGGAGGGCGCTCGCCCCCCGCCTTGCCGGCCCCTCGGTTTGAGGAATAAGACTGGATGGACTCCGTTTAAAGGTTTGGAAACCCCACGACCGCAAAGGTTCCCTTAGCCTGCCGCTTGCGCCAGCGAGGTGCGGTCCTTGAGAACGGCATCGATCAGCCCGTAGTCCTTGGCCGCTTCCGGGCTGAGGAAGTAGTCACGCTCCGTGTCGCGCGCAATCACCTCAAGCGGCTGCCCGGTGTGATGGGACAGCAGGCGATTCAGGCGCTCGCGCATAGCAAGGATTTCCCGCGCGTGAATGTCGACATCGGTCGCCTGGCCCTGGAAGCCGCCCAGGGGCTGGTGGATCATCATGCGGGAATTGGGCAAGGCATAACGCTTGCCCTTGGTGCCACCCGCTAGCAGGAAGGCTCCCATGCTGGCAGCTTGGCCGATGCACATGGTGCTGACGTCGCACTTGATGAACTGCATGGTGTCGTAAATCGCCAGCCCCGCGGTGACCACGCCTCCGGGCGAGTTGATGTAGAGGTGGATGTCCTTGTCTGGGTTCTCCGACTCGAGGAACAGCATCTGGGCGATGATCAGGTTCGCCATGTAGTCCTCGACCGGCCCCACCAGGAAAATCACCCGCTCCTTGAGCAGGCGCGAATAAATGTCGAACGCCCGCTCGCCCCGCGCGGTCTGCTCGATGACGATCGGCACCAGGCCGCCAGCGGCGTAGGTGTAGTAGCGTTCCAGTTCCCGCTTGAGGTCCATTAACTGTTACTCCTGGCTTTCCTGCGCTTCCGTGGCCTCGCCGCGCATCAGCGCCTGGAAACTGGTCTCCTGCAGCTCCACCTTGGCGCGCTCGACCACCCAATCCACAACCTGATCTTCCAGAACCGACATTTCAACCTCTTGCATGAGTTCGCGATTCTGGGTGTAGAAGCGGATGATCTGCTGCGGATCGCCGAAGCTGGAAGCGATCTCTTGCAGCTTCTCGCGCACCCGGTTCTGGTCCAGACGGATGTCGTGCTGACGAATGATCTCGTTGACCAGCAACCCCAGCGCGACCCGGCGGCGCGCCTCGTCCTCGAAGCTGGACGCCGGCAGCTCCGGCTCCTCGTCACCGTCCATCCGCCCCGCGCGGGCCTGGGCCTGCTTGCGCAGGTGGTCGATCTCGCTGTCGACGATGCCCTGGGGCAGCTCGATGTCATTGGCCTCCAGGAGCTTCTCCATGACCTGGTTTTTCAGCAGGTTGTGGACGACCTGGTCGCGCTGACGCTCGAGATTCTCCCGCACTACCTTACGCAGCTCCTCCAGGCCGCCTTCCTTGATGCCGACCTTCTCGGCAAAGCCGTCGTTGAGCTCGGGAAGCTGCGGCTCCTCCACCGACTTGACGGTGGTCTTGAAGACTGCCGTCTTCTCGGCGACGTTCTTGTCGGGGAAGTTGGCCGGGAAGGTGTACTCGATGTCCTTGGTTTCGCCGGCAGACAGGCCCTTCAGCGCTTCCTCGAACTCCGGCGGCATTTGCCCGGAGCCGATCAGCACGGTCACGTCTTCACCGGCATTGCCGGGGAAGTCCTCGCCGTCGATCTTGCCAACGAAGTCGACCACGACCTTGTCGCCGTCCGCAGCCGGCCGCTCCACCACCTTGTATTCGGCCTGCTGCTTGCGCAGGTTCTCGATGACCTCGTCGATGTCTGCATCGCTGATCTCGGCATTGGGCTTCTTGAGCGCCATGCCTTGGATGCCTTTCAGCTCGATCTCGGGGAACACCTCGAAGGTGGCGACGTACTCGACGTCCTTCCCGGGCTCGAACTGGGTCGGCTCGATCATCGGCGGAGTCGCCGGCCGCAGCTTTTGTTGCGTGATGGCCTCGCTGTAGGTCTGCTGCAAGACCTCTTCCAGCACCTCGCTGCGCACCTGGGTGCCAAAACGCTGACGCACGATCTTGAAGGGCACCTTGCCGGGGCGGAAACCGTCGAGCCGGACCCTCCCGGCAAGCGAGCGCAGCCGCGATTCAACCTCCTTGTCGACACGCTCGGCCGGTATCTGGACCGTCATCCGACGCTGCAACCCCTGGGTCGTCTCCACCGAAACTTGCATCTAGCAGACCTCGACAAAAATGGAAATACAAAGAGCCTACGCCCCAAGGTTCAAGGCGAAGGATCTTGCCGGAAGAATTTGGTGCGAAAGGAGAGACTCGAACTCTCACGGGTTGCCCCACTGGATCCTAAGTCCAGCGCGTCTACCAGTTCCGCCACTTTCGCATGTCATGCTTATTATACAGGGACATCGGCCGAATCGAACCCTGGAATTAGGCGCGCATAAAAAAGCCCGCATGAGAGCGGGCTTTGTTGTGTTGGTGGGCCGTCAGGGACTCGAACCCCGAACCAATTGATTAAGAGTCAACTGCTCTACCAATTGAGCTAACGGCCCATTGATGGGGCGAGCGATGGGACTCGAACCCACGACAACCGGTACCACAAACCGGGGCTCTACCAACTGAGCTACGCTCGCCGCTGGAACTGCAATATTACAACAGTCTCGTCCTGTCCGGAAGATGGCGCGCCCGGCAGGAGTCGAACCTGCAACCACCGGCTTAGAAGGCCGATGCTCTATCCAATTGAGCTACGGGCGCCTGGTCACTTGCAACACCTCAGCCCGCGGCGCGGCTTCGGATTCCAGCCTTCACCGTACCCGACAGAAGCGTTCGGCAACTTGACCAGCACCCTGCTGCAACAGGGAATTTGGTCGGGGTGGAGGGATTTGAACCCCCGACTTCCTGCTCCCAAAGCAGGAGCGCTACCAGACTGCGCCACACCCCGTGCAGTCGCGGATCATCCTCTGTCAAACACAAAGTGCGGGAATCATAAACAGCGCATGGCACAACGTCAATGCCCCGCGGCTTGTTGCCGGCAAGACCCCATGCGACAATCCACTGCCATTTCGTGCTGTACTTGAGCGTGGGCAATCTGCAGGGAGCCAACATGTCGGCCCAAATACTCGATGGCAAAGCAATCGCCGCCGAACTTCGCAACGAAATCCGCCAACGTATCGAAGAGCGCCGCCAGCGCGGGCTGCGGGTGCCAGGCCTGGCCGTCATCCTGGTCGGCAGCGACCCGGCTTCGCAGATCTATGTCCGCAACAAGCGACGGGCCTGCGAAGAAACCGGGATGCTTTCGTTTGCTCACGACCTGCCGGCCGAGACCACCGAAGCTGAGCTGCTCGCGCTCATCGACAAGCTCAACGCCGATCCCGCTGTCGACGGCATCCTGGTCCAGCTGCCGCTGCCGCCTCACATCGACGCCCAGCGCGTCATCGAGCGCATCGATCCGAGCAAGGACGTGGATGGCTTCCATCCGGTCAACATGGGCGCCCTCGCCCTGCGCCTGCCCGGGCTGCGGCCCTGCACGCCACACGGGGTCATGATCATGCTCGAGAAGACCGGCATCGAGCTGAGCGGCCTCAACGCCGTGGTGGTTGGTCAGTCCAACATCGTCGGCCGCCCCATGGCCCTGGAGCTGCTCAACAGCCGCTGCACGGTCACCATCTGCCATAGCCGTACTAGAAATCTGCAGGAGAAGGTCGGCTCGGCTGAGATCCTCGTGGTCGGGGTCGGCAAGCCAGAATTGATCCCCGGCGAATGGATACGTCCTGACGCGGTTGTCATCGACGTCGGCATTAACCGCCTCCCTGACGGGCGACTGGTCGGCGATGTCGAGTTCGCGGCCGCCGCCGAACGAGCCAGCTGGATCACCCCGGTCCCCGGCGGTGTTGGCCCGATGACCATCGCCACCCTGATCCGCAACACGCTGCAGGCACTGGAACGACGCGACGGCTAGGCCGTCGCGCCTCGACAAGCCCTCATCGGCGCGCGGCCTGGTGCCGTGCGCCCCGTCCACATCAAGCTGAATCTTCATCCGCAGCGGGTCGTTGACAGCGAGCCACGCCGTCACGGCAGCAGCCATCTCTGCTGCTCGGCGTGACGGCGCGGTCTGATCGAAGCGAAAGCTTAGGACTGGATCAATGGATGCGCACCGCACCCTGGCGCATCAAAACAGCAAGGAATGCGCAAAGAAACAGGCCCCGATCTTTCGGATCAGGGCCTGTGCTAGCAATGGTAGCGGGGGCAGGATTTGAACCTACGACCTTCGGGTTATGAGCCCGACGAGCTTCCAGACTGCTCCACCCCGCATCTGATGCTTTAAATTCTAATGGCTTAGCGCCATCTTTGCAAGCCCTTTCTAATCCCCTACTAGCCGAAGGCTGCCAGGCAGACCGCCATGAGACTGCCGGGGAAGATCCCCAGAAGCAGCACAGCCAGGGCATTGCCGGTGAGGATGAGCCTGAAACCACCAGAGGCCTGCAGGGCGCTATTATCCTCGACCGGATCGAAGAATGCAATCTTGAGCACCTTGAGGTAGTAGAAGGCGCTGATCACCGCGAACACGATTGCAAACACCGCCAGCCAGACCATGCCGACATCGATCAAGGCTTTGATCACCAGCAGCTTGGCGTAAAAGCCGACGGTGCCCGGAATGCCGGTCATCGAGAACATCATCAGCAGCAAGGCCAGGGCGGCCCAGCCATCACGGCGGAACAGCCCCTTGAGGTCGTCCAGCCGGTCACCCTCGAAGCCCTCACGGCTCAGCAGAATGATGATGGCGAAGGCTCCGGCAGCGGTGATGGCATAGGTCACCACATAGAACAGGGCGGCGCCGAATCCCTGCTCGCTACCGGCGACCAGACCGAGTAGGACAAAGCCGATGTGGGAAACCGTCGAATAACCCAGCAGACGCTTGAAGTTGCTCTGCACGATGGCGAACAGGTTGCCGATGATCAGAGACAGCACCGCCAAGATGGCTACCATCAATTGCCAGTGTTCCTGGAGGGCCCCCAGGCCTTCCGCCAGCAGACGCAAGAACAGCGCCAGGGCAGCGATCTTAGGCGCGGTACCGATGTAGAGCGCAACCGGCGTAGGCGCGCCTTCATAGACGTCCGGCACCCACATGTGGAACGGCACGGCGCCGAACTTGAAGGCCACGCCGACCAGCATAAACACCAGGCCGAACACATACAGGATGTTGTCGCCGGAGCGTGCTGCCGCCTCGGCAATGGCCGCCAGCTCCAGGGTCGCGGTAGCGCCGTAGATCATCGACATACCGTAGAGCAGGATGCCGCTGGAGAGCGCACCCAGGACGAAATATTTCATCGCCGCCTCGCCCGCCAGCTGCGAGTTGCGGTTGTAGGCGACCAGGGCATACTGGCACAGGGCTAGCAGCTCCAGGCCGATGTAGGCCGTCAGCAGGCTGTGAGCGGAGGAAATCACCATCATCCCCAGCACGCCGAACAGACCCAGCACGAAGAATTCGCCCTGCAGCAGGCCGCGCTGCTTGAGGTAACGCTGGGCGTAGAGGAAGGCCAGTGCAGTCATGGCGTAGATGGAGACCTTGAGCACCACGGCGAGGTTGTCGGCGATGTAGGACTCGCCGAAGGTGACGGCCTCCACCCCCCACTGCTGCCGGATGGTCAGCCACGCGGCCACTGCCAGGGTGAACAGGCTAAGCCACATGGTGATCACCCGGTCCCGACCGGGGATGAACAAATCCATCATCAGGATCACACAGGCCATCACGCCGACCCAAATCTCGGGCATGGCGAGGGAGAAGTCCGGCATCATGGGCATCGGCATCCTCAATACTCAGTACAACGGCCTGCCTGCTTCAGCGGGCAGTTACCACATCCAGCACGCGCTGCAGCGAGGGCTCGATCACTTCGACCAGGGGCGCAGGATACACGCCCAGCCCCACCACGGCGATGGCCAGTACCAACAGAACAAAGAATTCTCGTTTGTTGAGGTCGTCGAGCGCGGCGACCTGCTCATTGGCCACCGCGCCGAACACGACCCGCTTGATCATCCACAGCGTATAGGCCGCTCCGGTGATCAGAGCCGTGGCCGCCAGCAGCGAATACCAGAAGCTGGCCTTGAACGACGACAGGATCACCATGAATTCGCCGACGAATCCGGCCGTTCCCGGCAGGCCGCTGTTGGCCATGGCGAACAGCACGAAGAAGGCGGCGAACATGGGCATGGTGTTGACAACGCCACCGTAGGCCTCGATCTGCCGCGTATGCATGCGGTCATAAAGCACGCCCACGCACAGGAACATCGCGGCCGAGACAAAGCCATGGGCCACCATCTGCACCATGCCGCCCTGCATCGCCAGCAGGGCGCCGCCGTCGCTGAAGCCGACATTGGCCATGATCGGGAAGATCACGAAGAAGCCCAGGGTGACGAACCCCATGTGGGCGATCGAGGAATAGGCGATCAGCTTCTTCATGTCCTTCTGAACCAGCGCCACCAGGCCGATGTAGACCACGGCGATCAAAGACAGCGCAATCAGCAGGCCGCTCAGCTTAAGGCTGGCGTCAGGCGCGATCGGCAGCGAGAAGCGCAGGAAACCGTAAGCACCGATCTTGAGCATGATGGCGGCCAGAATGACTGAACCGCCAGTAGGCGCCTCGACGTGGGCGTCGGGCAGCCAGGTGTGCACCGGCCACATTGGCACTTTGACAGCGAAGGCCGCCAGGAAAGCCAGGAAGATCAGGGTCTGTACCGACAGCGGCAGCCCCAGGCCGTACATGTCGGCGATGGCGAAGCTGTCGGCCTGGAAGCGCAAATAGACCAGCGCCACCAGCATCAGCACCGAGCCGAGGAAGGTATAGAGGAAGAACTTGATGGTGGCGTAGATCCGGTTCTCGCCACCCCAGATACCGATGATCAGGAACATCGGCACCAGCATGGCTTCCCAGAACACATAGAAGAGGATGGCGTCCATGGCGGCAAAGACGCCGTTCATGATCCCTTCCATGATCAGGAAGCAGGCGTAATAGGCCGAGGGCTTGTCGGTGATGGTGTCCCAGCCGGCGAGCACGACGATCAGCGTGCTGAAGGTCGTCAGGATGATGAGCGGCATCGCGATGCCGTCCACGCCCAGGGCGTATTCGATCCCGAACACCGGGATCCACGGCACCCGCTCGACGAACTGCATGCCGCCATGGGGATCAAAGCCGGTCCAAAGCGGCAGGCTCAACAGGAATGTCAGCGCTGCGAATACCAGCGCCAGCCAGCGGGTCAGCACTGCTGACTGCCTGCCGATGGCAAGCAACGCCACTCCACCGGCAATGGGCAGCCAGACCAGCACGCTCAGCAAAGGCCAACCTTCAAACATTCGTTATTTTCCCCAACTGCGTGTCCGAGCGGTCGCGCCTTACGCGAACCATCCCTGCCAGGTGCCGATGAAATAGGTCAGCAGCAACAGCAGGCCGATGATCATGGCGAACGCATAGTGGTACAGGTAACCCGACTGCGAACCGCGAATGGCTGCGGCCACCCGGCCTATGGTCCGCGCGGTGCCGTTGACCAGCACGCCGTCGATCAGCCCGGCATCGCCGACCCGCCAGAGCAGATTGCCCAGGCCACGGCCCAGGCCGGCAAACCCCTTGATGTAAAGCGCGTCGAAGCCGTACTTGTTGTCCAGGATGGTGTACAGCAGGCGCGCCCGCTGCCGGATGACTTCAGGCAGCCCGGGCTGCTTCACATAAAGGAACCAGGCCACAATCACGCCCGCCAGCGCCAGCCAGAAGGTGGGCGTCAGCAGCCCGTGCAGCGTGAAGCCAAGCGGTCCGGTCCAGTGCTCGCCCATCCGGCCCAGCACGTCGTTCTGCGGCAGCACCCGGATGGAGTCGGCGAAGAAGTCGCCGAACAGCATGGGACCGATGGTGAACCAACCGATCAGGACCGACGGAATGGCCAGCAGGATCAGCGGCACCGTCACCACCGCCGGGCTCTCCCGCAAATCCTTGCGCAGCTCATGACCCATCCGCTCCTCGCCCCAGAACACCATGAAGTAGAGGCGGAAGCTGTAGAGCGAAGTCACGAACACGCCCAGCAGCACCGCCCAGTAGGCGATGGTGGCGCCGAAGCGGTCGGAAGCACCCACCGCCTCGATGATGGCGTCCTTGGAATAGAAGCCGGAGAAGAACGGCGTGCCGATCAGGGCCAGGGTGGCAATCAGCATGGTCCAGTGGGTGATAGGCATGTGCTTGCGCAGCCCGCCCATCTTGGTCATGTCCTGCTCGTGATGCATGGCGATGATCACCGAGCCAGCGCCCAGGAACAGCAGCGCCTTGAAGAAGGCGTGGGTCATCAGGTGGAAGACGCCGGCAGCATAGGCCGATGCGCCCAGGGCGACGAACATGTAGCCGAGCTGGGACAACGTAGAGTACGCCACCACCCGCTTGATGTCGTTCTGGACGATGCCGACCAGGCCCATGAAGAAGGCAGTGACGGCGCCGATCAGCATCACCAGACTCAGTGCGGCGTCGGACAGCTCATAGATGGGCGACATCCGCGCGACCATGAAGATGCCCGCGGTGACCATGGTGGCGGCGTGGATCAGCGCCGAGATCGGCGTCGGGCCTTCCATGGAGTCCGGCAGCCAGACGTGCAGGGGCACCTGCGCCGACTTGCCCATGGCGCCGATGAACAGCAGCACCCCCACCAGGGTGGCGACGGTCATCTCGCCCAGGCCAGGGATGGCGATCACGGCATTATCCTGCGCCGCAGCGGCCTGGAACACCTCGGCATAGTCGATGCTGCCGTAGTAGGCCAACACAGCCGCAATGCCGAGCACGAAGCCGAAGTCACCCACCCGGTTGACCAGGAAGGCCTTGAGGTTGGCGAAGATGGCCGTGGGCCGCTGATACCAGAAGCCGATCAGCAGGTACGACACCAGGCCCACCGCTTCCCAGCCGAAAAACAGCTGCATGAAGTTGTTCGCCATCACCAGCATCAGCATGGAGAAGGTGAACAGGGCGATGTAGCTGAAGAAGCGCTGGTAGCCCGGATCGTCCTGCATATAGCCGATGGTGTAGATGTGCACCATCAGCGAGACGAAGGTGACCACCGCCATCATCATGGCGGTCAGCCGGTCCACCAAGAAGCCGACTTCGAACCGGATCCCGTCGGCGACCGCCCAGGTGTAGACCGCGCCGTTGTAGGTCTCTGCCCCGCCCCAGTAGTGCTGATACAGCACGTAGAGGGAGAGCGCGCAGGAGACCGCCACGCTCAGAATGGTGATCCAGTGCGCCAGCGGCCGGCGGATCGGTCGCCCGAACCAGCTGGGAAGACCTACGACCAGCGCGCCGATCAGCGGCAGCAGGGGGATCCAGAGATAAATGTTCGGATTCATCGTGCGTCAGCCCTTCAAGCTATCCAGGTCGCCGACGTTGATGGTGTCGCGGCTACGGAAGAGAACGACCAGAATGGCCAGACCGATGGCCGCCTCTGCAGCCGCAACGGTCAGGACGAAAAACACGAATACCTGGCCGGCGATGTCACCCAGAAACCGGGAGAAGCCGATGAAGTTGATGTTCGCCGCGAGCAGGATGAGCTCCAGCGACATCAGCAGGATGATGGCGTTCTTGCGGTTGAGGAAGATCCCGGCCACGCCGAGCGAAAACACGATCGCGCCCAGGATCAGGTAGTGTTCGAGCTGTATCGTCATGGCTTCCATCTTTACTTCTTGTCCTCGGCCTGGGCTGCGGCATTGGGAACGATCCGCGACTCCGCCGGTATCTGCAGCACCCGCAGCCGATCCGCCTTACGCACCCTCACCTGCTTGGCAGGGTTCTGACGCTTGACTCCGGGGCGCCGCCGCAGCGTCAGCATGATGGCGGCCACGATCGCCACCAGCAGCACGATGCCGGCGAGCTCGAACGGATAGAGATAATCGGTATACAGCACGCTACCGATGGCGCGGGTGTTGTCGGCAACCCCGCTGGGCGCGGCCTCGCTGGAAATGAGCTGGATGTGGTCGGAGCTGAGCACCATCACCATCTGCGCCAGCATCACCAGGGCCACCGCCGCACCGATGGGCAGATAGCGCGTGAAGCCCTCCCGCAGCGGGGCGATGTTGATGTCGAGCATCATGACCACGAACAGGAACAGCACCATCACGGCGCCGACGTAGACCACCACCAGCACCACGCCGAGGAACTCGGCCTCCGCCATCAGCCACAGCGCGGCGGCGTTGAAGAAGGCCAGCACCAGGAACATCGCGGAATGCACCGGGTTCCGGCTGGTGATCACCATGGTTGCGGCAAACACTAGCACCGCGGCAAAAATGTAGAAGAGTGTCAGCTGCATGAATATTCCGCCCTTGCCCGCACGTGGGTTCGCCCATTAGCGATAAGGCGCGTCCAACGCCCTATCGGCCGCAATCTGCTCCTCGTATTTCTCGCCCAGAGCAAGTAGCTGCGGCTTGGTGATGATGTTCTCGCCCCGCCGCTCCATGTAAAACTCATGGACGCGAGTCAGCACGATGGAGTCGACCGGGCAGGACTCCTCGCAGAAGCCACAGTAGATGCACTTGAACAGGTCGACCTCGTAGCGCGTAGTGCGGCGCGTACCGTCCTCGCGCGGCGCGGACTCGATAGTGATCGCCAAGGCCGGGCAGACCGCCTCGCACAGCTTGCAGGCGATGCAGCGCTCCTCGCCGTTAGGATAGCGGCGCAGGGCGTGCAGGCCACGGAAGCGAGGCGATTTGGGCGCGCTTTCCTCCGGATACTCGATGGTGAATTTCCGCGAGAACAGGTAGCGCCCCGTCAGCATCAAGCCGCGGATCAGCTCGACCAGGAAGAAACTGTTGATAAAGTCGCGAACCGCTCTCATGGGGGATACCTATCCGTTAGAACCACGGGCCCACGCCCGCCAGGATGAGTCCGGACTCGACGACCAGCCAGACCAGCGTGACCGGGATCAGCACCTTCCAGCCCAGCCGCATGATCTGATCGTAGCGATAGCGCGGGAAGGACGCTCGGATCCAGAAGTAGCAGAACTGGAAGAAGCCGACCTTCAGGCAGAACCAGACGATACCCGGCACCACGTCGAAGATCGGTCCCAGCACCGGAATGCCGTGGAACGGCGAATACCAGCCGCCCAAGAAGGCGATGGCAGCGATGGCGCCGACCAGGATCATGTTGGTGTACTCGGCCAGGAAGAAGACCGCGAAGGACATGCCAGAGTACTCGACCTGGAAGCCGGCCACGATCTCCGACTCGCCCTCGACCATGTCGAAGGGCAACCGGTTAGTCTCGGCCACGCCAGCAATCCAGTACACCATGAACAACGGCAGCAGCGGCAGCCAGTACCAATGCCAGAACGGACCTTCCTGCGCCCGGACGATGTCGGAGAGGTTGAGGCTGCCGGCGGCCATCAGTACGCCGACGAGGGCGAAGCCCATGGCGATCTCGTATGAGACCACCTGCGCCGCGCTGCGCAACGCGCCAAGCAGCGCGTACTTGGAGTTGGAGGACCAGCCGGCGACTAGAACACCGTAGACCCCCATGGAGGTCATGGCGAGCACATAGAGCAAGCCGACGTTGATGTCGGCCAGCACCAGCCCCTCGTCGAAGGGAATGACCGCCCACACGGCGAGGGCCGGCGCCAGCGACAGCACCGGCGCCAGCAGAAACATGACTTTATTGGCAGCGCTGGGGATGATGATTTCCTTCATCACCAGCTTGCCGGCATCGGCCAGCGGCTGCAGCAGCCCCCAGATGCCGATCTTGTTGGGCCCCTTGCGAACGTGCGCCCAGCCCACCACCTTGCGCTCGGCGTAGGTCATGTAGGCGACCGCCGTGAACAGCGGAATCACAATTACCAGGATCTTCGCCAGGATCCAGAGCAGCTCTTGTATTTCGGCCATACCCGTTGCTTCCTCCGGCGCCCGGCGGTTACGCCCGCGCCACCGTCACTTCGCCGAACATGGGACCCAGAGCGGCGCTTTCTGACAGAGCGGAGGGAATCCAGACCGTTCCGGCCGGAACTCCGTCGTCGATCTTCACCGTGAGCCGGACCTCGCCGGACTGACGCACCAGCGCCTGCTCGCCGTCGTTCAAGCCAATGGCGGCCGCATCAGCACTGTTGATGTGAAGGGCGGCCGGCTTGGCGTGCGACGTCTGCTGCAGTGGCGTGGACCGCCGCACCACGGCATCGCCGGCATAAATCGGCACCGAGGCCACGCGGTAGAGACCGCTGCCGGCCGTCGCCGCTGCTTGCAGCGACAGCGCCTTGGCCGGCTGATAGTCGCCGACCAGCTGCCGCACTTCGGCGTGCACTTCTTCGGCCGACTCGTGCTCGAAGCCGGGCAGTCCCAACAGATTGCCCAACACCCGCAGCACCCGCCAGCCTGGACGGGCCTCGCCCACCGGCGCCGCCACACCGCCGAAGCTCTGCCAGCGGCCTTCGAGGTTGACAAAGGTGCCGGCGGTCTCGGCAAAAGTGCCGACCGGCAGCAGCACGTCGGCATAGGCGCGCATCCGCTCGGTGACGAAGGGAGTGAAAGCCAGCACGAACTCGGCGCTGTCCATAGCAGCGCTGGCCGCCGCCGGATCCCAGCAGTCGTACTCCGGCTCGACGTTGTAGAGCACGTAGGCGCGGCGCGGCTGCTCCAGCATGGCGCGGGCATGCAGCCCGGGTTGCTGCTCGGCCTCGCCGCCGGCCTTGCGGTGCGGCACCGCCCCGGCCAGCCAGCCGCCGGCGCTGTTGGCCCCGTCAGAAATCTCGCCGAAGCGGGCCCCGGCCAGCTCAGCGATTAGCGTCCCCAGGGCGCGCAGGCTGGCGCCGGCCGGATGGGCGATCGCGATGGCGCCCAGCAGCACACTCGCCGATTCGCTCTCAGCCAACTGCCTGGCGACCTCGCTGTGCCAATCCTGGCGCGTGCCGGCCGCCGCTAGCTGTTCCACCGCCGCCGGCAGGCTGGCGCCTTTGAGTTCGGCCAGCGCCTGGGCGACCAAGGCCAGCTCGGTCGGCATGGTGGGAGCGGGCACCACATGCTGCTCGGCACGGAAGTTGAGATCGAGCCGCAGCGGGTTGAGGTAATGGATGCTGCCGCCGCGCAGGCTGGCCTTGCGCAGGCGCAGGTTAAGCAGCGGCGCCTGGGCCCGCAGATCGGCGCCGATCAGCAGCGCCGCCTGCAGCCGCTCCAGCTCGGCGATGGGCCGGCCCAGATACGGGTACGAGCCCAGCGCGGCCTGGTCGGAGAAATCGCCCTGGCGCAAGCGGTGGTCGATGTTGCGGCTGCCCAGGCCGCGCACCAGCTTGCCCAGCAGGTACATTTCCTCGGTGGTCGCATTGGGCGACACCAGGGCGCCCAGCTGTTCAGGGGAATCGCTGGTGATCTTGCGCAGCGCCTCGGCCGCGGTGGTGAGCGCGGTCTCCCAGTCGACCTCACGCCACTGGCCATCCTGCTTGATCATGGGCCGGTTCAGGCGCTGCTCGCTGTAGATGCCGTAAAACCCGAAGCGGTCGCGGTCGGCAATCCAGCACTCGTTGATTTCTTCGTTCTCGCGCGGCACTACCCGCTTGATCTTGCCGCGCAGATAGTGGGCGCTGAGGTTGGTGCCGACCGCGTCGTGCGGAGAGATGGTCGGTCGCGCCAGCAGCTCCCAGGCCCTAGCCGAGAACTGATAGGGCTTGTCGGTGAGGGCGCCGACCGGACACAGGTCGATGATGTTGCCGGACAACTCCGAGTGCACCCCGCCCTCGATGTAGGTGGTGATCTTGGTGTGCTCGCCCCGGCCCACCGCGCCCAGCTCGCGCTGACCGCCAATTTCGTGCAGGAAACGCACGCAGCGGGTGCAGTGGATGCAACGGGTCATGGCAGTGGCGATTAGCGGACCGAGGTCCTCATCCTCGAACACCCGCTTGCGCTCGCTGAAGCGCGAAACGCTGCGACCGTAGCCCAGCGCCAGGTCCTGCAGCTCACACTCGCCGCCCTGATCACATACCGGGCAATCCAGCGGATGGTTGATCAGCAGGAACTCCATCACGCCTCGCTGCGCGGCGATGGCTTTGGGGGAGCTGGTATAGACCTTCATGCCGTCCGCCACCGGGGTCGCGCAAGCCGGCAGCGGCTTGGGCGCCGGGCGGCCGCCCTGCTCCACCTCGACCAGGCACATGCGGCAGCTGGCAACAATGGAAAGCTTCTTGTGATAGCAGAAACGGGGCACATCAATGCGCGCCGCGTCGGTGGCCTCGATCACCATGGAGCCCTTGGGCACCTGCATCTCGACGCCATCGACGGTGATCGTGACCAGTTCTGTTTGCTTAACGTCTGCAGTCATGCCACAGCTCCGGCGTCAGCCTCCACCATCGAACGCTTGTGCTCGATGTAGTAGATGAACTCGTGCTTGAAATGCTTGAGGAAGCTCTGCACAGGCCAGGCTGCGGCTTCGCCGAAGGCACAAATGGTATGGCCGGCGATCTGCCCGGCAGCCGACTCCAGCAGTTCGATGTCCTCGGGCCGACCCTTGCCCTCAACGATGCGCTTGATCACCCGATACATCCAGCCGGTGCCCTCACGGCAGGGCGTGCACTGGCCACAGGATTCCATGTAGTAGAAGCGGGAGATCCGCAGCAGGGCCTTGACCATGTCGGTGGTCTCATCCATGACGATCACCGCCGCCGAGCCAAGCCCCGAACCGGCCTGCGCCAGGGAGTCGTAATCCATGGTGCATTGCATGATGATGTCGGCCGGCAGCACCGGCATGGACGAGCCGCCGGGAATGACGGCCTTGAGCTCGCGCCCCTTCCACACCCCGCCAGCCAGCTTAAGCAGCTCGGGGAACGGTGTGCCAAGCGGGATCTCGTAGTTACCCGGCTTCTCGACGTGACCGGACACCGAGAAGATCTTCTGACCGCCGTTATTGGGTTTGCCAAGCGAAAGGAACCAGTCGGCGCCGTTGCGGATGATAGCCGGCACCGAGGCCAGCGACTCGGTGTTGTTGATGGTGGTCGGCTTGCCGTAGAGACCGACCTGGGCCGGGAACGGCGGCTTGAAGCGGGGAAATCCCTTCTTGCCCTCCAGCGACTCCAGCAGCGCGCTCTCCTCGCCGCAGATGTATGCACCTGCGCCGATGTGGTTGTAGAGGTCGAAGTCGACGCCGCTGCCGAGGATATTCTTGCCGAGCAGTCCGGCGTCATAGGCCTCTCGCAGCGCCTGCTCCACCCGCTCGAAGACTTCATGGCGAAACTCGCCGCGCATGTAGTTGTAGCCGACGGTAGCGCCGATAGCGTAGCCGGCGATGGCCATGCCCTCGATCAGCGCGTGCGGGTTGAAGCGCAGAATGTCGCGGTCCTTGCAGGTGCCGGGCTCCGACTCGTCAGAGTTACAGACGATGTATTTCTGCCCGGGTACCGAGCGCGGCATGAAGGACCACTTCATGCCGGTGGGGAACCCGGCGCCACCACGGCCACGCAGGGCAGCTTTTTTAAGCGTATCGACAATCTCCTCGGGCGGGGTCTTCTCCGTGAGGATTTTGCGCCACGCCTGGTACCCGCCAACCTTGAGGTAGTTCTCCAGGGTCCAAGGCTGGTCGAACTGCAGGGTCGCGAAACAGACCTCGTTCGCCATGCTCACTCCAAGCTGTCCAGGATCTCGTCCACCTTCTCGGGGGTCAGATCCGTGTAGTACTTACCGTCCACCAACATCATGGGCGCACCCACGCAAGCGGCCAGGCACTCTTCCTCCATGACCAGCGTGATCCGCCCATCGGGGGTGGTCTCGCCGCGGCGAATGCCGAGCTTCTTCTCAATGTAGGCGATCAGCTCGTCGGCGCCGCGCAGCATGCAGGAGATGTTGTTGCAGATGTTGATCTTGTGCCGCCCAACCGGCTCCAGGAAGAAGTTGCCGTAGAAGTTGGCCACCTCGTAGACCTGCACCCGCGGCATGCCCAGATAGTCAGCGACGGCGTCCAGGTGCTCCCGCTTGAGCCAGCCGCCATTGCTGTCCTGGCAGATGTGCAACGCCGGCAGCACGGCCGACTGCTTGCGGTCCGGCGGATACTTGGCGATCCAGCGGTCGATTTCCGCCCGCATCTCGGGCGTCAGAATTTCGTCTGCGGCGTGGCTTTCGCGTGTCAACGGTCGATCTCCCCGAAAACGATGTCCTGGGTGCCGATGATGGCGACCAGGTCGGCCAGCATGTGCCCGCGCGCCATCTCGTCCAGCGCCTGCAAATGGGCGAAGCCGGGCGCCCGGATCTTGACCCGGTAAGGCTTGTTGGCGCCGTCGGAGATGATGTAGACCCCAAACTCGCCCTTGGGCGCCTCCACCGCGGCGTAGGTCTCGCCTTCCGGCACGCAGTAGCCTTCGGTGAACAGCTTAAAGTGGTGGATTAACGACTCCATGTCGTCTTTCATGCGTTCCCGCGGCGGCGGCGCGACCTTGCTGTCCTCGGGCATGACCGGTCCCGGATTCTTGCGCAGCCAGTCGATGCACTGGCGGATGATGCGGTTGGACTGGCGCATCTCCTCCACCCGCACCAGGTAACGGTCGTAGCAGTCACCATTGGTGCCGACCGGGATATCGAACTCCAGCCGGTCATAGACGGCATAGGGCTGCTTCTTGCGCAGGTCCCAAGCGAAACCCGAGCCGCGCAGCATGGGACCGGTGAAGCCCAGCTGCAGCGCCCGCTCGGGGCTAACGACGCCGATGTCCACCAGACGCTGCTTCCAGATCCGGTTGTCGGTGAGCAGCGTCTCGTACTCATCGACCATCTTCGCGAAGTGCTCGCAGAAGGCCTCTAGGTAATCGAGCAGCGAGCCTTGGCGCCACTCGTTGAGGATCTTGAGGTCCTTCTCGCTGCGGTACTTGGAAGGCTCGTACTGCGGCATGCGATCCGGCAGATCGCGGTAGACGCCGCCCGGACGGTAGTAGGTGGCATGCATGCGCGCCCCCGATACCGCCTCGTAGACGTCCATCAGCATCTCGCGCTCGCGGAAGCAGTACAGGAATACCGCCATGGCGCCAATGTCCAGGGCATGGGCGCCCAGCCACATAAGGTGGTTGAGAATGCGGGTGATCTCGTCGAACATCACCCGGATGTACTGCGCTCGGATCGGCGGCTCGATGCCCAGCAGCTGCTCGATCGCCCGCACATAGCCGTGCTCATTGCACATCATGGAGACGTAATCGAGCCGGTCCATGTAGCCGATGCTGTGGTTGTAGGGCTTGCTCTCGGCCAGCTTCTCGGTCGCGCGATGCAGCAGGCCGATGTGCGGGTCGGCGCGCAGCACCGTCTCGCCTTCCATCTCCAGGACGAGGCGCAGCACCCCGTGCGCCGAGGGGTGCTGCGGCCCGAAGTTCATGGTGTACGAGCGATATTCAGACATCAGTTACGCTCTCCGGCATGCTCACGAGCGGCACCATAAGAGTGGCCGACATAACGGTTGTCTTGGCGGATCACGCGCGGCACCAGCACGCGCGGCTCAATGCTCACCGGCTCGTAGACAACGCGGCCGCGCTCCGGGTCATAGCGCATCTCGACGTGGCCGATCAACGGGAAATCCTTGCGGAAGGGATGACCGACGAAGCCGTAGTCGGTAAGGATGCGACGCAGGTCAGGATGCCCTTCGAACACAATGCCGAACAGGTCGAAGGCTTCCCGCTCGTACCAGTTGGCCGAATTCCAGACATTGACCACCGACGGCACCACGGGGAACGCATCGTCGCCGGCAAACACCTTCACCCGCAGTCGCTGGTTCAACTCCACGGACAGCAGATGATAGACCACGGCAAAGCGGCGGCCCGTGTTGGACTTAATCTCGTGCACCCCGTAGATGCCGGTAATGCCCATGCGGCCCATGGTGACGCCGTCGACGCCGCGGCTAAAGCCAGTCCAGCTGGCCTCGTTGGTGATCCACTCGTCATCGCCGTAGGCGGCGTAGTCGACGCCGCAGAGGTCGATCAACTGGTTGAAGCGCAGGCCATCCTCGTCGCGCAGCGCGGTCATGCACTCGAGCAGGTCCTCAGGCCGCAGCTCGATGGTGATCTCGCCCAGCGCCTGCTTGAAGTCGACGATCTTGTCGCCGAGCACTTCGCGGACACGCTGCTCCAGAGCTTCTAGTCTGTGTGCCATGAAGGTGTCTCCATCAGCGGGCGATCGTGCTGGTCTGGCGGATCTTGTTGCGCAGCTGCATGATGCCGTAGATAAGCGCCTCCGCCGTCGGCGGGCAGCCCGGCACGTAGATGTCCACCGGCACGATGCGGTCGCACCCGCGGACCACGGAATAGGAATAGTGGTAGTAGCCGCCGCCGTTGGCGCACGAGCCCATCGAGATCACCCACTTGGGATCGGCCATCTGGTCGTAGATCTTGCGCAGCGCCGGAGCCATCTTGTTGACCAAGGTGCCGGCGACGATCATGACATCCGACTGCCGCGGACTCGGCCGGTAGAACATGCCGTAGCGGTCTAGGTCGTAGCGGGCGGCACTGGCGTGCATCATCTCAACCGCGCAGCAGGCCAGACCGAAGGTGACGGGCCACAGCG
>JAAYIK010000019.1 GCA_012523465.1 Lysobacteraceae bacterium | reverse complement strand
GGCTGCTTGTGACGCTCGAGTATCTCTTCGGGCAGCAACCCGCTCACCGCCTTTTTTAATAGGTATTTTTCGTTTAATACGTTCAGCTTCAGATGTGGTGGCAGCCTGGCGGCAAATTCAATGACCCGGTGGTCGAGAAACGGAAAGCGGCCGGTGATGGTGTTGGCCATCAGCATGCGCTCTCCCTGCGCGGCGAGCAGATAGCCCGGCAGCAGGATGGTCATCTCCAGGTACTGCGCCTGATTGAGCGGGGCCCAGCGCGTCATCGCCGGCGGTAACTCCTGCTCCAGCTGGGCGATCGCGTCTTCCTCGAGCGCGGCCTTGAGCTCGGCGGCAAAGAACTGCTTGCACATCGCCGTCGTGGTCCAACGCGGCAGATGAGAAAAGCAGGGTCGCGCGGCCTGCTCCAGCCCGCGACCAAAGAAACCGCGCAGATAGGTTAGCCCCTGCTGCTGCAAGGGCAGGTACGGATAAAGCCGCCGCAGCAGCTGCGGCCGCAGCGTGGACTGCGGCTGGCGGGCCCAGAAGCGCCGGATCGCGGCCTCCTTGAAGATGTCGTAGCCGCCCAGGACCTCGTCGGCGCCTTCGCCGGTCAGCACCGCGGCAAAGCCGGCCTGCCGCGCCTCCGCCGACAGCAGGCTCATCGGTACCGGCGCCATGCGCAAAAAAGGCGTCTCGGCATGCCGAACCGCCTCCGGCAGCCGCGCCGCGATCTCGGCCGGTCGGCACTGCCGCTGCCGGTGCACGCTGCCCACCGCCGCGGCCATGCGCCGCTGGTAGCGGCTTTCATCCAGGCCTGCCTCAGGGAAGCCGAGCGAGAAGGTGTGCGGCGGCCCCTCGCCGAGCTGTCTCATCAGCGCCACCAGGGCGGACGAGTCCAGGCCGCCGGACAGATAGGCGGCGGACGGCGGCAGCCGCAGCCGCACGGCGTCGGCCAGCAGCGCGCGCAGCTCGTCAGCCAGCCGGTCGGGGGCGGCCGCTGCGTACTGATCCGGCTCTACCGGGAATTCCCAGTCCCAATAGCGCTGCCGGCGCAGCCTGCCGCCTTCGACGACCAGCAGCTCCCCCGGCAGCAGCTGCTGCACGCCGCGGAACAGGGTGCGCGGCGGCCGCGCGGTCCAGAAGGTGAACAGCTGATCAAGGGCGACCGGATCCAGCTCCGGCGCCTGATCGAACAACGGCAGCAGCGCCTTGATTTCGGAGGCGAACAACAGCCGTCCCCGCTGCAGGCTGTAGTGCAGCGGCATGATGCCGACCCTGTCACGCGCCAGCAGCAGCCGCCGCCGCAACCTGTCCCACAGCGCGAAGGCAAACTGGCCGTTGAGGCGATGGACGCAACCCGTGCCGTGCTGGCGATAGAGCGCAGCCAGCAGGTGGGGCAGCGTCGCGCCGCTCGTGGCTCCGAGCTGGCGACACAGCTCGTGGCGATTGTAGATCTCGCCACTGCAAACGACGCGGACATCGGGCTGGTTCCGGCCCTCGCCTGCAACCTTGGCTGCTGGCTGCAGCAAGCCCTGCGCCAGCCCAATCCCCCGGTCGAGGTAATAGACGGCACCCGCCGGCCGGCGCGCCGGCATGGCACCCAGCATGGCGGACAACTCGGCCCGGGTCGGTCCCGGCGCCCCTCCTAGATCGGCTATCCCTGCGATTGCTCCCATCCAGCCGCCCTCCCTGGCGCTGTGTATGGCTCATCCCGAGGCCGAAGGCACGACCGGCACCGCCGCGACCCCTTCCACCGGCTCTCCGTCGCGCAACAGCCCCAGATCGGCCAGCACCTGCCCCACCGTGGAGAAGTGAAAGTCCCGCAGCAGGCGGCGCAGGCGCTCCTCGCAGCGCTCGAGGTTGTGGTAGTGACGGAAGCTGGACAGCCAGCTCGTCTTGACGCGCGGCTGCTCGGGATCGATTTCCCACGGATGCAGATAAAAGATGAACGGCCGTCCCTGCCGGTTGATGCTGGCCAGGCCGGTGCGGCTGAGCGGATATGGGTAAAGCCGGAAGTAGCCGCCGCCGGCGATGGGAAGCCGGAAGCCTCCCAGGGACCAGGTCGACAATGGGAATTCCACCAGGGCATGGCCGGCCGGCGTGCGCAACCGGTGCGGCCAGCGCGGCGCAGCGGGGATGCCATAGCGATCGTGACGCACTGGGAAGATGCTGGAATCCCAAACGAAGCCGAGCTCAGCCAGGATGTCCAGGGCCCAGACCGAGTCCCGGGTGATGGAATAGCTGGCGGCACGGTAGCCGACCACTGGGCGCTGCACCTGATCCTCCAGCAGCGCCTTGGAGTGTCGGGTCTCCTGACGGAACTCGGCCGGCGTCTGCCGGTAGACCAGCTGATGGCTGTAGCCGTGAGAGGCGATCTCATGGCCAGCAGCGGCTAGTTCGCGCACCAATCCGGGATAGCGCTCCGCCACCCAGCCGAGCACGAAGAACGTGGCCTGCAGCCCATGCTCGTCCAGCAGCTCAAGCAGCCGGCGGGTGTTGCGTTCCACCCGCCTTTCGCACCGCTCCCAGTCGCGCCGATCGATAGCCGCCGCCAGCGCGGCAACATGGAAATAATCCTCGACGTCGATGGTCAGCGCATTGCGCACGCCGGCTTCCCCCAATCGCATACCAGAACTACTCCCGTCGCCGCAGCCCTTCGGCCAGCTCCCGCAGCCGTTCCTCGATCAGGCGCATTTTCCCCATCAGGCCGGCCGACATCTTGGGCATGAACTCGTAGATCCGCTCCACCTTGTCGCTGATCTCGTCCGGCCAGGGCCCGGCCGCCACGGTCGCGCCGGCCGCGGCGACCGCATCCGCCTGGTCGGTGAGCACGGCCTGATTGGTGGAATCCGCCTGGCGCGCGCGCTGCCGCGGCCGATCGCGAAACGGCACCCAGCCCAGCTCTTCCACCGCGGTGCGGATGACGTCTTCGTCGATGCTGCGCCGCTCGTCGACGAAGGCAGTCAGCAGTGCCATGTCGCACATTGAGTTGATCAGGCGCGGAATGCCGCCGGTGTACTCGTAGATGATGGGAAAGGCATCCTCGCCAAACAGCTGCTCAGGCTCGCGCATGCCAGCCACGCTGAGACGGTGGAAGATGTACTCCTTGGTCTCTTCCGGCGACAGCGCGCCCAAGTGGAAGCGCAGCCGCACCCGCTGCGCCAACTGTTCGAAGCGCGGTGAATCGACGATTTGCGCCAGCTCGGGCTGGCCGGTCAGGATGATGCTGAGCAGCTTATCCTTCTTGGTCTCCAGCCCAGACAGTAGCCGCACCTCCTCCAACACGGTGTCGCTCAAGTTCTGCGCCTCGTCGACGATGAGCAGCACCCGGCGGTTCTGCCGGTACATGTCGATCAGAAACTCGTTGATTTGATTGAGCAACTCGACCTTGCTGCTGCTGAAGTTGTCGATCCCGAACTCGGTCAGGACGGCCTGCAGGAATTCGATCTCGTTGAGCTGGGTCTGGAAGATCTTGGCAACCAGGACGTCACGAGGCAGCTCATGGATCAGCTTGTTGATCAGGGTAGTCTTGCCAGCCCCGATCTCGCCCGTCACCACCACGAAGCCGTCGCGGCTGAGCACGGTATAGTCCATGTAGGCCTTGGCCCGGGCGTGCGCCCGGCTCATGAACAAAAAATCGGCATCCGGCGTCAGCCGGAAGGGCGCCTCTTTCAGTCCGTAGTAGTCCAAATACATGGCCTTACCTCGCAGCCCAGTACGGCCGGACGCCGTAGCGCAACTCGACCAGGGCCAGCCATTCGCGGAAATCGTGGCCGGCGGTGTTGCTGTTCTGCCACTCGTATTGCAGTCCGAAATCGATCGAGATCTCTCGGCTCAGGCGGTGGCTGAGGCCGCTGCCGATCAGGCTGCGGCGATCGCGACGGTCGATCAAATCGAACTTTCTTTTTTCATGCAGTCCGAAGACGCCCAAGCGCCAGGCCGGCGCAATCGGATAGCCTAGGTCCAAAGTCGCGCCGGTGCGGCGCTCGTCCAGCGCCGACTCCTCGTAGTCCTCGTCCAGCCAGTACAGCCGGATGCGGCTGGCGACTCCCATCCAGTGGCCGTAGTAATACAGTTCTCCGTACAGCTCCCGGGCGATGTCTTCCCGAACCCCAGTCCCGTGAGGATCCACTCCCAGCCGGCCCCCACCGCTGGTGAGCAAGTCCTCGCCCGCCTCGGTCAGCTCGCTGGACAGCCGCAGCCCGGCGCCGCCTTCGTTAGGCAGCCGGCGCAGCGCATGCAGCCGTCCTAGGGCACCGTTGATGTCGGCGTCGTCGTCGCGGCTGATCCAGCTGTAGCCGCCTTCGAGCTCGATCACAGTCAGAACCGATTCCCAGCGCAAGCCGGCGAGGACATCGTCACGGTCGAAGTCGCGGATCGGCACGCCGGTGATGGCGTCGACGCGGCCATCATGATCGTAATCCACCTTGGTCCGCTGGCCCTGCAGGAAGAGCTCGGTGCTGGGCGTCAGCTGCCGACTCAAACGGGCAAAGCCGGCATAGCGCTGGTTATCGCCGTCGGTTTCCTCATAGTAGAAGTTGCCGTAGCGGGCGCCGAGCTGAAGGGTATAAAGCCGGGCAAAGCGGAAGTAGAGATCGGGCCCGGTCCACAAGACGTTGGTGTCCTGCTGGTTGTGGGGACTGTAGGTGGAAAACGGGTCCTCCGTCGATTGCTGGAAATAGTTCTCGAGATGCCAGCTGAGCCGCTGCGGCAGGATCATCCAGTCCACCAGAGCCGCCAGCGAGAACAGGACCTCGTCGCTGGCGGTGTCGTTGAAGTACTGCTGGGTTTCCACCACACCGGCGATCTCCGCAGTCAAGTTCGCCGATTCCTCCTGCGCCGACAGGCCAGCCCAGACATAGCCCAGAGTGTCCCGCTCACGGTCGCTTTCCGACCGCAGTACGTTGGTGCTGTACTCGGCACCAATGCCGGTGCCAAGCTCCAGCCGGAACGCTTGCGCGGTCGACGCCATGCAGCCCAGCACCAGCCACGCGGCAACGACGCACCGCCCCTTGAATCGCGCCATCCCCTCCCCCTCGCTCAAGTGAAAGAATTCTTGCCGGTGGCTGTCAGCGCGCCCGCCGTTGCGCCGACCGCGACAGCAGCGGTATGCGCAGCTCGTTGTTGAGCACGCAGCCCACCAGTTTTTCTTCTCCTATCGCCAGCGCCGCCTCAGAGACCTGGGTGGACGTCACTTTGCCGTATGGCACTACCAGCAGAGTGTAGTCGGCCAGCTCGGACAGGATGCGAGCGTCGGCGCTCTGGGTGACCGGTGGCGCGTCGATGATGATGTAGCGCTCCCGATAGCGCTGCCGCAGGCTGCGCAGCAAATGCCGCAACTGCGGCATGGTGAAATATTCCGCTGCCGCTCGGCTTTGCCGACCGCTCGGGATCAGCCGCACTCGCGGCACGCCGATCGGATGAATGATGTGCCGGACTTCCTTTTCGCTGCCGCCGAGATAGTCGGTCAGGCCGGCAGCCTCGCCTTCAGTCTGCACCAGCCGATCCAGGCTGGGATTGCGCAAATTGGCGTTCACGACCAAGGCAGTCTTGCTCTCGTCAAAGGCGATGGCCACCGCCAGATTCAGCGCCACAAAGCTGGCGCCGCCCTCATTGCCCGCCGAGGTCACCACCAGCACGAAGTTCGAGTCGGTGCTTTTTTGTAGCAGAGAGGTGCGCAGCTGACGGAAGGCATCGGCGACCCGCGGGTCCGCGGTTTCCGGATCGATGATGCGCAACTGGGTCAGCTCGGCCGGCCCGCGCGGCCGCTCCTCGCGCATGTGGGCAATTTCTTCGGCCGCGGTGAGGCCTACCAGCTCGCCACGGCTGACCGGCTGACGTTCGTCCTCGGTGCGACCGGATCGATCCTGTCGATCGGGCACTGCGCCGCCGGCAACGGCCGGGTCTTGCGCGCGCTCCTGCTGGGCTCGGCGCAATGCTTCCTCGATTTTGCTCATCAGATGACTCCCTGCATTCTCAAGATGCCCACCGCGAGCACGCCGAGCACCGTGAGCACAATCACGATGACAGACATGATCAGCCCGCGCCGCTCGGCAGCCGCCTCCCGCGGCATGTCGAGGTGCGGTATGGTCGCCAGCAGCGGCAGCCCGAGCTTGTCGCTGAGCTCTGCCCCGGTGCGGATGCGCGGATCGATCATCAGCACGCCGAACAGCAGCGTCAGCGGCAGCGCGGCCCCTAGCACCAGGCCGCCGGCGGCGAAATGCACCAGCCTGGGACCGGATGGCTGATGGGACAGATAGGCCGGCTCCACGATGCGCAGGTTCAAGCCCTGCTGCTCGGTGTTCAAGTTCATCGAAACCCGTGCGTTCTCGCGCCGACGCAGCAGGTCTTCGTAAATCATGCGGTTGACCTCGTAGTCCCGCGCCAGCGTCTGGAAGTCGGCGGCAAGCTCCTGGATGCGGCTGGCGGTCGCCATCTCTTGCTCGTAGCGCTGACGGGCATCGGCCAGCCGGGCTTGCAGGGTTCTCAGCTGGGTATTGGCCTCGTAAACCTGGGCCTGCAGCTCCTGGTACACCGGGCTATTGCGTATGCTTTGATCGACGTAGGGCCGCCCTTCGGCCGCCGCCAAGCGCCGCTCCTGGGACAAGCGAGCTTCCTCGGCGCTGGCCGCCCGCTCCAGCTCCTCGATCTGGCGTTTGAGCTGCACGATGTCGGGATAGGTGTCGTGGTAGGTTAGACGCAGGGTATCCAGCTGGGCCTGCAGCTCGGCAATACGCATCCGGTACTCGGCGGCCCGGCCGGCCGCCACCGCACCTTCGGCCTCGCCCGACAGCTGCTCTAGCAACGAGTCGCGACGGATCTCGGTCTCCCGTATCTCCTGCTCGATCCGGTCGATGGCCGCCCGGGCCTCGGCCACGCGCCGGTTTGCCTCTCCTTCCGCCCCCGGGGCCAGCTCCGGATGCTGCCTGCGCCGCGCATTGATGCGCGCCTCCGAGGCTGCCAGCGTCTTCTCGTACTGCCTGACCTGCTCGTCGATGAAGTTGTAGGCGGCGTTGCTCTCGGTCGCACGCGCCGCCATGGCTTCCTCGATGAAAATCTTGGCCATGTTGGAGGTAGTGCGATAAACCCGCTCCGGATCGGGTCCGCGAACCTGGATGCGGATGAGGTTCTCGCCCAGCTGCTCGACGATGGTGCTGGCCTGCATGCCTTCGATCAGCCACTCCAGCTCGCGCGGTGAAAGGTCCTCTTGCAGGTCACCGTTGGCCTCCAGCACCTTCATCAACATGGGACGACCGTAGATGATCTCGCGGGCGTTACGGGTGCGATCGATCACGTCCCCGCGTACCGCCGCCCCACTCATCAGCGGCTCGATGATGCTGCGTCCCTCCACCAGGATGGTGGTGGAGGAGGTATAGCGCTTGGGCCAGGTCAGTCCCATTAGCATCGCCGTGACCGCAATGGCAACGAAGGTGATGACGAAGGTCTTGCGGCGGGCGAACGCTTCTCGATAGAGAACGCGCAGGTTTTGTTCCGTTTCCGACTGCATTGCCGTTCCCCGCTCAGAGTTAGAACAAGCGCTCAGGCACGGAGACGATGTCTCCCGGCTTCAGGTAGTAATTGGTCTCCAAATCCCCGCGCGAAAGTATCCGCGCCAGCCGCACCGGCAGGACCTGGGAGCCTTTGTCGCTGCGGCGGTAGAGCTTGGCTTTGTTGGGCGCGGCGAACTCGGTAAGCCCTCCGGCTTCCAGCACGGCGTCGAGCACGGTCATCCCCTGGCGGTAGGGCAAAGAGATGGGGTTTTGCACGGCGCCGGTGACGCGGACCCGGGAGATGAATTCGTGGCTGCGCAGCTCGGTGACGATGACTGTGACCTGCGGGTCGCGCAAATAGCGGGTCAGCTTCTGCCTGACCGCGGCTGCCACTTCGCTGGGCGTCCTGCCTCCAGCCTGGACGTCGCCAATCAGCGGCACGGAGATCATGCCGTCGGGACGGACCGGTACCGATACCGACAAATCGGGATTGCGCCAGACGTTGACTTCGATCTGATCGTCGACGCCGATGCGATACTCGCCTTCAGTCTGCGCCGTCCCGGCAGACGCTGCCACCCCCGATGTCCCGTTCGGCGCCGTGGCGCAAGCGGACAACGCCAGCAACAACGCTGCAAGGGCGGCCAACCGTATGAGATTCATCTGAGCCTCCACTATGTCCTTATTTTTCCTAGGCGCATGCACCATGACGCAGCCGCCGTGCGGCCAGGGCCGTCGCATGCGACCCGTTCTTCCCTGACGATGCGGAAGCAGGACGCCGCTAGCTGCGTCATGCCGACGCGCGGCTCGGGCGATCTTCCGAGCATCTGGTTGTATTGCCTTTAGCTTGTCTTGCTTTGGACCTGGTTATGCATTCCACCGAGTCTGGGCAAAAACTGGGGACGCTGGCCGCGCAAAACAACGTCCTGCTGCCAGGCTCCAAGGGAGTTCCTTAGTCAGCGCGCCCCCCGCCCCCAGAGCACGACCTCGGCGGTTTGCAGCAAAATGGCGAGATCCAAGAAAAGGCTGTGATTCTTGACGTAATAGAGGTCGTACTGCAGCTTTTCGAAGGCGTCGTCATCCGAAGCGCCATAGGGGTAGCAAATCTGCGCCCAGCCGGTGAGGCCGGGCTTGACCCGATGCCGCTCGACGTAATAGGGCAACTTGCGCTGCAGGCCCTGCACGAATTCTGGCCGCTCCGGCCGGGGCCCGACGAAGCTCATGTCGCCGCGCAACACGTTGTAAATCTGGGGCAGCTCGTCGATGCGGTATTTACGTATGAAGGCGCCTACCCTGGTCACCCGCGGATCGTTGGGCTGGGCCCAGCGGGCCTTGCCATCCTTTTCCGCATCCGGGCGCATGCTGCGGAACTTGTAGACCGAGAACAGGCGACCGCCTTCCCCTACCCGCTGCTGCCGATAGAGCACTGGCCAGCCACTCTCGACCACGATGGCAAGCGCAGTCAGTGCCATGATGGGCGAGGTCAGGATCAGCATGGCCAGGCTGACCACCAGGTCGAAAGTCCGCTTGGCTGCTCGCCGCAGCCAGCCGCGATGAAAGCCGCGCGAGAACGTCAGCCAGCCTGGATAAAGCAAATCCAGCCTGATCTGCCCCGTTTCCTGCTCAAGGAACGACAGCACATCGATCACCTCGATGCCGTTGGTCCGGCAGCGCAGCAATTCCTCCATGGGCAGTCCCCGGCGGCGGTCGTCCACCGCCACCACGATTTGCTCGATCCGCTCGCGGCGGACCAGCTCTTCCAGCGAACCGCCGTGCAGCTGTCGCTCTTCCGGCACCATGGGCTGATCGCCCGGAGTCGGCAAGTAGCCGACGATGTGAAACCCGATCAGATCCGAGCGCCGCCGCAGCATGGTCAGGGGGTGCGCGCGCTTTCCGGCACCGAGCACCAAGACCCGGCGGCGCAGTCGCGGCAACTCCAGCAGGCGGCGGAAGAGCAGCCGGGAAAGCACCAGCAACGCGAAGGCTGCCAGTAACACCAGTGCCAGCACGCCTCCGCCAAGCGAAAGCTGCGGGAAGCAGTAAAACACGACCAGCAGGGCGATGCCGCCCAGCAACAACGCCAGGCCCAGTCGCAGCAACACCCTGCCCATGCCATCGCGCAAACGGCGGTTGTAGAGTCCGACCGAGACCATGGCGAGCATGACCACGCCGGCGAACAGCGCCGCCTTGGCTCCCAAGGCGCTGAATTCGGTCATGGCAGCCGGCTGGTGAACAAAACGCAGATAAACGCCCAGGTGGACGGCCGCGAGCAGTAAGGCGCCCTCGGCGACGATCAGCAGCAGGTAGACCATCTTGATCGGGTGATTGAATAACTGGATTGTCCCCATGGGCCTTTCTGTGCTAATCGCACATTCCTTATTGAGTGAAAAGGCAAATAATTGCTTGGAGGCTGCCCATTGAAATGCGGCGTGGCAGCAGGTTTTCAAGCAGAGCGGAAAGCAGGGACATTGGCAGCCGGGCCGCTGCTTGCGACGCCTTCGCCTGGCCACCAAGCGGAGCGCTCGCCCCAACCGTGGGTCGGTGGCGCCAGTACTGGATGACACTCGCCCGAACACTCATGGCTGAGATGTGGCAAGCAATTCCGGCTTGTCTCTTGAGCAGCTCGCCAGCGGGTGAGCGTGGGCGTCACCAAAACCCGGCAGGGATGGAGACGGCGGCACGGAGAGCGGGCAGAGCTAAGCACGCGCTGCAAGTCACCATCTCGGTGCCCCGTGAGATTGAACGCCAGGCATTGCCGCGCGCCGGCAATGCCGCCATCAAAAAAGAAAAGCCCCGCCAGATCAACGTCCTGCGGGGCCATATCTGGAGCTGGCGAGAGGACTCGAACCCCCGACCCGCTGATTACAAATCAGCCGCTCTACCAACTGAGCTACGCCAGCGAAGTGGTCGCCATGTTAGAACAGGCGTCCCTGCTTGACAACCAACTCCGGCACCGTCCGCGCAGACGAGGCCATCACAGCAAGCCCTTGCAGGACCAGGTCGGGCGCCAGGATGAACGAGTGCTGCAGATGGGGCTGCAGCAGCGGCGCGTCCCCCCCCGTCAGCCACAGTTCAGCCGTCGTTCCCAGCGCGTCCATGATCCGCTGGGTCAGCCCATCGATCATGGCGGCTGCGCCTAGCAAGGTGCCGCTGGCAATGGCAGTGGCCGTGTCTCTGGCGATCGTCTCGGCCTGCTCAAGCTCGACCAGGGGCAGCCCGGCGGTTCCCTGATGCAGCGCGCGCCGCATCATCTGCCAGCCGGGCACGATCAAGCCCCCCAGATGCCGACCGGCATCGGTCACCACGTCGAAGGTAATAGCGCTGCCGCAGTCCACGACACAAACGGCCCGACCGCTGGCGTAATAGGCGCCGACAGCGGCAGCCCAGCGGTCGACTCCCAGCTGGCCGGGCTCTGCATAGGCTGTCTTCATGGCGGCAGCGCCCTCGCTCGAGCGCGCCCAGTGCACCGGCAAATTCCATAGAGTTTGCGCCACCTGCTCGACCTCCCGGTTGAACTCGCAGCCGGCGACGCTGGCGCCGAAAATCCGCTGCGGCTTCGGCAGTTTTGCCCAGGCCTGAAGCACGCTCTGATGCCTGCCGCCATGAACGACGGCGCCGCCGGGACGCAAGCCACCAGCGGGCGCCAACCATCCCCATTTAATCCGCGTGTTGCCGATGTCAAGCAGAAGCATCATGGCGCAATCTCAGGCGCAAATCGCCGCTGATCCAGGTCTCGACCAGACCCTCCCGCTCCAGCAGCAAGGCGCCTTGGGTATCGACCCCACGCGCGATGCCTCTGACCTCTTCACGCGGCAGGGACAACACGACAGGCTTGCCGGCGAGATGATCGTAGCCAAGCCACTGTGAGTGAAACGCTCGGAACCCTTCTTCGGCGAACCGCTCACAAGCATGCATCATGGCCGCTGCGAGCGTCGCCAGCAGCAGGTTGCGCTGTCGGGCCAAGCCGACATCGGCCTCGCTCAACGCAGCCACCGGCTGTCCCGCGTCCTCTGCGATGAGCTCCGCATCGGCCAGGTTCATCCCCAGTCCGATCACGACCGAACACGGCCCGCTGACCTCTCCTACCAGCTCGACCAGGATGCCGCCTAGCTTACGGCCGTCCAACAGCAGATCGTTGGGCCATTTGAGCCGGATGCCGACGCCAAGGCGACCCAGGGCTTCGGCGCAGACAATGCCAATGGCCAGGCTCAGCCCGGCAAGCCCGTGCGGGAGCACAGGAAAACGCCACAACAGCGAGAGGCACAGGGTGCTGCCGAAAGGCGCAATCCAGCGTCGCCCCCAGCGGCCGCGTCCGGCTGTCTGGACCTCGGTGGTCAACAGCTGGTTGCCTTCCCCGGCCTTGGCCCGCTCAAGCAGCACGCGATTGGTGGAATCGCACTGCAACAGCACCTCCAGCGGAAGGCGCGGCGCGCCTAGCTGGGACAGGTGTTGCTGGATGACGTCGACAGCAAGCAGCTCGACCGGCTTGGGCAGCCGGTAGCCGCGCCCGCGTACCGCCTCGATGGGTACCCCGAGCGCTCGCAGCTGCTCGACGACTTTCCAGATGGCGGCACGGCTGACCCCGGCAGCCTGCCCGATGGCGTCGCCGGAATGAAAGCATCCGTCCGCCAGCAGGGCCAGCAGAGCCTCCAGGCGCGGTGCCGTGGCCGGCCGTTCAGCTGGGGAGTTCGGTCGCATCGGAGAAGAACAGGGTCATTACCTTAATCATCATTCCGTGGTCATGTGCGCCGGCACTCTCGCGAGCGCTGTGCATCGACCACATGGGATTGCCGACATCAATGGTGCGTATACCAAGACGACCGGCGGCGATGGGACCAATGGTACTGCCGCACGGCAGGTTGGTGCGATGCACGTATTTCTGACAAGGAATCTCGGCCTTGCGGCACAGCCACTCAAAGTAGGCCTCGCCGACGCCATCGGTTGCGTAGCGCTGCTGCGCATTGATTTTGATGACCGGCCCCCCGTTGAGGTGGACATGGTGCTGCGGCTCGTAGACCCTTGCCACGTTGGGGTGCAGCGCATGGGCCATATCGGCGCTCAGCAGCACGCTGCGGGCATGAAGGCTTCGCCGTTCCGATTCCCGCCGCAGTCCCAGACACTCGGCCAGCCTCGCCAGGACGTCGGCCAGAAACGTGCCGTCAGCGCCCTTGTAGCTCTGGCTGCCGACTTCTTCATGGTCGAACAATGCAATCACTTGCGTCTGGCCTGGTTCGGCAGCGAGCAAGGCCTCGACTGCAGCGTGGCAGGAAGCCAGGTTATCCAGCCTGGCCGAAGCGATGAACTCATTGTCGCGGCCAAAGAAAGCCCCGGGCTGCACATCCACTACCGCCAGCTCCCAGCTGAGTATGGTTTCCGGCGCCACCCCGGCGGCCGCTCCCAGCAGCTGGCGAATCCCTTCCTCTGCCGGCAGCTGCTCGGCAGCGCAGCCCAGGACCAGCGGTAGCTCGTCTTGCAAATCGAAGCGCAAGCCTGCCTGATTGACGTCACGATTGAGATGGATGGCCAGGTTAGGCAGACGCAGCAGCGGCCGCTCCAGGTTAACCAGCCGGGTGCTGATACCCTTGTCCCTATCCTCCACCATGATGCGGCCGGCCAGGGTCAGGTCGCGGTCAGCGAAGGTTGCGATGATGGGGTCACCGTAGACTTCAATGCCCAGGCTATCGAAGCCGGCCTGACGGAAGGCGCCACGTGGCTTGACACGAAACCCGGGCGAGTCGGTATGGGCGCCGATGATGCGCATCGGCGCATCAGTCTGCCCCAGGCGGAAGGCAATGATGGAGCCGCCATCGCGCACTACGTAACCACAGGCACCAGGGGCAATCTGCCAGTCTTCCGTTTCTTCGTAGCGGCGGAACCCGGCCTGTTGCAGCCATTGCGCAATTGATGCGACGGCATGCCAGGGAGTTGGGCTGCGATCGATGAAATTCAGTAGTCGCTTGCTGGCTTCGACCACGTCGCCTCCCGCAGTTTGCAAAAAGAAAACCCCCGTCAGGTTGTTTTTCCTGGCGGGGGTTTTGGTTTGAGAAGTGCCTGGCGATGACCTACTTTCGCGCCGCAGCGGGGCGACACTATCATCGGCGCTGCACGGTTTCACTT
>JAAYIK010000004.1 GCA_012523465.1 Lysobacteraceae bacterium | reverse complement strand
GTGGAGCTTCTCCTCCACCGCCGCCGGCATGGCCGCCCCGCCACCGCCGATGGCCATCAGGCTGGAGAGGTCGTACTTGCCAATCTCGGGATCGGCCAGGAAGTCGATCACCATGGTGGCGATGTTGCGCCAGCTGCCGATGCGATAACGCTGGATAAGCTCGGCGGCGACCCGGCGATCCCAGCGCGTCATGATCACCGACGTGTTGCCGCTGTATATCGGCGCGTTCATCGACGCCTGCATGCCGGTGACGTGGAAAAACGGCAAGGTTGCCAAGGTGGGCGCCTGCGCCGTGCGCGGGTTCCAATACACGCCCTGGACGATGGTGGCCATCACCGAGCGGTGGATGTGAACGCAGCCCTTGGGCGCGCCGGTGGTGCCGGAGCTGTAGGGGATGACGGCCATGTCATCCGGGCCGACCACGTGCGGGCCGGGCTCGATATTGGCAGCCAACGCCTCGCTCCACAGATGCACGCCGTCACCGGACAGCGCCTGCCGCGGCTGCGCCACCGCTTCCGGCAAGGTCAGGTCGGTCGGGGTACGCAGGTAGTCAGAGTAGGCCGCAACGATGACGTTCTTGAGCTCGGCAGTGCCGATCAGCGGCTCCAGGTGGGGGAAGATCTCCTGGCCGCAGATCGCCGCTGTCGCGCCAGTGTCCTGCACGAAATACTCAAGCTCTCCGCGCCGGCACATGGGATTGACCGGGACGACGACCGCATTGGCGCGGAGAATGGCATAGAAGCTGATGACGAACTGCGGGCTGTTCTGCATGTAGATCAGCACCCGGTCGCCCCGCTTCACCCCCAGGTGCTGCAGATAGCCGGCCAGTCGCTCAACCTCGTCCTTCAGCTCACGGAAGGTGATCGGCGTATCGTAGTAGATGATGGCGTTCTTGTCGGGAAAGCGCAGCGCAGAGACTTCGAGATTCACGTAAACACTGGTCTGCGGCAAATCGAGATGGTATCCAGCATGCACTGGCCAGACCTTGTAATGACGCGTAAACATCTGAACCTGTCTCCTGTAATGCACTGCTTGAGCGGCGCAGCCGCAGCAAACCCGCGCAAAATGCTGCGTCGGTCGCGGCCGCGGAATGCTGCGCCGTGGTATCCTCTCCTGCTGCTGCGCCGTGAACCGGCTCGAGCCATGTCGCAGCGGCTAGCACACAATGTTGCATGTTGGCGATGCTGGGTCAAGAATAGCAAAACATGATTTCGCCATGCGGAAAACCCGCCTCCGCAATATGTTTTTTGCTGCGGCGCAGCAAAACTGGAGCTGACACATCCTCGTGAGCAACGAATCCGCCTCCTCCCCCCCTATCCTGCGCACCGTTCACTTCGACGGCACCGAGTTCCACTTGCTCGGCACGGCCCACGTCTCGCGGCAAAGCGTCGAGGACGTCCGCCGCGCGCTGCGCAGCGGTGACTACAACGCCGTCGCTATCGAGCTCTGCCCCAGCCGTCACGCCACCTTGGTCGATCCCCAATCGCTGGCGCGCTTGGACTTGCTGAAGACCATCCGCGACGGCAAAGGCGGCATGGTCGCCGCCAGCCTGGCGCTCGGTGCCTATCAGCAACGCATCGCCGAGCAGTTCGGCATCGAACCGGGCGCGGAAATGCGCTGCGCCATCGACGAGGCCAAAGCCGCCGACCTGCCGCTGCTGCTCGTCGATCGGGAAATCGGCGTCACGCTCAAGCGGGTCTATCGGCGAGTGCCCTGGTGGCAACGCGCCACCCTCGCCGCCGGCCTTGTCGCCGGTCTGCTCTCGCGCGAGCGGGTGCCGGCGGAGGAGATTGAGCGGCTCAAACAGGGCGACCTGCTGGAGGCAACTTTCGCCGAGTTCGCCAGCCGCTCGCCGCTGCTCTACGACACGCTGATTGCCGAGCGCGACCGCTATATGGCCGCCAAGCTCCTGAGCGGCGCCGCCGGCCGCTACGACAAGGTGCTGGTGGTGGTCGGGGCCGGCCATGTCGATGGCCTGGCACGGGAACTGGATAGCTTCCAGGGCGATCCCTGGCAGGCGTTGGCCGAGCTGCAGCAGCTACCGCCACCCAGCAGGTGGCCGCGGGTCATTCCCTGGCTGATCGTTGCCTTGATCCTGGCCGGCTTTGCCTACGGCTTCAGCCGGGACTGGCAGCTGGGCTGGCGGCTGATTGCCGAATGGACGCTGATCAACGGCGTGCTTTGCGCCGCAGGCAGCCTGCTGGCAAGGGGCCATCCCTTCACCATCGCCGCCTCCTTCGTCGCCGCACCACTGACTTCCCTCAATCCGACCATCGGCGCCGGCTTCGTCGCCGCTGCGGTCGAGCTCGGCATGCGCAAGCCCACGGTTGCCGACTTCTCCCGCTTGCGCAACGACGTCAGTCGCCTCGGCGGCTGGTGGCGCAACCGGGTCGCCCGCGTGCTGCTGGTGTTCATCCTCGCCACACTCGGCTCAGCGGCCGGCACATATGTGGCCGGTTTCCGGATCGCGGAGCAGTTACTGGCCGCCAGCTAGGCTTTACAGCAGCCTGATGAGCATGCGGGCGGCGATTAGCAGCAAAAACACACCGAAGATCTGCTTGAGCCGCTTGGCCGGCAGGGCGTGGGCGATGCGCGCCCCCAGTGGAGCGCACAGGCTGCCGGCCACGGCCATGCCGACGAAGGCAGGCAGGTAAACATATCCCAAGCTCCAGGCCGGCAGCAGCGGATTCGACCAACCAGTCAGGACATAGCCGATGGCGCCGGCCACGGCGATCGGCAAGCCGACCGCCGCCGAGGTGGCGACGGCATGGGCCATGGGCACGTTGCACCAGACCAGGAAAGGAACCGTCAGGCTGCCGCCGCCGATACCCACCAGGGCCGATATGCAACCGATGATGCCGCCCGCCCCCAGCAGCCCGCCGGTGCCGGGCACGCTGCGCTGCGGCTTGGATTGCTTGGCAGTCAGCATCTGCAAGCCGATCAGGACAAGAAAGACGGCGAAGATGACGGCGAGGGTGAGAGAGGAGAGCTGCTCGGCGACCCAGGCGCCTGCCAGCGCTCCTGCCATCACGCCGGGCGCCAGCAGCTTGAATACGTCCCAGCGGATGGCGCCGTGCCGCTGGTGGGCGCGGGCCGAGGAAATCGAGTTGAGCATGATCACCGCCAGCGACGTCCCCAGCGCCATGTGCATCCACAGCGCTTCAGGAATGCCGCTGTGACCGAACAACAAGAGCAGCACCGGCACCAGGATGGTGCCACCGCCGACCCCAAACAGCCCCGACAACACGCCAGCGGCCGCCCCGCCCAAGAGATAAAAGACCAAGTCCTGCAACATGTCACGCCGAGCCCGTTCTCAACGAAACGGTTCATGCTCCTGCATCGCCGCCAGCCTTTCAAGCACCCAATGCAGGCATGCCGTAAACTTAACGTCGCTGACAGGAGATTGGTCATGATGCAAGCCGAGTTCCCGCACGAGCCGGGCCTGATCTACCTCAACCACGCCGGCGTCGCTCCCCTGCCCCGCCGCGCCGCCGAAGCCGTGCGCGCCTTCGCGGCTGAAGCCGCTACCCGTGGAGCCAGGAACTATCCACGCTGGCTGGCGGTAGAAGCCTCGCTGCGCCAGCGCCTGGCGCGCTTGCTGGGCACGCCCTCCAGCGACGACATCGCGCTAGTCAAGAACACCTCAGAAGGCCTGTCCATGGTGGCCTACGGGCTGGACTGGCAGCCTGGGGATGCGGTGATCATCAACAACCACGAATTCCCCTCCAACCGCATCGTCTGGGAGTCGCTAGCGCAGCGCTTCGGCGTCGAGGTCAGGGACGTGGACCTGGACGCGGCTCCCACGCCGGAAGACGCCCTGATCGACGCGCTCGATGCCCGGGCGCGGCTACTTGCGGTCAGCTCGGTGCAATTCGGCAGCGGCCTGCGCATGGACCTGGTGCGGCTAGCGCAGGCCTGTCGCAGCAATGGCACCCTGCTCTGTGTCGATGCCATCCAGAGCCTGGGCGCGTTGCGTCTGGATGTCGCCAGCCTACAGGCCGATTTCGTCATCGCTGACGGCCATAAATGGATGCTGGGTCCGGAAGGCTTGGGCGTGTTTTACAGCCGACCGGAGGCCCGCGAGCGGCTCAAGCTGACCCAGTACGGCTGGCACATGGTGGAGCAGGCTGGCGACTTCGACCGTCGCGCCTGGGAAGTTGCCAGTTCAGCGCGCCGCTTCGAGTGTGGCAGCCCCAACATGCTCGGCATCCATGCGCTGGAGGCCAGCCTAGCGCTGCTGGAAGAGGTCGGCCTGGCCGAGGTAGAAGCCCGTGTGCTCGCCAATGCCCGCCTGCTGATCGAGATGATCGCCGCACAGCCGCGCCTGGAGCTGATGAGCCCGCCGCATCCCGAGCGGCACGCGGGCATCGTAACCTTCCGGGTGATCGACCGCGACAGCCGCGACGTCTTTCGCCACCTGCAGGAACAAGGCGTGGTCTGTGCGCTGCGCAGTGGCGGCATTCGCTTCTCGCCGCACTTCTACAACACCCAGTCCCAACTGGAGGAAGCGCTGGCTCAGGCGCTGCGGGCCTGAGGAAACAGGGTGTAGAAGTTCTCGCTGGTGATCCGAGCCAGCTCTTCCAGCGAGATTGCGTGCAGCTCGGCCAGCCGCTCGGCCACATGACGTACGTAAGCCGGCTGGTTGGGCTTGCCGCGGTAAGGCACCGGCGCCAGAAACGGCGAGTCGGTTTCGACCAGCATACGCTCCAGCGGCACCCGGCGTGCGACCTCGCGCAGGGCCTCGGCATTGCGGAAGGTCACGATGCCGGAGAAGGAGATGTAAAACCCCATGTCGAGGCAGCGCGCCGCCATCTCGTAGTCTTCGGTGAAGCAGTGGATGATGCCTCCGACTTCGGCGGCTCGCTCCTCCCGCAGTAGCCGCACTGTGTCCTCGCGTGCATCACGGGTATGCACGATCAGCGGCTTGCCCACCTCGCGGGCGGCGCGGATGTGCTCGCGGAAGCGGTCGCGCTGCCACTCCAGGTCGCCCTTGTTGTAGTGGTAGTCCAAGCCAGTCTCGCCGATGGCGACCACCCGGGGCGAGGATGCTGCCAGGTGCACGATTTCGTCCACTGTCGGCTCCGGCCCGCGGTCGCTGGGATGGGCGCCGACGCTGGCGCTGACCTGCGGATGGCACTCGGCCAGGGCGATGGTCCGCTTGCTGTCTTCCAGGCTGACGGCAACCGTCAGCACGTGCTCGACTCCAGCCTCTCGTGCCTTGTCGAGGTAGGTCTGGATAGGCGTCGCCTGATCCAGCATCTGCAAATGGCAATGCGAATCGACCAACATGACACTCTACAGCAATGCAGCTGACGGGCCCCCGGCCCTGGCCTTACATGGTGTGGGTAGGCCGGTCCGATTCCAGCGCACCGGCCAGGTGGGTTTCGATCTTGGAACGGGCGATGCCGCCGTCCTTCTCAGTAAATTGCACGCCGATGCCGGCGGTGCGATTGCCCTGTGCGCCCTTAGGCGTAATCCAGGCGACCCGGCCAACCACCGGCACCTTCTCGTTGTCCTCCGGCAGGCTCAGCAGGACGAACACCTCATCCCCCAACGAATAGGGATGCGAGGTCGGGATGAACAGGCCGCCGTTGTGCAGAAACGGCATGTAGGCGGCGTAGAGGGCGTTTTTATCCTGTATCGTCAGCGACAAGATGCCCTGCCGCGCACCGGGTCTTGTGGGATTGTCTTTCATGCTCTTGCTTCCGCAGTTCGTGACTTCTGGACCAGCGCCAGCCAACCGCCGAACGCGCTTTCCAAAACCAGGGACTCATTCAGCGCATGCTCCAGATGGCGCCGCTGCTCCAGCAGCTGCTCCAGATACACGTGCAGCTCGTAGGCATCCAGGCCGGCCGCGAGCTTGCGCAGCTGGCCCGATTCATCGTAGCGCGCTTCCGCGCCCGCGACCAGGCGCGCTAGGTCGAGGCACACGGCCTGCAACAGCGGAATGAGTTCGCGGCCGGCCTCGCGCCACTGCATGGCTGCCGCCACCACGCCGATGCGACCGCTGCGCAGCTGCTCGAGGGTGGCGAGCAAGGCGCGCCAGCGCTCCAGGGCGCCGGCCTCGAGCAGCTGCAGCGCCTGCAGGGGAGCGCCCTGGGCCAGGCCCAGCGTCTGCTCGGCCTCCGGTCGTCCCAGCTGGCGCAGCCACTCCCGGGCCTGCGGCGGCGCCGGCGCGACCAGCGCCAGCTGCTGACAGCGGCTACGGATGGTCGCCGGCAATAGCATGGGCCGGGCCGAGGTCAACACCAGCAGCGCACCTAGCGGCGGTTCTTCCAAGGTCTTCAACAGGGCATTGGCGGCCGCCACGGTCATCGCCTCGGCCGGGCTGATCAGACCGAGGCGGCGGCCATACTGGCTGCGCAGCGACAGGCGCTCACCGAGCGCCCGCACTTGGTCGATGCCGATTTGCTTGCCCCGCTCCTCCGGCTCGACCACGAACAGATCCGGATGGGCTCCCTGCACCAACAGGTGGCAGCTGCGACATTGCAGGCAGGGACGGAACTCCGCCCCGCGCCGCTCGCACAAGAGGGTCAGCGCCAAGCGCCGCGCCAGCGAACGCTTGCCCAGGCCCGGCAGGCCGGTGATCAGCAGGGCATGGGGCAACCGCCCCTGCTCCTCCCGCCGGCGCAGCTGGTCCCAGGCTTCGGCATGCCAAGGCAGCGCCTCAGTCCAGACCATCGTCGAGCATCCTCGTGATCACGGCGGCGATCTCCGCCTGCACCTCGGCCAGCGGCCGGCTGGCATCAATGACCTTCATGCGCACGGGGAAGCGCTCGGCGCGCCGCAAATAAACCGCCCGGGCGCGTTCGAAGAACTCCAGCCGCTCCTGCTCGAAGCGGTCCGGCGCGCTGCGCTGCCTGGCCCGCTCCAGCCCGAGCCGAGGCGGGACATCCAGGTAGAGTGTCAAATCCGGCTGCAGCCCCTGCTGCACCCAATCCTCCAGTACCGCGATGCGCGCTTCGCCCAGCTGCCGGCCTCCGCCCTGGTATGCATAGGTAGCATCGGTGAAGCGATCGCAGACCACCGGTCGGCCGGCCTGCAGCGCGGGCCGGATCACTTGCTCCAGATGCTGGGCCCGGGCCGCGAACAGCAGCAGCGTCTCAGCCTCGGCGCTCATGCCATGGTGGGCCGGCGCAAGCAGCAGACCGCGCACGGCCTCGCCCAGCGGGGTCCCGCCAGGCTCGCGGGTCAGCAGCGGATCCAGGCCGCGGTCGCGAAGCAGCCTTTCGATCTGGCTCAGGCAGCTGGACTTGCCGGCCCCTTCCAGGCCTTCGATGGTGATAAAGCAGCCGCACTGCGTCATGGCTCTCACTGCTCCCCTAGCTGGTAGCGACGCACCGCGGCATTGTGCTCTTCCAGCGTGGCCGAGAAATGATGGCTGCCGTCGTTGCGGGAAACGAAGTACAGCTCGTTGCCGTCGGCGGGGTTCAGCGCCGCTTTGATGGAGGCGCCGCTGGGCATGGCAATGGGAGTGGGTGGCAAGCCATGGCGGGTGTAGGTGTTGTACGGGGTATCGGTGCGCAGATCGCGCCAGCGCAGTCGTCCGGTGTAGGCATCGCCCAGACCATAGATCACGGTGGGATCGGTCTGCAGCCGCATGCCCTTTTTCAGGCGCCGCACGAACACTCCGGCGATCCGCGCCCGCTCCTCCGGCACCGCGGTCTCGCGCTCGATCAGCGAGGCCAGGATCAGCGCCTCGTAGGGCGTGCGCAGCGGCAGGCCGTCAGTCCGCTGCTCCCATTCCTGTTCCAGGCGCTGCTGCATGATCTGGTAGGCGCGGCGCAGGAATTGCTCGTCCGTGGTGCCACGTGGGAAAAAATAGGTGTCCGGATAAAACCAGCCTTCCGGGTGCTGGCGGACATTGGCAATGCGCAGCATGATCTCCTGCGGCTCCAGTCCATCCAGAGTCCGCACTAGCACGGGATGGCTGCGCACGGCCTGCATCAGCTGGCGGAAGGTCCAGCCTTCGACGATGGTCAGGCTGTGCTGCACGACTTCACCCGCAACCAGCATCTGCAGCAGCCGCTTGGGGTTGGCGCCGGGCTGGAGACGATATTCGCCGGCCTTGATGCGGGCGGCGCTGCCGTCCAGCCGTGCCATCAGGCGCAACAGCAGCGGCTGGTCCAGGACGCCGTCGGCGGCCAACCCTTCTGCCACGGCGCGCAGCGAGGTGCCCGGCGGCACCAGGAAAACGTAGCCTCCTTCCGGCACGGCCAACGGGCTCTGGGCAAAGCGGTGGTAATGGTAGACGGCGAAGGAGCCACCGACGACCCCGACCGCCAGCAGCAGCAAGAACATCCGCAGCAGTAGCCTAGCCATCATTGTTCAACCCTGCCGGAATCAGAAACGCCTTGGCCGCGATGAGCCGTGCGAGCAGCCTGGCGGCAACCGGCCCCCGCCCATAATGCTGCCCTTCCAGCGTGCGCACGGGCCACAGGCCAATCAGACTGTTGGTGAGGAAGATCTCCTCCGCCGCAGCAAGCTGGCCCGGCATCAGCGGCCGTTGCGCCACCGGGATGCCCAGCTCTTGCGCCAGCTCCAATACATAGTCTCGCATGACGCCACGCACGCCGGCATCATCCAGTGGCGGAGTGAGTAGCATGCCGTCGCAGACCGCGAACACGTTGCAGGCGACCGCCTCGACTACGCAGCCGTCGCGATCCAGCAGCAGGCCTTCTACCAGGCCACGGCCATCGACCTCGCGGCGCGCCAGCACCTGCTCCAGCCTGGCCAGGTGCTTGAGTCCGGCAAACATGCCCTGCGGCTGCAGCCGCAGCGAGCAGTAGCCGATGTCCACGCCCTCTCGCCAGTACCTCCAGGGATGGTCCGGTGGCGGGCTCAGCACCAGGATGCGACGGGGCTGGAGCAACTGCGGTCGAGCGTAGCCGCGCTGCGAGCTGCCGGCAGTGTAGATTAGCTTGAGCACGCCGCTGGCGGTGTCGGCGCTCAAGCTACGCGCTTCTTCCAGCAGGATGGCGGGGTCGGGCGCTGGCAGAAGCAACCTGGCGCAGCCCGCTGCCAGTCGCTGCATGTGGCGTTCCCAAAGCAGTGGCTCGCCGTCCAGCACGGCAATGGTCTCGAACAAGCCATCGCCATACTGCAGGCCTCGGTCGGTCAGCGGCACGACAGCCGCAGGCCGACCATCGATCAGGGCTGTCGGGTCGGCCGACGGCATGCACCACCCTCAGCGCAGGCGCCGGAACGCGAGCGTGCCGTTGGTGCCGCCGAAGCCGAAGGAGTTGGAGAGCGCGAGGTCGATCTTCATTTCGCGCGCCTCATTGGGCACGAAGTCGAGATCGCACTCGGGGTCCTGGTTTTCCAGGTTGATGGTAGGCGGCGCCACTTGGTCGCGGATGGCCAGCACGGTGAAGACCGCCTCCACCCCGCCGGCCGCTCCCAGCAAATGCCCAGTCATGGACTTGGTCGAGCTGACGGCCAGCTTGTAGGCATGATCGCCGAAGGCCGCCTTCACGGCGTCGCACTCTCCCTTGTCGCCGGCCGGCGTCGAGGTGCCGTGGGCGTTGATGTAATCGACCTCGTCGACGTTGGCGCCAGCATCACGCAGCGCATTCAGCATGCAGCGGCGGGCGCCCTCGCCGCCTTCCGCCGGCAGCGTCATATGATAGGCATCGCCGCTGCGGCCATAGCCGACGATCTCAGCATAGATGTTGGCCCCGCGCGCCTTGGCATGCTCGTACTCCTCCAGCACCAGAACGCCGGCGCCGTCGGATAGCACGAAGCCGTCACGGTCGCGATCCCAGGGCCGGCTGGCCCGCTGCGGATCGTCGTTGCGGGTCGACAGCGCCCGCGCAGCGGCAAAGCCACCCAGCCCCGTGGGGGTGGTCGCCATCTCGGCACCACCGGCGATCATGACATCGGCGTCGCCATAGGCGATGATGCGCGCCGCCTCACCGATGTTGTGGGTGCCGGTGGCGCAGGCCGTGACGACCGCGATATTGGGCCCCTTGATGCCGTACATGATGGACAAGTGCCCGGAGATCATGTTGATGATGGTCGACGGGACGAAGAACGGCGAGATCTTGCGCGGCCCGCCGGCAAGATAGGCGCTGTGCCCTTGCTCGATGCCGCCGAGCCCGCCGATCCCGGAGCCGATGGCAACCCCGATCCGCTCGGCATTGGCCTCGGTGATCTCAAGGCCGGAATCACGGATGGCTTGCACCGCCGCGCCCAGGCCGTAGTGGATGAAGGGATCCATCTTGCGGGCATCCTTCGGCGCCAGGTACTCGTTGACGTCGAAGTCCTTGACGGCGCCGCCGAAGCGGACGGGGAAAGCGCTGACGTCAAAATGCTCGATCGGGCCGATTCCGCTGCGGCCGGCCAGGATGTTTTCCCAAGCTACTGAAACGGAGCTGCCAACCGGAGAGACGATTCCCAGGCCGGTGACCACCACGCGACGCTTGGACATAGCTAACCTCATGCTTGAAGCCTATTCCAGTCGGCGGCAGGACACGCCGACTGGAATAGGCTCGGAAGACAAAAACACAGGGCCGGCATGAGCGCCGGCCCTCGGATCCCCCCTCTGCACCGGGCCGAGCAGGGGGATGGCGATGCCTTTATTGCTCGCCCAAATGCTGCTTGATGTAATCGATGGCCTGCTGTACCGTCGTGATCTTTTCAGCTTCCTCGTCCGGGATCTCGCACTCGAACTCCTCTTCGAGCGCCATGACCAGCTCTACGGTGTCGAGGGAATCGGCTCCGAGGTCATCGACGAAGGAGGCTTCGCCGGTCACCTCCTCTTCCTTGACCCCCAACTGCTCAACAACGATCTTCTTGACGCGTTCTTCTATGCTGCTCATGAGTTCCTATCCTCTAACGATGGGCCCGGTAAATCAGTCAGCGGGCGTATTGTAGGTGAAGCACTCCGGTCATGCCACTTGCAAAAGCGGCCTGCCGTCGGTCACTGTGTTAACAAGTTGGCAAAAAATCAAACCATGTACATGCCGCCATTGACGTGCAGCGTCTCTCCGGTCACATAGCCGGCGGCAGGAGAGGCCAGGTAGACCACCGCCGCGGCGATGTCGTCGGGGCTGCCCAGGCGGCCCAGCGGAATTTGCTGCTGCAACAGCGTCCGCTGCTCTTCCGGCAGTTCCCGAGTCATGTCGGTGTCGATGAACCCCGGCGCAACGGCGTTCACGGTAATGCCGCGCGAGCCCAATTCCCTGGCCAGCGACTTGGTGAATCCGATCACCCCTGCCTTGGCGGCAGCATAGTTGGTCTGCCCGGCGTTGCCCATGGCACCGACGACGGAAGTGATGTTGATGATGCGGCCGCGGCGGGCCTTCATCATGCCGCGCACGCAGGCCTTGCTCAGCCGATACACCGAGCTGAGGTTGGTCTCGATGATGCTCTCCCACTCCTCGTCCTTCATCCGCATCAGCAAGTTGTCGCGGGTAATACCGGCATTGTTGACGAGGATGGTGGGGGCGCCGAAGCGCTCGCTCACCGTCTTCACCACCTGCTCGATCTGCTCGGGCTGGGTGACGTTCAGCATCAGGCCGGCACCGTTGATGCCGGCCTCGGCCAATGCCTTGCTGATGGCTTCGGCGCCGGCTTCGGTCGTGGCGGTGCCAACCACAGTGGCACCATGCGCTCCCAACTGCATGGCGATGGCGCGACCGATTCCACGGCTGGCACCGGTCACCAGAGCGATTTCGTTTTCCAGGCTGAACAGCTTCATTGCCTCTCTCCCAGAGCCGCCTCCAGGCTGGCCGGATCATAGACCGCCAGGGCGTCGATTTCCTTCACGATGCGCTTGTTGAGCCCGGTCAACACCTTGCCGGGACCGCATTCGACGATGCGCTTGATGCCCTGCATGACCATGGTCTGCACCGTGCCGACCCAGTGCACCGGGCTGTACAGCTGCTGCACCAGCCGCTCGCGAATGGCGACGGGATCGCTGGACATCTGCACGTCGACGTTGTGCAGCACGGGGATCCGGGCAGGCTTGATCTCGACCTGCTGCAGGTAGTCGGCCAGCTTGTCAGCAGCCGGACGCATCAGGGCGCAGTGAGAAGGCACGCTGACCGGCAGCGGCACGGCACGCCGTGCCCCGGCCGCCTTCAGCTCTTCCAATGCCCGCTCGACCGCGGCTTTGTGGCCGGCGATCACCACCTGGCCGGGGGCGTTCAAGTTGACGGCCTCGACCACCTCTTCGCCGGCCGCGCGCGCGCAGGCGGAGCGAACCGTATCGTCATCCAGACCCAGCACCGCTGCCATGGCGCCCTCGCCGGCCGGCACCGCCTCCTGCATGAAGCGACCGCGCTCCGCCACCAGCCTGACCGCGGGCGCAAACTCCAGCGCGCCGGCGCACACCAGGGCCGTGTACTCGCCCAGGCTGTGACCAGCCATGACGGCCGGGACGGGCCCACCCTGCTCCTGCCACACGCGCCATACGGCGACGCCAGCGGCCAGCATGGCCGGCTGGGTGATGTCGGTGCGGTTCAGCTCTTCGGCAGGACCGTTTTGCACCAGGTTCCACAAGTCGTAGCCCAGGGCTTCGGAGGCCTCAGCGAAGGTCTGCCGCACGCTGGGAAAGGCCGCAGCCAGCTCCTGCAGCATGCCGACCGATTGCGAGCCCTGTCCGGGAAATACGATAGCCAGATTCTTGTCGTCAGCCATGGAGAGCTCCGTCCGTCGCGATAGCCAGGCGGAAAGGAATCAGTAGCGGACCAGCGCCGAGCCCCAGGTAAAGCCGGCTCCGAAGGCTTCCAGCAGCAGCAGCTGACCGCGCTGGATGCGGCCGTCGCGGATGGCCGCATCCAGCGCCAGCGGAATGGAGGCCGCCGAGGTATTGCCGTGCTTTTGCACCGTCACCACAACCCGCTCCATGGGAATGTCGAGCTTCTTAGCAGTAGCGGCGATGATGCGGATGTTCGCCTGGTGCGGCACCACCCAGTCGATGTCGGAGCGGCTGAGGCCGTTCTTCTCCAGCGTTTCATCGATCAAGCGGCCCAGCGTGCGCACGGCCACCTTGAAGACCTCGTTGCCGCGCATGCTGACCGTGCCGGCGTTGTCGACCAGCCGGTCATAGCCCTGAGACACACCCCAAGGCACGTGCAGCAGCTCGGCATTGGCGCCGTCGGAGTGCAGATGGGTGTTGATGATGCCTTCGTGCTCGGTGGTCGCTTCCAGCAGCACGGCACCGGCACCGTCGCCAAACAGCACGCAGGTGCTGCGGTCCTGCCAGTTGAGGATGCGGGAGAAGGTCTCGGCGCCGATCACTAACGCCCGCTTGACGCTGCCGGTGCGGATGAAGCGGTCGGCCACGCCGAGGGCATAAATGAAACCGGAACAGGCCGCGGCCACGTCCATGGCGACGGCATCGGGCGCAACACCGAGCCGGCGCTGGATAAGACAAGCGGTACTGGGGAAAACGGCATCCGGAGTGGAGGTACCGACGATGACCATGTCGACCGTGGCAGGGTCGACGTCGGCCGCCGCGATGGCCGCCAGCCCTGCCTCCACCGCCAGGTCGCCTGTGGTCTGCGAGGGATCGGCGATGCGCCGCTCTTCGATGCCGGTGCGTTCGCGGATCCAGGCGTCGCTCGTATCGACCAGCTGCTCCAGCTCCGTGTTCGTCATTATCCGCTCCGGCAGATAACTGCCGGTTCCGACGATTCTTGACCTGATCAAAGCGATTGCTCCTTGACCAGCATGTCCGCCAGATGCTGATCGATCCGAGTCGGCACGGCGCGCTCGACTTCCAGGATGGCGACGTCGATGGCCCTGCTGTACGAGTACGCATCGGCGCTGCCATGGCTCTTGACGACGATCCCCCGCAGCCCCAGAAGGCTGCCCCCATTATAGCCGCGCGAGTCGATCCGTTTCTGCAGCGCCCGCAGCACCGGCAGCGCGGCTAGGCCAGCCAGCTTGGTGAAGAGGTTGCGGGAGAACTCCTCGCGCATGAACTCGGCGATGACGGTGCCCACACCCTCCATGGTCTTGAGCGCGACGTTACCGACCAGACCGTCACAGACGATGACGTCGGCTACGCCCTTGAAGATGCCATCGCCCTCGACATAGCCGATGTAGTTCAAGTTGCTTTCGCTCAACAAGCGCGCGGCCTGCTTGATCTGATCGTTGCCCTTGATCTCTTCCTCGCCGATGTTGAGCAGCCCAACCCGCGGGTTGGGCTTGCCGTCGATGGCCTCGGCCAGCACCGCTCCCATGACGGCGAACTGCAGCAGGTGGTCGGCGCTGCAATCGACATTGGCTCCAAGGTCGAGCAGCCGGGCGAAGCCGTTACGAGTAGGCACCAAGGCGGTGATCGCCGGGCGATCGACGCCTGGCAGGGTCTTGAGAACGAAACGGGCAGTCGCCATCAACGCACCGGTATTGCCCGCGCTTACGCAAGCGTCGGCCACGCCCTCCTTGACCAGATTGATGGCGACGCGCATGGAAGAATCTTTCTTGTTGCGCAGCGCGTGCGAAGGCAGCTCGTCCATGCCCACCACCTGGGAGGCGTGATGGATCTGCAACCGCTCGCTCGTTTCCAGCCGCTGCTGCGCCAGATGCTGCTTGAGCACCTGCTCGTCACCCACCAGGATCAACTTGACCTGGGAATGACGCCGCAAAATCTGCGCCGCCGCCGGCACCACGACCGAAGGGCCGTGATCGCCACCCATGGCGTCGAGCGCAATGGTGACCGCTCGTGTCATACAGAACTTCGAACGTCGCTACCAGCGTCGCCAGCCCGCCAAGGGAAGGCGGGCACTGCGACTACTCGCCTTTGCTCGGAAGGACCTTGCGCCCGCGGTAATAGCCGTCGGGGCTGATGTGGTGTCGGCGATGGGTTTCGCCCGTGGTCGGCTCGATGGAAAGCGCCGGGGCTTTCAGCGCGTCGTGCGAGCGGCGCATGCCGCGCTTGGAAGGGGTTTTCCGATTTTGTTGAACTGCCATGTTGCAGCCTCCAATGGGTCAAACTTGCTTGCGTTTCAGCGCCGCCAGCGCTGCGAATGGATTCGGTTTGAGCTGTTCGCCAGTCTCTCCTGATGCGGCCAGCTCGCCGGCCTGCAACCGGCAGTCGCGCTCGTCCAGGTGCATCGCCACGATGGGCAGCGCCAGGATCAGCTCGTCTTCCAGCAGCTCGACCGTGCTGACCCGATCGGAATCGAGAAGCAGCGGCTCGAACCCGTCGGCAAGCCGCTCCGCCTCGGACTCGCCTCGCACCAGCACCAGGTCGAAACGGACACTCAGTGGCTGCCGGTAGACTTGCAGGCAACGCTGGCAGACCATGCTGAGCTCCGTCCTGGCCCATCCGCTCACCATGGGGCGACGGAAAGGATCGAGAGCAAACCTCAGTTCGGCCTCGGTCTCTCCCGACGCGTCCGCCAGGCTCGGGCGCAGCCGCTGCATGGCACGGTTGGGCACCCGACCCGCCATAATGCTCTGCTGCTCGGCCAGCAGGCGAAGCTCAAGATAGTCAGGTAGCGTCATTGCCGACATAGGCGGCGAATAGTAGCTGTCGGGCCGAAAGCTGTCAAAGCAATTAGGGGCTTGACGCGAACCAGGTCCCATAGCGGAATGAAGCCATCATCATTGGCGGATGCAAGCATGTCGACACAGCTGATTCTCGCTTCCAGCTCCCCCTATCGTCGAGCCTTGCTCGACCGTCTGCAGCTGCGCTATCGCGCCGTCAGCCCCGACATTGACGAAAGTCGGGGCGAGCGCGAGACGCCCGAGGCTTACGTCAGGCGACTGTCCCAGGAAAAAGCGGCGGCCGTCGCCGCCCGGCATCCTGAGTCGCTGATCATCGGCTCAGACCAAGCCGCGGTACTGGACGGAGAAATCCTCGACAAACCCGGCAGCCACGAGCGGGCCTTGGCTCAGCTGCGGCGCGCCTCGGGCCGCCATGTCGACTTTCTCACCGGCCTCTGCCTGCTCAATGCCGCCCGCGCCACGGTGCAGACTGATGTCGTCCGCACCCGGGTCCATTTTCGCCGGCTGGACGACGCTGCCATCGAGCGCTACCTGTGGCGCGAACGTCCTTACGACTGCGCCGGCAGCTTTCGCTCCGAGGGGCTGGGCATCGTCCTGTTCGAGCGCATCGAGAGCGACGACCCCACCGCCTTGATCGGCCTACCCCTGATCCGTCTAGCGAGCATGCTGCGGCACGAAGGCATCGTCCTGCCCTGAGCCCGCTCAGCCTTGCTGCGTCGCCGCCACGACGGAGCGGGTCCCGAGGATCCTCGGCGCCGCTTCGACCACCTTGTGTGACAAATATTCCATGCGCGGCGACTGCACCTTCCAGGTATGCCAATACAACGGTACATCCAGCGGCTGCCGGGGCGCCAGATCGACCACTTCCCCGCCGGCCAGCGCTTCCTCCAGCAACAGCTCGGGCACCATGCCATAGCCAAGCCCGTAACGTATGGCGTTGAAGCGCGGTTCGGTGCCAGGAACGTAATGACAGGGGTAAGCGCCCTCCGGCAGGCCGAAGTTTTGCAGCAGAAAAGACGACTGCAGCGCGTCCTTGCGGGTATAGGCCACGACGGGCGCCTTGCGGGCGGCCTCCCGGGTCATGCCGTTGGGGAAGTAGCGGCGCTGGAAGTCCACGGACGCCACCAAGCGGTAGCGCATGCTGCCCAGCGGCTGCGCCGTGCAGCCGCGCATCGGCTTGGGTTCGGTGCTGATGCAGGCGATGGCAAGGCCGGTCTCGAGCAGACTATAGGTGTGGTCCTGGTCTTCCACGATCAGGTCCAGCAGCACGCGCTCCTCGATCAGCAGCTGCGCCAGAGCGGGGAAAAACCAGGTTCCTAGACTGTCAGCGTTGACCGCGATCACCACCGCCAGGGGCGCGTCGCTGTGCTCGGCCAGGTCCGCCTTGAGTTCGGCCTCAAGCATCCTGGCGCGCTTGAGATGCTGCAGCAGACGCTGCCCAACGGCGGTGGGGCGGCAGGGCCGGCTGCGCACCAGCAGCGGGCTGCCCAGGCTGCTCTCTAGCGCCCGCACCCGCTGCGACACCGCCGACGGCGTCAGATGCAGCTTCTTGGCCGCCTGCTCGAAACTGCCGGTCTGGATTACCGCGCTGAACGCCTCGGTTTGCTTGGGATCGAGCCGCATGCTGCTCCTCATTAAAAAAATTTAATGTCCAGTAATAATACTTAGCGATATTCAATTTGACAGCGGCTTTGACCGATAATTGCCTGCCCACCCCTCCCTTTCGCCGGAGCCGCAAGTGTCTCTGCTGCATACCATTTTCCTGATCGCCATCACCGCCGAAGCGATGTCGGGTGCCATCATGGGCATGCGGCGGCAAATGGACCTATTCGGTATCTGCCTGGTTGGCACCGTGACGGGCCTGGGTGGCGGCACGGCACGCGACGTGCTGCTCGGGCACTATCCGCTGACCTGGATCGGCAATCCGGAATACCTGACCTTTACCGTTGGCGCCTCGCTGGTCACCGCCTTCGTGGCCCGCCATCTGTACCGCCTGCGACAGGTGTTCTTGCTGGTCGATGGGTTGGGCCTGGTCGCTTTCACCGTCATTGGCTGCGATGTCGGGCTGGGGATGGACGCCCATCCCTCCATTGCCGTCCTGGCCGGCGTCATCACCGGCATCTTCGGCGGCCTGCTGCGCGACGTACTGTGCAACGAGGTCCCGCTCGTGCTGCGGCGGGAGCTGTACGCCACCGTGGCCCTGTTTACCGGCGTCCTCTACGTCGTCCTGCTCGGGCTCGGGGTAAGCGAAACCGCTGCCACCCTGACGGCGCTCGGCAGCGGCTTCCTGTTCCGCCTCCTGGCGCTGCGCTACCGGTGGCAGCTGCCCAGCTTCACCGGCGAGGGCATCCGTGGCTTCGATTGACCGCGTCCGCCCCTGCTCTAGCCGCCGCGGCGCGTGGCTAGGCCGGCTTGAAGGCCCATCGGCAGGTGCTACGTTTACCTGACGACATCCATTCCCGAGAGCCTACACCGCCGCGCCGGCCGGGCTCTTCCTAGCGCGCACTGACAATCGAAGAGGATGGAGGAGAACACATGCGAGGATTCAAGCGCTTCCGCCTGCTCGCCGCGTTGGCGGCCTTTGCGACCGCCTCCGCGGCCTTCGCCGCGCCGACCTTCATCAACATCCTGACCGGCGGCACCAGCGGCGTCTACTATCCGATCGGGGTCGGCTTGTCGCAGATCTACAACGCCAACATCAAAGACGTTCGGGTCTCGGTGCAGGCCACCAAGGCATCGGTCGAAAACCTCAATCTGCTGCAGGCCGGTCGCGGCGAGCTGGCGCTCGCCCTCGGCGACTCGGTCGACGATGCCTGGAACGGCGTCGCCGAGGCCGGCTTCCGGGCGCCGCTGAAGAAGCTGCGCGCCATCGCCGCCACCTACCCCAACTACATCCACATCGTCGCCAGCAGAGAGTCGGGCATCAGGACCCTGGAAGACCTCAAGGGCAAGCGCATCTCGGTCGGCGCGCCCAAGTCGGGCACCGAGCTTAACGCCCGCGCCATCTTCAAGGCCGCCGGGCTGACCTACCAGGACATGGGGCGGGTCGAATTCCTGCCCTACGCCGAGTCGGTGGAGCTAATCAAGAACCGGCAGCTCGACGCCACCCTGCAATCCTCGGGATTGGGCATGGCGGCCATCCGCGACCTGGCGGCCATGATGCCCATCAACTTCATCGAGATCCCGAGCGAGGTGGTGGCGAAGATCGAAAGCCCAGCCTACCAACCCGGCGTGATCCCGGCCGGCACCTATGACGGCCAGGACCAGGACGTCGCCACCATCGCCATCACCAACCTGCTGGTCACCCACGAGGACGTGGACGAAGAGATCGCCTACCAGATGACCAAGCTGATGTTCGAGAACCTAGACCGTCTGGTGAACGCGCATTCAGCGGCCAAGGCCATCAGGCTGGAAAACGCTGCCAAGGGGCTGCCGATTCCCCTCCACCCAGGGGCCGAGCGCTACTACAAGGAAGCCGGCGTGCTTGACTGAGCCACGCCGTAAGGCTGGCGCTCCTCGGCCCGTCCATGCCGCCCGGAACGCTCGCCTGGGCGGCATGGACGCCACCCCAGCACGGCCGTGCCGAAGCGTGCCGCCGCCGACCGCCGATGGCCGTCATGCCGGCGGTCGCATTGCCTTCGGGTCGCTTGTTGAAGAGTTGTTTCCATGAGTGAGTTCAAGGGGCTTTCCGAGACGCCGGACACCTGGCCGAAGTCGCTGTTCCACGTCGCCCTGCTGTTCTCGACCTACCAGATCATCACCGCCGCCTTTCACCCGGTCTCGACCCAGGTGCTGCGCGCGGGGCACGTCGGCTTTCTGCTGCTGATGGTTTTTCTCAGCTACCCCGCTCGGGGCAGCCAGCGCCCCTGGCAGCCGCTGGCCTGGGTGCTGGGGCTGGCCGGCATGGCCACGGCGATTTATCAGTGGTACTTCGAAGGCGACCTGATCCAGCGCTCGGGAGACTTGACCCAGGCCGACATGGTCGTCGGCGTCGTGCTCACGGTGCTGGTTTTCGAGGCGGCCCGACGGGTCATGGGCCCGGCTCTTCCCATCATCTGCGGCCTGTTTCTCGCCTACGGCCTGTTCGGACAGTATCTGCCCGGCGACCTGAGGCACCGCGGCTACGGCTTCGACCAGGTCATCAATCAGCTCGCCTTCGGCACCGAAGGCTTCTACGGCACCCCGACCTACGTGTCGGCCACCTACATCTACCTGTTCATCCTGTTCGGGGCGTTTCTCGAGCAGGCCGGCATGATCCGGCTGTTCACCGACTTCGCCATGGGCCTGTTCGGCCACAGGATGGGCGGTCCGGCCAAGGTCTCGGTGGTGTCCTCGGCCCTGATGGGCACCATCACCGGCTCCGGCGTGGCCAACGTGGTCACCACCGGTCAGTTCACCATTCCGCTGATGAAGCGCTTCGGCTACCGGCCGGCTTTCGCCGGCGCGGTGGAAGCTACCGCCAGCATGGGCAGCCAAATCATGCCGCCGGTAATGGGGGCGGTGGCCTTTATCATGGCCGAGACCATCAACATGCCTTACGCCGAAATCGCCAAGTCGGCACTGATACCGGCCATGCTCTATTTCGGCACCGTCTTCTGGATGGTCCACCTGGAAGCCAAGCGGGCCGACCTGCGCGGCCTGCCCAAGGAAGAGTGTCCCAGCGCCTGGGGAGCGGTGAAGCAGCGCTGGTATCTGCTGATCCCGCTGCTAGTGCTGGTCTATCTGCTGTTCTCGGGCCGGACGCCCCTGTTCGCCGGCAGCGTCGGGCTGGCGCTGACCGCCATCGTCATCCTGGGTTCGGCCCTCATCCTGCGGGTCTCGGCCACCGGCCTGCGCATCGCTTTCTGGATCGCGTTGGGGCTGATTTGCGCCGCCTTCTTCCGGCTCGGCATCGGCGTCATTTTCGGCGTCATCGCCGCCCTAGCGGTCGGCTGCTGGTTCGTCAAGGGGGGCCGCGAGACACTGCGGATCTGCCTGTACGCGCTGGCCGAGGGCGCCCGCCACGCCATCCCGGTCGGCATCGCCTGCGCCCTAGTAGGCGTCATCATCGGCATCGTCTCGCTGACTGGCGTCGCCACCACCTTCGCCGGCTACATCCTCGCCATCGGACAGAACAACCTGTTCCTATCCTTGGTGCTGACCATGATCACCTGCCTGATCCTAGGCATGGGCATCCCAACCATCCCCAACTACATCATCACCAGCTCTATCGCCGCCCCAGCCCTGCTCGACCTGGGCGTGCCGCTGCTGGTCTCGCACCTGTTCGTCTTCTATTTCGGCCTGATGGCCGACCTGACCCCGCCGGTGGCGCTGGCCTGCTTCGCCGCTGCTCCCATCGCCCGGGAAAACGGCTTCCGCATCAGCCTGTGGGCAGTGCGCATCGCCGCGGCAGGCTTCGTAGTCCCCTACATGATCGTGTACGACCCGGCGCTCATCCTGCAGGGAGACAGCTGGCTCGGCTCGATCTACATGGTGGCGAAAGCCGCCTTTGCCGTCGGCCTCTGGGGTGTGGCAGTCATCGGCTATCTCAACGGCGCGCTCGCATGGTGGGAGCGGCTGCTGGCCTTCACCGCCGGCTTCCTGCTGATCCTGGCGCTTCCGATCAGCGACGAGGCTGGCTTCGTGCTGGGACTGCTCTTGCTCGGCCTGCACCTCTGGCGCACCCGCAACGCCGCGCCATCGGCCGCATGATCGCGCTCTGCCTGGGCCTGGCCGGCGCCGTCTGGGCACAACTCGCCGTTGACCGGTTCACGCTGGCCTGGGAGCACAGTGTCGAAAAGATCCGCTGGGAGGAAGACTACCGCCTCACGCCAGCCGGGCTACTACTGGAGGAAGCCCGCGTCCGGGGTGCAGGCGCCGGCATGGACGCGCCACCAGCGGCCGTCTTTGCGGACGGCAGCTGGCGCTACCGGCCGCCGCTGCCCCCCTTGCAGCCGCTACGTCTGAGCCGCTCCACGACAGCCGGCGACTATGAGCTCTGCACGAACCAGGGTTGCCAGTCGCTGAGCCACTGGCTCGGACCGCCCGAAACCGATCAGCCGGCGGTCGAGCTGTGGAGCTGCCCACTCGAGCGGGCCGGAGACGCCTGATACGCTTTAGCGAGCTTCGGCAACCGATGCATTCCGAGAGGTAGAACGACCGCATGAGCAAAGCGCAACTGTTTACGCCGTTTCGCATTGGTCAGCTCGAGCTGGCCAACCGCATCGTCATTGCTCCCATGTGCCAGTACTCCGCCGTCGACGGCTGCATGAGCGACTGGCACTTGATCCATCTGGGGCAGCTGGCCCTCTCCGGCGCCGCACTGCTGACCATAGAAGCCACCGCCGTCCTGCCCGAAGGCAGAATCAGCTATGCCGACGTCGGCCTCTGGTGCGATGAGAACGAGACGGCCATGGGCCGCGTGCTGGAAGGCGTCCGTCGCTGGTCGGACATGCCACTCGCTATCCAGCTCGCCCATGCCGGTCGCAAGGCCTCCAGCGAAGTGCCGTGGAAAGGCGGCCGCCAGCTACCGCCCGACCATCCACGGGGCTGGCAGACCGTCGCGCCCTCACCGCTGCCGTTCACGCCCGGCGACAACCCGCCGCACGCATTGGACCGGCAGGACCTGGCCCGCATCCGGGATGCCTTCGCCACCGCGGCCCGACGAGCGGCTCGCCTGGGCCTCGAGGCGATCCAGATTCACGCCGCCCACGGCTATCTGCTGCACGAATTTCTCTCGCCCCTGTCTAACCGGCGCGAGGACCAATATGGCGGCAGCCTGGAGAACCGCATGCGCTTTCCGCTTGAGGTCTTCGAGGCGGTGCGCAATGCCTTCCCCCCCGAGCGACCGGTCATGGTGCGGGTGTCCGGCACCGATTGGGTGGAAGGCGGCTGGCGCATCGAGGACACCGTCGCCTTCGCTCAGGCGCTGGAGGCCCGGGGCTGCGCGGCGCTGGACGTCTCCAGCGGCGGCCTGGCGCCGGGACAGAAGATTCCCCTGGGGCCCAACTACCAGGTGCCGCTGGCGCGCGCGGTCAAGGCGGCGACCCGCATGCCGGTGGTCACGGTCGGGCTGATCACCGAGTTCGAGCAGGCCGAAGCCATCATCAGCACGGGCGACGCCGACCTGGTCGCCCTGGCCCGAGGTATTCTCTACAACCCGCGCTGGCCCTGGCACGCCGCGGCCCACTTCGGCGTCAGCATCAAGGCTCCCCCGCAGTACCTGCGCGCGGAGCCGCGCCATCGCCCAGGCCTCTTCGAGAGCGTCCAATGAGCGTCAGTAGGGCTGCCGATCAGGCAGCCCCTCTCCACATTCAAAGCACCCACTTGAGCATCAGCTGGACGACGTCCTCGTCGACACCGTCGATGCCGAACTTGTTGCGCCAGAACTGGTACTCGATGCCGGCGTGCAGGCGGTCGGGAGCCCCCCAGAAGTTGCCGATGTCAACCAACAGCTGCGGCGCGCCGACAATGGAAGACTCACGCTCGCCCTGGGAGCCGGCGAAATCGACGAACCCCCCCAGGCTGGCCTTGACCGGGCCGATCTGGAACGGCAGCAGCCAGGACGGGGTGATTTGCCAAGTCGGCGAGGCCCGCAGGTCAGGCTCGTCGCGCACATAGAAATCAAGCTTGAAGAATGCGAAGCCAGGCAGGTCCCAGTTGGTGCCGATGCCGTAGAGGTAGGTGCGGACGCCTTCGCCGAACTCGAGATGCCCGGCCAGCAGGACGTCACTGAGCGCGCCCACACCGATCTTGCGACCGCTGATCTTGGAGAGGCTCAGCCGGGAGAGCAGCTCGCCATACAGCGAAGTGCCTTCGTCCTCGAAATCGGTGACGTCGACGAAGAAGAAGTTGTCGCCGTATTCCCAGCCGCTGGCATGCTCCAGGGTAAGAATGGTGCGCTCTTTCGGCCCCAGCTCGTAATTGTCGCCATACAACAGCTGCAGGTTGGTCGAGCTCCACCGCTCCGCGGCCTCCGCGCCGCTCCAGCCGAGCAACCCGAAGCATAGCGCCGCGACGGCAAACCCCAAACGATGGACGGCCAGCCGGCGCTGGCACACTTTGTTATTGCTGAAAGACATCACAGGGTACTCCTCGGAATGAAACGGCCGAAGGATACACCTTGCGGCGCACAATTGAAGCCCCTGCCGCGCTTGCAGCCGTCCGCTGGCACGGGATTGGCCGCAAGCCCTAGAACAGGCTCAATTGCCGGCCGCCGCGCGCGTCCGGTGGCAACGCGAAGTGGCTGCAATCCAGCGCCAAGGCGCTGCTGCGCTCGAGCAATCGCAACCGCCGGCAAGCCAGCGCGAAACGGCGGGCTAGCAACTGCGCGAACACGCCCTCCCCGCGCATACGGATGCCGAACCGGCTGTCGTAACGAGCGCCCCCTCGCATCTGGCGAATCAGGCTCATGACGTGCGCGGCCCGCGCGGGCATGTGCTGCTGCAGCCACTCCTCGAACAGCGGCGCCACCTCGTGTGGCAACCGCAGCAGCACATAACCGCCGAAGCGCGCACCGGCATCGCGGGCCGCCGCCAGTAGCCGCTCCAGCTCGTGGTCGTTGATCATGGGAATCATGGGCGCGCAGAGCACGGCGACCGGCACCCCGGCCTCACGCAGGGCCCGGATAGTCCGCAGTCGCGCCCTGCCCGACGGCGCCCGCGGCTCCAGACTGCGCTTGAGGTCGTCATCCAGGGTGGTCAGGCTGATAGCCACGCTGACCAGCCGCTGCTCGGCCAGGGCAGCCAACAAGTCAAGGTCACGCAGGATGAGGGTGCTTTTGGTCACGATGTGCACCGGGTGGCGGTAGCGCAGCAGCACCTGCAGCAGCTGCCGAGTGATCCCGAGCTCGCGCTCCAGCGGCTGGTAGGCGTCGGTGTTCACGCTCAGCGCCAGCGGCCTGGGACGATAGCCCGGCCGCCGCAGCTCTCGCTCCAGGCATTCGGCCAGATTGGTTTTGGCGACCAGCCGCGTTTCGAAATCCAGCCCCGGCGAGAGATCCAGATAGGCATGGCTAGGCCGGGCGAAGCAATAAATGCAGCCGTGCTCGCAACCGCGGTAGGGGTTGACGGAACGATCGAAACCGATATCGGGCGAACGGTTGTAGTTGATAGCCGAGCGCGCGCGCTCGAAGCGAACCTCGGTCGCCTGTGTCGCCGCCGGCTCCTCCCACTCCCAGCCATCGGCAACCTCCTCGTAGCGGAAGGCGGAAAAGCGGTTGGTCGGATTGCTGCAAGCGCCGCGCCCGGCCGGCGCGAAAGGCCCAGAATGCTTCATGGTCAGCCACCCCGATACTGTATTTATACAGTATAAAATCCGAGCCGGCCGCCAACCAGCTCTGTCACGCGATTGCGGCAGGCAGCTGTCGCCCTCATGCCCTTCCTGTGCGCGGGATCACGCCGCTGCCGCATCGGCAGCACTATAAAGGTCGGAAACCAAAACCAAGGAAACACAGGATGCGGATCATCGCGGGGCTGGGATGCCTGTTGCTGCTCGCTGGCTGCGGCGGCAGCGCCAGCTCGAATCCGCCTGAACAGCCGGAAGCACCCCAAGACTGCCGCCTCAGCGAAGACCAGCAGGCCATGCTGGCCGCGGTCAATGCCGCCCGCAGCCAGCCACGCAGCTGCGGCAGCAGAAACTTAGCGCCGGCGCCGGCGTTGCGCTGGAGCTGTCGGCTCGCTCTGGCCGCCGAGCGTCACGCGCAGGACATGGCGAACCATGACCTGCTTTCCCACACCAGCACGGACGGACTGCAGGTCGGCGAGCGGGTCACCGCGACCGGCTACCGCTGGCAGGCCGTGGGGCGAGAACATCGCTGCCGGCCAGCGCAGCGTCGCCGAAGTCATGCAGGACTGGCTGCAAAGCGCAGGACACTGCGCCAACATCATGAATCCGCTCCATGCCGAGCTGGGCGCGGCCGCGGCCGTCAGCGGCACCGACGCCAGGATTTACTGGGCCCAGGTTTTCGCCCGTCCGCGCGAACCGTAGCCGTCACGCCCAGCTAGCCGGGCAGCTCGGCCGCACGGCGCCTGGCCTGCTCATGCAGCGTGAAGCAACCCCAGATGAGCAGCACCCAGAACGGCAGCACCAGCACCGACAGCCGCACGCCAGGGATGAGCAGCATGGTAGCCAGGATCAACACCACGTAACCGACGCAAAGATAATTGCCGTAGGGGCTCCACAAGGCCTTGAAATGCGGCACCACCCCTCTCGCTCCAGCGCGCTGCGGAACCTGAGGTGGGTCAAGCTGATCATGAACCAGTTGAGCACCAGCGAAGCGACCACCAGCGACATCAGCAACGTCAGCGCCGTTTGCGGCAGCAGATAATTGATCGCCACGCACAGCAGGGTTACCAGCGCCGACAGGCCGACCGCCAGCACTGGCACGCCGCGTCTGTTGAGACCCAACAGGGCCTTGGGCGCGTCGCCCTGCTCGGCCAGGCCGTAAAGCACGCGGCTGTTGCAGTATACCCCGCTGTTGTAGACCGACAGCGCCGCGGTCAGCACCACGAAATTGAGCACATGCGCCGCGGTGTCACTGCCGATCAGCGAGAAGATCAGCACGAACGGGCTGCCGCTGTAGGGATCGCCGGCCGCGCCCAGGGTCGCCACCAGCGCATCCCAAGGATAGAGCGCCAGCAATACGGTCAGGGCGCCGATGTAGAAGATCAGAATCCGGTACACCACCTGGTTGATGGCCTTGGGAATGACCTTGCGCGGCTCGGCGGCTTCGGCAGCGGTAATCCCGACCAGCTCCAGCCCGCCGAAGGAAAACATGATGATGGCCAGCACCATCACCATGCCCGTGAGGCCGTTTGGGAAGAAGCCGCCGTGGCGCCAGAGGTTGCTGAAGCCCGCCTGCTCCCCGCCCTTGCCGCTGAACAGCAAATACAGTCCCAGCAGGATCATGCCGATGACGGCCGCCACCTTGATGATGGCGAACCAGAACTCGGCCTCGCCGAATGCCTTGACGTTGGTAAGATTGATCAGGTTGATGAGGACGAAGAAGACGGCCGCCGTTGCCCAGGTGGGTATTTCCGGCCACCAGAACTGGACGTACTTGCCGACCGCGGTCAGCTCCGCCATCCCGACCAGCACGTACAGCGCCCAATAATTCCAGCCAGCCAGAAAGCCGGGGAAGCGTCCCCAGTACTTGTGGGCGAAATGGCTGAACGAACCCGCGACCGGCTCCTCCACCACCATCTCGCCGAGCTGGCGCATGATCAGAAAGGCGATGAAGCCGCCGATGGCGTAGCCGAGGATCATCGACGGCCCGGCCGACTTCATCACTCCGGCCGAGCCCAGAAACAGGCCGGTGCCGATGGCGCCGCCCAGAGCGATGAGCTGGATGTGGCGATTTTTCAGGCCGCGGGTGAGTGTGCCGGAGCGGGTGGATTCGAAAGCCATGACTACCTGCTGAAAACGGTCGGCGCGCCCAGTATGGGTTCACCGTGGCGGTCGCGGCAACCCGCGCGGCGCCAGCGGATCAGGTGACGGACGCCTCCGGCTCCAGCCACTTGTACATGACCAGGGCGTCGACGTAGCCCTTGGTTGGATGGTGAAAGGCCTTCGGCAGCCGGCCCACAATGGCAAAGCCGAGCTTGCTCCAGAGCCTCACCGCCACCTCGTTGGTGGAGGCGACGAAGTTGAACTGCATGCCCTTGTAGCCGAGCGCACGGGCGATTTGCTGGGAGTGCAGGCACATGGCGGTGGCGATGCCGCGGCCGCGGGCCTGCGGGGCGACCATGTAGCCGCAGTTGCAGACATGAGCGCCCGGCCCCTCCTGGTTGGACTTGATGTAGTAGGTGCCGAGGATGCGACCGCGCTCTTCGTAGACGAAGGTCTGGCGCGGCTCGTCGAACCAGAGCGCCATGGCCCGGGCCGGGTCGAGGTCACGCGGGAAGCCGTAGGTTTCGCCGGCGGCAGCCACCTCGCGGATGATCGGCCAGACCCGCTCGAAGTCGTCCTTGCTTGCTTCCCGGATGGACATGGTTCAACTCTGCAAGGCATGGCCGCAGCCGCCGGCTGCGCATGGCGGCTAGCGCTGCAGCGTGGCGGTATAAAGCCCCGCGCCCAGGAAACAGCCGGCCCCAAAACGGTTGGCCAGTCGCTGCGCGCCCGGGCGCAGCAGCAGCCCGCGCAGGCGCAGGGCAGCCAGCGCGTAGGCAGAGAGCACGGTAACCGCCATGGCGGCAAAGGTCAAGCCGAGCACGGCCATCTGCGCCAGCGCCGGCTTAGCCGGGTCGATGAACTGGGGCATGAAGGCGACATAGAAAGCCAGCCCTTTCGGGTGCAGCACATTGACCGTGAAGGCGCGCCGGATGATGCGACCGGCGGGCTGCGACTCGGCAGGCTGGGCCTGCGAGCTCGGGGCCGGCGCGCGCCAGAGCTGCACACCCAAATAGACGAGATAAGCGGCGCCGACCCATTTGACCAGCATGAACAGCTCCGCAGAGGCGGCCAGCACCGTGCCCAGTCCGGCGAAGGTGACCGTCATGGCGACCAGGTCGCCCAAGCAGACGCCGATGATGCTCAAGAGCGCGGCGCGCGGGCCGTAGCCGACCGCGTAACCGGTCACCATGAAAATGGTCGGGCCAGGAATCGAGACGACTACGAAGGCTGCGGCGATAAAAGCAAGCAGCATGCTCAACTCCAGCATCTCATCCAGCAAACGAGCGCGCTCAGCCGGACCGTGCTTGCCGTTGCCGGCGGCCGGTCCGGGGCGAGCTGGCGCGAGGCGGCGGCCGCACGCGTTCAGTCCGTGCCCGGGCCTCCGCTGCGAATGATCTCCACCAGCGCGTTCAGCGCGTCGGTGGCGGTGAAAATGCCCAGGAACTTACCCTTCTCGTCCTTGACGATGACGCTGCCGACCTTCTTCTCGGCCATGGTGAAGGCCACGTCGTCCAGCGGCGTATCGGCGCTCACCGTCACCGGATCAGTGGTCATGATGTCGGAAGCCCGCACCAGCAGCTTCTCGGCGACGGACAGGCCCAGGATGACGCGGATGTCCCGATCGCTAATCACGCCCACGACCTCGCCGGCGTCATTGACCACGGGCAGGTGGCGGATGCCGTGCTCCTGCATCAGCTTCTGCATCTCGTCAACGGACATGTCTTCAGTCGCGACGATGGGATCGGGTGTGGTGAACTCCACCACCGGCACACGCATACGCATCATAAGGCCTCCTTTCATTCGTTGCGCACTGTGCGGGCTCGATGAAGCAATGATGCCCCAGGTCGGCCGGGTGCCGCCAGCGGACCGGCGCCGGCAGCCCAGGTCCGGGCGCATCAGCAAATGTCGGTTGCCGTCAGGGCAAATCCAACCGTCGGCGCCGGCAGTCAACGGTCGAATTGCGTGAAGTCCGGCGCCCGCCGCTCCATGAAGGCCGCGAAGGCTTCACGCGCCTCGGGACTGCGCAACCGACGGCTGAACTCGGCGCTCTCGACCTCCATCTGCCGACCGATGGCATCGACCGCGCGCATCAGGCGTTTGGTTGCGCTCAACGCCCCGGCTGGCTTGGCAGCCAGCAGCCGGGCGATGCGGTCTGCCTCAGCATGCAGGTCGGCAGATGCCACGACCCGGTTGGCCAGGCCCCAGGCCAGTGCCTGCTCGGCGCTGACCGGTTCGCCGAGCGCGAACATCTCAAACGCTCGCGCATGACCGATGCGCATGGGCAGCAACAGGCTGGAAGCCGCTTCCGGCACCAGCGCCAGATTCACGAAGGGCGTGCTGAGCAAGGCATCCTCGCCGAGCAAGACGAAGTCGCAGTGCAGCAGCATGGTCGTGCCCACGCCGACCGCACGGCCGTTGCCCGCCGCCACCAGCGGCCTTGAGCTTTCGGCAAGCGCGCGGAGAAAGCGCACGACGTGACGCTCCTCGCTACCGGCGCTGCCCATCGCGGCCATGGCGAACTCGCCGATGTCGTTGCCAGCGCAAAAGGTGTCGCCCTCGGCCCGAATGACCACCACCCGGCTGCCTGCATCACTCTCCGCTGCACTGAGCGCGTCGGCCAGGCGACCGTACATTTCGTTGGTGAGCGCGTTCTTCTTGTCCGGTCTGGCCAGCGTGAGCGTCAAGACACCGTCAGCCTGTTCTACCTTGACATATTCGGTCATCGTTTCCTCCTCGGTTGCTTGTCCAGGTGCCGAACGGCCTCGGCACCCCCTGGGTAGCGGACAAACTGCTTCGCCTGGCGAAACAATATATACTTCGCCTTGTGAAGTAAACGTCAGATCGGCCCTTGTCCATTGGCGGCCGTAGGCCCGGGTAGGGAAGGTGCACCAGCCTTGAGGGCTTAACGCAAGCCGCTGCCTCGGGAGCAGAGGGCGCCCGCACAAGCTACGTCGAGCAAGTATGAACGAGCCGCGCAAGTTGCCAATACTGGTTTTCCTGCTCAATGTCGGCCAGCGCTCGGTCGAGCGCTGGCTCGAAGGAAGGCCTAACCGCCCGGCGGCGCTGACCTCTGGGCAGGCCAGAGCGCTGTTCTACCTCGCGCGCAACGACGGCGCACCGATCGGCAAGGTGGCCGAAGCCTTGGCGATCGGCGCGCCGGCCATGTCGGCCCTGGCGAACCGCATGGAGCAGGCGGGACTCGTGGTGCGGCGACGCGATACCGCCGATGGCCGCTCGATACGCCTTTGCCTCACGGAAAAGGGATGGCAAACGATGCGGCGGGCGCAAGCGGAGCTGGCCGCTCTCAACGCCAAATTGACCGAGGGCTTCTCCGAGGCTGAGATCGCGATCGTCGCTCGCTGGCTGGAGCCGCTGCCCAGGAAGCTAGCCACGCCGCCACCAGAGCACTAGGCGCCTCGCCGTGAGCCGTCCCGCCTCTCGTGACGCGCCTAGTGCTCGCCGTTGTCGTTCTTGGGCACCGTCTCGCGGGCGATCAGCTCCTCAAGCGCGCGCCGCAGCCGCCGCTCGGCCGCCTTCTCCCGCAGCGCTTCCTTGCCCAGCACGCGGTTGAGCCCGACCATCACCGCCACCATGAGCAACGCGAACGGCAGCGCGGCAACGGTAATCAAGGTCTGCAGCGCGCTCAGTCCGCCAGCGATGAGCATGGCGGCCGCGATGAGCGCAATCGCGATGCCCCAGGCGAGCCGCTTCCCAAGCGAGGGGTCACCAGCCTCCTCGCTGGACATGGACCCCAGGATCAGCACTGCGGAGTCGGCCGAGGTCACGAAGAAAATCACCAGCAACAAGATGCTCAGGGCCGACAGCAGCAAGGACAGCGGCAAGGCGTCGTACATGCGGAACAGCACGGTCTCGTAGCCTGCAGCCAGCGCAGCGCCCATGTCGATGCCACCGAAAATCTGGCCCCATAGCGCGGTGCCGCCGAAGACCGAGAACCAGGCAAAGCCGATCAGGCTGGGAGCGATCACTACCCCGAACACGAACTCGCGCACGGTGCGTCCATAGGACACACGGGCGATGAAGGCACCCACGAATGGCGACCAGGAGATCCACCAAGCCCAATAGAAGATGGTCCAGTCGGCCACCCAGGTGCTGGCGCTGAACGGCGCCAGGCGCAGGCTCATCTGCACCAGATTGTCGAGATAGCTGCCCAGCGAGGTCGTGAAGGTGTCGAAGATGAATCCGGTCGGCCCGAGCAGGGCCACGGCCAGCAGCAGCACCCCAGCCAGGGCCAGGTTGAATGACGACAGCCATTTGATGCCGCGCTCCACGCCACTGAGGCTCGAGAGCATGTAGAGCACGAAGCAGGTTCCTATCACGGCCAGCTGCGCGCCCACCCCGGTCGGCAGGCCGAACACGCGGCCCATGCCGGCGCTGATCTGCATGGTGCCAAAACCCAGGGTGGTGGCCACGCCAATGGCCGTCGCCACGACCGCGACGATGTTGACCAGCTTGCCCATCCAGCCCAGATGGCGATCGCCGATCAGGGGCTGCAGCAGGTCGCTGATCAGCCCTCGGCCGTTGCGGTTGTACTGAAACCAGGCGATCGCCAACCCCATCAGGGCATAAATCGCCCAGGGGTGCAGCCCCCAGTGGAAGAAGGTATAGCGCATCGCCGCCCTGGCTGCCTGCGGCGTCTTCGGCGGCAGTCCCTCGGGAGGCGTGATCACGTGCGAGATCGGCTCAGCGGCGCCCCAGAACACCAGACCAATGCCCATGCCGGCGGCAAACAGCATGGCCAGCCAAGTGGCAGTGGAAAACTCGGGTTCGGCGTCGATACCGCCGATCCGCAGCCGTCCGGTCGCTCCGAAAGCAAGGTAAATGAGAAATACCAAGGTGAGAAAGACAATCAGCAGATAAAGCCAACCGGCATTCTGGATGACTGCCGCCAGCAGGGCCTTGCTGACCGCCTCGAAGGACTGCGGCGCCAGACCGGCAACCAGCGCCAGCGCCACCACGACGAACAACGAGATGCGAAAAACCATACCTCTTCCCCCGCGGGGCCACCGAACTCGTATCGGCATCGCACCGAAGCGAAGGCATCGGCGCGTTTGCTGACACGCTGCATGCTTAAGCCAGCACAAAACCTATCATATTAGCGTGCCTTGGAGCCGGCTTGCAGCGCCATGCGGGCAGGTGCACAAGCCCCAAAGGACACCGACACGATGATGCGCGCTGTCCGATCGGCTCGACGCAGGCAAAGACACGGGAAAATGCGGGCTCGCCCATGGTGACATTGGGCACGCTGCCAGGCGATCAAAACTACCGCACGCTGCAGCCACGACGTTCAGCCCGTCCCGACGGGCGGCTGGACGATGCCGGCAGTCGCCGGAACCGGTGCCACGCCCTGCTCGCGTGCCGCCCGTTCCTGTGCCTGCAAGGCACGCTGGTATCCGGCTCGCTGCTGCAGGCGCTCCCAGTAGGCAGCCACGGCGGGCGTGAACTGGGACGCCAGCCCAATTAGTTCGGCTAGCATCAAGGCGTATCCCACCGAGACGTCGGCGGCGGTGAAGCGATCGGCGCAAAGATGGTCGCGCTCGGCGAGCCGCGGCTCCAGGGCGCGCAGCCGTGCCAGGAACCAGCGGGTATAGTCCTCCACCACCATGGGGTGGCGGCGCTCTTCCGGCTCGAAGCGGCCGTAGCGAAGGATGAGGGTCTGCGGAAAGGTTAGCGTGGCTTCGCCGAAGTGAAGGTAGTTGAGATAGGCTCCGTATTCCGCCTCACCCGGCTCGACCTGAAGCGGGGTCGGCGCGCTCCTGGCGCACAGGTACTGGCAGATCGCCGCAGACTCGGTCATGCGCGTGTCACCGTCGATGAGCAGCGGAATCGTCCCCAGCGGATTCATCTCCAGATAACCGCGAGCCAGGACACGGGGCGGGAAAGGCAGCATCGCCAGCCGATAAGGCAAGCCGAGTTCCTCCAACATCCACAACGGACGGAAGGAGCGCGCACTCATGCAGTGGTAGAGCGTGATCATGTCATTGCCTTCGCTGTTGTGACGGTTCGGGGCCGTGCTCCCGGCACGAAGCGTCGCTGCGGGGAAAGCCGCGCCTTGTCCTACTCGCTCTTAGCACCCCGTGAGTAGGCTCTGGGCACTGCCGTCAAGGCCCGGGACACCGGGCAGCTCCAGGGCTGCCACTTCCCGAAGTCTAGACCCAGCACGGCAAGATGGAAGAGACAGGCTCCGGCCGCTTGCCGAGAGTTTGCGGGCTCACGGACCGAACCCGCCGCGGCGGCCTCGACAGGCGCTCGCCTGCTCACTTGCGTTCGGAGGCGCCTGCAGGGCTGGCCTTTGATTCCTCTGCCGCGCCGCCATCTTACCGCTGACCGCAAGCACGTTACTGCCGCAGAGGAGGCTGGCCTGTGACACGCAAGTTCATGGATTGCCGGGAAATGCCTAGCGAGAGCCGGTGTTCGGTGGCGATCGCGGCCGATGACGATGTCGAGTTGCTGGAAGCGGCCGTGCAGCACGCCGTCGCCGTGCACCAGGAGCGCGACACGCCCGAGCTGCGGCGGGAGATCAAACGCCACTTCCATGATATGCCGTCGCAGGGAGCGCCGGTCCCTTAGCAAGGCGCCGGCGGGCAGCACCCCCGTCAAGCAGATTGATGCCAGGCAGCGGCAATGATTCGTCTCGCGGAAACCCCGCCGCGGAGCAGCTTCAGCCGATGAGGAGCAAGGCGAAATACGCCACCAGGCTTAGCAGCAACGGCATTCCGTTCTTGTAGGCAGCCATGCCGGCGTCATGCAAGGCATCGAGCCGGTTGGGCAACAGGCGGACCGCTTGCCGGCCAAGCGCTGAATCCCAAACCAGAACAGCAAGGTTCCATCGTTGGCGATCGCGCACCACGGGGGAAAGTCGCGCAGAACACCAAGGCGCATTCGCTTCTCCCGCTTCCGTCCCACTGCCAGGCTCGCGCGAGCGCTTGACGTCATTGCACCTCAATTCCGGCTGCGCGCTCGGAAATCGCCTCGGCTAGCCTTCGATCCACCGGGCCGCTGCGGCGGCGGTATCTTCAGGGTTGGTGTTAAAGGCGATGGCTGCGCCCGGAGCCGATTTGTGCACCGTGTTCACCAGCGTCTCGAAAAGCAGCAGGCTGTTCGGAGGAATGCGAATTCCGCCTCCTATCACGACACAATCGTAAGACACCACCTCGAGACTGCGCTTGAGAACGCCGCTTGCGGACTCGTCCGGGCGAACCAGGCACAGATCGGCTTGCCACCCGCGCTCGGACATTTGCCTCAGCGCGGACGCGATGCCGTTCCGGATCTTTTCGGCATCGAGTCCGGGCGGCAGGGCAGAATCCGAGAAATCGACGGTCTCCGGCTCTTGGCCGACGAACAACACGCGCTTCATGATGAACTCCCACGGGCCGGGCGGGCGTCGGGCGTCGCCTCGCCAGTCAGTTATGCGCCCGCACGCGCCGAATCCCGGCGCTTTGAGCAGGGCGATCGGCTTGGCATCACCGGGCCTTGAGCAGATTCGCATACGCACCGGCGAGCGCATCAGACGGCACTCCTTGCGTCAAGCGAACGTTCCAGGGCACGGCGATCCCATTCGGACAGATCGGCCGCGGCGACGTAAGTGCTCTGCAGGAACCGCAGCAGCGTGTCGTCCGGCGATTCCGACTCCCGCACACTGTCGTAGGGCAGGATGAATTCGCCCAGGTCATGGTTGTAGAAAGCGTCGCTTGGCTGCACGCTCGCTGCCGCGAACCCCGGAGGCTCCGGATAGGTGTAGGAATAGAACGCCGCATGCGGCACCGGTTCACCGCCCGGCCAGAATCCGCAACTGCTGACCTCTTCCGAATACGCCTCCTGGGTGACCCAGTCCGGCAGGTTGGGAATACCGCCCGGATGCCGCGGCGCCCGCCGTCCTGAAAAACGGGTGACGGCCAGATCCGCCGCGCCCCAAAAATAATGAACCGGGCTGCATTTCCCATTGAAAGAGGCGCGAAAAATCTTGAGGACACGATCGGCCTGAACCAAGATGCGCCAGAAGCGACTGGCATACTCGGGATCGTAGCTGCGGTGAACCTCGTCCTCGTCGAAGGGAATGGCGTCCTGAATCTCGTTCGGCATGCGCCGAATGCTCACCGGCAAATCCAGCCTTTCCAGCAGGGCCAGCAGCCGCGCATAGAATGTCGCCACCGTTTGCGGCCGGAGCGCGATCTGTCCGCTGCGCCCGTCGCTCGCCGCCACCTTCAAGGCATGGTCGATGAAATCGAAGTCGAGCTGGAAAACCCGATGGCCGTGCGGGATCGGCCCGGTCGTCAACCCCCTGGCCGTCACGTAAAGCGTGGCGTGCCAGGAATGGTTAATCCACGGGCTCTGCACGAGGCGGACCTTGCCGACGATTTGCGTCCACAAGTGCAACGTTGCGTACGTCCCGCGCCAAGCCTCGAACGGCAGGGCCGGCCATGGATCGGATGCTGTCGGCGTCATCCCGCACCTCCTTGTGCTCGGGACCGATTGACTGCCGTGAATGTCTGGGCACCAAGGCGAGAAAACGACTCCACCGTCAGGATCAAGCCGCTCCTGGAGCGCAGCCAGGATGCCTTTCGCAGTGGCTGGCGCCAGGCCGCAGGGACAACCCTCTGCCCCGCGGCCAGGCGCCGGCTAGGCCACGATTCTGCGCAGCGCGTCCACCAGCAGCTCACACTGCCGCTCGGTGCCGACCGTGATCCGCAGATGCTGATCGATTCTCGGCAGCTTGAAATGGCGGACGATGATGCCGTCCTGGCGCAGCCGCTGCGCCAGGACGGCGCCGTCGTGCTGCGGGTGGCGAGTGAAGACGAAATTGGCGGCGGAAGGTACGGTCTCGAAGCCCAGCGCATCCAGCTGTTCGACCAGCCACTCGCGGTTCTTGATGATGGCGGCCCGCTTTTCCTGGAAATAGGCCTCGTCCTCGAAGGCGGCAATGGCGCCGGCCAGCGCCAGGCGGTCGATTGGATAGGAGTTGAAGCTGTTCTTGACCCGGTCCAACCCCTCGATCAAGGGCGCCTGGCCGAAGGCGAAACCGACCCGCAGCCCCGCCAGCGCGCGCGATTTCGACAGCGTCTGGATGACTAGCAGATTGGGGAAGCGGTCGATCAGGCGCACCGCCGACTCGCCACCGAAATCGATGTAGGCCTCGTCGATCACCACCACCGAGTCTGTATTGCGCTCCAGCAGAGCGGCAATGGCCTGCAAGTCGAGCAGCCGGCCGGTGGGCGCGTTGGGATTGGGGAAGATGATGCCGCCATTGGGCTGCAAGTAGTCCTCGAGCACGATTTCGAAGTGCTCGTTCAGCGGAATGCAGCGATAATCGATCTCATAAAGACCGCAGTAAACCGGATAGAAGCTGTAGGTGATGTCCGGGAACAGCAGCGGCTGCTCGTGCTTGAGCAGGGCCATGAAGGCATGGGCAAGCACCTCGTCGGAGCCGTTGCCGACAAAGACCTGTTCCGGCTTCAGACCATAGTAGTCGGCCGCGACCAGGCGCAACCGATCGCTGTTCGGGTCAGGGTAGAGCCGCAGCCCGTCGTGCAGCTCCTGCTGAATGGCCGCCAGCACCCGCGGCGAAGGACCATAGGGGTGCTCGTTGGTATTGAGCTTGACTAGGTTGTCGAGCTTGGGCTGCTCGCCAGGAACGTAAGGTGTCAGGGTATGAACCAGGGAACTCCAGTAGCGGCTCATCGGGGCATCTTCTTCGGCTGAAGGAAACGAGGGGCCATGATAGCCGGGGGACGGCCCATGCTCCACAGCGAGTATGCAAGGCCCGGCCCGGTGGTGCGGGAAGCTCTTGCAAAGCCCAGGCCGGCTCTGCCGGCACGGATTTTTGCGCCGCCTTTTAGGCTGCGGGAGATGAATTCTCCGCCTTTTTCCCGTCGACGCGCTGCCGCACCCGCTCGAGCAATTGAATCAGGCCTTCTAGCTCTTCGGAAGACAGCACGCTGAAAATCGCATCGGCCCACAATTCGTGGTCCTGCGCCATGGCCCGAAACATTTCGGTGCCCTTGGCGGTCAGCAACACGTTGACGATGCGGCGGTCGCCCTCGGCAGGGCGGCGCTCTATCAGCCCGTCGGCCTCCATCCGATCCAGCAGCCGGGTGATGTTGCCTTTGGACGCCAGCAGCCGCTGTGCCAGGCTGGTGGTGCTAAGCCCCCGCTCGCCCGCGCTTTCCAGATGGGAAAGGACGTCGAAGCGCGGCAGCGTGCTTTGGTGGCGACGCCAGAAAAGTTCGGAGACTTCCTGCTCCACTCGTTTCGAGCATTTGATGAGGTGCAACCAAGCCCGCAACGACTGCTTGCCATGTCTGGCGGGATACGGGAAGGCGCCAGCTGATAGCGGCATGACCAAAGGACTCCTTGCTGTGTCCTACTTGCGACGATTATCAAAATAATTGACGAATCAATTTCCGCTTCGCTGATCCCGCAATTTCATGGCAAAAACCCGCCATTGCAAAAAAATCCCAGGCATTTATCCAAGATGAATGAAGGCAGAGCCTGATTCAAAAGTGCGTCTGGCTTGGCAAAAATCTGCCTGCGCCTGTTTGATTTTATAAAACCGCCTACAGCGAGTAAATGGGCCAGCGCGCAACGGGTAGGGGCATGCCCTACCCTTCCCTCAGCAGCCGCAGCAGGCCGTTGAGCGGTATCGTCACCCAGCCGGGACGGTTTTCCAGCTCGTAGCGTATTTCATAGAGCGCCTTTTCGATCAGAAACAGCCGCAACAGGCTCTGCGCCACCTCCGGGTCCTGCGGCTGGCAGACCGCATCGCCTACCGCCTCCTGGTAGCCGCGCAAGAAACTGTTGCTGGCGATGTCCTGCCATTGCTGCAACAGAGGCAGGCAGTCCGTCAGGGCCCCTGGCCGCTCAGCGGTGAACTCCCTAAGCGCAGCGTGGGCAGCGTAGTCGTAGGAGCGCAGCACGCCCGCCACGTCGCGCAGCGCAGCGCCCTTGCGGCTGCGCTCGGCGATGGACCGTGCCGGCTCACCTTCGAAATCGACAATGATGAAATCGTTCTCCACCAGCAGCACCTGCCCCAGATGCAAATCGCCGTGGTGGCGGATCTTGGCGAATCCCGGCTGCTCGATGCGCAGCGCATCGAGCCTGGCCAACAGGGTCTCGCGCTGCGCCAGCAGCGCCTGGGCCGCTTCCCGCGCCTGCTCATCCAGCTTGTCGCGGCGGCGCCGCAGCATTTCCAGCGTAGCCTCCGCCTCCGCAGCGATACGAGCAACCCATTGCGCCGGCTCGGCGGCGGAGATCGGCTCCGGATCGAAGCGCGGATCGCCGCTCGCCACGCTGAGCGCCCGGTGCAGACCGCCGACCCGCCGCCCCAGGACATCGGCCAGAAAGGCATAGGCGGCGTGCGGCTCGGGCCGCTCCTGCGCCTGCTCGCTAGGCGCGGGCGCGGTCTGGGCCTGGACGCCAGCGAGAAAACGCCCAGGTAATCCTTGGTGGCATGCCAGCCGTCACCCTGGTTTTCCACGTAGCCTTGCAGCAGTCCCAGCGTCATGACCGAACCGCCCCCGGCAACGTACTCGATGCCGCCGGCAACCGGGGCGACGTGCTGAAAAGGGCTGACCTCGGTCAGGAACAAGCCCATCTCCAACTCCGGATTTACGCCGACCTGCAGGCGCCGGTAAAGCTTGAGGAACAGCCGGTCGCCGAAGAACACGCTGGTGTTGCTCTGCTCCAGCGCCGGGCGGCGAATGGTCTCCTCGGTCAGACCCTCGGTCAGCACGGCATAGGCCTTGGTGCGGAAGAACCGAATCCTGCCGCCGCCGAACTCGAATTCCTCACCGGCGCCGATGGCGTCGATCAGGGAACGGCAGAACTGATCGTCCCCGAGAGCGCTGTAGAGAATGCCGACTTGCCCCCGCTGGCGCACCCGCGCCAGGGCCCACGGCTTGAGGGCGCGAATGCGCGCCTCGTTCTCTGCCAGCTCCCAGGCGATGCCCAGCGGCAGCAGATAGAGCTGGGGCTGCTCGCCCTGGGGGGGGGTGACTTCGACCAAGGTGAACAGCCAATTGCCGGACGACGTCACCCAGCCGCCCTCGCTGAACAGCCGCGCCCTCTCGATTGGCTTGCCCTTGCCGCCATACCAGCGCTTGCCGGCAATGTAAGGGGCCAGCACATCGCGCTGCAGCTGCTCGCGGGTGCGCGCTGCCATGAGCCGGCGCACCTCACTCACGTGCGCCGGCAGCTCGCCGAAGGTCTGCCAGCCTTCCAGCAGAACCAGCATGGGCAGCTCAGGCGGGGCCAGGTACTCCTGGTGCCAGTCCGGGACCTCGGCCTCGGTGGTGAGCCGGAAGGCATAGAAGCCGTAAGGCTGCAGTGTCAGCAGGTACGGCAGCTCGCCGATGGGCGGGAACACGGTGCGGGCCAGCAACTCCACCGGCAAGCAGCCGCGGTAGGCGGACAGGTCCAGCTCCACCGGCTGCGGCGAATGGGACAGATTGGCCACGCACAGCATGGTCTCGTCCTGGTAGCGGCGCACGTAGGCGAGGATCTTGCGGTTGCCCGGCTCCAGGAACTCCAGCGTGCCGCGCCCAAAGGCCTTGGACTGTTTGCGGGCGGCGATGATCCGCCGGGTCCAGTGCAGCAGGCTGGACGAGCTGCGCATCTGCGCCTCGACGTTGACGGCGGTGTAGCCATACACCGGGTCCATGATGACCGGCAGGTACAGGCGCTGGGGATCGGCGCGGGAGAAGCCGGCGTTGCGGTCCGGACTCCACTGCATGGGCGTGCGCACGCCGTTGCGGTCGCCCAAATAGATGTTGTCGCCCATGCCGATCTCGTCGCCATAGTAGATGATGGGGGAGCCGGGCATGGTCATGAGCATGGAGGTCATCAGCTCGATCTTGCCCCGGTTGTTGTCCATCAGCGGCGCCAGGCGGCGGCGGATGCCGACGTTGACCCGCATGCGCGGCTCAGCGGCGTACATGCTGTACATGTAGTCGCGCTCGCGGTCGGTGACCATCTCAAGCGTGAGCTCGTCATGGTTGCGCAGGAAGATCGCCCATTGGCAGTTGTCGGGGATGTCCGGCGTCTGGCGCATGATCTCGACGATGGGGTGACGGTCCTCCTGGGCGATCGCCATGTACATGCGCGGCATGAGCGGGAAGTGGTAGGCCATGTGGCACTCGTCGCCGTCGCCGAAGTACTCCCGCACGTCCTCCGGCCACTGGTTGGCCTCGGCCAGAAAAACCTTGTTCTTGTAGTGCGCGTCCACCACCGCCCGCATCCGCTTGAGCACGGCATGGGTCTCGGGCAGGTTCTCGTTGTCGGTGCCCTCGCGCACGCACAGATAGGGAATGGCGTCCAGGCGCATGCCGTCCACCCCCAGGTCGAACCAGTAGCGCATCACCCGGATCACCGCCCTCACCACCTCGGGGTTGTTGTGATTGAGATCCGGCTGATGGGAGAAGAAGCGGTGCCAGTAATACTGGCCGGCAACGTCATCCCAGGCCCAGTTGGAACGTTCGGTGTCGGTGAAGATGATGCGGGTCTCGGGGAATTTCAGCGCCGAGTCGCTCCAAACATAGAAGTTGCGCTTGCGCGACCCCTTGGGGGCACGGCGGGCGGCCTGGAACCAAGGGTGCTGGTCCGAGGTGTGGTTGATGACCAGCTCGGTGATGACGCGGATGCCGCGCCGGTGCGCTTCCCGCACGAAGGCGCGGAAGTCGGCGCGGGTGCCGTACTCCGGCGCCACGTTGCGGTAGTCGGCGATGTCGTAGCCGTCGTCGCGCATCGGCGAGGGATAGAACGGCATCAGCCAGATGGCGTTGACGCCCAGGTCTTGGATGTAGTCCAGCCGGCCGGTCAACCCGCGGAAGTCGCCGATGCCATCGTCGTTGCTGTCGAAGAACGCCTTGACGTGGGTCTGGTAGATGATGGCGTCCTTGAACCAAAGCGGATCGTCGTCCAGTCGGCCGCCTGCTGCCGCCATTGCTGCCCTCTCCTTGCGCTTTCGCCAAACCGCTTGCTCACATGTAGCCTTGGAAATCCTGCTCCCGGTGGAGTGGACGCTGCAGCCGCAGGATGTGCGCCGCCTGCCCGCGCGGGCTCAGCGCCACGTAGTTGGTCGGCCCCTGCCAGATGTAGCGGGCGCCGGTCAGCAAATCCTCGACCTGATACTGCTCGTCCGGCGCCAGCCCGAACTGCTCCAGTGGCAGCGTCAGCCAGCCACTCTGGTCGTAGCGCACGTCCAGGTTGACCACCACCAGTATCGCGTCCTCCCCTCCCGGCGTGCGCTTGCTGTAGGCGAGCAGCTGGTCGTTGTCGACCTGATGGAAGCGCAGCCCCCAATCGTGCTGCAGCGCCGGGTGGCTGCGGCGGATGGCGTTGACCCGGGCGATGAGGTCCTTGAGGCTGGCCGGATCGTCCATATCCCACTGCCGCAGCTGGTATTTTTCCGAGTCCAGGTATTCCTCCGAGCCCGGCGCCAGCGACGCATTCTCGCCCAGCTCGAAGGCCGGGCCGTAGCTGCCGTAGCTGGCGCTCAGGGTCGCGGCGAGGATGAGCCGCACCACGAAGGCAGGCCAGCCGCCGACCTGGAGGTATTCGCTGAGGATGTCCGGCGTGTTGGGCCAGACGTTGGGACGGAAGTACTCGCGCCCGCTGCCCTGGGTCAGCTCGGTGAAGTAGTCGACCAGCTCTCGCTTGCTGTTGCGCCAGGTGAAATAGGTGTAGCTCTGGCTGAAGCCGAGCTTGGCCAGGCGGTGCATGACCTTGGGCCGGGTGAAGGCTTCCGACAGCAGGATCAGGTCCGGTTGGTCACGCCGGAGCTCGGCGATGCACCACTCCCAGAAGCGAAACGGCTTGGTGTGCGGGTTGTCGACTCGGAAGATGCGCACTCCCTGCGCGATCCAGAACTCGAAGACACTCTTCAGCTCCCGCCACAAGGACGGCCAGGCCTCGCCCTCGAAGTGGAAGGGATAGATGTCCTGGTACTTCTTGGGCGGGTTCTCGGCGTACTGGATGCTGCCGTCAGGGCGGCGCAGGAACCACTCGGGGTGCTCGCGCACGTAGGGATGATCGGGGCTAGCCTGGAAGGCGATGTCCAGCGCCACTTCCAGGCCATGGGCAGCGGCCTTGGCCACAAAGGCGCGGAAGTCCTCCAGCGTGCCCAGCTGCGGATGCACCGCCTTATGCCCCCCGTGCCGGCTGCCGATAGCCCAGGGGCTGCCAACGTCGTCGGGCGCGGCCGTCACCGCATTGTTGCGCCCCTTGCGGAAGGCTTCGCCAATCGGATGGATGGGTGGCAGATACACCACGTCGAAACCCATGGCGGCGATGTCCTCCGCCAGCGCGTGGGCGTACCTGTCCTCCAGACTCAGGGCCGGGTCAACCATGGTCTTGGCCCAGGCCAGCAACCGGCGCGCCTCGGCCTTCCTGGCCCGCGCGGCAGCGGTTCGCGCCAGCTGCGCGCCGATGGCGAGCTCGAGCTCGAGTGCCTGATGGGCGGCGTAGCGCTTGGTCAGGTCTTCCCGCCAGGTGGCGAAATGGTCGACCCAGGCGACCACGGTATAGAGATACCGCCCCAGCCGCTCGACCCGGAAGCTGGCGCGCATGCGGTCATTGCCCAGCGCCTGCATGGGCAGTCGCCGCCAGTCGCGGACCTGCTCATGGCGATAGAGCAGATCGGCGGTGACGCGGTCGTGGCCGTCAGCGAACACGTCGGCCTCCACCACCACCATCTCTCCCATCACCCGCTTGATCGGGAAGCGACCGCAGTCGACCTGCGGGGCGACGGCTTCGATGACGACCCGTCGCCGGCCGGGCAATGCCGGCAGGTCATCCTTGTTCCGCCGAGGCGCGCGAGCTCGCGCCGCGATCGCGGCCGCGGCCTTGGTCGCCTCGGCCTGCCGCGCCTCCGACGGCGCTGTCGCGCCACGCGGGTGGTTCGATTCCGGCTTCCTTGCCATCCCGTGCGTTCAACTCCTGGGTCGGAAAAACAGGATCCCCAGCGGGGGTAACCGCAGGGTCAGCGAGTAGCACTGGCCGTGCGAGGGGACCGGTATCGCCTCCACCTGGCCCAGGTTGCCCTGGCCGCTGCCGCCGTAGCATACGGCGTCGCTGTTGAGGCACTCGTCCCAGATTCCCGCCCGCGGCACGCCCAGCCGATAGTTCTCCCGCACCACCGGCGTGTTGTTGCAGACCACCAGCAGCCAGCGGTCGCCACTGCGGCGCAGGAACGCCAGCGTGCTCCGCTCGTGGTCGCTGGCTTCCACCCACTGGAAGCCGTCGGGCGTGAAATCCCGCTCGTACAGGGCCGGCTCGCTGCGATAGAAGCGGTTGAGATCCCGCACCCAAGCCTGGGCGCCGGCGTGCAGCGGCTGCTGCAGAAGGTGCCAGTCCAGGCTCCGCTCGTGCGCCCACTCGCGGCGCTGGCCGAACTCGCCGCCCATGAATAGCAGCTGCTTACCGGGGTGCGCCCACATGTAGCCGAGCAGCAGCCGCAGGTTGGCGAACCGCTGCCATTCATCGCCCGGCATGCGCCCGAGCAGCGAGCCCTTGCCATGCACCACCTCGTCGTGCGAGAGCGGCAGCATGAAGTTCTCGTTGAAGGCGTAAATCAGGCTAAATGTCAGCTGGTCATGGTGGTATTTGCGATGGATGGGGTCTTCCTGGAAGTAACGCAGCGTGTCGTGCATCCAGCCCATGTTCCACTTGAGCCCGAAACCGAGGCCGCCCAAGCAGGTGGGCCGCGACACCATGGGCCAGGCGGTGGATTCCTCGGCGATGGTCTGGGTATCGGGATACTCCCGATAAACGGCCTCGTTCAGCGTCCGCAGGAAGGCGATGGCTTCCAGGTTTTCGTTGCCACCGTACACGTTCGGGATCCACTCGCCCGGCTTGCGGGCGTAGTCGAGGTAGAGCATGGAAGCCACCGCATCCACCCGCAGGCCGTCGACGTGGTAGCGGTCCAGCCAGAACAGGGCGCTGCTGAGCAGGAAAGACCGCACCTCGCCGCGGCCGTAGTCGAAGATGTAGCTGTTCCACTCCGGATGGTAGCCCCGGCGCGGGTCGGCATGCTCGTAGAGAAACGTGCCGTCGAAATAATGCAGCCCGTGCTGGTCGTTCGGGAAATGGGACGGCACCCAGTCCAGCAGCACCCCCAGGCCACGCTGGTGCAGGTGATCGACGAAGTACATGAAATCCTGCGGGCTGCCGTAGCGGGCGGTGGGCGCGAAATAGCCCGTGCACTGGTAGCCCCAGGAGCCGTAGAAGGGATGCTCCGTGATGGGCAGCAGCTCGACGTGGGTAAAGCCCAGCTCCAGGCAGTAGTCGGCCACCTGATGCGCCAGCGTGCGATAGTCGAGCAGCTCGCCTTCCCTGCCGCACCGCCACGATCCCGGATGCAACTCGTAAACCGACATTGGCGCATCCAACGCGTTATGCCCGGCACGCTGCCCCATCCAGGCCGCATCCTGCCAGTCGTAATCCAGCTGCCAGACGATGGAAGCCGTCTGCGGCGGCGGCTCGGCGCGAAAAGCGAAGGGATCCGCCTTGTCCACCGTATAGGCGGCATGCCGGGAAATGAGGCGGAACTTATAGCGCTGGCCGGGCCGGGCGGCCGCCACCCGACCTTCCCAGATTCCGGAGCCGGCATGAAGCTGGGTGAGTGGATGGGCGGTGGGATCCCAGTCATTGAAGTCACCGATCACCGACACCGCAGCCGCGTTGGGGGCCCAGACCGCGAAATGCACCCCGTCCTCCCGCAGCTGCGCCCCCAGTTTTCGGTACAGCCGGCAATGGCTTCCCTCGGCAAGCAGATGGAGATCGAGATCGCTGAGCAGGCTGTCGGTGTGCTGTGTTGCCATGGTTCGGTCCGGACTTGGTTGCGAGCGCAGCGGCGCCGAGCTGCTTGCCACAGCTATCTAGATTTGCCGCAATCGATCCGGCCTCAAGGGACGAGTCCGAGAGAGTGGCCTTACTGCGGCAACCGTGTTGCCGCAACCAATGGCGAATCGGCTGGTCAGATTCGGAAAGGGCCCGCATCCAGGCGGCTCTCGTGATAGCCTAAGGCCTATCCCCACCGAACAAAGAGGCTTTGTAATGGCAGCTGATGAAGCGAGCACGGAACTGAAGATGGATCTCGAGGGCCTGTACCTCGAGGAAGTGTTCACCGATCGTCGGGTCGGCAGCATTCTGCGGCTGACGCCGGTCGACGGCGACGGCCGGCCGGATCCGAACCGCGACACGATCTACGTCGGCCAGACCCAAGTGCTGACCCCGGCCGGCCCCCTGCCACTTAGTTTCGAGATCGAGGCCAAGTCACTGGCCGACGCCGCGCAGGCCTTCGGCGACGCGGCCCGCAAGGCGGTCGAGGACACGATGGAGAAGCTGCAGGAGCTGCGGCGCGAGGCCGCCTCCTCCCTGATCGTGCCGGGCAGCAGCGCCGGCTTTGGCGGTCCGGAGGGCCTGACAGGCAGCGGCTTCCCGCCCCCTCCCGGCGGCGGCAAGATCCAGCTCCGCTGATTCCTGGACGCGGCGGCGCGGCGCACCCGCGCCGCCATCATACCTGACCCACCACCCGCGCGACCGCTGCTGCCGGCTCCTGCTGCGGCGGCTGTCCGCTCCGGAAGCGGACCAGCAGCGCCTGCTGCTGCTGTCTGACCCGCTGAAGGTTGTGCAGCTTGACGTGACCGAAACCGCGGATCTGCTGTGGCAGCTCCGCCAACGCCACGGCCGTGGCGTGGTTGTCCACGGTTAGCTCCGCGATCAGCTCCTCCACCAGCGCCTCGTAATCGCGGATCAGCTGCCGCTCCAACTTGCGCTCGGCGGTATGGCCGAAGGGGTCAAACGGCGTGCCGCGCAAAAAGCGCAGGCCGGCCAGCAACCGGAAGGCCTTAAATATCCACGGACCGTACTCCCGCTTGCGCGGCCGCCCGGTCTGCCGATCGCGGCGGGCGAGCAGCGGCGGCGCCAAATGCACCGTGAGCCGGTAATTGCCCTCGAACTGCGCCTCCAGCTGCTGCCGGAAGCTCGGCTCGAGATAAAGCCGAGCGACCTCATACTCGTCCTTGTAGGCCAGCAGCTTGCTGTAGGACACAGCCACCGCCCGAGTCAGGCCCTGCTCGCCCGGCGCAACCCGGGACTCCGCCGCCTGCACCCTGCGCACCAATCGCAGGTAGCGCTCGGCGTAGCGAGGGTTCTGATACGCCGTCAGGTGCTTGACCCGGTGCGCGATCAGCTCCTCCAGGCCGAAATCCTGCACGCTGGCCTGCTGCCCGGTGAGAAAAGGCGCGGCGGCTGCCGCGACCTGCTCCGGCACATGGGCGGCCAGGCGACCCCAGCGGAACGCCTGCAAGTTTTCCTCTACCGCCGTCCCGTTCAGCTCGATGGCGCGCTCAATAGCCTGCCGGCTGAGCGGGATGAGACCCAGCTGCCAGGCGTAGCCGAGCAGGAACGGGTTGGTGTAGATGGCGTCGCCCAGCAGGGCGGTAGCAAGGCGCCCGGCCGCGGTGTAGTGGACGTACTCCTTGCCCAGGGTCTGATCTAGCACGTTGCCGAGCTGGCGGTCGTGCAGCGGCAGGTCGGGGTCGAGGGCGAAGGCCGCCAGCGGCACCACGTGGCTGTTGATCACCGCCCGCGTGCGACCGGTGGCATAGGTCGCCAGCGCCTCGGCGCCGGCCGCCACTACCATGTCACAGCCAATCACCAGATCGGTGTCGCCGCGGCCGATGCGCGCACCGTGCAACGCATCCGGATGCGCCGCCAGACGCACATGGCTGCTGACGGCGCCGTTCTTCTGCGCCAGCCCAGTCTGGTCCAGCACCGACACCCCCTTACGCTCAAGGTGCGCCGCCATGCCCAGCCAGGCGCCCAGGGTGATCACGCCGGTGCCACCGATGCCAGCAATCAGGATGTTGTACGGTCGGCTCAGCGCGGGCAGCGCCGGCTCGGGCAGCTCCACCCGGGGGAATTCTGCCGCTCCCCGCTGCGGCTTGCGCACCCCGCCGCCGTGGACGGTGACGAAGCTGGGACAGAAGCCTTCCAGGCAGGAGTAGTCCTTGTTGCAGCTGGACTGGTCGATGATCCGCTTGCGTCCGAATTCCGTCTCCAGCGGCTTGCCGGCAACGCAGTTGGAGGCCAGTCCGCAGTCGCCGCAACCCTCGCAGACCAGGTCGTTGATGAACACCCGCTTGGCCGGATCCGGATAGCGGCCCCGCTTGCGGCGGCGGCGCTTCTCGGCGGCGCAGGTCTGATCGTAGATCAGCACGGTGACGCCTTCGATCTCGCGCAGCTCTCGCTGCACGGCGTCCAGTTCGCGCCGGTGGCGTATCGTCACCCCTTGCGGCCAGGGTGTGCCTGGCGGGTACTTGTTCGGCTCGTCGGTCACCACCACGATGCGCCGCACCCCCTCCGCGGCCACCTGCTGGGCGATGCTCCAGGGCGTCAGCTGGCCCTCCACCGGCTGGCCGCCGGTCATGGCCACTGCGTCGTTATAGAGGATCTTGTAGGTGATGTTCACCTTGGCGGCGACCGCCGCCCGAATCGCCAGCAGCCCGGAGTGGTAGTAAGTGCCGTCCCCCAGGTTCTGGAACACGTGCCTGTCCTTGGAGAAAGGCGCCTGCCCTATCCACTGCGCTCCCTCGCCGCCCATGTGGGTGAAACTCTCGGTGCGTCGGTTGGGCATGAACAGCGCCATGGTGTGCCAGCCGATGCCGGCGAACGCACGGCTGCCCTCCGGCACCCGGGTGGACGTATTGTGCGGGCAGCCGGCGCAGAACCAGGGGGTGCGCGGCGTCGCCGGGCTGGCGACGGTCGCCGGCTCCGGCCGCAGCGCCGCTCGCAGCCGCGTTGCCAGCCGCGGCGGCGGGTTCAGCCGCAGCAGACGCGCCGCCAGCGTCGCGGCGATCTGGTCCAGCGACAGCTCGCCGTCGACCGGCAACAGCGACTTGCCGTGCTCGTCCTGCTTGCCCAGCAGGCGCGGCCGGTCAGGCAGCGGATACAGGATGCGGGCGATCTGCTCCTCGATCAGGCCGCGCTTTTCCTCGATCACCAGCAGCTCTTCTTGCCCCTGCGCGAAACCGCGGATGCCTTCCGGCTCCAACGGCCAGGGCATGGCGACCTTGTAAATCGAAAGCCCCAGCGCCTGCCGCATCTCCTCGTCCACCCCCAGCTGCTGCAGAACGTGCAGAAGATCGGACCAGGACTTGCCGCTGGCGACCACCCCCAGCCGTCGCCTGGCCACCGGCAGGTCATGAGTGATCCGGTCGAGCCGGTTGGCGCGGGCAAAGGCCTGCACCGCCGGCAGACGCACCCGCCACAGGCGCTGCTCCTTGGCCAGCGCGGTGTCCGGCACGCGGATGTGCACACCGTCGGGCGGCAGTTCGAAATCGGTGGGCGTGACCAGCTGGACGCGCCAAGGATCGACGATCACCGAGGCCGAGCCGTCCACGGTGTCGGTGATGCACTTCATGCCGACCCAGACGCCGGCGTAGCGCGACATGGCAAAGGCCACCAGCCCAAGGTCGAGGTATTCCTGGATGTTGGCCGGATTCAGCACCGGGATACCGGCGGCGATCAGGGCCGGCTCGCTCTGGAAGGCCACCGTGGAGGACTTGGCGGTCGGATCGTCGCCGAACAGCACCAGCACGCCGCCGTACGGCGCTGTCCCAGCCTCGTTGGCGTGCTTGAAGACGTCGCCGGAGCGGTCGACCCCTGGCCCCTTGCCATACCAGATAGCAAAGACGCCGTCGTAGTTGGAGCGACCACCGAGACCGACCTGCTGAGTACCCCAGATCGCGGTGGCTGCCAGGTCCTCGTTCACCCCCGGCTGGAAAACGATCTGATGCTCGCGCAAATACCTTTCCGCCTGCCAAAGCGCGAGATCGTAGCCTCCCAGCGGCGAGCCGCGGTAGCCGGAGATGAAACCCGCAGTGTTGAGCCCGGCGGCTCGGTCACGCACGCGCTGCAGCATCGGCAGCCGGACCAGGGCTTGAGAGCCGGAGACATAGATGCGGCCGGACTCGAGTGTGTATTTGTCGTCCAGCGCGACCTTGGCGAGTTGCATGGCTGTGCCTCCCAGGCTTGCGCCTTGCTAGCACTCCAGGATTTGGAGCAGCGGGTAGCGACTCGGTCGCAGCGACCGTTTGCCCTACTAGTAAATGTAGGATCAAATTCAGGAAATCGTGAGGAAAGGCGCTGCAGCCGCCGGCAGGGAGCGCGGCCGGCGTCGGCAGCCGGGGGAGGCAAGGCCTGGCAGGGGCTTGGACAGCTCGAGACGACGGCGCCCGCCTAGATGCTGGAGCGCGAGATCCGGACCGGCACGCCGGCCTGGCCTTCAATGGCCTTCTTGATCTGCGCCAGGTCGACCCGGTGCTGGCGCTCGCCCAGGGCTTGGGCGATGCGCGCCACCGCCTCGCGCAGCAACTGCGCGTCGTCGTCTTCCCGGTCCTCTTCCAGCAGCGGATGCGCCTCCAGATAAAGCTCGCCGGCGAACCAGCCGGCCTTGACTGGCTCGTTGACGATGCGCACCGGCGTGTTGACCGGGACGCGCTCGTAGAGGCTTTCGATGTCCTCGGGATACATGCGCACGCAGCCGTGGGTGACCCGCATGCCGATGCCCCACGGATTGTTTGTGCCATGGATCAGATAGGCCGGAATGCCCAGCCGCAGCACCCGGGTGCCGAGCGGATTGTCGGGACCGGGCGGCACCACGTCTGGCACCACCCGTCCTTCGGCCTTGGCCTCCAGCTTGACCGACTGCGGCGGATACCAGGGCGGATTTTTCTGCTTAGCGACCACCCTGGTCACCCCCAGCGGGGTGCGCCAGTCCATGCGGCCGATGCTGACGGGGTAGGTTTCGACCGTGCGCGGCTGCCCCTTGGCCGCCGGCGGGTAGTAATACAGCCGCATCTCGGCGACATTGAGGACCAGTCCCTCCCGCGGCCCGGACGGCAGGATGTGCCGGGTCGGCACCACGACCTTGGTGCCTGGATCCGGCACCCACATGCTGACGCCCGGATTAGCGCGCTGCATTTCCTCGTAACCGACGCCATGGCGGCGGCCGATGTCGAGCAGGGTTTCGTCCGGCCGCACCTCGACGATCTTGATCTCGCCGATGATATCGACGTCATCCGGCGGCAGCGGATAGATCGCCGCCCGAGCCAAGCCGCAAGCGACCAGCAGCAGCCCGAGGCCAGTCAGAAACTGTCGCTTCAACATGGACATAGCGATTGGTCTTGTTGAACTGTTGATCGCCCTGAGTATGCCAGCCTTGCGACCGGACCGCAGCTCCGGGCCGGCCCTCAACCAGCCCAGAGCTGGCGCACGCGGTGCCACAGGCTGCGCTCGGCGCCGTGGATTTGCACGTAGCGGCGCAGGCTCTCACGCCCCTGCGGGGTCAGATCGGTGAATGCCAGCCCGATCCGGGTGGCGTCCACGTGGCACACCCTGGCGCGGGCGCGCACCGGCGCCTCCTGCGGCAGATGCAGCAGCAGAGTCATGCTGTCACCGGGCCGCGGCGGCTCGCCGCTGCTGTAGCGCAGTTCCACGCCGCCCTCACTGATGTCGCTGACTTTCGCTTCGAGGCCGGTTCGAGTCGCCACATCGACCGGGATCGGAGCATCCGCCGGTGGTATGATGCGCTGAAACCGGCGCCAACCCGTCCCTAGCTTCCTCATACGGCCTCCTCTTCCTTCTGGTCAGCAGCGCTCCATTTGCCGAGCATCTGCAAAGACTTCTGGGGACAGCCACAGCGGCCTCCTAGCTGCCGCCGAACTGCAACCAGGGCCTGCCCTCGGCAAACACCACCATGCTGCCTGCTGCCATTGTGGTCCAGACTTCGTTTCTCGTCAGCGGCCGCGTGGCGACCACCGTCACCACGTCGGTCGGTTGCGTGTGCAGAGAAAAATCGACCCGCAAATCCTCGTCCACCAACTCGGCCTCGCCGAATGGAGCCTGGCGCGTCAACCAGGTCAGATGCGTACTGCAGAAGGCTCCCAGATGGCGGCCATCGCTAAGCAGGAAGTTGAAGGTGCCGAGCGCGCTGAGCTCGAGCGCCAGCTGATGGACGTAGCGCCAGAAGGTCGCCGCCCGCGGCGGCTTGGAGAAACGCCGCCGCAGCGCGTTCAGCAGCCAGCAGAAGGCGTGCTCACTGTCGGTGGTGCCGACCGGGCGGTAAAGGTCCAGCGGCCAGCGCTTAACCCGCTTCAGGTGCCCATTATGGGCGAAGCACCAGGAGCGGCCCCACATCTCGCGCACGAACGGATGGGTATTCTCCAGCGTGATCTTGCCGCGGGTGGCCTTGCGAATGTGCGAGATGACCGTGCAACTCTTGATGGGCAGGTCGCGCAACAGCCGCGCCAGGTCCGATTCGGCGCTGGGGGCGGCATCCCGGAACAGCCGATAGCCCTTGCCTTCGTAAAACACCACGCCCCAACCGTCGGCATGCGGCCCGGTGCGACCGCCCCGCTGCATCAGCCCGGTGAAGCTGAAGCAGATGTCGGTCGGCACGTTGGCGCTCATACCCAGGAGCTCGCACATGGTTCAAACCGACTGGCCGGCCAGGGTGCGATACAACCGATGCAGCATGCCCGCGGTCGCCCCCCAGATGAAGTAGTCGCCGTAGGGTAAGGCGATCAGCTCGTGCTTCTTGCCTCCGTACTCCACGATGTGCGGCTTGTGGTTCTTGGGGTCGAGCAGGAACGACAGCGGCAGCTCGAAAATCTCGGCCACCTCGCGCGGATCCAGCTTCAGCCGGACCGGCGGCTGGATGATGCCGACCACGGGATAGATGATGAAGCCGGTGGTCACGCGCCAGCTGCCGAGCCGGCCAATGATTTCCACCCGCTCGGGCGGCAGCCCGATTTCTTCCTGGCTTTCGCGTAGCGCCGCCGCCTCTACTGATTCGTCCGACTCCATGCGCCCGCCAGGAAAGCTGATCTGGCCGGGATGGCGGCGCAGATGCTCGGTGCGGCGGGGCAGCAGGATATGCATGCCGCTCGGACGCTCGATCAGCGGGATCAGCACCGCCGCCGGCACCAGCGGCTCATGGTCAGGCAGGATCAGTCCTTGCTCGCCCTGACTGGCCCTGGCGATACGCTGTAGCAGGCTCTCTTTATCCACGTCGTCTCGTCGTCTTCACCTCTCGGCCCACCACGCACGAGCGCTGGCGGCCGTCTTCGTTCGCTAACGTTAGCACGACTTTCCCCGCACATCCCTGGCCGAGGGCCGAGCGCGCCGGCTTAGAACGCCGCGCGCCGGCGCCGCAGCAGCGGACGTGCCAGCACGGTCAGCAGAAACAGCAGCGCCGAGGCCACCACGATGGCCGGTCCGGCCGGCAGATCCCAGGCGAAAGCGCCGCCCAGCCCGACCGTCACCGCAACGCCACCCAGCAGGACGGCCAGTGCCGCCATCGCTTCCGGCGTCCGCGCGTAGGCGCGCGCCGTTGCCGCCGGGATTATCAGCATGGAGGTCACCAGCAGCACGCCGACGATCTTCATGCCGATAGCGATCACCACCGCCATGGCCACCATGAACGCCAGCTGGACGCGCAGCATGGGCACACCTTCGGCACGTGCCAGATCCTCGTTCAGGGTCAGCAGCAGCAGAAAGCGCCAGATCGCGGCCAGCAGCAGCAGGACCAGCAAGCCGCCGCCGTAAATCCACGCCAGATCGGCGCGGCCCACCGCGAGGATGTCGCCGAACAAATAAGCCATGAGATCGACCCGCAGCCCCTGCACGAAGGCTAGCGCCACCAGGCCCAGCGACAGCGCGCTGTGCGACAGTATCCCCAGCAGTGTGTCGTCGGCCAGCCGCTGGGTGCTACGCAGCGCCACCACCGCCACCGCCAGCAGCAGGCAGACCGCGACCACACCCAGGTTGAGATCCAGGTGCAGTAGAAAGGCCAGCGCCACGCCGAGCAAGGCCGAGTGGGCCAGGGTGTCGCCGAAATAAGCCATGCGGCGCCAGACCACGAAGCTGCCGAGCGGACCGGCCAGCAGCGCCAGCCCCCAGCCGGCCAGCAGGGCATGCAGGAAAAGCTCGCTCATCATGGCTGCCCGCGCTCCCGCTGCCGGTGGCCGTGCCCGCTGTGGACATAGACGCCGATTGCCGGCGCGACATGATGCCCGAACAGGGCCTTGTATTCCGGATGCTCCCGCACCGAAGCCGGACTGCCGCGGCAGGAGATCCGCCCTTCGTTGAGGCAGATCACCTGATCGCTGGCCGCCATGACCAGGTGCAAGTCGTGCGAGACCACCAGCACGCCGCAGTTCCAGCGACTGCGGATGGCCTGGATCAGCTCGTAGATCGCCGCCTGGCCATTGACATCGAGCCCGGCGGCCGGCTCGTCCAGGAACAGCAGGTCCGGATTGCGCAGCAGCGCCCGTGCCAGCAGCACGCGGCGCGACTCGCCCCCGGACAGCCCTTGCATGGGGCGTTCCAGCAAATGGCCGATGGCGGTCGCCTCGACGACCGGGGCCAAATCCCCTGTCTTGCGCCCCGTCTGCAAGCGCAAAAAGCGCCGGACCGTGAGGGGCAGATTGTCATCGACCCGGAAATGCTGCGGCACATAGCCGCTGCGCGCGCCGGGCCGGCGCTGGACGGTGCCGGCGTCGGCCCGGCTCACACCGCAGAGTATCTTGACCAGGGTGCTTTTGCCCGAACCGTTCGGGCCGACCAAGGTCAGCAGCTCGCCGCGCCGCAGCTCCAGATCGACCCCGTCCAGCAGCCGCCGCCCGCCGCGGCTGGCGCGCAGCCCACGGACCACCAGCAAGGGCTCGTTCCGCTGCAAGACCGCGTTGCGGCCGTCGTTGGCTTCACTGCCCACCATGCGCAATCCTATCGAGGGAAAATCGAAATGTTATATCATTACATTTCACCCCGAAAGACGTCGGAATCGCCATGCCGTACCGCATCCTCATCTCGCTGCTCTTGCTGCTGGTCCAGCTGCCTCTTTTCGCCGCCCCTCGCGTCGTCGCCACCATTCAGCCCCTGCACGCGCTGGCCGCTGGCGGCATGGAAGGCGTGGCCGAACCGCAGCTGCTGCTGCCGCCGGGCGCTTCACCGCACAGCTATGCCCTGACTCCGTCGCAGGCGCAAGCGCTGGCGCAGGCCGATCTCGTCGTTTGGGTCGGCAGCGGGCTGGAACAATTCCTGGCAAAGCCGCTGCGCACCCTGGCCGCCAAGGCAGACAGCTTGGAGCTAGCGCGGCTCGACAGTATCAAGCTGCTCGCTGCGACCCCCGGGCACGCCCATGCCGGTAGCGGGCATGACCATGCCGACTACGATCCCCACCTTTGGCTGGATGTCGGGAACGCCGAGCGCCTTCTTGCTGCTCTGGCCGAGCGGCTGGCGGCGCTGGATCCAGCGCACGCCGAGACCTACCGCCGCAATGCCCAGCGGCGCATGGCGCAGCTGCAGAGGCTGGATGCCGCTCTGCAACGGCAACTGGAGCCGGTCCAGGCAGTGCCCTTCATGGTCTTCCACGACGCCTATCGCTACTTCACCCAACGCTACGGGCTGTTCGAGGCCACCGCACTCACCCTCAACCCGGAACGCCCGCCGGGCGCCCGCGCCGTCATCCAGGCGCGCCAGCAGGTTTCGGACCTGAAGGTACGCTGCATCTTCAGCGAGCCCCAGTTCGAGCCCGGCCTGGCGGAAGCAGTGGCCCGCGGCAGCGGGGCCCGCATCGCCGTACTCGACCCCATCGGCGCCGCCATTCCTCCCGGGCCCGAGGCCTACCCAGAGCTGTTGCGCAGGCTGGCGACGGCTCTCAGCGACTGCCTGTCCGAGCCCCGCTGAGCGGTCAGCGCGCAGCGGCGCGCTTCAGGCCGACTGGGACTGCCGACAGCGGGCGCAGCGACCCTTAAGCTCAACCAGCGAGCTCTCCAGACGGAAACCCAGCGTCCTGGCCGTCTCGAGCAATGCGGCCTCGATCTCTGGATTGCTCAGCTCGGCGGCCTCGCCGCAGGACTCGCAGATGAGGAACTGCCCCTGGTGATCGCGCTCAGGGATGTCGCAACCAATGTAGGCGTTGAGGGATTCTATCCGATGCACGAAGCCTTCCTGCACCAGAAAATCCAAGGCCCGGTAGACGGTAGGCGGCGCGGCATTGGCATGCTCCTGCCGCAGCTGCTCAAGCAGATCGTAGGCCTTGACCGGGGTATGGCTGGCCCAAATCAGCTCCAGCACCCGCCGCCGCAGCCGGGTCAGCCGCAGGCCGCGCGCCGCGCTGACCTGCTCGGCCTTGGCCAGAGCGTCGCGCATGCACTCGGCATGATCGCCGCGTTCGCAGGCGAAGGATGGCGGCGCCGCCTGACCGTGTCGTGACATCTGCTGCCTCCTTCCGCAGTAAGCCGGGCACTGCGGTCTGCTTGCATCGCTCTAAATGTAATATTATAACATTTCAAAACGCACTCCGGCCTTTCCACAGCTGTCAGCAAAAATCGCCAACGCCATGCATCGCAGGCCGCATCTCCTCCCGATTCTGCTACCGGCAGCGCCGCTGTCGGTACAGTTAGCGACCGTGGCCCATGAGGCAACGCACGAGCTGACGGCGGACACCGATAACTGCAGTATCTGCCTGCGAGCGGGCCTGCACAAGACGGCGGTTCCTGCCGCCAGCTCCTGCGGGCCGCTGCCGCCGCTGCCGGCCTCGACCGATCCCTACCGTCAGCCGGCCGCCCCCGCCGTTTGGGCCAGCGCCCGCCAGCCGCGCGGCCCGCCCGTTCCGGAAGCCCTCTGACGCCTTGCTCGCTTCGAGCCGTATCGGCAGCCCGTCTGCCTGCACGGCGGAAAAAAGATCGTCACCAACGCTTCTGGAGCGGCTCATGCGCAAGATGACGCTTGGGGCACTGCTGCTTGGCACCCTGGCGCAGCCCGTGGCTGCGCAGCTAAGCGACAGCGCCGCTTACAACCCGGCACTCAGCCTGACCCTGATGGGCCAGTACGCCAACTATCACAAGCTGGACGAGCTACGGCTGCCCGGCTTTCAGCTCGGCGGCGAAGCCGGCCTGCCCGAACAGGGCTTCAGCCTGGACCATACCGAGTTGACCCTGTCGGCCAACATCGATCCCCATTTCTACGGCCAGGTGAGCGCCGCCCTGGTCGACCACGACGGCGTTACCAAACTGGAGCTAGAAGAAGCCTTCGTGGAAGCCACCGCCCTGCCTGCCGGCCTGCGGCTTACCTTCGGCCGCTTTTTCTCGGGCGTGGGCTATCTCAACAGCCATCATCGCCACAGCTGGGACTTCGTCGACGCGCCGCTGCCGGTGCAGGCCTTTCTTGGCGGCGGCTATTACGACGACGGCCTGCAGCTGACCTGGCTGGCCCCGAGCGCGCTGTTCGTCGAGCTCGGCGCGGAAACCTTCCGCGGCGGCAGCTTCCCTGCCGCCAAGGGCGATGACGATGTCGGCGCCTACACCGTGTTCGCCCATGTCGGCGGCGACATCGGCTTCGAACACAGCTGGCAGCTAGGCGTGTCGCAATTGTGGGCCAAGCCGGCGGAACGGACCGCCGGCCACGATCATGCCCATCACCATCATCATCACCACGCTGCGATCGCCTTCACCGGCAACAGCGATCTCACCATCGTCGACGCAGTCTGGAAATGGGCTCCCGGCGGCAATCTGCGCGCCCGCCATCTGACTGTGCAGGCCGAGTATTTTCTCCGGCGCGAAAGCGGCGAGCTGCACGAAGCTGGCGCCAGCGGCCGCTACAGCGGCAGGCAAAAAGGCTGGTATGCGCAAACGGTCTACCAATTCATGCCCCGCTGGCGGGTCGGCCTGCGCCATGACCGCCTGACGAGCGATAACCGCGGCAGCGACCCTCAGCTGCTAGCCGAAGCCGGGCTGGCCGACGCCGATTCGGCCGCGCGGCGCTACAGCGCGATGGTGGATTTCTCGCCCAGCGAATTCAGTCGCTTCCGTCTGCAGCTTACCCGCAGCGAGATCGGCGGCGAAAGCGGCAGCGCCATCTTCCTGCAGTACATCATGTCGCTCGGCGCGCACGGCGCCCACCGCTTCTGAGGAGGCTGCAAACGATGCGCAAAATCCTCCTGACGATGCTTGTCACCAGCCTGCTGTGGGCCGACAGCGCCGCCGCCAGGCTGCAAATCTTCGCCTGCGAGCCCGAATGGGGCGCTCTCGCCAGCGAGCTGGGCGGCGAACTGGTCAGCGTGTTCACGGCCACCACGGCCCAGCAAGACCCGCACCACATCCAGGCCCGGCCGGCGCTAATCGCCCAGCTGCGGCGCGCCGACCTGGCCATCTGCACCGGCGCCGAGCTGGAGGCCGGCTGGCTGTCCATGCTGCAGCGGCGCGCCAACAATCCTCGCACCGCCCCGGGCAGCCTCGGCTTTCTCGAAGCCGCGGCCCAGGTCGAGCTGCTGGAAAGACCGCAGCGGCTGGACCGGGCTGACGGCGACGTCCACGCCAGCGGCAACCCACACCTCCACCTGGACCCGCGCAACATCGCCCGGGTCGCCGCCGCGCTCAGCCAGCGCCTGATTGCCCTCGATCCCGGCAATGCCGACGCTTACCGCCGGCGCGGCGAAGACTTCCAGCAGCGCTGGCAGGCCGCGATCGCGACCTGGGAGCAGCGCGCCCGCCCACTGCAGGGCATGCGCATCGTGGTCGCCCACAACGATTGGGTGTATCTCGAGCGCTGGCTGGGACTGCAGCGCATTGCCGCCCTGGAGCCCCGGCCCGGCATCCCGCCCAGCAGCGGCCATCTGGCCACCGTGCTGGCCAAGGTGCAGCAGGAGGGAGCCACGGCAGTGCTGTACGCGGCCTACCAGGACCGTCGTCCGGCCGACTGGCTGGCAGCACGCTCGCCGGTGCAGCCGCTGCGCCTGCCCTATACCGTCGGCGGCAGCCAGCGGGCAACCGATTTGTTCGGCCTCTTCGACGAGACTATCGACCTGCTGCTGGAGGCGCTGCAATGAGCGCACCCGGCCTGGAGTGGTCCATCCTCGCTCCTGCCCTAGCGGCAGGAGCGCTGGTACTCAGCACCCACGTGCCGCTGGGCCGCCAGGTTCTGCAGCGCGGCATCATCTTCATCGATCTGGCCATCGCCCAGTTCGCCGCGCTCGGCGTCATCGTGGCCGCCCTCATGGGCTGGGACAACTCGCCGCTGGCGACGCAGGCGGCGGCGGCCAGCGCCGCCCTCGCCGGCGCCTTGACCATGACCTGGACTGAGCGTCGCTGGCCCTGGATCCAGGAGGCCATCATCGGCGCCGCCTTCGTCACCGCCGCTTCGCTCAGCCTGCTGCTGCTCGCCGGCAATCCGCAGGCCGGCGAGCATTTGCAGGACATCCTAGCCGGCCAAATCCTGTGGATTTCCTGGCCCGACCTGCTGCCGGCGCTGCTGCTCTATATGCCGCTGCTCGGCCTTTGGTTCGGCTTCGGGGAGCGGCTGGGACGCATCGGCTTTTATCTGCTGTTTGCTGCCGCCGTGACGGTCTCGGTACAGCTGGTGGGAATTTATCTGGTGTTCGCCAGCCTCATCCTGCCGGCCCTGGCGACCCGCGGCCTCAAAAGCGCCTATCTGGTCGGCGCGGCCGGCTACGCCAGCGGTCTGCTCGCCTCCGGCGGGCTGGACCTGCCTGCCGGCCCCGCCATCGTCTGCGCCCTGGCGCTGTGCGCGCTACTGTGCGCGCTGCTGCTGCGCCCGCATGCCGACGTGACGGGCGACGGCTGAGGCCGTCGCGCGCGGCCGGCGCGCCCTTTACCTGCCGCTTCGAGGATTTCGACCTGCTCTTCACCGCCCCAAGATATTTGGCGCTATCATCAACATCCTGCGCCCCCTGCCGCGAGCGGCTGTGCATTCCGTTCCCGCAGGGGAATCGATCATCCACGCGTCGACGGACGCCACGACATTAGCGGCTGCGACACCCACTAAGAATGCAAGCTTCCATCAACCGGCTACTCGAGCGCGCGAACACGGTCATCCTGGGCAAGGAACGGCAGCTCCGCCTGGCGCTAGCCTGCTTGTTCGCCAACGGCGATCTGCTGATCGAGGACTTGCCAGGCATGGGCAAGACCACGCTGGCCCACACACTGGCGGCCCTGCTCGGGCTGCAGTTCCAGCGCATCCAGTTCACCAGCGACATGCTGCCGGCCGACATCCTCGGGGCCTCCATCTTCGACCGGGAAAGCGGACGCTTCAGCTTCCAGCCCGGCCCCATCTTCTCCCAGGTGGTGCTGGCCGACGAGATCACCCGGGCCACGCCCAAAACCCAGAGCGCGCTGCTGGAAGCGATGGAAGAGCGCCAGGTCACCAGCGACGGCGTCACCCGACCGCTGCCGCGGCCGTTTTTCGTGATCGCCACCCAGAACCCGGATACCCAGATCGGCACCTTCCCGCTGCCGGAATCCCAGCTCGATCGCTTCCTGTTCTGCCTGGAGCTCGGCTACCCCGACCCGGCCGCCGAGCGCGAGCTGCTGCGCGGCGAGGATCGCCGCGCTATGGTGCAGCGGCTGGAGCCGGCCATGGATGCCGAGCAGCTGCTGCAGATCCAGCGACAGGTTCCGCGGCTGCACGCCGCCGAACCGCTGCTGGCCTACATCCAGGCCCTGCTGGACTACAGCCGCCACAGCGGGCGCTTTCGCACTGGCCTGTCGCCGCGGGCCGGGCTCGGCCTGCTGCGCGCGGCCCAAGCTTGGGCCTTGATCGACGGTCGCGACGCCGTGCTGCCGGAAGACGTCCAAGCCGTCTTCCCCTACGTCGCCGCCCATCGGCTGCACCTCGCCGACGGCCACGGCACCCGGATCGGCAGTCGGCAAGCGGCCGAGATCCTGAGCGAGGTGGCGATCCCATGACCGCGGCTACCTCGGTCCTGCGGCGGCAGGCGCAGCGCTGGGGGTTGCGACTGGGCCGCCGGCTGGCCACGCCGGCCACCCTGGTCTACCGCGGGATCTACGTGCTGCCCACGCGCAACGGCCTGATGTTCGCCGGCATGCTGTTCGTGCTGTGGCTGACCGCCATCAATTACGGCAACAACCTGATCTTCGCCTTCACCTTCCTGCTCGCCAGTGTGGCGCTGGTCAGCATCCTGCATACCTTTCGCAACCTGCGCGGCCTCCAGGTGACGGCGCTGCCGCCGGAACCGGTGTTTGTCGGCGAGACTGCCGTCTTCCCGCTACAGTTGCGCAACGACAGCTCCGTCGCCCGCCCCGCCGTCGGTCTGGAGCTGGAGCGCACGCTGATCGACCTGACCGACGTTCCGGCCCGAAGTCATGCCGGCCTGCTGCTGCGCCGCCCCACCCTGCGGCGCGGCTTGCTGCAGCCGCCGGCGGTGAGGATTTTCACCATCTTCCCGCTCGGCCTGTTCCACGCCTGGTCCACTCTGGAGCTGAACCAGCCTTGCCTGGTCTACCCCGCACCCGAGACCGGTCCAGTGCCACTCCCCGCAGGCGCCAGCAGCGGCGGCAAACGTCAGGGCCGAAGCGGCCAGGATGACTTTCAAGAGCTGCGCCGCTACCGCCCGGGCGACTCGCCCCGCCACGTGGCTTGGCGCGTGGTAGCGCGCGGCCAGGACCCGCAGACCAAGGTCTTCGGCGGCGAAAACCTCATGCCGATCTGGCTGGATTGGAACCGCCTGGCGACGCTGCCCAAGGAAGCCCGGATCGCCCGGCTGTGTCGCTGGGTGCTGGATGCCGAGGCGAGCGGGCAGCGCTACGGCTTGCGGCTGCCGGGGCAGGAGATCGCGCCAGGCAGCGGCGCCGAGCACAGGCGCCGCTGCCTGCAAGCCTTGGCCTTGCTGCCATGACTGCCGCCGCCCCTACCAGCTCCCGCGGCCCGCTGCTGTCCCTGCCGACGCTAACCACGCTGCTGCTGATCACCGCGCTGGCAGCAGCGCCACATGCGCCGCGGCTGCCAGCCTGGCTACTGGTGCTGGCCGTGGGCTGCGGCCTCTGGCGCTACTGGGCTGCACGCCGCGGCGAGCGGCTGCCGCCCGGCTGGCTGCGTACCCTGCTGACCGTGGGGGCCGCCGCCGGCATTTACCTCGAGCACGGCAGCCTGCTGGGCCGCGATCCCGGTACCGCGCTACTGGTCGCCATGGCGGCCCTCAAGCTGCTGGAGATGCGCCAGCGCCGCGATGTCCATGTGCTGATGTATCTGGGCTATCTGCTGGCGGCAACCCAGTTTCTCTACGACCAGTCCATCGGGATGATCGTCTATCTGGCCCTCACCGGCTGGGCGCTGACGGTGCTGCTCATGGTCGCCCACCAAGCCCGGCCGCCGGCCAATCCCTGGCGCCATGCCCACTTGGCGACGACCTTGCTGCTGCAGGCCATACCGGTGATGCTGATCTTGTTCGTCTTCTTCCCCCGGGTGGCGGTTACCCGATGATGCCCGCGGCGCCTCGTCCGGTCTCAGCGACACCATGGCGCCGGGCGACATCGCCCAGCTCAGCCTGTCGGCGGAAGTGGCATTCCGGGTCGAATTCGAGGATGAGCCACCGCGCCCGGAGCAGCGCTACTGGCGCGGCCCAGTGCTGTCCAGCTACGACGGCCGCGTCTGGCGCCAGGCACCGGGCCCGTCCAGTGCGGCCGCGGTCGAAAGACGAGGTGAAATCGTCCGCTACACCATTCAGCTCGAGCCGCACAGCCGCCGCTGGCTGCTCACCCTGGACGCGCCGCTAACGGCACCGGCCGGCACCCGCTGGAGCGACGGGCTGCTGCTGGAGGCAGCCGAGCCGGTGTACGAGCGGCGGCGCTATTCGCTGGCGTCGGCGCCGGACTACCGCCTGGAGCCCACGCTGCCGCCGCAGCGCAAAGCTCGCTACCTGGCGCTGCCGGCCGACGTCCATCCGCGGGCCAAGGCCCTTGCTGCCAGCTGGCGCCGCCGCAGCCTGAGCGACCGCGAGCTGCTGGCAACCGCAGCCGATTTTTTCCGCCGCCACGACTTCGTCTACACCCTCAGCCCGCCACCGTTGCCGCAGGATCCGGTGGATCAGTTCCTGTTTGAGACTCGTCGTGGTTTCTGCGAGCACTATGCCAGCGCCTTTGCGGTGCTGATGCGGGCCGCCGGTATCCCGGCGCGGGTGGTCACGGGCTATCTGGGCGGGGAAATCAATCCGGCTGGCAACTACCTGATCGTGCGCCAGTCCGACGCCCACGCCTGGACCGAGGTCTGGCTCGAAGGCGAAGGCTGGGTGCGGGTCGATGCCACCAGCTTCATCGCCCCGCACCGCATCGAGCGTAGCCTGGCGGCGGCACTTCCCGCCGGCGAGCCGATCCCCTTCCTGGCCCGTTCGGAAGGCTTCCTGAAGCGGCTGCACCTGCAGTGGGACGCCCTCAATACCGCCTGGAACCGCTGGGTGATGGGCTATGGGCCGGAACTGCAGCAGCAGCTGCTGCGACGCATCGGCCTGATCGACTGGCCGCGCACCATCGCCGCCCTGACGGCGTTGACGGCCCTGGCGCTGGGGCTGATCGCGCTGCTCTTACTGCGCTCGACGCAGCGGCCCGCGGACCCGTTGGTTGCCGCCTACGCCCGCTTCTGCCGCAAGCTCGCCCGCCGGCAGCTACCCCGGGCGCCAGGCGAGGGTCCGCGCGACTATGCCGAGCGGGTGGCGGCCGCCCGTCCCGAGCTGGCGGAGCAGGTATGGGCCATCACCGCGCTCTATCTGCGCCTGCGCTACGGCGTCGAGCCCCCCCTCCACCACCGATCTCAAGCAGCTGCAGCGGCAGATCAGGCAGTTTGCGCCGTAATCCCCTCCGGCGCCGCGCTTGCCCGCCGACCTGCAGGGGCGCATAACTTGTGCTAGTAAGGGTTCGTGGCATCGGCGCTGCCCGCGCCGCCCGAGCCGCCGCCCGACTCCTGCACGAGGCCAACGTCCATGCCCAAGTCGCTTCGTATCATCGCGCACCGCGGCTACTGCGAGCTGTACCCGGAAAACACCCTCCCGGCGTTGTTGGCGGCGCTGGACGCCGGCGCAGACGCCGTCGAGTTCGATGTGCAGCTGAGCAGGGACGGCGTGCCGATGGTGTTCCACGACCCTACCCTGAACCGGACCACCGGCCGCAGCGGCGCCATTGTCGAGTACAGCGCAAAAGAGCTGGGCAAGATCAGCGCCCACGAACCGGCACGGCTAGGCGAGCGCTACGCGGGGACGCCCATCCCGACCCTGGCCGCGGTGGCGCAGGGGTTGGCTGCGCACAGCGGGCCGGTGTTCGTCGAACTAAAGCAGGACACCATTCCCCACCACGCGATCACACAGGCGGTCGCCGCCGTGCTCGAGGCCTGCGCGCCCCTGGGCGAGCGGGCGGTGCTTATCAGCTTCGACAGCGCCATCATCCAGGTCGCCCGTTCCGTGGGCAAGCGGCGCATCGGCTGGGTCGTGCCCGACTGGAATGCGGCCTGCCGCGACCGCCTGGAAACGCTCAAGCCCGACTTCGCCTTCGTCGCCGCCGAGCTGCTACCGCCTTCGCTGGCTCCGCTATGGCCAGGTCCCTGGGAGTGGGCGGCTTACGAAGTCAACGACTGGCAGGAAGCCAGCGATCTCGCCCGCCGCGGGGTGGGCTGGATCGAGACCAGAGCGGTGGCAGCCATGGTAGCTGCGCGCGACCGGGCCTAGCCGGAGACGGCCGTCGCCAGCGGCAGGAAGCGATGTCCCTGGGCCAGGCAGTAGCGCAACCAGCGATAGAGGAAGCGGTTGATCTCCCAGCGCCAGGCCAGGCTGCGGGGATTCGGCGGCGGCTCGCGGCGCCAAATGCCGACCCGGCTGAAATCGGTGTTGGCCAGCGCTTCGGCAGTACGGGCATCGTGATAGATGCGGATCTCCAGATCCGGGCAGGTTTCCGGCTCGCAGGCGCTGCCCTCAGGAAACTCATGGGTCAGGGCCAGCATGGTGGTGTATGGACAGCGCTCCAGGATGCGCAGGCGCAGATCGACCGCCCCCTCCACCCGCGACACCATCTCGTTAGGTATCAGGTCGAGGTCGGGTATCAAGCGCCGCATGAAGATGTAGTTGTTTTCGTACAACTCCATCAGGTTCGCGAAACTACGAACCGGCAGCGCCAGAAAATGATCCTGCGTGAAAACCATCATGCCTCGGACTATAACATAAGGACCCTGCGTGGCACGCCCCTCGCGGCGGCCACAGCGTCCGCTTACAAAACACGACGTTTGATCTTGCGCTCGTGCATGATCGTGGTCGCTATTTCCTCAATCGACATGGTGGTGGTATCGACGAACGGAATGTTTTCCTTCTTGAACAAGGCTTCCGCCCGGGCAATTTCATATTGACACTGCCGGATCGAGGAATAGCGACTGTTGGGACGTCGCTCGTTGCGTATCTGCACCAGCCGCTGCGGCTGTATCGTCAGCCCGTAGAGCTTGTTGCGATAGGGCTCCAGCGCCTTTGGCAGCCCCCCCTCCTCGAGGTCGTCTTCCGTCAACGGATAATTGGCGGCGTAAACCCCGTACTGCAAGGCCAGGTAAATGCAGGACGGCGTCTTGCCGGTGCGCGAAACGCCCACTAGGATCACGTCCGCCTGGGAATACAGGTGCGTTCTGACGCCATCATCGTGGTTCAAAGCGTAATTCATGGCGTCGATTCGGACGTCGTACATGGTATTATCCACCAGTCCGTGCGAACGGCCGACCATGTGCGACGAGGGCAGCTTGAGTTCCTGCTCCAGGGGCTCGATGAATGTCTCGAAAAAATCGAACACGACGGCGTTCGCCGAGCGCAGGATGGCGCGGACCTGATCGTCGATGACGGTGCTGAAGACGATGGAGCGCTCGCCGTTGGCAAGATTGGCCTCTTCGATCTGCTGGATGGCGAGATAGGCCCGCTCGGGACTGTCGACAAAGGGCAGCGTCACGTGCTCAAAAGTCGCGTCGAACTGGGTCAGCAGACTGTGGCCGAGGGTCTCGGCAGTAATGCCAGTACGGTCCGACACGAAAAAGACGGTTCGTTTGGCGTTTGCTACGGGCCGTTGCGGATCTTGGGCCATGGCGGTGTCCTTATCTCGAGGGGCTACATGGCGGTTGCTGGATGCTATCAAAATTTTGGGCAGGGGAACGAGGCAGGCAGTTCTCCTGCGCGCATGCCGCGCCCTCGCGGCGCCTGTCATTGGGGAAACGGCAGCTGAGTAGCGGCCAGATGGAGTGACGACATTGCAAGACTATGTAGTTTGGTTCGATTCCTTAGGAATGCAGGACGTCGACCGCGTTGGCGGTAAAAACGCCTCGCTGGGCGAGATGATCAGCAATCTTGCCAGTGCCGGGGTTCAGGTGCCCGGAGGATTCGCCACCACGGCTGCCGCCTACTGGGATTTTCTCGACCAGAGCGGGCTGCGCGAGAAAATCAACAAGGAGCTGGCAAGCCTGGATGTCGATGACGTCGAGGCACTCGCCCGTACCGGCGCCAAGATCCGGCAGATGATCATCGAGACGCCCTTCCAGCCCAAGCTGCGCGATGCCATCGCCGAAGCCTATCAGCGGCTGGAAGCCGAATCGCCGGACAGCTCCTACGCGGTCCGCTCGTCCGCCACCGCCGAGGACCTCCCGGACGCCTCCTTCGCAGGCCAGCAAGAGACCTACCTCAACGTCCGCGGCCTCGACAGAATCCTGGAAGCCGTCCACCACGTCTTCGCCTCCCTCTACAACGATCGCGCCATCGCCTACCGCGTCCACCAGGGCTTCGACCACTCCCAGGTCGCACTGTCGGCCGGCATCCAGCGGATGGTGCGCAGCGACATCGGCGCCTCCGGCGTGATGTTCACCATCGACACCGAGTCCGGCTTCCGCGACGTGGTCTTCATCACCGCCTCCTACGGCCTGGGCGAGACCGTGGTCCAGGGCGCGGTCAACCCGGACGAGTTCTACGTCCACAAACCCACCCTGCGGGCCGGTCGGCCGGCCATTTTGCGCCGCAACCTCGGCAGCAAGGCCATCAAGATGGTCTACAGCGGCGAGGAAGCCCACGGCCGCTCGGTCAAGACGGTGGAGGTGCCAGAGCAAGACCGGCTGCGCTTCTCGCTGACCGACGCCGAGGTCGAGGAGCTGGCGCGGCAGGCGCTCATCATCGAGCAACACTATGGCCGCCCCATGGACATCGAGTGGGGCAAAGACGGCCAGGACGGCAAGCTCTACATCCTGCAGGCGCGCCCCGAGACGGTCAAAAGCCGTGACAGCGGCCAGGTGCTGCAACGCTATCACCTGAAGAAGCGCGGCAAGGTCCTGGCCACCGGGCGCGCCATCGGCCAGAAGATCGGCGCCGGCCGGGCCCGGGTCATCAACGACCTGAGCCAGATGAACCTGGTTCAGCCGGGTGATGTGCTAGTCACCGACATGACCGACCCCGACTGGGAGCCGATCATGAAGCGCGCCAGCGCAATCGTGACCAACCGCGGCGGCCGCACCTGCCATGCCGCCATCATCGCCCGCGAGCTGGGCATCCCGGCGGTGGTCGGCGCCGGTGACGCCACCGAGAGGATCAAGGATGGCCAGGACGTCACGGTCTCCTGCGCCGAGGGCGACACCGGCGTCATCTACGAAGGCGCCCAGGACTTCGAGGTGAAGGAAATCCCCCTCGACAACATGCCGGAGATCGGCTTCAAGATCATGATGAACGTCGGCAACCCAGATCGGGCCTTCGACTTCGCCCACCTACCGAACGAAGGTGTTGGTCTGGCGCGGCTGGAGTTCATCATCAACCGCATGATCGGCATCCATCCGAAGGCGCTGCTCGAATTCGACAAGCAGCCGGAGGACATCAAGCAGACCATTCGTCTGCAGATGGCAGGCTACAAGGATCCGCGCTCGTTCTACGTCGACAAGCTCACCGAGGGCATCGCCACCCTGGCCGCGGCCTTCTATGACAAGCCGGTCATCGTGCGCATGTCGGACTTCAAGTCCAACGAGTATGCCAACCTCATCGGCGGCCAGCAGTACGAGCCGCACGAAGAGAACCCCATGATCGGCTTCCGCGGCGCCTCGCGCTACCTGTCCGACAGCTTCCGCGAGTGCTTTAAGATGGAAGTGGAAGCGCTCAAGCGGGTACGCGACGAGATGGGGCTGACCAACGTCTGGGTCATGATCCCCTTCGTGCGCACGGTAGAGGAAGGCAAGCAGGTCATCGAGCTGCTGGCCGAGAACGGGCTCAAGCGCGGTGAAAACGGCCTCAAGATCATCATGATGTGCGAGCTGCCGTCCAATGCCGTGCTGGCGGACCAGTTCCTGGAGCACTTCGATGGCTTCTCCATTGGCTCCAACGACCTGACCCAGCTCACGCTCGGCCTGGACCGCGACTCGGGCCTGGTCGCCCACCTGTTCGACGAGCGCAACGAGGCTGTGAAGGCGATGCTGGAGATGGCCATCCAGGCCTGCCGCCGTGCCGGCAAGTATGTCGGCATCTGCGGCCAGGGGCCGTCGGACCATCCGGATCTGGCCCGCTGGCTGATGGAACAGGGCATCGAGAGCGTCTCCCTCAACCCCGACAGCGTGGTCGAAACCTGGCTGTACCTGGCCGGCAAGAACGCGGAAGCGTAAGCGTACCTGCCCCGACGCCAGTGCGGGCGTCGGGGCAGGTGGCACAAGCGCCGGAAAACAAAAAGCCTCGCATTTAGCGAGGCTTTTTTGCCTTTGCGGCTTGAAATGTGGCGGAGCGGACGGGACTCGAACCCGCGACCCCCGGCGTGACAGGCCGGTATTCTAACCAGCTGAACTACCGCTCCGGTTTCAGAAATCTCTCGGTGAGGCCGGCATTATAGCAGTGGCACGGCGTAGGTCAACAGTTGCTGAACCTTCTTCATGCCCTCCTTGAGCGTAGCCTCGATCTCATTCATGGACACTGTCTCGCCACGGACGCCGGCCGCCCAGTTGGACACCACCGCGCAGGTGGCATAGCACAGTCCCAGCTCGCGCGCCAAGGCCGCCTCGGGCATGCCGGTCATGCCGACCACCTCGCAGCCGTCCTGCCGCATCCGCCTGATCTCGGCAGCGGTCTCCAGCCGCGGCCCCTGGGTGGCGCCGTAGGTGCCGCCGTCGACATGGTCGATCCCGGCCTGCCTGGCAGCCTCGATCAGGATAGAGCGCAGCTCGGCGTCGTAGGGATAGGTGAAGTCGATATGGGTGACCTGGGTCAGATTGACGTCGAAGAAGGTGCAGGCTCGGCCCCAGGTGTAGTCGATGATTTGGTCGGGAAAGGCGATGACGCCCGGCGCCATGCGCTCTGTGATCCCACCGACCGCCGCCACGGCAATCACCCGCTTGACGCCCAGGTGCTTGAGTGCCCAGACGTTGGCACGGTAGTTGATCCGATGCGGCGGAATGGTATGGCCGTAGCCGTGACGGGCCAGGAACATCACTTCCTTGCCGCTATAACGGCCATGGGTGATGGGGCCTGACGGGGTGCCGTAGGGAGTATGCACGACCTCGCGCCGGGTGATCTCCAGACCGGGCAGCGAAGTCAGCCCTGTTCCGCCTATGATCGCCACACTCATGGATCGCTCTCCTAGTGATGGGTTGGCCGGCCAGCCTCGGGACGAGGCGCGGCACACAGCTCAAGCGCCCTTGTCCACCTGCTCCGGCGCGGCATAAATCCCGTTGAGGTTGCGGAACCAGCCCTTGTAGTCCATGCCGGCGCCGAAGACATAGTGATCGGCCACGTCCAAGCCGACGAAATCGGCCTTGAGACCGCTGATGCGCCGGTCATGCAGCTTGTTGGCGAGCACCGCGGTATAAACGGCGCGGGCTCCCTGGGCGCGGCAGTCCCCGATGATCTGGGCCAAGGTGTGGCCTTCGTCCAGGATGTCGTCGATGATGAGGACAACCCGATCCTTGAGGTCGAGCTGGGGACGGGCCAGCCAGTGCAGCTCGCCGCCGCTAGTCGCGCCACGGTAGCGAGTCGCGTGGCAGTAGTCGATCTCCAGCGGAAACTCCAGGCGGGGCAGCAGCATACCAGCCGGCACCAGCCCCCCTATCATGACACATAACGCGATGGGGTTTTGATCGCGCAGGACGGCGGTGATCTCGGCCGCCATCCGCTCCACCGCCTTCTCGACTTCGGAGCCTTCGTGCAACAGCGAAGACTGGCGCAGGACCGCCAGCGCTTCCTCGGCGCTAATCTTGTTCGACATGCAAATACTCTAAGTAAAAGTGGCCGTCGCGGCGTCCACGGCTTCGCTGAGCACGCGGGCATCGGCGACGGCTCATCGCTTCCCGAGTTCCCGTCCGCCGCACCGGGCTGTGCCGGCAGCATGCCGCGGGGGAATCCCTGCCTGACCCGGGCGGCCCTGCTCGGCAGCGCCGCAGGCGGCGAACTCTACCGACATTCCGGCCGGCCTGCCCGGCGGTCCGGCAATGTCGAAAGCGGCGATTATAGAAAGCCGCTTGTCTCCTAGCCACTTGCAAAACGATTCAGGCTTGCGCCACCAGCGCCGCTGCCGCCTCGGCGGCGGCGCGCCACTCCGGCAGGCGGCGCAAGGCGGCCCAGTCCAGCGCCCCCGGACGACCGCGCAGACGCGCTAGCCGCATCGAGGCGGCCGGCTCGGGCGTCGCTGGCAGCGCCGCCAGCACCCGGGGAATTTGATCGAACTCGTTGCACAGCAGCACCATGTCGCAACCAGCCGCCAAGGCTCTCCGGGCGCGCAGCGGAAAGTCGCCGATGCAGCCGGCCGCCGCCATGCCGAGGTCGTCGCTGAAGACGGCGCCCTGGAATCCCAGCCGATTGCGCAGGATGCCCTCCACCCAGGCACGGGAGAAGCTGGCCGGCAACTCGTCCACCGCCGGAAAGATGACATGGGCCGTCATGAGCGCGGCGATGCCGCTGCCGATCAAGCGCTCGAACGGCACCAGATCTTCCTGCTGCAGATCGCCCCAGGGACGAGGGTCGCGCGGCAGTTCCAGATGCGAATCCGGCGCCACCGAGCCATGCCCAGGAAAGTGCTTGCCGGTCGCCGCCATGCCGGCGCGACGCATGCCGCGCGCGTAGGCCCGGGCCAGCTCGGCCACCGCCTGTGGCTGGGCGTGGAAGGCACGGTCACCGATCACCTGGCTGATGCCGCGGCCCAGGTCCAGCACCGGAGCGAAGCTCAGATCGATGCCGACGGCCCGCAGCTCGCTGGCCATCAGCCAGCCCAAACGCTCTGCCAGGCTGCACGCCTGACGGGGATTGCGATCGTACAAAGGCGCCAGCGACCCCGGCGGTGGCAGGCGGGTAAACTCGCCCTGGAAACGCTGCACCCGCCCGCCCTCCTGATCGACCGCCACCAGCAGCGGCGGCTGCCGCAGGGCATGGATTTCCTGTACCAGCGTCTGCAGCTGCACCAGATCATGGAAATTGCGGCTGAACAGGATCACGCCGCCGACCTGGGGATGGCGCAGGCATTCGCGCTCGTCGACCGTCAGCTCGCAGCCGCTTATCCCCACCATGAGCTGCCCCAACCTCATCGGGCCTTCCTTCTTCTCACTCGTGGATGAGCACCGGCGTTCCCGGCTCGACCTGCTCGAACAGCTCGATGACGTCAGCGTTGCGCATGCGTACGCAGCCGGCCGAGCCGGGCTGCCCCATGGGCGTCGAGTCCGGACAACCGTGGATGTAAATATAGCGGCGCATGGTGTCGCGATTGCCCAACCGGTTATAGCCGCGCTCCAGGCCGCTCAGCCAGAGGATGCGGGTAAGAATCCAGTCCCGGTCCGGATGCTGCTGCGCCAGCTCCTCGCTGTAGATCTCGCCGGTCGGGCGGCGGCCGACGAAGACAGCACCGCTGGGCGCCCCATCGCCGATCTTGGCGCGAATCACGTGCCAGCCGCGCGGGGTGCGATTGCTGCCGTGCAACTCGCCCGCCCCCTTGGCGGCGCTGGAGATGGGATACTCGCGCACCAGCTGACTGCCCTGCCGCACTTTCAGGCGCTGCTGCCCGAGGTCGACCTGCAGCCAAATCCGGCCGCTGTCCACCACGCGCTGATAATGGCCCTGTCGGTCAAAGCTCATGCTTCCACTCACGATACGGGTGCTGGCTGAGATAAGCGCTGAAGTAGCGTGGGTCGGTGCTGACCTCCTCGCCCAGCCAGGGCGGACGCAAGAACTCCTCGTCCGGGTCGCTCAACTCGATCTCCGCCAGCACCAAACCGGCGTTGGCGCCGTGAAACACGTCGATTTCCCAGACATGGTCGCCGTGCCTGAACCGGTGCCGCCGCTTCTCGATCAGCGGCTGACGGCACAGCTGGGCCAGCATGGCGTTGGCATCGGCCAGGGGGATGGGATACTCGAACTCGTGGCGCACGATGCCACCGGCGGCAGCCTTGGCCTTGACGGCAAGCCAGGCGGCCTCACCAACGACCCGCACCCGCACCACCATGTCGGCATCACCGCACAAATAGCCCTGGCGGTAATCGCAGCCGGCATCGGCCGCCTGCCGCCAGGCATCGCTGCACACCAGGAACTTACGTTCGATCTCGACTGCCATGGTTTCTCCTATGTCTGCACCTGCCGATGGTAACCTATGCGGCACGCCCATACGTCAATAACGTTGTTCATGCCCGTGCAGGCAGGCGACCGCCATCCGGCGGTCCCGCTCCAATAACGACTGCAAAGGGGATCCGCATGCGCATTGCAAACGTCCTGGCCATGGGCCTGCTCGCCGCCTTGGTGCCGCGGGTCGGCGCCGGCAGCGACCTGCCGCTGGACGCGATCAAGCTCCCGCCAAGCTTCCGCATCGACATCTATGCCGATGACGTGCCCGATGCCCGTTCGCTCGCCCTGGGCGATCAGGGAACCCTGTTCGTCAGCACCCGCCGGCAAGGGGTGATTTATGCCCTGCGCGACCGCGATGGCGATCAACGCGCCGAGGCGAAGTACGTGATCGCCAGCGATCTCAATACCCCCAACGGTATCGCCTTCCACGACGGCAAGCTCTATGTGGCCACCCGGCAGCGCCTGCTGCGCTACGACGACATCGAGAACCGGCTCCAGCAGCCGCCGCAGCCGGTCGTGGTCGCGGACGGCTTTCCCAGCGATCCGGCCCACGGCTGGCGCTACCTCGCCATCGGCCCGGACCGCAAGCTCTATGTGTCGGTCGGAGCGCCCTGCAACATCTGTGACCGCGCAGGCTACGCCCACATCGTCCGGCTCAACCTGGACGGCAGCGGCCGGGAGATCTACGCCCATGGCGTGCGCAACAGCGTCGGCATGACCTGGCATCCGCAAACCGGCGAGCTGTGGTTCACCGACAACGGTCGCGACTGGCTGGGCGATGACCTGCCGCCGGACGAGCTCAACCGCGCCCCCAGGGCCAGGCTGCATTTCGGCTACCCGTACTGCCACGGCAAGGGCATTCCCGACCCCGAATTCGGCGCTGGCCGCGACTGCGCCCGCTACACGCCGCCCGCGCAGGAGCTGGGACCGCACGTGGCTGCGCTCGGCCTGCGCTTTTACACCGGCACGATGTTCCCGCCGCAATATCGCAACAACATCTTCATCGCCGAGCACGGCTCCTGGAACCGCAGCGAGAAAATCGGCTACCGGGTCACCCGCATCGTGCTGGATCAGCAGGGCAGGCCCAGCGCTTACGAGCCCTTTGCCGAAGGCTGGCTGCAAAATGATAAAGTTTGGGGCCGGCCGGTCGATGTCCTGGTCATGCCGGACGGCGCCTTACTGGTGTCGGACGATCACGCCGGCGTGGTTTACCGCATCTCCTACCAAGAACAGCGTCGATGACTCCCGAACAACTGACAACTGAGCTACACCGTCTGCTCCCGCTCACCGCGGCGATGCAGGTCGAGGTTGTCGACCTGCGCCCGGAAAGCCTGATCCTGCAGGCGCCGCTGGATGCCAATCGCAACCATGCCGGCAATGCCTTTGCCGGCAGCCTGTACGCCCTGGCCAGCATTGCCGGCTGGGCTTTCCTGTATCAGCTGACACAGCGCGAGAGCGTGCCCGCCGAACTGGTTCTGGCCGACGGCCGCATCCGTTATCGCCGTCCGGTGCGGAAGACGCTGTTCGCCCAGGTGCTGCTCCCCAGTGACGAGCAGCAGCGCTTTCTGGCCAGCCTCATCGGCGGCCACCGGACGCGCTTGCGACTGGACGTCGGCGTGCCCGACCTGGAGCAGCCGGCCGCCCTGTTCCAGGGGCTTTACGTCGCGGTGCCCGCGGCCCTGCCGACCGCCTGAGCGGGCTGGTAGACTAGGGCCTGCTCTTTCATCGTGAATGTTTTCCAAGGATAAGACCGCAATGAAACGCCTCGTACTGGTGCGCCATGGCCAGAGCATCTGGAATCTGGAGAACCGCTTCACCGGCTGGGTTGACGTCGACGTCACCGACAAGGGCCGCGAGGAAGCCCGGGCGGCCGGCCAGCTGCTGAAAGCCCATGGTTACAGGATCGATCATGCCTTCACCTCGGTGCTCAAGCGCGCCATCCGCACCTGCTGGATCATCCTCGACGAGCTGGACCAGATGTGGGTGCCGGTCTCCAAGGACTGGCGCCTCAACGAGCGCCATTACGGCGCCCTGACCGGGCTGAATAAGGCCGAGACGGCCAAGCAATATGGCGACGAGCAGGTCCACATCTGGCGCCGCAGCTACGCCACGCCGCCCCCAGCGCTGGATCCGGACGATCCGCGCCACCCGCGCCACGATCCCCGCTACAGCATGCTGGCACCGGAGCAGCTGCCGGCCACCGAATCCCTGGCCACGACGCTAGAGCGGGTGCTGCCCTACTGGGAGGAAGCCATCCTGCCCAAGCTGCGGGAGGTGGAGACGGTGCTGATCGCCGCCCACGGCAACAGCCTGCGTGCCTTGATTAAGCATCTGGACCGGCTCTCGGAAGAAGAAATCCTCAAGGTCGAGGTGGCCACCGGCGACCCGCTAGTCTACGAGTTCGATGACCAGCTGCAGGTCACCGGCCGCTACTATCTGCGCGAAGCCAAGCTGCCCGCCTGAGCACCGCTTGCCGGCGCGCCCGCCTGTCCAGGGCGGGCCGCTCAGGCGGTGACGGGATGGGTGGTGCTGGTCTTCCGCAGCAGCTCGGCAAACTCGTCGGCGGCGACCGGCTTGCTAAAGTAATAGCCCTGCGATTGGTCGCAGGCAATCTCGCGCAGGAAGCGTTCCTGCTCCACCGTTTCCACACCCTCGGCAATCACTTGCAGCTCCAGCGATTTGGCCAGCGCCACGATGGCCCGGGTGATGGCCCTGTCCTGGCTACTGTCGGGCAGGTTCTGAATGAAGGAGCGGTCGATTTTCAGGGTGTCGATGGGGAAGCCGCGCAGCTGGCCGAGCGACGAGTAGCCAACCCCGAAGTCGTCCATGGTGATGCGGATGCCCAGCGCCTTGATCGCGTTCAGGGTCTGCAGGGTACGGCGGGAATTCTCCAGCAGCATGCCCTCTGTGAGCTCCAGCTCCAGCAGCTGCGGCGGCATGCCGGAGGCACGCAGGGCGTTGGCGATGTCGTCCAGCAGGCCGTCGTCCTGGAACTGCCGCGGCGAGAGGTTGACGGCCACGACCACCGGCGGCAGCCCCTGATCCAGCCATTCCATGTTCTGCCGGCAGACGGCCTGCAGCACCCAGCGGCCGATGGGCACGATCAGGCCGGACTCCTCGGCCAGCGGGATGAACGCCCCGGGTGGAATCAGACCGCGCTCGGGATGGTTCCAGCGCAGCAGCGCCTCCACGCCGGCGATGCGGTTGGTCTTGAGATCCAGCTTGGCCTGGTAGTGGAGGACGAACTGCCCGTTCTCCAGGGCCTGCTGCAGCCCTTTTTCCAGCGCCATCCGCTCCGCCGACTGGTGCTGCAGCGCCGGGTCGTAAAAGCGGAAGCTGCTCTTGCCCGCTTCCTTGGCCAGGTACATGGCGGTATCCGCGTTCAGCATCAGGCTTTCCTCGTCGTGCGCCTGCAGCGGATACATGCAGATGCCGATGCTAGCCGTCACGCGGCACTCCTGCCCCTGGATGACGATGGGCTCGGACAAGGCGGCCAGGATTTTCTGCGCCACCTTGGTCGCGCTCTCGCGTGTGTCAGCCCGCTGCAGCAACACCACGAACTCGTCACCGCCGAGCCTGGCCACGGTGTCGCTGGCCCGCAGGGTACGCTTGAGCCGCTGCGCCACCTCGCGCAGCAGGCGATCGCCGGCCTCGTGGCCCAGCGTGTCGTTGACCAGCTTGAAGTGATCGAGATCGATGAACATCACGGTAAAGCCGCGCGCCTGCCGCTTGGCGGTCTTGATGGCCGCGGTCAGCAGCTGGCCGAACAACACCCGGTTGGGCAGCTCGGTCAAGCTGTCGTGGGTCGCCAGATAGCGGATTTGCTCCTCGGCCCGCTTGCTGTCGGTCACGTCCCGGCCAACGCCCCGATAGCCCAGTAGCTTGCCCTGGCCATCGAGAATAGGCTCACCGCTGACACTGATGTAGCGGACGCTACCATCGGCCATGGTGCGGCGCAGGATGAAGTCCTTGAAGGGCTGGCGCTGCCTGAGTGTGTCGATGTGCTCCCGCCAGCTGCCGCCCTCGTCCGGCACCAGACCGGTCTCCCAGCGCCGGCGGCCCAACCAGTTCTCGCCTTCCAGGCTCTCGTCGCCCACCATGTGGCGGCCTTCCAGACGAGTGAAGCGGAACTCGGCATCCTGCTCCCAGTACCAATCGGACGACAACGCGGTCAGGCTGCGGAAACGTGCCTCGCTCTCGCGCAGCCCCTGCTCCACCTGCTTGCGCTGCAGGAACTGCCCGACCTGGTCGCCGATCACCAACGCCGTCTGCAGCAGCCGCGGCTCAGGAGGACGGCTGGAGCCGGTAACGAAAGTGAACACCCCGAGCGTCTCGCCCTCGACCCGCACCGGGAAGAATAATCGAGCCAGCTTTTCCGCCTCCTTGGGCGGCGCCCAGGTGGCGCGCGGATCATCGGCCAGATTCTCGACCCACAGCGGCTCGCCGGACTCGGCGACGGCGGAGATCAGTCCCCCAGCAGGCACCTCGGCGAATCCCTCGCCCAGCCATTCGGTTCGAAACTCCGGCTGGCGCCAGCCCGCCAGCAGGCGCGCCGAGCCACTGGCAGGATCCAACTGATAGTAGCCGCCTGCGGCCCACTGCTCCGACTGACAAATGAGCCGCGCGACGCCACGCAGGGTGCGGCGGGTTTCGCCCGATTCCGCCAGCAAGCGGGTCACGGCATGCTCCAGGGCCAGCAGGCGCTCTTCGCGCTTGCGCTCGGTCAGGTCGCGGATGATGCCGCGAAAGCCGGCCGGTACGCCGTTCGTTCCCCGTATTAGCTGCACCGAGCCTTCCACCAGCAGGATGCCGCCGTCCTTACGGAGCAGCTCCCAGTGCAGCATTTTGAGCGACTGGCCGCTGCGATAGACGCCGTTGAATGCGGTCCGGATCATGCTTGCCGTCTCTGGTCGCATCAGCGCCTGGTAGCTAGTGCCGAGCAGCTCGTGCTCGGCATAGCCCAGCAGACGGCAGAAGGCGTTGTTGAAGAACGTCAGTCTGCCTTCCAGATCGACCTCGTAATAGGCGTCCTCGATGTTGTCGAGGATGGAGCGGTATTTCTCCTCGCTCCTGCGCAGCGCCTCCTCGGCCTGAACGCGCTGCGCCTCCTGTTCGAAGACATCCAGGGCATAGCTGATGTTGGCGGCCATGCGCTGCAGCAGGGCGATGATTTCGTCATCGAAGGCACGGCGGTCGGCCGAATACAGCAGCATCACACCGAACGGCGTCTGCTTCCGGAGCAGGGGGATGGCCGCGCCGGCCCGGATCCCCAGCTGCTCCGCGTGCGCTCGCCAGTGGCGGGTCCGCTCATCGGTTAGGAACTCGTCGGTCGTGCACGGCTGGCCGCTGCGGAAGGCGGTTCCGGCCAGCCCCCGTCCTTCCGGCACGTTCGGGTCGATGGAGATGCTCACCGCACGCATGGACTCCACATGGGAGCCGGTTGCCGCCGCAAGCTTGAGCTCCGTGCTGCCGGGCGCCCGCAGCAGGATGGCGGCGCCGATGAACTGGCCCGCCTCCACCGCAATGTTGCAGGCCTGCTGGAACAACTCGTCCGGCGAGGTGGCTCGCAGCATGGCCTCGTTGATGGTGCTGAGCACGGTGAGGGTGCGGGCGGTCCGCTGTGCGGCTTCGTGAGCCAGCTTGCGCTCGGTGACCTCGCGGGAGGTGGTGAAGATGAATTGTCTCCCCTCCAGCTCCAGCGACTGCCAAAAGATTTCCCACCAGCCGCGCCGGCTGCCGTCGCGCGAGCTCAGCAGGACCGGACCGAGGGTGAAGCCGTTTTCGCTGGCCGCGGCCTGGGCGTAGATTTGTAGCAAGGACTTGCGGGGAAGCTGGGCCGCCACTTCCGGCGGCAGGGCCAGCAGCTCCTCCCGGCTGTAGCCGCTCATCCGACAGGCGCTGTCGTTGACGTAGACGATTTGCATGCGGGCGACGTCGGTGATGAACACCGGATGGGGGTAAGCATCCAACGCCGCCTTGAGCCGCTCCAGCTCCTGCTGCGGCTGCATGAGCGCGGTCACGTCCCGGCCAAAACCGCGATAGCCCTGAAAGCGGCCAGCAGCGTCATAGACCGGCGCGCCGCTGATGCACAGATAGCGCCGGCTGCCGTCGGCCAGCGGACGGTAGACCAGCAGATCCCGGAACGGCCGACGCGCCTCCAGATCGGCGCGATGCCAATCCCAGGACCCGCCGACGAGCTGCAGCCCGATCTCCCAGCGAGGTTTGCCAAGCAGCTCGCCGACCGCCACCCCGCCGCCTTCGACGCCGTCGCCCCACAGGCGAGTAAAGCGGAACGCCGCATCCTGTTCCCACCACCAGTCGGCAGCGAGACTCAGGATATCGTCTGTCCATGACAGGGTCCCACCACCCATCGCGCCACCGAGGCCATGGCCCTTTGTGATCGACACGTTCTTGTTCTGGTCACAGGCACGACGGCGCCGATTGCCGGCAAGGCCGCCGTATCCGCGAAGCTACCAGTTTGTCTCGTTGTTCTGATCAGCGTCCCGCAACACGGCAAGGACGCTCGCGCGGATCGCAGAGCCGGCATGCCCAAGCGAGCCGAGAATACCGCGAACCCGTTCACATTCTTAAACAAAACTCGATATTGGATCAAAAAGAAAACTGCATATACAAGCAAAACCTCATGGCTGCTGGCGATCAGTTCTACATGGCTGGCGTAAACGGGCCGTAACCTAGCCAGCCAGGGCGCGGTCGACGGTCTCTAGCAGGGTTTCGAGCAGAAAGGGTTTTTTCAAGAAGGCCTTGATCCGGTACTCGGCCAGGCGGCCGTCGGGGCGAATGGCGCTCATCATCACCACAGGCACGTCCAGGCGCGCGGCCTGCATGTGCTCCAACACGCCAAAGCCATCAAGCACCGGCATCATGACATCAAGGAGCAGCAGATCGGGACGCTCCCGCTGCAGCGCCTGAAGGCATTGACGACCGTCGGCGGCCGTGCTGACCTGATAGCCTTCGGCTTCCAGCACGGCACGCACCGCTTCGGCGATGTCTAGCTCGTCGTCGACGACTAGAATGCGCGTCATCGGCCGACCTGTTCACGCTGGCGCCAGCAACCATGGGGGGGCGCGGCCTGCAGGTTACAGTTGGCAGGATATGCCCTGTCGCGCACGCCGGCCTGTCGTCGGCTCATCATGGCGGCAACCGGATCCTTGCTGTGCGATGCCCGCTCGCTCGAGACAGCCACTCCCCTGTCGAAATCGCGCGCTGGCAGCCGTCCCGTGCCTTGGAGTTCCGTCGCGCTGGCAACGGTCGTGGGTGGTTGATTGTGGGTCATCGAAAAGAGTAACAAGACACGGCTCCTGTCCCTGCCAAGCGGTCGCTCCCTGCGACGCCGGCAGGACATCGCGTTTGTTGATTGGGACCGGGCCGGTTCTCGGCCCCGCGTCAGTCCGATCGCATCGGACTCATGACCGCGTCCGTGCCCTAGCCAGGGCGCGCTCTTGGCGGCTGGGAGCGGATGTTAACCGCTGCCGCAACGGGACAACACCCGGGAACTCCCTAGATTTCAAAAGGCGCGGACACAGGCTAAAGTCTGAGCGCATGCCGAGTGCGCCGTACTCGGTCGGCCCTCAGCCACGGCGTTCGGCAGGCGAACCGAGGCGCTTCGCGCGCCGTCGCTTCACCTTCGCTCCCATCAACACAGCCATGGTGTCCATTGATGCTGGCGCAGCGCCGCAAGATCATGCTCGTGGAAGACGACGCGCCCCTGCGGGAAATCCTGCAGGTCTTGCTGCAGGACTATCCGCACCAGTTCCTGTTCGCCGAAAGCGGCAGCCAGGCCTTGGCGGTGGCAGCCAGTGAGCAGCCCGAGTTGATCGTCGTGGACTTGGGGCTGCCGGACATGAACGGCCTCGAACTCGGCAGACGGTTGCGGGAGCGCGACAGCAAGTGTCGCCTGATCGCCTTCACCGGCTACGACAGTGAGGAATTCAGAGAGCAAGCCCGGCAAGCCGGGTTTGATGCATTCTACCTGAAACCGATGGAGCTGGATGCCATGGAAAGGACCTTCGCGGAGATCTTCTCCGCCCTGGGCTGACGGGCCGGCTCCCCCGACAGCAAGCAACCTGCGTCGATGGCGGGCACGGACTGGACCCGACTGGGCTAAACTAGCATCTTAGGCTTCGCTTATTCTCGCTCCCGGCCGTGACGCGGGAGCATCGGACCGGGGACCCCAGACTCGCCGGCTGCACCGGCCCCGGCCAGTCAACCCAAGTACTGCCGCATGAAAAACTGGATACTACTGGTCGAGGACGACAAGGACATCCAGGCGTCGCTCCAAGACCTGCTTGAGATGGAAGGCTATACGGTCCGGGCCGCTTACGACGGACGGCAGGCCCTCGACATGCTGCGCGACTGCCAGCACCTGCCCAGCTTGATCCTGCTGGACCTGGTGATGCGCGGCATGGGCGGCCGGGAGTTTCGCCAGCTGCAGCTGCAGGACCGGCGGCTCGCCGACATCCCGGTGGTGATCATGTCAGCCGACGGCGAACCGACCGGCCACGTCGAGGATGCCGGGATCTCCGGCTATCTGCGTAAGCCTGCCGACGTCAACGACATCCTCGACACGGTGGCGCGGCACATGCGCCCCCCGGTCGCCTCCGAATCCACCCGTTAGCCAGCGACGGCAAGACGCGCCGACTGGCTACAGGGTCGGCTCGATGCGCTCCTTCACCGGCGCTGGGACAGCGCCAGCGACCTTTGCTTCCACGTCGCCGCGCAAGCGCCAGCCGCTGTCCCGGCAGCGCTCCAGAAACGCCTCGCGGGCACGCCGCCGCAACCAGGGCCGCCAGGCGCCCAGCCCCAATGCAGCCAGGGCGGCGGCCTCGGTCGGCACCACATGCAGCTGCACCGTCTGCCGAGCCTGCACCCAGCGCACCACCTCAATGCGCAGCTCGCGGGGCGAGCCGTCAAGCTCCAGCTCCAGCAAATTGCCTTCCGCAAGTAGCAATGCCGGCAAGCTCAAGCGCTGCTCTAGCACGATTCCGCCCAGTCCCTTCCAAGCCTTGGCATGCTCCGCATCCAGCGGGAACTCGACCGCGACGACGACATCGACGCCTTGCATGGCCCTCATCCTCTGCTGCTCCAGGCTGACAACAATCATGACGCAGCACGCTCGGCGATTCTGCCGCCTGAGTCATAGCTCCCGAAGCGACCGGCTCAGCCCGGCAGCAGCTCGCCGCCACCCCGCTTGTGCCACTCCAGCACCAGATTGACGATTAGACGCTCGATGCGGCTGGCGGTGTCGGCGTCGTCCATGGAACCCGAGGTGATCAGTTGCGCGCCAACGGTGGCGACATACAGCAGCAGCGCCATGTCAGCCGCACCGGCAGGATCGTCGACGATGCGGGTCAACAGCTGGACGTTGCGCTCCAGCCGCGCCTTGTCGACCTCGGCCACGATTTGCGCAGCCAGCTTGTCGCGCCGCGCCAGGTCGCGCACGGCCAGCTCGATGCGCATGCGCCACAGATGCCGCTCGCTGTCGCTAAGCAGCAGCTGCATGATGCGCCGGGTCTCTTCCTCCACATCGTTGCCGATGGGGCGCAGGTTGGCGAGCTCGGCAAGCCGCCGCTCGCGCCAACGCTGCAGGAAACTGACCACCAGATCCTGGTGGTCCTTGAAGTGCCAGTAGAAGCTGCCGCGGGTGACTCCCAGCTTCTTGGCCAGCAGCAACACCCGAAGGTTGTCGAAACCACCCTCGGCAATGGCGCTAGCGGCCGCATCCAGCCAGTCGTCTCGGCTGAGCTGCTCCTTCTCATTGGTTTTACGTCGGCCCTCCCGGGCGACGGGCTCATTCATGCAACAATCCTCTGAGTTGACTTAAGCCTCGAACATGCACTAGTGTTTGTTGTGCCATACACAAGTGTACTGCCAACGCGACATTCTGTCTTGAGCCAAGCAGTCGTGAAGACAACAACAACGGTCGGCGGCCGCGCTTGCCCGAATTCAGCGCGCACATGGCCATATATGTTCGAGAAACGGTAACCGTTTTCGTTGAGCCACAGGAGATCCCATGAGTAACGCCCACTACGAGCAGCACGGCAAGGTAGCCGTGATCCGCTTGGACAACCCACCCGTCAACGGCCTTGGCCATGAGCTGCGTCGCGGCATCGTGGATGGTATCAAACGCGCCGAGGCCGACGATGCCATCAAGGCCATCGTGCTGATCGGCAGCGACCAGGTATTCTCCGGCGGCGCCGACATTCGCGAGTTCGGCACGCCCAAGATGGTCGTCGAGCCGAACCTGCACACCGTCATCCATTTCATCGAGACGTGCGACAAGCCGGTCATCGCTGCCATCGGTGGCACTGCCCTCGGCGGCGGCCTGGAGCTGGCCATGGCCTGCCATTTCCGCGTCGCGCTGCCGACGGCGAAAATCGGCCTGCCTGAGGTCAAGCTCGGCCTGCTGCCTGGCGCTGGCGGCACCCAGCGCCTGCCGCGCCTGGTCGGCCTGGAGCCCGCGCTCAACCTCATCGTCTCCGGCGAAAGCGTGCCGGCGGGCATGTTCATGGGCACCCAGCTGTTCGACGAATTCATCCAGGGCGACCTGCTGGTGGGCGCGCTGGCCTTTGCCAACAAGGTCGTCGACGAGCAGCGCCCGCTTAAGCTGGCCCGCGACCTCAAGGTCGAGCACCCCAAGGCCGAGGCCTTCTTCCTCTGGGCCCGTACCGGTATCGCCCAGAGGGCGAAGAATTATCCGGCTCCGCTGAAGTGCGTCGACGCTGTCGAAGCGGCCGTGAACAAGCCCTTCGACGAAGGCCTGCAGATCGAGCGCCGTCTCTTCGCCGAGCTGCTGATGAGCGAAGAGTCGGCGGCGCTGCGCCATGCCTTCTTCGCTGAGCGCGCGACCTCCAAGATCCCCGACATCGCCGAGGATACGCCGACCCGTGAAATCAAGAGCGTCGGGATCATCGGCGCCGGCACCATGGGCAGCGGCATCGCTATCAACTTCCTCAATGCCGGCATCCCGGTCACCATCCTGGAAGTGAAGCAGGAGGCCCTGGACCGCGGTGTGGCGCACATCCGCAGCGTCTACGAAGGCCGCATCAAGAAGGGCAAGATGACCGAGGCGGACGCTGAACAGCGCATGTCGCTGCTCAATACCACCCTCTCCTACGACGACCTCAAGGACGTCGACCTGGTGATTGAGGCGGTGTTCGAGGACATGGGCGTCAAGGAACAGGTGTTCCGCAAGCTGGACGAGGTCTGCAAGCCGGGCGCCATCCTCGCCTCCAACACCTCCACGCTGGACCTCAACAAGATCGCCAGCTTCACCAAGCGGCCGGAGGACGTCATCGGCCTGCACTTCTTCAGCCCTGCCAACGTCATGCGGCTGCTGGAAGTGATTCGCGGCGAGAAGACCGCCAAGGAGGTGCTGGCAACCGCCATGCAGCTGGCCAAGAAGATCAGAAAGACCGCAGTGGTCTCCGGCGTCTGCGACGGCTTCATCGGCAACCGCATGATCGCCCGCTACCAGACCGAAGCGCTGCTGATGCTGGAGGAAGGCGCCAGCCCGCAGCAGATCGACCGCGCCATCGAGAACTTCGGCTTCGTCATGGGCCCGCTGCGCATGGCGGACCTGGCCGGTGGCGACATCGGCTGGGCCATCCGCAAGCGCCACTATGCCGAGAACCCGGACATGAAGCGCATGGTCATCGCCGACCGGTTGTGCGAAATGGGCCGCTTCGGCCAGAAGACCGGCGCTGGCTTCTACCGCTATGAGCCGGGCCGGCGGGATGCCCTCCCCGACCCCGAGGTCGATCGCGTGATCGAGGAATGCCGCAAGGAACTGGGCATCACTCCGCGCAAGATCAGCGACAAGGAAATCGTCGAGCGCTGCGTCTATGCCCTGGTGAACGAAGGCGCCCGCATTCTGGAAGAGGGCATTGCCCTGCGCGCCTCCGACATCGACATCGTCTACCTCACCGGCTACGGCTTCCCCGTGTTCCGCGGAGGACCGATGTTCTACGCCGATCGGGTCGGGCTGATGAAAGTTGCGCGAACCATGGAGAAGTTCGCCAAGCGGCCGGGCGTCACCAACAGCGATTTCTGGCAGCCAGCGCCGCTGCTCGCCAAGCTCGCCGCCGAAGGCAAGACGTTCAACTAAGAGGACGATGCCGCGGAGCGGCCCTGCCGCTTCGCGCACCAGGAGAAAGACATGACTGACGTAGTGATTGTTTCCACCGCTCGCACGCCGTTGGCGAAGTCCTGGCGCGGCGGCTTCAACCTGACGCACGGCGCCACGCTTGCCGCCCATGCCATCAAGCACGCCGTCGAGCGGGCCGGCATCGAAGGCGGCGAAATCGACGACGTGATCTTTGGTTGCGCGCTGCCCGAAGGCTCGCAGGGCAACGACGTGGCCCGCATGGCCGCCATCCGCGCGGGGCTGCCGGTCAGCGTGGCTGGCGTGACCGTCAACCGCTTCTGCTCGTCCGGCCTGCAGGCCATCGCCATGGCGGCCCAACACATCATCGTCGACAAGGCTCCCATCATGGTCGCCGGGGGCGTGGAGTCCATCTCCACCGTACAGGCTAACGTCAACACCAAGTACATCCAGGAAGAGTGGCTGGCCAAGAACAAGCCGGAACTCTACTGGACCATGCTGCAGACCGCGGAGAACGTCGCCAAGCGCTACAACATCCCCAAGGAAGCGCAGGATGAGTACGGCGTGCGCAGCCATCTGCGGGCTGCCGCGGCGCAGCGCGAGGGCAAGTTTGACGACGAGATCGTGCCGATGACCACCATCAGGGCCACCACCGATCCAGCCACCGGCGCGATGATCACCAAGGAGGTGACGGTCTCCGCCGACGAGGGCATCCGCCCCGACACCACGCTGGAAGGCGTGCGCGGCATTCGGCCGGCCGTGCCGGGCGGCGTCATCACCGCCGGCAACGCCAGCCAGTTCTCCGATGGCGCCTCCGCCTGCGTGCTGATGAGTGCCAAGGAAGCCGAGCGGCGCAACCTGGAGCCCCTAGGCATCTTCCGCGGCTTTGCCGTCGCCGGCTGCGAGCCGGACGAGATGGGCATCGGGCCGGTCTTCGCCGTGCCCAAGCTGCTCAAGCGCCACGGCCTGACCGTCGACGACATCGACCTGTGGGAGCTCAACGAAGCCTTCGCGGTACAGGTGCTCTACTGCCGCGACAAGCTCGGGATTCCCGACGAGCGCCTCAACGTCAATGGCGGCGCCATCGCCCTTGGCCATCCTTACGGCATGAGCGGCGCCCGCCTGGTCGGCCACGCGCTGATCGAGGGCAAGCGCCGCGGCGCCAAGTACGTGGTGGTCACCATGTGCGTCGGCACCGGCATGGGCGCTGCCGGCCTGTTCGAGGTGGTCTAAGCCCGCTCCGCTCCTCCCCGCGGAGGAGCGGCCGGCTTCCCATAGCAGGGATCAAGCACTGAATTAGGACTTTTTCACCAAGGTGAATCGCCATGCCCGAATACAAGGCTCCCTTGCGGGATATCAAGTTTGTACGCAATGAGCTGCTGGGATACGAACAGCATTACAGCAGTGTTCCCGCCTTTGCCGATGCCACCCCGGACGTCGTCCACGCCATCCTGGAGGAAGCTGCCAAGTTCTGCGAGCAGGTCATCGCTCCCCTGAACCGGGTCGGCGACCAGGAAGGCTGCACCTGGAGCGAAGGCGGCGTCGTTAAAACCCCAACCGGCTTCAGGGACGCTTATCAGAAGTTCGTCGAGGGCGGCTGGCCCTCGCTGGCCGCGCCGGTGGAGTACGGCGGTCAGGGCTTGCCCGAGTCCCTGGCCTTCTCCCTGTCCGAAATGATTGGCCAGGCCAACTGGGCCTGGGGCATGTATCCCGGTCTCTCCCACGGTGCCAAACGCACCATCCTGGCCCACGGCACCGAAGAACAGAAGCGGATCTATCTGCCCAAACTGGTCTCCGGCCAGTGGACCGGCACCATGTGCCTGACCGAGCCGCATTGCGGCACCGACCTCGGTCTGCTGCGCACCCGGGCAGAGCCGCAGGCCGACGGCACCTACAAGATCACCGGCACCAAGATCTTCATTTCCGCCGGCGAGCACGACATGGCCGAGAACATCGTCCACATCGTGTTGGCCCGCCTACCGGATGCGCCGGCCGGCACCAAGGGCATCTCGCTGTTCATCGTGCCCAAGTTCCTGCCCGACGCCAATGGCGAGGTCGGCGAGCGCAACGCCGTCAACTGTGGTTCCATCGAGCACAAGATGGGCATCCACGGCAACGCCACCTGCGTGCTGAACTTCGACGGCGCCACCGGCTTCCTGATCGGCCCGCCCAACCGCGGCCTGAACTGCATGTTCACCTTCATGAACTCGGCCCGCATCGGCACCGCTCTGCAGGGTCTGGCGCACGCCGAGATCGCCCTGCAGGGGGCGGTGCGCTACGCCCGCGAGCGGCTGCAGATGCGCGCCCTGACTGGCCCCAAGGCACCGGACAAGCCGGCCGATCCGATCATTGTCCATCCGGACGTGCGGCGCATGCTGCTGACCATCAAGTCCTTCGCCGAAGGCGGTCGCGCCCTGCTCTACTACTGCGCCAAGCTGGTCGACCTCTCGCTCTACAGCGACGATGAAGCGACCAGGGAGAACGCCGAGACCCAGCTGGCGCTGCTGACGCCCATTGCCAAAGGTTTCCTCACCGAGGTCGGCTTCGAGTCCGCCTACCACGGCATGCAGGTCTTCGGCGGCCACGGCTACATCGCCGAGTGGGGCATGGAGCAAAACCTGCGTGATGCCCGCATCTCCACGCTGTATGAAGGCACCACCGGAGTCCAGGCGCTGGACCTGCTCGGCCGCAAGGTCCTGGGCAGCCAGGGCAAGACCCTGATGAGCTTCACCAAGGTGATCCACAAGTTCTGCCAGGCCGAGGAAGGCAACCAAGCCATCAAGCACCTGGTCGAGCCGCTGAGCCAGCTCAACAAGGAGTGGGGCGAGCTGACCATGAAGATCGGCATGAAGGCCATGCAGAACCCAGACGAGGCCGGCGCTGCAGTCTTCGACTACCTGATGTACTCCGGCTACGTCACCCTCGCCTACTTCTGGGTGGCGATGGCGAAAACCGCCAGCGAGAAGCTGGCTGCCGGCACCGGCGAGGAAGGCTTCTACAAGGCCAAGCTGCAGACAGCGCGCTTCTACTTCGAGCGCATCCTGCCGCGCACGCGCGCCCACGTGGCCGCCATCGAGTCGGGTGCAGCCAACCTGATGGAAATGGAGGACGAAAACTTCCTCATCGAAGCCTAAACGGCCGCAACGCACGCACCGGACCGCCGTGGCGGTCCGGTGCGTTGGTTTTGCGCACTGGCACTGGCACACCGAACGCTATATAAAAGCCAAAGAAATCACAAACCGAGACGCTTTCCGGAAGCGAAGCGAGAGCGCTGCACCGCTGCGCCACCATCGCATGGAGGAGGACCACGATGGCCAACAACATCGTCGATACGCCCAATGCGGGCACCCCTGCTTCGAACCCGAAAACCGGCTTCGAGACTTACGATTCCCGTCCCTGGCTGAAATATTATTCGGCTTCCAGCAAGCACAATCTCGACGAGATTCCCTACCGCAACCTGGGAGACCTGGTTAGCAAGGCGAGTGCCGAATACGCCAATCAGCCGGCGTTTACTACCATTCTGCCGAACGGCACCAGCGGCACCATCACCTTCGCCGAGGTCGACCGGCTCAGCGACCAGTTCGCGGCCTATCTCCGCCATGAACTCGGCCTGGCGAAGGGCGACCGTGTCGCCATCCAGGCCCCCAATTGCCTGACCTACCCGATCTTCCTGTACGGCGCCGCCAAAGCGGGCTGCGTGATCGTCAACCTCAATCCGCTCTACACGCCGCCCGAGACGGAGTTCGCGTTGGCCGACTCCGGCGCCAAACTGCTGGTGATCATCGACATGTTCGCCGGCAAGCTGGATACGGTCATTCCCAAGACCGAGGTGCAGAAGGTCCTGATCACCAGTGTCGCCGAGTTCTTCCCGCCGCTGCGCAAGTTCCTAGTACAGACCGCGCAGCGACTCAAGAAGATGATTCCGCCGGTGCCGGTCGCGGCCGAGCCTTTCAGCAAGGCCATCGAGCTGGGCGCCAAGCACGTTGCCGCCGGCCGCAAGGTGCCGGTGACCGAGGTCGAGCTCGACGACCTGCTGGCCCTGCAGTACACCGGCGGCACCACCGGCCGCCCCAAGGGCGCCATGCTGACGCACCGCAACCTGACGTCGAACGTCGCCCAGTCCTACAACAACCTGCAGGACACGCTGCAGGACAACCGCACCACGCTGACGCCGCTGCCGATGTATCACATCTTCGCGCTCGGCGTGAGCAGCGTGATCTACAGCATCGGCGGCCACAACGTGCTGATCCCGTCGCCGCGGCCGGTGAGCAACCTGCGGGCAGCGTTCGAGAAGTACAACTTCGCCTTCATGCCTGGCGTCAACACGCTGTTCATCGGCCTGCTGAACGAGGAGTGGTTCCGCGCCAACCCGCCGCGCGAGATGACTGCCGTGGCCGGCGGCACGGCGCTGCAGGACGCGGTGGCCGAGCGCTGGGAGCAGGTCACCGGTCAGCGCATCTATCAGGGCTACGGACTCACCGAGACCAGCCCCATCGTCACCTCCACCCCTCTCGACAGCCCCAGGAAGCCGGGCACCATTGGCATTCCGCTCGCCGACACCTACGTTCGCATCGTCGACGAGGAAGGCAATCCCGTCCCGGTCGGCCAGCCCGGCGAGCTGATCATCAAGGGGCCGCAGGTGATGAAGGGCTACTGGAATCGGCCGGAGGAGACCGAAGGCGCCCTGAAGGACGGCTGGTTCTACACCGGCGACATCGCCAAGATGGACGAGGACGGGTTCTTCTACATCGTCGATCGCAAGAAGGACATGGTCATCGTGTCCGGCTTCAACGTCTATCCCAACGAGGTGGAAGAAGTCCTCGTTAAGCACCCGGGCGTGCTCGAGGCCGGCGTCATCGGCGTGCCTGACGAGACCACCGGCGAGGCGGTGCGCGCCTACATCGTGCGGCGCGATCAGAGCGTCACCGAGCAGGACATCATCGAGCACTGCCGGCAACACCTCACCGCCTACAAGGTGCCCAAGCAGATCGTCTTCCGCGAGGAGCTGCCGAAGACGCCGGTCGGCAAGGTGCTGCGCAAGGACTTGCGCACCGAGGCGCTGAAGGAGCTGGGCCTCGCCTGACCTTAACCCGCGGGCGGGAGCACGGCTCCTGCCCCATCACCCGCCCGGCCTGGCCGGGCTACCCGAGAGCAGATGGAGAAAACAATGAGCATTGGCGGAACCTGGAAACTGACCATGAACACCCCGTTCGGGGTTCAGACCCCGACCCTCACCATCGATGTGGAGAGCAACTCCGGCAAGCTTTCCGCCGCCACGGGCGATGTCGAGCTGGAGGATCTCAAGATCGAAGGCAACACGGCGAGCTTCACCGCCAAGGTCAGCACGCCGATGGGCAAGTTCCCGGTGTCGTTCGAAGCCACCGCCGATGGCGACAACCTGAGCGGCACCTTCAAGACCATGATGGGCAAAACCGAGTTTACTGGCGTCCGCGCCTGAAGCGCGTCGACAAGCGAAGCGGATCCTCCAACGACGAACGCCCGCATCAGCGGGCGTTCGTCGTTTGGACTCGCCGGCGGGACTCCATCAGCAGGGACAGCGGCTTGCCAGCAGCAGCCGCAGCGCCTTGCAGGCGCGTTCGATGGCCGGCTCGCGACCGGCAATCAGGTCCGAGTAGAGACAGCCTTCATTGATGCGCACGATCAATTCGGCGAGCTCGTCGGTTTCCAGCTGCGGATCGAGATCGCCCCGCTCGACCTGTTCATCGAGCAATCCCTTCCAAGCGGCGACCAGGCGATCATGATAGTCGGTGGCGTCGGAAGTGAGCACCCGCAAGGCGTACTGCGGGTCCTGCAGCAAAAACCGCCGCAGCGGCTCGAAACCCACGATCACCTCGCCAATGCGGCGGTAGACGTCGACGACATACTCAGCCCCCGTTCCTTCCGCCTCCTTGATCGCCGCATTCAAGACCTGCGAGTACATCGACCAGAGGATTTCTGCCAGCAACAGGTCGCGGTTTCCGACCCAGCGGAAAATGGTCGCACGACTGACTCCAACCTCATCGGCCAGGGCGCCGAGGTTCAAGCGGCGACCGTCCAGCCACCACTGCCGGGCCAGCTTGAAAACGTCGACGGGCGTGACTCTCCTCTGAGACGCTTCATCCGCCAACGCCAATGAGAGACGGGTTGGACCTTGAGCCAAGAAAGACCTCCTTACGGATCTCGTTCAAAAACCACGCGATTGAGCGATCCGACTCCGGATCGTAGCAAAATCTTGTTGCAGTGCGCCACATGCATCAGGCGCCGTCTCCGTCTCACGGACGAGAACGGCTGCTCACTTGGCTGTCGCTTTTCGCCGACAGCGGTGCAGGCAGTGACTTTTTCCACAGATGTCTTTGCCGCTGCCACCTATGGTGTGCGCACACCTCTGCTGGACAGAGACGTCGCCACGGCGGCTGCAGGATGCAGGCCAAGCGACCGTCCCATCAGAGCCGATTCGACACAGCCTATGCCAAGGACGGGGGCAATGAAAAAAACAAGCTGCCATGTCCATGATTGTTCTGCGCAACGCTTTCGCAGCCCTCTGCCTCGGCACGGCCGTGGCCGCCTGCGGTGGCGGCGGTTCCGGTTCCAGTCCCGCGGATGGCAACCCGCCGCAGCCGAGCCTCCCCTATCCGGAACCTGCCCCGGAACCGGAACCTGCCCCGGAACCGGAGCCGGAACGGCCGGCCGATCTGACGGCCTTGCTTCGCTGGCAAGCGCCGACCTCCCGGACCGATGACACCTGCTTGTCCGACCTGGCGTCATACCGGATCAGCTACGGACTCTCGCACCAGCACTATACCGAAACCATCGACATCGCGGCCGAGGATCTAGCTTGCGTGACCACCGGCAACAGCAGCTGTGGCCCGGTCAGGACCTGCAGTTTCCTCGTGGAGAATTTGGAGAGCTCCACCTGGCACTTCGCCGTGCAGGCCATCGACGATCAGGGCAACGTCAGCGACTACTCGGAAGAGGCCATCATCACGGTACAGTGAGTCGCGCCTGCGACCGGACTGGCCAGGGAAGGCCGGACCTTGCCGCCAAGTAGCGTCGTTTCGCTATCATGCACGCTCGGAAAGAGCAGAGCTTGCGATCGTGACGACAATCTCACCGCCCTCCATGCATCCAGGCCTCACCCGCCGACTGCGGCAAGTTCTGCCGACGGCCAGGGTGGAGCTTGCTGCCTTGCCCGATGTGCCGGAACTGCAACTTTATCTGCTCAACGCGGATTTCTCCAATGCGGCGCTGACGCCGGAAGAGATCAGCGCCGTCCTCGACTATCCCGCTTACTGGATTTTTTGTTGGGCCAGCGGCCAGGTGCTCGCCCGCCATCTACTGGATCATCCGCACTGGGTACGGGGTCGCTGCGTGCTAGATTTCGGCTGTGGTTCGGGAGTGGCCGCCATCGCCGCGGCCAAGGCCGGCGCGGCCCGCGTGATCGCCTGCGACCTGGATCCGGACGCCCGCCTGGCCACCGCCACCAATGCGCGGCTCAACGGTGTGACGGTCGAGCTGGCCGATGACTTCGAGACGGTCGATGCCACCGTTGACCTGATCCTGGCCGCCGACGTGCTCTATGACCGTAGCAACCTGGTCTGGCTGGATCGCTTTCTACACAAGGCGCCGCAGGTGCTGCTGGCCGACTCGCGTATCAAGGACCTGCACGCCCCCGGCTATCGCTGGCTGGACAGGCGGATCAGCACGACCTGGCCGGACCTAGACGAGTTTGACGACTTCCGCCACGTCAACCTTTATCTGGGCTCGCAGGTGCGACGGTCCGAATTACCTTCCCAGGCATGACGGCGGGCCTTGCCCGCCGCTGCCAGACTGCCGCGCTGCGAGAGACTACGGGATCAGCCGCCCCCGGTGGCCGGAGGCGCCGAGGCGCTTTGCTCTTCGCTGGCGTCACTACCGTAGTCGGGCGCGCTGGCAGTGGAGTCGGGCCCAGCCGGCCCGCCCGCGGGGGAGGAGTCGGTTGCGGCCGACCCGCTCACGCTGTCGGATCCGGTGCCACCCGGCTCACCGGCATTGTCGCAGGCCGCCAATCCCAGCAGCATCGCCGGGGCGAAAATCCAGGCCAGATATTTCATCCTCATACATCAACTCCTTGTTGCGGAACCACTCCTTGTCTCCATGCCTACCTCGGCTGACGCGCCAGCGAGGGCACAGCCGCTGCAATCAGCCTGGGGTATGAGGCTGCCAGGCGATCGGTTCAATCAAAACCCGCGCGGGTGGCCGGAAAACCGGCCCTTTTCTTGTCGCTTGGAAGCGACAGGAGACAGGCCGGCTCCACAGCACCGGCTTGCGGTCGCTTGATGCCGCGGCAAGGGCGCCGGGCGCAACAGGGGCGCATCTTGGCAAGCCCGAAACCAGCGCCCACTAAATCAACTGACGCCCCATAGCCTCACCCCAACTCAGGCGTTTACATGGCTGAGAGCTATCGCTTTGGCTTCCGTTCGCTCTGGCGCCTGCTGCTTCCGATCTTTTGCCTGTCCTTCCTCGTGGCCGACCCGGCCACAGCCACTGCGTCCTCCGACAGCGGTCGCGACGCACCCAGCATCGAGCAGGTACAGGAGCGCATCCAGGCGCTCAAGGACAGCGGCAGCATCGACGAAGAGCTGCGCAAGCAGCTGCTGGATCTCTATCAGGTGGCGCTGGAGCGGCTCAATGCTGCCGCCGCCTACGCCGCCAGCGCCCAGGAAATGGAACGGCTGGTGCAGGAAGCGCCGGACCGCATCCAGCAGCTGCAGCAGCAGGCTCAGCACGTCGAGCTGCCCGTGCCGCTGGCGCGCGAGTTGCGAGATGCCGACCTGAAGCAGATCCAGCAGGTTCAAGCGCAAGAGAAAGCCGTGCTAGCCGGGCTGCAAAACCAGCTCAACGAGCTGGAAGAGCAGCTGCGCCAGACCCAGGCCCGCCCTGACCGCGCCCGCGAAGAGCTGGCCGCGGCCAAGCAGCGTCGGCAAGAAATCGAGAAGAACCTGCAAGCCGCTCCGGCCAGCGGCGAGAACGAACGCCTCCGCCAAGCCAGGACGGTGGCCCAGCAGGCCGCGCGCCTAGCAATCAGCAATCAGATCCGCGCCCTGGAGCAGGAACTGCTCAGCAACGATGCCCGGGTCGCCATCCTCGGCGCCCAGCGAACCCTGCTGCGTCAGCAGCTGGAAGCCCAGGCGCAGCGGGTGCGCGAGCTGGACGAGCTGGCCAACGAGCGCACCCTGTCGGAAGCGGCCCTCTCGGCCCAGCAGGCGGCAGAAGCCGCCGTTGGGGCCCAGCCCGTGGTACAACAGGCGGCGCGCGTCAATGCCGAGCTGAGCAAGCAGCTGGCACGTCTGGTAACGGACCTGGAGCGCTCCGCCAACGAGCTGCAACGCCTGCAGCAGCAGCTGGAGCAGCTACAGGCGCGCTACCGAACCACCGAGCAGCAGCTCGAAATCGCCGGCCTTAACCAGGCCCTGGGCGACGTGCTGCGGCGCGAACGGCTCAGCATGCAGTCGGTCAGCCAAGTCGCCAGGCGGATGGACGAGCGTCAGCAACGCATCGCCGAGCTGCGGCTACGCAAATTCCAGATCGAGCAGCAAAGCCAGGCCGCCGCGCCCATCGACCGCCAGGTGGTGGAGCTGATGGCTGAGCACGAAGTGGAAGCCGATCCGGCGCAGAAGCAGCAGATCGCGCAACGCCTGCAGCAACTGCTCACGGACAGAAACGATCTGTTGCAGAAGATCGCCATCAACTACAGCCGCTATGCCAACCAGCTGCTCGAACTCAATCGGCTGGAGCAGCAGCTCGCTGCGCAGACGCTGGCGTACCGGGATTTGCTGGACGAAAGCCTGTTCTGGATCGCCAGCGGGAATCCCATCGACCGGCAGTGGCTGCGCAATCTCAGCGCCTCGATGAGCTGGCTGCTGCGGCCGGACAACTGGGCAGCCACGGCCACGGTTCTCGTTCGCCAGCTCGCAGGCGCGCCGGCGCTGATCCTGCTGGTCGCGCCGCTGGCGCTGCTGGCAGGCGGCCGGCCGTACTTGCGGCGGCGCCTGGAACGTACCACGCTTCCGGTCGGCACCCAGGAGGACCACATCCTCCATACCTTTCTGGCACTGTGGTACACCCTGCTGCTAACCCTGCTGTGGCCGCTGCTGCTGGGCGGCCTTGGGCTGCTGCTCAGCCGTGGCGCCAGCGAAGGCAGCTTTGCCGCCGCCGTCGGCGCCAGTCTGCGCAGCACGGCGATGGTGGTGCTGGTCATCGAGGGCTTTCGCCAGCTATGCCGCGAGCGCGGAGTCGCTCAGACGCACTTTCGCTGGCGGCATTCTTCCAGGCGCCGCCTGCGCCGGCACTTGGCCTGGCTGTTGGCAGTTGCGGTTCCCGTCAGCTTCGCGATCACACTGACCGAAACCCAGCCCGAGGATGTTTATCGCGACGGCCTGGGCAGGCTCGCCTTCGTCGTCGGCTCGACCGCACTGGCGACATTCGCCTGGATTCTGCTGCGGCCGCGCTTCCAGCTCTCTCGCAGCGACAGCCGCGAGCGGCGCCGGGGCTGGTGGCGGCTGCGACGAGCGATTCGCATACCGGCAACCTTGCTTCCGCTGGCCCTGGCCGCGCTCTCCCTCTACGGCTACCACTACACCGCCCTGCAGCTCGAAAGCCGTCTCATCACCACCGGCTGGCTGTTGGTCAGCCTGATGATCGCCGGCAATCTCGCGCTGCGCTGGCTGCGTCTGGCCGAGAAGCGACTGCAGTCCATGCGCGCCAGCCCGGCCCGCAGCGCCGGCCGCGGCCGCCCCGACCCCGAGCTGGTCAGCGCTGACGAACAGGCCCGCACCATCCTGACCCTGCTCTTCACTGGCGTGACCATCGTCGGCCTCTGGTTCATCTGGTCCGATCTGCTGCCAGCCTTCAACGTGCTGGAAGGCATCGTGCTGTGGGAATCGGCCGGCGCCGACGAAAGCCTGATCCAGGTCACCCTCGGCGACCTGGCACTGGCACTGCTGGTACTGGCGCTGACCCTGGTCGCTGCCCACAACCTGCCCGGGGTGCTGGAAATCGCCGTCCTACACAGACTGGCCATCGACTCCGGCAACCGCTACGCCATCACCACCATTAGCCGCTATCTCATCGTCGCCATCGGACTGCTGATGGCGATTTCCTGGCTGGGCGTGCGCTGGAGCCAGGCGCAATGGCTGGTAGCTGCCCTGGGCGTGGGACTGGGCTTCGGTCTGCAGGAGATCTTCGCCAACTTCGTCTCCGGGCTGATCCTGCTCTTCGAGCGCCCGATCCGGGTCGGCGATGCCGTCACCGTCAACGACATGTCCGGCCGGGTCACCCGCATCCAGATTCGCGCCACCACCATCACCGACTGGGACCGGCGCGAGCTAATCATCCCCAATAAAACCTTCATTACCGACCGGCTCATCAACTGGACGCTGACCGACTCGGTAACCCGCGTCAAGGTCGCGCTGCGCTGTCCCTTCGACTGCCCGCCCGAGGAAGTGCGCCAGCTGCTGCTGGAGTGCGCCCACCGCCACCCTCGGGTCATGCGCGACCCCGAGCCCTTTGCCTACGTCGTCGGCCTTGGCGACAGCGCCTTCGAGTTCGAACTGTACGTGTTCGTGAGGGAGCTGGCCGATCGGCTGCAAACCCGGCACGAGCTGTATGTGATGGCGCTGGAACGCCTGGCCGAGCGGGGCATCCGCGTCCCGTACCCGCAGCTCGACGTGCACTTGCAGGAGCCGCCGCCCCGGCCGCAGCAACCCGCTCCTTGAAGATAAAAGCCATCTCCCCAAAAGCAAGGAAAACAACGCGGCAAAACGGGGCAAAAGGAGGCTGCCATGGGTATCCTGGCCTGGATCATTTTTGGATTGATTGCTGGCATCATTGCCAAAGCCATCATGCCGGGGAAAGATCCCGGCGGCATAATCATCACCATCATTCTCGGTATTTTGGGCGCCGTCGTCGGCGGATTCATCGGCTCGGCACTCGGTTTCGGCGACGTGAGCGGCTTTGATATCCGCAGTTTCATCATCGCCGTCCTCGGCGCCATCCTGCTGCTGTGGATTTATCGGATGGTAAAGCGCTGAGCGCGGACGACCGTCAAACCGACTACAGCCAGGTCTGATGCGGCCGCCGGCACCTGCCGGGCGCACAGGGCCAGAGCCGCTCGGGATTCGAGCCGGCCGGCGCCGACGGCAGCAGAGCCTGCGTGCTGGGAAGCCTCGAAGTCCGCTCTGCCAATCAGCCGAGCGGCTCACAAAAGTGCCGCTGCTAATTCTCAAAAAAACCGGGCCAGCACCCGTCGCCGGCTTCGCGGTTCGGACGCCGGCACCGCTGTGCGGACATTTTGTAAGAATTCTCCTCATTGACCACCAATACGGAAAGGGGCAGCATGATTGACACCGTCAACCGGGCACAGGGAATCGAGTGCCTACCGTGGAGACAGACCAAGGATGGAGCAGTCCCAGCTCGACTGGAAACGCTTTCGCGCTGCAATTCGCCTGCCTGACCGGCACCACGCACCCAAGGCACCAGACCGGGCCGCAACCGCCGATGCCGTCTCGCCAGCGTCCTCTTGCCACCCCGCCACCGACTGCTTGCAGCAGCGCCTGCAAGCAAACGCGGCCCTGCTAAAGGCAGCTGGCTCGCACCTGGAGTGGCTGTCGGCACTGCTGGGCGAGCAGCGCCATGCCATCGCCCTCGCGGATGCCGACGGCGTGCTGCTGACAGTGATCGGCAACTGGCCCGAGGCGCAATCCCTGGGACTTGCGGCCGGTCAGATCTGGTCGCAAGATAACACCGGGGAAAGCGCCATCGGCGCGGCCCTCGCCCGAGCCGAGCCGGTCCTGGCCGCCTGTCAAACCCGCGCCTGTGCGACAGCGCCAATCCGCCTTGCTGGCGGCAAGACCGTCGGCGCCATCGAAATCAGCGCACCCGTCGCTGCGCTCGATGCCAGCCTTCTGCTGCTCGCCGCCCATACTGCGCAAATAATCGGGCAAGCCTTGGATACCGCCACACGCCTGGCGCAGGCTGAATCCCTCAAGCTGCTGGCACTGCTATCCAGCTTCACCGCCCACGAGCTGGTCGCACCACTGGCCGCCACCAAGACCTTGCTCGACCTAATCTCGCTGGATCAACTGCCGCCTAAGAGCGCCTCCATGGTCGCTGCCGCCTGCAGCAACACCGAGCGCCTGCTGCAAGTCGTCATGGAGCTGCGCATCCTCGGTGGCAGCCATGACCGCTGCTTTCGCACCACCCACTTGCCTCGGCTGGTGGAACAAGCCATCGCCCAGGCCGGTCTCGCCACCGTCGAGCTGGACAACGCACTATCGGCACGCAGCACCTACATCGCCTGCAATCCGGGCCTGCTCAACCGCGCCTTGCTCAACCTACTACGCAACGCGCAAGATGCCGTTGCCGATAGCGGCCGCGTCGGCGTGCGGCTGGAAGAAGCCGACGCCTGGGTCCGCATCGTGGTTTGGGATACCGGTCCCGGAATCCCACCTCAGCACCGTCACAGCCTGTTCGAGGAATCCTTCACCACCAAGCCGGGCGGCAGCGGGCTGGGGCTGCTGCTGGTCAGGGCCATCGTCGAGCGTGTTCACGAAGGCCGCCTGCGCTTCGAACCCAACCGGCCGCGCGGGTGCCGGTTCCAGCTGTGGCTGCCGTTGCCGCCCGCCTAGCGGGCGGGCAGGCGCGCCGCAGCTGCCGGAACAGTGACTGTCGCCAGTTCCCGACGGCCAACCGCCCTCGCCCTGCTTGAATATCCCCGACCTGCGACTTAGTTGTCCTGGGCAGGATGCGATATCTATCAATTGCCGGGCGGAACGAGCCGCCCCATGCACATAGGAGGTGCATACACATGAGGATGAAACAAGGATTGCTGGCGCTGTCCGTCGCGGCCGCACTCGGCACGACCGGAGCGTTCGCCCAAGACACCGAGCAAGCACAAAGGGATTTGCAGGAGAGCCCGGCGGCTCCGACCGACGAGACCACCACGCTGGGACCGACCCCAGGCGGCACCTCGTTGCCCGACCCGACGGCGGAAAGCACCGACACGGCCTCGGCCGCCGACAGCATGAGCGGCAGCAGCAGCGAGATGGAGCAAATGGAGCAAAGCGCATCCGCGGATGCCTCCATTTCCGACGACCAGCATGCGCGGGCCGGCGCGCCGCTTTCTTCGCCATCGGCCTCGGCGGCCGAAAGCTCGGATTACACCACCCAGGCCCAAAGCGACGTACCGCCCCCGGTCGACTCGGAAACCGTGCGCCGAATCCAGCAGGCGCTAAGCGACCGCGGCTACGAAGTCCAGGTGGACGGCATCTGGGGGCCGGAAACCCACCAGGCCCTGATGGAATTCCAAAGCGAACAGAACATGCAGGCGTCCGGCCAGCTCGACAGCGAAACCTTCGCCGCCCTGGAGCAGGAGGCCGGGACGCAGACCGCGTCCGCAGCCGGACAGACCTCGTCCGATTGAACCAGACTCGACAGACAAGCCAACGACGGCGCCCTAGGCGCCGTCTTTTTTATCGTCGGTTCTCGGGCGACAGCGGAAAATAGGGCGCCGTCGTCCCGTGCATCTCGCGCGCCTTGGCGAATTCGGCACGCGCCACCACCCGCAGATGCACCTCGTCGGGCCCATCCAGGATGCGCATGGCACGCCCCCAGGTCCATAGGTAGCTGAGCGGCGTGTCCGGCGACAAGCCCATGGCACCGAAGATTTGCATGGCACGATCCAGCACCCGGGTCTGCAGCTGCGCGGTGACCACCTTGATCGCCGACACCGCCGTGCGCGCCGCGGCATTTCCGTATTTGTCCAACTGCCAAGCCGCCTGCAGCACCAGCAACCGGGCCTGGTCGATTTCGAGGCGGGACTGGGCAATCCAGTCGGCCACGTTGGCGTGCTTGTACAAATACTTGCCGAAAACCCGTCGCTCCAGCGCCCGCTCCCGCATCAGTTCCAGTGCCAGCTCGCACTGGCCGATGCAGCGCATGCTGTGATGGACCCGGCCCGGCCCCAGGCGCGCCTGCGCCATGGCGAAGCCTGCCCCTTCCTCGCCCAGCAGATTTTCCGCCGGCACCCGCACGTCGCGGAACACCAGCTCGCAATGCCCTTCGGGGGCGTGGTAGTGCATCAGCGGGATATTGCGAACCACCTCCACGCCGGGCGTATCCAGCGGCACCAGCACCATGCTGTGGCAGCGATGCGGATCGTCGCAGGCGCCTTCCATCCGTCCCAGCACGATGATCAGACGGCAATTGGGATGGTTGACCCCGGTGATGAACCACTTGCGGCCGTTGATGACGTACTCGTCGCCCTCGCGGCGGATGCTGGTCTGGATGTTGGTGGCGTCGCTCGATGCCACGTCCGGCTCGCTCATGGCGAAGCAGGAGCGGATCTCGCCCTCGAGCAGCGGCTTGAGCCACCGCTCCCGCTGCGCGGGCGTTGCGAACAGCTGCAGCAGCTCCATGTTGCCGCTGTCCGGAGCGCTGCAATTGAACACCTCCGACGCCCAGTGGACCCGCCCCATGACCTCGGCCACCGGCGCATAATCCAGGTTGCTTAGCCGGGTGCCCGGCTCGTCGTCGCGCAGCGCGGGCAGGCACAGGTTCCACAGGCCCTCGTCCCTGGCCAGGGCCTTGAGGTCGTCGATCAATGTGAGAGGATATCGACCGGCAGCGACTTCGGCGTGCCACTGCGCGTTGTAAGGCAGAATATAGCGCTCCATGAATTCGGCCACGCGGGCCCTGAATTCCTGCGCTCTTGCCGAATACTCGAAGTCCAAGACCGCCTCCGACATGAATGCGCTGATCCAGAGCCCTAATCTACGCTCTGGGGTCGGCGGCGTAATGACTCAGATCAACAAGCCGCCCGTGCGCTGCACGGGCCCGTGCCACAAGGAGAAGCCAATGTCGTCATCGCGTGATCCTGACTGCATCTTCTGCAAGATCATCAGCCGGGAAGTGCCGGCGGCCATCATCCATGAGGACGACAGGACCATCGCCTTCATGGACGCCTTCCCTTCTTCCAAGGGCCATGCCCTGGTGGTGCCGAAGGACCACCATCCCAACCTGCTGACCTTGCCGACCGACTTGCTGCAGGCGGCGGCCGCGCTGGCACAGCGCATCGCGCGGGCGCAAAAGCAGGCGCTGCAGCCCGACGGCATCATCGTCAGCCAGTTCAACGGCGAGGCCGCCGGCCAGACCGTGTTCCACTACCACGTCCATGTGGTGCCGCGCTGGAAGGGACAGGACTCGGCCGTCCACGGCCGCAAGCAGGAAGACCTGCAGGTCCTGCAGGAGGTCGCCAGCCAGATCGCGGCTGCACTCTGAGCAGGGCATTCGGCTGCAGCAGGCGTGCTGCAGCCGCGCTCTTCAGCCGCGCGGGCGTTCTTCCGTGCCTTCGGCCCGAGCCACCTGACCACCGGGCGTCAACAAATACCAGTCGGCACCGAAGCCGTTGACGCCCTGCCCGTTGATGTCGCCTGATTCGCTGTCCTTGATGAAGTAGTACAAGGGCCAACCGTTGTAGGTAACCTGCAACGAGCCGTCGGCGCGCTCTATGGTCCCCAGCAGGCTTTCGTCCACCCCTGGTCCCGCCGTCGGACGGCCGTCGGTCAGCACGGGCGGCCAGGCCTGGGCGCAGGCATCGTAACAGGTAGTCTGGTTGCTGCTGTCGGCCTCGAACATGTAAACGCTGCGGCCCTGCTCGTCGGTCAGATAGCTGCCGATAGGGTGTCGTTCATCGGTCTGGATGATCCTGGCGCCTGCCGCCTCACCGGCTTCGGTCGCCAGCGCCGACCCGATCCCCAAGACCAGCACCCATCCCAACAAGGCTTGTATACCCCCGTTCATCGCCGCCTCCTTGGCTGCTGCATCCGGACCTCTCATGCTGGAGCCAAGGCGGGCGATTCTCAATCGCGGTCGGCGCGCCCTGGGCCCGGCTGCGGCGGGCGTCAGCGGCTGGGCGGCCGGTCACCGCCATAGCCGGTCATCTCCAGATAGCCGCGCCCCTGCACCGTGCGCTGCCGCAGGCTGCCGTGCACATCGACCGCACCCTCCCAGTAGCGCACCGACAGGTCCAGCTCCTGGTTGGGGATCGCCGCCTCGATGCGCAGCGTCGCCTGCAGGTCAGGAATCTGCGCCCGCCAGACGATCGGATAGACGGTTCGGGTTCGCGGGCTGGTCCAATGAGCGATCGGCTCTAGCCTGAACTGGCGGCCATCGAGCACCCGCGGCTCGCCCTCAGGCGGCACGTACAACCCGGCACCGAATTCCTCGACGATGCCATCCTCGGCGCGCAGCTGATACAGCATGAACTCGCTGCCATCGTCGAGCTGCAGGGCGAACCAGTCCCAGCCCTGGACCTCGGGCGAGAGCAAGCTGGTGCTCCACTCACGGTCCAGCCAGGCGGTGCCGCTGACCCGCAGCCACTTCTCCCCCAGGCGCAGCTCGCCGGCCGCGGCCAGATTGGTGAACGAGTAGTAATAGGAAGCGTTGCCGGGCTCCGGCCCCTTGCGGCTCAGTCCCCGCTCGCCCTGCAGCGCCAGAGGCTTGCGCGCCTCCAGCTCCAGCCGCAGTTCCACGTCCGCCTCCGCCGCCTGCAGCAGCCAGGGCCAAGAGCCATCGTCCTGCGCCCGCAGCTGCCAATCGTGCAGCCAGACCCGAAACGGCTGCGCCTCGCCCCCGGCCAGTCCCAGGGCGCCGCGGCTGAAGCGCTCAAAGGCATAGAACCCGCCGCCGGCGACATCAGTGACCGCGAAATGGCCCATGTAGGCCTGCCGTGTGCCCCAGGCCGAGCTGCCCGGTCGCGGCTGGGGCGACAAGGCGAGGCGGAAGATGGTGAACTGGAAGCCGTAGCGGCGTCCAGCCTCGTCCTCCAGATTGCCGGTCAGATACCACCATTCGCTGCGGTAATCGGGGTGAGCGCCGTGGTCCCGGGGAAAACGCAGCGGCCGCACCCGGTCGGCACGGGCATAGTCCTCCAGCGCGCCGCCCAGCAGGCCCTGCACCGAAAAGCGACCGGTCGCGGGCGGCTCTTCCTGGCGCCACAACCAGTAGCCCAGCCCCGCCAACGCCATCACAAGCAAGACCAGCACCAGACGCCTCATGGCTCCTCCCGCAAGGCCGGGGCGGGCGGCTCGGCCTGGCTGCGCCAGGCCGGATAAAGCCCCGCCAGCAGCGCTGCCAGCACGGCCAGCGCCACCCCTTCCAGCAAGATATGCGGCGACACCAGGAAGTTCATGCTCCAGCCAAAGGCGCGGCGCAGGATGACGTGCACCAGCAGCCCGCTGAGCATGACGCCCAGCGGCAGCGCGCAAATTCCCGCCGCCAGCCCCAGCAATCCGCTCTGGGTCACGGTCAGCGCGGCCGACTGCGCCGGCGTCAGGCCAATCGCCCGCAACACCGCAGTCTCCCGCGCCCGCTCCAGCTGCAACGCGGCCAATGCCGCCAGTATCCCGGCGAAGGCCACGATCCCGGCCAGCAGCCGCAGCACATTGGTGATGGCGAAGGTCTGGTCGAAGATTTCCAAGCTGCGCTGCCGCAGCGCCTGCTGACTGTTGAGCTGGATCCCGCGCGCCTCCGGCAGCAGGGTGCGCACCGCCTCGAGCAGCGCCTCTGCCGTAGTCTCGCCGCTGCCGTAGACCCCGATGCCGGTGATCGGGCTGATTCCGAACCAGCGCTGCAGGGTATCGGCATGCAGGGTGACCACGCCCCGGTCGGAACCGTAATCGCGATAGACGGCCACCACCGGAAACTCGCGCATCCCTTCCCGGGTGGGCAGGCGCAGGCCGTCGCCGACACGCAGCCGGTGGCGGTAGGCGAAAGGCTCGCTGACCATGACGCCGCCGGCGCGAAATGCCCGATAGGCGCTCTCGGGCTCGCCTTCCAGCAGCTGGAAACCGCGCCAGGCCTGCGGGCCGAGCTCCAGCGCCCACAGCTGCAGCGGGCCGGCTTCGGTGGCCAGCTGCAAGCGACGGCTGACGCTGACGTCGGCCGCCAACGGCAGTAGACGGATGCGCTCGACCAGCTCGGCATCCAGCACCGCCCCGGCCTCCGCCCCGACGTAGACGTCGGCCTGCAGCGTGTGTTCCAGCCAGCCGTCCACGCTGTCCCGAAACGACTGGATCATGATGCCGACTCCGACCACAGCGGCGACGGCGACGGCCAGGGCCGTCACTGCCACCCCGGTGCGGCTCAGAGAAGCCACTGCACCACGGCCAGCCAGCCGGGCGACGGTGCCCGCAGCGGCTGCCAGCAGCGGCACCGCCAGCCCCATCAGCCCGGCGCTGAGCAAAGGCACGCCCAGCGCCGCTCCCAGCACGATGGCGAACAGACCGAGGAAACCGGCAGCCAGCCCGCCGCTCGCCAGCAGCAGCAGAACGCCGGCGGCCGCTAGCGCCGCGCCGATCAGCGCCACCCGCAGCAACCAGCACCGACTGCCCGCCTCCAGCGCGGCCCGGCTCAACAGCTGCCGCGGCGGCAGCGCGGCCGACTCCCGGGCAGGCAGCCAGGCCGCTAGCACCGTCCCCAGCACCCCCAGCAGCAAGGCCTTGGTGATGGACCAGGGCGTCAGCACCAACCCCAGCACGGCCTGCTCGGCGTACAGGGTGGCGACGGTTCGTCCCACCAGACGCACCAGCCCATGCGCAAGCGGCACCCCCAGGGCCAGCCCGGCCAGCGCCCCCAGCAGCCCCAGCAAGGCGGCTTCCTGCAGCAGCCCGCGCATGATTTCCCCCTGGGTCACGCCCAGCGCGCGCAGCGTACCAACCATGTGGCGCCGGCGCACGACGGCAAAACTGAGCGTGTTGTAGATGAGGAACAGCCCGACCAGCAGCGCGAGCAGGCTGAGGGCGGTCAAATTGAGGCGAAACGCCGCCGTCAGCTCCTGCAGCGAGCCGGCCTGCGCGGTCGCATCCAACAGGCGCAAGCCCGCCGGCAACACGGCCTGCAGCCGCGCGGCCTCGGCCGCGCTCACCGCCAGGTCGATGCGGGACAACCAACCCTCGCGCCCCAGCAGTTCCTGGGCGCTGGCGATGTCCATCACCACCAACCCGGCCAATGCCGGCTCTGTCCCTGCCGGCAATCCCAGGAAGGTGAGCTCGACCTCGCGGCCCTGCGCGCGCAGCAGGAAGCGCTCGCCCGGCCGCAGCGCCAGCGCCTGCTGCAAATCCTCCGACAGCAGCGCGGTGTTAGGCACGGCCAACAGCTGCCCCAGGTTGCCGGCGTCCGGAGCAAGCGCACCCATACGCAGCTCGCCTTCGGCGAAAGCATCCAGCCCCAGCAGCGTCACCGTCCGCTCCAAGGCCGGCAAGCGGGCTCGCCCCTCCACCACCGGTGCGGCACGGCGGATGCGCTGCTCCATTCGCAGCCAGAGATAGACCTCCTCCGGCACTCCTTCCGGCCCGCCCAGCAGCCGATGGCTGGCCGCCCCCAGCAGTACCCGCTCAGCAGCGTCGAAAGCTCGCAGTGCGCTCTGGTTGGCCAGATCGACCGCCACCACCACGGCCACGCCGATGGCGATGGCAAGCACAGTCAGCGACCACTGCCCACGGTAGCGGGTCAGCTGTCGCCAGCCGGCTCGCAGCAACAGCGTGCTCACGCCGCCAGGGCCTCGACCCGGCCGTCCCGAATCCCGAGCACCCGGTCCGCCATGCCCATGACCTCACGGGCGTGCGTGGCCATGATCAGGGTCATCCGCCGCTCCCGGCAAAGGTCTTGCAGCAGCGCCAGGACCTGCTGCGCAGTCTCCAGGTCGAGGCTGCCGGTCGGCTCGTCGGCCAGCACCAGCGAGGGCCGGTGGATCACAGCCCTGGCCACCGCTACCCGCTGCTGCTCCCCGCCGGACAGCTCGTCCGGGAAAGCGGCGCCGTAGCCGTCCAGGCCGACAGCGGCCAGCTGCTCCCGCGCCGCGGCCGCGGCCCGCCGGCGCGGCGCGCCCAGCAGCTCCAGCGGCAGCCGCAGATTCTCCTCCACCGTCAGGGTCGGAATCAGGTTGTAGGCCTGGAACACCACGCCCACCGCACGCCGGCGCCAGAAGCTGCGCTCGCGCTCGCTGGCGGCGACCAAGTCTTGTCCGTCGACACGGATGCTACCGCTGCTGGGCCGATCCAGGCCACCGATGAGATTGAGCAGCGTGGACTTGCCGGAGCCGCTGCGCCCCAGCAGCACCACGAACTCGCCGCAGGCGATCTGCAGCGAGACCCGGCTCAGCACCAGGCTGCTGCGGCCACGGCTGCTGTATCGCTTGCTGACTTCGCGCAACTCGATCTGGGCCGAGCCTGCCATGCCTCACCTCCTTGCCGCTGACTTGGAGCCAATCGCAGGCAAGCCGGCAGCCGCGGGGAAACAGGCTTGCGACACAAACAATATATTGAATGATATATTAAGCGTCGCTTTTGCGACTGCTTCAACCGGTTTGAAGACGAAATGGAACAACGCCTGCAACACTTTCCGCTTCCCTTTTTCGCTGCCGTCATGGGCTTGTCCGGCCTCGCCATGGCGTTCAACCAGGCCCATCGCGTGCTGGACCTTCCCGCCGCCATCGGCCGAGCGCTCACCTTCGTCGCCCTCGGCACCTTCATCGTGCTGGCCGCATTCTACCTGGCCAAGGCGCTGCGCCATCCGAGGGCGGTCAAGGCCGACCTGACCCACCCGATACGGATGAGCTTCGCCGCCACCATCTCGGTCAGCCTGCTGCTGCTCGGGGCGCTGACGCTGCAGCTCGCCCCCGCGCTGTCCTTCGGCATCTGGGTGGTCGGCGCGCTGCTGCACCTGGCCATCACGCTCTACGTGCTGACCAGCTGGGTCTACCAGCCGCACTTCGAGATCCACCACATCAACCCGGCCTGGTTCATCCCCGTGGTCGGCAATATTCTCGCGCCCATTGCCGGCGTGCAGCATGCCGGCCTCGAGATCGGCTGGTTTTTCTTCTCCATCGGCCTGCTGTTCTGGCTGGTGCTATTCACCATCATCATCTACCGCATGGTGTTTCACCACCCGCTGCCCGACCGGTTGCTGCCGACCCTGTTCATTCTGATCGCGCCGCCGGCGGCGGGCTTTCTAGCCTATCTGCGCCTGACCGAAAGCCTCGACACCTTCGCCCGCGTGCTCTACTACGGCGCGCTGTTCTTGACACTCTGGCTGGTCCTGCAAGCGCCACGCTTCCTGCGCCTGCCTTTTTATCTTTCCTGGTGGGCCTACTCCTTCCCCCTTGCCGCCATGACCGTCGCCACGCTAACCATGGCCCAGCTGACCGAAGCCGGCTGGCTGCACGCATTGAGCCACCTCTTACTGTGGCTGCTGGTAGTGGTGATCGGCTGGCTCGTCCTGCGCACGCTGCTAGCCGTCCTGCGCGGACAAATCTGCGTGCCGGAGCAGTAAGCTACAGCGCCTCCCGCCTTGAGGTCATTACACCGGGGGCGGGAGCGCATAGCCTTGCCGCAGCAGCCAGTCCCGCACCGCAGGACCGGTGCCATGCTGCCAGGGCCGCAGCCGCTCGGGAGGGATGCGGCGGATTTCCGCCAGCTCCTCCCTGTCGATCACGATGGTGCCCTCGGCGCGCACGTGGAAGGCCAGGATCAGCTGGTTGGCGCGGGGAAAGGGATAGTGGCCGACGTAGCTGACGATCTCGGCCCGCAGCGACAGCTCCTCGTGAACCTCCCGCAGCACCCCCTGCTCCGGCGTCTCGTCCTGCTCCAGGAAGCCGGTGATCAGGCCAAAATGCCCTTCCGGCCAGCCAACCCCGCGGGCCAGCACGATCTTCCCCTCGTGCTCGACGATGGCCGCCACCACCGGCGCCGGGTTGTTCCAAAACACGAACCCGCAGCCTGGAGTGGCACAGGCCAGACGGTCCCGGCCGCCCAGGCGGCGGGGGCTAAGCGGCTCGCGGCAAAGCGGGCAGTAACGCATCTTGCATCTCCATGCGGCGAGGAGAAAGGGACTCACACTCGTCACCAGCAAGCGGCGCCGGCCGGTCTCGCTGAAACGAGCGGCGCAGCGCTCGCCCGGCCGACCGCTTAAGCATCGGCCTCCCGCCGACGCCGTGCAAGCGCTTGCTATACTCGCCGTCTCGACAATCCAAAAGCAGGCGCTGCATAGAGAGGAGACGCCGTGAGCTTCGAAACCCTGAAGTACGAGGTAGAGGACCGCATTCTCACCCTGACCCTGTCCCGCCCCGAGCGGATGAACGCCTTCAATCCCACCATGCGGATGGAGCTGATCGAGGCATTCGATCGCGCCGATGCCGACGACGAGGTCGGGGCCATCATCGTCACCGGTGCTGGCAAGGCCTTCTGCGCCGGCGCCGACCTGGAGAAAGGGGGCGATACCTTCAACCGCGCCAAGCGGGAGGACAAGACCCTGGGCACCGGCTTGCGCGACGGCGGCGGAACGGTGTCGCTGCGGATCTTCGAATGCAAGAAGCCGGTCATCGCGGCCTTTAACGGCGCCGCCGTCGGCGTCGGCGTCACCATGACCCTGCCCATGGACATTCGCCTGGCTTCCACCAATGCCAAGTTCGGCTTCGTCTTCGCCCGCCGCGGCATCACCATGGAAGCCTGCTCCAGCTGGTTCCTGCCCCGCCTGGTCGGCATGCAGCAGGCGGCCGAATGGGTCTATACGGGGCGGGTTTTCGGCGCCGAGGAAGCCTTGCGCGGCGGCCTGATCCGCAGCATCCATGAGCCGGACGAGCTGCTGCCCGCGGCCCGCGCACTGGCGCGGGAGATGATCGACAACTGCTCCGCCGTGGCGACCGCGCTGAACCGGCAGATGATGTGGCGTATGCTAGGCGCCGACCACCCCATGGAGGCGCACAAGATCGACTCGCGCGCCATTGCCTACATGGGCCAGTCGCCCGACGTGAAGGAGGGCGTGGAGGCGTTTTTGCAGAAACGCCAGGCTCGCTTCACCATGTCCCCCAGCAAGGACATGCCCGACTTCTATCCCTGGTGGGAAGAGCGCGAATTCAGCTGATAACAGTACCGCGAGCACCGTTCCGGCGAGCGCGCCGCGCTCGCCGGCCTCCTCGCCCCAACCCGCCTCCTGCCGCCGCCCGTTCTCCCCAATAACAGCCTGCCGAAATCGCCTGCTGCTACGCTCAGGCGCCTGACTCGGCTGCCGGCCTTTCCCTTGCTGGCACGGAAAAATCCCTTCACTCAGCGCGCAACGGCCATCCCAAAGGAACGGAAAAACCTCCCTGGCGATACCGACATTGGGATTAATATTAGAAATCGATAAATTTCTTCTTCATCAAGGCTAAAGCAAGCGTCACCGCCGCCGTTAACAACGGTACGCAAGACAAGCCCGGCCTTAGCAAACCGGAGCAAAAGAGAACAGAACGACAACAGGCATTTGCACCAAGGGGGCCCCTTTCGATGTCATCGCCACAAGCCACCACGAAAATACTCCGCCTCCCCGGCGCCCTTTCCTGGACCGATCTGGCGCTCATGACGACCGGACTGACCGCAGCCGCGCTGCTTGCCGGGACGGGCGAAGGCGCGGCACGCTGGCTGGGCGTCCTGTTGCTGCTGGCCAGCCTCGTCCTGGCCGCCCTGCTGCTGCGCCGGGCAGGTGGCGGCAAGGAGCTGGATGCCGCCATCGAAGCGCTGCGCGCCGCCAACCGGCCGGAAGGCGATCTCACATACCCGTTGGAGAGCGGCGACGCTGCCGGCCAGCTGGTCACCCAGCTCAGGCAGTTCATCGACCGCATTCGCGCCGTCATGGAAGATCTGCAGCAGCACAGCATCCGGGTCTCGCTGGCGGCAGCCCACAGCCGCAAGTACGCCGAGGAAGCCAAGCGCAATGCGACCCAGCAGGAAGAGTTTTCCGAGCTGATTTTCAGTTCCAGCAATGAGACGGCCAGCGCCATCGAGGAGCTGTCCAAGCGCACCAGCGGCATCGCCGACGTCAACTCCCGCAACCTGCAAACCGCGCGCAGCTCGCTGCTCGAGTTGGGCGAGGTGGCGGAGCAAATCGGCCGCGTAACCGCCATGCTGCAGGACTTCCACGGCACGGTGGCCCGGCTGGAGGCGACCTCGAGCAACATCAACGAGATCCTCGATACCGTGCAAAGCTTCGCCGCCCAGACCAACATGCTGGCGCTGAACGCAGCCATCGAAGCGGCCCGGGCCGGCGAACAGGGTCGCGGCTTTGCGGTGGTGGCCGATGAGGTGCGAGAGCTGGCCGGCAAGGTCCGGGGTGCAGCGGACGAGATTCAGGAGCTGGTGGCGGAAATGAACGAGGCCGTGGGTGGCACGGCATCCAGCGCTCAGGGCATGATCGCGGAAGCGGAGAAAGCCCGCGACGCCATCCAGACCTCAGCCAGGCAGTTCGAGGAGATGGTACAAAACTTTGCCGCTACCCACGACGACCTGCTGCGGGTCAGTGCCGCCATCGAAGAGCTGTCCGTCACCAACCGCGAGATCCACAACCGTAGCACCGAGATCCGTGATCTGGGAATCAGGATCCGCGAAGACATGGATCGCACCGACACCCAGACAGCGGCGCTGCGGCAGACCACCGAGCAGGCGCTGAGCAAGGTCAGCCAGTTCCGCATCGGCAGCGGGCGGCTGGAGGAAATTCTCAAGATCATGTATCAGCGCCGCGACCAGCTCAGCCAGGCCATCGAGAAGCTGCTGGATCAGGGCGTGGACATGTTCGACCGCAACCACGTCCCAATCCCCGGCACCAATCCGCAGAAATACACCGTCAGCTATGCCGAGCCCTTCCAGAGGGCTTGCCAGGACCTGGTGGAAAGCTGGCGCACGGGGGTCGACGGCGCGGCTTTCTGCCTGCCACTCGATAGCAGCGGTTTCGTCGCCATCCACTACCGGGAATTCTCCCAGCCCATGACCGGGGACCCGCAAGTGGATCTGCTGCGCAGCCGCAACATGCGCTTCTTCGGCACCGGCTCGCCGGAGGACTTGCGCCGCTACCAGAGCGAAGCACCATTCCAGCTCAGCACCTACATGCGCGACACCGGCGAGATCATGCTCAACCTGTCAGTCCCGGTCCACGTCCGCGGACGCCACTGGGGCAGCATCTTCATCGGCCTCGATCCGGACAAGGTGCTGGCCGCGCAATAGCCGCGCGGCTGGCCGCCGGCGGCGCAATGCCGCCGGCGCTCAGAGCAGCACCGGAGCATCCGGCAGCTCGTTGCAGCCCTGCCCCGGAAAATGCTCCGCTAGCAGAGCCCCAACCTTCTCTATCCCCAGCAGGACGCCCCGCTCGAACTCGCCGGCATGGAAGCAGGCTTCCATGGACCGACAGATCTCCTCCCAGCCTAGCGTCCCCACCCGGGCGTGGATGCCGCGATCGGCTACGATCTCGACATCGTGATCGGCCAGCAGCAGGTAGATCAGCACCCCGTTGTTGTGCTCGGTGTCCCAGACCCGCAGCAGGGAGAACACATCGATGGCCCGCTCGCGGGCACTGACTCCTTTGAGCAGCAGCGGCAAGTCCAGCGCCGCCTCGACGGCAAACCGGATCTGCCCGGTGTGGGCCCGCTCCGCATCACGAATCGCCGCCTCAATGCGGTCCAGGGTGGCAGGCGGGAACAGGCTGCGCAGTCGCCAGCCTGGCAACAGCAGATGCTGGGTCAGTCGCTTCCAGTTCGGCATCACCACCTCCCGGAGGCGCCGCCGCCGCCAAAGCCGCCGCCCCCGCCGCCGAAGCCGCCACGGCCACCAGGGAAACCACCGGGCACAACGCCGTAGACGCGACCGCCGGTCGCCAGGGTGAGCACGAAGGCGAGAAGCGCGACCACTATTGCCGCTCTCAGCGAGCCCACCAGCAGCAGAAACAGCGCGCCCATCACCCCGCCGGTAACGGCGGCGCCGAGTAAGCGCCCCAGCAAGCGGCTGAACAGGCCGCTAAAGATGAAAAACGCGAACAGCAGAAACGGCAGCAGGTTGTCGCTGGCACGGTCGCGGCTAGCGGATCGAGGTGGCGGCAGCGGCTCGCCCTCGATCAGGCCCATCAAGCGCTGCAGCCCGGCCTGGATGCCGGCGGCGTACTCACCGGCGCGAAAGTAGGGAACGATATACTCCTCAATGATGCGGTTGGCGATGGCGTCCGGCACCACCCCTTCTAAGCCGTAGCCGACCTCGATGCGCAGCCGGCGATCGTTGACGGCGACCAGCAGCAGTAGACCGTCATCGATCCCCTTGCGGCCCAGCTTCCACTCGTCCACCACCCGGATGGAGTACTGTTCTATGGTTTCCGGCACCGTGGTAGGGACCAGCAGCACAGCGATTTGGGTCCCGCGGCGACGCTCGAACTCGGCCAGCTGCCGCTCCAGCGCCTGCCGCTGCGCCGCGCTCAAGGTGCCGGTGAGGTCGGTGACCCGCGCCTTGAGCGGCGGCACCGGCACCAGGTCGGCCGCCGTCGCCCATGACGGGCAAAGCAGCAGGGCAGCGGTCAACAGCCATGACAAGAGATACCGTGCAGGCATGCGCTGCACCACCATGCCCGGCTACTGCCCTCCGGCCGGCTGCTGGCCGGAAGCGCCGAAATCCACCACCGGCGGCCGTTCCAGCTCGCGCTCGTTTTCCACGGTGAAGCTAGGCTTGGTCTCGTAGCCGAACAGCATAGCCGTCAAATTGGTGGGAAAGCGGCGCACCACCAGGTTGTAATTCTGGACTGCCTGGATGTAGCGGTTGCGGGCCACGGCGATGCGATTCTCCGTTCCCTCCAGCTGTGCCTGCAGATCGCGGAAGGCGGCATCGGCCTTGAGCTGCGGATAGTTTTCGGCCACCACCAGCAGGCGTGACAGCGCGGAGCTCATTTCTCCCTGGGCTTGCATGAAACGCTGAAACGCCTCCGGATCCTCCAGCATCTCCGGCGTCGCCTGAATACTGCCGACGCGGGCACGCGCTTCCGTGACCGCCGTCAGCACCTCGCGCTCGTGAGCGGCATAGCCCTTGACCACGTTGACCAGGTTGGGCACCAGATCGGCGCGGCGCTGGTACTGGTTGAGCACCTCGGCCCAGGCGGCGGTCACCGCTTCGTCCGTGGTTTGCAGCTGGTTGTAGCCGCAGCCGCTCAAGGTCGTCAGCAGCAACAGCAGAAACGCAACAATCGGTCCTCTTGTCATGAATTCTCCGTCGATGGGTGGAAGCCAAACCTACTACACATTGTGCAGGCGGCGACGTCGAAATGGGAGGTCTGGCGGCTAATGCCGTCGCCGACCACAGCCGTGCATGGCCCTAGCGTCGGCTGACATTGCCAGTGGCGGCATGATGGCGGGCGGCCTCGATTTCGGCCATAGCCTGTTCAACGGCGGCGACGTCGAAAGGCTTGGAAAGGAAGACCCCATCCGCCAGTGCATCGTTCTCCAGTACCAGCGCATCGCGGCTGTAGCCCGAGGCGATGATGATCGCCAGGCGCGGATCGCGCCGGCGGGCCCGGCAGGCCAGCTCGGCCCCGGACTCGCCGGGTAGGCTGATGTCGGTGAAGAGCACGTCGAAGCGTTCTGTCGCGAGCAGCGCTTCGGCCTCCTCCGCGCTGGCCACGGCCCGCACGCGATAGCCGGTCTCGGCCAGCAGCTCGCGCAGCGCCTCGCGGATCAGCTCCTCGTCTTCCACCAGCAGGATGCGCAGCCTGGAACCGGCACCGGCCGCAGTCCGCCCGGCCTCCCCGCCCTGGCTGCCAGTCAAGGCCCGTTTCGCCAGCGCGGCCTGGCGGGCGTTGTTGAGCACGTGGCGAACCCGGCGGTCCAGATCCTCCTGCCGAAAGGGCTTGCACAGCAGGTTGACTCCAGGCTCCAGCCGGCCGTCGCGCACCAGAGTGTCGTTAGCGTAGCCGGAGGTGAACAGCACCGGCAGGTCCGGCTGCAACCGCCTGGCGCGGCGAACCAGCTCGACGCCGGTGACAGGCCCCGGCATGATGACGTCGGTGAACAGCAGATCAACGCGTGCCCGCTGCTGCAGCAGGCGCAGGGCGCTGCCGCCGTCGGGCGCCTCCAGCACCTGATAACCCAGCTCCCGCAGCATGTCCACGGTGGTACACCGCACCGCCTCGTCGTCCTCGACCACCAGGATGGTCTCGTTGCCGCCGCGCGCCGCGCCCGACATCTGGATCGACTCTTGCTCTTCTTGCCGGGTCGCGCGCGGCAGCCAGACAGCGATGCTGGTGCCCTCGCCCGGACTGCTGGTCAGCTTGATCTGGCCGCCGCTCTGCTTGACGAAACCGTAGACCATGCTCAGTCCCAGCCCGGTCCCCTGCCCCTCCGGCTTGGTGGTGAAAAACGGCTCGAACACCTGTTCCTGCAGCTCGGCCGGTATCCCGCAGCCGGTATCCGAGACGGTCAGATGAACGTACTCGCCGGGCTCGAGCTCGAGCTCCTGCGCCTCGCCGGGCGATGCCAGACGGCAGTTCCGGGCCTGGATGACGAACTCGCCGCCGCCCTTATCTTCCATGGCGTCGCGCGCGTTGATGGCGAGATTCAGCAGCACGTTCTCCAGCTGGCCGGCATCGACGAAGGTATTCCACAGACCAGGCTCGATGCGGATGTGCAGATCGACGTTCTCCCCCAGCGCACGCCACAGCAGCTCGTCCATGCCTTGCAGCAGCTCAGGCAGGTTGACCACGCTGGGGCTCAGCGGCTGGCGGCGGGCAAAGGCCAGCAGCTGCGAAGCCAGGCGGGCACCCCGCTCCACCGAATCCAGCGCCGCCGCTAGTCGGCGCTGGGCAGCCGCATCGCCCTGGAACGTACGCTGCAGCAGCTGCAGGTTGGCACCGATCACCTGCAGCAGATTGTTGAAATCGTGGGCGACGCCGCCGGTCAGTCGACCCACCGCCTCGAGCTTCTGCACATGCCGCAGGGCGGCCTGGCTCTCGTCGAGCGCCCGCGTGCGCTCCAGCACCAGGTCTTCCAATTGGGCCCGATAGCGATCCAGCTCGCTTTGCACGAGGTGCTGCTCGGTGACGTCGTAGCCCTGCACGAAGATGCCGGCCACCTTGCCGCTGCGGTCGAAGATGGGCTGGAGCACGAAATTGACGAAGATCTCGGTCAAGGGACCGTCAGGCTGGCGCCGCACCAGGGCCCTGGCGTCGCGCCCGACGTAAGGCTTGCCGCTGCGATAGACCTTGTCGAGCAGCGCGATGAAGCCCTGCCCCTTAGCCTCCGGGAAGGCTTCCTCGACCGTCAGCCCCAGCAGCTCTCGGTGTCCGACCAGCTCGTAGACGGCGTCGCTGGCCAGTTCGAACACATGCTCCGGACCGCGCAGGAAGCAGATGAAGCCAGGGGCCTGCTGAAACAGCTGCAGCAGGTGCTGGCGCTCGGCGTGCAGGCTGCGATTGACGTCCTGCACCAGCTGCGCCCGATTGAAGACGTCGACCTCGAGCGGCAGCAACACATCCCGCACCGCGTCGGCGTCTTTGAGCACCTGCCGCAGGCTTTGCAAGGCGGTCACGTCGACGATGTGCTGCAGGACGTAGCGCACTTGCCGGTCAGGACCGAGAACCGGAACGTGGGTCGCGCTCCAGTAGCGCTCCTCGAACACCGGGCCGGCGGCCGTCTGCCGCGCCAACGGGTACTCGACCAAGGCCAGCATGTCCCGCTGCCCCGTGGCGAAGGTGCGCTCCAGCGACTCCTGCACGCGGCGTATGGCCTCCCTGCTCGAGCGCCCGGGAGCTGCCGGGAAGGCATCGAACAGCTTGCGGCCGATCAGCTCCTCCCGCCGGCGGCCCGTCACCCGCAGGAAGGCCTGGTTGGCGGCGACCAGCGTGAAGTCTCTTTCCAGCAGGATGTAAGCATTGGGCGAGTGCTCGAAGAGGTACTCGAAATCAATCGGCGCAGGCGTCATGGGCTTTCGCGACCTTCTCATCCCTGACAAGGGCGGCATTCCCGGTCGCGCCATTGCCCAGCGACGCGGCCGAGTCCATCGCTAGCAAGATAGCACGACTCGGCCCCGGCTGCTCCCGCCGCGCCTGCGCTGCGATGCGGCCCGGCTGCGCTAGCGCGCCATGCCGTAGAACTCCGGATTCGGCCCCATGCCGGTGTGGCTGGCCATGCGGTTGGACATGGCGAAGAGGCTGACGATGGCGCCGATGTCCCAGATTTCCTCCGGACCGAAGCCAGCCGCAGCCAGCCGCTCGTGATCGCCATCGTCTACCAGCCAAGGGGTGGTCGCCAGCTTAATGGCATAGTCCAGCATGGCGCGCTGGCGCGGCCCGATCTCGGCCTCGCGATAGTTGATGGCGATCTGATCGGAGAGCGCCGGATTTTTCGAGCGGATGCGCAGGAAAGCGCCGTGCGAGACCGTGCAATAGAGGCAGTTGTTGGCGGCGCTGGTCGCCACGACGATCATCTCCCGCTCCGCCTTGCTCAGGCCTTCGTCCTTCTCCATCAGCAGGTCGTGATAAGTGAGGAAGGCCCGCAGCTCGTCCGGCCGATGGGCGAGCACCAGGAACACATTGGGAATGAAGCCCATCTTCTGGTGCAGCGTTTCGATGCGCTCGCGCAGGTCGGCGGGCAGCTCCTCGACCGCCGGCACCGGGAAGCGGCTTTTGGCTGCGGTCTGGTTCATAACAAGTCCTCCGCGCTCAATCAGGCCAGCCAGCGCTTGCGCCGGCGGTAATGTTTGACGTTGTGGTAGTCCACCTTGCCGCTGCCGCCCAGGTAGAACTCCTGAACGTCGGGGTTTTGCTTGAGTACCTCGGCCGAGCCGCTCATGACGATGTGACCGTTCTCGATGAGATAGGCATGGTTTACCACTTCCAGGGCGGCCGCGGCATTCTGCTCCACCAGTAGCACGCTGACCTTCTCGCGCTGATTGATCTCGCGAATGATGCCGAAGATCTCCTGCACCAGCAGCGGCGACAATCCCAGGCTGGGCTCGTCCAGCATGATCAGTTTGGGCTCGGTCATCAGCGCCCGGCCTATCGCCAGCATCTGCTGCTCGCCGCCGGAGAGATAGCCGGCCTTGGTCTTGTACCGTTCCTTAAGTCGCGGGAAATACTCGTACACCCGCTCGCGCAGCTCCTGCAGCCGCTGACGCGAGCCGCCGCTGCGGTAGGCGGCCAACAAATTATCGTCCGGCGTCAAGTGCTCGAAGATTCGCCGGCCCTCCATCACGTGCACTAAGCCACGGCGAACCCGCTCCGGCGCGCCCAGCGAGACGATGTCCTCGCCACGAAACTGCACGTTGCCGCGCGTCACCTCCCCGCGTTCGGGAGTCAGCAGGCCGCTGATGGTCTTCAGGGTCGTGCTCTTGCCGGCGCCGTTGGCACCGAGGAGGGCGACCATCTCGCCCTCCCCGACTTCCAACGAGACCCCTCGAATGGCGAGAAACACCTTGTCGTAGACGACCTCGACATTGCTCAGGGTCAGCATGGCTCAGCGCCCCTTCTTGAACTCGGCGGCCTCCTGCCGAATCTTCTCCCAGACCAGGTCCTGATAGGCATTGTGCCAATCGCTCACCGGCTCCCAGGACTTGCCGTTCCACTGCGACACCCGGCCGAAGCCGCCGCCCTGGTGGTCCTTGCTGCTGTAAGAGACCGGCGGGATCAGCCCCTGGGCGTCGAAGTCCTTGATCATCTCGATGCCCCGGCGCAGCTTGTCGCCGGTCAGCGGCGCGCCGAACTCCTTCAGCGCCAGGCGAGCGCCCTCGACGGTGATGGCCATGGAGGCCACGCCGATGTTGTAATAAGTGTTGCCGACTTCCTTGGCATCGCCGGCGCTCTTGCCAGCCTTGACCACCTTCTCCATGATCTCCTGGAGTATCGGCGTGTCGGTGCCGGTCACGGTCGCCTCGAAGCGCTTCACGCCCTTGGCGATGTCGGCGCCCACGTTGTGCATGTCGCTTTCCGCCAGCCACACCACGGACAGAATCTTGTCGGGCGAGATGCCGTTGCGGATGGCCTCGCGCACCGACACCGCCTGGCCGCCGCCGGCGCCCCAGATGAAGACGTGATCCGGGCGGAAGCGGCGCACCTCGGTCCAGGTCGCGGACTGCTCGTTGCCCGGACTGGCGTAGGGGAAGGTGCGCAGCGTGAAGCCCTTCTGCTTGGCCAGCTCCTGCAAGACCGGGATGGGCTCGCGGCCGAACGGAGAGTCGATGTGGACATGGGCGATCTTCTTGCCTTCGATGCCGCCCTCGTACAGGTCGATGTACTCCACCAGCAAGGCTGCCTGCGACCAGTAATGGGCCATCAGCGGGAAGACGAACGGGAACGTCTCGCCATCGCTGGCATCGCCGCGGCCATGCATGACGGTGAGCATGACGACCTCGTCCTCCAGCACCCGATTTACCATGGCGTTGGCCACCGGAGTGCTGAGGAAGTCCACCAGGATGGCGCCGTCACGCCGCACGCGGTTGTAGGCTTCAATGCCGCGCTGCGGCTGGTTGCCGGTATCGACCACGGTGACCTCGATCGGATGGCCGTCGATCCCGCCCATCTCGTTGACGAGGGTCAGGTAATCGCGCTGGCCTTGGTTGTAACCGCTGGTGACGAAGGTATAGACCGCAGTGAAGTCTTGCAGCAGTCCGAACTTGATCGGCTCTTTCTGCGCCTGCACCGGCGCGGCGCCGACCAGAACAGCCAGGGCCGCCGTCATGGCCGCTTTCTTAAGCGTTCGCTTCATTCCCTTCTCCTCCTGATGTTGTCGTTTTGGCTCGAGAGCAAACTCAGCTTCTGGCGTGCCGGAACGGCCAGACCAGGAAGTATTTCCGCAAGTTGTCATAGATCTTGGCCAAGCCCAACGGCTCGAACAGCAGGAAGCCGATGATCAGGCCGCCGTACACCATCAGCGGGATATGGGCCAGCAGGTTGGTGGAGGCAGACAGCAAGCCAAGGCCGGCCAAGTAGGCCACTGCATTGGTCAGCACGATGGGCACCAGCAGCACGAAGGCAGCGCCCAGGTAGGCGCCCAGCACGCTGCCCAGCCCGCCCACAAGCACCATGGCCACGATCTGGATGGAGACGTTGAAGGAAAACTGCTCCGGCGTGACGGCCTGGTAGAAGCAGTAGGCCAGCACGGCGCCGGTCACCCCGCCCAGGAAGGAGCTGGTGAAGAAGGCCATCAGCTTGTAGCGGACGATGTTGATGCCGATCACCGCGGCAGCGAAGTCCTTGTCGCGCACCGCGACCAGGGCCCGGCCGAAGCTGGTGCGCTTGATGTTGAGGATCAGGAGGGTCACCAGCACCACCCATAGCAGGGCGACGTAATAGCGGACTTCGTCCTTGTGGAGCGGCAGGAACAGAAAGGTCGTGCGCGGCGTCTGCAGCGTCGCCTGGGCGCCGCCGCTGATGGCGGGCACATTGACGATGATCCAGTCCACCAAATACTGCATGGCCAGCGTCGCCATCACCAGGTACAGCCCCTTGACGCGCAAGGCCGCGGCACCGAACACCCCGCCGATCAGGGCTGCCATCAGGCCGGCGCCCAGCAGCGCCAGCTCGAACGGCAGGCCAAAGCGGACCAGATGGATGCTGGTATAGGCGCCGATGGCCATGACGGCGGCGAAGCCGAAGTGCAGCTGGCCGGCGATGCCCATCAGCAACGTCAGCGACAGCGCCGCTGAGGTCATGATCAGCCAGGGCAGCAAATAGCTGGTGAGGTAGAGATCGCTGACCAGCAGCGGTGCTGCCAGCGCCAGCGCCAGCAGGGCATAGACCTGCCAGCGGTCGGCCGGGATCGGCCACAGCTGGCTGGCGCTCTCGTAGCGCGTGTGGTGAATGCCGGAAAGCCGATAGAACATGGCGTCACACCCTTTCGATGTCTTCGCGGCCGAACATGCCGTGGGGTCGGAACATGATGGTCAACAGGATGATCAGCGAGGTGACCACGTCACGCGTTCCACCCCCGGCCAGCTGATCCAGATAGCCCGGCACCACGCTGCCGAGGATGCCGACGATGAGCCCGGCCAGGAACACGCCGAGGATGCTGTCGAGTCCGCCGAGGATGACGACGGCGACGGCCGGGAACAGTAACGCCGACAGCGTCCAGTCCACGCCCTGCACCGAGCCCCAGAGCACGCCGGCGGCCACGGCGGTCAGTCCCGCCAGCCCCCAGGAGATGCCGATGGCGCGCTCGACCGAGATCCCCACCGACCAGCTGGAGACATGATCGTCGGAGACCGCCCGCAGCTTGGTGCCGATGTGGGTGCGGAAGAACAGCAGCGAGGCCGCGATTAGCAGCAGCGCGATGACGCCGCCGACCAGATAGGCGCGGTTGATGAAGACGTCGCCAAGAATGATGGGCGCCAGCCCCAGGCCGAGGTCGATCTGCTTGGGCGCGGCGCCGAGAAAGCCGGGCGCGAAGCCGCGCAGGAAGATCTCCAGCCCCAAGGTGAGCATGACGATCATGATGATGGGCTGGCCGACCATCTTGCGCAGCAGCAGCCGCTCCGCCAGCAAGCCGAAGGCGAACATCAGGATCGCCCCCAGCACGACGGCGAGATAAATCGGCACGTCCCAGCTCGCCATCAGCCAGACCGCATAGGCGCCCAGCATCACCATGGCGCCCTGCGCCAGGTTGGGCACGCCGGAAGACTTGTAGATGAGCACGATGCCGAGCGCCACCAGGCTATACATCAGCCCGGTCAGGGCGCCGTTGACCAGCAGCTCGAGGAAATACGCCATGGCTACGCCCCCTCCTCCACCGGCAGATCGCGAATGGTCAGCGTCCGCTTCAGCAGGCCTGACTCGCCGGTCTCGTAGGTGATCTGGGCCTCGAAATCGATCGAGGTCTGCCCGCTGTACAAGGCGTCGATGATGGCCTTGTAGCGCTCGTCGATGACCTTGCGCCGGAGCTTGCGGGTGCGGGTCACCTCGCCGTCGTCGGGATCAAACTCCTTGTGCAGGTTGACGAAGCGCCGTATCCGCAGCGGCTGCGGCAGCACCTTATTGGTGCGGGCGATGACGTCGGCGATGAGGTCGTAGACCCGCGGTTGTTGCGACAGCTCGGCATAGGAGGTGTAGGGCACCCCGTTCTCCTGCGCCCAGTGGCCGACAGCCTGCAAATCGATGCAGATGATGGCGGTCAGATAATCGCGGCCCTGGCCGATGACGCAGGCATCCTTGATGTAGTGGCTGAACTGCAGGCGGTTCTCGATGTAGGTGGGAATGAAGCGCTCGCCCTGCGCGGTGTGCACCACTTCCGAGACCCGCCCGAGGACCACCAGCTGACCGTCCTCCTCCAGGTAGCCGGCGTCGCCGGTGTGCAGCCAGCCGTCCTTGAGGGTCTCGGCGGTCGCCTCGGGATTCTGGTAGTAGCCGTGGAAGACGTTCTCGCCGCGCACCAGGATCTCCCCGGTGTCGTCGATCTTGACCTCCACCCCTGGGAAGGGCCGCCCGACCGTGTGCAGCTTGACCTCGTCCGGTGCCTGCGCCGCCGCCAGCGCGCAGTTCTCGGTCTGGCCATAGAACTGCCGCAGGTTCAGCCCGAGGGCGCGGAAGAACAGGAACACGTCCTCACCGATGGCCTCGCCCGCGGTATAGGCCCGCTCCACCCGCGCCAGTCCCAGATGGTCCTTGATCGGCCCATAGACCAGCAGCTCGCCCAGCGCCCGCCACAGCCGCTCCGCGAGGGTCGGCTGATGCCCGTTCAGCCGGCGCCGCTCCAGCTCCAGGGCGAAGGGCATGAACTTGCGGTACAGCCAGCGCTTGAACGGGGTCGACTCGTCCATGCCGACCTGGATCCGGGTCAGCATGTTGGACCAGGCCCGCGGCGAGCAGAAATACAGGGTGGGAGCGATCTCTCGCAGATCGTGCAGCACTGTCTCCTGCCGCTCCGGGATGTTGACCGTAAAGCGCAGGGCCACGGCAGCGCCGATGGAGAAAATAAAGTCCCCGACCCAGGCGATGGGCAGATAGGCCATGTGCTGCTCGCCCTCGCGGAAATAGCCGGCAGCGGCGGCGTTGCGGACGCCGGCCAGGATATTGCCGTGCTTGAGCGGGATTCCCTTGGGAACGCCGGTGGTGCCGGAAGAGTGCAGCAAGGCCGCGACGTCATAGGCACTGGCCCGGCTCAGCAGGTCTTCGCGCAACGTCGGCTCCCGCTCCAGGCGGGCACGGCCGCGCTCGACCACGTCGGTGAACGCCAGCGTGCCGGGCGGCTCCTTGCCCTTGAGGCCGCGCGGGTCGTCGAAAATGATGGTCTCCAGCGCCGGATAGCGCTCCCGGATCAGGAGCAGCTTGTCCACCTGCTCCTGATCCTCCGCCAGCGCCCAGCGGACCTTCTCACGGCGCAGCTGTCCTTCCAGCTCCTCTGGCGTGGTATCCGGGTAGGCCGGCGACGGGATGGCCCGCAGCGCGACCATGCCCAGCATGCCGAAGTAGAGGGCCGGCCGGTTGTCGCCGACCACCAGCACGATATCCTCCGGCTGCACGCCCAGGGCTTCGAGCCCGGCAGCGAAGCAAAGCACCTGGTCCAGATAATCCTTCCAGGTGTACTCCTGCCAGATGCCGTGATCCCGCTCCCGCATGGCGACCTGATCGGGATGGCGGCGCGCGTTCTCGGCCAGCAGGGCGATCAGGTTGTCGTCCCGCTGCCATTGCGGCTGGAGCGCTGCGGTGGTTTCGGTCGAGGTGATGGCGCGAGCTTCAGGCTGCATGATTGACCTTCCCGATGTAGGCTGCGACCACGGCCGGATCGTTGATGGTCTCGTGCGGCGTGCCTTCCTTGATCTTCACGCCGTTGTTAAGCACGACCAGCCGATCACAAATGGCAGTGACGACGTCCATGTGGTGTTCGATGAGCAGGATGGTCAGGCCAAGCGCCTCGTGCGCATCCAGGATGAAGCGCACCATGTACTCCTTCTCTTCCTGGTTCATGCCGGCCATCGGCTCGTCCAGCACCAGGAAGCGCGGCTCGGAAGCCAGCGCGCGCGCGAGCTCGACACGCTTCTGCAGACCGAGCGGGATGTACTCCACCATCTCGTCGCGCACACTCTCCAGCTGCAGCAGGTCGATGATCTCCTCCACCTTGGCCCGCTGCCGAACCTCCTCCTTCTGCGCCCACCACCAGTAGAACAGCGAGCCGAGAACACTTGGACGCATGAAGTTGTGACGGCCCAGCAGGATGTTGTCGAGCACGCTCATGCCCTTGAACAGGGCCACGTTCTGGAAGGTACGGGCGATGCCCCGCTGGGCGATCTGGTGGGGCTTGAGACGGTGGATCTCCTGCCCTTCGAACAGGATTCGCCCCTGCTGCGGCGGGTAAAAGCCGGTGATGCTGTTGACCAGAGTCGTCTTGCCGGAACCGTTCGGTCCCACCAGGCCGAGTATCTCGCCCCGCGCGATGACGAGATCGACCTCCTTTAAGGCCTGCAGGCCGCCGAACCAGCGGCTGACGCTCTCGCAGACCAAGACCCGGTCCCGGGCGGCGTTTTGATGCTTCGCTACCACGCCTCTCCCCTGTGCTTCGCTGTTTTTTGTTGTCATCGCGCCGTCCCGCGACGGCGCCACTCCTCCACGCTCTCCTCTGCCCATAGGGCAGTGGGTCAGCGGCTGGCGCGACCTCCTCCGAAGCGAGCCGGTCCCTGCATGGCCTGCGGCCTGTTGCTGCAACCGCATCGGCCCGGCAGCGGCGGCCCGCTGCGCACAGCCGTCGATGCTCTGACCATAGATGCCGTTTACGTAAGCGTCAACTAGCTTTCATGCTGCGTCGCAGCAAAATCGTCAAGGATTTCAGGCACTAAGACGTCTCTCACCCGGCCACGGACCCGCGAATGTGCGGGAAGATGGAATGCCGAAAAAAAACGCCAATGCTTGGCGATCGGCACTGAAATGAAGCGCTTCCGTTGACGATTAAAGATCCGTCATCCCGCGCATCAGGCGCAAAAAAGCCTCACCGAACAAGCCCAATTGCGACAGGAAAAAGCGCTACCTCCAGCGCGAGCGGACGCCCCTTTCACGAACGACGTTAGAAAAAAGCCCAAAGCCGGCCTGCCGCTATTGCCGCCGGCTTACTTCCGGCAAAACCAGCTGCCTCGGCAGCCGGCTGCTCTCGTAGAGCGAGATCTCCCAGCAGTCGGTCTCGGCGTCGTGGTGCAGGATATAAATGCCGCCGTCGCTGACCTGGACTTTGAAATAGTCATGGTCCCAGTGTAGCCAGCGATCGAGCACCGCGGCCACGTCGAGCGTGCTGGCGCCGAGCCGAAACCGGCAAGGCTCGTGGTCGCCCTGCTCGTTCTCGCGCGTTTCAACCCAAATTTTCATTGCTCTTCGGCGCCCCCTTCGCGCTCTGCCAGCTGGCACTGCCGTCTCTCCACAGTAGGGACGATTGCTGCAGCAGCACAAGCTGCATGCCTCAAGCGCAGCATAACGCTTACCCCCGTCATTGGCGACGGCAACGCTGCCTCAGGCCGGCTGTCGGGTATTGCACTTGAGCTCCAGGCGACGGATGAATTCTTCCAAGATCACCCGATAGAGCTCATCCTTGAGGTATTTGTCCTCGCCCCCTGCATCGATGTTTGGGTTGTCGTTGACCTCGATGACATAGCAGCCATCCTTGGTCTGCTTGAGGTCTACGCCGTAGAGACCGTCGCCGATCAAGCTCGCCGCCTTGACTGCAACCTTAAGCACCTGCGGCGGCACCTCGACAGTGGGATAGGTCTTGAAGCTGCCACTACCGACTTCGCCGTCCGGGCCATGCTGGTAGATCTGCCAGTGCCCCTTCGACATGAAATACTGGCAAGCGAAGATTGGCTTTTTGTTGAGAACCCCGATGCGCCAGTCAAACTCGGTATAGAGGTACTCCTGCGCGAGGATCAAATCGGATTTCTTCAGCAGCTCGCCGGCGGTCCGTGCCAATTCCTCCCTGTCGCTGACCTTGACGATGCCGCGCGAGAAAGAGCCGTCAGGGATCTTCAGCACCATGGGCAAGCCGAGAGTCTCGACCAGATCGTCCAGTCGCTTGAGGTCCTGCTTGCGCAGAATCTGCGTCCTGGGGGTCGGCACCTTGTTCTGCTGCAGCAGCTCGGCAAGATAGACCTTGTTCGTGCAGCGCATGATGGAGGCCGGGTCATCCAGCACCACCATGCCTTCGCTCTCGGCCTTCTTGGCGAAGCGGTACGTATGGTTGTTGATGGCCGTGGTCTCGCGGATGAACAGTGCGTCGTACTCGGCAAGCTGGCCGTAATCGCGCCGCTCGATCAGCGTGACGTCTATCCCCAAGCTCCTGCCTACACGAATGAAATTCTTCAGTGCCCTGGGATTGGAGGGCGGCAGCTTATCCTCCGGATTGTGCAGAATCGCGAGGCGATAGCGCATCTGCCGCCGCGGCTTGCGGCGCCAGACATCGCGCGAAAAGGCGTCCAACGCTGCAGCGAACACGTCTTCCTGCGGCTCGGTCAAGCGCGCCAGGCCCTTGAGCCGGATCGAGCGGATGCGCCACTTGCCGACGTGCTTGAAGTCCACCTGCAACAGCGGGCAGCGGAAGGTTTCGAACAGCTGCCGCGCCAGATCGCCCAGCTGCTCGTGGACGGTCTTGCCGAAGAATATGTCCTGGGTGAAGACATCCGCCATTTTTGCCTGCTCCCGCCCCAGGCTCTTGTTGAGCAAAGCGTCGAGATCATCTGTCTCGAGGCTGTAGATCGCCTTGTGCGAGAGGTCGTTGATGGTTCGCACCGAGGGAATCACCCGGTGCCCGCGCGCCTCGGCCAGCAGCGAACAGTAGTATCCCAGCGACAGATACTGGTAACTCCGGCACAGATTGATGATCCGGGTACCCGCCGGCGCGGTGCCGCGATCGCCGAACAGGTAGTCCCGCACGGTGATGACGTTGGCGCTGGGATAGTAGGGTTTCCAATCTTTGGCTTCTTCAATGACGATGTAGACGCTACTCATGCAGCGATTCGCAGCCTCGCTTCCGGGGGCCTCAGCGTCCGTAAAGCACGATCACGGCTTCTTGACCCGATTTGTTGTAGCGCGCCATGCGGTCGAAATCTTCGCGCAGGATGGGAACGTTGACGGCGTCAGTGATGGCTCTGCCGGCATCGCGGGCGACATGAGGGTCATTGACGCGGACGTATCGCTCGTCGAAACCTGTCACCACCACCCAATGCGGGGAATTTTCTGGCAGAGGCGGCAGGAACCGATCAATGCGTCCGGCACCCCGGTCGGGGCGCATGCGGGCTTCCACTACCTCGGCTCCGAGGCGCTGTATACCACCGGAATGCCGGCTTCCACAAGCGCTCGGCCGGCTGCAGTTCCAGCTTCCTGTCCAGGCGCAGCAGGAGGCGCAGGGTTTTCATTGCCATCAGCAAGGCCGCCGGCCTGCAGGCGGAATCCAGGGGCTGCGCGCAGCAAGGACTGCGCGGCGGCGGATGGTCGCGTCCGTCACGCTGCCAGGCATTTCTGGAACCCCAAGGCATCTTGGCGATCCTCGTAATAGGCCGCGAATTCCCCAAACTGCTGGTAACCGCGGCGACGGAACATGGCAATGGAAGCAGCGTTGTCGGTGCGCACCTCCAGCCGCAGTACCCCGCAGCCATGCTCCAGCGCGCACTGCTCGGCCGCATCCAGCAGTGCATCGCCGATCCTGCAGCCGCGGAAATTCGGATCGCGGGCGATCGAATATATCCGAGCAATCGGCGTGCAGCGCCGGAAAAGCAGTGTGACGTAGCCTGCCGCTCTCCCGTCCACCGTGCACAGCAGGGTGCTGGCATGGGCGTGAGTTAGCAGGTAGCGCAAACTCTGGCGCGAAAAGCGGTCCTGCTCGAAGCATCGCTGCTCGAGACGTACCAGGATTTCCTGGTCGGCGAGCGTAGCAGGACGCACAACAGGCAGGAGTAAAGAGGCAGCAGAGTCAGGGGGAGATGGGTGCATGGACGGAACCAAGCTCTAAACAGCGTAACGCGCGACGCTGCTTGAGGAGCATTTTCTCCCAAAAGCGGCTCATGGGAAAGGATTGCAAGCGAACAAAAACGCGCCGCCTACGGCACAAGCTGGTTATCGGTGATTCGAGATCCGCGGCCGCAGAGAATCCAACAAGCTTTGAGCCGAATGAAATTCCCGCCGCCGCTGGCTTGCCACGAGCCAGGATGGCAACGGAACAGGCCGCCGCGGCGGCGGGAATAGCGCTTCGGTCAGCCGTGCACCCGCCGTGAATGCGGCATCGGTCTTTCTCTTGCCTCGTTCACCCGCAGGGTCCGCCCGCCCATTTCAATGCCGTTGACCTTGGCGATCGCAACCTCGGCATCTTCCGCATCCATACCGACGAAGCCGAAACCGCGCGGCCTGCCGGTTTCCCTGTCGTTGATCAGCTTGACAGTATGGACTGCTCCATAGGGCGCGAACAGCTGCCGGACCTCTTCTTCCGTGGCGCTGAACGGAAGGTTGCCCACATAGATCGACTTGACCACTGCACTCTACTCCATTCTGCAGTTGAAAGAATCGCTCCCCATCCCTGGCACGATCGGCAACTTGCGGAAATGCCGTTCGAAGAGACAAAGGCCTTTCGATGCAAGAGCAATTCAACTATTCAACGTTCGTTGGTGCTTGACAAGTAGGAAACCTCCGAAATTTCCCTGTCGATTTCAAAAGATTATTGGTTTCTTCTTATATGGAGCTTGATAGCTGCTGCCATCATGCCCCAGATTACGGCGCTCGCAATCAACGAGGAAACGGCGATGAACTGGGACAGAATTCAAGGCAGTTGGCGACAGCTCAAAGGACGCGTGCAGCAACAATGGGGGAAGCTTACCGATGACGACTTCGACCGCATCGCCGGCCGCCAGGAGGAACTGATCGGACGCCTGCAGGAGCGCTACGGCAGGAGCCAGGACGAAGCCGAGCGGGAAGTGCGGGAGTGGTCGGAGCGGCTGTAGGCTGCGGCCCTCTTCTGCGCGAGCGCCAGAGCGCTCGCGCAGAAGAGACAACCCCCTATGGCCGCTGATCCAGCTCGGCGCCTTCCTTCTCGGGAATGATGAAGGTCGTCTTGTCGACACCCATGAGATAGGCCAGATAGGAGCCGACGAAAATCGACGAGTAGGTGCCGACGATGATACCGATGATGAGCGCCAGCGAGAAGCCGCGCAGCGTGTCGCCGCCGATCAGGAACAGCACCACGACCACGGCCAGGGTGGAGCCGGAGGTGATGATGGTGCGCGACAGGGTCTGGTTGATGGCGCCGTTGATGATATCCCAGGGCATGGCCTTGCGAATCCGCAGGAAATTCTCCCGGATCCGGTCGAACACCACGATGCTGTCGTTGAGCGAATAGCCCGCTGCCGCCATCACCGCCGCCAGCACGGTGAGATCAAAATCCCATTGGAAGACCGAGAAAAAGCCGACGGTGACGATGACGTCATGGATCAGGGCGATCACACTGTTGACCGCCAGCTGCCAACCCGAGAAGCGGAACCAGATGTACACCAGGATGCCGAACGACACCCAGATCACGGCCCACAGCCCTTGGGTAGCCAGCTCCTCGCCCACCTGCGGTCCCACGAACTCGACCCGCTGCAGGCTCACCTGAGCGCCCTCGGCGCGCAGTATCCGCATCACCTCTTCACTGATAGCGGCGCTCTCCAGCCCTTCGCGTGGCGCGATGCGGATCATCACATCCCTGGTCGAGCCGAACAGCTGTACCTGGGCATCGGGATAGCCGCCGCTCGCCAGGGCATCGCGGATCGCCGGCAGATCGGCCGCCTGCTCATAGCGCACCTCGATCAGCGTGCCGCCGGTGAAATCGATGCCGAAGTTCAGGCCGCGTACGAAGAAGGAGCCGATAGAGACCAGGACCAGAATGATGGACAGGGCCATCGCGGCACGGCCCATGCCCAGGAAATTGATGTTCAGCTGGTTGATGTTCATGCCTGCCTTCTCCGGCCCTAGATGTAGAGCTTGCTAACCTTGCGCCCGCCGTAGATCAGATTGACCACCGCCCGAGTGCCCATGATGGCCGTGAACATGGAGGTGACAATGCCGATCGACAGGGTGACGGCGAAGCCGCGCACCGAGCCGGCGCCGAAGGCAAACAGCACCACACCGGCGATCAGCGTGGTCAGGTTGGCGTCGGTAATCGTGCTCAACGCCCTGTGATAGCCGTTATGGATGGCCTGCTGCGGACTCATCCCCGCGCGCAGCTCCTCCCGGATCCGTTCGTAGATGAGGACGTTGGCGTCGACCGCCATGCCGATGGTCAGCACGATGCCGGCGATGCCGGGTAGCGTCAGCGTGGCCTGTAACAGTGACAGGATCGCCAGGATGAGAACCACATTCACCAGCAAGGCCAAGTTGGCGATCAGACCGAACACCTTGTAGTAGAAGACCATGAAGATCATCACCGCCACCATGCCGATGACGGCGGCCTTGAAGCCCTGCTCGATGTTAGCCTTGCCCAGGCTGGGGCCGATGGTGCGCTCCTCCACGATCTCCAGCGGCGCGGCCAGCGAGCCGGCCCGCAGCAGCAACGCCAGGTTGCGCGCCTCCCGGCTGGAGTCGAGGCCGGTGATGCGGAAGCTGTTGCCGAGCGGCTCCTGGATGCGAGCCATGTTGATGACTTCTTCGGTGCGCGTGCGGATCTTCTGCTCCACCCCGTCGACCACCCGCGTCTCCACCTTGTTCTCGATGAACACCACGGCCATGAACTTGCCCACGTTGTCACGGGTCTCGCGGTTCATGATCTGGCCGCCGGCGTTGTTGAGGCGGATATTGACCTGCGGCTGCCCGGTCTGGGTGTCGATGGTCGACGAAGCGTCGGTGATGAACTCACCGGTGATGATCACGTCGCGCTTGAGCAGCGCGACCCCGCCCTCGCGGCGCGGGAACAGCTGGGTGCCCGGCGGCACCGGCCCACCGGTGTAGCTGAAGTGGCGGTCGTCGACCAGGCGGAACTCCAGCGTGGCGGTAGCGCCAAGAATGTCCTTGGCCCGCGCCGTGTCCTGCACCCCCGGCAGCTGCACGACGATGCGGTTGGCGCCCTGGCGCTGGATCACCGGTTCGGCCACGCCCAGCTCGTTGACCCGGTTGCGCAGGGTGACAATGTTCTGCTGCACGGCGAACTGCTGGATTTCCCGCAGCCGCTCCTCGGACAGCCGAGCGCTCAGCCAGAAGGCGCCGTCGCGCTCCTCCTGCTGCCATTCCAGCTCCGGATAGCTGCGGCGCAGCTCGCGGATCGCCCGCTCCCGCTCTGGCGCCTGCTGGAAGCGCGCCACCACGGTGGTTCCCTGCGCATCGACCGCCGAGTAGCGGATGCCGGCCTCCCGCATGGCGGTACGGAATTCGTTGACATAGCGGTCGACCGCCTGGCGATTGGCCGTATCCATGTCCACTTCCATCAGGAAGTGCACTCCGCCGCGCAGGTCCAGGCCGAGATACATCGGGCGCGCGTTCAGGGCCCGCAGCCAGCCCGGCGTGGTCGGCGCCAGGTTCAAGGCGACGATGTAGCCGTTGCCCAGCCCCTGCTTGACGATGTCGGCAGCACGCAGCTGGCTATCGGTATCGAACAGGCGTACCAGGAAGGTATCCTGCTGCCGCTCTGCCGCCTTCACCGGTATCTCGGCTTCCTGCAGCAGGCCCAGGATTTGCTGCTGCACGGCCTCCGCCGGCATTTCCCCTCGGCTGGTCGAGATCTGCAGCGCGGGATCCTCGCCGTACAAGCTTGGCAGAGCATAAATCACGCCCAGCACCACCACGGCGAGCACGAGAAGATACTTCCAGAGGGGATAGCGGTTCATGGATACAGCCTTTCAGTGCCTTACTTGGCGGTCTTCTTTTCCGTCTGGCGATAAGTGCCCTTGGGCATCAGGGAGGCGACGGCGACCTTCTGGACCCTGATCTCGACCCCGTTGGCGATTTCCAGGCCAAGGAAGTTGTCGCCCACTTCGGTGATCCTGCCGAGGATGCCGCCTTGGGTCACCACCTCATCGCCCTTGGCGAGCGCCTCGACCATCTTCTTGTGCTCCTTGGCGCGCTTGGCCTGCGGGCGGATCAGCAGGAAGTAGAAGATCAGGATGAGCGCGATCGGAAACAGCAGGCCCATCACCGGGTTGCCGGCCGGGGCAGTCGCGGCTTCCTGGGCATATGCAGCGGAAATCAGAAAGTCCATGCCAAGCTCCTAATCGAGTATCAAAGGTTCGTTACCGAAACGGGCGCCATTATGGCACAGCCAAGGCGTCGGCCAAGACCGAAAAACGCCCGCCGCCATCAGGCCGTTTCGTCCGCCTCGGCGCGGCAGGCATAAAAATCAGCGACATAGGACTCTAACCTATCTTGTTCCAGCGCCTCGCGCAGCTCGCGCATCAGCTGCTGGTAGTAGTACAGATTGTGAATGGTGTTGAGCCGTGCCCCCAGGATCTCGTTGCAGCGGTCCAGGTGCTTGAGATAGGCGCGGCTGTAATTGCGACAGGTATAGCAGCCGCAGTTCTCGTCCACCGGCCGGGTGTCGTTGCTGTAGCGGCTGTTGCGCAGCCGCACCACGCCGAAGCTGGTAAACAGATGGCCGTTGCGCGCGTTGCGGGTAGGCAGCACGCAGTCGAACATGTCGACCCCGCGCCGGACCGCCTCGACGATGTCCTCCGGCCGCCCCACCCCCATCAGGTAGCGCGGCTTTTCGGTCGGCATCTCGGGTAGCAGATGGTCCAGCACCATGAGGCGTTCCTGCTCCGGCTCGCCCACCGACAACCCGCCGATGGCATAGCCGTCGAAGCCGATTTCGACCAGACCGGCCAAGGACTGCGAGCGCAGGTGCGGATACATGCCGCCCTGCACGATGCCGAACAAGGCCGCCGGATTGTCACCGTGGGCGATGCGGCTGCGCCGCGCCCAGCGCAGCGACAGCTCCATCGAGGCCCGGGCTTCGGCCTCCGTGGCCGGATACGGCGTGCATTCGTCGAAGATCATGACGATGTCCGAGCCCAGCGCCCGCTGCACCGCCATGGATTCTTCCGGCCCCAGGAACACCTGGCTGCCGTCCACCGGGGAACGGAAGGTCACGCCCTCTTCGCTGATCTTGCGCATCTCACCCAGGCTGAACACCTGGAAGCCGCCGGAGTCGGTCAGGATGGGACCGTGCCAGTTCATGAAGTCGTGCAGGCTGCCATGCAGCTTGATGACCTCGACCCCGGGCCGCAGCATGAGATGGAAGGTGTTGCCGAGGATGATCTCGGCGCCGAGCGCGCGCACTTCCTCGGGCGTCATGGCCTTGACGGTGCCGTAAGTGCCGACCGGCATGAAGGCGGGCGTCTCCACCGTGCCGCGCTCGAAGATCAGCCGCCCCCGGCGCGCCCGGCCGCGCTGATGGATCAGCTCAAACCGCATGGCACCGCGCCTCCGGGGTTGGCGGATAAATGAACATGGCGTCGCCGTAGCTGAAGAAGCGATAGCGCTCGGCGACGGCATGGCGATAGGCGGCCATGGTGTGGGCATGGCCGGCAAAAGCGCTGACCAGCATGATCAAGGTCGATTCCGGCAAATGGAAATTGGTGATCAAGGCGTCAACCACCTGAAAACGGTAACCAGGACGGATGAAGATATCGGTTTCTCCCCGAAATGGCGCCAACCGACCGTAGCGGCCGGCCGTCTCCAGCGCCCGCACCACGGTCGTGCCCACCGCCACCACGCGACCGCCAGCCGCCCGAGTGGCCTCGATCTGGCGGCACAGCTCGGGGGAGACATCGACGAACTCGCGGTGCATGCGGTGCTCCTCCAGCCGCTCGACCCGCACCGGCTGGAACGTCCCTGCCCCGACATGCAGGGTGGCGAAAGCCTGACCCACGCCCTTGTCCCGCAGCGCCGCCAGCAACTCCTGGTCGAAATGCAGGCCGGCGGTGGGTGCGGCCACTGCCCCAGGGCGGCGGGCAAACACGGTCTGGTAGCGCTCGCGATCGAGCGCTTCATCGGCACGGCGGATATAGGGCGGCAGCGGAATGCGCCCGTACTGCTCCAGCAATTCCAGGAGCGGCTGCCGGACGCCGAAGTCGAGCACGGTGAAGTCGCCGTCACGGCCTTCCACCCGCACCTCGATAGCCTCCTCCAGCAGCAGTCGGCTACCCGGCTTGGGTGACTTGCTGGCCCGCACGTGGGCCAGCGCCCGGTGCCGATCCAGCAGGCGCTCGATCAGCACCTCGACCTTGCCGCCGGTCTCCTTGCGCCCCAGGAGGCGGGCAGGAATCACCTTGGTGTCGTTCAGCACCAGCAGGTCACCCGGCTGCAGCAAGTCGAGAATGTCGGTAAACATGCCGTCGTGCATGGCACCAGTGGCGCCATCCAGACACAACAGCCGGCTCGCCCGCCGCTGCGCCAGCGGGCGATCGGCGATGAGCTCTTGGGGTAGTTCGAAGTGAAAGTCTGAACGCTGCATGGCGCGGCATAGTAGCAGGATGCCGCGCCGGCTGCGACCGAAGGGAGTTCCACTCCAGGGACGGCTGCCTTATACTTTGCCGCCTAGGTCACAAACCGCGAAGTCTGATTTCCCCGGTGCCGGGGTGGCGGAACTGGTAGACGCGCCGGACTCAAAATCCGGTTCCCGCGAGGGAGTGCGAGTTCGATTCTCGCCCTCGGCACCACCTCTTTCCAGACGTATCCCGGTTTCCGCACGGCGAAGGCCGGCTGGCCCGATCCGGGCCGAACCGGCCTGCTACCGAATCGTCAGCGCTGCGAGGAATCTCGCCTCTTGGCCCTGTCCTTGCCAGGCCCCTTACGCCGCAGATCCTCCTTGCTGACCTGACCGTCGCCGTCCCGATCCAGACGGGAGAAGTGCTGCAGCGGCATAGCGCTGAACTCCTCCAGGCTGACCCGGCCGTCGCCATCGCGATCCAGCCGGCGGTGCATCCGTTCGGCCCGCTCCCGTTGCAGCCCTTGGTACAGCTCCTCCGCGCTCAGCACACCGTCGCCGTCAGTGTCCATGCGCTGGAAACGCTCCGACTGAAGCTGCTCGAGCTCGGCCTTGGTCACCACGCCGTCGCCGTCGCGGTCGAGCAGATCGAACCAGCCCGGATACTGCGGACCGCGCGGCGCGGTCTTGCCCGGCTGCGCCAGGGCGGCGCCGGAACCGATCGCCATAACCAGCATGGCAGTAATGACTTGCTTCTTCATGACCGTTCTCCTTTTCTGCATTCCCGGCCCCTTTGGCCTACGACACCTAATGTAGTTGCGGATTGGGAAGCCAATGTGGGAGAAGCGTGAAGAAATTGTGAAAACGGCTCCTGCTGCCTGTCGCCACGGGCGGTGCGGCGCCGGCCGGCAGTGTCAAAGATCCAGCCGGTAGCCGACGCCGTAGATGGAGCGGATCAGTTCCTGGTCGGGACGCACCTGGGCCAGCTTGCGGCGCAGGTTCTTGACATGGCTGTCGACGGTGCGATCGGTGACGATGCGGTGATCGTCGTAGAGCCGGTCCAGCAGCTGGTCGCGGGAATAGACCCGCCCCGGGGTCTCGGCGAGGGTCTTCAGCAGCCGGAACTCGACCGGCGTCAGCTCCAGCGGCTGGCCGTCGAGGCTGGCGCGGTAGCCATCTTCGTCGATGATGAGACCAGTGACGGCAGCCGGCTCGCCGCTGCGCTCGACCCGGCGCAGAATCGCCTTGACCCGCGCCACCACCTCGCGCGGCGAGAATGGCTTGCAAACGTAGTCGTCGGCGCCGAGCTCCAGTCCCAGCAGACGGTCGATCTCCTCCACCCGCGCAGTCACCATAATGATGGGCACGTCGCTGAAGCTGCGCAGCTCGCGGCAGACATCCAGCCCGTCCTTGCCGGGCAGCATGAGATCGAGCAGGATCAGGTCGGGCGGATTGGCGCGCACGGCCGGCACCACCTCCGCCCCATTGCCTAGAATCTCGCAGTCGTAGCCGGCCGCGCGCAGATAGTCGGCCAGGAGGCTGGCCAGCTTCGGCTCGTCCTCGACGATCAGCACCCTGGTCCCGGATTCCGCCATGCTCCCATCCCCTCTCAACGCAAAGGCAGCCGCACCAACACCTGCAATCCCCCGAGCGGAGACGGTCGCGCTTCGATGCTGCCGCCATGCGCTTCCACGATGCTGCGGCAGAGCGCCAGGCCCAGGCCAGCGCCACCGTGTGCGCGGCTGCGGGAATGTTCCGGACGATAAAAGCGCTCGAACAGCCTGGGCAGCAGTTCGGCCGGCACCCCCGGAGCAGAGTCCTGCAGGCTTATTATCGCCTGCTGGCCCTGCCGTTCGACCTCCAGCTGCAGCTGGCCGCCAGGGTCGGTGTAGCGGAGGCTGTTCTCCAGCAGATTGCCGAGCAACTGGGCGAGACGCAGCCGGTCGCCGCGCAGCGGCAGCGGCTGCGCGGGCAGGCGGCAGGTCAGCCGAAGCTGCCGCTCGGCGCAGCGGGCCTCGAAGCCCTTGACGACGCTGGCCACCACGTCGACCAGATCCAACTCGACCAGTTGGTAGGCCAGTGCGCCGACGTCGGCCAATGCCAGCTCGTACAAGTCATCCACCAGCTTGCCGAGTGCCAGCACCTCGGCCTGCAGCGATTGCAGCGCCTCCGGCGTCGGTGCACGAACCCCGTCCTGCAGCGCCTCCAGCTCGCCGCGCAGCACCGCCAGCGGCGTGCGCAACTCGTGCGAGACGTCGGCCATGAACTCGCGTCGCAGCTTCTCGTTGCGCTCCAGCGTGCTCGCCAGTCGGTTGAAGTCGCGCGCCAGGCGGCCCAGCTCGTCGCTGCTCTCGACCGGCACCCGGACCCGATAATCGCCCGCAGCCAGCGCATGGGTAGCGGCCGCGAGCTGGCGCACCGGCCGCAGCAGCCGCCAGGCCAGCAGAGCCGCCACGGCGGCCGCCAGCAGCAGCGCCAGGCCGGCCGTCACCAGTCCGGCCTTGAACTGCTGCTCCTGGAATTGGCGGTCAACGCGACTGACCGGATGGCGCAGCGGCGCCAGCACCAGCCAGCCGACGGTCTCGCCCTCGCTGAGCAGCGGATGGCGCCTGGCTGCCTCGGTCTCGCTCGGGCGGCCCGCGATCAACTCGCCGGTGGCATCGTACAGACTCAGCCGCGGCAGCCAGGCCGCTGCCGGTCCCAGCGGCCGCAGCTCGCCTTCCTCCTCATCGGCATCGGGAACCATCTGGCGGCCGGCAAAGCGCAGTAACTGCCGCCATTGGCGCGGGCTTTCGCGCAGAAACTGCCAGCTGCCGTGCTCCTGGTAGGCCTCGACCAGCAGCATGCCCAGCGCCTGCAGCCGCTGTTGCTCGACCTCGGCCAGGTAGCTGCGGAAGCCCTGCTGAAAAACCAACCGGCTGGTGACTCCCATGACGCCGACCACCACCAGGCTGGTGGTCAGCAAAGCAAGAAAGATTTTGGTGGCGATGCCAAGGCGCATGACCCCAATTAACGCCCCATTTTCCCGGCAGCACAAGCCGGAGCGGAAAATTTCACCCGCCCTCCACAATTGCCGCCGGGCCTTGACCGTTCAGAGCGGGGAGGTCATCGGCGCGGGCGCGCCATAGAGCCGGTAGTTGTTGCGGCCGGCGGCCTTGGCCTGATACATGGCGGCGTCGGCGTGGACGAGCAGCTCGTCGACGGTGGCCGCATCCCGTGGATAGATGCTGATGCCGATGCTGGTGGTGACCACGATTTCTCGCTGCCCCAGCATCATGGGCCGCTGCAGCTCCCGCATCAGGCCATCGACCACCACCAGCGCGTCGTCGGGACGGCCGAGGTCCTCCAGGATTACCGCGAACTCGTCGCCACCGAGGCGCGCCCGGGTGTCTCCCTTGCGCAAGTGCCTGCGCAGCCGGGCAGCGATCTCCTGCAGCAGGGCATCGCCGGCAGCATGCCCCAGGGAGTCATTGATCTGCTTGAAGTCGTCGAGGTCGATGAAGGCCAGCGCGACCAGCCTGCCGGAGCGCTCGGCATGGTAGACGGCCTGGGTCAGGCGGTCGCGGAACAGGGCGCGGTTGGCTAGCCCGGTGAGCTGATCGTGGGTGGCGCGATGTAGCAGCTGGGCCTCGTACTGCCTGCGCTCGCTGATATCGCGGGCAATGGCGGAAACGTGGGTCAGCCGGCCGCCCTCGTCGAAGTGGGCGATCAGCTGCTGCGCCGACGGCGCTAGCAGCGCATCGATGGCATGCTGTTCGACCGGATCCTGCGGCCCCAGCCCCAGCAGCTCGCGCCCGGCCGGATTGAGATAGCACAGCTTACGGTCGGGAGTGAAGATGGCGATCATGTCCGGGGTGGCGTCGAGGATGGCCAGCAGCCGGCGGCGATCCGCCTCGGCCCGCTCGCGCTCGGTCACGTCCCGCACCACGGCGATGACGCGCAGCTGCTCGTCCAGCCGGACCGAGCTGAGCGTGATCTCCAGCGGCACCTCACTGCCGTCGCTCCGCAGACCGGTGATCTTGCTGATCGTGCCCATCACGCGTGGGATGGCCGAATCGACGTAGGCCGCCCGGTAATCGCGATGGCGGGAGCGGGAGCGCCGCGGAATTAGCATCTCCACCGGCGCGCCGAGCAGCTGCTCGCGACTGTAGCCGAAGATTCGCTCCGCCTCCCGGTTGACCCGCAGAATCCTGCCGTCAGGTCCGCTGATGACGATGCCGTCGGCAGCCGACTCCAACAGGCTGTCGGCCTCCTGCTCAGCCCGCCTGGCCGCCGCCCGGCCCGCAGCCAGCTCCTCGATCAGCCGCTGGGTGCGCGCATTGCTCTGGTTGAACGCTAGCACCAGGGCGCCGATCTCGTCACCGGAGCGGTAGTCGACCCGTCCGCTGTAGTCGCCGCGGCCGGCGCGCTGCGCCAGCCGGGTGATTTCCCGCACCGGCCGCAGCACCTGCCGCCGGCCGATGGCGACGACGGCAATCAGCAGCGCCAGCCCGACGCCCTGCAGGACATCGTTGGTCCGGTCGCGCAGACGCTGGACCCGAATCTGCCCGGCCACCAGCGCCCGCACCAGCGCCTCGGCCCTCTCCGGCATCGCGTCGGCATGCTGCAAGACATAATCCCTTGCCGCTCGCCACTCATCGCCAGGCTCCAGGGCGGCAGCCGCAGCGGAGCGGTAAAAGGCCGCCCCTTCCTCCAGCGCATCCAGCGCCTCATGGACCGCGTCCCTGTCGCGAGGCAGCAGCAGCCTGGTCGAGATGCTGCGCACCGACGCAAGGCTGGCGGCATAGCGTTCCAGGGCCTGCCTGATCCTGGCGCGACAGCTTTCGGCGTCGTCGGAAGCGAGCTGGCCGTTGCTGCAGCCCTCGACCAGGAAAGCGATGCGCTGACTGTACATGCGCAACTTGCCCGCCTCGTCGATGTGAACGGCGAAGACTTCCGTCTGCCGAACGCTGATTGCGGCAATGACGAAATGTCCGAGCCACAGCAGAAGAAACGCTGCTGCCACCAGGGCCGCCTTCCAGCCTAGAGAGAGCCGCATAGCCGCCTTCCGTGGCCAAGCCCTGACAGGAGCCGAAAGCCACCCTTACCGTATGCGAACAGCCAAAACATAACCGCGGGAGGGCCCTCAGAATCCGTTATCGTAATTCTCGAACGCGTCTCCGAATTAGACCGAACTTCGGCCAAGCCGGCAAGCGACGTGCGCTATTGCAAGCCCCACAGGGCTGTCGTTCGGGCATGCAGCAGTTTTTCGAATTCCGCCGCGCGCACCGCCCTGCCGTACAAATAGCCCTGCAATTGATGGCAGCCGTATTGGCGCAGCAAATCGGCCTGAGCCTGGCTTTCCACCCCTTCCGCCACCGCGGTGGCGCCGAAAGCGTGAGCCATGGCGATGGTGGCCCGCACGATGGCGACATCGCCCCGATCGGTCAGCATATCGTGGACGAATTGGCGGTCGATCTTGATCTTGTCGAAACGAAACAGCTTGAGATAGCTCAGGCTGGAATAGCCGGTGCCGAAATCATCAGCCACCAGGCGCACCCCCAAGGCCCGCACCTCGTCGAGCTGCCGCTTCGCCAAAGCGGTGCCGTACAGCACGCTGCCCTCGGTCAGCTCCAGCTCCAGCTTGCCGGGAACAAGCCCGGTCCGTTTCAAAACGGCGCCGACGCGGCTCGCCAGCGTCCCTTCCTGCAGCTGACGGGCGGAGACGTTGACGGCAATGAAGCGCAGCGGCACATGCTGCTGCAGCCAATGCTGGGCCTGCCGGCAAGCCTGCTCCAGCACCCAGTTGCCGATCGGCACGATCAGGCCGGATTCCTCCGCTATCGGGATGAAACGCCCCAGCGGCAGCACACCCTCCTCGGGATGATGCCAGCGCAGCAGCGCCTCGCAGCCGACGATGCCGCCGTCCCGGCTGTCCACCACCGGCTGATACAACAGCTCCAGCTCGTCGCGCTCCAGGGCCTGGCGCAAGGCGCTGACCATGTCGAGCCGGCCGGCTGCCCGCGCGTTCATCTCGGCGGTATAGAAGCGGTAGGTACTGCGGCCGCTGGCCTTGGCCTCGTACATGGCGGTGTCGGCCTGGATCAGTAAGGACTCGGCCTCGCGGCCATCGGTCGGATACAGGCTGATGCCCATGCTGGCGGTGATCACGAACTCGCGCCCGCGCAGGCTGATCGGCTGCGCCAGGGCTGCGCCGAGATCGCGAACGATCCTGTCCACCTCCGCCGCACCCCTGACCTGCTTGAGGATGAGAGCGAACTCGTCGCCGCCCAGACGCGCCTTGACGTCGCTGCTGCGCAAGTGCAGCTGCAGTCGGAGCGCGATCTCGCGCAGCAAAACATCGCCTGCGGTGTGCCCCAGGGTGTCGTTGACCAGCTTGAAGTTGTCGAGATCGATGAACACCACCGCCACCATGCCGCCGTCCTGCTCGGCCTGCCGCAGCGCCTGGCGCAGGGAGTCCTCCAGCTGGGCGCGGTTGGCCAAGCCAGTGAGCTGGTCGTGGGTGGCGCGGTACAGCAGCTCCGCCTCGTGCCGCTTACGCTCGCTGATGTCGCGGGCGATCATGGAGAAGTGGCGGGGCTGCTCCGGCTCGCTGGGATGGCCAATGAGCAGCTGCGAGACCGGGATCTCGTTTCCCAGCCAATCTCTCAAGGTCAGCTCCCCCTGCCAGAACCCGCCCGCCTCGGCCGCCGGCAGCGCCTGCTCGACCAGCAACTGGCAGGCAGTCGCCGTGAGCAGCTGGTCCAGGCTGATGCCGGTGAGCGGCTCGGCGGAACCGAGGCCAAGCAGGCGCCGGCCGGCCGGATTGAGATAGACCAGCTGACGCGAGGGCAGGAAGATGGCCACCACATCCGGCGTGGCGTCGAGGATGGCCAGCAGGCGCTGCCGGTCGGCCTCGGTCCGAAGCCGCTGGGTAACGTCCCTGACCACCGAGATTACCTGCATCTGGCCTTCAAAGCAGGCCGGGCTTAGGCTGATTTCGACCGGCACCTCGCTGCCGTCCTTGCGCAGCCCCGGCACGGCACCCATGCTGCCCATCGCTCTCGCCTCCGGCGCGCCCACATAGCCTGCGAGATGCGCATGGTGGGCTTGGCGCAGGCGGGCCGGAATCAGCTCCTCGATGCTGCGGCCCAGCAGCTCCTGGCGGGGATAGCCAAAGATGCGCTCGGCCTCGCGATTGACCCGCAGGATGCGCCCTTCCGGGCTGCTGATGATGATGCCGTCGGCGGCCGACTCCAGTAGGCTGTCGGTAGCCGCCTCCGCGCGCCGGGCGGCACGGGCCTCGGCGGCCAGCTCGCTCAACAGGCGGCGGGTACGCCGGTTACTCTCGTTGAAAGCGGTCACCAGCTCGCCGACTTCGTCGCTGGAGCGATAGTCGAGCCAGCCGCTGTAATCGCCGCGGCCGGCGCGCCGCGTCAGCCGCACCAACTGGCGCAGCGGCAGCACACCCTGCCGGTAGGCGATCGCGGTCACCGCAATCAGCAGTAGCAGGCCCAGCAGCTGCAGCCCGCTCTGGAGACCATCCCGATAGCGCTGCGCCCGCTGCTGGCTGGAGAACAGCAGCTGACTCATGGCATCCGCCAGCTCCTGCAGCTGGCCGGCGCGAACGTCCAAGGGGAGCTGCCCACCATCCGGGGCAGCGCCGGCCAGCAGCGTGTCGAGGACCGGCCGATAGCTGCCCCAGCCGGCTTCCAGGCCAGCGGTAGCGGCGACGAGCGCTTCGCGGTCGCCACTCAGGAAGCAGCGCCAGGACGAGGCGCAGACGGCGGTCAGGCTGGCTTCGTAGGCAGCGGTGGCCTGCTGCAGCGAGGGACGGCAAAACTCGCTCAGTCCCCCGCCTGGTTCGGCCGCAAGACAAAGCGTGACCAGGAAGGCGATGCGCTGGCCATGCAGGCGCAGGCTCCCCACATCATCGACCAGGCCGGCGAAGTCGGCCACACACTTCTGATTGAGTTGGTTCAGCCCGACATGGCCGCTCCACAGCAGCAGAAAGGCCAAAGCCAGCACGGCCAGCTTGCGGCACAAGGTCCAGCGCCAGCCGCGACGAGCGCGCGGTCTGGTATCCCTGCCGGCGCGGTCGTCGCTCCGAACTGGCGACTGCCAGCACGCCGAACGACCCACGGTCTCCCCCCATTGTTATTGTTATCCGGAAGGATGATAGGGAGCGTGCGCGACCGGATTCTTGATGCAGATCAGTTCAAGATGCAACTAGGCAGGGGCACCTCAGCGCACGTGCGCCACCTCCTGACCCAGCATCTCCGCCGGCACCAGCACCACGCCCTTGGGGGAGACGTAAAACCGCCGCCGGTCCAGCTCGGGATCCTCGCCGATCACAGTACCGGGCGGGATGCGACAGCCTTCGTCTACCACCGCCTTGCGGATGCGACAGTCCTCGCCCACCACCACGTCGGGCAGGATGACCGAGTCCTCTACCAGCGCGCGCGGCTTCACCACCACCTGCGAAAACAGCAGCGAATTGCGCACCAGGGCACCGGCGATGATGTCACCGCCGGACACCATGGAATTCACCGCCATGCCGCGCAGTCCGTCGCTGTCGTAAATAAACTTGGCCGGCGGCAGCTGGGCCTGGTAGGTCCAGATCGGCCACTCCTCGTCGTAGAGATCCAGCTCCGGGTTCTCGCCGATCAGCTCCTGATTGGCGGCGTAGAAAGCGTCCACAGTTCCCACGTCGCGCCAGTAGGCCTGCTTGCCGGAGCGCGGGTCGTTGAAGGGGAATGCCATGACCTTGCCGTCGAGGATGGCCTTGGGAATGACGTCGCGGCCGAAGTCGCGCGACGAGTCGAGGTCCTCGGCGTCCTCGCGCAGCTTCTGGAACAGGTATTCCCGGTTGAACACGTAAATGCCCATGGAGACCAAGGCACGCTCAGGGTCGTCCGGCATCGGCTCCGGCCGTTCCGGTTTCTCGGTGAAGCGCAGCACGCGACCGTTGGCATCCACCGTCATGACGCCGAAGGCGCGCGCCTTGCTCAGCGGCACCTGCACGCAGCCGACCGTGATGTCGGCCCGGTGGGCGACGTGGGCGGCGATGATCTCGCCGTAGTCCATCTTGTAGACGTGGTCGCCGGCCAGGATGAGCACGTACTTAGGCCGATGCGCCTTGATAATATCGATGTTCTGATAGACCGCATCGGCGGTGCCGGCATACCAAAGCGGCTTGTCCATGCGCTGCTGGGCCGGGACGATTTCGACGAACTCGCCGAACTCGCCGCGCAGAAAGCCCCAGCCACGCTGGATGTGCTGGATGAGGGAGTGGGCCTTGTATTGGGTAAGGACGGCGATGCGGCGAATTCCCGAGTTGATGCAGTTCGACAGCGGGAAATCGATCAGACGAAACTTGCCGCCGAACGGCACCGCCGGCTTGGTGCGCCAGTCAGTGAGGTTGGCGAGCCGACCGCCGCGGCCGCCGGCCAACACCAGTGCAAGGGTATCGCGGGTGAGACGACTGACAAATCGCGGATTCCGTTCAAGCAGCATAAGATCGATATCCTGAGCGACCAACCGCCGATAGCATAATCGGCCGCACCCCGGGTGCCAATGAACTCCTCGACGGCGCAACCGCAGTCTCCCCCCTCTTGGCAGCGCCGTGGCGACGGTGGTAGGATAGCGGCCTCACTTGGGGCCGTAGCTCAGCTGGGAGAGCGCGTCGTTCGCAATGACGAGGTCAGGGGTTCGATCCCCCTCGGCTCCACCAAATTCAAAAGCCGGCCACGCGCCGGCTTTTTCGTTAAAATGAGCATTCTTTACCGCGCCCTGGTAGCTCAGCGGATAGAGCAACCGCCTCCTAAGCGGTAGGTCGCAGGTTCAATTCCTGCCCAGGGCGCCATCTCCCTTCGTCCGAGGACCGCCGCCCGGCGTCCGCCGCCGCTCCAGGTGCTGCAGCAGCAGTCGTAGGTTGCGCCGATTGGCGCGGAAGGCGACGTCAAACGCATCCCCGAGCAGCGGCACACTGCCGAACGCCATGTCGATGCCGATGTTGGCCAGCATCCTGGCTTGCACGTGCGCCGGCAAGCCAAAGCGGCGGGCCAGGAAGAACAGGTAAAGCGCCAGGCCTCCGGTCAGCAGGTCGCCGACGCCGGGGATCAGTCCGATGATGGCGTCGAGTCCGACGCGCACATTGGTGCCGGGGAACAGGAACTGCTCGTCGAGCAGCCGAGACAGCCGCTCCAGCCGCGCCAGCAAGGCCTGCTCATCTGCCGAAAGAGCCCCGCGCCGGCGCGCCATGGCTCAGCTCTGTACCAACACGCCCGGCAGCGGCGAGCAGGCAGCATCCGCCGCCTCCTCGAGCCGTGGCGACAGCAAGCCGCAGCCGCCCCTCATGGCGCCCACGCGCTCGGCAGCCGGCGCTTGCCACGACAGGCGGCACAAGCAGCCCGCGCCCCGGTCTGCCCTGCTAGTTGCCGCCGCTGTGGGCGCTGACGATGTCACGCAGTTGCTCGTTCTTGGCTTGCAGCTCGGCAATCAGCTCATCGGTCCGCGGCTCTTGCTCCCGCATCGCCTGCAGCAGCGCCTCCATGAACTGGTCGCGCGCCCGCTGTACCTCGGGATTGGCCAGGGCGGCCTGTTCGGCCTGCATCAGGCGCTGTTGCTCGCTGCGCAGCTCCGCGGCCAGCCCCGACAGCTCAGCAGGATCGGTTTCGTCGTCCTGCAGCTGGCGCTCCAGCTGCTCCATGCGGTCAAGGCTTTGGATGGGCTCGTAACCCTCGGCCTGCATGGTCTGCAGCATCAGCTCCTGCAGGGCCTGGGCCTGGGCCTGGAGCTCGGGGTTATGCGCCATGACGCTCTCTTGGATCTGCAGCAGCTCCTGCTGCACCTCCTCCATCTCGCGCAGCAACGCATGCGGATCGCTTTGCTGCTCCAGGCTTCGCTCGGCCTGCCCGCGCGGCTGCGCCTGCAGGACCGGGATCAGCCCCGCAAGCAGCAGTACCGCCCAGGCCTTCGAGAAAATGCGACTGATTCGTTTCATTGGATCTTCCGTTCAGAAATTGTGGGGATGGGTGTAGCTGCCAACGCCGCCGCGCCGCCGCCTTCCCTTACCTGCGGTCGGATGAGCGCCAGATCAAAGCGGATTTGACGGTTTCCCAGAACCCGGCAACCGCGCTCGAGCCGGGTCGGCGGCCGGCCCGTGGCGTCAGACGCCACGCTCCATGGCGGCTTTGAGAGGCTCGCCCGCCGCCGGTTCCAGGGGAGTGATGATGGGCTCGCGGCGCTCGCTCTGCCTGCCGTCGACGCGGCGCAAGCCTGGCCGGGCTCGCTTGGCCTCGGTCAAGCTCCTGATGCTGCGCTCGATCTCGCCGATGCTGCGCCGGGCCAGCGCCTGGAAGCGGGTCGCGTCGATCTCCAGCTGCAGCTCTTCCCGCAGAGCCAGATACGCCGGCACGCCCAGCTTGGCCAGACGCAGGGCGCGTTGCTGCGCTTCGACGGCGAATTCATGCTCCAGCTGCGCCAGCTCAACCGTGCGGTCCTTGCGCTTGCCCAGCATGCTGCCGATCTCCTGGTGCAGCTTATCGAAGCGACGGCTCAGCTGCCGCCAAAGCTCGGCCTGCTCGCTGCCTCGCTCGGCCGCCAGCCGGGTCAGCCGGCTCAGCAAATAATCCCGCTCTACCGCCAGATGCTCGATGGCGCTGCTCAGTTCGGCGATTTCCGCCTTCAGCCTCAGCAGGGGCTGCCGCCTGGCTTGCAAGGCGGCATAGCTGGCGGTGAACTCGGCCGCCACCGCCATCAGCGGCTCCAGGCTCGCCTGCGAGGCGACCAGCTGAGCCTTGCCAAGGGCGCCGAGCACGTGGTTGACCACCGCCAGCGCCTGCTCCTGGGTCAGATCGAGCAGCGGCGATTTGCCAAGAAAGTCCTGCGCCCGGCCGATCGCCTCCGCCGCCGGCAAATAGACCTCCTTGCGCAGCTGGAGCTCGCGCTCGGCTGCGCGCAATTGCGCCTCGCGGTCGAGCTGGTAGCGCGCGGTCCGATCGGAGCGCAGGAACATCAGCAACGCCGCCAGCCCCAGAAGGCCTGCCAGCAGCATCAGGTAATCGAGCAGTTGCAGGGCAGCCAAGCGGCTTTGCAGCGCTCCAGCCAGGCCTTCCAGGAAGAGCAAGAGCTGTTGTTCCATGTTGTTTTTCCCTGCCTGCAGCGGCGTCTTGGCAATCTATGCCGAGCCGTACTTCATACGCGTTGTGGTCGCTCCGGTAGGCATGGAAATGGGGCTGCGCCGCGGTCGCCGCAAGCGCTCGCCGGCAGCGGCCCGCTGCAGAAGCTGCGGCTGCGCTAGGGGTGTGCGTCGTAGCGGGGGTTGTTGCGCTGCTGTTGCTCCAGGTCGCAGGTCTTGCAGTTCAACCGCCGGCCGATGTGGCGCTGCCGTCCCTCTTCGCTGACGATCCAAGGACGGTTGATCCAAGGCGGTCGATGCCGCACGTGCTGATGGTGGCCACAATCGAGCTCGGCGACCCAGTGGCCCTGTTCGTCTCGATGAAACGCAAGAATTTTTCGTTGCATGACGCTAACTTGATCCTTCCTTGGCACACGTGGCGGCCGAACTTCCCTGTCCGGCCGCAAGCGGACGCTCAGCGCGATCAGGCAACCTGCAAACGCCTTGCGTCCAGCAGGAACTGGGGCCCGCGCAAATTCAAACCAAGACTCGGCTTGACGGCCTCCAGCCCGATCGCGCCAACTTTTTGACAATCAGCAAGCGATGATGTTCCAGCCGGTGTGGTGCCCCGCCCGGCAGCCCGCTTCAGTAGGCGTAGGTCAGACTCAGCGAGCCGAAGCGGGTGGGATCGGGCTGGTTTTCATAGTGATCGGTGGTCTGCACGGCGGACAGCAACACGGCCCAATGGCCGAAGCTGTAGGAAAGCCCCACCACTGCCATCCCCTGCCAATGCTTTAGAGGCACCGAATGGCTGTCGCGGAAGGTATTGCCGTCGATGGCGATGTCGTTGGCGACGTAGGCGCCGAGCAGGTTGAAGAACAGGCTCCAGCTGCGCTCGGCGCTGCCGGCGAGGGGGTTTACCTCGCGGCCCGGCATGACGGTGGCAGCCGGGAAGCTGCGCTCCAAGGCCCGGCCATAGCGCAGGCTGAGCCCGCTGACAAGGTTGCTTCTCACCGTTCCCACCGCAGCCTGCCCGATGCCGATCACGTCCAAGCCCAGGCCACCGTCGGACTGCAACGCCGCCAGCCGCCAGAGCCGCTCGACGCGAACCTGGAACACCACTTCGTTCTTGACCTGATTGGACCAGCCTTTGGGGTCCTCGGAGCCCAGAATGTCATGGGCCAGCTTTTGCAGGGTTTCGCCGCCGGAGACAGGCCCGGCGACGCCCAGCGTCAACGACAGCGTGTCGGCCACCCGGGCGTCGAAGGCATGCAGGTTGGCCGAGGCAAGCAGCATGCCGAGATAGGGCGCTTCGTTCCTAATCAGATCGGAGCGAGCGAGATCGTTGGGCGTCTGCATGACCTGGGCCAGCGAGAAGCTGATCGCCCGCCGCTTGTCGGCCATGGTGCCGATGTAGAGCCGGTTGCCGATCGCGCGCAGCCAGGACGGCACGCTGTCGTCGAATTCCGTCAGGCCGCCCCGCGCCCAGATCAGGCCGAGGCCGTTGGTGTAGCCGTTGTCTTCGCCGACGAAGAAATCGTTCTCCAGGGTAAAGGTCAGCAGCCGCCGCCCCTGGTCGCCGTCAGCCCAGGCGGCTCCGGAACATGCCAGCAGCAGGCCAGCCACGCACAGGCCAAGGAAACGCACCGGAAATCGCCGCAGCAGCTTGAACATCGACAGCCATTCGAAAGCAGTCCACGGTTAATGAGGCCATCAATATAGAGGTGCAAGCAATTGAAAAGCACCGTTTTTCCCCAGACAAAAACGGCTTTTTGGAACGTTTCAGAGCGAAAAGACCCGCGCAACCCGAAATTGCCGAGCCGGGAACATGCGAGAGAAGGGTTTAACGACGTCGCATTGGAACGAGGGGAACGCTGGCCTGCCGGGCCAACGGGCTGGTCAAGGGAAAATGGCGGAGGGCCAGGGATTCGAACCCTGGAGGGGCGTGAGCCCCTGCTGGTTTTCAAGACCAGTGCCTTCAACCACTCGGCCAGCCCTCCGACGCAGGCATTTTCGTGTTCCTGGACACGTTTGACAAGCGCCGCCGGCCTCAGGCAGGGACGGCGGCGTAGCGGCGCAACTTCTGCTGCCACAACGCGGTCAGCACCTCGTCGAGCAACGTCGGACCGCGGTAGACCAGACCGCTGTAGAGCTGCACCAGGCTGGCGCCGGCCTGCAGCTTCTCCAGTGCGCTAGCGGCATCGACGATGCCGCCGATGCCGATGATGGGGATGCGCCCTTGCAGCCGCCGATGCAGATGGTGCACCACGTCGGTGGCGCGCTGCTGCAGCGGACGGCCGCTCAGTCCGCCGCCCTGGTCGCCATGCCGCAGCCCCTGCACGCCAGCCCGGCTGAGCGTGGTGTTGGTGGCCGCCACGCCGTCGATGCCGTGCGCCAGCAACTGCTCCGCGACCTGGTCGAGCTCCTGCTCGCTCATGTCGGGAGCGATCTTGATGACCAGCGGCACGTAGCGGCCGTGCTGCTGCGCCAGGCGCTGCTGCTCTTGCTTGAGCGCAGCCAGCAAGTCCGCCAGCAAGTCGCCGTGCTGCAGATCGCGCAGGCCGGCGGTGTTGGGCGAGGAGACGTTGATCACGATGTAATCGGCCAGCGCATAAACCTTGCGCATGCCGATCAGGTAGTCCTCGTTGGCCCGCTCCAGCGGCGTGTCGAAATTCTTGCCGATGTTGATGCCGAGGACGCCACGGTAGCGCGCCTTGCGCACCTGCACCACCAAATGGTCGACGCCCTTGTTGTTGAAGCCCATGCGGTTGATGATCGCCTGCGCCTGCGGCAGGCGAAACAGGCGCGGCCGTGGATTGCCCGGCTGTGGCCGCGGCGTCACCGTGCCCAGCTCGATGAAGCCGAACCCCAGGCTGGAGAGCGCAGGCAGATAGTCCCCGTTCTTGTCCAGCCCGGCCGCCAAGCCGACAGGATTGGGGAACTCGATGCCCATTACCCGGCACGGCTGCTCGGTCGCACGCGCGCGCGCCAGCCGGGTCAGACCCAGAAGATGGGCGTACTTGAGCCCTTGCAGGGTCAGGGCATGGGCCAGCTCGGGCTCGAGCCGGAACAGCAATGGACGCAGGATGGGATACACGATTCTCACCAAAGTCTTCGTCGGCGCGCCAATGGTGTCCGAAGCGGCGGCAGCTGTCGAGCCCGCACCTTCGGTGCGGCCGTTATATCAAACGGCAATCTGCGTATGCACAAACATTCCTTCTGGCTGCCGGAACGGACTGCTAGCCTTGCTGCGCATTACCGTCCGCTCTCGCCCGAACCACGCAGGGATCGAAATGTACGTTTACGATCGGCACGATCAGACGCTGATTGAGGAGCGCGTCGCGCAATTCCGCGACCAGACGCGCCGCTTTCTTGCCGGCGAGCTGAGCGAGGAGGAGTTCCGGCCGCTGCGGCTGATGAACGGCCTCTACATCCAGCGCCACGCACCCATGCTGCGGATTGCCATCCCCTACGGCCTGCTCTCGGCCCAGCAGCTGCGCAAGCTAGCCGCCATCGCGCGTCGCTACGACAAGGGCTACGGCCATTTTACCACTCGCCAGAACCTGCAGCTCAATTGGCCGCGGCTGGAGGATGTGCCCGAGATCCTGGCAGAGCTGGCCAGCGTGCAGATGCACGCCATCCAGACCAGCGGCAACTGCATCCGCAACATCACCAGTGACCATCTCGCCGGCATCGCCGCCGACGAGGTGGCCGATCCGCGCCCCTTCTGCGAGCTCATCCGCCAGTGGGCCACGCTGCATCCGGAATTTTCCTATCTGCCGCGCAAGTTTAAGATCGCCGTCAGCGGCGCAGCGCACGACCGCGCCGCCATCAAGGTGCATGACATCGGCCTGCTGCTGCGCAAGGATGCTGATGGTGCGCTGGGCTTCGCCGTCTACGTCGGCGGCGGGCTGGGACGGACTCCCATGATCGGCGAGCTGATCCGGCCTTTCCTGCACCGGCGCGAGCTGCTGCCGTACCTGGAAGCCATTCTGCGCGTCTACAACCTGCAAGGCCGCCGGGACAACATCCACCGGGCGCGTATCAAGATCCTGGTCAAGGCGCTCGGGCCGGCCGAGTTCGCCCGCCAGGTCGAGGCGGAATTCGAGCGCACTCGGCAGAATCCCGATCTGCTGCTGGACGACGACGCCATCGCCGCCATGCAGCGCTTCTTCGCACCGCCGCCATACGACCCGACCGCCGCCGAGGAGCGCGATCACCTGCACTGGCTGCAGCAGGACGCGGCCTTCGCCCGCTGGTACGCACGCAACACCGTCCCCCACAAGCAGCCCGGCTACCGCGGGGTATTCGTGGCGCTGAAAGGCTTCGGCAGGGCGCCCGGCGACATGAGCTCGGAACAAATGGAGGCTGTGGCGGACTTGGCGGAGCGCTACAACTTCGGCGAAATCCGCGTCACCCACACGCAGAACCTGCTGCTCGCCCACGTCCGCGAGCGCGACACCCATGCAGTCTGGCAGGAGCTGAACCGCCACCAGCTGGCGGCTCCCGTCATCGGCACCCTCAGCGACATGATCGCCTGCCCCGGGCTGGATTTCTGCGCCCTGGCCAATGCCGGCTCCATCGACGTCGCCGAACAAATCCGCCAGCGCTTCGAGGACCTGGACTATCTCTACGACCTGGGCGACCTGCGCCTCAATATCTCGGGCTGCATGAACGCCTGCGGCCATCACCACCTGGGACACATCGGCATCCTCGGCGTCGACAAGCGCGGCGAGGAGTACTACCAGTTGACGCTGGGCGGCCGGGGCGGTCTCGACGCTGCGCTCGGCGAGCGCCTGGGGCCGGCAGTGCCCAAGCACGAGGTGGCCGAGACCGTGGCCCGCATCTTGGAGACTTACGTGGCGCTGCGCCAACCCGGGGAAAGCTTTCTGGATACGGTGCAGCGGGTCGGGATCGCGCCCTTCAAGGCCAGCGTCTATGCCGAGCCCGTCAGCGAGGAGCGTGCCCATGCGTAAGATCATTCGCGACGGCGCCATCGTCGTGGACGACTGGCTCGACTTGGACGCCACCGCACCCATCCCGCCACAGGGAAAAATCATCGTCCCGCTGGCTCGCTGGTTGGAGGAAAAACCGGCGCTGCTGGCACGCGTGCCCCGCGGCGTCGGCGTCCGCCTGGGGCCGGATCACGATCCCTTCGCGCTGGCTTCCGACCTACCGGCTTTGGCGCTGATCGCCGTCGAGTTCCCGGTCTTTCGTGACGGCCGTGGCTACAGCATCGCCCGCATCCTGCGCCAGCACCTGGGCTTTCGCGGCGAGCTGCGCGCGGTCGGCGACGTGCTGCGCGACCAGGTGTTCTACCTGCGGCGGGTCGGCTTCAACGCCTTCGCCCCCAGGCCCGGTCTCGACCCCGAGCAGGTGCTGGCCGGGTTGAATGACTTCAGCGACGCCTACCAGCCCGCGGCCGACGACATCGTGCCTATCTGGCGCCGCCGGCAGCCGGCGCCCGTAGCCTGAGGTCGTGGGCATTCGGCTGTCCTCCGCCGCCCTCATACCTATTCGTTAGGTTGTCGCCGGCCGTGGCGGCCCCTTTCGGGGCCGATGCGTGTTGGCGACTGGTATCGGCAGCGAGGAGTCAGGCAAGGAGGCGGCGATGCCACGAGCGAGGCCGCAGCGCATAGTCATCGTCGGCGGCGGCGCCGGAGGGCTGGAGCTGGCCACGCGGCTGGGACGCCGCCTGGGACGCTCCGGCAAGGCTGACGTCGTTCTGGTCGACAGCAGTCTGGTCCACGTCTGGAAGCCGCTCTACCACGAGGTGGCGGCCGGCACGCTGGATTCGCAGGCGGACGCGGTCACCTACCTGGCTCAGGCGTACCGCAACGGCTTCCGCTTTCAGTACGGCCGTATGAGCGGGCTGGATCGCGAGCGCAAGCAAATCCTGCTGGCGCCCTTGTGCGACGAGAGCGGCAACGAGATCGTCCCTGCCAGTGAGGTCGCCTACGAGGTCCTGGTCATCGCTGTCGGCAGCGTCAGCAATCATTTCGGGATCCCCGGCGCCGCCGAGCATTGCCTGCACCTCGACACGCTGGCGCAGGCGGAGGATTTTCACCGCCGTCTGGTTCGGCTGCTGCTCAGGGCCCAAACTGCGCCCCAACAGCTGGCGCCGCTGCGCATCGCCATCATCGGCGAGGGCGCCACCGGCGTGGAGCTCGCTGCTGAACTCCATACCGCGGCGCAGCGAGCCACCCACTACGGCGTCGTCGGCTTGCGGCCGGGGCAGGATTGGTGGCTTTGTCTGATCGAGGCGGCGCCCCGCCTGCTGCCCCCGCTTTCGCCCCACCTCGCGGCCAAGGCCGAGGCGCAGCTGCGCAGGCTGGGTGTCGAGGTGCTGACCGGCGAGCGAGTGGAAGCAGTCACCGCCGACGGCGTCGAATTGCAGAGCGGCCGCCGCATAAGGGCGTCCGTCAAGGTCTGGGCGGCCGGCATCAAGGCCCCAAGCTGGCTAGCGACGCTGGGCCTGGAGACCAACGCGGCCGGTCAGCTGCTGGTGCGCGAGACGCTGCAAACCACGCGAGACGACGCCATCTTCGCCCTCGGCGACTGCGCCAGCGCGCCCCTCCCCGGCTCCAGCCGCCCGGTCCCGCCGCGTGCCCAGGCCGCGCAACAGCAGGCGCTGTTCCTGGCCGGCGCCCTGGCCAGACAGCTGCAGGGCAAGCCACTTGGCCGCTTCGTCTATCGCGATCGCGGCTCGCTGATCTCGCTCAGCCAACATGACGCGGTCGGCCGCCTGATGGGAAACCTGTTCGGCAGCTCCAGCAGCCTCACCATCGAGGGCGCGCTGGCGCGGTTTGCCTACAACTCGCTCTACCGGCGCCACCTGATCGCGCTGTATGGTCCGTTCCGCACCGCTGTCCTGGGATTGGCCCGACGCCTGACCCGTCCAGTGCGGCTACGGCTCAAGCTGCACTGAAGAACGGCGCAGCGGGCTATTTCGCTGCTGCCGTCCCTTCTTGCTCCCGCTCTAGGGTCTCTATCCAGGAGTTGATGCGGTCGGCCACCTGCTGCCAGCCAGGCTCCAGCATCATCATGTGGGCCATGTCGGGGAAGATCTCCGCCTCCACGCCATAGGCCCGGGCCGTCGCCTGCACCATGCGCTGCGTGAACAGGGCGTCCTTCTCCCCTCCCAGCACCAGCATCGGAGGCCGTTCGATGCGCCACGGGCAAACCAGGTCGGCCACCGTCATGTCCCAGATGGCACGGCTAGACTCCGGGCCGAAGCGCGCCTGGTGGCGCTGCAGCTCCTCGTCCGACAGCGACTCGGAAAACCCCATGCGGCGGGCGGTCTCCAGGTTAGCGTAGCTGGGGTCGACGTGCTGGATCAGCGACACCTGCCACAGCAGCCAGGGATCGTGCAGCATCAGGCGTAACGTGGGCAGGCCCAGCCCCTGCGGCGGCACCGAAGCCATCAGCACCACGCCGGGCACCTTGACCTGCCGCTCAAGATATTTCTGCACCACCATGCCGCCCATGGAATGTCCGACCAGCAGCGGCGGGGCGGGCAGCTGCTCCACGGTGCGAGCGACGTCGTCGACATAGTCGGCCAGCGAGGTCGCCGCCAGCATCTGCCGCCCCGCGCTGCGGCCATGCCCGCGCAGGCTCACCGCAAAGGCGTGTATTCCCTGCTCGGCGAAATACGGCAGGAAGTAGTCCTCCCAGCACCAGGCCCCGGTATAGGCGCCATGCACGAATAGCACCGGCGTCTTCAACCGCGGCTTGGCCGGGCGCCGCTCGAGCAGCTCAAGCTTTGGCTTGCGTCGGCCGCCTATCATCTCTTGCCAAAGGTCATGTCGGAATGCCTCAAACATGCCATCGCCCATCGTTGCACCGCAGCTTCTGGCCAGCGGGGCTGATTGAATCGCTGCCATACAGTACTTAGAAATGGGCAAAGAACAACCTATTTTGTTCGCAGGTAGCGCACAGCGTAGTAAGCTATTGGCTCGCCGAACGTTTCGGCAGACCCACCCGCTTTCCCTGCGCTGCGGCCGCCGGCCGCTTCGCTGTGCTCGACAGGAAGCTTCATGACTCAGCCACGCATCATCCACCGTCAGGACTACACTCCGCCAGCCTACCTGATCGACGATGTTCGCCTCGAGTTCGAGCTCGGCGAGCAGGAAACGCTGGTACACTCGGAGCTCACCCTGCGGCGCAATGGCACGCATGACCGGCCGCTGGTCCTCGACGGCCAGGACCTGCAGCTGCTGTCGGTCGCCGTCGACGGAGTCCCGCTCCCCGAGGAGCGCTACCAGCTCGGCCCCGAATCGCTGACCATCCCCGGGTTGCCCGAGCGTTGCACGCTGCAGATCAGCACCCGCATCTTCCCGCAGCTCAACACCAAGCTGGAAGGGCTGTACAAGTCCAACGGCATCTTTTGCACCCAGTGCGAGGCCGAGGGCTTTCGCCGCATCACCTATTATCTGGATCGGCCGGACGTGATGGCGCGCTTCAGGACCCGCCTCGTGGCCGATCGCGAGCGCTATCCGGTGCTCTTGTCCAACGGCAACCCGGTCGCGCGCGGCACGCTGGGCGACGGCCGCCACTTCGTCGAGTGGGAGGATCCCTTTCCCAAGCCGTCGTACCTGTTCGCCATGGTGGCTGGCGATCTGGCCTGTAACCGCGACTACTTCGTCACCGCCTCCGGCCGCAGGGTGACCCTGGAGATCTACGTGGCCCCGCACGAGCTGCCGAAAACCGAGCACGCCATGGAGTGCTTGAAGCGGGCCATGCGCTGGGACGAGGAAACCTACGGCCAGGAATACGACCTCGACATCTACATGATCGTGGCCGTGGGCGACTTCAACATGGGGGCCATGGAAAACAAGGGCCTCAACATCTTCAACACCCAGTACATCCTGGCCGACCGGGATACCGCCACCGACGTCGACTTCGACAACGTGCTAGCCGTAATCGGCCACGAGTACTTCCATAACTGGACCGGCAACCGCGTCACCTGCCGGGACTGGTTCCAGCTCTCGCTCAAGGAAGGGCTGACCGTCTTCCGCGAGCAGCAGTTCGCGTCTGCCATGGGGTCGGCGGCCGTCCAGCGCATCGGCGATGTGCGGGTACTGCGCGCCCAACAGTTCCCCGAGGACGCCGGTCCGATGGCGCATCCGGTGCGTCCGGACAGCTACGTCGAGATCAACAACTTCTACACCGCGACCGTTTACAACAAGGGCGCGGAAGTCATTCGCATGTATCATACGCTGCTGGGCGAGGAAAGCTTTCGCCGCGGCCTGGCGCTGTACCTGCGCCGCCACGATGGCCAGGCAGCGACCTGTGATGACTTCCTCGCTGCCATGGCCGAGGCCAACCAGCGTGACCTGAGCCAGTTCGCCCGCTGGTACTCCCAGGCCGGCACGCCACAGCTCGAGGTCAGCGACCACTACGATCCGGCGACTGGCCGCTATACGTTGAGGGTGCGCCAGAGCTGCCCGCCCACGCCGGGCCAACCGGAAAAGCTGCCCTTCCACATTCCGCTCAAGCTGGGCCTGCTCGACAGCAGCGGTCGCGAGCTGCCGCTGCAGCTGGAGCACGAGGCGGAGCCCGTGGGCATCGAGCGGGTGCTTGAGCTCACCGAGGCGCAGCACGAGTTTCATTTCGTCGGTCTCAAGGAGCGGCCGCTGCCATCACTGCTGCGGGATTTCTCAGCCCCGGTGCGGCTGGACTATCCCTACAGCGACCAGCAGCTGGCGTTTTTGTTCACCCACGACACCGACCCGTTCAATCGCTGGGAGGCCGGCCAACGGCTGATGACCAGCCTGCTCCTGTCCAGCCTCGACTCCGACGAGACCGCCGTGCCGACGGCGCTGCGCGGTGCTTTCGAAGCGGCCCTTACCGATCCCGACCTGGATCCGGCCTTCGTCGCCGAAGCGTTGACCTTGCCCAGCGAAGGCTATGTCGGCGAGCACATGGAGGCGATCGATCCCGGCAAGGTGCATGAGGCCAGGGAGCGACTGCGGCGCAGCCTAGGCGAGGAGCTGCGGGAGCTGTGGCTGGAAACTTACCGGAAACACGGCAATCTGGCCGCTACGGCCAATGCCGCCGGCCAGCGCCGGCTGAAGAATCTGGCGCTCGACTATCTGCTGGCCCGCGAGGACGAGGAGGCCATCGAGCTGGCGGCCCGGCAGTACCTGCAAGCTGACAACCTCACCGACCGGCTGGCAGCGCTCAGCCTGCTGGCCGACCACGATTTGCCGGCCGCCGCCGAGGCGCTGGAGTCGTTCTATCAGCGCTGGCAGCATGAGCCGCTGGTGGTGGACAAGTGGTTCCGCGTGCAGGCGCTGTCACGTCGACCGGACACCTTACAGCGGGTGCGGGCGCTGACCGAACATCCGGCGTTCGAACTACGCAATCCCAACAAGGTCAGAGCCCTCGTCGGCGCCTTCTGCCACCACAATCTCGCGCAGTTCCACCATCCATCAGGCGCTGGCTACACTTTCCTGACCGAATACGTGTTAAAACTAGATAAAATCAATCCACAAATCGCTGCGCGCCTGGCGACGGCCTTGATCCGCTGGCGACGCTTCGAGCCGCAGCGGGCGCAGCTGATGCGCGAGTGCCTGAGGCAGATTTCGGTCGCGCCGAGCCTATCGGCGGACGTCTACGAGGTTGTCACACGCAGCCTGGAAGACGCCTGAGAGCGAAAGCACACGCAGGACCGATGCTCGCGGGTTTGAAGAGAGATAGCATGAAATATTACCGGACGCTGATCAGCCGCCTTCTGTTCGCGATCGTCATCGCCTTGGTCGCGGTGCCGATCGCCACGGTGCCAGTTTCGGCCCGGCCAGGCGCTGATGCCAGCGAGCTCCAGGCCCAAGCCCGCAAGGCACGGCTGATCAGCGAGCTGCTGACCGAATTTCACTACCGCTCCCTACCCATCGACAACGCCATGGCCAGGCAAGCCTTCCAGGCCTATCTGGACACCCTGGACCAGGAGCGCTACTACCTGCTGCAGCAGGACATCGACGAGTTCGCGCGCCACGTCGACCAGCTCGACGACCAGCTGCGGCGCGGCGACATCAGCTTCGGCTATAGCGTCTTCGAGCGCTACCAACAGCGGGTGCGGGAGCGCTCGGAATTCGCCCTCTCCCTGCTGGAGCAGGAGTTCGACTTCAATTCCGACGAGCGCATCGAGCTCGCCCGCAGCCAGGAGCCCTGGGCCAGCAGCCGGGAAGAGCTCGACCAGCTCTGGCGCAAGCGAGTCAAGCATGATGCGCTGACGCTGCTGATGAGCGGGCAGGAATGGCCCCGGGTGCGGGAAATTCTCACCCGGCGCTACCAGCGGCTGGCCGACAACATCGCCAATTACAGCAACGAGGAGATCTTCCAGGCCTACATCAACGCCTGGGCGCAGATCTTTGACCCGCACACCCAGTACATGTCGCCGCAGCTGTCGGAAAACTTCGACATCCAGATGCGGCTGTCGCTGGAAGGTATCGGCGCCCTGCTGCGCTCGGAAAACGAGTTCATCGAGGTGGTCGAGCTGGTCAAGGGCGGGCCGGCCGAGCTGGACGGCCAGCTGAAGCCGGGCGACCGCATCATCGGCGTCGGCGAAGGCGAGGACGGCGAAATCGACGACGTGGTCGGCTGGCGCCTGTCCGACGTGGTGGAGCGCATCCGTGGCCCCAAGGAAACCGTGGTCCGCCTCCAGGTACTGCCGGCGCAATCGGCAGGCGCCACGCCCAAGATCATCACGCTGGTGCGCAACGAGATCAAGCTCGAGGAGCGGGCCGCGCAGGGCAAGCTCATGGAAGTGCCGACCAAGGACGGCACCCGCCGCATCGGGGTCGTCAAGCTACCGGCATTCTACATGGACTTCGCCGCCGCCGATGCCGGCAAGAAGGACTATCGCAGCACCACGCGAGACGTGCGCCGGATCATCCAGGACTTCAACCGGGAAGGCATCGATGGGCTGGTCATCGATTTGCGCGGCAACGGCGGCGGCTCGCTGCGGGAGGCGACCGAGCTGACCGGGCTGTTCGTGCCCGGCGGTCCGGTGGTGCAGGTGCGCCGGCACGACGGCTCGGTAGAGGTCATCCAGGACTACGACCGCGCGGTGGTCTACTCGGGTCCGCTCGTGGTTCTGGTCGACCAGTTCAGCGCCTCAGCGTCCGAGATCTTCGCCGCGGCCATCCAGGATTACGGCCGCGGCGTGGTGGTCGGTCAGCAGACCTTCGGCAAGGGCACCGTGCAAACCCTGATTGATCTCGACCGTGGGCTGCGGCGGCAGGATAGCGGTGGGCGCCTCAAGCTGACCATCGCCAAATTCTACCGCATCAACGGTCACAGCACGCAGCGCCGCGGGGTCATCCCGGACATCGTCCTGCCCAGCGCCTTCGACGCCGACCGCTTCTATGAGAGCGCGGTCAAGACCGCCCTGCCCTGGGACGAGATCCGGCCCGTCCCCTTCCGCCCGCAAGGCAGCCTCGCGCCCTTGCTGCCGCTGCTGCACGAGCGGCACCAAGAGCGCATCGCCAAGAGCGAGGCATTCCAGGCGCTGCTGGAAGAATACGCGCAGCTGCGGGAGATGCAGTCTCAGACGTCGCTGCCGCTCAACGAGATGCAGCGCCGGGCCGAACGCGAGCAGGCGGAGGCGCGGCAGCTGGCGGCCCTGAACCGGCGCCTGGCCGCCTACGGCCTGGATCCGGTGTCCTCGCTCGACGAGCTGGACCAGGATAAGCTGCCCGATACCATCCTGGAGACCGCCGCCGCCGTGGCTGTCGACCTGGCCGATCTGCAAAGCGCGGTGGCCACAGCCAGCCGCTGAGCCAAGTCACTGATACTGCAACGGCTCCAGAGCATCGACGATGCTCTGGAACAGCTCGGTCTGAAAGACCTCGAACTGGATCCCAAGCCGCAGCGCCTGCTCATCGACCACGACCCGGCGCACCGTGCCGAACAGCTGCAGCATGTCCTTGTTCAGGCCTACGGCCTCGATTTCCACTGGCTCGCCGGCCAGCTCCTGGCAGTCGCCCCAATCCTGCTCGAGCTCCGGCCGGCGGCGAATCACGCACTGACAGCCGGTCTCGCTCAAGTCGGCCACGATGCCCGGCAGCTGCACCCCCAGGACGTACAGTTGGCAGGGCAGCGTGCACTTGATGCGGTCGGCGCGGCGCAAGGCGTAACGCTGCACCTCCTTGGGATAGGCAACGAACAGCAGCCGCTCCGGCTCCTTCACCATGTTCAACACGTAGGTGCGGAAGCCGATGATGGTGCCCTCTTGCAGAAAGCGCAGCACCACCTGCTCGCCATATCGCAGAATGAAATCCATGTTGCCGTAGGTGGCGGGCAGCTCCCGCAGCACGAGATAGGCACCGTCAACAGAACCCAGCAGCCGAGCGCTGACCTTGGCCCCCGCCGCGGCCTCAAGTATGACCTTCGTCTCCGGCCGAATCTTCATCCCCCCCCTCCACCAGCCAGCGCAGGCTTGCCCCGTCCTGGCTGCGACCCCAAACCGGTCGATCGATGCTTCAGCCGCTCATGAGTTTAGCGCAATTGACGCAAACGGCAGGTAGTCAGCCCCTGCGCTGGACAACGACGGTTTCCCGTCCCGTCCCTGCGGTGCCAGGCTGAAATCTGGCCAGATACGCTGCGAACTGCTCCGCGCACGCCTGCCAGGTAAGACGGCGGGCGTAAGCGACGCAGGCGGCTGGATCCAGCGTCAACGCCATTCGCACCGCCCTCGCCAGGTCTTCGTCCAGGTAACCGGTGACGCCGTGCTGGACGACGTCCAGCGGCCCCGTGACGGGATAAGCCGCTACCGGCACCCCGGCCGCCATGGCTTCCAGCATCGCCAGCCCGAAGGTGTCGGTGCGGCTGGGAAACACGAACACGTCGGCAGCGGCCAGATACGCCGCCAGCTCCTCCCCCACGCGTCGGCCGACGAAACGCACCTGGGGATAGCGTCGGCGCAACATGGCCAGATCAGGCCCGCTGCCGACGACATACTTGCTGCCTGGCAGGTCCAGCCGCAGAAAGGCCTCGAGATTCTTCTCCACCGCGACCCGGCCCGCGTACATCAGCACCGGCCTGTCATCGACGATGAAATTCTTGTCACGCGGCCGAAACAGCACGCTGTCAACGCCTCGACACCAGAGCACGACGTTGCGAAACCCTCGGGCCTGGAGGTCCTGCTGCACCGAGCGGGTCGCCGCCAGGGTGCGCACGGCCGGGCGATGGAAGCGCCGCAAATAGGCGTAACTGACGGCCAACGGCAGCGGAAGGCGCAGCCGCAGATAGTGCGGGAACTGGGTATGGTAGGAGGTCGTGAACGGCAGCCCCCGCCGCAGACAGTAGCTGCGTACGGCATGCCCGATGGGACCTTCGGTGGCAATGTGGATGGCTTCAGGATCGAATCTGCTCACCAGCGCCGCCACCTGGCCAGGCGCTGGCAAGGCCAACCGGATCTCGGGATAGGTCGGACAAGGGACGGTGTGGAAGTGCTGCGGGGTGAGAAACAAGACCTCGTGCCCTGCAGCCACGAGGCAGTCACCCACCCGGCTCAGGGTGGTGACCACGCCATTGACCTGCGGTGCCCAGGCGTCGGTGGCGATGAGGATTCTCATTCTGCGCTACCAGCCTTCCCTGCTCCGGCACGGGCGACGAGCCGAGCGACCCGTTGATCCCGCTTTGCGCGACGGACCGTCCGCCGCATTGCCGTTCCCATCAGATGGCGGCAGTCGGGACGCATTCAAGCGGCGCTCGAGAGCGATCGAGACTGTCCCCAGATACTTGCGCTTACGCTTTCCGTCGGAATGGGCTATACAGAAGGACGATCAGAAAATAATCAGACAAGCTCCGGCGTCCCGCACAGGGTGACGAGTTCCCTCCGCCGATCATGACATCTGGAAGTCCCATGACCGACGATACATCGCTGCTGCTGCTTTGGTCGGATTCCGTTCTGCTGTCCGTCCTGATCTGGGCGCTGCTCTCCATACTCACGCTTTATCTCGCGCGACGGCCGGCGCACGAGCTGCTGGAGCGCTTGGGCTTGCCGCTTTCTGGCGTGCTGCGCTTCACCGCCCTGCTCCTGCTCGGCTACGCTCGCAAAGCCGCGGCACGGCAGCGCAGCGCATTGCAAGCGCTCGCCAGCGAGCTCGCCAGGCGCCGACTGGAGCGTCAGTTGCAGCGCATCGGTCCCCAGATCGAGCACTATCTTGGCGAGTACCCCAAGCTGCATCGCGCCCTCTGCGAGCAGGTCGAGCGCATCAGCAACGATTACCGCCACGCCGGCGACACCCCGCCGACACCGCCGGCCTGGCTGGAGGCCATCGAGGCCGTCGCGAGCATCAAGGCCAGCAGCAACCCAGCCGTTGCAGCTATCCTCAAGGACATGCAGACGACGCTGGAGGCCGCCTGTCACGAAGCCATGCTGGAGTACCGGGCTGACAGCCGTCGTCGCTTCCAGAGCCTGCGCCGCGTGCAGCCCTATTTCGGCCGGCTGTCGGATACGTTGACGCAAATGCAGCAGCGGCTGGAGCAAGTCATTCGCCACGCCCGCGACGTGGACGCTCAGATGGAGCGCTTCGAGGACGCCTCCAGCCAGCGGCGAGAACCCATGCGCCGGCTGCGCTTCGATCTACACCTGCGCGCCCTGGCGGGAGTGGCGCTCGCTGCCATCGCCACCCTGGCTGGCTTCCTCAATCACAGCCTGCTGGCGCAGCCACTGCAGGCCGTGCTGGGCGACGGCAGCGGACCGCAACCCTGGGTCGCCACCGCCACCCTCAGCTTAGTCGCTTTGAACCTCGGCGTCTGGATCACTGAGTGCCTGGGCGTGACGCAAATGATCGGCGTCTCCTGGCAGTTCCACGCTAGGCAGCGGCGCCGCCTGGCTGCCATCGGGCTGAGCGCCCTCGTCATGCTGGCCCTGCTGCAAGGCGTGCTGGCCTGGCTGGGCCATTCCGCGGTCGCCTTTCCGTTGCTGCCCGGCCCCTGGTGGCTGGCGCCTCTGGCCGCCGCCCTGCTGGCCACCCTCTTGACGTTTGTAATCGCCATGGCGGCTCTGCCTCTGGAAATGCTGGTGCACTCGCTCCCCATCCTGCTGGCCGGCCTGGTGGCGGGGACGGCCCATTTGCTGGCCGCCCTGCTGCGTCTGTGCGCCGCCGTCATCGCCATGCTGCCGCAGCCTTTGAAGACGCTGTACGACCTGTGGATCTTCCTGCCGCTGTGGCTGGAGCAGGCGGTGCAAGGCATCCGCCACCGCAGCCAGGAAGCGGGGCAGACGGCTTCGACCGAGGCAAGCGAGGGCTCAAGCTCGTAAACGGCCCGGCCTAGTCGGCCGCCGGCGAGGACTCCAGCAAGGGCTTTAGCCCCTGCAGGATTTGCACGAACTCGTCGAAGCTGTTCGGCTTGACGATGTAGCGGGCGGCTCCCAGGGCGGCCGAACGCGCCTGGTCCTCCGGGTAGCTGGAGGTGGTCACCACCACCACGGGAATGCGGCTTAGCTCCGGCTTTTGCTTGAGCTTGGCTAGCAACTCGTGGCCAGAGCCGTCGACCAAATTCAAATCCAGCAGAACCAGCTGCGGCCGCTGCTCCGCGGGCCGCGCCGGCAATGAGTCGACCAGCTGCCTCGCCTCCTTGTAGCTGGTCGCCGTTTCCAGCTGCACAGCCAACCCGCTTTCCTCGAATGCGATCTTGGTCAGGTAGATATCGCCCGGGTTGTCTTCGACGAGTAATACGCGGTGCATTAGGAACCTTTGAATTCGGCGCGGATCGTACGGCGCAAGCCCCGCTGGCGAAGCCCTGCGTTCCGTCCATTATAAAATTGCCAATCAGCAACACTTTGTTGCACGTTAGCACAGAAAGAAACGCAAAAGCAGACCCTGACCGAGCGATAACTTGCCGCCTACCGGCGACACTGGGGCAATCCCCTAATTCCCGCCGAGCAACTGACCGCTGCTAGGCCACCCTGGCCCGCGCCAGCTCCAGATCGCTAACCAGGCGCCAGTATTCGTCCACCCTGTCCTGCTCGGACGGCAAGCGCAACAGCGCCGAGGGATGAATGGTGATGAAGGCATCAATCGCGAACGGGCTGGCTGCAAAGCTGGCGCGCAGGTCCTTCAGGCGAACCGCACGGCCAAGCACCGCAGTCGTGGCGGTAACGCCTAGGCAGACCAACAGGCTGGGCCTGACGGCAGCAACTTCCGCCTCCAGCCAGGGGCGACAGGCGCGCACCTCGCTTGCCGACGGCCTCCTGTGCAGGCGCCGCCGGCCGCGCCACTCCCATTTGAAATGCTTCACCGCATTGGTGAGATAAACCTCGTCCCGCTCGAAGCCGGCATCCGCCAAGGCCCGCTCTAGCAGACGCCCGGCCGGGCCAACGAACGGCTGTCCCGTCATGTCCTCTTGATCGCCCGGCTGCTCGCCGACGAGCAGCACCTTGGCACCGGCTGGCCCCTCGCCAAAGACGGTCTGCGTGGCATTGCGATACAAGGAACAGCCCTGGCAGCCACTCGCTGCTTGTCGCAGATGAGCCAGATCTCGCTGCCGAGGAAGAAAGTTCGCTGCCGAGCCCGGTTCGCTTGCCGCCATCATTGACCCCTCCCTTCGCGCCGCACTCACACTGGGGACGAAAACGGGCTTTTCCAGAAAAGGGTGGCGGTCGCTCGATCGGCACGTTCCCGAGCAGGCAGGTCTTCCAGGAGCATCCCGACTGATTCGTGCAGCCCTGCCTCTGGCAACAGGCAAGGTGGAGTCAGGCGATACGATCGGGTCGCGTCAGGAATTGCCCAAGCGCTCGAAAAGACCCGCCCTCGGCAGCAGCGCGGCGGCTGACACCCCGGTCGAGCACTTTCCCTGCCCAGCGTGCTCCTGGTGCGCGCCTGAGCGCCAGGCAGGCAATTGCGCATGGTCGACAATAACGGGAAGAGCACCGGATCCGGCAAGCACCCGCGATGCGGGTGGAGCTCGCAGCTCCCCCCGTCCGACCTAGTCCTTCGGATAGACGAACAGCTCCATGCGCCCCTGCTCCAGCAGGTATGGGAAGCCGTTCTTCTCGCTGTCGCTGCGCCGCACGGTCTTGGGCGCGATATAGAGGAAGACATGCTGAGGTAGGTTCTTGGACAAGTTCTGTAACAGCACGTCTTCTGGCGCTGAACTGGTTACAGCACGCTTAAACTGCACACTGTTGTACCAGGTCTTGTGTTCAGAGCCGAAGCGGTAGGCTGACTCGCCGAGCTCCGGGAAGAAGGTGGGAGCGGGCTGCAGATCCGGCTCCATGATACGCACGATAACATGGCAATACATGTTTCTTTGGATCTTCGGATCGGCCTCTTTCGGGCATCCCCACTCGTCGTGAAGGACTACAAAACCCGCCACCCCTGGCCGGCGCGAGCAGCTGCTGGCGCACGCCGACGAGAGGACCAAGCAATGGTGGTATCGGAGGAAGGCGGATTGGGTCGAGCCTGGCCGCGACGTGTGAATCTACGTGACAGTCCAGGTTCAAGGGGACAGAGGCAATAAAAAAGGCTTAGGTGCTTGCCTAAGCCCTTTTTGGTGCTAGAAAGATGGCGCGCCCGGATGGATTCGAACCACCGACCGCCTGGTTCGTAGCCAGGTACTCTATCCAGCTGAGCTACGGGCGCGTGAGACAAATATTATGCGAAAAGCTGATCTTGTCGTCAATCTGCACCCGCTGGTGCGGGTCGACCGACTGGAGATCGCCTCGCGGCGATCATTTTACCCGTTTCGGGTTTTTTTGCCACCCAGCCAGGAATCGGCTGGGTGGCGTTTCAAGAGTGGCGGAGAGAGAGGGATTCGAACCCTCGATGGGCTTTTAAGGCCCATACTCCCTTAGCAGGGGAGCGCCTTCGACCTGCTCGGCCATCTCTCCGTGGTGCGAAGGACCGCTTCTGTCTGCCTTCGCAATGAGTCGCACTAGGATACGCAACTGCTCGCTCGAGGTAAAGCCTATTCGGCCCCAGCAGACCCATCCTGCTGCTGGGCGGCCTGCCCTTCCCGCTCCTGGCGGATCCGCTCGTAAATCTCCTCGCGGTGCACGGAGACGCTCTTGGGCGCATTGACGCCAATGCGCACTTGGTTGCCTTTGACGCCAAGCACGGTAACCGTCACCTCATCGCCAATCATCAGCGTCTCGCCAACCCGCCTGGTGAGAATCAGCATGTCCCTCTCCTCATTGATCCCTCCAACTCGTGGTACATGGCCTGCCACCTCGTCGCCAAACGCAATCGGTATCGGTTTCCGTCGCGCGGCTAGGGCTACGCGAGCGAGCAGGCGGGAGCGACCTCCCGCTGTGAATTAACTCGCGGCAGCAACCGCCAAGTACAACTCTGTCCGCAGCTTGACTAGCCTCGACCGCAAGCAGCTCACACGGCGCAAGCCTGTACCACGCGGAGGGCAACGACTCAGGAAAATGGTGTCAACCAAAAACCCTAAGCAATGTTCTCTTGCCCTTCCACCTTGGCCGGAGCGCTGTCGTCGTCCAGACCGAAGGCAGTATGCAGAGCACGTACCGCCAACTCCAGGTACTTCTCATCAATAACGACCGAGATTTTGATTTCTGAAGTCGAAATCATCTCGATGTTGATGCCTTCCTCGGCCAGCGCGCGGAACATGCGAGTCGCGACGCCGGCGTGGGATCGCATGCCTACCCCGACCAGCGAGATTTTACCGATCTGGGTATCACCGATCACCTCGCGCGCGCCGAGCTCGGCGGCCACGTTCTTGGTAATTTCCAGAGCCTGCTCGTAGTCGTTGCTTTGGACCGTGAAAGTGAAATCGGTCAGCCCCTCGGTGCTGACGTTCTGCACGATCATGTCGACTTCGATGTTGGCGTCGGAGACCGGGCCCAGAATAGACGCGGCGATTCCCGGCCGATCGGGAACGCCAAGCACGGTGATCTTGGCCTCGTCGCGATTGAAGGCGATGCCGGAGATGAGCGGTTCTTCCATACCTTCTTCCTCAAACGTGATCAACGTCCCCTCGCCTTCCTCGAAGCTGGAAAGCACCCGCAAGGGGACCTTGTATTTGCCGGCAAACTCGACGGCCCGAATCTGCAACACCTTGGAGCCCAGGCTCGCCAGCTCCAGCATTTCCTCGAAGGTGATTCGACTCAGTCGCCGGGCCTTCGGCACGATGCGCGGATCGGTGGTGTAGACACCGTCGACATCGGTAAAGATCTGGCACTCGTCAGCTTTTAAGGCAGCTGCCAGCGCCACCGCCGTGGTGTCGGAGCCGCCACGTCCCAGGGTCGTGATATTGCCTTCGGCGTCGATTCCCTGGAAGCCGGCCACGACGACCACGCGCCCCTTGGCAAGATCGTTGCGAATGATTTCCGCGTCGATGTCCAGGATCCTGGCTTTGCTGTAGGCGTTGTCGGTGAGGATGCGGACCTGGAACCCCGTGTACGAACGGGCCGGGCAACCGCGCTTCTCCAGGGCAATGGCGAGCAGGGCGATGGAGACCTGCTCGCCGGTGGCCATCAGCACGTCCATTTCCCGCGCCGGCGGCCGCGGGCTGATGCTCTTGGCCAGGCCAATCAGGCGATTGGTCTCGCCACTCATGGCCGAGACAACGACCACGACGTCGTTGCCGGCCTGCCGGGTTGCCATGATCTTCTCAGCTACCTTCTCGATGCGCTCGATGGAGCCTACCGAAGTGCCGCCATATTTTTGAACGATCAGTGCCATATGATTGTTCCGCCGCCGTTGAGGGGCGTATTAAACACAAAAACGGGCTCCGAGAAAATGGCGCCTCAAGCCGTGACAGTGCGTCCCAGCTTTTGCTCCACCCAAGGGGCCACCTGAGCCAGCGCGGCATCCAACTTGGAAGGATCGTTGCCGCCGGCCTGCGCGAAGTCGGGCCGGCCGCCGCCGCGGCCGCCGACCTGAGCCGCCACCACGTTGACCAGTTCGCCCGCCTTGATGCGTTCGGTGTAATCCTTGGTGACGCCGGCCACCAGGCTGACCTTGTCGCCGTTGACAGCGGCCAGCACGATCACCGCGCTGCCGAGCTTGTTCTTGAGCTGGTCGACGGTGTCCCGCAGCGCCTTGGCCTGACCGCCGTCAAGGCGTGCCACCAACAGCTTGAGTCCGTTGAGATCGACAGCCTGCGCGGCCAGATCGGAACCGGCAGCGGCGGCCAGCTTCTGCTGCAGACGCTCCAGCTCGCGCTCCAGCTCGCGGTTGCGCTCCAGCACCTGGTTGAGCCGCAGCTCGACGTTCTCGGGGCTGGCCTTGAGCAGCTTGCCCAGGCGCTCCAGCCGTCGCGACTGCTCGGCGACATGACGGAACGCGCCCTCGCCGGTGACGGCTTCGATGCGCCGCACGCCGGCGGCGACGCCGCTCTCGGATACGATCTTGAAGAGGCCGATGTCGCCGGTGCGCCGGACATGAGTGCCGCCGCACAGCTCGGTGGAGAAGTCACCCAGCTTGAGCACCCGCACTCGCTCGCCGTATTTCTCGCCGAACAGCGCGATGGCACCGCTATTGATGGCCTCGTCGTAGCTCATGATCTCGGCCCGAGCCGGTGCGTTGAGACGGATCTGATGGTTGACCAGCCGCTCGATCTCGTCCAGCTGCTCCGCGGTAAGCGGCTCGAAATGCGAGAAGTCGAAGCGCAGGCGGTCGGGCGCCACCAGCGAGCCCTTCTGGGTGACGTGCTCGCCAAGCACCCGGCGCAAAGCCGCATGCAACAGATGAGTGGCCGAGTGATTCAGCACCGTGGCCTGGCGGCGGGCGGCATCGACCCGGGCCCGCAGCCTCTGTCCGACTGCAATCGCCCCTTCCCGCACCACGCCTAGATGGCCATGGGCATCGCCGTACTTGACCGTGTTCTCGACCTCAAACTGCAGCCCCTCGGCCGACAGCAGCCCGACATCGCCAACCTGGCCGCCGGACTCGGCATAAAAAGGCGTCCGGTCCAGCACCACCATGCCCTGCTCGCCGGCCTGCAGGGCGTTGACGCTGCGACCGTCGCGGTAGAGCGCGATCACCTCGCCCTCGTCCTCCAGCTGCTCGTAGCCGGTGAATTCAGCACGGGCGCCGGCGCCTTCGGCAGCGATGTACTCCATCTTGAACTGGCTGGCGCTGCGGGCCCGCTGCCGCTGCGCCTCCATCTCCCGCTCGAAGCCCTCCATGTCCAGGCTCAGGCCGCGCTCGCGGGCGACGTCGTTGGTCAGGTCGACCGGGAAGCCATAGGTGTCGTAGAGCTTGAACACCAGCTCGCCGGGGATGACCTTGCCGTCCAGCTTGGCCAGGGCATCCTCCAGCAGCCGGATGCCCTGATCCAGGGTCTCGCGGAAGCGCTCCTCTTCCTGCCTAAGGAGACGCTCCACCTGCTGCTGCCCCTGCGCCAGCTCGGGATAGGCGCCCCCCATCACCTCGACCAGGGTCGGCACCAGGCGATGGAAGAAGGGCTCTTGGATGCCTAGGCTGTAGCCATGCCGCACCGCCCGCCGAATGATGCGCCGCAGCACGTAACCACGCCCCTCGTTGGACGGCATCACGCCGTCTACGATCAGGAACGAGCAGGCCCGGATATGGTCGGCGATCACCTTGAGCGAGCTGAGGCCGAGATCGTTGGTGCGGGCCAGCTCGCCGGCCGCGGCGATCAACGGCGTGAACAGGTCGGTCTCGAAGTTGCTGTGCACGCCCTGCACCACGGCGCTCAGCCGCTCCAGCCCCATGCCAGTGTCGACGCAGGGCTTGGGCAACGGGCTCAGGCTGCCGTCCGGTGCCCGGTCGTACTGCATGAAGACCAGGTTCCAGATCTCGATGTAGCGGTCCCCGTCCGCCTCGGGACTACCCGGCGGACCGCCCCAGACCTCGGGACCATGATCGTAGAAGATCTCGGTGCAGGGACCGCAGGGGCCGGTGTCGCCCATGGCCCAGAAGTTGTCCGAGGCGCCAATGCGAGAGAAGCGGTTGGGATCGACGCCGATTTCCTTCAGCCAAATGTCGGCCGCTTCGTCGTCTTCCTCGTAGACCGTCACCCACAGTCGTTCCGGCGGCAGGCCGATGGTCCTGGTGAGGAACTCCCAGGCATAGTGAATGGCCTCGCGCTTGAAGTAATCACCAAAGCTGAAGTTGCCCAGCATCTCGAAGAAGGTATGGTGCCGGGCCGTATAGCCGACGTTCTCCAGGTCGTTGTGCTTGCCGCCGGCGCGCACGCAGCGCTGCGCACTGGCGGCCCGGGTATAGGGCCTCTGCTCGCGCCCGAGGAAGACGTCCTTGAACTGGACCATCCCTGCGTTGGTGAACAGCAGGGTCGGATCGTTGGCCGGCACCAGCGAGCTGCTGGGGACGACCGTATGGCCCTTTTCACGGAAGAAATCCAGGAATGCCTGACGGAGATCTGCGCTGCTGGTCATTCAGTTAGCTACTCTTGGCCGGCTGGGTTGAACAATTCAATCGAGCTGATCGAGCACCCGTCGAATCTGCTCCGACGTGAAGCCTCTGTTCAAGAGAAAACGGTAATGCTTGCTGCGTTCCACCGGATCGCGCGGGGCACGCTCGCCAAACCGCTTACGATACTGCGCTAGCGCGCGAGCTTGCCAGTCTTCTTCCGCTGCCCGCAAGAGGCTTTCGGCAACAGTGGGATCGATGCCATGCTGGTACAACTCGGCCTGAATCCGCCGCGGTCCATAACCTTTTTCGCGGCGGCTGCGAACGAACTCTTCCGCGAAGCGTTCGTCGCTGAGCAGCTTCTCGGCAGCCAGCTCGGCGATGACCTGGTCGACCAGCGACTCGGGATACTCGCGCAGCAGCAGCTTGCGCCGGAGTTCCAGCGTCGAATGCTCGCGGCGCGCCAGCAGCCTCAAGGCGGTCTCGCGCACCCTTGCGTATTGTTCGACGTCCACCGATTCGCCTCGCCCTGCGCTGCCGGATCCGGTTTCGCGGCTCAATCTTAATTTAGACAGCTGATTGCAGCCGTGATTCCGCCGCTCGCGCGATCGTTGAAATGCAGCGCAGTCTACCACGACAACGCCGCCCGCACGAACCGGGCCACGCCGGTAGCTGTTCAGGCGCATCAGGCCATGTTACGTTTACGTAAAGGGCAGATACAAACCGCTCGTATGACACCATTCGGAGATGGAGGAGGCATGCGGCAATATCCTTCCCTCAATTTCGACCTTGGCGAAGAGCTGGACATGCTCCGCGAAACCGTCGCTGCGTTCGCGGCCAAGGAAATCGCACCCCGGGCTGCCGAGATCGATGCCAGCAATGAGTTTCCCGCCGATCTTTGGCGCAAGCTGGGCGAGCTGGGGCTGCTTGGCATCACGGTCGAGCCGGAGCACGGCGGCGCTGGGATGGGCTACCTGGCCCACATCGTCGCCATGGAGGAAATCTCCCGCGCATCGGCCTCGGTCGGCCTCTCCTACGGCGCCCACTCCAATCTGTGCGTCAACCAGATCCGCCTCAACGGCACGGAAGAGCAGAAGCGCAAATACCTGCCCAAGCTGATCTCCGGCGAGCACGTGGGCGCGCTGGCCATGTCCGAACCCGAAGCAGGCTCCGACGTGGTCTCCATGCGCCTGCGCGCCGAGCGGCGCGGCGACCATTTCGTCCTCAACGGCAGCAAGATGTGGATCACCAACGGCCCCGATGCCGACACCCTGGTGGTCTACGCCAAGACCGATCCCGAGGCCGGCAGCCGCGGCATCACCGCCTTCATTATCGAGCGCGGCATGAAGGGCTTCTCCACCGGTCCGAAGCTGGACAAGCTTGGCATGCGTGGCTCCAACACCGGCGAGCTGATCTTCGAGGACTGCGAGGTGCCGGTGGAGAACGTGCTTGGGGAGATCAACGGCGGCGTGCGCGTCCTGATGTCGGGACTGGACTACGAGCGCGCCGTGCTGGCGGCCGGGCCGCTGGGCATCATGCAGGCCTGCCTGGACGTGGTGCTGCCCTACGTGCACGAGCGCAAGCAGTTCGGCCAGCCGATCGGCCAGTTCCAGCTGATGCAAGGCAAGCTGGCCGACATGTACACCACGCTGCGCGCTTGCCGCGCCTACGTCTACGCCGTCGGCCGGGCCTGCGACCGCGGCGAGACCACCCGCAAGGATGCCGCCGGGGCGATTCTGTTCGCTGCCGAGAAGGCCACCTGGATGGCTTTGCAGGCGATCCAGTGCCTGGGCGGAAACGGCTACATCAACGATTACCCCACCGGGCGCCTGCTGCGCGACGCCAAGCTCTACGAGATCGGCGCCGGCACCTCGGAAATCCGGCGCATGCTGATTGGCCGCGAGCTGTTTGCCGAGACCGCTCCCTGAGCAAAGCGCGCCCTGGCCCGCACCGGAGCGCACCAGGTTCCGGCGCGGGTCTTTCCTTTCTTACTCCAGCCCGAACACCTGCGGCAGTATGCCCGCGGTCAGCGTGCCCCAGCGTCGGCCCCGCACGCCAAGCGGCGCATAAAGCGCGAACACCACCCGGTTGGGCGCAATGGCGTAAGTGCCCAGGCTGAAGTGGGTGCAAGAACGCAGGCTGTCGAGCTCGAACTCGGTCATCCTGATGAAGCGCTGCGCCTGGCTCTGCGCGGCATCGACCTTGGGATCCCCGGTCGGGGGCTGGCTGGCCTCGGAACGCGCCAGCGGCATGTAACCGCGATCGTCGACCGGTGCCCAGTACAGCACCCGGTCCCGATAGCGCCGGGTCCAATCATCCAGCATGGCCTGACAGGCTGCGCGGAACGGCGCCAGGTAGCCGACCTCGAAATGCTCCTTGCTCTGCGGCAACGGACGGTAATTCTGGTCAAAGAAATCCACGCCCTCCGCGGCCAGCCGCTCCATGGCCGCCTGCATCTGATCGCGGTTGGCGAGCAGCAAATCGATGATGGACTCGAGCCGGCCCCGCCCGATGCGGAACCGGCACAGCCTCTGCAGTGCCAGGTCGGAGGTGCTGCGCTGGCTGTCGGCCTGGGCAAACGACTGCTGCATGCTCTCCAGGATGCGCACGCCCATGTCGCGGATCTCGCGGCTGTGCCTGTGGCTTTCCTGGTTCGTCACCGACAGCTCCTCGATGGCGGCGCTCACCCGCAGCAGATCGCCGTGGCTGCTTTCGAAGTCATGCACCATGGCCCTGAAGCGCTCGGCCGTGTTGACCACCATCTCCCGCGCCTGCTCTGCGTGCCGCATGATGCCGCCGGCACTGTCCGCCGTCCGCGAGACGGCGTCAGTCATGCCCTCCACCATGCCGCTGATCTGCTCGGTTGCGGCACGCACCTTGGCGGCCAGGCCGCGCACTTCGTCGGCCACCACGGCGAAGCCGCGCCCGTGCTCGCCGGCCCGCGCCGCCTCGATAGCGGCGTTCAGGGCCAGTAGGTTGGTCTGGGCTGCGAAGCCCTGCACGGTGTCGAGAATGCCGCGGATGTCCTCTGAGCTGGTAACCAGCGAGCCGACGGTTTGCTCGAAGCCGCGCATCACCTGGGTGACGCCGTCGATGTGTTCCGACACGCTGCTCAGAACCTCCAAGGATTGCCGGGCCGCGTCGAGGTGCCGCGCGTTGACGTCAGCGATGGCGCTGGCGCGGCTGGAGATTTCGCTCACGGCCGAGGCGGCCTCGTCGCTGGAGCGAAAGACCAGCTCTGAGATCTCCTCCTGCCGTCGCGCGTCTCTGCTGGCCCGCTCGGCGTAGATGCGACCATAAGCCGCGGCCAGCGCGACCTTGAGGCTGTGCTGCTGCTGTGCTTCCAGCGACTCCCGCAAGCGCTCCATGAAGGCGTTGAGCTGGCGGATCAGGGCGCGCAGCTGGGGGCCGCCCTGCTCGGGCGCCTGGAAGGAGATGTCGATGACCTCGCCGTCCGCCTGCCGCAGCACGCGAGACAGCGCCGCCACGGCGGCCAGGTCGGTCGCGGCGCGATGAAGCAGCACCGCGCCCAGCGCCAGGACAACCAGCAGCAACCCGGCCAGGACCCAGCCGACCCCGCCATCGAGCCGCCATAACACCAGTCCCAATGCCAGCAGACTGCAAAGCAGCGCTACCACGTGGCCCCAGAAGACAGGCGTGCGAGTGGCGGTTGCGGCGATCCGTTTCACTTCCGAGATCATGACTCCCCCGACAAACGTCCGTCCCATGCGAACGGCACCTCGAGACTCAGAGAGGCGGCCAGCGAAGATGATGAGGTGCGAGCGCCAGCTCCGCGCGGCGGTCCGGCTGCCTGTCACCGGTTCGCTCGGCACCACGAGCCGGTCCGGATCGCCATGCTTCGCTGTCGGCTCTTGATTCATTATCGACCAATCACCGACAAGGATTAGCGAACTGTGGCACTCCGAGACCATCCGGCGCCTCGAGGCACACCGACAGGACTGCGCGGAACGTCAGGCTGTGATCGCCAGTACCACCGCCATCGCCGGCACGGCAAACAGGTTGCTCAGCACGATGATGCTGGAGGCGAGCGCTTCGTCGCCGTGCAGCTGCCGCACCAGAACGTAGGACACCGAGGCGGTCGGACATGCCAGCAGCAGCAACATGATGCGGGCATGCTCAGCGGACAAACCGACCCACCAAGCCAGCAGCCAGCCTATCGCCGGCACCAGCACGACCTTCATCAGTGAGCCGATCAGGGCAAAGCGCAGGCTGCCCCGCAGGCGCGTGGCATGGAGGGTGCCGCCGATGCAGATCAGCGCCAGCGGCAGCGCCATCTGGCCGACCGCGGTCAAGGTTCGCTGGAACAGGCTGGGCAGGCTCCAGCCGGACAGCGAGACCAGCAATCCGGCCAGGCAGGAAATCAAAATGGGGTTGGTGAGCAGCCCGTAACTGACCGAACGCAGCAGGCCGCGCCGCATGGTGCCCCCGGCCACCAGCAGGACGAGCACGCTGAGGAAGTTGTAAAGCACTACCATCGGCCCGAACACCAGCAGCGCGCTGTCTTCGGCCGAACTGTTGGTACCGGCGAAGGCGTAGAAAACCACCGGCAGGCCGATGAAGGCCAGGTTGCCGCGGAAGACGCCCTGGATGAACGTGCCATGCGATCGGGTTGGCATGCCTAGCAGCCAGGCAACCAGCCAGGCCGCGACGATGGCCAGCAGGGTCGCCCCCGCCCCGACCAGCAACAAGCCGCCGACCCCGGCGATGTCGGGGCTGGCGCCCGCAGTCCGATAAAAAAGCGCGCACGGCAAGCCGACCCAGTAAGTCAGTCGGTTGACGTCATGCAGCGCCTGCGTCGAGAGAAAGCCGGAGCGGGCCAAGGCCCAGCCCAGGGCAATGACCAGAAAGATCGGAGCGAGCGTATTGGCAACGGCGAGCAGGACGCGGCCCTCCAGCTTGTTTTCGACAATAGGGGAAGACGAACGGCGGCTCGTCCGAGAGCCCGAAGGGGCAGGATTATGCGCCCGCCAGCGGTCGCTGTTCCAGTGATGCCGGCGCCGGCGCAGCCGGATCCTGCCGTCGGCAGCGCCAAATCAGCCAGGCCGCAGCGACCACCAGGCAACCGGTCAGCACTGCCAAGGTCGATTTCAGCCCGAACCGGTCACTGCTCAGCCCGACCGTGAACACCACCGTGGCCATGGTCAGATAGGCAATCATGTAGAAAGCCGAGATGATCTCGCCGCGCTGCCGGTCCGGCGCCAAGACGCTGACCACCGCCACGCTGCCGACCGAAGCGGCGCCTCCGCCCAGGGCGGTGGTCAAGGTGCCGACCAGGAACAGCAGCGGCGACATCAGCATCACCCCCGCCATGCTCACCAGCATCCCGCTGACCAGCGCGGCTGGGCCGAACAGCATCAGCAGCCGTGGCGAATGGCGTCGAAACGCCAGCTGCCCCAAGCCGCCTGCCAGCTGAAAGCCGGCGGCATAGAGTCCGGCCAGGGAGCGGTCACGGACGCCAACCAGGTCAGCCGCGATCGACGGCCCCAGCGAGGCATACAGGCTGCCGGTCGACCAGGTCAGCGCCACCGCAACCCCGGCGACCGCAAAGCCGGGCCAAATCTCGCGCGGCACCCTAAGGCGCTGCGGCCGCCAACGCCGCAGCTGGACGGCACCACCCTCCTGCGCCGGCGGCGCCGGCCAGGCAACCTTGCTCAGGAGAAACGCATTGCCCAGCGCCAGCGCGGCAACCGCTAGGAAGCAAAAGACCGTCGGCGCCGGCAACCAGCGCAGCGCCAGGGAGCCAACCAGCGGCCCGGCAGTCGCGCCAGCCGTGAAGGCCAGGGCGGACAGGGTGCCGGCGTGGGCGCGATTGCCGCGCGAGTCCAGCTCGACCAAGGCGGCGGTGGCGGCCCCCGTGACCATGCCCGTACCCAGGCCGGTAAGAAACCGGCCCAGCGCCAGCCACTGCAAATCGGCGGCACCGGCGAAGACCAACCCGGCCGCGGCGGTGAATGCCATACCGGGGATCATCAGCTGCCTGCGGCCCAGCAAATCGGACAGCGGGCCGGCCGTCGGCAGCATGAGCAGCACGCCCAGCACGTAGACGGCGAATACGGCAGTCAGCGCCGTCGCCGAGAAACCCCACTCCGCCTGCCAGACGGCATAAAAAGGCGTCGGCAGGTTGCTGGCAAAAATGGTGGTGAAGATGGTCAGCAGGGTGGCGGCGAACGCCGCCGGCCGATGGCGGGAGCCGGCGCTCATGGGCTACCGGCAAGCCGCCTGCCGGGGCCGAAGAACCAATAGAGCGCCAGCAGCTGCAGGCCGACGATGCCACCGAAGGCGACTCGGTAGCCGACCGGAGCGTAATGCTGAGTAAGTGGATCTTCCCAAATCCCGATGACGACGCCTAAACCCCATTGGGTCAAAAAGGAGGCGATGAAGATCAGCAGGTTCAGCGCCGTGTTGGCACGCCCGGCCAGCTGGCTGCCGAAATGCTGCGACAGCAGCGCGTAATTGACCGCGCCCGAAGTGCCAATGAAGCCGAATAGCAGCAGTAGCAGCCAAACGGCCGACGCCGGCACCATACCGCTCGCCAGCACCAGCATGATGATGGTAAAGCCGCCCATGGCGATTCCGATCAGCGGCACCGGCCGCACGCCCAGCCGGGTGAGCCGCTCGGTCAAGGCACCCATCAGCAAGAAGCCAGTCGTGGTGGCGCAAGCGGTCAGCAGCAGATGATTGGCCACCTGCGCACGGTCGAAGCCGACCACGTCCCGCAGCCACGGCCCCGCCCACAGGCCGAACACCGCCTGCGAGCACCCGACGCACAGGGCCGCCAGCGGCGCCAGACGCCAAAACAGCGGATCGCGAAACACCCGCCGCAATCCCGCCAGCTGATCACCCAGCCCTTGCCGGGACGACTCCGCCTCATGCTCTGGCACCGCCGCAAAGATCCACAGCGCCACCAGCGCGGTCAGCGTCGCCAGCCCGAGGAAAAGCGTCCGCCAATCGAAGCTCCCCAGCAGCCATTCGACCGGCGCGGTGGCACTAATCGCCCCCAGGCCGCCGACCGCCAGCAGGGCTCCGTTGACCGTCGGCAGCCGCTGCGGCGGGAACCAGAGCGCGAAGGCCTTGAAGCTGGACATCAAGCAGGCCGACACACCGGCACCGATCAACGCGCGTCCCAGCACCAGGCCTGACAGGCCTTCGGCTAGCGCGAACAGCAGGGCGCCCAGCGCTGCCAGCAGCAGCAGTGCGGATCCCACCCGCCGCGGCCCGAAGCGATCCAGCGCCAGCCCAACCGGCAGCTGCATCACGGCAAAGGTCAGGAAGTAGACGCTGGTAAGAAACCCCAGATCCGCCGCGCTGATGCCGACGTCGGCGGCCAGATTAGGGGCGATCACGGCGTTGATGCTGCGGTACAGGTACGAAAGAAAGTACCCGCCGGCGAAGGGCAGGAACAAAAACAGTACCAGCCGGGCTGGTAGGCGCGACGCAGCCGCAGCGGTTGCGCCGGATGCAATCTCGGAACGGGTGCGACTCACGTTGTTTTTCTATCGTTGTCGAAGATGGGCCTGGTGATTGCATCATAGCAACGTCGCCACCGTTCTGCCTCCCTACGGCCGCCCGATGAGCGCCATGGTGTCCAGATCCTGGGTCACCGAGCGTTCAACCCGACGCCGCATGACGGCCTGCATCACCTCCTCGATCACTGGCAGCATGGCGGGCATCAGCACCCCCTGGGGCGCCCAGCCCATGCGGTGGCTGTCGCCTCCCAGCTCGACGCCGAGACCGGTCGCGTCGCCGATCAAGTAAATGGGTGCGTCCTCGTCCTCGGGCGCTTCGTGCTGACGCACGAACTGACAGCCGGCCTCCACCGCCCCGCGGCCGCAGGCGGCGTAAGGATCGCTGGGCGGCGCTGCGGCGATGACGTGGATGCCGGCCTCATAAAGCAGGTCGTTGAGGGTGTCGATCCAACCGATGAAGGCTTGCTGATACTCAGTGCTGAGATCGTTTTCCGAATCGATTTCCAGCAGCACGCCGCTGTCGAAGCGTTCCATCAGCAGCAGTCCCGCGCGGGCCTCCTGCTGCCAGGGCGGCAGCGCCTCCAGCACAGCGTCCCCGGGGTCCGGCGAGACCACCGTCAGCACCGACAGCCGTAGCTCCAGTGGCCGCAGCGTCGGCGCCCCCGCCGGGGCGTCGGCGCGGCGCCACCAGCGCTCCCAGCTGGCCTGCATGTCCGCCGCCGGCCTGGCTCCAGGCCCCCATGCCTGCTGCGCTCCGGCCAACGCGAACTCCATGATGCGGGCGCAGGACAGCACGTCGGTGACCATGTGCGGCGGCAGGCTGACCGGCGCCACCAGCACCGCCTCGTCCGGATGCACGATGCCATGCGCATGCAGCAGCTCGCGCATGGCGCCCGGCAGCATGGGCGGCAAGGTCGGCGCCCAGCGCTCCTGCTCGCAGATCAACGGCACGAACAGGACCCGCAGCTCTCGGGTTTCCTGCCCGGCCGCGCCATCGGCAGCGACCAGCCGACTGCCAGCCTCGAAGGTATAGGCCCAGTAGAACGCCTCCTGCAGCGCCGTGGGGACCTCCGTCAGCAAGCGCCGCACCACCGCCTCCAGCAGCGCCGGCGACTCGATCAATTCCCTCAGCCAGGGCCGCAGCTGGACCTGCAGCCGCGGCGCGATCATGGCCTGGGTATACTGCACGGCCGGCACCACCCGCTGCCGAAACGTCCGCTCCGCCCGCAAGCGCTGGCGGCGAAAGCCCAGCTCGTTGAACAGGCCGCTCAGCAGCGTTGGCAGGGCCTGCAGCGCTGGCAGCAAATAAGGCAGTGCTCTATGTCGCATGTCGGTCATCCACGCGCGGCCACTCCTCCCCGCCCCAGCCGCCGGCGGCCGCCGGCGCAGGATGGTTTTGCTCCGCGCTCCGCCGTATAGTCGTTCGTCCGTCAAGATTCATCGTTGTGCTCCAGGTAGCTTAGCCCTGCCAATGACGAAGATTCCCCAAACTATCCGCCCCTGCCCCTGCGGCTCCAGGCGCACCCTGCAGGCCTGCTGCGGTCCCCTGCTGGCCGGCCGCGACCAGGCCGAGACTGCCCTGGCGCTGATGCGCTCCCGCTATACCGCCAATGTGCTCAAGGCGGCGGACTATTTGCTGCAAACCTGGCACCCAAGCACGCGCCCGGAAACACTGGAGTTTCCGCCCGCGCTGCGCTGGATTGGGCTGACCATTTGCAGCGTCCAGGCCGGCGACCACGGCGACAGTGACGGCAAGGTGGAGTTCATCGCCAGCTTCCGCGAGCGCGGCCGTCCTGGCAAGCTGCACGAGACCAGCCGCTTCGTGCGGGAGCAAGGCCGCTGGCTGTACCTGGACGGCGAACTCCACTGAATGCGGCCGCCTGTCACGACGTTCAGACAACCCTCAGAACCCATCTGCTGATGCTGCTCACCATCATCAACATCGTTTTCCCGGTTTTTGCCATCATCGGCGTCGGCACCGTCTGGGGCCGGCTCAACCGCCCCGACCTGGCCCTGGTCAACCGTCTCAATATGGAGATCTTCGTGCCGGCCCTGGTATTCGCGGTGATGGCCGGCAAGGACTTCCAGCTCGCTGCCTACAAGCAGCTGGCGCTAGCTGCGACCGCCGTGGTGATCGGCTCCGGCCTGCTCAGCTGGCCGCTGGCCAGGCTGCTCAAGGTCAACGCCAAAACCTTCGTGCCGCCCATGATGTTCAACAACACCGGCAACATGGGCATTCCCTTGCTCCTGCTCGCCTTCGGCGAATCGGCCTTGCCGGCCGCGGTGCTGGTATTCGTCATCGAGATGCTGCTCCACTTCACGCTGGGGCTATACATCCTCGACTCCCGCACGCGCCTGACCGGGCTGCTGAAAAACCCCATCGCCCTCGCCGCCTTGGCTGGCCTCGTGTTCAGCCTGACCGGCTGGACCCTGCCCCAGGCACTGGCCGTGCCGCTGGAGATGCTGGGGCAGATCTCGATTCCGCTGATGCTGTTCGCGCTGGGCGTGCGGCTGCTCGACGTGGACCTTCAGGACCTGCGGCTCGGCATCGCTGGCGCCATCGTCTGCCCGCTGGCCGGCATGGCGGTCGCGCTGGCCCTGCGGCCGTGGCTGACCTTGCCAGAGCAGCAATGGGGTATTCTGCTGGTGTTCTCCGCCTTGCCGCCGGCGGTGCTCAACTACATGGTGGCGGAGCAATATCGGCAGGAGCCGGGACGGGTGGCTTCACTAGTGCTGATCGGCAATCTAGGCAGCCTGGTCTTCATTCCGCTGGCGCTGTGGCTGGCGCTCGGCTAAGGCCGTGTGCCCTATAGCGTTTTAGGCCGCCTGTCCAGGAGGCAGTTCACGACATTAAAAATCAGCGAATACTAAACTCCACTCCTGGGTGGGGATTGGCGATGCTGGCCCTGGCAGCCAGCGAAGCCGGTCAGTAGTTCAAATAACGACAACAAGAAGGACTACCGCATGGTAAGACTGGTACAACTGCTCGACGGCGTGCCCGCCAAACGCTTTCCCCTGGACAAGGAACGGTTGACCATAGGCCGCGGCCCCGGCAACGACATCGAGCTGGACGATCTTTCCGTCAGCATCCGGCATGCCGTGATCGAGCGCATCGGCGACCCGGAAACCGCCGAATACCACATCCGCGACCTGGAAAGCACCAACGGCACCTACGTCAACGAAGAGCCCATCAGCTGTCGCCGGCTGCACAACCGCGACATCATCCGCATCGGCTGGACTCATTTCGAGTTCATCGACGAGCGGGCCGGGCAGGAAAAGACCATGAAAATCAGGAAAACCTGGCTGCCCGGGGTCTTCATCAGCAAGAAGTAGCCGGTGGCGACCGCCATGAGGCACATGGCCCTCCGCACCCTGCACGCTTTCCTCGGCGGCGGCCTGCTGCTGGCGCTGGCCGCGGTGCTGCTGGCAGCACCGGCGCGGGTGCCCGGCCTGGAACGCATGGGGGCGCAATTGTTTGCCTGGTCGCTCGCCCTGCGTCCGGCCCCGCCGACCGCGGCCGAGATCGGTGTGCTGCGCCTGCCGACCAGCCCCGCCGCCGCGCAGGCCGAGCAGCTCGCCGCCATGGCAAGCCTAGCAGAGCTGCTGCCCCGGCTGCCCAGTCGCCTGGTCTGGCAACCCAACCCAGCCTTGGAGGCGGCGCTGGCGTGGTCGGAGACCGGACAGCGGCTGCAAGCCGCGCTGCAGCATAGCCACGCTCGGCAGGGCGAGCTGGAGCTCGCCGTCACGGTTTCCCATGCCGGCTGGCGCGGCTGGCTGCTCGCCAGGCTGGCCGCCCGGCCGCCGACGTCTGCTGTCGCCGAGCAGCCACCGTACCGCCTGCAGCTGGCTCGCCGAAGCGGAACCGGCATTGCCGTTCCCGCTGCCCTGACCGCCCTCGAACTGCCGGCGCTGAGTTGGCTGGAGCATCGAGGGCTGCAAGCCGACAGCCGGCCGCTCACCGGTCCCGATGGGCGGATTTTTCTGCATGAGCCAACCGTTGCCGCGATTGAGCTACAGCTCGCGCAACTCGCTACCGCCGCCGCGCCTCCCGTGCTAGTGATCGGCGCGGCCGATGATCCAGCCGTCGACGCGACGGCGGCACTGCTGAGCAATCTGCTGCGCGGCAGCCACAGCTACGCTCCATGGTGGGACCTGCCACTGGACCAGTTGCTGACGCTCGTCCTGCTCAGCTACTACCTCTGGCTGCTGCCGCGCCTCACCTTCGCTACCGGTTTCCTCCTGACCGTTGTCATCGCCGGCGGCGTCGCGATGTTGCAGCTCGGCTTGCAGCTGCACCAGCAGCAGTGGCTGGCGCTGGAGGGCACCCTGGGCATGCTCCTGCTTGGCTATCCGCTGGCAGCCCTGATGGCAGCGGTCACCAAAGACCAGCGCCGCCAGCTGGAAGAAGCCGACCAGGCCCGGCTGGCCCTGGCCCAGCGCCATATCCAGCAGGGCGAGCTCGACGCTGCCCGACAGCAGCTCGGCGCGGCGGCCGCTACCAGCCGCCGGCTGGAGCTGCTGTACGAGCTGGCCATCGCCTATGAGCGTCGCCGCCAGTACCTCCAGGCGCAGGAGGTGTTCCGCCAGTGCCTACAGCAGAATCGCCGCTTCCGGGACGTCAAGGCCAGACTGGCCGTGCTGTCGGAAGTCACGGCCGCCGGCGACGCCCGTCTCGGCCCCCGGATCTCCAGCGCCAGCACGCTGGTCATGCCAGCAACGCTGGAGAAGCCCATGCTGGGCCGCTACCGCCTGGAACGGGAGCTGGGCCGGGGTGCCATGGGGGTGGTGTATCTTGCCAGCGATCCCAAAATCAGCCGCCAGCTGGCCATCAAGACGCTGGATCTCACCCACCTGCCACAGGCCGAGGCCAACGAGTTCAAAAACCGCTTCTTCCGCGAGGCGGAGGCGGCCGGCCGGCTCAGCCACCCGGCCATTGTGACCATCTATGACGTCGGGGAGGATGGCGAGTTGGCGTACATCGCCATGGACTACGCACCGGGCCAGCCGCTGAGTCGCCACGCCACGGCCGACACGCTGCTGCCGGTGGAAACCGTCTATGCCCTGCTGGCCGAGGTCGCCGAAGCGCTGGACTATGCGCACGGCAAGGGCATCGTCCACCGCGACATCAAGCCGGCCAACCTGATTTACGACGCCGCCGCCGGCACGGTGAAAATCACCGACTTCGGCATTGCCCGCATCGGCGACGGCAGCGCGACCAGCACCGGCACCATACTCGGCAGCCCGTCCTACATGGCGCCCGAGCAGTTCGCCGGCGGCAAGGTCGAAGGCACCGCCGATTTGTTCAGCCTGGGCGTGACTTTCTACCAGCTGCTGACCGGCCAGCTGCCGTTCAGCGGTGACAACGTGGCGCAGCTGGCCTATCAGATCAGCCAGGCGCGGCACGCCGATGTGCGCCGTCTGCGGCCCGAGCTACCGGCCAGCGCCAGTCGCATCATCAACAAGGCCCTGGCCAAGAAACCGGGGGAGCGCTTCCAAAGCGGACGGGAGATGGCCGAGGCGCTGCGCCGCGGCATGCCTCGCCGCAAGACGGGCTGAAGCCATGGAATATCGCATCTACGGAACCAGTGACCGCGGCCTGCGGCGCGAAGCGAACGAGGACAGCTTCGCCTACCGACTGCTGCCGGATGGCATGATCGCCGTCGTCGCTGACGGCGTCGGGGGGCACCCCGGCGGCGCCTTCGCTAGCGCGCTGGCCACCGAGCAAATCCTGCAGGCAGTGGCCGCCGTTCCCGCCAGCTTGCCGCTGCCGAGCCAGCTGTTGGCCTGCTGCGAACAAGCCAACAGCGCCTTGCGCCGCGCCCAGCAGGCCCATCCCGGTTACGAGCAAATGGCCACCACGGTGGTCGCCTTGCTGGCCCGTGACCGGCAAGCGGCGCTGCTGCATGCCGGTGACTCGCGCTGCTACCGCTGGCGCGGGCAAGCGCTGCAGCTGCTCACCCGCGACCACACCCTGGCCCAGCAGATGGTGGACGACGGCACCATCGGACCCGATGAGGCCGAGCGCACGCCCTACCGCCACGTCCTCACCCATGGCCTGGGCCTCGCCAATACCCTCAGGTACAGCCTGATCGAGCTGCGGCTGGAGCCCGGAGATGTTTACCTGCTGTGCTCGGACGGCCTGTCCAAGCCGCTGACGGATGCCGCCATCGCAGCCGCGCTGGCGCACCACCCGACCGAGACCGGGGCGGCTGAAGCCCTGATCGCGGCCGCCAACCAGGCCGGCGGCCCGGACAACATCGCTGTCATCCTCATCCGTTGCCTGGAGTAGCGTAGCCATGACCCGCATCAAACCTGCACACCCCAGCCTGGCTTTGCTGATCGACGGGGGCGTCGCCAAAGAGTTTCCGCTGGACAAGCCGGAGATCACCATCGGCCGGCGCAGCGACAACGACATACGCATCGACGACATCGCCGTCAGCGGGCGTCATGCCCGCATCTTGGTCCGGCCCAACCGTTACCTGGAGGGGACGGCCGACGTCTTCATCGAAGACCTCGACAGCACCAATGGCACCAAAGTCAACGGCACCCCCATCCGACACCGGCGCCTCGCCCCCGGCGACCTCATCCAGATCGGTTGGAACAGCTTCAAGCTGCTCGACCCCACGCAGACCGATCTCGAACGCACGGCCTATATACTTCAGGAATGATGGCCGCACCGGCGGCCCGGCCCCGCCCCAGGCGGGCGACAGGCAAGCGAACGGGACCGCTGCATGAAGACCTCCGCCACCAGGCCGGCTGCGTTGGCGACGCTGCTGCCTTTTCTCAAGCCGCATCGGCGGCTGCTGGTTCTTGCCGTCAGCGCGCTGGTGATCGCCGCCGCCGCCACGCTGGCGCTGCCGCTGGCCTTCCGCCTCGTCATCGACGCCGGTTTCGCGGCTGCCAGCACGGCCTCCATCGATCGCTATTTCCTCGGCCTGTTCGCGGTCGCTCTGATCCTGGCCGTGGCCACGGCGCTGCGCTTCTATTGGGTGACACTGTTCGGCGAGCGCGTGGTGGCCGATCTGCGCCAGGCCGTTTACCGCCATCTACTGGGCTTGGACCTCGGTTTCCACGAAACCAACCGCACCGGCGAGCTTTTGTCGCGACTTACCACCGACACCGAGCTGATCCAGACCGTGCTCGGCTCCAGTGCCTCGGTGGCTCTGCGCAGCGCGCTGATGCTGCTCGGCGCCAGCGTGCTGCTGGTGATCACCAGCCCGCGGCTGGCGGCGCTGATCGCCCTGGTCATCCCCTTCGTGGTCGCGCCCATCGTGCTATTCGGCCGCCGCGTGCGTCGGCTCTCGCGCCAGAGCCAGGATCGCATCGCTGACACCAGCGCCGTGGCCGGAGAAACCCTGGCCGCCCTGCGCACCGTGCAGGCCCACGCCCGCGAGGCCTACGAAGCGGAGCGCTTCGGCGCCGCGGTGCTCGCCGCGCTGGCGGCGGCGGTACGGCGCACCCGCATGCGGGCGCTGTTGACCGCGACCGTCATCCTGTTAGTGTTCGGCGCCATCGCCCTGGTGCTCTGGCTCGGCGCCCGCGCGGTCATCGCCGGTGGCATGAGCGGCGGTGAGCTGGGGCAATTCGTGCTCTATGCGGTGATCGCGGCGGGCTCCATCGGCTCGCTGAGCGAGGTCTGGGGCGACGTGCAGCGCGCAACGGGCGCCGCCGAGCGCTTGGGCGAGCTGCTGGCCACCGACAGCCGCATTCGCGCCCCCGAGCAGCCGGTCCGCCTCGGGCCCGGTTCCGGGCGCATCGAGTTCGACCGGGTCAGCTTCAGTTATCCGTCCCGCCCCGGCGTCAACGCACTGACGGACTTCGACCTACACATCCGTCCCGGCGAGCACATCGCCTTGGTGGGTCCCTCCGGCGCCGGCAAGACGACGGTGCTGCAGCTGCTGCTGCGTTTTTACGATCCGCAGCAGGGCAGTATTCGGCTGGATGGCGTCGACCTGCGCCAGCTGGCGCTGTCCGATCTGCGCTCGCGGCTGGCGCTGGTGCCGCAGCAGCCGGTGATCTTCGCCGGCACCGTCTACGACAACATCCGCTACGGTCGCCTCGACGCTAGTCCGGCCGAGATCAGGGCCGCCGCCCGCGCCGCCGAAGCACATGAATTCATCGCCGCCTTGCCAGACGGCTATGATACCCATCTCGGGGAGCGCGGCGCCCGCCTGTCAGGCGGTCAGCAGCAGCGTATCGCCATCGCGCGCGCCTTGCTCAGCCGCGCGCCGGTGCTGCTCCTGGACGAAGCTACCAGCGCCTTGGATTCGCACAGCGAACATCTCATCCAGCAGGCGCTGCAGCGGCTGATGGAAAACCGCACCACGGTGGTCATCGCCCATCGCCTGGCCACCGTGCTGCGCGCCGACCGCATCATCGTCATGGACCGGGGACACATCGTCGCCGAGGGCAGCCATGCGGCCCTACTGGCCCAGGGCGGCCTCTATGCCGAGCTGGCACGCCTGCAGTTCGCCGACACCGGAGCCGGAGCGGCGCGGCTCTAAACCCCCCCGGCGCCGTCCCGGGCCGGCAACGAGCGGTGCGAACGTCGACGCAACGGTGTAAGCTCCTAGCTCGCGTCGCCAGGCGGAGCGGACGCCCGGCCCGGAGACGCGGTTTGTCGCAACCTTGTGTGCTTAAGCTAGGGAACGAGACCTGCTCATGTCGAACAACTCCACCGATGAACGGTCACGCAAGAAAGGCTCCGGCCGGGGCGGGACGCGGCGTTCGGGCGCGCGCCGCAGCAACGCGGCCGACAACCGGTCGCAGCAGGCCAAGGCCGCTGCCGAACGCCCGCAGCAGCCCCGGGGCGTCCGCCTTTCCCGCGAGGAGCTGGAATGGGCGCGCGATCTGTGGCAGCACGGCGAGCCGCCGTCCGAGATCGCCGACCAGCTTGGCATCGATGTCGCCCAGGCTGAAGAGCTGGTGGCCAGCTGGAGCCGTTGACCGAGCTGCCCGAGAGCTTGCGCTAATGCCGGATCTGCCTCGCCCGACCTCGCACTTCTTCGTCTCGCAGCGGCTGCGCCTGCACTATGTCGATTGGGGCAACCACGACAAGCCGCCGCTGCTGCTCGTTCACGGCGGCCGCGACCACTGCCGCAGCTGGGATCCGCTGGCGCTGCGCCTGCGCGAGGACTGGCATGTGATCGCACCCGACCTGCGCGGGCATGGCGACAGCCAGTGGTCTCCCGATGGCCACTACACCATGGCCGCCTACATCTACGACCTGGCCCAGCTCATCCACCTGCTGCAGCTGACGCCCGTCACCATCGTCGCCCACTCGCTGGGTGGCAATATCGCGCTGCGCTACACCGGCATCTATCCGGAGGCGGTGCGCAAGCTAGTCGCCATCGAAGGGCTGGGCCCGTCGCCTAAGGTGCTCGCCGAGCGAGCCAAGATCGGCATCGACGAGCGCATGCGCAACTGGATCGAGGAACAGCGCGCTCTCGCCAGCCGTCAGCCCCGCCGCTACGCCAGCCTGGAGGATGCCTGCGCCCGCATGCAGGAAGAGAACCCCCATCTCTCGCCGGAGCTGGCGCGCCACCTCACCGAGCATGGCGTCATGCGCAACGAGGATGGCAGCTACAGCTGGAAATTCGACAACTACGTGCGCTCCTGGCCTCCTTATGACATGGCCCAGGAGCAGATCGAGACGCTTTGGTCCCGGATCAGCTGTCCGACGCTGCTGATCTACGGCAAGGACAGCTGGGCCTCCAATCCGCAGGAGGACGGCCGCATCCGCCACTTCCGCCATGCCCGCGTCGAGGTGGTCGAAGGAGCCGGCCACTGGGTCCACCACGATCAGCCCGAGCGCTTTCTACAGCTGCTGCAGGACTTCCTCTGACCGGCGCTTGCCGCGCCATCCTGGGGCAAGCGCCCAGGACCGTTGACCCCGATACGAAAATCTCAAACGACTCAAAAGAAACTTCTTCCCCGGCAATTTCCCTGCCCTTCAAAAGCTGATCAAAAGCCATTCAAGCCGCCAGGCAAGCGTTTGATTATCAGTCGCTTATATACGACACCCCGGATGCGGCTATCGCGTTGACAGCAGGCCGATCGCGGCCTAACTTTTTCGCGACGGTTTCATAAACCGTCTCTATAATAAACAAAACCTGGAAAAGTTCACCCCAGGAACAGGGCACACAGCCGCATCACGGCAGCTTGCAGAGCAAAAACAATCACTGAGGAGGAAATTCCCGTGTCCAAGCGACTCTTGCGCGCCGCAGCCATCGCGGCCGGCTTGCTGATCAGCAGCGCAGCGTTTGCCGTCAACCCTGGCGACCCGGTGCCGCCGGATACGCCAGGCGCTCCCTTCCCGCCGGTCTCGAGCTTTGACCGGTCCGGTCCCTACGCCACCACCAGCGAACGTGTCGGGCTGAGCTGCACGATTTACCGCCCCCGCACGCTGGGCCAGGGCGGCGTCCGTCATCCCATCATCATCTGGGGCAACGGCACCGGCGCCTCGCCGTCCACCTACGGCTCGCTGCTTCACCACTGGGCCAGCCACGGCTTCGTGGTCGCTGCCGCCAACACCTCCAACGCCGGCACCGGCGAGGAGATGCTCCGCTGCTTGGACTACCTAATTGAGGAAAATGCCAAGAGCAGCGGCACCTATGCCGGTATGCTCAATCCGGGACGGGTCGGCGCCTCCGGGCACTCGCAGGGCGGCGGCGGCACCATCATGGCCGGCCAGGACCCGCGCGTGACCGTGACCGCGCCCATTCAGCCCTACACCCTAGGTCTGGGGCACCGGAGCTCGTCGCAAAGCAACCAGAACGGTCCGATGTTCCTGATGACCGGCGGGATCGACGCCATTGCCGCACCGACGCTCAACGCGCTGCCGGTGTACAACCGCGCCAACGTGCCGGTGTTCTGGGGTGAGCTGAGACTGGCCGGGCACTTCGAGCCGGTGGGGAACGGCGGCGGCTACCGGGGTCCGTCCACGGCTTGGTTCCGCTACCATCTCATGGATGACAACAATGCCCGCAACTACTTCTACGGCGCCAACTGCACCCTGTGCAGGGATTTGGGCTGGAGCGTGCGCAAGAAGGGCATGAACTAAACCCAGACCCTTCGAGCTGGTCCACGGCTAATAAACAACCGCCATGCCTGCGGGCATGGCGGTTTCCACTCAGCGGGCGGCCTGCCTGACCTTCTCCCACTCCCGTTCCTGCAGCTCGCGCCAGAGCAGCTTGCCGGTGGGCGACTTCGGAAGCGCCTCGACGAACTCCACCTGCGTCGGCACCTTATAGGCCGCCATCTGCTCGCGGCACCAAGCCACCAGCTCCTCGGCCGTCAGCTGCGCCCCCTCGCGCAGCACCACCACCGCCTTCACTGTCTCCCCCCGGCGCG
>JAAYIK010000018.1 GCA_012523465.1 Lysobacteraceae bacterium | reverse complement strand
GGGCAAGCATCCTAGTCACCTCCACCCGCCCTGTCAAGCAACACCCCCCGCCAGCTCCGTGACCCAGCCGCCACCTCCGCCAGCAAGGGCGCGAAAGCATAAAACAAATACCGACGATGTCAAGCACGGCGAGGAATCGCCTCAGACAGTCGCCACTGGGGTGACCGGCGAGCCGACCGCACCCGGCAAGCGCAATGGCGGCGCCGTCAACAGGAAGCGCCAGCGCTGGTGCGCGCGCAACCATTGCGCCAGCTCCCCCAGATACCACAGCTCGCCCAGGTGCACGCCCAGCTTGAACAGGCAATGCTCATGCAACGGCAGCGCCGCGCAGGAGCCGCTACCGGGCCGGGCCGGGTAGGCCTCGATAGCGTAGTTGTCGGCAGCCAGGACGCTGAGCTGGCTGTCGGTGATCCACTGCAGCAGCTTCTGGTCGCGTCCGTCGAGCACGGCGCAAGCATTCACAAGGCGCTCCGGGTCGGGATTCTTGCCCATCTCCAGCAGCAGGTCGGCAAAGCCGGTATACAACACGACCATATCGCCCGGCTCGACCACCACGCCATCTTCCTCGCAAATTGTCATCAGGTCGTCGTAGCCAACCAGGACCCGCTCCCGGCCATAGCGACGCTCCAGATCGATGAGCACCGCGCGGCCCTGTACACCTGTCTCAGCCATGCGCTCGATACCCAGCGCTTTGGCATGACTGCCTTCCATCAGGCCGTCGCGCGCTTCGCCGGACGGACCGACGATGTCCTCGCCGGCCCGCCAGCCGTTGTAGTACACCGGTTCCGGCTCGCCATCGCCATCGGCATCAAATAGGCTACCGACATGGGCCAGGGAGTCCCACTGGGTCGAATACTGGGTATAAAGCAGCACCGCCTCGTCGGATACGACATCGGTGAAATCGGGGTTCTGTCTGGCCAGGGGAAAGTTGAAATTGCACTCGCCGTTGCGTCCCCGAACGAAATAGCGCGGCGGATGGCGCAACCGATTGAGCGCATTGCCGCCCGGATAGTCCAGCGGCAGGCTCAGGCAAAACGTGCGGCCAACTTTGACCTCGGCAATCCCCTGCAGCACTTTTTCCGGGGTCAGCAGGTTCAGCCGGCCGAGCTGGTCATCCGGTCCGAACTCCCCCCAGTTGGAACCCTCCGGCCGTCTCTTCCACCGCATGTCCTCTCCTCCTCCGTTCATGGCTGTTCTTTATGTCAGGCCCACTGCTCGGCCCACTCCCGCAGCAGGTTGCGGCGTATCTTGGCGCCATTGGGGCTGGGAACGCTGGGCAGTTCGGCGAGCAGGTGGATGCGCGCCGGGACCTTGAAACGGGCCAGACCCTCCCGGCAGAAGGCGAGCAGCGCCGCCTCGGACGTCTCGTCGCGCGGCTGCACGAAGGCCACGCAGCTGCCGGGAGCCGGTCCCGCCACCACCGCGCAGGCCTCCACTGCCGGGTGTCGCTCCAGGTAACGTTCGATTTCGGCTGGGGCAACCAGAAAGCCGCCGAGCCGCAGGACGTCGCCGGCGCGACTGGTAAAGACGAAGCCGCCGTCCTCGGTGCCGTAGCCGATGTCGCCGGTACGGAAATAGCCGTCGGCGGTAAAGGCTGCGGCAGTGGCCTCGGCGTTGCCGTCGTAGCCGAGCATGAGGCTGGGCCCGCGCAACTGGATCTCACCCGCTTCACCCGGCGGGCAGAGCGCACCGGTATCGGGATCGCAGACGCGTACCGCAGCCTCCGGCGAGGCTGGCACGCCGCCGGGCAAGGCGTAGCGCTCGCCATCGCCTGCCGGTTGCAGGGCGAACAGCGCCTGGCATTCGCTCATGCCGTACAAGCCGCGCATCGGCACGCCACGCGCGGCCGCCCGCTCGATCAGGCCCGAGATGCCGGCAAAGCGAGCGTAACCGCAGAAGCGCAGGTCCGGCAGCGGGCGTGGATCATCGCTGGCATCCAGCATGCGGGCCACCATCTCGTCGCTGGCATTGAAGTGGGTCACCCGATAGCGCCGCCCCAGCGCCACGGCTTCGGCAGCATCGAAGACAGTCTGCAGCACCATGCAACGCTCGGCGGCCAGGGTGGCCAGCGCCTGGGTCAGGCCAAAAGTGCCGCAAAAGGGCAGGATTTGCAGCAGCCGTGCCGCCGGCTCGGTGTAGCCGTGCGCCTGCGCGGCTTCCTGAGCGTGGCGGGTGATCCCGCCCTGGGCGTGCAGGACGAACTTGGGCAGCCCAGTGGTGCCGGAAGTGGTGAAAATGGTGCAGGGGCTGGCGGCGGTACCGATATCCTCGGCCAGCGGCGCGGACTCGGCCAGCCGCTCGAAGGGGACCGGCCGCCGTCCGGCCAACAGCCGCTCGTCACTGGTGCCGTAGACGATGACGTGTTCCAAGGCCATCAGCGCGCGGGGATCGACACTGGCCAAGATACCGGCGAAGTCGATGTTCTTGAAAGACGGCCACAACACCAGCGCCTTGCAACGGGAGCGGCCGACGATGTCTTCCACCTCCGCGCTGCGAAAGCGGGTATTGACCGCCACCGCGACCGCTCCCAGGCGCGCGCAGGCGAAGTAAACCGTCAGCCATTCCGGAATATTCGGCAACCAGATGCCGACGCGGTCACCGGCACCTATCCCCAGCTGCCGCAGCCCCTGCGCCAGCCGGCGGCTGGCGTCCGCCAGCTCGGCGTAGCTGATGGCGCGCTGCTGGTGGATGATAGCCGGCTCCGCCGAGCGCCGGCTGTCAAGAAACTCACCCAGCGAAACCGCTGCCGCTCCTCGCCGCATGCCGCCTCCCCGACGTCAGGCAATGGGCAGGGTTACGCCACGCTGCCCCTGATACTTGTACTTGCCGCCGCGATCCTTGTACGAGACCTCGCAGACCTAATCCGATTCGAAGAACAGCATCTGGGCCACACCTTCGTTGGCGTAGATCTTGGCCGGCAGGTTGGTGGTGTTGGAGAACTCCAGCGTCACGTGACCCTCCCATTCCGGCTCCAGCGGCGTAACGTTGACAATGATGCCGCAGCGGGCATAGGTGCTCTTGCCGACGCAAATGGTCAGCACGTTGCGCGGGATGCGGAAATACTCCACGGTGCGCGCCAGGGCGAAGGAATTGGGCGGGATGATGCAGACGTCGGCGATGACATCAACAAAGCTGGATTCGTCGAAATCCTTGGGATCGACGATGGCCGAGTTGATGTTGGTGAAAATCTTGAACTCGTTGGCGCAACGGACGTCGTAGCCGTAGCTGGAAACGCCATAGGACACCACCCGCCGGCCGTCGACCTCCCGCACCTGGCGCGGCTCGAATGGCTCGATCATGCCATGCTCCACGGCCATGCGCCTGATCCAGGCATCGGACTTGATGGACATCCCCCCACCCCTCGTTAGGTACCGGATTGTCAGTTTACTTATTTGTCCCGCTTGACGATATCAGGAAATCGGCCGCTGTAGCTGCGCCCGCGCAGCGACAGCCTGGCGGCGGCCTTGCGGGCGATCTCGCGGTAGATCTGCGCCAGCCGCCCATCCGGCTCGGCCACCACCGTCGGCTTGCCACCATCGGCCTGCTCGCGGATGCGGATGTCCAGCGG
>JAAYIK010000017.1 GCA_012523465.1 Lysobacteraceae bacterium | reverse complement strand
GCAGCGTGAGCGCTTTGCGGCCGAGCGCGACCTGGCGGCGGCCCGCTACGGTTACCTGCTCGGCTACCTGCAGCTGCAGGCCGCGGTGGGCGCGGCGACCACCCCCGCTCCGCTCGAGGAGATCAACCAGCTGCTGGTCGCCGGGCAGGAGGATGCGCCCGGCTCGAGCGCACCCTAGACGCGCGCTCTTCGGTCCTCCTCCCGCCGTCCCCAGATGGCGAGGGCATGAGGAAGCTGAAGGTTGCGGTCTGCAATCTGCAAAGCGGCATAGGCACCACGCGCGGCTACTGGGAGTATCTGCTCACCGGGCACCGCTACTGGTTCGCGCGGAATGCCTTGCGCATCGAGCAGGCGGCCGATTTTCTCCGCCAGGATGGCATCGACATCGCGTTGCTGTGCGAAGTGGAGGGCGGCTCGCGGCGCAGCCGTCGGGTGGATCAGGTCGATTTGCTGGCCCAGCGCAGCGGACTGCGGGAGCGGCTGTATTTCCCCACCCACATCGTCGGCCGCCGGGTCAACCAGGGCAACGGCATCGTTTCCCGCTTCCCGCTGCGCTACCGCGCCAACCATGCTTTGCCCGGGCACGGCGAGCCGCGTTTCCTCAGCGAGGCCGAGGCGCGGCTGGGGGCATCAGCCTGCGGCTGTTCGTCACCCATCTGAGCCTGGAGAAGACGCTACGCACCCCACAGATCCAGAACATCGCCCATGTTCTGGCCGAGACCGACCAGCCCACACTGCTGGGCGGTGATTTCAACATCTCGGAGGACGCCGAGCTCGACCTGATCCAGCAGGGGCATCTCGCCAAGGCGCTGTCGAAAGAGACATTCCCGTCCTGGCGGCCGCGACGGGCGCTGGACCATCTGTTCCTCAGTGGTCACTTTGAAGTGGATGACGTCCAGGCCTACGATAAGATCATATTCTCGGATCACCTCCCGCTGGTCGTGACCCTGCTGCTTCGCTGACGCCACGGTGAAAGGCATACGGACGCAATGATTCTCGCTCGCTTGTTCCGCCCCAAATGGCAGCATCCCAAGGCGCACGTGCGGCGCCAGGCGCTGGCGTGCTTGCCCGAGCGGGATGCCGAATCGCAAGGCATCCTGCGCCGGCTGGCCGCAGACGACAGCGATGCTGAAGTCCGCAAGGCGGCCATCAAGCGCATCGATGACCTGGCCTTCTTGCGCGCCCGGGCAGAGCAGGACGACAACGCCGGCGTGCGCGAGGTCGCGTTGGCCCGCTATCGCCAGCTGCTGGCCGGTGGCGCGGAAACGGCGGATTTCACCGCACGCCTAGCGGAGTTGGAGAGCGATGGCCTGGACGATTCGGTGCTGGTCTACGTGGCGCGGCGCGGGCGGGAGCCGGAACTGCGGCTGGCGGCGCTGGAGCGGCTGCAGACGGTGGCGGTGCTGGAGGAAATCGCGCTGCACGACCAGATGCCCAAGGTCCGGCTGGCGGCTGTCCAGCGTCTGGCGGTGCTGAAGAGTCCCGAGGCGCTGGAGCGGGTGATGCGACTGAGTCGGGAGCAGGATCGGCGGGTAGCTCGGGTCGCGCGCGATTCCTTGGCGCGGCTGCAGGAGGAGCAGGCTGCCGCCGAGGAGGCCAGGCGCGAGCGTGAGCAGATCTGTGCCGCACTGGAAGCGCTGGCCGCGGCCGAAACGGTGCATGAGGCCGAGCAGCTGCGCTTGCAGAACCGCTGGAACGCCGTCGCCGGACCGATCGAGCCGGAGTTGCTGCAGCGTTACCAGGCGGCGTTGGCAGCTTGCCTGGAACGGGCGGCTCAGGCAGCGGTCGTGGCGGCGGAAGAGCCGCAGCCGGCTGAGCCGGCGCCGGGCGCAGCCGACGACGACCTTGATGCGCTGCTGGAGGAGCTGCACCGGCAGCCGACCCCGACCGCGGAGCTGCTGGCGCGCGTGCGCGCCGAGCTGGAGCGCCATGAAGCCGTGGCCGCAGCGGAGCGCCGGCCGCAGCTGGTGCTGCTGCGCGACTACACGGTAGCCGCGGCGGCCTATCTGCAGCACGCCACCGAGCTCGAAGCACTGATCGGCTCTCCCAGCGCCGGGACCGAGCCTTCGCTGCAAGAGTTGGAGAGGCTGGCGGGGCGTTTGCAGAGCGTGCTCGCCGCCGTGCCTTGGCGGCTTGCGCTGCCGCCGCCTGCCATCCTGCAAGAGGCGCGGGCACTGGCGGAGAAGACCGCGGCCGAGCTGGAGCGAGTCAAGGCTTTGCAGCGGCAGGTTGAGCGTGAGCTGGAGCAGACTCTTGCTGCCCTAAGCGCCAGCCTGGATGGCGGTCACCTGCGGGAGTCGCAGCGGCTGCTGGCGCGGGCGCAGCGGCTGCTGGAGCGGCTGTCGGGCGGCGCTCACCGGCGTTTCGAGCGGCGGCTCAAGCGCGCCGCGGCGCGGGTGCGGGAGCTGCAGGACTGGCGCCGCTTCGCGACCGTTCCCAAGCTGCAGAGCCTCTGCGAGCAGATGGAGGCACTGGTCGAGGCCGATCTGCCGGCTCCGGAGCTGGCGGTGCGGATCCAGCGCCTGCGGGAGGAATGGAGGGCGACTGGCGGGTCCGCCGTGGCGCCCGAGGGGCAGCGGCTGTGGGAGCGGTTCCGCGCCGCCGGTGAGCAGGCCTCGGCGCGCTGCCGCGATTATTTCGCGGAGCAGGCGCAGCTGCGCCAACGCAACCTGGAGCTGCGGCGACAAATCGTCGAGCAGCTCGACCAATTCGTGGCGCAGGCGGACTGGCCGCGGCTGGAGCTGGACGGCCTGGAGGCGATCCGTTCGCGGGCCCGGGCCGAGTGGCAGGCGGCGGTGCCGGTCGACCGGCGGGCCGGCAGGGAGCTGGAGAGCCGGTTCGAAGCGCTAATGGAGGCGCTTACCGAGCAGATCCGTGCCAAGCAGCAACAAAGTCGGGAGCGCAAGGAGGCCATCGTCGAGCGGGCACGCCAGCTGCTGGAGCTCGAGGATGCGCGGGCGGCGGCTGAGCAGGCCAAGGCCCTGCAGGCCGAGTGGCAGGCGGCGGGCCGCGCCCAGCCGAGCGTGGAGCGCCGGCTGTGGCGAGAATTCCGGCGCCTCTGCGACCAAGTTTTCGCCCGCCGTGACGCGGCGCGCAGCCAGGTCCAGCAGGAGGTGGCGACCCGCCTCCAGGCGGCCGAAGCGCTCTGCGCCCAGGCCGAAGCCTTGCTTAGGGAGGCGATGGTGGAACCAGAGGAGCTGACTGAGCGGTTGGCCGCCTTGCGGCAGGAACTCGAAGCGCTGCGGCCGCTGCCGCGGGCCCCGGCCGGTCAGTTCAATCGGCGCCTGCGCGCCGTCGAGCGCGCGCTGACCGAGCGGCAGCGGCGCGCCCGCCTGGACCGGGAGCGGCAGGCCATGGCGGCCGCCTACGCCCGGGCGGCGCTGTGCGCCGAGTTGGAGCAGGCGGCGCTGGCAGGCGGTGCGGTGGCGCCCGAGGATTGGCAGCAGCGCTGGCAGGCGCAGGCCGAGGTATCCGGCGAGCTGCAGGCCAGGCTGGAGAGCCGCTGGCGGCGGGCGCTGGCTGCCGCCAGCGGTGAGCGGGCCTTCAGCGACGACGAGCTGGCCGCCAATCTCGATGCCCGCTGGGATTTATGCCTGTGGATGGAAATACTGGCCGGAGTGGAATCGCCGCCCGCGGAGCAGGAGCGCCGCCTGAGCGTGCAGGTGCAGCGCCTAGCCAACGGCCTGGCCATGGGCGGTCAGCTGACTCCGGCCGACCAGGTGCGGGCCATCGAGGCCGAATGGCGGGCGGCCGGCCCCATGCCTCCGACCGAGCAGGCCGCCGCGCTCGCCGCCCGCTTCGAGGCTGCGCACGCGGCCGCCCGCGAGCGCCACTTCTAGCCGTCCGGCGCTAGTGCGGCTTACGGTGCCAGCGTCTGCAGGTCGGGGCCTTCCGGTCGCAGGCGCAGTACGCTGCCCTGCTCGTACCAGTCGCCCAGCACGATGCGGGTGTGGCGCTGGCCATCGAGTTCGAACTCATGAATGGCCGGTCGGTGAGTGTGGCCGTGGATGAGACGGCGCACCCCGTGGCGGCGCATTTCCTCTTCCACCGTCCGCTGGTTAGCGTCCAGCAGGTATTCGTCCAGCGACTGGTTGTGTTCGCCACTCTCGCTGCGCGCCTGTTTGGCCAGCGCCAGCCGCTGCTCGATCGGCAGGGCCAGGAAGCCGCGCTGCCACTCAGGGTTGCGTACCATCTGGCGGAACTGCTGGTACTTGACGTCGTCCGTGCACAAGGTGTCGCCGTGCATCAGCAGGGTAGGGACGCCGAACAGGTCGACCACTACCGCCTCGGGCAGGAGCTGGACGCCGGTGAGTTCGGCGAAGCGCTCGCCGATCAGAAAGTCCCGGTTGCCATGGATGAAATACGTCGGCGTGGTTGCGCTGAATGCGCGCAACGCCTGCAGCGTCGGCTCATCCGGCGGGACGGCGTCGTCCCCTATCCAGGCTTCGTAGAGGTCGCCGAGGATATAGAGCGCCTCGGCCCGCCCTTGCTCCTGCTGCAGAAAGCGCAGGAACAGCTCGGCGATCCTCGGCCGGCTGGGGTCGAGATGCAGGTCGGAGATGAACAGGATCTGACGGCTCACGGCAATGCCCAGGTTGCTTAAAATGCGTTACCTTTAGCCCTTTTGGCGGCTTGCGGCAAGTGCAAATGCCCGCCCGCCGGCTTTTCGCTAAGATGCCGCCCTCGCGCCGGGCGCAGGCGCCGCGGGCATATCGATGGGGAACAGACGCCAATGCTGCAGATATACAACAGCTTGACCAACCGCAAGGAACCTTTCCAGCCCATCATGCCAGGGAAGGTACGCATGTACGTGTGCGGCATGACAGTCTACGACTACTGCCATCTCGGCCACGCCCGCGCCATGGTGGTGTTCGATATGGTGGTGCGCTATCTGCGAGCGCAGGGCTATGAGGTGACCTATGTCCGCAACATCACCGACATCGACGACAAGATCATTCGGCGGGCGGCGGAGCTGGGGGTGTCGGTGCAGGAGCTGACCGAACGCTTCATCAGGGCCATGCACGAGGATGCCGCCGCGCTCGGCGTGCTGCCACCCGACCATGAGCCGCGGGCGACCGAGTCGATCGATGGCATGATCGCCATGATCCAGAAACTGATCGACGAGGGCTACGCCTACGTGGCGGACAATGGCGACGTCTACTACGCCGTCTCGCGCTTCCCCGAGTACGGCAAGCTGTCCGGCAAGCGGATCGAGGATCTGCGCGCCGGCGCCCGCATCGAGCCGGGAGAGGCCAAGCGCGACCCGCTCGATTTCGCGCGCTGGAAGGCGGCCAAGCCGGGCGAGCCGAGCTGGCCGTCGCCCTGGGGCGAGGGACGGCCGGGCTGGCACATCGAGTGCTCGGTCATGTCCACCGCCTGCCTAGGGAATCACTTCGACATCCACGGCGGTGGCGTGGACCTCAAGTTTCCGCACCACGAGAACGAGATCGCCCAGAGCGAGGCGGCCACCGGCGAGAAGTTCGTCAATGTCTGGATGCACAACGGCCATGTGCGCGTCGATGACGAGAAGATGTCCAAGTCGCTGGGCAACTTCTTCACGGTGCGCGAGATCCTGGCCAAGTATCGTGCCGAGCAGGTGCGCTATTTCCTGCTGGCCAGCCATTATCGCGGGCCGCTCAACTACACTGCCGAGGCGCTGGAGAACGCCGGCAGCGCGCTGGAGCGGCTGTATCTGGCCCTGCGCGGCCTGGATTCGCAGCAGCCGGCCGATCTCCAGGCCGAGCCGCTCTACTACGAGCGCTTCACCGCGGCCATGGATGACGACTTCAACACGCCGGCGGCGCTGGCGGTGCTGCACCACCTTGCTCGCGAGATCAACCGCCGGCGCCAGACCGATCCGCTGGCGGCGGCGCGGCTGGGCGCCATCTTGCGCGAACTGGGCGGGATGCTGGGGCTGCTGCAGGACGATCCCGAGCGCTTTCTGCGCGCCGGCGGCAGCGGCACAGGGCTTAGCGACGACGAGATCGAAGCGCTGCTCGAGCGGCGCCGGCAGGCGCGCGCGGACCGCAATTTTGCCGAGGCCGACCGCATCCGCGACGAGCTCAAGGCGCAGGGCGTGATCATCGAGGACGGCCCGCAGGGCACGACCTGGCGGCGCACCTGAGGCGCCACCTCAGATTTGGTTGCGCCGGTAGGCTGGGAAGACCTGGGCGGTTTTTACCTTGTAGCCGCTGGTCTGGAGGATGGTCACTGGCATGCCAGCGATGCGCAGGCTGACGCCAGCCTGGGGGATGGCTTCGAGCTGCTCCAGGATGACGCCGTTGAGCGTTTTGGGGCCGTCGGTGGGCAGGTTCCAGTCCAGCACCCGGTTCAGTTCGCGCACGCTGGTACTGCCTTCCACCAGGTAGCTGCCGTCGTCCAGGGCCTGGATCTGCTTGGTCCAGCCGAGCGGATCGGTGAAATCGCCGACGATCTCCTCCAGGATGTCCTCCAGCGTCACCAGGCCGAGGATGTCGCCGTATTCGTCGACCACCAGGCCGAAGCTGCGCTTGTTGCGCTGGAAGTTCAAAAGCTGGATGTGCAGCGGCGTGCCTTCCGGGATGAAATAGGGCTCCCGCACCCGCGCGATCAGCTGCTCCTTGTCGAACGCGCCGGACAGGACCAGCGGCAGCAGCCGGCGGACATGGATGACGCCTTCCACCTGCTCGATGCTGCCGCGAAAGACCGGCAGCCGGGTGAAGCGGGTGCTGGAGAGCTGGGCGACGATGTCCTCGATGCCGTCCTCCAGGTCGATGCCCACGATCTCGGAGCGCGGCGCCATGATGTCTTCGACCGTGGCGTTGGCCAGATCGAGCAGGTTGGTCACCATTTCCTGATGCTGCTGCGAGAGCACGTCGTCGGCCCCGCCGCTGATGCCGCGCGGCATTTCCGGCGCGGGCGGGACGGAATCGGTCCTGATTCCGAACAGGCGCAGCAGGCCGTTGGCGATGCCGGTGGTGCTTCTCACCAGCGGCTGCAACAGCCGCATCAGCAGGGTCAGCGCGAAGCTGGCAGGGAAGGCGATCTGCTCAGGATACAGGGCCGCCAGCTTCTTGGCCGCAATCTCGGCAACGATGAGGGCCACGAAAGTAACCAGCAGGACGGCGGCAAAGGTGTGACCGCCGCCCAGGCGCAGCGCCAGCAGGGTAGCGACGGCCGCGGCGCTGAGCCTGGTCAGGGTGTTGAGATGTTGCATCAGCCCGCTTAGTCCGTGCGGGCGGCCGAGCAGGCGGCGCAGCCTGCGGGCGCTGCGATTGCCGCTTTTAGCCAGTTGTCGGAGCCGGTGGCGGCTGAGGGCGGCGACCCCGGTTTCGGACGCCGACAAGACGGCCGAGAGAGCAACGAGCGCGATCAGGGCCCCGGCCAGCAAGCCTATCGGAACGTCGCTCAAGAAGCTTCCTCCGCGTCTTCAGGGCCGATGCATCGGTTAGGCATGGTTATTTGCGGTGCAGTATCAGCTCGAGGACGAACTTGCTGCCGAAATAGGCCAGCATAAGCAGGACAAAGGCGGCGATGGTCCAGCGGATGGCGGTCTGGCCGCGCCAGCCCAGCCACCAGTGGCCGAGCAGCAGCACCGCGAACAGCAGCCAGGCCAGCAGCGAGAGCACCGTCTTGTGAACCAGATGCTGGGCGAACATGTCTTCCAGGAACAGGAACCCGGTCAGCAGCGACAGGGTCAGCAGCAAGAAGCCCAGAGCCAGCATCTGGAACAGCAGCGTCTCCATGATCTGCAGCGGCGGCAGCAGCTTGGTGATGCCGCCCGGGGTGCGTCGGCGCAGCCGATATTCCTTCAGGGCAAAGAGGATGGCGTGCAGGGTCGCCACCGCCAGCGTGCTGTAGGCGAGCAGCGACGTGTAGATGTGTATCCCTACGCCGGGTGGTAGGGCGGTCGCGCCGCTGCGGGAACCGGACAGCAGCACGCTGAGCATGAGTCCAATGGCGGCCAGCGGCAGGGTCAGCATGCCCATGTTTTCGGCTGGCTGGCGGATGGAGAAGACGAGGGTCATGGCGGCCATCAGCAGGCCGACGATGGAGGCCGCTTCGAAGAAGTGGAAATACAGCCCGCCGGCGCTGCGGGCACCGAGGTAAATGATGACCAGATGCAGCAGCAAGGCCAGCGCGCCGAGCGCGAGCATCATTTGCTTGCCGGGGGCGCGTTCGGGACCGCGGAGCAGACGCAGCGCCGGAACTGCGCCGGCCACGAGGTAGAGCCCCGAGGAGGCGAGAGCGAGAATCATTGTCAGCATGCAGGACGCAACGATGTTTTGAGCACTGATGATCTCACAACGGCCGAGCGGGTGAAAGCAACCTGTCCGCCGAGGCTTACGCTATAATGCCAGACCTGATTGGCAGCCGGACCATGACAGAGAGCAAGCTATGTTCGAAAACTTGAGCGAGCGATTCGACCGCATCGTCAAGCGCCTGCGTGGCCAGGGCCGGCTGACCGAGGAGAACATCGCCGACACTCTGCGCGAAGTGCGCATGGCGCTGCTGGAGGCCGATGTTGCCCTGCCCGTCGTGCGCGAGTTCATCAAGGACGTGAAGGAGCGGGCGTTGGGGACGGAGGTCAGCAAGAGCCTCACCCCGGGCCAGGCCTTCGTCAAGATCGTGCACGACGAGCTGGTGCGGCTCATGGGGGAGGCCAACGAGGACCTCGACCTGGCCGCCCGGCCGCCCGTGGTCATCATGGTGGCTGGCCTCCAGGGTGCCGGCAAAACCACCAGCGTCGGCAAGCTGGCGCGCTATCTCAAGGAGCGGCGCAACAAAAAGGTGATGGTGGTCAGCTGCGACGTCTACCGCCCGGCCGCCATCGACCAGCTGCGCACCCTGGCGCAGGAGGTCGGGGTCGAGTTATTCCCCAGCGAGCCCGGCCAGGAGCCGGTCGCCATCGCCAAGGCGGCGCTGGAGCATGCCCGCCGGCAGTTCTTCGACGTGCTGCTGGTGGACACTGCCGGGCGGCTCCATATCGACGCCGAGATGATGGACGAGGCGCGCGCCATCCACGCTGCTATCGCGCCGACCGAGACGTTGTTCGTGGTCGACAGCATGACCGGCCAGGATGCGGTCAACACCGCCAAGGCCTTCGACGAGGCGTTGCCGCTGACCGGCGTCATCCTGACCAAGGTGGACGGCGACGCCCGCGGCGGTGCGGCGCTGTCGGTGCGGCATGTCACCGGCAAGCCGATCAAGTTCTTGGGCGTGGGCGAACGCACGACGGCGCTGGAGCCTTTCCATCCGGACCGGATGGCTTCGCGCATCCTCGGTATGGGCGACGTGCTCAGCCTGGTCGAGGAGGTCGAGCGCAGCGTCGACAAGGACAAGGCCGAGAAACTGGCTAAGAAGCTGCAGAAGGGGCAGGGCTTCGATCTGGAGGACTTCCGCGAGCAGCTGCTGCAGATCGGCAAGATGGGCGGGCTGACCGGGCTGCTGGAGAAGCTGCCCGGCATGCGCGACATTCCCGCCGCGGTCAGGAATCAGATCGACGACAAAGACATTCGGCGGCAAATCGCCATCGTCAATTCCATGACTCCGGCCGAGCGGCGTCGGCCGGAGATCATCAACGGCTCGCGCAAGCGGCGCATCGCTCAGGGGTCCGGAACCCAGGTGCAGGACGTCAACCGGCTGCTGAAGCAGTTTAAGCAGATGCAGCGGATGATGAAGCAGTTCCGCAAGGGCGGCATGCGCAAGCTGATGCGCCAGTTCGGCGGAATGGGCGGCGGTGTGCTGCCACCAGGGATGAAATTCTGAAGCCAGGCGGGGGTCGAGATTCGTCTCGCCTGCTTCACTTTCGTCGGAAAACCAGTACAATGGCGCCCTTCACGCGACCAGGGGGTCGCCCGAATTCGAAAAGGTAATCGCAAGCAATGGTGACGATTCGTCTTTCTCGTGGTGGTGCGAAGAAGCGTCCATTCTATCAAATCGTCGTAACGGACAGCCGCAACCCCCGCGACGGCCGCTTCATCGAGCGCTTGGGGTTCTACAACCCCATTGCTTCTGGCCAGGAAGTGCCGCTGCAGCTGGACATGGAGCGCGTGGAATACTGGCTCAGCAAGGGCGCTCAGCCGTCCGAGCGGGTTCAGAGCCTGATCAAGCAGGTTCGCAAGGCGGCAGCAAAATCGGCCTAAACTGCTGCGGCGATGACGGCGGCGGACGAGCAACTGGTCGTTGTCGGCTCCGTCGTCGGGCTGTTTGGCGTGCGGGGCTGGGTGCGAGTGATCTCGCATACCCAGCCGCGGGAAAACCTGCTCAAGTACCGCAATTGGCGGCTTGGCCGTGATGGCAAATGGCAGCCGACGACCCTGGAAGCGGGGCACCCGCACGGCAAGGGGCTGGTGCTCAAGCTGAAAGGCTATGACGACCGCGATCAGGCCCGCGTCCTGATTGGGCAGGACATCGCCGTGCCGCGCTCCGAGCTGCCGCCGTTGCCGGAAGGCGAGTATTATTGGGTCGATCTGGTCGGCCTGCGGGTGGAGACGACCGACGGACATGCGCTAGGGCGGGTCGATCACCTGCTGGAGACCGGCGCCAACGACGTGCTGGTGGTGCGCGGCGAGGACAAGGGACGGCTGATCCCGTTCGTCCAGGAGCAGTTTGTCAAGGAGATCGATCTTGACGCTGGCCTGATCCGGGTCGACTGGGATCCGGAGTTCTGAACGGAGGCGGCCCGCCATGCGTATCGACGTGGTGACGCTGTTCCCGGAGCTGGTGACGGCGGTTACCGAGCATGGCATCCCGGCGCGTGCCTGCGAGCGCGGCTTGCTGGAGGTGGCGACGTGGAATCCGCGCGACTTCGCCACCGACAAGCACCGCACGGTGGACGACCGCCCCTATGGCGGTGGCCCCGGGATGGTGATGAAGGTCGAGCCGTTGCGGGATGCGATACGGGCAGCCCGGGCCGCGGCCGGCGAGGCGGCGTCGGTGCTCTTCATGAGCCCCCAGGGCAAGCCCCTGGACCAGGCCGCGATGCAGGATTTCGCCCGACGGCCGCGGCTGATCGTGGTCTGCGGCCGCTACGAGGGCGTCGACGAGCGCTTGATCGAGAGCGAGATCGACGAGGAATGGTCGCTGGGCGACTATGTCCTCAGCGGCGGCGAGCTGGCGGCGATGGTGATCATCGATGCTGTCGCCCGCTTGCTGCCGGGAGCGCTGGGCCATGCCGACTCGGCCGCGCAGGACTCGTTCTCGAACGGGTTACTGGACTGTCCGCACTACACGCGGCCGGAGGAAATCGACGGCCGCCGGGTGCCGGAGGTCTTGTTGAGCGGCGATCATGCCGCAATTGAGCGTTGGCGGCGCAAGCAAGCCTTGGGCCGGACTTGGCTGAAGCGCCCGGATTTGCTAGCCCGGCTGGAACTCGATGAACCCAGCCGGCGCTTGTTGAATGAGTTCATCGAAGAATATCGGGCGGAACACGGGTAAGGGATAAGGTCATGAATATCGTCGAGCAAATCAACAAAGAGGCCATTGAGGCTGCCGCGATCAAAGTGCCTGACTTCAGCCCCGGCGACACGCTGGTGGTGCAGGTGCGGGTGCGTGAAGGCAACCGCGAGCGTCTGCAGGCGTTCGAAGGCGTTTGCATTGCCAAGCGCAACCGCGGCATTAATTCCTCCTTCACGGTGCGCAAGGTCTCGCACGGCGAGGGCGTTGAGCGCGTGTTCCAGACCTACAGCCCGCTGATCGAGAGCATCCAGGTCAAGCGCCGCGGCTCCGTGCGCCGAGCCAAGCTGTACTACCTGCGCGAGCGCAGCGGCCGCGCCGCTCGCATCAAGGAAAAGGTCTGATTGCCTGCCGCCGCCCTGCGGCGGCATCGAGCGCTGGGACGGCTGCCTCCGCCAGGAAGCAGCCGTCCTTTCGTTTGCATTCCTGCGGGCGCTGGCCGGAGCCTCGATCGCCCGTCACAGCGGCCGCAGCGGGTCCTGCAAGTCAATGATGGTGAAGCGGGCCTCGCCGTAGCGCACCGGCGCGTCGTACCAGCCCATGGTGTCTATCCACAGCCGGTTGCCGAGCTGGCCCGGGCGGCAGTAGCGGCGGGGCGTATGGCCATGGATGACCCAGGCCACGCCGGCAAGCGGCTCGGCGTCGGCGGCGTGCGGACTGGCGAGCTCCTCCGCCCGGCGGGCCTGGTCGCGGGAACTGATCGCCTGCAGGCGCACTTCTTCCTCGCCAAGCGCCGCGACGAAGGCCTGCCAGCTGGCAAAGCGCTCCGGCACCTCGGCGTGAACCAGGCCGACCAGCCCCTGCGCGGTCGGCACCTCCAGCGCCCAGGGCAGCTTCCGGAGCGCTGCGCACAGCCGCTGCTGCTCGGCTGCATCGAGATCCTGCAGCCAGCCATGATGGTCGTGCCAGAGCTCGAACTTGGCGCTCAGCAGCCCCCAGCGATGGAGTAGCGCCGCATCGTGGTTGCCCATCACGGCGTGGAACCAGTCGTAGGCCAACCAGCGGGCGGCCAGGGGGCTTTCCGGGCCGCGGTCGACCAAATCCCCTGTGCAGATCAGCCGGTCCCGGGCCGGGTCGAAGCTGATGCGCTCCAGCTCGCGTTCGACCTTGGAGAACTGTCCGTGGATGTCGCCGATGACGAGATCCCGGCCGCGGGGGTTGGCTTCCAGCCGCAATACCAGCACGCCAGATAGCTCCTAGAAGATGCCGGCCTCGAGCCCGGCCGCCATGTAGGTGCCCAGCTCCCGGCACTGCTCGATGAACTCTTCGCGGAAGTCGCCGCGGCAGACCAGCGGATCCTGCACCGCCCGCCAGCGCAGGCCGGTGACAATGGTCTCGATGCCGCGTCGGGTTCCGGTGCCGTCGTGGCCGGCGCGGATGTAGACGGCGTAGGGCAACCCCTGGGTGTGCTCGAGGCAGGGATAGTAAATGCGGTCGAAGAAGTCCTTGAGAGCCCCGCTCATGTAGCCGAGGTTCTCGGTCGTGCCGAGGATGATGGCGGACGCCGCCAGCACGTCCTCCGGTCCGGCCTCCAGCGGTGGCCGGTAGCGCACGTCGACGCCGCCGATGTCCGGATGGCGAGCGCCGTCAAGCACCGCGTCGAGGAGCTTGCGGGTATTGGGCGAGGGGGCGTGGGCCACCACCAGCAGTTGTTTGGTCGCGCTCATGTCCTGCATGATGAGAATCTTTGCTCCGGTCGGCAAGTCGGAATGCCCGGCCGGGCGGATCCGGCTGGTCCGGTCTCGAGACAACAGCGACAATCATCATGACCGATATCGCACCCGATTCCCGCCCCTCATTGGCTCGGCAGCTGCTCGAAATCGGCCCTCTGCGGCTGGCGCTTGGCCTCAGCGCGCTGGTGCTGGCGGTGTTCGCACCGGCGCCGGGCATCGAAACTCGGCTGGAAGGCTGGGGGCTGATTGCCACCGGCGTGCTGCCGGCCTTGGGACCCATTGTGTTCTTCGCTCTCCTGCTGGACATGCTCATGAGCCGTGTGCTGATGAGCGACACCGATGCCGCCGGTCGCCGCCGCTACCGCACGGCTATGCTGTTCGACGGCGCAATGGCGCTGGTGCTGTTGCTAGCCTGGCTGCCCTTTCTGCTGGATCTGGCGGCGCGGGCCTGATGCGACGGTACGAAGCGAGAGCGCTCGGACGCGGCTCGGGCAGCCCCGGAAGGGCGAGCTGGCTCCGTCTGGCCCTGCTCGGCGCCATTGCCATCGGGCTGGCGCTCGCCGCCTGTCAGCACCAGCCCAGCGCTGCCCCCGGCGGCCTTTATGCCCCCTGTGACGTCGATAGCCAGCTGCCGCTGCGCGGCTACGAGGTGGTGGCCACCCTGCCGCATGACCCTGCCGCCTACACCCAGGGGCTGCTTCTGCACGAGGGGGTGCTGTACGAGAGCACGGGGCTGTATGGCCGCTCTAGCCTGCGTCGGCTGGAGCGCGCCAGTGGCCGGGAGCTTGCTCGGGTGGAACTGCCGGCGCGGCTTTTCGGCGAAGGACTGGCGCTGGTCCAGGACCGGCTCTATCAGCTCAGCTGGCGGGAGGGCGAGGTCCGGTTCTACAGCCTGGAGGATCTGCGGCTGTTGACGACCCTGCGTATCGCGGGCGAAGGCTGGGGGCTGGAGTACGACGGCCACAGCCTGATCCAGACCGATGGTAGCGCCGAGCTGATCTTCCGTCACCCCGACGATCTCGCCGAGCTGCGCCGCCTGCCGGTGCGGGCCAATGGGCAACCGGTGGCAGGGCTAAACGAGCTCGAACTGGTCGACGGCTGGCTGCTGGCCAATGTTTATCCCACCGATTGCGTGGCCGTGATCGACCCGGGCAGCGGGTTGGTGGCCGCCTGGCTCGATCTGCATCCCCTGGCGGCTGCCCTGCGCCGGCGCGCGCCCGGCGCCGAGGTCAGCAACGGCATCGCCTACGACGCCGCGAGCGGACATTTGCTGGTCACCGGCAAGCGCTGGCCGCAGATCTACGAGATTCGCCTCAGCGGCTGGCCGCCGGCAGCGCCAGATCGACCATGACCGGATCGTGGTCCGACGAGCGGTAGGCGTCGGGGCGGTAGAGGCTGCGCTGTTGGCTGCGGCTCTTGTTCGTCAGGCGGTAGTCCAGCGCCGGCGGCTCATCGGCGTTGATGTGCCAGATTCGCACTGCCGCCACGTGCGGCGCCAGGGCGGGCGAGGCTAAGGCGTGGTCAAGGTAGCCGGCGCGGCCGTCGAAGACGAAGGTATAGGCCGTGGGGCCAAGGTGGCGAGCGATCAGGTCGACGAAGCCCTGGGCTCGCAGCGCGCGTAGCGGATCCTCCTGGGCGTAGGCGTTGAGGTCGCCGATGATGAGGCGGTAGGGACTGCCGCTGGTGGTGGGATCGCCGGCCAGCCACTCGCCCAGCGCCTGTGCGGCGCGGGTGCGGGTGAGGTTGCAATGGCCCTGACCGTCCCGCCGGTCGGGATCGCCCGGGCATTCCGAGCCCTTGGATTTCAGATGGTTGACGGCCACGGTCAGGGGCATCCCGCCGGTCAGCGGCTGGAATGTCTGGGCCAGCACCGGCCGGTTGCGCGGCGAGAAGCGCGGATCGACCTGCGCGTCCAGGATGGCGGCAGCGCCCAGCGGCTGCACCCGGTCGCCGCGATACAGCAGCGCGACGGTGATGGCGTCGTCGCCCAGCCGGCTGCGGCCGGGATGGACGAAGCGGTAAGGGTGGCCTGTCGCTCGGCCGAGCTCGCGGCTCAGCTCAGCGACCGCGCTATACGGTCCGTAGCCGTCGTTCTCGACCTCGATCAGGCCGATGATGTCGGCCTGCAGTCCGCGCAGCGCGCTGAGCAGCTTCTGCCGCTGGCGCGTGAGTTCTTCGGGGCTGGCCGCGCCGCGCGGGGTCGGGAAGTCGCTGCCGCGGCCGTCGCCGTTGAAATAGTTCTCCAGGTTGAACGCGGCTACGCGCAGCTGCCCGGCTGCGGGCGGCGGGGGTGGAGGCGGCCGCGGATTGGCGGACTCGAACTCGGGTCTGGCCACTGGCCGCAACAGATAGGCGTCGTCGACCTGATCGAGCACGCCGCGCAGCCCGTGCACCCGGTCGCCGCTGCGGACAGTGCGCTCGGCCGTCAGTCCGGGGGGAGGGAAGCCGATGTGGGCCGGATAGGGACGGTCGCTGGTGCCGGCGAGCAACAGGTGCTGCCGGGCGAGCTCCTCCTGCAGTGTCCGGGAACCTGGCGGGCGCAGCTGGGTGGGCTGGAACCGGCGCTGCGGGGCCAGTGCGAGCTGGTGGAAACGGCCCAGGCGCTGGGTCGAGGTCACCACCAGCGGGCCGGTGAACTCGACCAGCATGCCTTCCCAGCGTTCCAGCGCGCCCAGGTCGACGGCGGCCGGGTCGAGCTTGACGGGGGTGGGCAACGATGCGCGGCCGCAGCGCTGCAGCCGGCTCACCCGGTGCAGCTCGGTGCGCTGTCGATGCTCGGTCACCAGGCCGGTGACACGCACCCGCTCGCCGACTTCGACCTTGCGGCCTGGAGCGAAAACGAACAGACCCTCGGAGGTGGCCGGATCGGCGTCGGCGTGGGCGTCGGGCTCCTGCAGGAAGAAGCCTCGCAGCTGGTCGCTCTTGGTGAAGCTGGCGGTGACCACCGCCTCCACCGTTTGCACCGAGGCAACCAGCGGACTGACCGGCCCGCTCCCCTGGATAGCGTGAATGCGGGTTGCCTGCAGGCCGCAGCCGGCGTAGGCTGGTTGCACGGAGGAGGATATCAGCGTCATGCCCAGCGCCAGCCGCCGGGAGAGACGAAGAAAGTCGTTTCGATCCATCGCTTGCAGTTGTCGCCACGGTATGGGCGGAGGAGCCCGGCTGTCCGTCTTTCCTACGATCTTGCCATAGGCGATGTTGCGGGCTGGAGCCGTTGCTCCGACCGCAACGGGCAGGCGCTGATGCAGGGGGTTCTGCGGAGAACATCATGGCTCGCACACGAGCAAGCTTGGCGTGGCTGCTGGTCTTGCCGGCAGCGTCTTTTCTGCTCCAGGGCTGCTCTCCCGATTCCGGCACGGCCGCCGCGCAGGGCGGGCCGAGCGCCGTGCCGGTGACGGCCATCGAGGCGCGGCTTACCAGCGTGCCGGCGGAGATTCTGGCCATCGGCCAGACCGAAGGGCTGCACGAGGTCGAGGTGCGCGCCCGGGTTGGTGGCATCCTGGAGCGGCGGCTCTACCGCGAGGGCGAGCCGGTGCAGGCCGGCCAGCCGCTGTTTCAGATCGAGCGGGCGCCGTACGAAATCGCCCTGGCCCAGGCCCAGGCCGAACTGGCGCAACAGCAGGCGCGGCTGGAGCAGGCCCGGCGCGAGGCGCGGCGGCTCAAGGAGCTGCTGGCGCGCCAGGCCATCAGCCAGCGCGAATACGACGATGCGGTCTCCGCCGAGGCGCTGGCGCTGGCCAACGTGAAGGCGGCCGAGGCGCGAGTGCGCGATGCCGAGCTCAAGCTCTCCTATACCACGGTGCGGGCGCCAGTGGCCGGCATCACCGACCGAGCCCTGCTTTCGGAAGGGGCGCTGGTCACCGGCAGCGACGTCCTGCTGACCCGCATTTATAAGTCCGATCCCATCCGGGTGCGCTTCAGTCTTACCACCAGCGAGGCCGCACAGGTGCCGGGCGGGCAGTTGACGGCGCAGAGCGTGCAGCGGGTGGAGCTGATCCGGGCCGACGGCAGCGTCTATCCGTTGCCAGGCCGGCTGGATTTCAGCGCTCGCCAGATCGACCCGCAGCTGGGCACCTTGCAGCTGCGGGCGGAGTTCCCCAACGCCGAGGCCCAGCTGCTGCCGGGCGAGTTCGTGCGGGTGCGGCTGCAGGTCGGCACCCGCGACAACGTGTTCCTGATTCCGCAGGTGGCGGTGCTGCAGTCGCAGCAGGGACTGTTCGTGTACGTCATCGACGCCGCCGGCAAGGCGCAGATGCGGCACGTCAGGGCCGGCGCCTGGCACGGTCCGAACTGGATCGTTTACGACGGCTTGCAGGCCGGCGACCAGGTCATCGTCGACAACCTGCTGCGGATACGGCCGGGCACGCTGGTGGAGCCGCGCCCGCCGGAAACGGCCACGGCCGCTGCCGATCCCGGCCAAGCTTGACGGCGCCACGCCATGTTCTCGTTCTTCATCCGACGCCCGATCTTCTCTTCGGTCATCTCCATCGTGATCGTCATCGCCGGGCTGGTGGCGGCGAGCGTGCTGCCGGTGGCGCAGTATCCCCAAATCGCCCCGCCGACGGTGGCCATCCGTACCGCCTATCCTGGCGCCAGTGCGGAAACTCTGGCCCGCACGGTGGCAGCCCCCATCGAGGAGCAGCTGTCGGGGATCGAGGGGCTGATTTATTTCGATTCGTCATCTAGCTCCAACGGCGACGTCACCATCACCGCCACCTTCGAAGTCGGCACCGATCCCACCCAGGCCACCATTGACGTCAACAACCGCGTTGCCCAGGCGCTGCCGCGGCTGCCGGAGGAGGTGCGGCGCAACGGCGTGCTTGTCCAGCGCCGCTCTACCGACATCCTGCTGGTGGTGTCGCTGATCTCGCCCGACCGCCGCTACGACACCCTGTTCTTGAGCAACTACGCCTCGCTCAACCTGGTCGACGAGCTTAAGCGCCTGCCGGGCGTCGGCGACGTGATGGTGTTTGGCGCCCGCGACTACTCCATGCGGATCTGGCTGCGGCCGGATCGGATGGCGCAGCTGGGGGTGACCACCAGCGACGTGGTGCGCGCCATCAATGCCCAGAACGCCCAGTATCCGGCCGGCAAGATCGGCCAGGAACCGGCGCCGGAGGGACAGCTCTTGACCTACACGGTGACCGCCCGGGGCCGCCTGGTGGAGCCGGAAGAGTTCGGCGAGATCATCGTGCGGGCCGGCGGCCCGCGCGGCTTCCTGCGCCTCAAGGACATCGCTCGCATCGAGCTGGGGGCGCAGCAGTACGATGCCTATTCCACCGTCGACGGTATGCCCAGCGTCGGCATGGGGGTGTACCTGCAGACCGGCGCCAATGCGCTGGAAGTCGCTAACCTGGTGCGTACGCGCATGGACGAGCTGCAGGCGGCCTTCCCGGAAGGCATGTCCTACCTGATCCCGTTCGACACCACCCGCTTCGTCGACGCCTCCATCCGCGAGGTGGTCAAGACCCTGGCCGAGGCGGCGTTGCTGGTGGTGCTGGTGGTGTTCCTTTTCCTGCAGTCCTGGCGCGCCACCCTGATTCCCATCCTGGCGGTGCCGATCTCGCTGATCGGCAGCTTCGCCGGTCTGTGGCTGTTCGACTTCTCGATCAATACTTTGACGCTGTTCGCCATGGTGCTGGCCATCGGCATCGTAGTCGACGACGCCATCGTGGTGCTGGAAAACGTCGAGCGGCTGATGCGGGAGCGGGGGCTGACGCCGCGGGCGGCGGCCATTGAGGCCATGCGAGAGGTGGCCGGCGCCCTGGTCGCCATCGTGCTGGTGCTGTGCGCGGTGTTCATCCCGGTCGCCTTCCTCGGCGGCATCGCTGGCAAGCTCTACCAGCAGTTCGCCGTCACCGTGGCGATCGCTGTCTCCATCTCCGGCGTGGTGGCGCTGACCTTGACTCCAGCCTTGTGTGCCCTGCTGCTCAAGCCGCACAAGGAGCACAAGCCCCTGTTCTTCCGGCTGTTCGACCGCGGCTTCGCCAGGCTGACCCGGGGCTATGTCGGTCTGGTCCGGCTGCTGCTGCGCCATGGCGCGATCGCCGGCTTGCTGTTCCTGGTGGTGATCGGCCTGGCCGCCTTGCTGTTGCAGCGGATTCCGACCAGCCTGGTGCCGCCGGAGGACCAGGGCTCGCTGATCGGCTCCATCACGCTGCCCGACGGGGCGACGCTGCAGCGCACGGTGGCCATGACCGAGCGGCTGCAGCAGGAACTGAGCCGGATTCCGGCTGTGCGCCACGTGTTCATGATCAACGGCCTCGACATCATCGGCGGTGGCAACAAGACCAACGCCACCACCTCCTTCATCAACCTGCACCCCTGGGCCGAGCGCGAGCTGACGGCGCAGCAGGTGATGCAGCTGGTCAACGAGGTCGGTGCCGCGTATCGCGAAGGCACGGTGGCAGTATTCAACCCGGCGCCGATCCGTGGTCTGGGGCGCGCCGGCGGCTTCGAGCTGTATTTGCAGAATCGCATCGGCGCCGACATGCAGCTGTTCGACCAGGTGCTGCAGCAGTTTATGGCCACGCTGAGGGAGCGGCCGGAGCTGACCGGCATCAGTACGCCGTTCCGGGCGGCCATGCCGCAGCTGTTCGTGGAGGTGGACGAAGCCAAGGCGCTGTCGCTGGGGGTGCCGGTGGCGGACATCTACAGCACCCTGCAGAGCACCATGGGCACGCTGTACGTCAACGACTTCAACCGCTCGGGCCGCACCTACCGCGTCCAGTTGCAGGCCGAGCCGGAATTCCGCGCCAGGCCCGAGGACTTGACCCGGGTCTACGTGCGCACCGAGAGTGGCAGCATGATACCGCTCGGCGCGCTGCTCACCGTGCGACGGGTGGTCGGACCGGAGCAAATCGTGCGCTACAACGGCTTCCCGGCCGCCAAGATCATGGGCAGCGGCGCTCTAGGCGTCAGCTCCGGCGCGGCCATCCGGCTGGTCGAGGAAATCGCCGCAGCGACCCTGCCCGAAGGCTTCGAGATCGCCTGGACCGGGCAGGCGTACCAGGAAAAGCGGACCGGCAGCGCCTCGGTGGCCGCCTTCGTCTTCGCCATCATCATGCCCTTTCTCATCCTGGCCGCCCAGTACGAGCGCTGGTCACTGCCGCTGGCGGTCATCATGGCGGTGCCGTTCGCGCTGCTGGGAGCCCTGCTTGCCATACTGCTGCGCGGCATGCCCAATGACATTTATTTCCAGATCGGTCTGGTGGTCCTGATCGGCCTGACCGCCAAGAACGCCATCCTCATCGTGGAATTCGCGGTGCAAAAGCAGGGCGAAGGCATGGGGCTGGCTGAGGCGGCGCTGGAGGCGGCCCGGCTGCGTTTCCGGCCCATCGTGATGACCTCGCTGGCCTTCGTGCTCGGGGTCACGCCGCTGGTGTTCGCCAGCGGCGCCGGCGCCGCGGCACGCCAGTCCATGGGCACCGGCGTGTTCGGCGGCATGCTGGCGGCTACCTTCATCGCCACCCTGTTCGTGCCGGTCTTTTTCTACTGGCTGGCACGCTTCGGCTCTGCCCGGCGTGAAGCTGCCACTGCCGAGGAGGCAGCGGCATGAGGCGGCGCATTCTGTTGCTGGCTGCGCTCGCCCTGTCGCTGGCAGGCTGCGCCGTGGGGCCGGATTACCAGCGTCCCGAGTTGGAACTGCCGGCCGCGTTCGCGGTGGCGGCGGTGGGTGATGGTGCGGCGGTGGTGAACCGGGAATGGTGGCAGGCCTTCGACGATCCGACCCTCGACCGGTTGGTGCAGGTGGCGCTGCGCCACAATGCCGACATGCTGCAGGCCATCGCCGCCGTCGAGCGGGCCGATGCGCTGCTACGGGAAGCGGGAGCGGCCCTGCTGCCGGAGCTGGGGACGGAGGCCTCGGCTGGACGCAGCCGGACTAGCGCCGCTGCCTCGCCGCTGGGCAGCGCCAGCACGCGCAGCAGCTTCCGGGCTGTGGTGCTCACTAGCTTCGAGCTAGACTTCTGGGGACGGCTGCGTCGCGCCCGGGAAGCGGCGCTGGCACAGGCGCTGGGCAGCCGTTATGCGCGCGATACCGTCGCGCTGTCGCTGGCCGGTGCCGTGGCGCAAGCCTATATCGCCCTGCGCGCTCTGGACGCCCAGGTGGCGGTGTCGCAGCAAAGCCTGGAGAACCGCGACCGCACCCGGCGGCTGATACGCAACCGCTATCAGGGTGGCATCGCCTCGCCCCTGGAAGTGCAGCAGGCCGAGGGCGCCTACGCTTCGGCGGCGGCGCAGCTGCTCGAGTTGCAGCGCCAGCGCCAGCTGCTGGAGAACCAGCTGGGCGTGCTCACCGGGCAGCTCGACTTGCGGATTCCGTCCGGCTCGCTACAGTCGTTGCCGCTGCCGCCGGTGCCGCCGCCGGGGTTGCCGTCGGCGTTGCTGGAGCTGCGGCCCGACATTCGCGAAGCCGAGGCCCGTCTGATGGCGGCCAGCGCCAACATCGGCGTGGCGCGCGCGGCGCTGTTCCCGGCCATCTCGCTGACCGGCAGCCTGGGCAGCGAGAGCCGCGAGCTGAGCGAGTTGCTAGGTTCCGGCTCTATGTTTTGGTCGCTGGGCGGCCGGCTCGACCTGCCGCTGTTCGATGCCGGCCGGCGCCGGGCGCGGGTGGATCAGGCGACAGCGGTCCAGCAGGAAGCATTGGCCGGCTATATCGGCACCGTACGCAATGCCTTCCGCGAGGTCAGCGATGCCCTGGTGTCGCTGCGGCAGACCGCCGAGATCGAAGAGGCCTTGGCCGCGCGCGTGGCGGCTGCCCAGGAGGCGTTGCGGCTGGCGGAAATCCGCTACGAGGCCGGCTATTCGCCGTTCCTCGAGGTGCTGGATGCGCAGCGCACCCTCAACGAGGCGGAGCTGGCCTACATCAGCAACCGTCAGGAGCGGCTGACCGCCAGCGTGCTGTTGTTCAAGGCCTTGGGTGGCGGCTGGCGCAGCGAGGGCTGAGCGCCGCTCAGTGCAGCTGCCGCACCATGTTGCGGTCCATCCAGGCTTTCCAGGGCCAGCGCCGATCCTGCCGCAGCTGGTCGCGGACGATGTCGGCCGGGACCGCGGCGCTGAAGAGAAACCCTTGGGCACCGTCGCAGCTGCGCTGGCGCAGGAACTCGAGCTGCTGGGGCGTTTCCACGCCCTCGGCGACCACATCCAGCTGCAGCTCCTGGGCCATCGCCATCATCGCCGAGACCAGCGCGGCGTCGCGGGAGTCGGGGCCGACGCCGTGGATGAAGGCGCGGTCGATCTTGATGATGTCCACCGGCAGGCGGCGCAGATAAGCCAGTGATGAATAGCCGGTGCCGAAATCGTCGATGGCGATGGCCACTCCCAGCGCCCGCAGCTCATCCAGCGCCTTTTGCACTTCCTGCTGGTCTTCCAGCAGGATGCTTTCGGTGACCTCCAGCACCAGCTGGGTGCCCGGCACGCCTGACTCTCGCAATGTCCGCTCCACGGTGGCGACCAGGTCGCCCTGGTTGAAGGAGCGGGCGCTGATGTTGACGTTGATCCGCAGCCCGGTGAGGCCGCTCTCCAGCAGGCGCAGGTGCTGGCGACAGGCCTCCTCCAGCACCCATTCGGTAGCCTGGATCACCAGGCCGGTTTCCTCCAGTACCGGGATGAATTCATCGGGCGGGCGCAGGCTGCCGTCGCTCTGGCGCCAGCGCACCAGCGCTTCCAGTCCCCGCAGCTCGCGCCGTTGCGGATCGACGATGGGCTGGAAGTGCAGCTCGAACTCGCGCCGCTGCAAGGCGACGCGCAGACGGTCCTCCAGCTCCAGCCGCTCGTGAGCCAGGGTGGTCATCTCGGCGGAGTAGAACTGGAACTGGTTGCGGCCGGCGCGCTTGGCCTGATACATGGCCGTGTCGGCCTGCTCGACGATGAGCTCGACGTTGTCGCTGTCCTGCGGGAACAGGGCGATGCCGATGGAAGCGCCGATGTGCAGGTCGCGTCCGGCCACTGTGAACGGCAGTTCGAACAGCTGCAGCAGCTTGCTGGCGACGTTCTGGACCTGGCTGGGCTGGCGGACGTCGTCGAGCAGCACGGTGAATTCGTCGCCGCCGAGATGGGCGACGGTGTCGATCTCCCGCACGGCGTTGCGCAGCCGCTGCGCCACTTGCTGCAGCAGCTCGTCCCCGGCTTGATGCCCCAGGCTGTCGTTGACCTTCTTGAAGCGGTCCAGGTCGATGAACAGCACGGCGATGCTGTGCCCGCTGCGGCGGGCACGGGCGGCGGCCTCGTGCAGGTGATCGCGGAACAAGGCCCGGTTGGGCAGGCCGGTGAGCGGATGATGGAAGGCCAGCTTGAGCAGGCGCTGCTGGGAGCTGACCTGGGCGGTGATGTCCTTGGCGGTGGCGACGTAGCCGCTGATGCCGTGCTTGCCGCTCAGTGGGCTGATGGTGATCTGGACATGGAAGATCTCGCCGTTTTTCTTGCGGTTGGTGATGGTCGCCTCGAACGGCTCCCCCCGTCGAATAGTGTCCCACAGCCGCTGGTAGAAGGCCTGATCGTGTACGCCGGATCTAAGCAGGTTGGGCTTGTTGCCGATGGCCTCCGCGCGGCTGTAGCCGGTGATAGCCTCGAAGCGCGGATTGACGTAACGGATGCGACCTTCGGCGTCGGTGATCATGACCAGGTCATGGGTCTGCTCGATGACCGCACCTAGCTCCCGGATGAGCTGGCGGTTGCGTTGCCGGTTGCGGTCGAGCTCGCAGATGAACTGGCTGACTAGTGCGGTAGGCGCTAGCAGTACCACGAACAGCGTCAGGCCGCGCCAGAAGCGGTTGGTGGCGGCGGCCAGCAGGGAGTCCCGGCTGACGTGCAGGGCGATTTTCCAGAATTGCGGCGCGTGCATGCCGTCGGGCATGACGTCGTCGGGCCATCCCTGCGGAAAGAGGGTGGTGAAGGTGAACAGGCCTTCGCGGGTTCTGAACTGACCGGCGTCGGCGGTCAACATGTGCTGCCAGGCCAGCGGGAAGGCAGCACCGAACGGGCCGTCGCCGAGCCGCCAGCTTTGTTCGGCGTTGTGGTGCTGCAGCCATTCGCCGCGACGGTTGATGATGATGTTGGTGTCCGCCGGCTGCTGGGTGAGGCTGTCCAGATGGCGCAAGAGCCGCTCGGGCGAGTAGGTGGCGATCAGCGCGCCGCCGAGTTGGCCGTCCAGAGTAAACACCGGCATGGCAAAATGAACGATAGGCCGATAATGGTCGCCTCCTCGTGGAAACAGCAGGGGGGAGGTCGCCGCCAGCCCCGGCGGGAGATTGGCGGTGGCTACCAGCAGCTCCCAGATCAGCGGAGGCTCGATCTCGGTCAGGCGGCCGCCCTGCTGTACGCTGCCGGCCCCCAGCAGCCGCTGGCCGTCGGGGGCGAAGTAGCTAATGTCGGCATAAAGCTGCTTGTGACGGATGAAGGCATCGAGCTCATCCTGTGCCCAGCGGCGGTTGGCCGCGGCCGTCTCGGTGGCGAAGCGCCGCAGGCTTTGGCTGGCGGCCAGCACGCCGAGGTCGGCCGTCATGGTCTGGAAGTCGCGCCTGAGACTGCTGGTGGCGGTGGCGATGCCGTGGCGTTGCGACGCCAGCAGGCTTTCCCTGGCCAGGGCGTAGCCATGGTACTGGAAGGCGGCGGTCAGCACTCCTAGCAGCAGCGCGCCGGGCAGAAACAGTTTCAGGAACTGCCGGGCAGTTGGGGAGAGCCGGCCGTTGCCGATATTGCTGCGTTGTTCCGTCACCAGAGTGTCTTTTGTGCGACAGTTGCACTCACTGTCATGGAAGATGTTATTTTGGCGCCCCACCGGCTGGATGATTGGGGCGCCCGCTTGCGATTAAAGAGGTCGCCGCGGCGGCCGGAGGGCGGTCATGAACTTTGTCCATCGAGGCTGGTCTTTGACATTGAGCAAGTTTCGGAGCGCTGCGACTTGCACTCTGGCGTCCGGCGGCGCATCTTTGGGCGCGGCAGCCAGGGGAGGACAGCCCGGCTGCCAGAATGAGCAAACGAATTCGTTGGCGGTATCGGGGATGGGCGGGCAGGCAGATCGCCTGGCAGGCGCGCTCCGATACCCCCGCTGTTTCTCCTGGATCTGATTGCATGTGGACGTGGCTACATAAGCTGGGCTCCCCCCCGCGCTTTTATCGCCTGACCGGACAGCTGCTGCCCTGGTTCGCCGGCCTGGCAGCGGTATGCATCCTGGCCGGCCTGTACGGCGGCCTGTGGCTGGCGCCGCCGGATTACCAGCAGGGCGACAGCTTCCGCATCATCTACGTCCATGCCCCCGCGGCCTGGATGTCGATGTTCGTCTACGTGGTCATGGCCGCCTGCTCGGCCGTTGCCCTGATCTGGCGCATCAAGGTGGCGGAGATGATGGCCTCGGCCAGCGCCCCTATCGGCGCCTCCTTTACCTTTCTGGCGCTGGTGACCGGCTCGCTTTGGGGCAAGCCGATGTGGGGCACCTGGTGGGTCTGGGATGCCCGGCTGACCTCCGAGCTGATCTTGCTGTTTCTTTACCTCGGCTTCATGGCGCTTGAGGCGGCCTTTGAGGACAAGCGCCACGGCGCGCGCGCCAGCGGGATACTCGCCCTGGTGGGAGTGGTCAACGTCCCGATCATCCATTACTCGGTGGTGTGGTGGAACACGCTGCATCAGCCGGCCACCGTCACCAAGCTGGACGCGCCGTCCATTCACATCAGCATGCTGATCCCGCTGCTGCTGATGGCGCTGGGGTTTAAGGCCTTCTATGCCACCGCCATGCTGCTGCGGGCGCGCAACGAGCTGTTGGCGCGGGAGCGCAACAGCCGCTGGGTGCAGGAGATGCTGACGCAATGAAAACCATGTCCGAGTTTTTCCATATGGGGGGCTATGCCTTCTATGTCTGGACGTCCTATGCCATTTCTGCCGTCGTGCTGGCGGCCAACGTGGCGCTGCCGCTGATGCGGCGGGGACGTCTGCTAGCGGATCTGCGGCGGCGGGCCAGTGTCAGGAGGCGGGCATGACGGTACGGCAACGGCGCATGCTGCTGATTGGGCTGCTGCTGCTGGGCGTGGGCGCGGCCACCGCGCTGCTGCTGCTGGCGCTGAACGAGAACATGTCCCTCTTTTACAGTCCGACCCAGGTGGTCAACGGCGAAGCGCCGCAAGGGCACACCTTCCGGGTCGGCGGCCTGGTGGCTGAGGGCAGTGTCCAGCGGCCAGGCCAGGATCTGGAGGTACACTTCACCATCACCGACGGCGCCAACGCCGTGCGGGTCAGCTATACCGGCATCCTGCCGGATTTGTTCCGGGAAGGGCAGGGAATCGTGGCCCGCGGCCGGCTGCAGCCGGACGGGCTGTTCGTGGCCGATGAAGTGCTGGCCAAACACGACGAGAACTACATGCCGCCGGAAGTGCACGACGCTTTGCAGAAAGGCCAGCAGCTGGCCAATCCGCACAGCTTGTAGACCGGAGGCTGCATGATTCCCGAACTTGGCCACTTCGCCCTGACGCTGGCGCTGGCGATCACCTGCGTCCAGGCCGTGCTGCCCTTGGTCGGGGCGGCGTTGAACCGACCGGCCTGGATGGCCGTGGCGCGGCCGGCGGCCGCCGGGCAAATGGTGTTCGTCACCATCGCCTTGCTGGCGCTGGGGTGGAGCTTTTACAGCAACGACTTCAGCGTGGCCTACGTCGCCCACAACTCCAATTCGCAGCTGCCCTGGTACTACCGGCTGTCGGCGGTGTGGGGTGCGCACGAGGGCTCGCTGCTGCTCTGGTGCTGGATCCTGGCCGGCTGGACGGTCGCCGTGGCGGCGGCTAGCCGTTCGCTGCCCCCGGTGTTCGTGGCTCGCGTGCTGGCGGTGATGGGGCTGGTCAGCGCCGGCTTCCTGCTGTTCTTGCTGCTCACCTCTAATCCCTTCGAGCGGCTGTTTCCGGCGCCCATCGACGGCCGCGACCTCAATCCGCTGCTGCAGGACTTCGGCCTGATCCTGCATCCGCCCATGCTTTACATGGGCTACGTTGGCTTCTCGGTGGCGTTTGCCTTCGCCATCGCCGCGCTACTGGGCGGCAATCTGGACGCCGCCTGGGCGCGCTGGTCGCGCCCGTGGACCACCGTGGCCTGGCTGTTCCTCACCCTGGGCATCACGCTGGGTAGCTGGTGGGCCTACTACGAGCTGGGCTGGGGGGGCTGGTGGTTCTGGGATCCGGTCGAGAACGCTTCCTTCATGCCGTGGCTGGTCGGCACCGCGCTCATCCATTCGCTGGCGGTGACCGAGAAGCGCGGCGCATTCAAGAGCTGGACCGTGCTGCTGGCCATCGTGGCCTTCTCCTTGAGCCTGCTGGGCGCTTTTCTGGTCCGCTCCGGCGTACTCAATTCGGTGCACTCCTTCGCCGCCGATCCGGGCCGGGGCGTGTTCATCCTGATCCTGCTGGTGCTCACCGTGGGCGGCTCGTTGCTGCTGTACGCGGTGCGGGCGCCGCAGGTCTACACGCCGGTCCGCTTCGGCATGTTCTCGCGTGAGAGCCTGCTGCTCGTCAACAACGTGCTGCTTTCGGTGGCGGCGGCGACGGTGCTGCTGGGAACGCTGTATCCGCTGCTGACGGATGCCCTCGGCCTAGGCAGCATCTCGGTGGGCGAGCCCTACTTCAACACGGTCTTCGTGCCGCTGATGCTGCCGCTGGCGGTGCTTACCGGTATCGGCAGCATTGTGCGTTGGAAGCAGGATCGGCTGGCGCGGGTGCTGTGGCCGCTGCGCTATGCGGTCATGGCCTCGATCGCGCTGGGGATTGCGGCCGCCTGGCTGCTGGCCGACCTGCCCTGGCTGGCGGCCGTGGGGCTGGCCATCGCGCTGTGGGTGTTCTGGGGCTCGCTGCAGACCCTGTGGGAGCGGGTGGCGCATCGCCGCGACCGCTGGGCCGCGTTGCGCTCCACCAGCCGCGGCGTATGGGGCATGGTGGTGGCCCACGCCGGCCTTGGCGTCTTCATCGCCGGCGTCACCGTGGTCAGCACCTTGGACGTGGAGCGCGACGTGCGCATGGCGCCGGGAGACAGCGTAAACATCGCCGGCTATGAATACCGCTTCGACGGCACCCGCCTGGTGCAGGGGCCGAACTACGACGCCATCGAAGGGGTGATCAGCATCTTCCGCGACGGCAAGCCGGTGACGGTGCTGTATCCGCAGAAGCGCACCTATCGGGTGCAGCAGAATCCTATGACCGAGGCGGCAATTGCGCCGGGCTTTCTGCGCGATCTCTACGTCGCCCTGGGCGATCCATTGGGCGGCGGTGCCTGGAGTGTGCGCCTGCAATACAAGCCGCTGGTGCGCTGGATCTGGCTGGGGGCATTGCTTATGGCTGTCGGCGGGCTGCTGGCAGCGGCCGATCCGCGCTACCGGCGTCTGCTGGCGCGGGAGCGGCAGGTGGAGGCCGCAACGCAGGTGGCGCCGGCCGGCATGGTGGAAAAGAGCGCAGGATGAAAAAGGCGGTTGTCATTCCTCTGGTGATTTTCCTGGCGCTAGCGGCGTTGCTCGCCGTCGGCCTCAATCTCAACCCGACCGAGGTGCCGTCGCCCCTGATCGGCAAGCCGCTGCCGGAGTTCTCGGCGCCGCAGCTGCATGATCCGGAACAGGTCTTCAGCAGCGAGCAGATCAAGGGCCAGGTGAGCGTGCTCAACGTGTTCGCCAGCTGGTGCATTCCCTGCCGCCAGGAGCATCCGTTCCTGGCAGCGCTTGCTCAGCGTGGCATCGCGCCTATCTACGGCCTCAGCTACAAGGACCAGCGCGAAGATGCGCGTGCCTGGCTGGCGCGCTTCGGCGACGTGTACGCTGGCATCGCCTATGACATCGAAGGCCGGATCGGCCTGGATTTGGGCGTCTACGGCGTGCCGGAGACCTTCATCATCGACAAGCATGGCATCGTTCGCTACAAGCACGTTGGTCCGATCGATGCCAGGACGCTTAATGAGGTGCTCATCCCGTGGATAGAGCGACTGCGCAACGAGGCCTGATCTGGCCGCTGTTGCTTTTGTTGCTGCTGCCTAGTCTGGCGCCGGCGGCACTGGACGGTTTCGATGCGCCGGAGCAGGAGGCGCGCTTTCGCGCCTTGAGCCAGGAGCTGCGCTGCCTGGGCTGCCAAGGGCAGAGCATCGCCGACTCCAATGCCGATCTGGCCAATGACATGAAGCGCGAGGTGCGGCGCCTGATTCTGGAAGGGCGCAGCGACGCCGAAATCCGGGACTTCATGGTCGCCAGGTACGGCGATTTCGTGTTGTTCAGACCTCCTGTCAAGGGCAGCACCTATTTTCTATGGTTCGGCCCGTTCGCGCTGCTGGCTGTCGGCCTGATCAGCTGGTTCGTGCTGGCGCGCCGGCGGCGGGCCGTGGCTGCAGATGTGGTCTTGTCCGCGGCCGAGCGCCAGCGGCTCGCCGAGCTGCTGGCGGCTGAGCGCAAGCCTGAGGAAAACCCATGATCACCTTCTGGATCGTCGCCGGCCTGATGCTGCTGGCGGCACTGGCCCTGCTGTTACGTCCGCTGCTGGTCAGGCCGGTCCTGCCGACGCTGCGGCAGCGCGATGCCAACATCGCCGTCTACCGGCGCCGCCTGGCGGAGCTGGAGGTCGACAACCAGGCCGGCTTGCTGGACGACGCCACCTTTGCCGAAGCGAAAGTTGAGCTGGAACGCCAGTTGCTGGGCGATCTCGGCGAGGAGGGCGAATCCGAATCGGCCTTGCGCCCGCGACCTGCCCGAGCCGCTGCGCTCGGCGGCGCCCTGGTGGTGCCGCTGGCAGCCATCCTTTTGTACTTGCAGCTGGGCAGCCCAGCTGCCGTGACGGCGCCGCAGACCGATCCGGCCTTGCTGCAGGCGCAGCAGCAGCTTGCTTTCATCGAGCAGCACTTGAGTGATCTCGAGGCTCGGGTGAGGCAGCAACCGGACGATTTGGAAGCAGCGCTCATGCTGGGGCGGGCCTATCTGGTGCTGCAGCGGTTTGATGCGGCAGCCGAGCTGTATGCCCAGCTGGAGCCGCGCGCCGGCGAGGATCCGGTGTTCCTGGTCGACTATGCCGAAGCGCTGGGCTATGCCCAGGGCGGCAATCTGCTGGGCCGGCCCAGCGAGCTGCTGCAGCGGGCGCTGACCGTCGAGCCCGATTCCCCGAAAGCGTTGTGGCTGGCCGGGATCGCCGCCATGCAAGCCGAGCAGCCTAGCCAGGCCCGGCGTTACTGGCAGACCCTGTTGCGGGTGCTGCCGCCCGACAACCCGGCGGCGGAGCAGGTGCGCCAGCTGCTGCAGGAGATTGGCCCGGCACCGGCAGCCGCCAGCCTGCAGGTCCAGGTGGAGGTGGCGCCGGAGTTGGCAGGGCAGGTGCCGGTCGGCAGCACGGTATTCGTCCTGGCCCGGCCGGTCGACGGGCCGCGCACGCCGCTGGCGGTGGTGCGCCACCCGGTGGAGGAGCTGCCATTGCAGGTGGTGCTGGACGAGAGCATGGCGATGGCGCCGGGGCTTGGTCTCGATGCGTTTACGCAAGTCGTGGTGGAGGCGCGCATCTCCCGTGCCGGCGAAGCCGCCCGCCAGACTGGTGACTTGATCGGCTACAGCCAGCCCGTCGCCGTCGCTGCCGGCAGTGTCGTCCGGGTGGTCATCGACGCCGTGGTGGAGTGATCGCCGTCAGCGGCGCTGACCGGGCAGGGCGCCGTAGCCGTGCAGCTCGCGCAGGCGCAGGATTTCCGCGCCCAGTACTTCGAACAGCATGCGGCTGTGCCAGTCGCTGGCCCATTGGCGGATTTGCGTCTGCAAGGCATCTGCCAGCTGCGACTGCTCGTGCGGCGACAGCTGCTCGACCACCGGCAGCTGCAACGATAGTGCCGGCAGGGCGCTGTATTGCTCCAGCAGCGCGCCGCACTGCTCCCGAATGTCCTGTTCCAGCGCCTGGTCGCCCTCGCCCCAGCTTTCCACCAGCAGCTCCAGAGTGCTGGATGGCTTTTTAGGGCGCCTGAACTTTACCACCTCGCCCATGTGTCCTCCCGCAGGCATGTCGCCGCTTGCTGCCGCAACGCGGCGGTGGGCGGCGCTTCCCTTCGGCTAGCGATGATCAGGGTCGCCGCCGCGGCGGCGTGATGTCGGAGCGCGCCGATTCCGCCCGGGACCGGCGCATGCGAAAAGTGGGCTGCTGTGCTGCCTTGTATGCGGTCGCAAGCCGGCGGGCACAAGGCGGCTTGCACGCCCACGGCCTCAGGCCGGTGTCGGCAACCAGCGCTGCCAATCGGCCTCGCGAAAGCCGGTTCGCACCTCGTCGCCGTAGATCGCCACCGGCCGCTTGATCAGGGTTGGATGCTGCAGCATCAGCGCCGTCGCCCTGGCCTGGTCCAGATTCTCTTTCTGCTCGGGCGGCAGCTGGCGATAGGTGGCGCTGGCGCGGTTCAGCAGAGCCTCCCAGCCAAGCTGTACGACCCAGCGCTCGAGTAGCTCGGCCGGCAGGCCGTCGCTGCGGAAGTCGTGGAAGCGGTGTTCGATGCCGCGCGCCTGCAGCCAGCGGCGCGCCTTGCGTACGGTGTCGCAGGTCTTGATTCCGTAGAGCGTGAGCACTGTGTTCACCCGTTCGAGTTATCGCTTTGCTGCCACCGTAGCACAAGGCGATCGTCTCAGCCCAATCAGCCCTCCAGCGCCGTCAGCAGCGCCTGGCGCAGTTCGGCTTGCCGGGCCGGATCGATAAGCGGCCGATTGTCAGCGTCGGTGATGAAGAACACGTCCTCGGCCCGCTCGCCGATGGTGGCGATCTTGGCGTTGATGATACGCACCCGGCAGCGGCTGAAGGCCAGGCCAACCCGGGCCAGCAGGCCGGGACGGTCGGCGGTGATCAGCTCAAGTATGGTGCGCTGATTGCGCGCATCCAGCTCGATGTTGATCTGGGTGGTGGTATGGAAATGGCGCAGCCGGCGCGGCAGGGCGCGCTTGACCGGTGGCGGGGGGCGCAGGGGGTCCTGGAGCAGCGCCTGGCGCAGCGCTTCCCGGATCGCGGCCAGGCGCTCGGGATCAGTGACCGGGCCATTGTCTGCCTCCAGGAGCAGATAGCTGTCCAGCGTATAGCCGTCGCGGGTGCCGGTGATGCGGGCATCCTGGATGTCGAGGCCGAAGCGGTCGAAGGTAGCGGCGATGACGGCAAAGGTGTTGTCCCGGTCCGGCGCGTAGACGAACACGTCAGTACTGCCGCGCGGGCTGTCGGGGTCGATCAGTACCAGCGGCAGGTCGGCGGGGCCGCTGCGGGCGATGGCTTCGGTGTGCCAGGCGATTTCCTCAGCGCTGAAGCGCAGAAAGTAATCGTCGGGGAACTGTGCCCAGATCTTGCGAATGGTCATGTGGTGAAGCTTGCTGGCACGCAGCAGCTGCTCGGCTTGACGCCGGGTGTCGGCGATCAGCTCGTCCTTTTCCAGCGGACTGCCCAGGCCGCGCCGCAGCGCCCGCGAAGCGGCGATGTAGAGCTGGGTCAGCAGGGAGGCGCGCCAGGAGTTCCAGAGCCCGGGATTGGTGGCGCGGATGTCGGCGACGGTAAGCAGATACAGGCAATCCAGATGGGTCTGGTCGCCGACCAGCTGGGCGAATTGGTTGATGACAGCTGGATCGCTGATGTCCTTGCGCTGCGCCGTCATAGACATCAGCAGGTGGTTGCGGACCAACCAGGCAACCAGATGGGTGTCGTAGCTGCCGAGGCCATGGGCGCGGCAGAAGGCCTCGGCCTCGGCCGCTCCCAGCTCGGAATGGTCGCCGCCGCGGCCTTTGGCGATGTCGTGGAACAGGCCGGCCAGATAGAGCAGCTCGGGCTTGGGCAGTTGTGCCATGATGCGGTGACACAGCGGCAGCTGCTCGGCGTATTTGCCCAGCGCCATGCGATGCAGGTTGCGGATGACGAACAGGGTGTGGGAGTCGACCGTGTAGGCGTGGAACAGGTCGTACTGCATGCGGCCGCTAATCTGGCCGAAGGCGGGCAGATAGCGTCCCAGTACCCCGTAGCGATGCATACGTCTCAGCACATGGCTGACGCCGCGCGGCTGACGCAGGATCTGCATGAACAGCTCCCGGCAGCGAGGGTCGGCGCGGAAACTGGTGTCGATCAGGTGGCTGTACTGCCGGATCAGGCGGATGGTGGAGGCGCGCACGCCCTTGAGGTCGGGGTGCTGCTGCAGCAGGAGAAAGATTTCCAGAAGCGCGTACGGATGGCGTTTGAAGACCTGCCGGTGAGTGACCTCGATGAAGCCCTTGCGGGCCTGGAAGCGCTTGCTGAGCAGCTGGGGGATGGCGTCGTCGTCGGCATAGAGAATGGCTTCTTGGAAGTGCTGCAGCAGCATCTCGTTGAGCCGGGAGAGCTCCATCACCGTGCGGTAATAGCGCTGCATGAGCTGCTCGACTGCCAGGTTGTGGTCCTCGTCGCGGTGGCCGAACTGCTTGGCCAGCGTGGTCTGGTAGTCGAATAGCAGGCGGTCTTCGCGGCGGCCGGTGAGGCTGTGCAGGGCGAAGCGGATGTCCCAGAGGAAAGCCTGGCCGGCGCTCAGCTCCCGGTACTCTTCCTCGGTCAGGAAGCCGTGCCCGATCAGATCGCGCAGCGTCTCGGCGCCGAAATGGCGCTTCGCCACCCAGCCGATGACGTGGATGTCGCGCAGGCCGCCCGGCCCTTCCTTGACGTTGGGCTCGAGGTTGTGAGCGGTGTCGTCGTATTTTTGATGCCGCCGCTGCTGCTCCTGCCACTTGGCTTCGAAAAAGCGGCGGCTCGGCCACAGGCGTGCCGGGCCGGTGCGCTCGCGCATGGCCCGGTGCAACTCGGCGGGGCCGGCGAGCAGCCGGGATTCCATCAGGCTGGTGGCGACGGTGATGTCGGCCTCGGCCGCCTGCGCGCAGTCGTCCAGGGAACGAACGCTGTGGCCGACTTCGAGGCCGATGTCCCACAGGAAACGGACGAAACCTTCGAGCCGCTCGAGTGGCGGCCGCTCGCCGCTTTCCGGCAGCAGAATCAGCAGGTCGATGTCAGAGGCCGGATGCAGCTCGCCTCGGCCGTAGCCGCCGACGGCGATCAATGCCGCGCCGTTGTGCCCGCCGAGCAGTCGGCGCCAGGTGCGGGTGACGAGCTGGTCGACCAGCCAGGCGCGCGCCGGCACCAGCTGCGCGGCGGAGACGCCATTGCGAAAACGCGCCAGCAGCTCGTCCTGTCCTGCCAGCAGGGTTGTCTTGAAGAGTTCCAAGGGGGAGGCGCCGCGTTCGAGCGCGGCGTCCAGAGCGGCTGTGTCCAGCAGCCGGCGGTCGGCGGCGAAGCCGGCGGATGCGCCCGGCACGGCCGCCTCCGGCCTCAAGCAGAGTCTTCCGGCAGCAGCGTCAGCACCTCGTAGCCATCCTCGGTGACCAGAACGGTGTGCTCCCACTGCGCCGACAGGCTGTGATCGCGGGTCACTGCGGTCCAGCCGTCCTTGAGCAGGCGGGTGTGCGGCTTGCCGGCGTTGATCATGGGCTCGATGGTGATGGTCATGCCGGGCTGCAAGGCCATGCCGGTGCCGGGCGTGCCATAGTGCAGTACTTGCGGCTCCTCGTGGAAATTGCGGCCGATGCCGTGGCCGCAGTACTCGCGCACCACCGAGAAGTTGTGCTTCTCGGCGTGGGTTTGAATGGCGTGGCCGATGTCGCCTAAGCGCACGCCCGGCTTCACCAGCTCGATGCCGATCCACATGCACTCGTAGGCCACTTCGGTCAGGCGCCGGGCCAGCACGCTGGGCTCGCCCACATAGAACATGCGGCTGGTGTCGCCGTGATAGCCGTCCTTGATCACGGTGACGTCGATGTTGATGATGTCGCCGCGCTTGAGCACCTTGTCGCCGGGGATGCCGTGGCAGACGACGTGGTTGACCGAGGTGCAGATCGACTTGGGAAAGCCGCGGTAGTTGAGCGGCGCGGGAATCGCCTTCAGCTCGTTGACGATATAGTCGTGGCAGATTGCATCGAGCTCGCCGGTGGTGACGCCGGGCTTGACGTAGGGCTCGATCATTTTCAGCACGCGCGCGGCCAGCTGGCCAGCAACGCGCATCTTTTCGATCTCCTCGGGAGTCTTGATGGTGACGGCCATAGAACAAAGTCCTGGTAGGGCGGGCGCTGCCGGATTCCATGCTGCAGTCACGTGAAGGGCGCCCGCCAGGCAACGGATTGGATCGACGGCATTCGGCAAATTGTCGCTGCAGTGCCGAGTATGGTATAAAGCGCCCGCCTGTTTCGCAAATGACCGGTTGGCATCGCGTCATCGCGCGTGGCAGGCGAAATTCGTCGCGACAGCGGCAAGTACACACATGCACCGACACATGCAGCGGGGTGCCCCGGCGGCCGCATCAGGCAGCGGGGTTGTTGCATGGGGTGCATGGAGGCTCAACCCAGACACAAGGAGCGATTCTCATGGCTAACATCTCCATGCGGCAGATGCTGGAGGCCGGTGTCCATTTCGGGCACCAGACGCGCTACTGGAACCCCAAGATGGCCCCCTACATCTTCGGGGAGCGCAGCAAGATCCACATCATCAACCTGGAAAAGACGGTGCCGATGTTCCAGGATGCCCTCAACTTCATGGGCAAGCTGGTGGCCAACGGCGGCACCGTTCTGTTCGTGGGCACCAAGCGCGCCGCCCGCGACGCCATCGAGCAGGCCGCGAAGCGCTGCGGCATGCCTTACGTCAATCACCGCTGGCTGGGCGGCATGCTGACCAACTTCCGCACGGTCAAGCAGTCGATCCGTCGGCTCAAGGAGTTGGAGGCGCAGGAGGCCGAGGGGCTCTTCAACCGTCTGGTCAAGAAAGAGCAGCTGATGCGCCGGCGCGAGATGGAGAAGCTCAATCGCAGCCTGGGCGGCATCAAGGACATGGAGCGCCTGCCCGACGCGCTGGTTGTGATCGACGTCGGTCACGAGAAGATCGCGGTAAAGGAAGCGCGCACCCTGGGCATCCCGGTGGTGGCGGTGGTGGACACCAACAACTCGCCGGAGGGCATTGATTACGTCATCCCGGGCAACGATGATGCCATTCGCGCCATCGAGCTTTATCTGGACGCGGCCGCCAACGCCGTGGCAGAGGCTCGTACGCTGCTGGCCCAGAGCGCGGGCGCTCGCGACGAGTTCATCGAGGTCCGGGAGGGCGCTGGCGAGGCTGAGACCCGGCAGGATCAAAGCGCTGAGGCAGCCGGCGACGCAGCTGCTCAGGGATCCGGGGAATAACCCGGATTCTTTTTTGACTACGGATTGAATTGGGAGGTTCTCCGACATGGCGATTACCGCAAGCATGGTTAAGGAGCTGCGGGAGCGCACCGGCTCCGGCATGATGGAGTGCAAGAAGGCGCTGGTCGAGACCAATGGCGACATCGAGGCCGCTATCGAGCTGATGCGCAAGCGCGGCCTGGCCAAGGCCGACAAGAAGGCGGGCCGCACGGCTGCCGAGGGCTTGGTCGTGGTGGTGCAGTCCGAGGACGGGCGGCAGGCTGCCATGGTCGAAGTCAACTGTGAAACCGACTTCGTCGCCGGCGGCGACGACTTCCGCAACTTCAGCCGCATGGTGGCCGAGAAGGTACTGGCCGAGAATCCCGCCGACGTCGAGGCCCTGGGCCAGCAGACCGTGGACGGTCAGAGCATCAACGACGCCCGGCTCGAGCTGGTTGCCAAGATCGGCGAGAACATCCAGGTGCGTCGCTTCGTACGCATGGAGAGCGAGTCCGGCCTGATCGCCAGCTACCTGCATGGTACCCGCATCGGCGTGCTGGTCGAGCTGGAAGGCGGCACGCCCGAGCTGGGCCGCGACATCGCCATGCATATCGCTGCCAGCCGTCCGGTGTGCGTGGAAGAGAAGGAAGTTCCGGCCGAGGTGCTGGAAAAGGAACGCCAGATCCTACTGGCCCAGGCCGAAGGCAGCGACAAGCCGCAGGACATCATCGAGAAGATGGTGCAGGGGCGGCTGAAGAAGTACCTTGCCGAGATTACGCTGGTTGGTCAGCCTTTCGTCAAGGATCCGGATCAGACGGTCGGCAAGCTGCTCAAGGATGCCGGCGCCAAAGTGGTGCGTTTCGCTCGCTACGAGGTCGGCGAAGGCATCGAGCGCAAGCAGGAAAACTTTGCCGATGAGGTGATGGCGCAAGTGCGCGGCTCTTAATCGGCGGTCCAGCGGTACGGGAGACAGCATGCGCCAGGCGGCATATAAGCGAGTCTTGCTCAAGTTCAGCGGCGAGGCGCTGATGGGGGATGGCGAGTACGGCATCTCGCCGTCCTTTATCCAGCGCCTGGCATCGGAAGTCCACGAGATCGTTAGTCTCGGCGTCCAGGTGGCGCTGGTGGTCGGTGGCGGCAACATCTTCCGCGGTGCCGGCCTGGCGGCCAAGGGCATGGATCGCGTTACTGCCGATCACATGGGCATGCTGGCAACCGTCATGAATGCCCTCGCGCTCCAGGACGCCCTGGAGCAAGAGGGCGTGTTCACGCGCGTCATGTCGGCGATCAAAATCAACCAGGTCTGCGAGGACTATATCCGCCGGCGGGCCATACGGCACCTGGAGAAGGGGCGGGTGGTGGTGTTTGCCGCCGGCACTGGCAACCCCTTCTTCACCACCGATTCCGCCGCCAGCTTGCGGGCCATCGAGATCAATGCCGACGTGGTGCTGAAAGCGACCAAGGTCGATGGCGTCTATTCGGCCGACCCGAAAAAAGATGCATCGGCTGAGCGCTATCAGCGGCTCACCTATGACGAGGTGCTGGAGCGCAAGCTGGAAGTCATGGATGCGACGGCGATCGTCCTGTGCCGCGATCATTCGATGCCCATCATCGTCTTTGACGTTACCCAGCCCGGGGCGCTGGTCGATGTGGTCTGCGGCAAGGAAATCGGGACTATCGTAGAGGGCTGACAGTCATGATCAATGACATCAAAAAAGACGCTGAAGACCGAATGCGCAAGAGCGTGGAAGCGCTCAAGGCGGAATTCAGCAAGATCCGCACGGGTCGGGCACATACCAGCTTGCTCGACCACGTTACCGTTCCATACTATGGGAACGAGGTGCCGCTGAGCCATGTGGCGACGATAGCCGTGGCGGACGCCCGGACGCTGACCGTGACGCCATGGGAAAAGAACATGGTGTCGGTGGTAGAAAAGGCCCTCATGGCATCCGACCTGGGGCTGACGCCGGCCACGGTGGGCACGGTGATTCGCGTGCCGCTGCCGCCTCTGACCGAGGAACGGCGCCGCGACTTTACCCGCATCGTGCGCAACGAGGCCGAGCAGGCGCGGGTGGCAATCCGCAACGTTCGTCGCGATGCCAATAGCGACATCAAGGACCTCGTCAAGGAAAAGGAAATCTCCGAGGACGAAGCGCGGCGAGCCGAAGACGAGATCCAGAAGCTGACCGACAAATACATTCAGCAAGTCGACGCGCTGCTGGAAGAGAAAGAAAAGGACCTGATGGAATTCTGACGGTTCGCCTTGCGCGGTCCTTGGCGCACGTTCCAACCAACTCCAAGCTCCTGAGGCCAAGAGCCGAGGCTGTAATGAGCGGCGACCAAAACAGAGAAACCATCGTCTGGCCCGAAGTCTTGCCGCAGCATGTGGCCATCGTCATGGACGGCAACGGTCGCTGGGCCCAGGCACGCTCCCTGCCTCGTCACGCCGGTCACAGAGAAGGGGTGCAGTCCGCCCGTGTGGTGACCGAAGCGTGCGGCAGGCTGGGCATCAAGGCGCTGACCCTGTTTGCCTTCAGCAGCGAGAACTGGCAGCGGCCGGCGAGCGAAGTCTCTCTGTTGATGGAGCTGTTCCTGCGCGCTCTGCAGCGCGAGACCAGCCGCTTGGTCCGGAACAACATCCGTCTGCGCCTGATCGGCGACCGCAGCCGCTTTTCTCAGCGGTTGCAGGACGAAATCGCCGCTGCCGAGGAGCTGACTGCCGGCAATACCGGCCTGCAGCTGACGGTGGCCGCCAGCTACGGCGGCCGCTGGGACTTGACCCAGGCGACCGCCGCCATCGCGCGGGAAGTGCAGGCCGGCCGGCTGACGCCGGAGGAAATCACTCCCGAATGCATCAATCGCTATCTGTCGACGGCGGACCTGCCCGACCCCGATCTCCTGATCCGCACTGGCGGAGAGCGCCGGATCAGCAACTTTCTCCTGTGGCAGTTCGCCTATACGGAGTTCTACTTCACTGATGTGCTTTGGCCGGATTTTCGCGCTCCCGAGCTGGCGCAGGCTTTTGCCGATTACGCGCGCCGACAGCGCCGTCTAGGCCGCACGGCGGAACAGGTGGAGCGCTTGCAACGTGCTTAAACGCGTACTGACAGCGCTGGTGCTGGCGCCTGCGGCGCTGGCAGCGATCTGGTTTTTGCCTACCGGCGGGGTGGCGCTGCTGTTTGCGCTGGTCATCGGGCTGGGCGCCTTGGAATGGGCGCGGCTGATTGGCCTCGGCCGTGGCCCGAGCGGGGTTTACCTGGCCGGTTTGCTGGTGTTGCTGTTGCTGAGCTGGTTGTTGTACCGGGCCGGCCCGCGCCTGGAGTACCTGTTTCTCCCCGCCTTGCTGTGGTGGCTCGCGACACTGGCGCTGCTGGCTCGCTTCGCCGGCGGTCGGGCCTTGTTGTCGCTGCCGCTCGAGGCCCTGATGGGCTACCTGGTGCTCGGCTATGCCTGGCTGGCGCTGGTTGCCCTGCACGGACTGGAATCCGGTCCCTACTTTTTCACCCTATTGCTGATACTGGTCTGGGGCGCTGATACCGGCGCCTATCTGGTGGGGCGCCGCTTTGGCCGGCGCAAGCTGGCTCCGCGGATCAGCCCGGGCAAGACCTGGGAAGGCGTGGCCGGTGGGCTGGTGTTCGCCCTGGGCGGCGCGCTGCTGGTGCACGCCACGCTCGGCCCCGGCTGGCCAGCGCTGCCGCAGCTGTTGGCGGTGGCGCTGCCGACCGTGCTGTTTTCCATCGTCGGCGATTTGTTTGAAAGCATGATCAAGCGCCAGCATGGTGCCAAGGACAGCGGCAACCTGTTGCCCGGCCACGGCGGCGTGCTGGACCGCATCGACAGCCTGACCGCGGCGGCCCCGATTTTCCTGCTGTGCTTGTCATGGTTGCAGGCGGTGCAATGATGCGCTTGGTCGTTCTCGGTTCCACCGGCTCCATCGGGGTCAGCACGCTGGATGTGGCCGCGCGCCATCCCGATCGCTATCAGGTTGTCGGGCTTGCCGCGCAGCGCAACATCGAGCGGCTGCGCGAGCAGTGCCTGCGCTTCCGTCCCCGCTACGCCGCCGTGGCCGACGCTAGGGCGGCCGCCGAGCTGCGGCGCCAGCTGGCGGCGCGCGGCTGCCCGACCGAGGTGCTCGGCGGCGCCGAGGCGGTGCGCGATCTTGCGGCCTTGGACGAGGCCGACTGCGTGGTCGCCGGCATCGTCGGCGCCGCCGGCCTGCAGCCGACGCTAGCGGCGGCCGAGAAGGGCAAGCGCATTCTGCTCGCCAACAAGGAAGTCCTAGTGATGGCCGGCACCATCTTCATGGAGACGGTGCGCCGCAGCCAAGCCTTGCTTATGCCGATCGACAGCGAGCACAATGCCATTTTCCAGTGCCTGCCCGATGACTTCGGCAGCAGGGGCTTGAGCGGCAGCGGGGTGCGCAGGGTACTGCTTACCGCTTCCGGCGGACCCTTCCGCACCGCCGATCTGGCGCGCCTTCCCGACGTGACGCCGGAGGAAGCCTGCGCGCACCCGAATTGGAGCATGGGCAAGAAGATCTCGGTCGATTCGGCCAGCATGATGAACAAGGGGCTCGAGTTGATCGAGGCCTGCTTGCTGTTCGACCTGGCGCCGGAGCAGGTCGAGGTCGTGCTGCATCCGCAGAGCATCGTCCACTCGCTGGTTGAGTACATTGACGGCTCGGTGCTGGCGCAAATGGGCAATCCGGACATGCGCACCCCCATCGCCCACGCGCTGGCCTGGCCCGAGCGCACCACCGCGGGCGTGGAGCCGCTGGATTTGGCCAAGATCGGACGGCTGGACTTCGAGGCGCCCGACCCGCGCCGCTATCCCTGCCTGGGGCTGGCCTACGAGGCGCTGCGCCTGGGCGGCACGGCTGGCGCCGTGCTCAATGCGGCCAACGAGGTGGCGGTGGCAGAGTTCCTAGCGAGACGGATTCGCTTCACCGATATCGCTGCGGTGGTCGAGAGCGTGCTCAACAGTGTGCCGCCGCAGGCCGTCGAGAGGTTGGACGACGTGCTGGCGGCCGATGCGGAGGCGCGGGCAGCAGCGGGCGCGGTAGTCGGGAAGATAGCGGCGGCCTAGCGTCATGAGCATCTTGCAGAGCATTGTCGGTTTCATCATCGCCATCGGCGTGCTGGTGGCCTTCCATGAGTTTGGCCACTACTGGGTGGCGCGTCGGCTCGGCGTCAAGGTGCTGCGCTTCTCGATCGGCTTCGGTAAGCCGCTGTTCGGCTGGTCTGGCAAGGACGGCACGGAATACGTGATTTCCGCCATCCCTCTCGGCGGCTACGTCAAGATGCTGGACGAACGCGAGGGCGAGGTTGCCCCGCAGGAGGCGCACCGTGCTTTCAACCGCAAGCCGGTGTCGGTGCGGGCCGCCATCGTCGCCGCCGGCCCGCTGTTCAACTTTCTGTTCGCGCTGTTGGCGTATTGGCTGATCTTCGTCGCCGGCACCCAGGAAATGCGGCCGGTGATCGGCGCCGTGCTGCCGGAGACGCCGGCCGCCGCTGCTGGCCTGCAGCCGGGTGACGAGCTGGTCCGGATCGGGCCCAGGGAGGTGAGGGGCTGGGACCAGGCGCTGCTGGCCTTACTCGACGTCGGCGTCGGCCGCGACGAGTTGCCCCTGACGGTGGTCACCGAAAGCGGCGCGATGGTGCAGCGCAGCCTGGACCTGCGCGACGTGAAGCTGCTGGGCGACGATCCGAACGTGCTCAAGGTGCTCGGGGTGCGCCCCTGGGCGCCCAGGCTGCGGGCGGTGGTCGGCGAGACGGTGCCGAACGGGCCGGCCGCCACGGCCGGCCTGCAGCCAGGTGACCGCATCGTCGCCATCGACGGACACCCCATCGAGGATTGGCGCGACCTGGTGGAATACGTCGGCGCTCGTCCCGATGCGCGCGTGGAGCTGACCATCGACGGCGACCCACCCCGCCGGTTGAGCGTCACCCTGACCAGCAGGGAAGCCGATGGCAAGCGCATCGGCATGCTGGGGGTCGCGCCGCAATTGCCGGAGGATTTCCAGTCGCTCTACCGCGAGATGGTGCGGGAAGTGCGCTACGGTCCGCTGCAGGCGCTGGAGCGCGCCGCCAGCTCGACCTGGACCGCCACCAGTCTGACGGTGAAGATGCTGTGGCGCATGGTGGTCGGGGAGGCCTCAATCAAGAACCTGGGCGGGCCGCTGCACATCGCCCAGTTCGCCGGTGACTCGGTCCAGCTCGGCCTGATGGCCTTCCTCAAGTTCCTTGCCATCGTCAGCGTTAGCCTGGCAGTGCTGAACCTGCTGCCCGTGCCCATTCTCGACGGCGGCCATTTGCTTTACTACGCCATTGAGGCGATCCGGGGACGGCCGCTGTCGGAGCAGGCCCAGATCGTCGGTCAGCAGATCGGCATGGCGCTGCTGTTCATGCTCATGGCCATGGCCTTCTACAACGATATCGCCCGGCTGTTGGCGAACTAGGGCGGGAACGGAGTCGCTATGCGGGGCCTGTTGTGTTGCATTTTCCTCTTGGCGCTCTGGCCGGCGGCGCAGGCCGTGGCGCAGACATTCCAGGTCGAGGACATCCGCGTCGAAGGGGTGCAGCGGGTCCCGGTCGGCACGGTGCTCAACTACCTGCCAATCCAGATCGGCGAAACCGTAGAGCCGGTCCGGGTGGCGGCGGCAATCCGCAGCCTTTATCGGACCGGCTTCTTCCAGGACGTCGAGATTCTCCGCGACGGCGGCGTGTTGCTGGTGCAGGTGGTGGAGCGGCCGTCCATCGCCAGCATCGAGGTCAACGGCAACAAGGCCATTCCTACCGACGAGCTGCTGAAGTCGCTGGCCGACGTCGGCTTCGCCGAGGGACAGGTCTTCAACCGCTTCATTCTCAATGACGTCGAGCGCGAACTGCAGCGCTTGTACGAAAGCCGCGGTCAGTACGATACCCGGGTCGCCAGCACCGTCTCGCCGCTGCCCCGCAACCGGGTCGGGGTGCGCATTGATATCCACGAAAGCCGTCCGGCCCGCATCCGCGAGATCGTCTTCGTCGGCAACCAGACTTTTTCCGACAAGCAGCTGCGCAAGCTGGTCGGGCTCGGTCCCAAACGCTGGTATCACATCTTCTCTAGCCGCGATCAGTATGCCCGCGAGAAGCTGGCAGCCGACCTCGAGCGGTTGCAGTCGTTCTACCAGAACCAGGGCTATGTCAATTTCGCCATCACCTCGACCCAAGTCACCATCACGCCAGACCGGCAAGGGATATACATCACCATCAACCTTTCCGAGGGCGAGCGCTACCAGATTGGGGAGATCGCGCTGGTGGGCGACCTCATTGTCGCGGAGGAGGAGCTGCGCAGCCTGCTGGCGATGGCGCCGGGTGAGACTTATTCGCGCAAGAGCGTCACCGATTCGCTTAGCCGCGTCCGCGAGCGCCTGGGCGAGGAGGGCTATGCCTTCGCCAACATCAACGTGGTGCCGGAGCTGGACCGCGAGCGCCAGGTGGTCGACCTCACCTTCTATGTCGATCCCGGCAAGCGGGTGCTGGTGCGGCGGATCAACGTGCACGGCAACGAGCGCACCCGGGACGACGTGATCCGGCGCGAGCTGCGGCAGATGGAGGGAGCCTGGCTGTCGACGGCGGCGCTGCAGCGCTCCCGGCTGCGGCTACAGCGGCTGGGCTTCTTCGAGGACGTTAACATCGAGACGCCGCCGGTGCCCGGCGAGCCAGATCTGGTTGACGTCGACGTGACCGTCACCGAGCGGCTCTCCGGCAGCATCCAGGCTGGCATTGGCTACGGTCAGACCCAGGGCGTGATGTTCAATGTCTCGCTGCAGCAGGACAACGTGCTGGGGAGCGGCGACCGGCTGGGGCTGTCGTTCAACAACAGCAGCATCAACACCATCTATGGCGTCAGCTACCTGCAGCGCTACTGGACCCAGAGCGGCATCTCCCGCTCCCTGAACGCGACCTACAGGGAAACCGACGCCTACAGCGCCGACCTGACCGACTACGACACCAAGGCGCTCAACGTCGGGATGAGCTTCGGCATCCCGCTGAACGAGGAAGACTCCATCCACTTCGGCCTCGCCTACGAGGAGCTGGAGCTGATTCCCGGCGCCCGTGCTGCCAATTACATTCACGACTTCGTCGACGCTAACGGCGACAACTTCGCCTTCTACAAGGGGACGCTAGGCTGGGTACGCGATTCCCGCGACCGCGCCATCTTTCCCACCCGCGGCGCCCGCCACCAGGTCAGCGCCGAGGTGGCATTGCCGGGCAGCGACCTGGAATTCTACAAGCTCTACTACAGCCAGCGCCGTTACTGGCCGCTGACTAGCAGCCTGACGCTTAGCCTTAACCTTTCGCTGGGGTACGGCGACGGCTATGGCGACAGCTCGAAGCTGCCGTTCTTCGAGAACTTCTATGCCGGCGGGATTTCGTCCGTGCGCGGCTTTCGCGGCAACTCGTTGGGTCCGCGGGTCAACGATCCGGGGCATCCCAGCCACGGCGATCCAATTGGCGGCAACGCCCGCATCGTGGGCGGGGCCGAGCTGATCTTCCCGGTGCCCTTCGTGGAGGCCGATTCGCTGCGCATGATGGCATTTCTTGACGCAGGTAACGTCTACGACACCAGCGACAAGGTAGACTTCGGCGAGCTTCGCTATTCGACCGGTGTCGGTTTGACCTGGCTGTCGCCGCTGGGCGCGTTGACATTCAGCTTGGCTCGACCGTTAAATGAGCGCTCCGGTGACAGGACGCAGGTGTTCCAGTTCTCGCTTGGAGCACTCTTCTAACTCAAAGCGCGGAGTAATGGTTTTGAAAAGGACCTTGCAGGGCTTGATCCTGGCAGCTGGTCTTGCCGTCACGAGCGTAGCCACTGCAGAGATCAAAATCGGTTTCGTCAACCTCGCCCGGCTTACCGCGGAAGCTCCCCAGGCCAAGGCCGCCAACGAGCGGCTCAAGCAGGAGTTCGAGCCGCGGGAGCAGGAGTTGGCGGCCATGCAGCGCGACCTCCAGGAACTCGAGCAGCGCTTGAAGCGCGACGCCGCCGTGATGAAGGAAGGCGAGCGGCTTCGTCTCGAGCGCGACCTGCGAGCACGGGAGCGGGAAGTGCGCCGTCTGTACGACGAGCTGCGCGAGGACCTCAACATCCGCCGCAACGAGGAACTGGGGCGGTTCCAGCGGCGCATCAGCGAGACAGTGCAAGAGCTGGCCAAGGCCCAGAAGTTCGATCTGATCCTGATCGACGGCGTCATGTTCGTCAGCGACAAGGTCGATATCACCAATCAGGTCCTTGATCGGTTGCAGCAAGAGTTCCGGCGCGGACAGAAGTAAGCCGATGCAGGACAGCAGACAGCGGGGACTGGTGTGACCGATCAACCTGGCTATTCATTGGGAGAACTCAGCCGTCTGACGGGTGCCAAGCTGGTGGGAGACGCCAACCTGCGGGTGCAGCGGGTGGCGACGCTGGCTGATGCCGCGCCTGGCTCGATCAGCTTCCTGGCCAACCGTCGTTACCGTCGCTATCTCTCCTCGACCCGAGCGACGGCCGTCATCCTGGCACCGGTGGACCTGGACGACTGTCCGACGGCGGCGCTGGTGACGGACAATCCGTATCTGGTATTCGCCAAGGTGGCCCAGCTGCTGGCGCCGCCCGAGCAGCCGCAGGCGGGGATACACGAGACCGCGGTGGTGCATCCGGAGGCACGGCTGGGCGAAGGGGTCAGCATCGGGCCCTACGTGGTGATCGAAGCGCACGCCCAGTTGGAGGACCGCGTGGCCGTCGGTGCTGGCAGCTACATTGGCAGCCATGCGCGCATCGGCGCCGACAGCCGCATCGCGCCGCTGGTCAGCATCGGCGCACGAGTGGTCATCGGCGCACGGGCCATCATCCACAGCGGAGCGGTCATCGGCGCCGACGGCTTCGGCTTCGCCAACGACCGCGGCCGTTGGGTCAAGGTGCCGCAGCTGGGCAGCGTGCGGCTCGGCGATGACGTCGAGGTGGGCGCCAATACCTGCATCGACCGGGGTGCGTTGGGCGATACCATCATCGAGGACGGGGTCAAGATCGACAACCTGGTCCAGGTCGGCCACAACGTGCGCATCGGCGCCGGAACCGCCGTGGCCGGTTTGACCGCGTTCGCCGGCAGCAGCACCATCGGCCGCCATTGTATGATAGGCGGCTCGTCGGCGATCGCCGGCCATCTGACCATTGCGGACAATGTGACCATCACCGGCATGACGGGTGTCTCGCGCAGCATCCGCGAGCCGGGGGTGTATTCTGCCAGCCCCCTGATGCAGCCCTATCAGGAGTGGCGCAAGAACACCGTCCGTTCCGGACAGTTGGATGCCATGTACCGTCGCTTGCGCGACCTTGAGGCGGAGTTGGCCGAAATGAAGGCACGTTTGGAAGGGCAACGATGAAAAACTCCGCGAACGAATACGGAGAGCTAATGGACATAAAACAAATCGCGGAGCTGTTACCGCACCGCTATCCATTCTTGTTGATCGATCGGGTGATCGAATGCGTGCCTGGAGAGTATGCCGTCGGCATCAAGAACGTCACCATCAATGAGCCGTTCTTCACCGGGCACTTTCCCCAGGAGCCCATCATGCCGGGGGTGCTGCTGATCGAGTCCATGGCGCAAGCCTGCGGCGTGCTGGCGTTCCGTACCCACGCCCAGAACAACCCGGAAATCCCGAACGGCATCTTCGTGCTGGTGTCGGTCGACAATTGCCGCTTCAAGCGGCCTGTCGTGCCCGGCGACCAGTTGCGACTGGAAGCCAGGCTGAAACGCCTGATGCGTGGCATCTGGATGTTTGAAGCCCGGGCCTTGGTGGATGGACAACTGGCGGCCGAGTGCGAGGTCCGCTGCGCGATGAGGAACAGCGACCAGTGATCCATCCGACAGCGATCATCGACCCCTCTGCAAAGCTCGGGGAAAATGTATCGGTCGGGGCGTACTCCATCATCGGGCCCGACGTCGAGATCGGCGACGATACCTGGGTCGGACCGCACGTCGTGATCCGTGGGCCGACCCGGATCGGCCGCGGCAATCGGATCTACCAGTTCGCCTCGGTTGGCGAGGACCCGCAGGACAAGAAATACAAGGGTGAGCCCACGCTGCTGGAGATCGGCGACGGCAACCTGATCCGGGAGTACTGCACGATCAATCGCGGCACCGTGCAGGGCGGCGGGGTGACCCGCATTGGCAGCGACAACTGGATCATGGCGTATTGCCACATCGCCCATGATTGCATCATCGGCAATGGCACCATCCTGGCCAACAACGCTTCCCTGGCCGGCCATGTGATCGTGGACGATTACGCCATCCTCGGGGGCTTTACTCTGGTGCATCAGTTCTGCCGGATCGGCGCCTACAGCTTTGCCGCCTTCGGCAGCCACATCAACCAGGATGTGCCGCCCTTTGTGATGGTGCGGGGCCAGATGGCCACGCCGCATGCCATCAACGCCGAGGGCATGCGGCGTCATGGCCGCACTCCCGAGCAGATTCGGGAAATGAAGCGTGCCTACAAGACGCTGTACCGCTCGGGCCTGCGTCTGGAGGAGGCGCTGGAGCGGCTGCGTGAGCAGGCCAAGACCGTGCCCGATGTCGCCCTGTTCACCGAATTCCTCGAGAAAAGCGAGCGCGGCATCATCCGCTGAGTGCGGGATGCCGCGCCGACCTCTCCCAATCGATGCCGGCTCCCGTGAGCCAGGCCAGTTGCGGCAGTAGAACATGCGTATCGCCATCGTTGCCGGCGAGGCCTCTGGTGATCTGCTGGGGGCCGGCCTGATTCGAGAGCTCAAGAAGCGCCGTCCGGACGCCGAGTTCGAGGGCATCGGCGGGCCGCGCATGGAGGCCGAGGGGTTCCACAGCCTCTATCCCCTCGAGGCCTTGTCGGTCATGGGGCTGGTCGAGGTGCTGCAGCACCTGCCGCGGCTGCTGCGCATCCGCGCAGCCTTGCGCGACCGTTACCTGGCCGCGCCGCCGGATGTGTTCATCGGCATCGACTCGCCGGACTTCAACCTCGGGCTGGCGCGGCGGCTACGGGCGGCCGGGATCCGCACGGTCCAGTACGTCAGCCCCACGGTTTGGGCCTGGCGGCAGGGGCGGCTGCGGAGCATACGGCGGTCCGTCGACCTGGTGCTGACCCTGTTTCCCTTCGAGTCGGCGTTCTACGACCAGCACGACATGCCGGCCGTCTACGTCGGCCATCCGGCTGCCGACCGGCTGCCGGTCGAGGTCGACCGCGACGGCTATCGGGCCAGCCTGGGCCTGGACCCGCAGGCGACGGTTGTGGCGCTCCTGCCTGGCAGCCGCAGCGGCGAGCTGGCCCGCCATGGGCCGCTGTTCGCTGCCGCCGCCAGGCGGATCCGCGAGCTGCACCCGGAGTGCAGCTTCATCGCGCCCATGGTCAACGAGCAGCGGCGGGAGCAGTTCGCCGCTGCGCTGGCGGCGGAAGGCATGGCGGAGCAAGTGCGGCTGCTGGTCGGCCAGTCCGAGGCCGCCATCGGCGCGGCCGACTGCGTGCTGCTGGCTTCCGGCACGGCGACTTTGGAGACTATGCTGCTGAAGCGGCCCATGGTGGTGGCCTATCGGGTAGCGGCCAGCACCGCCTGGCTGGTCAAGCGACTGGGCTTGATCAAAACGCCATATTTCGCCCTGCCCAATCTGCTCAGCGCCGAGCTCATGGTGCCGGAGCTGATCCAGGATGCAGCGACCCCGGAGCGGCTGGCAGCCGCTGTCGTGGCGCAGCTGGAGGATGCCGCCGGTCGGGCCCGCCTGGAGTCCAGGTTTACCGAGCTGCATCGGCAGTTGCGGCGCGATGCCAGCGCCAGAGCAGCGGAGGCGGTGTTGCAGTGCCTGGCGTGAGGCAGCTGGCCATGGCGCTGGAGGGCGGGGCGGAGCTGGTGGCCGGCGTCGACGAGGCCGGCCGCGGGCCGCTGGCGGGGCCGGTGTTCGCCGCTGCCGTCATTCTGGACCCGGCCAGGCCGATCGCCGGGCTCGACGACTCCAAGCGGCTTGCCGCCGAGCGCCGGGCACAGCTTTTCGATGAAATCCGCTGCGCCAGCCTGGCCTGGGCAATCGCCCGGGCCGAGGTGGAGGAAATCGATCGGCTCAACATCCTACAGGCGACGCTGCTGGCCATGCAGCGTGCAGTGGCCGCGCTGCCGGTGCCGCCCAGGCAGGTGCTGGTGGACGGTCGGCAGTGCCCGCCATTGCCGTGCCCGGCCCAGGCGGTGGTCGGCGGCGACAGGCTGGTGCCGGCGATCAGCGCCGCTTCCATCCTCGCCAAGCACGCTCGGGATCAGGCCATGCTCCTGCTCGATCGCCAGTATCCCGGCTATGCTTTCGCCAAGCACAAAGGCTATGGCACGGCCGAACACCTGGCCGCCCTGCGCGCCCTGGGGCCTTCGCCAGCCCATCGGCGGTCGTTCCGCCCGGTGAGAGAACTGTTGACTGAGAGCACGCCATGAGCGCCGGTTTCGTTCATCTGCGAGTGCATACCGAGTACTCGCTTTCTGATGGCATCGTCCGCATCAAGCCGCTGGTGCAGGCTTGCGCGGCCGCCGGCATGCCCGCCGTGGCGGTGACCGACCAGAACAACATGTTCGGTATGGTGAAGTTTTACCGCGCGGCCCAGGAAGCCGGGATCAAGCCCATCGTCGGCGCCGATGTGCTGATCGAGGACGAGGCGGCTGCCGAGCGGTACAGCCGACTGGTGCTGCTGTGTCGCGACTTGGATGGCTTCCGCTGCCTCAGCCGCCTGCTTAGCCGGGCTTATAGCGAGGGCCAGGACAGCGGGGTGCCGGTAATCCGGCGCGATTGGATCGTCCAGGATCACGTCGGTTTGATCGCGCTCTCGGGCGGTCGCGAGGGCGACATCGGCCGCGCCCTGCTGGCCGGCGACCAGGCGGGGGCACAACGCAAGCTGGAGTTCTGGCGGGGGCTGTTCGGCGACGACTTTTTCCTCGAGCTGCAGCGCACCGGTCGTCCCGGCGAGGAGGAGTACTTGCACGCGGCGGTCGAGCTGGCGCAGCGATACGATGCCCCGGTGGTCGCCACCAATGACGTGCGCTTCCTCGAGCGCGACGATTTCGAGGCGCACGAGGTGCGGGTGTGCATCCATGATGGCCGGGTGCTGGACGATCCCAAGCGGCCGCGCCGCTATTCCGAGGAGCAGTACCTGCGCTCGCCGCAGGAGATGGCCGAGCTGTTCGCCGACATCCCCGAGGCGCTGGAGAACACCATCGAGATCGCCCGCCGCTGCAACCTTGAGCTCACCCTCGGCAAGCCGGTGCTGCCGGACTTCCCGCTGCCGGAGGGCGTCGAGCTGGCGGATTATCTGCGCCAGCGGGCGCACGAAGGGTTGGAGGAGCGGCTTCAGGTGCTGCTACCGGCCGATTTGCCGGACCGCGAGCAGCAGGCGGCCAAATACCGGGAGCGGCTGGAAGTCGAGCTGGATGTGATCATCCAGATGGGCTTCCCCGGCTATTTCCTGATCGTGGCCGACTTCATCCAGTGGGCCAAGGACCAGGGCATTCCGGTTGGTCCCGGTCGCGGCTCCGGCGCCGGCTCGCTGGTGGCTTACGCCCTCAAGATCACCGACCTCGATCCGCTGCGCTACGACCTGCTGTTCGAGCGCTTCCTCAACCCCGAGCGCGTCTCCATGCCGGACTTCGATATCGACTTCTGCATGGAAAACCGCGACCGGGTCATCGACTACGTGGCGCAAAAGTACGGCCGGGAGAAGGTGTCGCAGATCGCGACTCACGGCACCATGGCGGCCAAGGTGGTGGTGCGGGACGTCGGACGCGTGTTCGGGCACCCCTACGGCTTCGTCGACCGCATCGCCAAGCTGATCCCGATGGAGCTCGGCATCACTCTGGAGAAGGCGCTGGAGCAGGAGGAGGAGCTGCGCCAGCTCTACGAGAACGACGAGGAAGTCCGCGCTCTGCTGGACATGGCGCTCAAGCTGGAGGGGCTGGCCCGCAACGTCGGCCGCCACGCCGGCGGCGTGGTGATCGCGCCGACCCAGCTGCCGGACTTCTCGCCGCTCTACTGCGAACCCGGTGGGCAGGCCATGGCCACCCAGTTCGACAAGGACGACGTCGAGGCGGTCGGCCTGGTCAAGTTCGACTTCCTGGGTCTGCGGACGCTCACCATCATCGACTGGGCGGTGAAGGAGATTAATCAGCTCCGCAGCGCCCAGGGCGAGCCGCCGCTCGACATTGCCAAGATCCCGCTCGACGACCCCGCCACCTTCCAGCTGCTCAAGCGCTATCAGACCACCGCGGTATTCCAGCTGGAATCGCGCGGCATGAAGGACCTGATCAAGCGGCTACAGCCGGATACCTTCGAGGACATCGTGGCGTTGGTCGCCCTGTTCCGGCCGGGACCGCTGCAGTCCGGCATGGTGGACGACTTCATCGAGCGCAAGCGCGGCGACAAGCCGGTCGCCTATCCCACGCCGGAGCTGCACCACCCGGAGTTGGAGCCCATCCTCAAGCCGACCTACGGGGTCATCGTCTACCAGGAGCAGGTGATGCAGATCGCCCAGGTGCTGGGCGGCTACACCCTGGGCGGCGCCGACCTGCTCAGGCGCGCCATGGGCAAGAAGAAGCCCGAGGAAATGGCGCAGCAGCGCAAGATCTTCGTCGAAGGCGCCATGAAGAAGGGCCTCACGGCGGAGCACGCCGGCGGCATCTTCGATCTCATGGAAACCTTCGCCGGCTACGGCTTCAACAAGTCCCACTCGGCCGCCTACGCCCTGCTGTCGTACCAGACCGCCTGGCTGAAGGCGCACTATCCTGCGCCGTTCATGGCTGCGGTGCTGTCCTCGGACATGGACAACACCGACAAGGTGGTGCCTTTGATCGAGGAGTGTCGACAGCTGCAGCTGGAGGTGCTGCCGCCCTCGATCAACACCTCGGACTACAAGTTCCGCGCCCAGGACGAGCGCACCATCCTCTACGGCCTGGGCGCGATCAAGGGCGTGGGGCAGGCAGCCATCGACGCTGTGTTGGAAGAGCGCCGCCGCGGCGGCCCCTTCCGCGACCTGTTCGATTTCTGCCGGCGGGTCGATCCCAAGCGCATCAACCGCCGCACGCTGGAGGCGCTGATCAAGGCCGGCTGCTTCGATTGCCTTGGCCTGACCCGGGCGACCTGCATGGCGCAGCTGCCGATGGCCATGCAGGCAGCCGACCAGGCGCTGCGGGATGTTGCTGTCGGCCAGGAAGACCTGTTCGGGCTGGCGGACACCACGGCCAGCGCCCCGCCTGACGCCCCGGTGTTGTCGGAGTGGGAGGAGAGCGAGCGGCTGGCCCAGGAAAAGGAGGTGCTAGGTCTTTACCTCACCGGCCATCCGGTCACCCAGTACGAGGACGACTTGAGCAAGATCGTCACTGCCCGGCTGGGGTCGCTCGGCACCGACGAGGAGCCGACCAACGGCTCGCGCCGCCGTGGCGGCCGGCCGGTGACGGTGGGCGGGCTGGTGGTGGCGCTGCGCACCCGCAACACCCAGAATGGCGGACGCATGGCTTTCTTGACGCTGGACGACCGCACCGGCCGCATCGAGGTGGCCGTCTATCCCGAAGTCTACAAGCAGCATCGCGAGCTCCTGGCGCGCGATCAGCTGCTGGTGGTCTACGGCTCGCTGGAGCACGACGAGTTTATTGGCGGGCCCAAGGTGACAGCCGAGAAAATCCTGGATATCGACGAAGCCCGCATCGCCGCCGCGCGCCGGGTCTTGCTGCAAATCGACAGCCGCCGCTGCGTCGGCGTGGTGGACGCGCTGGCCGAGACACTGGAGCCGCATCGCGGCGGCAACTGCCTGGTGCTGGTCGACTATCGCACCGACGGGGCCAGGGCGCTGCTGCGCTTCGGCGACGAGTGGCGGATCCGGCCGGCCGACGAACTGCTGCGGCGGCTGCGCGAGCTGCTCGGGGCCGGCGCCGTGCGGGTAGAATACTAGGCGCGCTCGGCCAGTTTGGCCGCAGCCGGCGGCGCGTAAGCTGGCGGGGTGCGGCTGGGCCTTGCCTCGCCTGCCCACACTGGGTACGGTACACGCCATTGCCACGAGGTCCGTCTAACCATCATGAGTCTCAACTTTCTCGATTTTGAACGTCCGATTGCCGAGCTTGAGGCAAAAATCGAAGAGCTGCGTTACGTCGGTGACGACAACGAGCTCAACATCAGCGAGGAAATCGCCCGGCTGCAGGCCAAGAGCCGCGCCCTGACCGAGCAGATCTTCTCCCAGCTCAACGCCTGGCAGATCGCCCAGCTGGCCCGGCATCCGCAGCGGCCGCATACCCTTGACTACATCAGATACATGTTCACCGAGTTCGAGCAGCTGCACGGCGATCGGGCGTTCGCCGACGATCCGGCCATCGTCGGCGGCGTGGCGCGGCTGGATGGCCGGCCGGTCATGGTCATCGGCCATCAGAAGGGGCGCGACACCAAGGAAAAAATCCGTCGCAACTTCGGTATGCCGCGGCCGGAAGGCTACCGCAAGGCGCTGCGCCTGATGGAGATGGCCGAGCGCTTCAAGCTGCCGGTGCTGACCTTTATCGACACGCCGGGCGCCTATCCCGGCATCGGCGCCGAGGAGCGCGGCCAGTCGGAAGCCATCGCCCGCAACCTGCTCGTGATGTCGCGCCTGCGCACGCCCATCATCTGTACCGTGATCGGCGAGGGCGGCTCGGGTGGGGCGTTGGCCATCGGCGTCGGTGATCAGGTGTTGATGCTGAGCTACAGCACCTATTCCGTCATCTCGCCCGAAGGTTGCGCCTCCATCCTCTGGAAGAGCGCGGAGAAAGCGGCCGATGCCGCTGCCGCCATGGGCATTACCGCCGAGCGCCTGCATTCCTTGGGGCTGATCGATGCCGTCATTCCGGAACCGCTGGGCGGTGCCCACCGGGATCCCGAGGCGATGGCAGCCACCCTCAAGCAGGAGCTGCTCACCCGGCTCGACGAGCTGGCGGCCAAGCCCATCGACAGCTTACTGGCCGAGCGCTACCGGCGCCTGATGAGCTTCGGCAACTACAAAGAGGCGTGAGCACGGCCGCGGCACTCGGTCCCGAGGCGCTCTGGCAGCGCCTCCCTCAGCCTCACCCGGCCGCCGGCTACTGCGTCGCCTACAGCGGTGGTCGGGACTCCCACGTGCTTCTCCATCTTGTCGCTGCCCTGCGTCCCCGTCTGGGCGTGCCGGTGCGCGCGCTCCACGTTCATCACGGCCTGCAGGCGCCCGCCGACGATTGGGTCGAGCACTGCCGGCGCATCTGCCGCGAGCTCGGCATACCGCTGCAGGTGGAACGGGTGCAGTGCCGGGCAGGACCTGGCATTTCCATCGAGGAGGCGGCGCGCGAGGCCCGCTACGCGGCCTACGAGCGGCACCTCAAGGTGGGCGAGGTGCTGTTGCTGGCCCACCACCAGGACGATCAAATCGAAACCCTGTTGTTGCGCCTGCTGCGTGGCGCCGGGGTGCACGGACTGGCTGCCATGCCGCCCAGCCGACCGTTGGGGCGCGGGCTGCTGCTGCGTCCCCTGCTGGATGTGCCGCTGGCGGCCATCGCGGCCTACGCCGAGGCCCAGGGACTGTCCTGGGTCGAGGATCCCAGCAATCGGGATGACGCTTACGACCGCAATTTTCTCCGTAACCGCCTGCTGCCGCTGCTGGCGGAGCGCTGGCCGGGCTATGCCAGGCCGCTGCAGCGAGCGGCTGCGCTTGCCCGCGAGGCGGCTGATCTGCTTGATGCGTTGGCGGAGCAGGATCTGCGGCAGTGCGCTGCCGGGGATGGATTGGACCTCGAGGCGTTGCGCTTGCTGACCGAGCCGCGCCAGCGCAATCTGCTGCGCTGCTGGCTGCGCCGCCAGGGCCTGCGGCCGCCGGCGCGAGAGCGGCTGCAGGCAGGGCTCAAGACGCTGCTGGAAGCCGCGCCCGACCGCTCGCCCGAGCTGGCCTGGGACGGTGTGCGCCTGCGCCGCTATCGTAACCGCTTGCTGCTGGATACCGAGCCTGAGGAAGTCCCGGCTCCTTTTGCCTGGGATTTGGCCAGCCCGCTGGAGCTGCCAGGTTGGCGCTGGCAGGTGGAATCGGTCATTGGTGCGGGACTGCGAGCGGCTTTGCGGCAGCGGCGGGTGGAGGTGCGCTTTCGGCAGGGAGGAGAGCGTTGCCGTCTGGCCGGAGAGCGGCACAGCCGCAGCCTGAAGAAACTGCTGCAGGAGCGGGGCATTCCGCCTTGGGAGCGGGAACGCCTGCCCCTCATCTATATCGACGGCGAGCTGGCGGCGGTGGCGGATCTGTGGGTCTGCGACGGCTTCCAGGCTGCGCCCGGCGAGGCGGGGTTGCGGCTCGTGCGGATTGAGAAAAACGCCCCCTTCTGTTAAGGTCTGATCCCGCTCCGGAGGTCCTTCAAAAAGGCTTCGCAGCTCTCCTCATCACTTTCCAGACAGCGCCACCTCCTAACTTATGACGCGATACATCTTCGTTACCGGCGGCGTCGTTTCGTCCTTGGGCAAGGGCATTACGGCGGCGTCGCTAGGCAGCATTTTGCAAGCCCGCGGACTCAAGGTCAGCATGGTCAAGCTGGATCCCTACATCAACGTGGACCCCGGGACCATGAGCCCTTTCCAGCACGGCGAGGTCTATGTGACCGAGGACGGTGCGGAAACCGACCTTGATCTTGGTCACTACGAGCGTTTCGTGCGCATCCGCGTCGGCCGCGCCAACAACTACACCACCGGGCGGATCTACGAGAAGGTGATCCGCAAGGAGCGTCGCGGCGAGTACCGCGGCGGCACCGTGCAGGTGATCCCGCACATCACCGACGAGATCAAGCGCAGCATCGCGGAAGGGGCCGATGCGGCCGATGTCGCCATCATCGAGATCGGTGGCACGGTCGGCGATATCGAGGCCATGCCGTTCCTGGAGGCCATCCGGCAAATGGGAGCGGAGCTGCGCGGCCGCTGCCTGTTCCTGCACCTAACGCTGGTTCCGTTCGTGGAAAGCGCCGGCGAGCTCAAGACCAAGCCGACCCAGCACTCGGTCAAGGAGCTGCGCTCCATCGGCATCCAGGCCGACGTGCTGCTGTGCCGAGCGGCCCGGTCGATACCCGAGGACGAGCGGCGTAAGATCGCGTTGTTCACCAACGTTGAACCGCGGGCGGTCATCTCGGTGCCGGATGTGGACAATATCTATAAGGTGCCGCTGGTGCTGAACGCCCAGGGCTTGGACGACATCGTCCTTGAGAAGCTGGGGCTGCAAGGGCTGCCGCCGGCCGATCTCAGCGACTGGAAGGCGGTGGTCGACGCGATGGAGTTCCCGCAGGGGGATGTCACCGTCGCCATGGTCGGCAAATACGTCGACTTCGCCGATGCTTATCTATCGCTCAACGAGGCGCTGCGCCACGCCAGCGTCCAGACCCGGCGGCGGGTGAAGATCCGTTACGTGGATTCCGAGGATTTGGAGCGTTCGGGGCTGGAGCGGCTGGAGAACGTGGACGCCATCCTGGTGCCGGGCGGATTCGGCGAGCGCGGCGTGGAAGGCAAGATTCTCGCCGCCGGCTATGCGCGCGAGCACAAAATCCCGTTTCTCGGCATCTGCCTGGGCATGCAGGCGGCCGTGATCGAGTTCGCCCGCAACGTGCTCGGCCTGGCCGATGCGCACAGCACCGAGTTCCGCCCGGAGACCCCCAATCCGGTCGTGGCTCCGGTCAGCGCCTGGGGCGATGGCCAGACCGTGGAGAAGAACCGCCGCGACGAGCACCGCTATGGCATGCGCTTGGGGGGGCATTGGTGCTGGCTGGAGCCGGGCACGTTGGTGCACAAGATCTACGGTGCCGACAAGATCCTTGAGCGTCACCGCCATCGCTACGAGATCAACAAGCAGTACGTCGAGCAGTTGCAGCAGGCTGGCATGCGGGTGTCGAGCTGGTCGGTGGACACGGAGCAGGTCGAAACCATCGAGCTGGACGGTCACCCCTGGTTCCTGGGTTGCCAGTTCCACCCGGAGTTCACCTCCACTCCGCGCGATGGTCATCCGCTGTTCACCAGCTTCATTCTTGCGGCGGCAGAGGAGCACGATCGGCGCAAGGCGAGCTCGGTGCCGCTGGAATAAGCCAAAGCGCCGCAAGCCCCAAGAAGGGAGGCAACCGTGTCAACGTTCAATTTGTGTGGGTTCGAAGTTGGGCTGGACCGGCCCTTTTTCCTGATCGCCGGTCCCTGCGTGGTCGAATCCGAGCAGCTGGCCTTGGATTCGGCCGGCATGCTGAAGGAAATCTGCCATCGCCTCGGCATCAATTTCATCTACAAATCCTCTTACGACAAGGCCAACCGCTCCTCCCACGAGAGCTATCGCGGGCCCGGGCTCGAGGAGGGGCTGCGCATCCTCTCCGAAGTCAAGCGTCAGATCGGCGTGCCGGTGCTGACCGACGTGCACGAGGATACGCCGCTGGACGAAGTGGCGGCGGTGGTCGACGTGCTGCAAACCCCGGCCTTCCTCTGCCGGCAGACCAACTTCATTCAGAATGTGGCCCGCACCGGGTTACCGGTGAACATCAAGAAGGGCCAGTTCCTGGCACCCTGGGACATGAAGCACGTGATTGAGAAGGCCCGCGCCGTGGGCAACCACCGCGTCATGGCCTGCGAGCGCGGCGTGTCGTTCGGCTACAACAACCTGATCTCCGACATGCGTGCGCTGGCGGTCATGCGTGAGGCGGGGGTGCCGGTGGTCTTCGACGCCACCCATTCAGTGCAGCTGCCGGGTGGGCAGGGCAAAGCTTCCGGCGGCCAGCGGCAATTCGTGCCGGTACTGGCGCGGGCGGCGGTGGCAGCCGGCGTCTCCGGCCTGTTCATGGAAACCCATCCGGACCCGGACAAGGCGCTCAGCGACGGGCCCAATGCCTGGCCGCTGGGGCAGATGGAGGCCCTGCTGGTTACCCTCAAGGAGCTGGATGCCGTCGTCAAGCAGCAGGGATTCCTGGAGCAGGATCTGCTGTAGCAAAACCATTCGGCTAAGGAGATAGAGAACAATGGCGAAGATCAAGGCGATACGGGCGCGCGAGATTCTCGATTCGCGCGGCAACCCCACCGTGGAGGCCGATGTCCTGCTGGACGATGGCACTCTGGGGCGGGCGGCCGTGCCTTCCGGCGCTTCCACCGGCACCCGCGAAGCCATCGAGTTGCGCGACGGCGACGCTGCTCGCTACCTGGGCAAGGGGGTGCGCAAGGCGGTCGAGAACGTCAATACCCTGATCCGGGACGCCTTGGTCGGCCGTGACGTCGAGGACCAGCGCAGCCTCGACCAGGCCATGATCGAGCTCGACGGCACCGATAACAAGAGTCGTCTGGGTGCCAACGCCATTCTTGCTGTGTCGCTGGCGAGTGCGCACGCGGCTGCTCGCGCCAAGGACGTTTCCCTGTTCCGCCACCTCAAGCCCAGCGGTCCCTACGCGTTGCCGGTGCCGATGATGAACATCCTCAACGGCGGCGCGCATGCCGACAACAACGTCGACATCCAGGAGTTCATGGTGCTGCCGGTGGGCTTTAACCGGTTCAGCGAGGCACTGCGCTGCGGCACCGAGATCTTCCACGCCCTCAAGAAAGTGCTGAGCGGTCGTGGCCTGAGCACCGCGGTGGGCGATGAGGGCGGCTTCGCGCCCAACCTGCCGTCCAACGAGGCAGCGCTGGAAGCCATTCGGGATGCGGTGGAACTGGCCGGCTACAGCCTCGGCGAGCAGGTCTACCTGGGGCTGGACGTGGCGAGCTCCGAGTTCTACAAGGACGGCGTCTACGACCTGGCCGGCGAGGGCAAGCGCTTCAGCTCCGCCGAGTTCGCCGACTACCTGGCCGATCTCTGCGCTCGTTATCCCATCATCTCCATCGAGGACGGCATGGCCGAGAACGACTGGGACGGCTGGAAGCTGCTCACTGACAAGCTCGGCGAGCGGGTGCAGCTGGTGGGCGACGACCTGTTCGTCACCAACACCAGCATCCTGCGCGAGGGGATTGACAAAGGCATCGCCAACGCCATCCTGATCAAGGTCAACCAGATCGGCACCCTCACCGAGACGCTGGACGCCATCGCCATGGCGGCCGAGGCCGGTTACGCCTCGATCTCCTCGCACCGCTCGGGCGAGACCGAGGACACCACCATCGCCGATCTCGCTGTCGGCAGCGCCGCCAGTCAGATCAAGACCGGCTCGCTGTGCCGCTCCGACCGGGTCGCCAAGTACAACCAGCTGCTGCGCATTGAGGAAGAGCTGGGAGACGAGGCGCACTATGCCGGCAAGAGCGCCTTCTTCAACATTAAGCGGGAGCTGTAGCAGGCGGTCAGCGATGGACCGGCTCAGCTAGCTGCCATGCGCATCGCAATCGCCGTCCTGGCCGGGTTGCTGCTGGTGCTGCAGTACCAGCTGTGGTTCGGCCCGGGCGGCGCCCGCGACGCCTGGCGGCTGCAGCAGACCGTGGCTGCCCAGCGGCAGCAGAACGAGCTCCTGCGACAGAGCAACGATGCGCTGGAGGCGGAAGTGAAAGATCTCAAATCCGGCCTGGAAGCCGTCGAAGAAAGGGCCCGCCGTGAGCTCGGCATGATTCGTGACGGCGAGGTCTTTTATCAGATTGTGGAAGAATAAATGAGCGCAGAAAGGCCGCGAATATGGGCCGTGATCCCCGCCGCAGGCGTCGGCCGACGCATGGCGGCCGACGTGCCCAAGCAGTATCTGGATCTCCTGGGGCAGCCCATCGTCAGCTGGACGTTGCGAAGCCTGCTCCAGCATCCGGCAATCCACGGCGGCGTGATCGCGCTGGCGGATCACGACACCACTTGGGAGACCCTGAATCACGACTACCCGCGGCCGCTGTACCGGGTCACCGGCGGCGCCGAGCGCAGCGACTCGGTGCTGGCCGCGCTGGAATTCCTGCTGGCGCAGGGTAACGACGACGACTGGGTGCTGGTGCACGATGCCGTCCGTCCCTGCCTGACCCATGACGACATCGACCGCCTGCTGGCGGTCGGCTTCGAGCGCCCCGACGGTGCGCTGCTGGCCGTGCCGGTGCGGGATACCCTCAAGCGCCAGGGCGCCACGGGCCGGGTGCGCGCCACCGCCAGCCGCGATGGCCTCTGGCATGCGCTGACGCCGCAAATGTTTCCGTTGCGGCAGCTGCACCAGGCCCTGCTGACGGCGCGTGAGTACGGCAGGCCGGTGACCGACGACGCCCAGGCGATGGAAACGGCCGGCTATCAGCCGCTGCTGGTCGAAGGGCGGCCTACCAACATCAAGGTGACGCGGCCCGACGACCTGGCGCTGGCCGCTGCCATCCTCAAGCTGCACGGTCAGGCTGGATGATGCGTATCCGAATCGGGCAAGGGTTCGACGCCCACCGCTTCTGCGACGGCAATCACGTGATGATTGGCGGCGTTCGCATTCCCTTCGAGCGCGGCATCGAAGCCCATTCCGACGGCGACGTCCTCATGCATGCGGTCACCGCCGCGCTGTTGGGCGCCGCCGGTGAGGGCGACCTGGGCCGGCATTTCCCCGACTCCGACCCGTCCCTGGCCGGGGTCGACAGCCGCGAGCTGCTGCGCAGCGCCTTGCTCAAGGCGCAGGTCAAGGGTTGGCAGGTGATCAATGTCGATGCCACCGTGATCGCCCAGCGGCCGCGCCTTGCGCCCTACGTCGATGCCATGCGAGCCAATCTCGCTGCCGACCTGGCCATCGCGCCGGAGCAGGTCAACGTCAAGGCTTCGACGACCGAGCGGATGGGGTTCACCGGTCGCGGCGAGGGCATCGCTGCGCTGGCGGTCGTGCTGCTGGGAGCCGCTTCCTGAGATGGGCGCGGTCGGCGGGCTCCAGCTGCCGTATGCCCATGGCGGGCCGCTCGGCCGGGCGCGCCTGCGCAGCATCCCCGAGGATTTTTTCGTCGACGAGGTGCTCGGTTTCCCGCCCAGCGGGCAGGGCGAGCACTTGCTGGTGCACGTGCGCAAGCGTGAACGCACCACGGAGCAGGCGGCCGCGCGGCTGGCCCGTAGTCTGGGCGTGCCGCGCCGGGCAGTCAGCTATGCCGGGATGAAGGACAAATGGGCAGTGACCCAGCAGTGGTTCAGCGTCCATCTCCCTGGCAACGCGCCGCTGCCGCCGCCGGGCGAGCTGGCGCCGGGGGTGGAGGTGCTGAGCGCGGCCCGGCACAACAAAAAGCTGCGCCGCGGCGTGCTGCGTGGCAACCGGTTCCGGCTGCGCCTGCGCGACGTGGATGCGCCTGCTGCCGCCATTTCCGTGCGTCTGGCGGCGATAGCCCGTCTTGGCGTGCCCAACTATTTCGGCGCCCAACGCTTCGGCCCCGGCGGCGAAAACATCGACCGCGCCCGTGACATGTTGAGCGGGCGCCTGCAGCTGCGGGATCGTACCCTGCGCGGCATTCTGCTTTCCGCAGTCAGGTCGTATCTGTTCAACCAAGTGCTGGCCGAGCGGGTCCGCCAAGGCGTCTGGAACAAGGCCGTTGAAGGCGAGCTACTCATGCTGGATGGCCGCGGCAGCCTGTTCGCGCTGGAAGTTCTGGACGAGGACATCCGCGCCCGGCTCGCCGCGCTGGCCATCCACCCCAGCGGGCCGTTGTGCGGGCGCGGATGTCCGCAGCCGAGCGCCGTCGCGGCAGACTTGGAGCAGCGGGTGCTGGCCGAGGAGGCGGAGTTGGTGGCAGGGCTCAGCGCCGCCGGGGTGGAGGGCGCACGGCGGGCCCTGCGGGTGCGGGTTTCCGAGCTGGCCTGGTGGTTTCCGGCACCGGGCGAAGTGGAGCTGCGCTTCGCGCTGCCAGCTGGCGCCTACGCCACCAGCGTGATCCGCGAGATCTTCGCGGCCGAGGACGGCCCCGCCGGCTAGGCGTGGCGGAGTAGCACGTAGATGGCGCCGGTGCCGCCGTCGGCAGGCCGGGCGGAGCAGAAGGCCAGCACGTCCTCGCGCTGGCGCAGCCAGCGGTCGACCTTGTATTTCAGGACCGGGCCCTGGTTGCTGGAGCGGCGTCCCTTGCCGTGGATGATGCGGACGCAGTGCAAATGGCGGCGGCGGCACTCCAGCAGGAATTCCTGCAGCGCGATACGGGCGACGGGCACGGTCATACCGTGCAGATCCAGCTCGGCGCCCAGGCTGTAATGGCCGCGGCGCAGCCGCTGCAGGACCCGGCGCTGCAGTCCTGGGCGGGCATAGACCAGCTCCTCGCCGCTGGCAAGCGCTTCTGGGCCATATTCCTCCGCCATCATCTCAGTCAGGACATCGCGGGCATCTGCCAGCGCCTGGCGGGGGACGGGAGGCGGCTTGGGCGGCGTGAGGACGACCCGGTCGTGCGTCAACGGGCGCACCCCGGCCATCGCCTCCATGAACAGCTGCCTGTCGGCGGGATCCAATCGCTTGCTCATCACTCTCGACTCTTATCCGGGCCAAGTATAAGCCGAGCTGGCGGCGGGCTGGAATTACCCAAGCCGCAGGCTGCCGGCCAGGGGTTATACTCAATGGCGGACCTTGTCGCGACTGGCCCGCCTTGCGCCGTCAGCCGGCTCCGGCCCCCAGCAAAGGAGTTAGAATCGTCAGATGCACATTCTCGTCAGCAACGATGACGGTTACCGCGCGCCCGGGATTCGGGCGCTGGCCGAGGCGCTGCGGACGGTGGCCGACGTCACCGTTGTCGCGCCGGAACGTGACCGCAGCGGCGCCAGCAATTCGCTGACTTTGGAGAATCCATTGCGCATTCACCAGGTCGGGCCACAAACCTACAGCGTCGATGGAACGCCGACCGACTGCGTGCATCTCGCCATCACCGGCTTTCTAAACGAGGTGCCGGACATGGTGATCTCCGGCATCAACGCCGGCGCCAACCTGGGGGACGACGTGCTCTACAGCGGGACGGTGGCGGCGGCCATGGAAGGGCGCAACCTGGGACGGCCTGCCATCGCCGTTTCCCTTTGCGCGCCGGAGCCCCAATACTATGAAACGGCGGCCCATGTCGCGGTCCAGGTGTTGCAGCGCCTCATCAGGGATCCGCTGCCTGCCGATACCATACTGAACGTGAACGTGCCTGACCTGCCGCTCTCCGAGCTGCGCGGCTTTCAGGCGACGCGCCTCGGCCGGCGGCATCGGACGGAAAAAATCATCCATGCGAAGGATCCTCGCGGCCGGCCGATCTACTGGATCGGGCCGGCCGGGGTGGAGCAGGATGCCGGTCCGGGCACCGATTTCCACGCCGTCCGTCGCGGTTATGTCTCCGTCACGCCGTTGCAGATCGATCTGACGCGCTATCAGGCCATCGACCAGGTGGCCGGCTGGGTACAGGGGCTGGAATGATGGACCCAACCTTGCTGCAAGGGATCGGCATGACCTCGCAGCGGGCCCGCGAGCGACTCGTGGCCCGCTTGCAGGAGGCCGGAATACGGGACCCGCGGGTGCTGGAGACGTTGCGGCGTACGCCACGCCACATTTTCGTCGACGAGGCCCTGGCGAGCCGCGCCTACGACGACACTGCCTTGCCGATCGGCTACGGCCAGACTATCTCGCAGCCCTACATCGTCGCCCGCATGACAGAGCTGCTGCTCGAGGCCGGCACGCCTGAGCGGGTGCTGGAAATCGGCACCGGCTCCGGCTACCAGGCGGCCGTCCTGGCCCAGCTGGTGCCCACGGTGTACACCATCGAACGAATCAAGGGGCTGCTGGAGGCCGCTCGCCAGCGCTTCCGGCTGCTCAAGCTCTACAACGTCCGCACCCGCTATGGCGACGGGACCGAGGGCTGGGTGCAGCATGCGCCCTTCGGCGGCATCATCTTGACCGCCGCCCCCGAGGTTATTCCCCAGGAGCTGCTCGAGCAGCTGGCGATCGGTGGCCGCTTGGTGGCGCCGGTCGGTGGCCGTCGTCAGCAGCTGGTGCTATTCGAACGGACGCCGGAAGGTCTCTCGCGCCGCGTCCTCGATGAGGTCAGCTTCGTCCCCATGCTTGGAGGTACGCAGTGAAGGGGCTGTTCGGCCGGCTCTATGACATGGTGCTGGGCTGGGCGGCGCATCGACGCGCCCCCTGGCTGCTCGGGTTGCTCAGCTTCGCCGAGTCGTCGTTCTTTCCTATCCCGCCGGACGTGATGCTAGCGCCGATGGCGTTGGCGCGGCCGCAGAAGGCATGGCTGTTGGCCACCATCACTACCCTGACCTCGGTTGCCGGCGGGCTGTTCGGCTACCTGCTCGGCTATTTCGCCTTGGAGTTGGTCCTGCCCCTGCTGGAGCGGCTGGGCTACATGGAGCATTACCATCTGGCCCGGGCCTGGTTCGAGCGCCGGGGCTTCTGGATCGTTTTGATCGCTGGCTTCTCGCCCATCCCCTACAAGCTGTTCACCATCGCCGCCGGTGCGGCAGCATTGAATCCGCTACTCTTCGTCATTGCCTCGCTGATCGGTCGCGGCGGACGGTTTTACCTGGTCGCCGGGTTGCTTGCCTGGGGCGGACCGCGGCTGGAACCTTGGCTGCGGACCTATATCGAGCGTATCGGCTGGGCCACGGTGGCGTTGCTGGCTGTGGGGATCGCGATCGCAGGGGTGCGTTGATGCGGCTGGCGCTGGCCCTGCTGGTGGTGTTGCTGGCCGGGTGCGCGGCCAACATGGCGCCGGTCTACACCCCAGGCGAGCGCTGGCCAGCGCCGGATTATTACGTCGTCCAGAAGGGAGACACGTTGTATTCGATCTCCTGGCGGCACGGCCTGGACTACCGCGCCGTGGCGCGCTGGAATCGCGTCGAGCCGCCTTACACCATTCATCCGGGCCAGCGGTTGCGGCTCAGGGCGCCCGCCGTGGCTGCCCAGCCACGCGCCAGCCCGGCCCCATCCCGGCCGTCCGTGGCTGCCACGGCCAGCCGCAAGCCGCAGGCCGCGCCTGCTGGCCAACGCGGCGGGACAAGCATCAGGAAGTCGGTGGAGGCAGCCAGCATCGACTGGCGCTGGCCGACGGAAGGCAGGCTGGCTCGGGCCTTTTCCCGGGACGCCCAAGGCAAGCAGGGCATCGAGCTGCGGGGGGCACTGGGGCAGCCCATCGTGGCAGCGGCAGCCGGTCAGGTGGTCTACGCTGGCAGTGGGCTGCGCGGCTACGGCAACCTGGTCATCATCAAGCACAACAGCCGTTATTTGACCGCCTACGGCTACAACCAGGAAATCCTGGTCAGCGAGGGACAGACGGTGGCTGCCGGCCAGCGCATAGCGACCATGGGGACGGGGCCGGAGCAGCAGCCGGCGCTGCATTTCGAGCTGCGCCGCGACGGCAAGCCGGTCGATCCGATGCGCTATCTGCCCGAGAAATAATGAAAAAAACGTCCATTGCTTGTGGCTCTGATCCGCGCTTATAGTAGATGAACAAAGAATAAAGCTCCGAGGCGGTCGTTCGATGTCCGCTCCGCGGCGATTCGACCGACCAGCCGAGGGCAAAACGCACTGGATCGCACCGTTGCCGTCACTCTGCTTTTCGGGTCGGCGACAACAATACTGCTAATAAAACGGGCGTGAAGGGGAGGAGGGAACAAATGGCCATTCAGTTGGGCGTTTCGGGCTACGCGCCAATTCAGGAGATCGACCTCACGGACGAGGAGCTGCTGTTGGCGGACGTCGAGGACGAGTCTCCTGACGAGACGGAAGACATGGCTGACGAGGTCTTCGCCCCGACCGGCAAGCATCGTGACGACGCGGTTCTCGATGTCACCCAGCTTTATCTCAACGAAATCGGCGCCTCGCCGCTGCTGACGGCGGAAGAGGAAGTCTATTACGCCCGCCTGGCGCAGCAGGGCGACGAGGCGGCCCGGACCCGCATGATTGAGAGCAATCTGCGGCTGGTGGTCAAGATTGCGCGCCGTTATCTCAACCGCGGCTTGACGTTTCTCGATCTCATCGAAGAGGGCAATCTCGGCCTGATCCGGGCGGTGGAGAAATTCGACCCGGAGCGAGGCTTTCGCTTTTCCACCTATGCCACCTGGTGGATTCGGCAGACCATCGAGCGGGCGCTGATGAACCAGACGCGCACCATTCGCCTGCCCATCCACGTCATCAAAGAGATCAATCAATGCTTGCGGGCCGCGCGCCAATTGGCCCAGACGCTGGACTACGAGCCTTCGGCCGAAGAGATCGCCTACGTGCTGGGCAAGCCGGTGGAGGACGTGCGGCGCATGCTCGGCCTCAATGAAGGCACAGCGTCGGTGGACGTGCCGATCGGCCAGGATGCCGATCGGGTGCTGCTGGATGCGATTCCGGACGAGAACGGCCAGGAGCCGCTGGCGGTGCTGCAGGAGGACGACATCATGCGGCGCCTGGACGAGTGGCTGAGCCATCTCACCGACAAGCAGCGTGCGGTGGTCGAGCGCCGTTTCGGACTGCGCGGCCATGAGCGTGCCACCCTGGAGGAGGTTGGGCGTGAAATCGGCGTCACCCGCGAGCGGGTGCGCCAGATCCAGATCGACGCGCTGAAGAAGCTGCGCGAGGTGATGGAGCGCGCCGGCTACTCTCAGGAAGCGCTGTTCGGTTAGCGGGCTGCGGCAGCGCCCTCCCGCTGCCCTTCACCCGGCGGCTGGCGAGTCGAGTCCGGCTCAGGGGAACAGCGCAGCGGCCACCCGCCGGTCTTCCGCCATCAGGATGTTGTAGGTGCGGCAGGCGGCGTCGGTGGCCATCACTTCAATGCCGATGCCTGCCCTCAGCACGCGCTGCAGTATGGCGCGCTGCGGGAATTGCTGGGTGGCGCCGGTGCCGAGGATGACGACCTCGGGCTGCAGGTCCAGGATGGGTTGCAGGTGCTGCTCTGTCAGCTCGGCTAGGGTTTGCGGCGCCCAATCGGTCACCAGCTGGTCCGCGGTGACGATGACGCTGCGGGTGTAGGTTGCGTCGTTGATGCGGATCTGGCGGTGCTGGTAACTGCGAATCAGGTTGCCGCTGCCTGTCTCCTGGGTCAATTTCATTGCACGCTACTCCCCTCCGAGATCGACTGCATTGACACCACCGGCTGCGCTAAGTACCTTGCGCAGCTTGAATCAACGGCTTCGTGCGCATGTTCCGTGCGCTGCCACCTCCCTCACCATACACTGCGGGTTGGGGCGTCCGCCATGAGCTTTCGGAGTCTACCCGATCGGGCTTCGCAGCGCAGTCGTGGCGGTAGCAAGACAGCAAAATTTCGGAGAAATCATTTGAGCTCGGTCAAAGTTGGACTACTGGGTCTGGGTACAGTAGGGGCGGGCACCGTCAATTTGCTAGCCCGCAACCGGGACGAGATCGCGCGCCGCGCCGGCCGCGAAATCGACATCGTGCATGCGGCGACACGGCATCCGGACCGGCCGCGAGCCTGCAGCACCGAGCATTTTCGCCTGACCTCGGACCCGTTCGCGGTGGTCGACGACCCCGCCGTCGAGATCGTCGTCGAGCTTATCGGCGGCGAAGGCCTGGCGCGGGAGCTGGTGCTGCGCGCCATCGACAACGGCAAGCACGTGGTCACCGCCAACAAAGCGCTGATCGCCAGCCACGGCAACGAGATCTTCGAGCATGCGCGGCGCCAGGGAGTGACCGTTGCTTTCGAGGCGGCCGTCGCCGGCGGCATTCCCATCATCAAGGCGATCCGTGAGGGGCTGAGCGCCAACCGCATCGAGTGGCTGGCCGGCATCATCAACGGCACGTCGAACTACATCCTCAGCGAGATGTTCTATCAGCAGCGCGACTTCGCCGACGTGCTGGCAGAAGCGCAGGGGCTGGGCTATGCCGAGGCCGATCCCACCTTCGACGTCGAGGGGGTGGACGCCGCCCATAAGCTCACCATTCTTGCTTCCATCGCCTTTGGCATCCCGCTGCAGTTCGACAAGGTGCACGTGGAGGGCATCACCCAGATCGGCAGCGAGGACATCGCCTACGCTAAGGAGTTGGGTTACCGCATCAAGCTGCTCGGTATCGCCCGCCGCGTGGTCGGCAAGGGCATCAGTCTGCGAGTCCACCCGACGCTGGTGCCGCAGCGCCGCCTGCTGGCCAATGTGGATGGCGTCATGAACGCGGTCATGGTCCACGGCGATCCGGTCGGCTCCACCGTCTACTACGGCCCGGGCGCCGGCGCTGGGCCGACCGCCTCCGCCGTCGTCGCCGACCTGATCGACGTCACGCGTGAAATCAATACCGACCCCAAGCATCGGGTTCCCTTCCTGGCGTTCCAGTCGCACGCGCTCTCCGACGAGCCGGTGCTGGGCGTGGAAGAGATCGAAACCCGCTATTATTTGCGTATGGACGCTCAGGATACGCCGGGGGTGCTGGCCGACGTGACCCGCATCCTCGGCGACAACGGCATCAGCATCGAAGCGATTCTGCAGAAGCAGCCGCCACCCGGGGCCGACCATGTCCCTGTGATCATCCTGACCCACGAGGTCAGCGAGCGGCGCATGAACGCAGCGATGGCGCAAATCGAAGCCTTGCCGACCATCCAAGGGCGCTTGACTCGCATCCGCGTCGAACACCTCGATTGATCATTCAGGCAAAGAGAGTAGGCATGCCGTTCCGACCCCGTTATATCGGCCTTATCGATACTTATCGCGCTTGGTTGCCCGTTGGCGCAGAGACCCGGAGTATCAGCCTGGGCGAGGGGCACACCCCCTTGATCCAGCTGCGGCACATCCCTGCACTGCTGAAGAAGGACGTTGACATCTACGTCAAGTTCGAAGGGCTGAACCCGACCGGCTCCTTCAAGGACCGAGGCATGACCATGGCCGTCACCAAGGCGGTGGAAGAGGGCGCCAGGGCCATCATCTGCGCCTCCACTGGCAACACCTCCGCTGCCGCGGCCGCCTACGCGGCGCGCGCGGGCATCACCGCCTTCGTGCTGATCCCGGAAGGTAAGATCGCCATGGGCAAGCTGGCGCAGGCCATCATGCACGGCGCCGTGGTGCTGCAGATCACCGGCAACTTCGACGCCGGCATGCAGCTGGTCAAGCAGGTGGCCGCCGAAGCGCCGGTCACCCTGGTCAACTCGGTCAACCCTTACCGACTGCAAGGTCAGAAGACGGCCGCCTACGAGATCGTCGAGGAGCTGGGCCGGGCACCGGATTATCACTGCCTGCCGGTTGGCAATGCCGGCAACATCACGGCCTATTGGATAGGCTACAGCGAGTGCGCCGGCGTGGACACCGCCGCCGATACCTTTCACAACGGCAACAGCCCCTACAAGCGCGGCATCGTCGATAGCCGGCCGCGCATGCTCGGCTACCAGGCGGCCGGGGCCGCGCCCTTCCTGCGTGGTGCCATGGTGGAGCAGCCGGAGACGGTGGCGACCGCCATCCGCATCGGCAACCCCCAATCCTGGGAGCAGGCTTGGGCTGCCAACAAGGAGTCCGGCGGCTGGTTCGACGAGTTCGACGACGCCGAGATCCTCGCCGCCCAGCGCCTGCTGGCGGAAAAGGAGGGCATTTTCTGCGAGCCTGCCTCTGCCGTCTCGGTGGCAGGCGCCATGCGCGATATCCGCGCTGGCAAGATCCCCGAGGGCAGCACCGTGGTGTGCACCCTGACCGGGCATGGTCTGAAGGATCCGGACATCGCCATTCAGCAGGCCAGCGGCGCGGTCAACACCATTCCGGCGGAGCTGGATGCGGTCAAGCGCGCCATTCTGAGCCGTCTCTAGGCCCGTTGGTTGCGCCGGCCGGTGTGCAGTCGAAGGGCCCGTTTCCGGCGGGGGCATGTCAGTGAAACGGGCAGGAGAATGCGACCGGAAGGAATGAGTGCCACGGCATCCGTAGTGCATATTCTGCTGCCCGGCCTGCGCGGGCCGCTGCCGCCGGAGGCCGGCGACGACGGCTTCTGGCCGCGGCGGCTGCCCGCCACCGAGAGGCTGCTGGCCCGCGCTCGCCGCCTGGAGCGGACGGCGCGCCATCTTGACGAGCAGCTGGCCGAGCTGTTCCTGCTCCCGCTCGACGAGCTGCCGGCGGGAGCCTTGGGCTGGCTCGGCGAGGGCAAGGATCCGGGACAGTCCTACTGGCTGCGAGCCGATCCGGTGCAGCTGGTGGCCGACCGCGACAAGCTGCTGCTGTTCGGCGCCGAGACCTTGGCGCTTACCTTGGACGAAGCCTGTGCCCTGGCCGAGGTTTGCAATCAGTTCCTCGACCAGGATGGCCTCAAGCTGCACGTCGCTGCGCCCGACAGGTGGTATCTGCAGGCCGAGGAGCCCATTCGGCTGCGCACCGTGCCGTTGGCGGCGGTCGCCGGCCGCTATCTGCAGGAGTTCCTGCCCGGCGGCGAGGACGCCGCCCGCTGGCTGGGTCTGAGCACGGAGCTGCAAATGCTGCTGCACCAGGCGCCGCCGAACGCTGCCCGTGAGGCGGCAGGGCTGCCGCGCGTCAACGGCCTTTGGTTCTGGGGGGCCGGCACGCTGCCTGCGGAAGCAGCTGGCGGCTGGCGGCTGGTGGCTGCCGACGACCCCGTGGTGCGTGGGCTGGCGCAGCTGTCCGGGGCGATGTGGCAGCCGCTGCCGGCCAGCTTTGGCCCGCAGGCCATGCCCTGCCTGATCGTCGACACCCGCTTGCTGCAGGCTCTGCGCCGCGGTGATCTGGAGCGCTGGCGCAACGAGCTGATCGGCCTGGAGGAGCGCCTGTTCGCGCCCCTGCTGCAGTGTCTACGGCGCCGCGAGCTGGCGCGCCTGATCATCGATACCGAAGGGCTGCGGCTGACGCTGGACAGAAAGGACGTCTCGCGGTTCTGGCGCCGGCCCCAGCCGATTCAGCACTACCTGGAGTTCTGAGGTGCGAAAACGGATTCGGCGCCGGCCCTTGCTGTGCGATCCTGGCGAATTGCCGCGGCATCTGCCCGCCGTGCTGCGGCGCGTCTACGCGGCCCGCGCCGTTGCTCCCGACCAGCTGGATGCTTCCCTGGCGCGGCTGCATCCAGCCAGCAGCCTGAGCGGCCTGGACGATGCCGTCGAGCTGCTGGAGACCGCGCTGCGCGAGCAGCAGCGCATACTCGTCGTCGGCGATTTCGACGCCGATGGCGCTACCAGCACTGCCCTGGCGGTGCGGGCGCTGCGCGCCTTCGGACATCGGGATTTCGGCTACCTGGTGCCCAACCGCTTCGAATACGGCTATGGGCTGACGCCCGAGATCGTGGAGCTGGCACGGGCAAGGCGACCGGATCTGCTGATCACTGTCGACAACGGCATCTCAAGCGTGGCGGGCACGGCGGCGGCTAAGGCGGCCGGCATGCGGGTGCTCATCACCGACCACCATTTGCCCGGCCAAGCGTTGCCGGCAGCCGACGCCATCGTCAACCCCAACTTGGCCGGCGATGCTTTTCCCAGCAAGCACTTGGCCGGGGTCGGGGTGATTTTCTATGTCATGCTGGCGCTGCGGGCCAGGCTGCGGGAGGCCGGCTGGTTCCAAGCCAAGGGCATCCCCGAGCCGAACATGGCCGATCTGCTCGATTTGGTGGCGCTGGGCACGGTCGCCGACGTGGCGGTGCTCGACTACAACAACCGCATCCTGGTCGAGCAGGGGCTGCGCCGCATCCGCGCCGGTCGCTGCTGCCAGGGGATCCTGGCGCTGCTGCGTGACGCCGGCCGCGATCCGCGCCGCGTGGTTGCCGCCGATCTCGGCTACGCCGTGGGCCCGCGCCTGAACGCCGCCGGTCGCCTGGAGGATATGTCGCTGGGCATTGCCTGCCTGCTGGCAGACGATCCCGAGCAGGCGGCGGCCATGGCGGCCGAGCTGGGCGAGCTCAACCGGCAGCGGCGCGAGATCGAGGGCGCCATGCAACAGGAGGCGCTGGCGCTGCTGGAGGAGTTGGAGCGCGATGCCGAGGGTCTCCCGCCCGGGCTGTGCCTGATGGATCCCGGCTGGCATCAAGGCGTGATCGGCATACTCGCCAGCCGCATCAAGGAGCGCTTCCACCGTCCCGTTATCGCTTTCGCCCCTGCCGGTGAGGGCGTGCTGAAAGGCTCAGCCCGCTCGATACAGGGTCTGCATATTCGCGATCTGCTGGAGCGCATCGCCAATCGCCATCCCGGCTTGATCACGCGCTTCGGCGGTCACGCCATGGCGGCCGGGCTGAGCCTGGCGGTCGAGGATTTCCCCCGCTTCGAGGCGGCTTTCACGGCTGCCGTTGCCGAAGAACTCAGCGACGAGATGCTGACGGGCGAGCTGCTCACCGACGGCGAGCTCGCCGCCGACGAGCATGACCTCCGCATCGCCGAGATCCTGCGCGAGGCCGGACCCTGGGGACAGGGCTTCCCGGAGCCGCTGTTCGATGGCGAGTTCGAGGTGGCGCAAAGCCAGATCGTCGGCGGTCGGCACGTTAAGCTGACGGTATGCCACCCCCACAGCCGCCAGCGGCTGGAAGCCATTGCTTTCAATGGAGTGGACTACGGCTGGCATGAAATCCGCCGGGCCGTGCGCATGGTCTATCGGCTCGACGTCAATGAATTCCGTGGCCGCCGCAGCCTGCAGCTGATGGCGGAGTATATGGAACCGGTCTGAACCCCCATCGCTGCCAGGACCTCCCCGGCGTTGCTGGCGGGGCTTGTCCTTCATCCTTTCCTGATCGGTGTGGCACAAAAAAGCCGGCCGCGGCTCCGCGGCCGGTTGAAAGTGCAGGTCAAAGCAGCTTGTTCGGCAGCCAGGTGGCGATGCCGGGGAAGATCATAACCAGTGCCAAGCCAACGATGATCACTGCCGTGTACGGGATCACCGAGCGGTAGATATCGCCCATGGTGACTCCCGGCGGCGCCACCCCCTTAAGGTAGAAGAGGTTGAAGCCGAACGGCGGCGTCATGTAGCCGATCTCCATGTTGATGATGAACAGGATGCCGAACCAGAGCGGGTCGAAGCCGAGCTCGGTGATGATCGGCACGAAGACCGGCAGGGTGATCAGCATGATCCCCAGCGGATCCAGCACCATGCCGAGGAAGATCAGCACGATCTGTATGAAGATGATAGTTCCCCACGGACCGCCGGGGATGTACTCCATCAGCGAGCTGATTAGCGACTGCGCGCCCATGGCCGCATAGGCTGCACTGAAGGCGTGGGCGGCGAACAGGATCCACATGACCATGGCCGTCAGTCGCACGGTGCGGATGGCGGCCTCGCGGATCACTCCCCAGTTTAGGGTGCGGTAGACCAGCCCCGAGATGATGGCGCCGCGCACGCCGATGGCGGCCGATTCGGTCGGGGTGGCGATGCCGGCCATGATGGAGCCGAGCACCATCAGCACCACGAGGATGGGCAGGATGACGGAGCGCAGGGCACGCAGACGCTCCGGCCAACCGCCACGCTCTTCCTTGGGCAGGGCGGGTCCCAGCTCCGGCTGGAGCAGGCAGCGGATCACGATGTACAGCGACACCAGCACCACCAGTAGGATGCCGGGCAGGATGCCACCGACGAACATCTTGCCGACCGACACGCCGGTGATCAGCGAGTAGAGAATCATCAGGATGCTGGGCGGCAGCAGCACGGCGAAGCCGCCGCCGGCGTTGATGGCGCCGAGCGCCATTTGCTTGTCGTAGCCGCGCTCCAGCATGGCCGGCAGGGCGATGGTACCCATGGTGACCACGGCGGCGCCGCTTACCCCCACCATGGCGCCCATGAGGGCACAAATCCATACCGTGCCGATGGCAAGCCCGCCGCGCACGCCGCCCCACCAAAGGTGCATCATGTGGTACAGGCGGGTCGCGACGCCGGAGCGCTCCAGGATCATCGCCATGAAGACGAACAGCGGGATGGCGACCAGCGTGAAGCTGTTCATGCTGTCCCACATCTTCGAGGCGACGAGGTAGAAGGAGTCGAAGCCCCAGGTGAAGTAGAGGAAGATGATCGACACACCGCCCAGCACGTAGGCCAGAGGCAGGCCGAGCACGATGAAGACCAGCAGCGAGCCGAAAAACAGCGCTGTCAGCAGTTCGATACTCATTCTCAGTGGTTCTCCGAGGCGCCGTTAGGAGCCAGGTCGGGCGGCAACGCGACGCCGGCTGCAATTAGGATGTCCTTAATCAGCTTCACGATTCCTTGCAGTAGCAGTAGGGTCGCCGCCACCGGGATCATGAGCTTGAACGGCCAGATGTACGGGTTCCAGGCCGACTGGGAGCGCTCCCAGGTGGACATGGAATCCAGGGCCATGGACACGCCGAAGTACAGCAGCGAGCCTATGAACAGGAAGAACAGCGTCGAAGTCAGGATGTCGATCACGGCGCGCGCTCGCTCCGGGAAGCGTGCGTAGACGATGTCGACGTTGACGTGACCGTTACTGACCGCCAGGTAGCCGCCGGCCATGATGGAGTAGACGCCGAAGATCAACTGCGCCAGTTCGTTGGTCCAGACCGCCGGGGCGCCCAGGAAGTAGCGCATGAAGACTTCGATCAGTATCAGGAGAAAAATGGGGACAACGAAGAATGCGGTGATCTTGCCCACCCAGACATTGAGGCAGGTGATCAAGCGCAGGAGGCCAAATAGCGCTCGCATAGAGTCTCTCCGAACCCGCCACAGATACCGATGATCGGTGAGCGCGGGATTTTAGTGGCAAACAGCGCCAAGCACGTCTTTTCAAAAGCACGACAGCCGGCCCGGCAGCCACCGGACCGGCTGTCGCTACGGGCTTACTCGATGTAACCGAGCTCGCGGAGGTAGTTTCGCAGCATCTCGACTGCCTTGGCCGACTCGGGGCTGCGCGCCGCCTCCTGCTCCCAGATCTTCTGGGCGGT
>JAAYIK010000016.1 GCA_012523465.1 Lysobacteraceae bacterium | reverse complement strand
CTCCCTGGCGCCTCGGAGGAGGCCTGTATATCGGTATCCGCTGCGGACGTTGCATCACCGCCACAGGCGCCACCACAGGATTTGCTCATGATACGACTCCACTTGAACAATGTTGTGGTACCATTTATGGACAGCCCAGGTTTGCGCGACCAGTTGTTCTGTTAGGGCTCAGGCCGCCTTTGCGCACGCCTGATCCCTTTCGTACTGAGCCAGGGACTCTGCTGGCGTCAGCCCCTTCAGCGCCCCGTGGGGTCGCTCATGGTTGTACTCATCGAGCCAAGCCTGGATGACTTCCCGGGCCTCAGTGACCGAGCTGAACCACCAGCGGTTCAAACAGCCATCGCGGAAAATGCCGTTGAAGCTCTCGTTGTGCCCATTCTGCTATGGGCTTCCAGGGGCGATGTAGTGTGTCTGCACGCCCTTTTGTGCGAGCCACTTCCGCACGGTCTCTGCCACGAACTCCGGGCCGTTATCACTCTTGAGATACGCTGGCGCACCAAAGTAGGCGAAAAGCGCTTCCAGTTCGCGCTTCACTTCGGCGGCCGTAATCGAGCGCGCCACGTGGATCTTGAGCCCGACGCGCGTGTACTCGTCGATCACCGTCAGGCAGCGAAGACGCCGACCGTCCGCCGTCTGGTCGGCCACGAAGTCGTAGCTCCAGACGTGGTGCGGATACCGGGCCTGTTGCGCAGGCGCTGTCGGCTGATGCCGCCGCACACGCCTCTGGCGCCGCGCCAGTGCCAGGCCTTCTTGGCGCCGTAGCAAACGCACCCGCTCGCGCCCGACTCGGTACCCCGCGCGCTGAAGGTGCCAGTGGATCTTGCGGTAGCCTGCCCGCGGGTAGCGTTCACTCAGCCGGTGCAGCGCCGCAAGCAGCTCGGCATCACGCTCCTCACGGCTGCGCCGACGCTTACTCGAGCGATGCAGGTGCAGAAGCTTGCAGGCCCGCCGCTCGCTGACACCGAACTTCGCCTCCAGATGCTCGGCGGCTCGGCGCCTCGAGGGCAGGCTCACCACTTTTTTCCAACGATCTCCTCGAGCATCTGCTTATCCAGCGACAGATCCGCCACCATACGCTTCAAGCGCTCGTTCTCCTGCTCGAGCGCTTTGAGCCGCTTGGCCTCGGAAGCCTCCATCCCGCCGTACTTCTGCTTCCAGCGATAGAACGTCTGCTCGCTGATGTTGTGCCGCCGGCAGACCTCACGCGCCGTCTCGGCGATCTCGGCCTCCTTGAGCACCGCGATGATCTGCGCCTCGGTGAACCGCTTCGTAATCAGTAGGTCGGGGGTTCGAGTCCCTTCTCCGGCACCAGATAAATCAAGGGTTTAGGTAGGCAGGCCTAAACCCTTTTTTCATCCGCGTCACACTTTAGTCACACCATTAGTGTGACCACGAAGGGGTGAGTCTTGCCCACCGGGCGGCGGCCGCGAACGGTGACGGGCAGGCGGTCTACCTTGGTCGGTGTTGGCGCAGGATCGGAATCCTGCCATCGCCTTGCCCTCGTCTGCCTGGGCCGTCAGGGCGTCGCGGATCAGGTCTTCAAGGGGCACTACGTCCTCGCACGACAGGTGCGGGATCTTCTGCTTGGCCATACTCGGCCCGCCTGGCAGCGTGTAGGTGGGGCAAGTGCGCCGGGGCTGGCACCTGGACCGGGTTCGGCTTCCACCTGGTGCGGTTCGAGTGGCTCGCCGCACTCGGAGCAGGCCAGGAGCGGGCTGAAGAGCTGGCCGCAACGCCTGTGACGGTGCTGCAGTGGCGGTCCCTTCTTGTCGGCCATATGGGCATCGCCCCAGTGCACGATGGCCATCACCACCGGGTAGAGGTTCTGGCCTTTTGACGTCAGCCGATATTCGCAGCGCAACGGCCGCTTTTGGTAGGGGACCTTGGCGAGCACGAAATGGTCGACCAGCTTTTGCAGTCGATCGGCCAGCACGGGACGCGCAATGCCGAGGTGCCGCTGACAGTCCTCGAAACGGCGACCCCTCAGAAAGCAGTCACGCAGAACAGCAGGGTCCAGCGGTCGCCGATCACGGACAACGTCCGCACCACCGAGCAAGGCTGCTCTCCCAACTCGTTCCACTGCATTGCACGTCTCCCGCAAGCGCTGCCGGACTAGTGTTCCAGCTTCGAGCTCCACCAAGGGGTGCAAGGCGGGCGTCAGCTATTGTCGCCTAGCTTAGACGAGCCGTGCCTGTACGGGGAGTGGGTAAGGGGGCCCTTTGCCGTCAATATCGGACGTGGGCCAATGACCGGGATGCAGTCCGGAGCGTTCAGCGACTTCGTCCTTGCAACGGATCACTTCGTGGCCTCGGCGCTTGCCAGACGTTCGTTCCTGGAGCTCAGGTGAGCACGAAGGAGGCGAACAGCAATCGGCAGTGCACAGATCGGCGTCTTTCGACGTCAGGACTTGCGGCTGCTGCGACGTCACGCGCCAACCCTTTGCTTGATTTGGTGAGCAAGCGGGTTCTATTGTTGAACTCCTTCCGAGGCGCCGGAGCAGCCGGCGGCAACATGCAGGAAGAAGTGACATGAAAACACGCATTACCGAGCTATTCAGCATCGAGCATCCGATCATCCAGGGCGGCATGCACTATGTCGGCCTGGCGGAATTAGCGGCTGCGGTTTCCAACGCCGGGGGGTTGGGCATCATCACCGCGCTGACGCAGCCCACGCCCGAGCATTTGGCCGCCGAGATCCGCCGTTGCCGCGAGATGACCGACAAGCCGTTCGGCGTCAACCTCACCTTTTTGCCTGCCGTCAAGCCGCCGGACTATCCGGGCTACGTGAGGGCCATCATCGAGGGCGGGGTGAAAATCGTCGAGACAGCCGGCAACAACCCGCAGAAGTGGCTGCCGCCGCTGAAGGAGGCTGGGGTCAAGGTCATTCACAAGTGCACCTCCATCCGTCATGCGCTCAAGGCGCAGTCGATCGGCGTCGACGCGCTCAGCATCGACGGCTTCGAGTGTGGCGGCCATCCGGGCGAGGACGACGTGCCCAACTTCATCCTGCTGCCGCGCGCGGCTGACGAGCTGAAGCTGCCGTTCGTGGCTTCCGGCGGCATGGCCGATGGGCGCAGCCTGGTGGCAGCGCTGGCCCTGGGCGCGGACGGCATCAACATGGGCACGCGCTTCATCGCCACCAAGGAAGCGCCGGTGCATGACAAGGTCAAGGCCGCCATTCTGGCTGCCACTGAGCTCGATACCCGTCTCATCATGCGGCCACTGCGCAACACTGAGCGGGTGCTGGCAAACCCGGCGGTCGAGCGGATCCTGGCAAAGGAAAGGGAGCTGGGGGACAGGATCACCTTCCAGGACATCGCTCCCGAGGTCGCCGGCGTTTATCCGCGCGTCATGCAGCAGGGCGAGGTGGATGCCGGCGCGTGGAGCTGCGGTATGGTGGCTGGCCTGATCAACGACATTCCGACGGTCAAGGAGCTGATCGAACGGATCATGGCGCAGGCCGAACAAATCATCCGGGAGCGGCTGGCCGGACTGCTCGACGGCCGGCTTTGATGCCGTCCGAGCGGCTGGCGGCAGGCGTGGGCCGGATAGACAACCGGTCTGCGCTTGGCCGCGTAACATGGCCATGACGGAGTCGCAAGCGGTGCAGCATTCGGCGTCGCCGCCGCACCGGAACGCCACGGTCGCCGTGGTCGGCGCCGGCGACTATATCGGCGCGGCCATCGCGCGCAAGTTCGCCGCCGAAGGCTATGCAGTCTTCATGGGACGGCGGCGGGGCGAGAAGTTGGCGGCGCTGCAGGCCGAGATCGAGGCGGCCGGCGGGCGGGCCTTTGCCCGCTCGCTGGATGCGCGCAAAGAGGAAGAGGTCGAGGCCTTCATGCGCGACGCCGAGGCCGAAGCGCCGCTGGAAGTGGCCATCTTCAACGTCGGCGCCAACGTCAATTTCCCGCTGCTAGAGACCACGTCCAGGGTGTTTCGCAAGGTCTGGGAGATGGCCTGTTATGCCGGCTTTCTGACCGGCCGCGAGGCGGCGCGCCACATGCTGCCCCGCGGGCGTGGTTCGATCTTCTTCACCGGCGCGACCGCTGCGCTACGTGGCGGGGTGGGGTATGCCGCCTTCGCCAGCGCCAAGTTCGGGCTGCGAGCCGTGGCACAGGCTGCCGCCCGCGAGCTTGGCCCGCGGGGTATCCACGTGGCGCATCTCATCATCGATGCCGGCGTGGATACGGCCTGGGTGCGCGAGCGGATACGTGAACGCGAGGGCGACGAGGCGCTGTCCAGGCTCAAGCCCGATCAACTGATGCGGCCGGAGGCGGTCGCCGAGGCTTATTGGCAGCTGCATCAGCAGCCGCGCGACGCCTGGACCTTCGAGATGGAAATCCGCCCTTACTGCGAGCCATGGTAGCCGGTGCCGTTGCGGTTCCGGCCGCGCTCCTTGCAGCCTGCCCTGTTGTCGTCCTGCCGCCGTCGGCGACCGGGCGTTGCCGGTAGGCCGGGCGGCTTCTAAATTGCTAGAAAAACGATAACCCGCCGCCGGGGCCGGCTTCGCCAACCGCGGCTGCGAGGACGGCAAGGAGGAGTTGCCAACGTGCCCGCCCGTCAAGATCTCTCCCGTTTCGCGACCCGCTACGAGCGCCATTACGGCAATCGCTTGTTCCGCTGCTACGTGCACCGCCCGGCCTCGATTCCGGTCATGCTGGAGCAGGCCATCGCCGCCGCGCCGGATGCCGAAGCCCTGGTGGCCGCGGGCAAGCGGTACAGCTACGCCGAGCTCGGGAGCGCGGTGGAGCGCATGGGTGCCAACCTCGCCGCGCTCGGCGTCCAGGCAGGCGATCGCGTCGCCATGCTGCTCGGCAACAGCGCCGAGTTCGTCCTCACGCTCTTCGCGGCGCTGCGCCTGGGAGCGATCGCGGTGCCGCTGAACACGCGTGAGCAGCGCAGCGGGCTGGCGTATGCGCTCAACCACTGCACGGCTTCGGTCCTGGTCTACGAGCGCGGTCTGGCGGACCGGCTGCCGGCGCCGGAGGTGCTGCCGAACCTGCGTCACAGCTTCGTGGTCGGCGGCGAGGACGGCAGGGGACGGCCGTTCGAGACGCTGCTGGAGCCGACGGCGGCCGCGCTGCCGCCGGTCACCGTGCAGGAAGAGGACGTGGCCGCGATCCTGTACACCTCGGGGACCACGGGGCAGCCCAAGGGCGTGATGCTGACCCATCTCGGCGTCGTGCACTCGGCGATGCACTTCGAGCAGGCCATGGGCCTACAGCGCGGCGAGCGGGTCATTCTGACCGTGCCCGCCAGCCATGTGACCGGCCTGGTGGCAATCCTGCTCACCACAGTGAGGGTGGCTGGCTGCAACATCCTGATGCGCAGCTTCGCGGTCGACGAGTTTCTGCGCCTGGCGGCTGCGGAGCGGCTTACCTACACGGTGATGGTGCCGGCGATGTACAACCTGTGCCTGTTGCGCGCCGATTTCGACGCTTACGACCTCAGCGCCTGGCGCATCGGCGCTTACGGCGGGGCGCCCATGCCGGTCGCCACCATCGCCCGGTTGCGGGAGAAGCTGCCGGGCTTGCGGCTGATGAATGCCTATGGCGCGACCGAAACCACCTCGCCGACCACGGTCATGCCGGCGGAGTACACCGAACTGTACCCGGACAGCATCGGCAAGGTGCTCCCCTGCGCCGACGTGCGCATCATGAACGACCGCGGGCAGGAAGTGCCGCCGGGCGAGGTGGGCGAGCTGTGGATCGCTGGGCCCATGGTGGCGCCGGGCTACTGGAACGACCCAGAAGCATCCGAGAAGAGCTTCGTCGCCGGCTACTGGCGCTCGGGCGACGCAGGCTCCATCGACGCCGACGGCTTCGTTCGTATCCACGATCGCATCAAGGACATGATCATCCGCGGCGGCTACAACGTCTACAGCGCCGAGCTGGAAAACGTGATCTACAACTGCCCGGGCGTCACCGAATGCGCGGTAGTGGGCCAGCCCGATCCCGTGCTGGGCGAGAAGATCCACGCCATCGTCTATTCGGCCGACGGCTCGGTTGACGCCGCGCGGATCCGGAGCTTTTGCGCCGAGCGAGTGGCCGACTACAAGGTTCCCGATTTCGTCACCATCCGCTTGGAGCCGCTGCCGCGCAACGCCAACGGGAAGATTCTGAAAGCGCAGCTGCGTGCCCAGGTCGCAGGGGACTGAAGGGGGCGCGTGCCAGGCCCGCCAGCGGGCCTGCGGCTACAGCACGAAGCGCATCGACAGGTCGATCGCTCGGACGTGCTTGGTCAGGCTGCCGATGGAGATGAAATCCACGCCAGTCTCCGCCACTTGCCGTAGATTGTCGAGGCCGATGTTGCCGGAGGCTTCCAGGGTCGCGCGGCTGTTGGTGATGGCGACGGCCTGACGCAGCTCGGCGAGATCGAAGTTGTCGAGCAGGATCTGCCTGGCGCCGGCTGCCAGGGCTTCCTCCAGCTGTTCCAGGTTCTCTACCTCGATTTCGGTCGGTACGTTCGGGTGCAGGCGCCGCGCCGCCTCCAGCGCGTTGCGGATGGAGCCGGCGGCGTAGATGTGGTTTTCCTTGATGAGGATGGCGTCGTAGAGTCCCAAGCGATGGTTGCTAGCACCACCGCAGCGCACCGCGTACTTCTGCGCCAGGCGCAGTCCGGGGATGGTCTTGCGGGTATCGAGGATGCGCGCCTTGGTGCCGGCGACGGCCTCGACGTAACGGCGGGCTGTGGTGGCGGTGCCGGAGAGCAGCTGCAGGAAGTTGAGCGCGCTGCGCTCGCCGGTGAACAGGGCGCGCACGGGCCCTTGCAGTCGACAGAGCGTCTGACCGGCTTCCACGGCATCGCCGTCCGCCGCCAACCATTCGACGCGTACACGAGGGTCAACCTGGCGATAAACCTCGTCGAACCAGGCTTGGCCGCACAGCACCGCCGCCTCGCGCACGATGACGCTTGCTTTGCCCTGGCCCTCGGCGGGTAGCAGGTCTGCCGTGAGGTCGCCACTACCGACGTCCTCGGCCAGCGCGCGGGCGACGTCCGCCTGGATGACGGCTGCATCTATCATCCGAAGTCTCCTCGTTGTGCCATGTCCGTGTAAGCCGACCGCAGCGCGATGCCGGAGCGATGTTTCCGGAAGTAAGCCGGCCGGCGCGCCCGGGGCAATCGATGGTGGGCGGCTGCGGCACCGTCGTCAAGCGCCTCGCTGCACCGCTGGCGCTAGGGGACCACTGTTACCGGACAGGCGGCCTGGCGCAGCACCTTGCTACTGACGCTGCCCAGCAGCAGCTCGCGCATCCGCGATAGGCCGCGACTGCCCATCACGATCATGGATTCGGGACGGTTGCGGGCGTACTCGACAATGACCTGTGCCGGATCGCCCTGCAGAATTTGCTCCTCAATGACGATGCCAGCCTGGTTCAAGGCGCGGCGCACCAGCAGCATGGCGTCGCGGGCGCGCTGGAAGACATCGCTCGCCGCCGGCTCGGCCGCCGGGGCGGGCTGTGGCTTGACGGTGTCGCCTTGGGCGGCCGGATCAGTCGGCTCCTGCCTGGGTTTTGGTTGCACGTACAGCAGGGTCAGGTCCGCTTCGCAGCAGTAGGCCAGGTTGGCGGCGAAAGCCGCCGCCCGCCCGGCGCTGTCGGAGCCGTCGACGGCGACGATGATGTGTCGGTATTGGATGCCGGGCATGGTCCTCCTCGGTGTGATGGCTGCCTCGGCGGGCTGACCGGGTCGGTCGCCGCTTGCCTTATCGGGTCAGCGTCCAATTGTTAATATGATATGCGTGACTTTCGCACCGTCTGCTAACGATAAACAAACAATCGGGAAAACGCACCGCATGGATCCTTTGCTCGTACTCAAGGCCTTCGTGATGGGCGTGGTCGAGGGCCTTACCGAATTCTTGCCGATTTCCAGCACCGGCCATCTGATCATCACGGGCGAGCTGATCGGCTTTCTATCCCGCGAGGAGCGGGGCGCCTTCGAAATCTTCATCCAGCTCGGCGCCATTCTGGCGGTGGTGTGGGAGTACCGCCGCCGCTTTGCCACGGTGCTGACAGGCTTCTCGCACGATCCCGCCGCACGGCGCTTCGTCGCCAACCTGATCATCGCCTTCATTCCGGCAGCAGTGATCGGTCTGCTGGTGGGGAGCTACATCAAGGCCCATTTGTTCGCTGCCGTGCCGGTGGCGATCGCGCTCGTCGTCGGCGGCCTGCTGATTCTCTGGGCGGAGCGGCGCGACCATGTCATTCGGGTCCAGGAGGTCGACGAGATGACCTGGCGCGATGCGCTCAAGATCGGCTTCGCGCAATGCCTTGCGCTTATTCCCGGCACCTCGCGCTCGGGCGCGACCATCATCGGCGGTCTGCTGTTCGGCCTCTCCCGCAAGGCGGCGACCGAGTTTTCCTTCTTCCTGGCGGTGCCGACGCTGGCGGTGGCAGGCATCTACGACCTCTACCGGCAGCGCGACGTCCTCAACGGCGAAATCGCCGGACTGCTCGCCGTCGGCCTGGTGGCGGCCTTCATCAGCGCCTTCCTGGCAGTGCGCGGCTTGTTGCGCTATATCTCCAAGAACGATTTCACCGCGTTCGCCTGGTATCGCATCGCATTCGGCCTGCTGGTGCTGGCGACGGCCTATTTCGGCTGGATCGATTGGCAGTCGGCGGCATGATGCTATTCCTAACTGATATAACGGTCTAGTTTCTTATTGCGTAGTCTGCTCTTGCGAAAACCGCCTTGAACGCGGAGCTCGTATCCCGATTACAGGTCCGCAGCAGCTTGATCAGTCAGGAGACAAGCCCTTGAAACTCGAAACCATTGCGATCCACGGCGGCTATACGCCCGATCCTACGACCAAGGCGGTCGCGGTACCCATTTACCAGACCACCTCCTACGCCTTCGACAATACCCAGCACGGAGCCGACCTGTTCAATCTGGCCGTGCCGGGCAACATCTACACCCGCATCATGAACCCGACCAACGCGGTGCTGGAAGAGCGTCTGGCGATGATGGAGGGCGGTGTCGGTGCGCTGGCGGTGGCTTCCGGCATGGCGGCCATCGAATACGCTATCGAGACCATCACCGAGGTCGGCGACAACATCGTTTCGATCAGCAAGCTCTACGGTGGCACGTACAATTTCTTCGCCCATAGCCTGCCGCGGCGGGGGGTGGAGGTGCGGTTCGCGGCGCACGATGACTTCGACGGCCTGGCAGCCCTTATCGACGACAGGACCAAGGCTGTGTTTTGCGAGACCGTCGGCAACCCCTCCGGCAACATCACCGACATTGAGCGGGTGGCCGAGATCGCCCATGCCCATGGCGTGCCGCTGATCGTCGATAACACGGTGCCAACACCCTACCTGTGGCGGCCCATCGAGCACGGCGCCGACATCGTGGTGCATTCGCTGACCAAGTACATCGGCGGCCACGGCACCACCATCGCCGGCATCATCGTCGATTCCGGCAAGTTTCCGTGGGCGGAGCACAAGAAGCGTTTCCCCATGCTGAACGAGCCGGATCCGTCCTACCACGGCGTGGTCTACACCGAGGCCATGGGCGCAGCGGCTTTCATCGGCCGAGCTCGGGTGGCGCCGCTGCGCAACACGGGCGCGGCGCTGTCGCCGCTCAATGCCTTCCTGATCCTGCAGGGCATCCAGACACTGCCGCTGCGCATGGAGCGCCACTGCGAGAACGCCCTGCGGGTGGCCGAGTACCTCAAGAACCATCCTCAGGTCAGTTGGGTGGCCTATCCGGGCTTGCCGGACAGTCCCGACCACGAGCTGGCGCAGAAATACATGGGCGGCAAGGCGTCGGGGATACTCAGCTTCGGCATCAAGGGCGGGTTCGAGGCCGGCGCCAAGTTCATCGACGCGCTCAAGCTCATCGTGCGCCTGGTCAACATCGGCGACACCAAGTCGCTGGCGACTCATCCGGCCTCGACCACCCACCGCCAGTTGTCCGATGAGGAGCTAGAGAAGGCCGGTGTCACCCGCGACATGGTGCGCCTGTCGATCGGCATCGAGCACATCGACGATATCCTCGCCGATATCGAGCAGGCGCTGGCAGCGGCCAAGTGATCTTCCGGTTGCCACGAAAAACGCCCCGCACCGCGGGGCGTTTTTTCTTCCCGCAAGCTTCGCCGGGCGGCTTCAGGCCGCTTGCGTCTGCGGGCGGCCGGCGGCGGTCTCCTGCCCGTAGGCAGGCTGGAAACGGCGCAGTCGCAGCGAATTGGTGAGCACGAAGATGCTCGACAGGCTCATCGCTGCCGCGGCCAGCATGGGATTGAGCAGCAGCCCGAAGGCCGGGAACAGCAGGCCGGCAGCGACCGGGATGAGCACGACGTTGTAGCCGTACGCCCAGGCGAAGTTGCCAAGAATGGTGCGGCGCGTGCTGCGGGACAGGGCGATGGCGTCGACGATGCCGCGCAGATCACCCCGCATCAGCACCACATCGGCGGTTTCGATGGCGATCTCGGTCCCGGTGCCGATAGCGATGCCGACGTCGGCCTGCGCCAGCGCCGGGCCGTCGTTGATGCCGTCGCCGACGAAGGCCACGCGCTTGCCGCTCTCCTGCAGACGTCGGATCTCGGCGGCCTTGTCGTCGGGCAGCACCTCGGCCATGACCTGGCGGATGCCCAGCTTGCGGGCTACCGCCTGCGCGGTGGCTTCGTTGTCGCCGGTCAACATGGCGATCTCCATGCCGATGGCCTGCAATGCCGCGACGGCCTTGCCGGCGCCCTGCTTGAGCGAGTCGGCTACCGCGAATACCGCCGCTAGTTCGCCGTCGATGGCGGCGAACAGCGGGCTCTTCGCCTGTGCGGCCAGCTCCTTGGCACGCTCTTCCGCCGCCTCCAGGGAAATTCCCAGCCGTCGCATGTAACGGTCGGATCCGATTTGGACCAGCCGGCCATCGACCACCGCCTCCACGCCCAAGCCCGGTTCGGCCTGGAACCGCTCGACCGCGGGCGGGATCACGCCGTGCGCGGCGGCCGCGCGGCGAATGGCGTCGGCGATGTGATGCTCGCTGCGCAGCTCGGCCGCCGCCATGAGCGCCAGCACGCCGGCCTTCTCACCTTTCAGCACCGTAAGGTCGACCAGTTCCAGCTGGCCGCGGGTCAGGGTGCCGGTCTTGTCCAGCACCACGGCATCGACCTGCGACAGGGTTTCCAGCGCCGTGCCCTTGCGGAACAGCACGCCCAGCTCGGCGCCCTTGCCGGTGCCCACCATGATGGCGGTCGGCGCGGCCAGCCCCATGGCGCAGGGGCAGGCGATCAGCAGCACGCTGACGGCGGTGACGAAGGCGTACGAGAGCGCCGGCTCGGGACCGAGCAGCAGCCAGGCCACGAAGGTGAGTGCGGCGATGGCCAGCACGATGGGCACGAAAATGCCAGCAATCTTGTCCGCCAGGCGCTGGATCGGCGGTTTGTCGGCCTGGGCCTGCTCCACCATGCGGATGATCTGCGCCAGGACGGTATCGGCGCCGACACGGCTGGCGCGGAAGGTCAGCGCGCCGTGCTGGTTGACCGTACCAGCCACCAGCTCGGAGCCGACTTCCTTGCTCACCGGCAGCGATTCGCCGGTGAGCATGGATTCGTCCACGTAAGAGCGACCGTCCTCGACCACGCCGTCGACCGGAATGCGCTCGCCCGGGCGCACCAGCAGCAGGTCGCCCGGCAGCACTTGTTCGACAGGGACTTCGACCGGCTGGCCATCGCGCAGCACTCGGGCCGTTGGCGGCTGCAGCTGCAGCAGCTTCTTGATAGCCTGCGAGGCGCGCCCCTTGGCGACTTGCTCCAGATAGCGCCCGGCGAGGATGAGCGTCACGATGACGCCAGCTGCCTCGAAGTAGCTCGCCGCCGTGCCTTCCGGAAACAGCCCCGGCGCCAGCAGCGCCAGCAGCGAGTAGAGATAGGCGGCACTGGCGCCGATCATCACCAGGCTATTCATGCCCGGACTCAAGTGGCGCAGCTCGGCGAAGCCGGAGCTGAAGAAGCGGCGCCCGGCATAGAACAGCACCGGCGTGGCCAGCAGCCCTTCCACCCAGGCCCAGCCGGCATGCGAGAGCAGGCCAGTGAAAAGGTGCTCGAGCCCGGGCAGCATCTTGCCCATGGCGATGACGACCAGAGGAATGGTCAGCAGCGCGGCCAGCCGCAGATCGCGCCGCAGGGCCTGCAGCTCGCCGTCTTCTTGAACGGCGTCGCTCGCGATGGCGGGCGCGCTGGCGTCGACTGGCTCGAAGCCGGTTTCGCGCACGGCCTCGCGGATGCGGGTCGGCGTCAGCGTTTCCGGCAGGTAGTGGACCCGGGCTTTCTCGGTCGCCAGGTTGACGCTGGCGGCAACCACGCCGGGCAGCTTGGCGATCGCCTGTTCGACGCGATTGACGCAGGAGGCGCAATGCATGCCGCGGATGCCGAACTCGACCGTGGCGATCAGCGCCTCGTAGCCGGCTCCCTTGATCGCCGCGACCACCTGCTGGGCGGTGGCGCCGTCGACGGTGACCGTGGCCTTGCCGGTTGCCAGGTTGACGCTGACCTCGGCGACGCCTGGAGTCTGGGCCAGTGCGCGTTCGACCCGGCCGACGCAGGAAGCGCAGTTCATGCCTTTGATGCCGATGGTCAGTTGTTGGCTCATGGGTTTACTCGCTCGGACAGGTAACTCTGCAAATCTGCTGGAATTGGCATGGGCCGCAGCGCGGGGAGGCCGCTGGGCACGGTCCCGATCAGGGAGCTGACCGAAGCCGGCATGCGCGGGATTCGGCCCAGTGCTTCCCGCCAGTTACGGCTGCGCAGTCCCGCCTTGAACATCCGGTAATGGCTGCGTAAGTGCGGCAGACAGTGGCGCTGGCCGAGGCTGTGGGCCCGTTCGCGGTGGCGGAAACGGGCCGCCATGTCGTTGGCCGTCTGATGCTGCCGGGCCAGGCGCATGTCGCGCTCGCAAGCGCGTCGCGGTCGCACGATCACCCTCCGTCAGCGGTACTTGAGGATTTCCATGAGCTCATCGACGACTCTGTCTTCGTCGCCGCGCTCATGGGCCGTGACCACGTGGCTGCGCAAATGGCTTCTGAGAATCAGAGCGCCGATCTTGTTGAGCGCGCCGTCCACCGCTTTGATCTGCTTGAGCACTTCCACGCAGTACACCTGCTCGTTCTCGAGCATGCGCAGTATGCCTTCGACATGACCCCGAACGGACAGCAGGCGGCGGCGGGCATCTTCGCGAACCGTGGGATCGAGCCGCAGACCGTGACAGCTTTCGCTCATGACTATGCTCCATTACACCCCACCTGGGGTGGGGTAGGATAAGCGGAAATGTCTGCCTCTGGCAAGCCAGCGACTCACTCAGCGGTCAGCAGCAGCTGCGCAGGACCACCCAGCTCGCCGTAGACGACGGCGTTTTGCTCGAAGCGCCGCCCCAAGCTTACGGCCTGGGCGCGATCTACGCCCGGGACGAGCAGACTCGGCTCCGGGGGCCAGTTGAGATCGTCGCCGCAGCCGGTGCCGGGGAAGTAGCGCCAACCTTGCGCCTGCAGGACGCGTTCCAGCGCCGCCATACGGGCTGCGTTTTCCTCTGGGGGAAGAAGGCGGGAACGAGGATTGCAGGCGGTGACATAAACCCAGCTTGCCTGGCCGAGCAGCCGGCAGAGCCGGTCCGCCGCCGCGGAAGGCTGGCCGATGCGCAGCACGAAACGGCCTATCGGGGAGGTGTCGACCACGTAGCGAGTGGCGCGATAAGCGGCGAGCAGCTCCGGCGGCAGCATGGCGGATAAAGAAAAAGCCCTGCTCGGCAGGGCTTTTGACAGCGAAAGCGGTCGTATTACTTGTACATGGACCGCTTGAACATTTCTTCCTGCTGCTTAGCGTTGCGCTCCAGCTGGAACTGGGTGGCCTTGGCGATGCCTTCGGCGCGGTTGGCCAGTTCCTTGGCTTCGTTGGCGGCGTTCAGGGCAGCTTCGGCCTTGGCATTCGCCTCGTCGGCGGTTTCCTGGGCGCGGGCGGCCTGCTGGCGGACCTCTTCCAGTTCGCTGCTGATGGCGCCCATTTCGGTGGTGGCGCAGCCGGAAGCAAGCAGAAGCGCTGCGGCGGCAGCCGAAAGGCCCGGAAGCAGTTTGATCATGCGCGACATTGCGGTGTCTCCTTCTTCCATGTTGTTTTTGCGCCTATAGAATATAGGCCCACTAAAAAGTCTAGAAGTGGACTTACGTCAAGTCCAAGCCTCACCGAAAAGTCGCTTCATTATGGTGACTTTCTGATCGTTCTGCTAGCGTCTTCAAGGGTTTTCCCGCGCTTTTCTCTGTCGCTTTCCGACGACGCGAGTGCCCGATCAGCGGATGAAGACGCGGGTGCCAACGCCCACCAGCCGGCTGAGCTCCTCGATTTGCTCATTGGTCAGGGCGATGCAGCCTTGGGTCCAGTCGTAGCGGGCGTGAATGCCGGGATCGCCGTCGCCGATACCGTGGATGCCGATGTACCCGCCCAGCGGCGTGTCCTGCGGGGGCAGCTTGCGGCTGTCGAGCACGGCCAGGAAGGCGTCGTGGGTGTCGGTGTCGACCAGGCCGTCGGCATGGGCGCGCATCATGTGTGCCCGGGTCGGATAGTTCAGGCCGAGAAAAATGTGGAAGCGGCTGTTGTGGTTGATGTGGGTGATCCGGAATTCGCCCAGGGGTGTGGTAGCATCGCCGGCCAGATGGATGGGCGCCGGGCCGTTGCGGCCCAGGGAGATGTTGCGGAAGCGCTTGATGGGCGTATAGCCGCGGTAGACATCCAGCCGCCGCACCGCGGTATCGACGAGAATCCAGATTTCCTCCGCGCTGGCGAGCGCCGGCGTCAGCAGCGCGACAAGCAGTAGGGCAAGCAACTCCTGTCGGCGGAGACGGATGGATTCCGGGCGGGCTGTGCGGGTCAAGACGCGCCCTCGGCTTGTGCCAGCCGGTTCAAAAACTCTTCCAGCTGGTCACGGTCGAATGGCCAGTCCAGCTCCTGCTGGCCGTTGGCGTTACGCAGCACGGGAATGCGGACGCCGTAGCGGTCTTCCAGCGCCGGATCGTCAAGGATATCGGCGTAGGAGTAGGTGATGCGGCCTGCGGCAGCGGGTTCGGCCAGCAGCTCCGCCGCCAAGTCGCAGAGGTGGCAGCCCTCGGTGCCGTAGAGGATGAGCTGGATGGGCATGGCGCTCTTGGTTCCGTGTCTTGGTATGGTGATCCGGCGGCCCGTGGGGCGGCGCCGAACGATTCGATTCAACGCATGAACTTCATGATTCCATGAACAAAAGTCTGCCCGAAACCGGGACGGTGGCGCTAGACCGCCGGCTCTGCCTGGCCCCCATGATGGAGTGGACCGACCGGCATTTTCGCTACCTGCTGCGACTGGGCGCGCCGCGCATGCTGCTTTATACCGAAATGGTGACGGCGGCAGCGCTTGTCCACGGAGATGCCGAGCGACTGCTGGCCTTCGATTCGCGCGAGCATCCGGTGGCCCTGCAGCTGGGTGGCAGCGATCCGGCCGCGCTGGCGCAGGCGGCGCGGTTGGGCGAAGCGGCCGGTTACGACGAAATCAACCTCAATGTCGGCTGTCCTAGCGATCGGGTCCAGTCGGGCCGCTTTGGTGCCTGCCTGATGGCGGAGCCGGCGCTGGTAGCCGACTGTGTGGCCGCCATGCGGGAGACCGTGCGAGTGCCAGTGACGGTCAAGTGCCGCATCGGCATCGACGATCAGGATTCCGAGCAGGACTTGCGCCGTTTCGTCGAGACGGTGGCGACAGAGGGCGGCTGCCGGGTGTTCGTGGTCCATGCCCGCAAGGCCTGGCTGCAGGGCCTGAGCCCGAAGGAAAATCGCGAAATCCCGCCGCTTGACTACGATAGGGTCTATCGCCTGAAGCAGGACTTCCCGGAGCTCACTATCGTGATCAATGGCGGCATCCGCAGCCTGCCCGAAGTGTGCACCCACCTCGCCCGGGTCGACGGCACGATGATAGGGCGGGAAGCCTACGGCAACCCTTATGCCGTCATGCAGTGGGATGCCGCCCTCTACGGGGCAGAGCCGCCGCCCAGTCGCCATGAGCTGGTGCGCGCCTATCTACCCTACGTCGAGCGGCAGCTAGCCGCCGGCGTGCGGCTGTCGGCCATCACCCGCCACCTGCTCAACCTGTTCCAGGGTGTGCCGGGGGCCAGAGCATGGCGCCGTCATCTGAGCGAGAACGCCCATCGGCCTGGCCTGGGCGTTGAGCTGATCGAGGAAGCCCTGGCCAGGGTGCCGGAACCAGCCGGACTGGCGGCAGCGCGGTAGCTTGCGCTCGGCTTGCGTCGCCCCGGCTGAAGCTGAAGAATAACCAGGCGAACGGCCGATGCTGTGCAGCGGTGGAGGAGAGTATGTCCACACCAATTCAATACGACGATTTGCCCATGTACTGGATCGGCGACTGGGCCGGTCGGCGCGCCGCCGTGACGCCACGCCGGGTCGCCCTGCTCGATGCCGCCACCGACTGCCGTTATACCTATGCGGAGATGAATGACCGGGCCTGCCGGGTCGGCACATATCTCACCGACCGGCTGGGGCTGAAAAAGGGCGACATCGTCTGCTTCATCGCCCGCAACCGCATCGAGGCCGTCGATCTCTATCTGGCTTGCGGCAAGACGGGCATCATCCTCGCGCCGCTCAGTCATCGCCTGACCAAGCGCGAGCTGGATGACCTGATTGGCCGCATCCGGCCGCAGGCCTTGATTCACGAGGACGTCTTTGCCGCGCTCGCAGACTCGCTGGAGCTGCCGGAGACGGTCCGGCATCGCCTGGTATGGTCGGACGAGGACAGCATCTGGGAGCGGGAGGTGCTGGCCACGCCGCCGCGGGACGACGTCAACGTGCCGCTGGCGCAGAGCGATCCCTACCTCTATATCCATACTGGCGGCACCACCGCGCTGCCCAAGATCTGCGTCGTCAGCTACCGCCAGATGCTGTGGAATTCGCTGGAGATCATCGTCACCTCCAGCGGCGCCCTGGCGCAGCAGCGCGAGCTGCTGACCTTCCCGTTGTTCCACATCGGCGGCTGGAACACCATCACGCCCATCTACCACGCCGGTGGCTACACGGTGCTGCTGCGCGAATTCGATCCGGGGCAGGTGCTGGAGCTAATTGAGCGCGAGCAAATCACCCACTTCGGCGCGGTTGAGGCCATGCTGCTGTTCCTGGCACGGCACTCCCGCTTCCGCGAGACCCGGCTGGATTCGCTGCACGGCATCACCACCGCCGGCGCGCCCTGCTCGCCGGCAGCCATGCGGCCGTTCTGGGAGCGTGGCATACCGGTGACCCAATCTTACGGGCTAACCGAGGCCGGGCCGTCCAACTTCACCTACGTCGGCATTGACCACAGCCTCGATGAGATCTGGACTCACAACGCCAGCATCGGAACGCCGTTCTTCCACTGCGACTACCAGATTGTCGACCAGCAAACCTTGCAGCCGGTGCCGCGTGGCGAGGTGGGTGTGCTCTGCATGCGCAGCCTGCACAACTTCGACGGCTATCTCGACCAGCCCGAGCGCACCCAGGAGGTCCTGCTCGATGGCGGTTGGGTATATTCCGGTGACCTCGCGCGGGAGGACGAGAAGGGCTACGTCTACATCGTCGGTCGGGCCGACAACATGTTCATCACCGGCGGCGAGAACGTCTCCCCCGAGGAGGTGGAGAACGTTTTGCGCGAGCACCCCTCGGTAGCTGAAGTGGCCGTGTTGGGAGTTCCCGACGAAAACTGGGGGCAGGTGCCGCTTGCCCTGATCGTGCCCAAGCCCGGCTGCGAGGTCAGCATCCAGGCGCTGCGGGAGCATTGCCGGCGCTATCTGGCCGGCTACAAGATCCCGCGCCGCTTCCAGGTGGTGGAGGAGCTGCCCATGGCCGGGCCGGGCAAGGTCGATCGCAAGTTATTGAAGGCTCAGTACGAATCATGAAAGGACGGGTTTTGATCGTGGCCGGCTCCGATTCCGGCGGTGGTGCAGGCATCCAGGCCGACATCAAGACGGTCACGGCTTTGGGCGGCTTCGCCATGACGGCGATCACGGCGCTCACTGCCCAGAACACGCTGGAAGTGCGCGACGTGTTGCCGGTCCCGCCGGAGTTCGTCCGCAAGCAAATCGACGTGGTGCTGGACGACATTGGCGTGGACGCCGTCAAGATCGGCATGTTGCACGATGCCGAGGTGATTCAGGCAGTGGCCTCCTTACTGCGCGTCCGTTGCGCGGCCACGCCGCTGGTGGTCGATCCGGTCATGGTGGCAGAGAGCGGCGCCCGCCTGCTGGCGGAGGATGCGATCGACGCCCTCAAGGAGCGCCTGATTCCCCAGGCCACCGTCATCACGCCCAATTTGCCTGAGGCCGAGGCGCTGCTCGGGCGTCCCATTCCCGACATCGCCGCTGCCCGCGCAGCCGCAGCCGAGCTGCGAGAGCGCTTCGGCGTGGCGGTGCTGCTCAAGGGCGGTCACCTCCAGACGCGCAATGTCACCGACATCCTGGCCACCGCGGACGGTCGCGAGCTGCTCTATTCCGGCACGCGGCTGGAGACGAACAGCAGCCATGGCACTGGCTGCACCCTGGCCTCCGCCATCGCCACCCGGCTGGCGCAGGGGCTGCCGCTGGAGGATGCGGTCGAGCATGGCCGGGAGTACTTGCGCGAGGCGATCCGCACTGCGGTGCCGCTGGGCAAAGGCTCCGGTCCGGTCAATCACGGCCATTGCTGCGGGCCGTTCGAGCTCAAGCGCTGAGTCGCTGTCCCGCCTTCCGTTACGGCTGGCCCAGGCGCGCCAAATCTTGCGGCCGGTCGATGTCGATGAGCACTCCGGGATCATCGACATCAATGCACGCCAGCCGCCCGTCCAGCGCTTCGAGGATGCGCCTGGCGCCGACATCGCCGTCAAGGGCGAGCAGCTGCGGGCCCAGCGCAGCGGCAAACCCGACCGGATGGCCGCGCCGACCGCGGTAGAAGGGGGCGGCTGCCGGCGCGCCGGCACGTAGCGCAGCTGCCACCGCCTGGGCCGTTGCGGGCTGCAGCAGTGGCATGTCGGCAAGCCCGATCAGCCAGCCAGCGGCGTCGGCAGCGGCTCGCACGCCTGCGGCGAGGCTGGCGCCCATGCCGCGCTCGGCATGGGCCGTGGCCACCACTCGCCAGCCACGCGCGGCAAGCAGCACGGCCAGCTCTTCGCGGTCGGGACGCAACACCGCGACGCGCGCTTCGGCCGCCCCCGCCAGCGCCTCGGCGGCGGCAAGCGCGACCATGCGACCGTCGGGCAGATGTGCGGTGAGCTTGTCGCTGCCGAAGCGGCGGCTCTCACCGCCGGCGAGCAAAATGGCGCAAAGCATCGAAATCCTCCGAAACCTCCGCTTGTCCGGCCAGCGCGGCGGCCAGCTGCTCCAGGCTACGCAGGTTGTGCATGGGACGGAAGTCATCGACGTGCGGCAGCAGGGCGCGAATGCCGGCGGCGCGGGCCTCAAAACCCTGGTAGCGCAGCAGCGGATTGAGCCAGATCAGGCGGCGGGCCTGACGGCGCAGGCGGCGGACTTCCCGCTCGATGCCGGCGCCGTTGTCCCGGTCCAGCCCGTCCGTCATCAGCAGTATCACCGCACCTTGGGAGAGCAGACGGCGGGCGTGGCGACGGTTGAACTCGCCCAGCGCCTGGCCGATGCGAGTGCCGCCGGACCAGTCGCTGACCTTGGCGCCGATGCCGGCCAGCGCCGCATCCGGGTCGCGGGTGCGTAGCAGGCGCGTGACGTCGGTGAGCCGGGTGCCGAACAGCAGGGTGTGCACGTCCTTGCGCTGCGCGGTAAGCGCATGGGCGAAGTGGAGAAAGATGCGCGCATACTGGCTCATGGAGCCGGAGATGTCGCACAGGATCACCACGGTGGGCGGCCGGCTGCGGCAGCTGCGATAGCGCAGCTGGATGTGGTCGCGGCCGCCGCGCAGGCTGGCGCGCAGGGTGGCTCGGGGATCGGGCCGCCTGCCGTGCGGATCGGGTCGAAAGCGCCGGGTGCGCAATTGCTCCAGGCCGAGCCGCATGCGGGCGACGGCAGCCTGGGCCGCCGCCAGCTCCTCGGCGCTCATGCTCTCGAAATCGCGGTGCTGGAAGCGCTCCTGGTCCGACCAGGTCAGGCTGGCCTGGATTTCGCTCCGCTCGCCCTGCTGGCGCTGCTCGCCGCTGTCTCCTCCCAGCGCCTCCGCGAGGCGGCGCATCGGCTCGGGGCCGGTCTTGAGCGCGCCGCCGGCCCGGGCGCCGGCAAGCAGTCGCTCCAGCACGCGCTGCAGCAGCTTGGGATCACGCCAGAACAGGGCAAAGGCCTGATCGAACAGCGCCTGTTGCTCGCGGCGGTCGACGAATACGGCGGCGAGCGCGGCGTGCAGGGCGGTGCGGTCGGCGATGCCGACCGCGTCCACCGCGCGCAGCGCCTGCAGGATGCGGTCGGTGCCGATGGGCAGGCCAGCGCCGCGCAGCAGGCGGCCAAAGTGGACGATGTTCTCCGGCAGCCGCCCGCTGCCGTCACGACGGTCCAAAGCGGGCATCGGCGATCTCGGCGTTGATCTCGGCCAGCAGCGCTTGAATGGTGCCGCTGTCCAGGCGGTCTAGGTCTTCCTGGTATTTCAGTAGGCAACCTAGGGTGTCGCTGACCACGGCCGGGTCGAGGCTGAAGGTGTCCAGGGCTGCCAGCGCCCTGGACCAGTCGATGGTCTCGGCCACTCCGGGCAGCTTGTAGAGATCCATGCCACGCAAGCGCTGAACAAAGGCGACCACCGCCTGACCCAGCCGCTCCATGACCTCCGGCGCCCGCCGGCGCACGATGGCGAGCTCCCGGGCGGCATCGGGGTAATCGACCCAGTGGTAGAGGCAGCGGCGCTTGACCGCGTCGTGGATCTCACGGGTGCGGTTGGAGGTGATGACGACGATGGGCGGTTGTGCCGCCTTGAGGGTGCCGAGCTCGGGCACCGTGACCTGGAAATCGGCCAGGATTTCCAGCAGGAAGGCCTCGAAAGGCGCGTCGGTGCGGTCCAGCTCGTCGATGAGCAGCACGGGCGGGCCGGACGGGTCCGGCTCCAGTGCCTGCAGCAGGGGGCGACGGATCAGAAACCGTTCGGAGAAGATGTCGTGGCTGAGCTGCTCGCGGTCGATCCCGCCAGCGGCCTCGGCCAGACGGATTTCCACCATCTGCCGTGGGTAGTCCCACTCATAGACCGCGGCCGCCACGTCCAGCCCTTCGTAGCATTGCAGGCGAACCAGCCGCCGGCCCAACTGCTTGGCTAGCACCTTGGCGATCTCGGTCTTGCCGACCCCGGCCTCGCCTTCGAGAAACAGGGGGCGCCCCAGGCGCAGGGCGAGAAACAGCACGGTGGCCAGGCGGCGGTCGACGATGTAATCGCCGGCTTCCAGCAGCGCGGTGAGGGCGTCGATGGAGTGGGGCAGCGGCGTCGGTGCATTGGCCGTCATGAATTGCCTCGCGCTGGAATCAAAGCCAGGAACAAGAAATGCGGCCGGACCCGCATTGCGGAGCCGGCCGCGACGGCGAAGATCGCCGGCCCTATAAGCCGGCCAGCGCCGCTTTTACGGCGCGCCGGGCAAGCACACCGACCAGGTGAGCCCGGTACTCGGCGCTGGCATGCAGGTCGTCGTTCAGCTCGTCGGCCGGCACCTCGATGCCGTCCAGGGCCTGCGGCTGGAAGTCCTGCGCTAGCGCCTGCTCCATGGCCGGCACCCGAAACACGCAGGGGCCGGCCCCGGTGACAGCCACCCGCACTCCCGCGGCCGACTCCGCCACCATCACCCCCACCAGGGCGTAGCGCGAGGCCGGCTGGGCGAACTTGACGTAGCCGGCTCGGCGCGGGATCGGGAAGCGGACTTCCCGGATCAGCTCGCCTGGCTCGAGCGCGGTCTCGAACATGCCGGTGAAGAACTCGTCGGCAGCCAGCTCACGCTCGCTGGTGACGACGGTGGCGCCCAGGCCGAGCACCCCGGCCGGATAGTCGGCGGCCGGATCGTTGTTGGCGATGGAGCCGCCCAGCGTACCCATGTTGCGCACCTGGGCGTCGCCGATGCCGGCCGCCAGCGCCGCCAGCGCCGGAATGCTCTGGCGGACCAGGTCCGAGGCCGCGACCTCGGCATGACGGGTCATGGCGCCAATGACCAGCTGGTCGCCCTCGCGGCGGATGCCGCTTAGTTCCGGCAGCGCGCCCAGGTCGATCAGATCGGAAGGCTGCGCCAGGCGCTGGCGCAGGCTCTGCAGCAGGGTCTGCCCGCCGGCGAGGAACAGCCCGTCCTCGCAGGTGCGCAGCAGGCCGATCGCGGCTTCGAGGCTGTCCGGACGATGGTAGTTGAAGGCGTACATGGCATCTCCTCCCTCACGCGGCCTGCTGCTGCTTGGCCTGCTGGATCGCTTGCCAGACCCGGTGCGGCGTCGCCGGCATGTCCAAGTGGGTTACCCCCAGTGGCCGCAGGGCGTCCAGGACGGCGTTCATGACCGCCGCCGGCGCACCGATGGCGCCGGCTGCGCCACAGCCCTTCACGCCCAGCGGGTTGTGGGTGCAGGGCGTGCCGTGCATGTCGATCTGGAAGCTGGGCAGGTCGTCGGCACGCGGCATGGTGTAGTCCATGTAGGAGCCGGTGACCAGCTGCCCGCTGTCGGGGTCATAGACGCAGTTCTCCAGCAGCGCCTGGCCGATGCCCTGGGCGAGCCCTCCATGCACCTGGCCTTCCACGATCATGGGATTGATCACGTTGCCGAAGTCGTCCACGGCCGTGAAGCTGGCGATCTCCACCTTGCCGGTTTCCGGATCGATCTCCACCTCGCAGATATAGCTGCCGGCCGGATAGGTGAAGTTGCTCGGATCGTAGAAGGCGGTCTCGTTGAGGCCTGGCTCGATCTCCTCCAGCGGGTAGTTGTGCGGCACGTAGGCCGCGAATGCGACCTCACCGATGGTGACCTGACGGTCGGTGCCGACCACGCGGAAGACGCCATTGTCGAACTCGATGTCGGCTTCCGCCGCCTCCAGCATGTGGGCGGCGATCTTCTTCGACTTGTCGATGATCTTGTCGAGCGCTTTCATCAGAGCCGCACCGCCCACCGCGATCGAGCGCGAGCCGTAGGTGCCCATGCCGAACGGCACCCGATCGGTGTCGCCGTGCACGATCTCCACGTCCTCGATGGGCACGCCTAGTCGGTCCGCGACCACCTGGGCAAACGTGGTCTCGTGCCCCTGACCGTGGCTGTGGGAGCCAGTGAAGACGGTGACTTTGCCGGTCGGATGCAGGCGAACCTCGCCCGACTCGTAAAGCCCGGCACGGGCGCCCAGCGAGCCGGCGATCTGCGACGGCGCCAGGCCGCAGGCCTCGATGTAGGTGGCGTAGCCCAGCCCGCGCAGCTTGCCGCGCTTGGCCGCTTCCTGCCGCCGCTGCGCGAAGCCGGCCACGTCGGCGAGCTCCTCGGCGCGGTTGAGCGTCGCCTCATAGTCGCCGGTGTCATAGGTCAGCCCCACCGGCGTGGAGTAGGGGAACGCCTCCTTGGGGATGAAGTTGCGCCGGCGGATCTCGCTCGGGCTCAGCCCCAGCTCCCGCGCTGCCTGCTCCACCAGCCGCTCAACCACGTAGGTGGCCTCGGGCCGGCCAGCGCCGCGGTAGGCGTCCACCGGCGCCGTGTGGGTGAAGACACCGGTGACCTGGCAGTGGATGTGTGGGGTCTTATACTGCCCGGCCAGCAGCGTCGCGTAGAGGATGGTGGGCACGCAGGTCGAGAAGGTCGAGAGGTAGGCGCCGAGATTGGCCGTGGTGCGTACCCGCATGCCAAGGAACTGGCCCTGCTCGTCCAGCGCCAGCTCGGCGGTGGTGACGTGATCGCGGCCGTGAGCGTCCGACAGGAAGGCCTCGGAGCGCTCAGCGGTCCAGCGGATGGGACGGCCGACTTTGCGGCTGGCCCAGGTCAGCACGGCTTCCTCGGCGTAGTGGAAGATCTTGGAGCCGAAGCCGCCGCCGACGTCGGGCGCTACCACCCGCACCTTGTGCTCGGGCAGGCCCAGCACGAAGGCGCACATCAGCAGCCGGATCACGTGCGGGTTTTGCGAGGTCGTGTAGAGGGTGTAGCGGTCCTCGCCCGGCGAGTACAGCGCGATGGCTGCCCGCGGCTCGATGGCGTTGGGGATGAGCCGGTTGTTGACGAGTTCCAACCGGGTGATGTGCTTGGCCCGCTCGAAGGCGGTGTCGGTAGCCGCCTTGTCGCCGATTTCCCACACATAACAGCAATTGTCCGCGAATTCGTCATGGACCTTGGGCGCGTCCGGCGCCAGCGCCCGCGCGGTTTCGGTCACCGCCGGCAGCTCCTCGTAGTCAACCTCGATCAGTTCCGCGGCATCCTTGGCCTGGAGGTAGCTTTCGGCGATGACCACGGCGACGTGATCGCCCACGTAGCGGACCTTGCCCTGGGCCAGCGGCGGATGGGGCGGCTCCTTCATGGGCTCGCCGTTGACGTCGGTGATCAGCCAGCCGCAGGGCAGGCTGCCGACGTTGTCGGCCTTGAGGTCCTCGCCGGTGAACACCGCCAGTACGCCGGGGGCGGCCAAGGCCGCGCTGGTGTCGATGCTGCGGATGCGGGCGTGCGCGTGCGGCGAGCGCAGGAAATAGGCGTGGGTTTCGCCGGGGAAGCGCAAGTCATCGACGTAGCGGCCCTGGCCGCGGAGGAAGCGCTCGTCTTCGCGCCGCTTGATGGGCTTGCCGATTACGGTCGCGTTCATGCCAGCTGCTCCTTCATCTGGGTGGGGGCCGGTTCGGTTGCGGCCATCGTCGCCGCAGCCGCCTGGATGGCCTTGACGATGTTGTGGTAGCCGGTGCAGCGGCACAAATTGCCCTGCAGCTGCTGGCGGATGGTGGCCTCACTCGGTGCCGGATCGTTGCGCAGCAGGTCGATGGCCATCATTACCATGCCCGGCGTGCAGAAGCCGCATTGCAGGCCGTGGTGCTCGCGGAAGGCCGCCTGCACCGGATGCAGCCCGCCATCCTCGGCGATGCCCTCGATGGTGGTCACCGCGGCGCCCTGAGCCTGGCCGACCAGCACACTGCACGACTTCACGGCGCGGTCGTTCAAATGGACGGTGCAGGCACCGCACTGGCCGGTATCGCAGCCAACGTGGGTTCCCGTGAGGTTGAGGTGCTTGCGGAGAAATTCGACGAGCGTCGTGCGCGGGTCGACCTCGGCCTCGACGGGCCTCCCGTTCACGGTCATGGACACCTTCATGGGCTCTCCTCCTGATGAGATGGCGGCAAGGCGCTACTCCATGCCTTGCTTGGCCTTGCTCCAGAACTTCCAGCGTGGTTTGGAACTCGGTTGCGCTGGGTCGGGCTGCACGGCGTCTACCGCCGTGGCGGCGGTGGACTCGTCGCCGGCCTGCAAGTGGGCAGTGAAGTTGTCGAAGAATTGGTCCGCCATCTTGCGGGCGGTGGCCTGAACCAGCCGGGAGCCGATCTGGGCCAGCTTGCCGCCGACGGTGGCGCGGGCGCTGTAGCGCAGGATGCTGCCGCCGTCATCGGCAGATACGAGCTGCACGTCGGCCTCGCCGCGGGCGAAGCCGGCGGCGCCGCCCTGGCCTTCGAAGCGCAGCGTGTAGGATTCGGGGGGGACGAGGTCAGCGACGCTGATCAGGCCGCGGAAGCGGGCCTTGACCGGACCGACCTTGGCTTGCACCAAGGCGTCGTAGCGGTTGTCCTCCAGCTGCTCCATGGATTCGCAGCCGGGGATGCACAGCTGCAGGAAGGCGGGATCGTTTAGCGCCTCCCAGACGCGCTCGCGTGGCCAAGGCAGGTGCCGCTCGTTCTGCAATTCCATGCCGCAGGACTCCCTTCCAACGGACCGCTCGATCGGACCTATGTCTCAATATAGAAGACATTGTCGGTCTGTCTATGGGCGCGAGGCTGGGGAATCGAGCAGGTAGGATGTACGGGCCGCCGCGCCGGCGGGCCGGGGTGAAACGGCAGTGAAGGCGTCGCGGCTCGCTGGACGGCGGGTCGGGAAGGGGTCAGCCGGCCTGCGCGGCGCCGTACTTGCGGCGGACATAGTCGTCGATGATGGCCTGGAATTCCTCGGCGATGTGCTCGCCCTTGAGGGTGACAGTCTTCTCGCCGTCCACGTAGACGGGGGCGACGGGCACTTCGCCGGTGCCAGGCAGGCTGATGCCGATGTTGGCATGCCTGCTCTCGCCGGGCCCGTTGACCACGCAGCCCATCACCGCCAGCGTCATGTTCTCCACGCCTGGGTAGCGGCTGCGCCACTCGGGCATCTTCTCGCGGACGTAGTGCTGGATGCGCTCGGCCAGCTCCTGGAAGAAGGTGCTAGAGGTGCGGCCGCAGCCCGGGCAAGCCGTGACCAGCGGCATGAAGGCGCGTAGTCCCATGGTCTGCAGGATTTCCTGCGCCACGACCACCTCCTTGGTGCGCGGCTCGCCCGGCTCGGGGGTGAGCGAGATGCGGATGGTATCGCCGATGCCTTCCTGCAGCAGCACGGCGAGCGCAGCCGTGGAGGCGACGATACCCTTGGAGCCCATGCCAGCCTCGGTCAGCCCCAGGTGCAGGGGATAGTCGCAGCGCCGGGCCAGGTCGCGATAGACGGCGATTAGATCCTGCACGCCGCTCATCTTGCAGGAGAGGATGATCCTGTCGTGCGGCAGCCCCAGTTGCTCGGCCTTGGCCGCGCTCTGCAGCGCCGACTGGATGACGGCCTCGCGCATGACGTCGATCGGCTCCCGCGGCTGGGGCAGGCGCGCGTTTTCGTCCATTAGGCGCGCCAGCAGGTCTTGGTCAAGGCTGCCCCAGTTGACGCCGATGCGCACCGGCTTGTCGTAGCGGCAGGCGACCTCGATCATGGCTGCGAACTGGGGATCGCGTTTCTTGCCGCGGCCGACGTTGCCGGGATTGATGCGCAGCTTGGCCAGGGCTTCAGCGCAGGCCGGGTGCTTCTGCAGCAAGCGGTGGCCGTTGAAATGGAAATCGCCGACCAGCGGCACGTCGATCCCCATGGCATCCAGCCGATCGCGGATGCGGGGGACGGCAGCGGCGGCCTCCTCAGTATTGACGGTGATGCGGACGATTTCCGACCCTGCCCGTGCCAGCTCGGCGACCTGGACGGCGGTGGCCACCTCGTCAGCGGTGTCGGTGTTGGTCATCGACTGCACGACGATGGGCGCAGCGCCGCCGACGACGACGTTGCCGACCCGCACGGCAACGCAGGGCCGGCGTTTGATGGGATTGCTGTTGCTCATGTAGGGTTCGCTTCAGTGTGCCGCGAGGCGAAGGGGTACATGATATAAGACGGCGGCGCAAACCCCAACGAGGCTTGCCCGAGATGAGGTGTCCTAACGTGCCGAAAGCGATGCTTGCCGCGGCGCTGGCGCTGCTGCTGGCCGGCTGCGCCAGCCTGCCGGTGGCGTCTGGGGCTGGATCGGACCGACTGCGCCAGCGCGCGGAAGCGGCCTACGCCAGGGACGATCCCCAGGCGCTGGCGCTGTACCGGCGCTTGACCGAACGGCCCGATGCTCGGGCCGAGGACTGGTTCCGCCTGGGCAACCTCCACGCCCAGCGGGTCCAGCTGGAGGCCGCTGCCGCGGCTTACCGCGAAGCGCTTGCCCGCGATCCCGAGCTCGCCCAGGCGCAGCACAATCTCGGCATGACGTATCTGCAGCTCGGCGTGCAGGCGCTGCTCGCGGCCCGGCGCGGCCTGCCGGACGTGGATGCCCAGGCCGCCGCCAGCATGCGCTGGCTGGCCTGCGTGATGGAGCTGTTCATGGGCTATCCCGACCCGGTCACCTGCCGCGATCCGGAGGTCCGGGAGCCGTGACGGCGCCTGGCGGAGGCGGCCCGCCGGGCTGCTTCGTCGCTCAGAAGAAGCGCTTGGCTTGCAGCCGCTCCACCGCTTGCTGGTACTCCAGCGCCAGGCGGTCGATGACCTCCGCCGCCGGCAGGATGTCGTGGATGTTGCCCACGCCCTGGCCGGCGCCCCAGATGTCCCGCCAGACCTTGGAACGGCTGCTGCCGCCGGAGCCGAAGGTCATCTTGCTCTTGTCGGCCGTGGGCAGGTTGTCGGGGTCCAGCCCGGCCTTGACGATGCTCTGGCGCAGGTAGTTGCCGTGAACGCCGGTGAACAGGTTGGTGTAGACGATGTCTTTGGCGCTGGCCTCGAGGATGGTTTGCTTGTACTCCTGCGGCGCGTTGGCTTCGGCGGTGGCGATGAAGCGGGTGCCGATGTAGGCCAGATCTGCTCCCATGGCCTGCGCGGCCAGAATGTGCTCGCCCTTGGTGATGGCGCCTGCGAGCACGATGGGGCCGTCGTAGAACTGGCGGATCTCTGACACCAGCGCGAACGGGCTGTAGGTGCCGGCGTGGCCGCCGGCGCCAGCGCAGACCAGGATCAGGCCGTCGACGCCGGCCTCTAGCGCCCGCTCGGCATGGCGAACGTTAATGACGTCATGGAACACCAGGCCGCCGTAGGAGCGCGCCGCGGCGACCGCCTCGTCCGGCGCCCGCAGGCTGGTGATCATGATCGGCACCTTGTACTTCACGCACCGCTCCAGGTCGTGCTCCAGGCGGTCGTTGGTATGGTGCACGATCTGGTTGACGGCGAAGGGGGCCACTTTCTTGTCCGGGTTGGCGGCCTTGTACTCGGCCAGCTCTGTGGTGATCCGCTCCAGCCAGACTTCGAGCTGCTCGGCCGGCCGAGCGTTCAGCGCAGGAAATGAGCCGACGATGCCCGCTTTGCATTGGGCAATGACCAGGTCCGGGTTGGATATGATGAACAGCGGGGAGCCGATGACCGGCAGTCTCAGATTGTCTTGCAGAATTTTGGGCAGACTCACGACGTCTCCAATCGGTATCGTTGTTCGACTAGGTTATTGTGAGATAGGCCGCCGACAGTAGGGAAGCCGGCGTGATTTTGTCAACATACGGTAATTTTCTTGAATAGACAGAGAAGCACATGAGTAGCCCCGTCACCCGCTTGCGCGAGATCATGCGCCAGCTCCGCGACCCCAAGCGCGGCTGTCCTTGGGACTTGCAGCAGGATTTCCGCACCATCGCGCCTTACACCATCGAAGAAGCCTACGAGGTTGCCGATGCCATTGAGCGCCAGGATTTGTCCGCGCTCAAGGAAGAGCTGGGCGATCTGCTGTTCCAGGTGGTCTTCCATGCCCAAATGGCGCAGGAGCAGGGCGCCTTCGATTTCGACGACGTCGCCAGCGCGGTCGCCGAGAAGCTGCTCCGCCGTCACCCGCACGTCTTCGGCGATGTCGTCATCGACGATGCCGAGACGCAGACCCGGAGCTGGGAGGCGATCAAGGCGCAGGAGCGCCGGCAGCAAGCCAACGGGCAGTCGGTAAGCGTGCTGGACGGCATCGGTCTGGCGCTGCCGGGGCTGACCCGGGCGGTTAAGCTGCAGCGCCGCGCGGCTCAGGTCGGGTTCGACTGGGACGACGTGGAGCCGGTCTTCGCCAAACTCGACGAGGAAATCCAGGAGCTGCGCGAAGAATTGGCGAATGGCGCCGATGCCGAGCGGCTGGAAGCCGAACTGGGGGACTTGCTGTTCGTGGTTGCTAATCTGGCGCGCCACCTCGGGATCGATCCGGAGGCCGCGCTGCGGCGGGCCAACGCCAGCTTCGAGCGGCGTTTCCGCCACATCGAACGCACGCTGGCCGAGCAGGGCCGCTCCCCCGAGGATGCTACCCTGGAGGAGATGGACGCCCTCTGGGACGAGGCCAAGCGCCTCGAGCGCGCTGCCGGCTCGGATCGGGAGCGCGGCAACCGTTAGGCTGGGCGGACAGGCCCTGCCGCCGTGTCTGCCCGGCGAGCCTCATCCCACCAACAGCACGTGCAGCCGTCGCGGGCCGTGGGCGCCCACGTGCAGGGTCTGCGCGATGTCGGCGGTGCGCGAGGGTCCGGTCATGAAGGTCACCGTGCGCGGCAGTGTGCCGGCTGCGATGCGCTGCCACACGTCCTCCACGTAGTCCACCACGTCCTCGGTGCGCAGCACCACGATCAGGTGGTCCGGCAGCAGCTGCATGGACGGCGGGCGGTGCGGTCCGGACGGCAGCACCACGGTGCCAGTCTCAGCGATGCCGAGCGCGGCGGTGATAACCGCCGCCGGGTAGCGGCGCGCGTCCTGCGGGTGTGTAGAGCGCTGCAGCGCTGCCGGCCACTCGAGCCCTTGCAGCAGCGGATCTGGAGCGACCAGCAGCCGTCGGTCGTCGCCAAGCCCTTCCAGGTAGCGCAGCACCGCAGCCGGCACGGCGGCGAGCTCGACGAGCCGCTCGCAGCTGCCGGCCACCCGTTCGAGCTTTCTCGTGAAGCGCTCCGGCCCGTGCTCCCGCCAGCTCGGCCGCGGTGGCGGCTGAGCGGCGTAGTCGCGGGGCGCGGGCTCGACCGACGCGCTGCGGCCGAGCGCCTGCCGGACCGCGTTGAGTATCGCCTGTCTGGCGTCAGTCATGGCGGCGTTCCTCCTTGGCCTGTCGGCTCCAGGCGCGCTGGAAGGTGGTCCGTTGCGGCAGCGGGAAGTCGCGGGACTGGGTCCAGCCGGAATCGAGCGGCAGTCTGCGCGCGGCGCCCCGCGGGGAAAGCCGTGCGATGAGCGCCGTGAGCCCGTGGTAGAGTGCCGGCCGGCGCGCCAGCCAGCCCCACAGGCGCAACGCCCAACACTGCGGGCCGCGGATGAGGCCGCGCTCGAACTGCAGCGCGCGCAGCCGCCGCAAAAGGTCCGGCAGCGGGATCTTGACCGGGCAGATTTCCTGGCAACGGCCGTTGAGGGTGCAGGCGTTGGGCAGGTCCTTGGTGGCGTCGAGGCCGATGATCTGGGGGGTGAGCACCGAACCCATGGGGCCCGGGTAGACCCAGCCGTAGGCATGGCCCCCCACGGCGTTGTAGACCGGGCAGTGGTTGAGGCAGGAGCCGCAGCGGATGCAGCGCAGCATCTCGCGGAACTCGTCGCCCAGCATGCGCGAGCGGCCGTTATCGAGCAGCACCATGTGGTACTCGTCCGGGCCGTCGGCCTCGTCTTGTCGCCGCGCGCCGGTGATGAAGGTGGTGTAGGTGCTGATGTCCTGGCCGGTGGCGCTGCGCACCAGCAGCCGCACCATGGTGGCGGCGTCGTCCAGGGTGGGCACCAGCTTCTCGATGCCGGCCAGCACGACGTGCACGCGCGGCAAGGTGAGGCACAGGTCGCCGTTGCCTTCGTTGGTTACTAGTACCACGGTGCCGGTCTCGGCTACCAGGAAGTTGCCGCCGGTGATGCCGACGTCGGCGGCGAGGAACTTCTCGCGCAGCACCCGGCGCGCCTCGGCCACCAGCTCGGGTGCCTCGCGCAGGGTGTCAGGGCTGCCGTGGTGCTCGGCGAACAGCTTACAGATCTGCGCGCGGGTCTTGTGCACCGCCGGCGCGATGATGTGGCTGGGCGGCTCTTTGGCGAGCTGGATGATGTACTCGCCGAGGTCGGTCTCCACCACTTCCAGGCCGGCTTCTTCCAGCGCCGCGTTGACGCCGATCTCCTCGCCGACCATGGTCTTGCCCTTGATCACCGTGCGCGCCCCGGCGCGGCGGCAGATGTCGAGCAGGATGCTGCGCGCCGCAGCCGCATCCGGCGCCCAGTGCACGTGGCCGCCGCGCGCCTCCACCGCGGCGGCGAAGCGCTCCAGGTAGACGTCCAGATGGGCCAAGGTATGGTCCTTGATGCGACGCCCACGCTCGCGCAGGGTCTCGAAGTCGGGATAGCGGGCAACCGCGGCCGCGCGCTTGTCGATGAAGCCGCCCTTGGCGAATCGCAATGCCGCCTGCAGGTTCTCATCCGTCAGCGCGGCCCGCGCCTGCTCGGGGAACAGGTGCGCGGTGGATTTCATGGTTTGTCCTCCCCGATGCCTTGGTCGGCCATGCCGGCCAGGACCTCGGCGACGTGGTAGGCCTTCACGGGGCTGCCGCGGCGGTGCAGCCGGCCGGCAATGTGCAGCAGGCAGCCCAGGTCACCGCCCAGCACCGCCCGGGCGCCGGTCTGTTCGATGTCAGCGATCTTGTCGTCCGCCAGCCGGGTGGAAAGCTCCGGGTACTTGACGCAGAAGGTGCCGCCGAATCCGCAGCAGTCCTCCGTTTCGCGCAGTTCGCGCAGATCCAGCCCGGCGACCTTGGCGAGCAGGCGCCGGGGCTGCTGCTTGATGCCGAGCTGGCGCAACCCGGCGCAGGAATCGTGGTAGGTGACGGTGGCCGGAAACTCGGCATCCACCGCGTCCCAGCCCAGCACGTCGACCAGGAAGCTGGTGAGCTCGAAGGTGCGTTCGGCCAATTCTTGCGCGCGCTGGCGCCAGACCGGCTCGACGGCCAGCAGGCGCGGGTAGTCCCGCAGGGTGCCGGCGCAGGACCCGGAGGGCAGCACTACGTAGTCGTAGGATTCCATGGCCTGGATGGTCTGCTTGGCCAGCGCGCGGGCGGCGCTCAGGTCCCCGCTGTTGTAGGCCGGCTGCCCGCAGCAGGTCTGGCCGCCGGGCACCTCGACGATGCAGCCGGCGCTCTCCAGGAGCTTGACGGCGGCGAAGCCGACCCCGGGTCGTAGCAGGTCGACCAGGCAGGTCACGAACAGTCCGATCCTGGGGCGGGCGGCATTGGCGTTCATAATCTGGCCTCGGTAGTCGTCGTTGCTGTAGCGTTGTCATGCGTGAGGCGCGCTCAGAGTATAAAACTTAATGCCGGCGCACGGGGCGCCCGGATCGACCGAGGAGGAGAACCATGTCCCTCACCGCCAAGACCTGCACGCCCTGCCAGGGTGGCATCAATCCCATGACCCGGGAGCAGGCCGAGGCGCTGCTGCCGCAGGTACCCAGGTGGCAGCTGGCCGACTCGGCCAAGCGCATCGTCCGCAACTTCGAGTTCGATGGTTTCGCCCAGGCATTGGCCTTCGTCAACGAGATCGGCCGGGTGGCTGAGGAAGAAGGGCACCATCCGGATATCAAGTTCGGCTGGGGCTACGTCACGGTGGAGATCTTCACCCACAAGATTGGCGGTCTGCACGAGAACGACTTCATCCTCGCCGCCAAGATCGACGCTCTGCGCGGAGAGTAGGGAGGACGGTGGAGCGCCATCGCGACGAGCGGCGCTTGCGCTCATTCCGGCCGGTTCCACTCCCCGGAGCGGCCACCGCTTTTGTGGATCAGCATAACATCGGTGATCCGCATGCCCTTGTCCACGGCCTTGCACATGTCGTAAACCGTCAGCAGTGCGATCTGCACCGCGGTCAGCGCCTCCATTTCCACGCCGGTGCGGTCCACCGTCTCGGCCAAGGCGCGGCAGCGCACCGCCGAGCGCTCTTCCACCGGTTCCAGCTCCAGCTCCACGTGGGTGAGCGGGATCGGATGGCAAAGGGGGATCAGCTCCCAGGTGCGCTTGGCGGCCATGATGCCGGCGATGCGAGCCGAGCCGAGCGCATCGCCCTTTTTCAGCTCGCCGGCTTTGAGAGCCGCCAGCGCCTGCGGCGACATCTCGATATAGCCTTCGGCGATGGCGACCCGCCGCGTCGCCTTCTTCTCGCCGATGTCGACCATGTGTGCGGCGCCAGATGCGGTCAGATGAGGTAAGTCGGTCATGGTGGTGCGCCCCCGTGCGATGTGAATGGCTGGACGCCAGGCGCTGGCGGCCCCAGACTTTGGGCAGGAATGATAACGACAAACGGCGAGCGGCACATGCGAGATCGACCAAGGCGGCGCTTCTTCCAGGGCCTGTTGCTGGCTTCCGTGGTCCTGCTCTGCAGCGCGTGCGCTACCCTGCCGCCGGGGATCGAGGGCGGTGCGACGGGCAGGCAGCTCGCTGCCCAAGCGCTGGCCTTGAAAGGCAAGCCCTATCGCTATGGCGGCAACACGCCGAGCGGCTTCGACTGCAGCGGCCTGGTGCAATTCGTCCACCAGCAGGCCGGCATCAGCGTGCCGCGCACGGTGGCGCTGCAACTGCGGCACTCGCGGCGGGTGTCGCCCACGGCGCTGCGGCCGGGCGATCTGGTGTTCTTCCGCCTGGCCGGCAAGGTCTCGCACGAGGGGCTTTATGCCGGCGACGGGCGCTTCGTGCATGCGCCGTCGACAGGCAAGGCGGTCGAGGTGGCATCCCTGGATCATCCCTACTGGCGCCAGCGTCTGGTCGGCGCTGGCAGGTTTTACTGAAGCCGCGCCGGCGCGCAGCGGTCAGAAATCCGCCGGCGCCACCCTGCCGGCGCGCACCGTGGCGCGCACGAAGCGCAGCAGCTCCACCCCGTCGCTGGCGTAGGGCTGGTAGTCCTCGGTCTCGCAGGCGAAGGCCAAGGTGTAGTCGTCCGCCGGTAGGAAGAACGCCTGATAGCTGCCGTCGATCGGCTGCACTGGGACGCTGGCGACGGGAAGGTTGTCGCCGCGCAGCGCGTTGCCGGCATCGATGCCGCGGCCCGCAAAGACGTAGACCCGACCGCTAAAGGCGCCGGTCGGGAGGTTGCAGGACGCGTGGTCGCGGAGGCCAGGAGTGACCGTGCCGGCGATGCTGCCGCTGTCCTCGATCTCGGCCAGGCGCAGGTGCGGCGTCAGTGCGAGCGATTCCGGCAGGGGAGCCGATGCATCCAGCCTGGCCAGCCCCCGGTGCACATCGACGTCCATGACCAGCTCCAGCGCGCCGCTGCGGGGCATGTCGAAGCTGGCGTTCAGGATGGCGACGGCAGCCAACTCCAGCGGGAAGCGGGCACTGCCGATTTCGACGTAAGACGCTTGGCTGGCGGGGTGAGCGTCGACGATCAGCTGAATGGCCTTGTAGCGGCCGCCGTCGAGACGTTCCTGCTCCAGCAGCAGAACGCGCTGCCCGCCAGGCTGGCCCGGTGCCGGCAGCAGGTCGAGAGGTCGGGGCGGATCGAGGTCGATGCGCTGCCACTGGTTGGACTCGTCGAGCAAGGCCACGGCGGCGACGGCGAGGACCAGCACATCGGCGCGCGGGGTGGGGGCGGCGGTCAGGCCGAGCGTCAGCCGGCCCTGGTTGGGGCGGTCCCCCCAGCACAGCCAACATTCTCCCTCCTCGCAGCCGGTGAGCACGAAGCAAAGCAGCAGCGCGCAGGCGAGCGCGATCTTGCGCATGACGGTACTCCCGGGTGTTGTCCTGTTACTTATGCCGTGGGCAGCCGACGGTAGACCGTGTGGTGAGCCGCCTTGAGGCAAGCCTGCTGGTACTCCAGCAGCTTGCCGTAGACGAACTCGGTGATTTCCCGCTCCAGCGCTCGGCTCTTGGCCAGGAAACTGCGGGCGATGGGCTGCACGTCAAGGCAGCCGCAGGGTACCAGCGCCGGCGCTGGCCGGGGGCGGCCCGGCCTGGCTTCGCCGTCATCGATCAGGCAGTGGCGAAACCCTTCGGTCGGCTGCCAGCTCAGTGCGCGTTCCCGCCTGGTCTTGTCGTAGCAGAGTTGGAAACCGACCACGCAGCGGTCTTCCTGCCACACCAGCAGATCCAGGTCGCTGTCGACGAACCAGCGCCGCAGGGGCTCTCCTTCCACCTGGCTGACCCATTTTATTTCTCGCAGCATAGCGCACATGCTTATTGTGGTACTCGCGTGTTCCGGCAATGCCGTAACGACAGAGGTTACGAGCACCCTTGGGCAGGCGCTGTGACGAGGTTTGAGCGAGCGCAGTGACTGCGTCACGGTTTTGCTAGCTGCAGCGACGCAAGGCTACGGGAAGCCCCGTGGGTCGCCTCGGGATTTCCCGTAGAATCAGGGGCCTGCCAGCCATTCGATTCGGCAACGACCGCCGGCTGGCGTGGCCAGGTGCGCCGTCAGCTGCGGCAACAGCGCTTGCAGCAGCGCATCGTGCTGCCAGGGCGGATTAACCAGTAGCATCCCGCAGCCGTTGAAGCGGCCGGGGCGGTCGCTGGGATACAGGCAGAGTTCGGTCAGCAGCAGCTTGTCCAGGCCCAGGTCCTGCAGCCCTTTCTCGAAGTGCTGCACCGTCCGCCTGTCCTTGATCGGATACCAGACGGCGTACATGCCGGTCGGCCAGCGGCCCATTGCCTGGCGCAGGCCGTCGATGAGGCGCGCGAACTCGTCGGCTGCCTCGAAGGGTGGATCAATCAACACCAGCCCCCGCCGTTCCGGCGGGGGCAGGAAGGCCTTGAGGCCGTGGTAGCCGTTGCCTGCGTGCACGGCCACTTGCCGGTTGCCGCGAAACAGCGCCTTGAGGCTGGCCGCGTCGGCCGGGTGCAGCTCCATCAGCACGGCCCGGTCCTGCGGCCGCAGCATGGTCTGCGCTAGCAGCGGCGAGCCGGGATAGACCAGCAGGGCATCGGCGCTATTGGCGGCATCGGCCCCGCGCACCCGTTCGACATAGTCGGCGAGCAGGGGCGGCAGATCCGCGGCTGCATAGAGGCGGCCTATGCCCTGCGAGTATTCCAGCGTCCTTTGCGCTTCCGGGCTGCTCAGCAGATAACGGCCGCTGCCGGCGTGGGTATCGAGATAGCAGAACGGCTGCGGCTTCTTGTGCAGGTGCCGCAGCAGCGTCAGCAGGACGACGTGCTTGAAGACATCGGCGAAATTGCCGGCATGGTAAACGTGTCGGTAATTCATGGGGCCCCCGAGCAAGCGGCAGCAAGGTAGCGCGGCGGGAGGGCGCCGTCCAGCGTTTCGTCTGCGCGGAGGCCTTAGCCGTGCTTGCGTTCGTGGCGCGGCAGGGGGCGCAAGTCGCCGAGGTTGGCGCCCTGCTCGAGCAGCTGCGCCTGGACATCGCTGGCGGCGACCTGCCGTACCGGCACCCCCTGCTGGACCGCCAGCGCGGAGCACACCCCGGCAGCCTGGCCGGTAGCCATGGCAATGGGCATCACCCGGTAGGAGGAGAGTGCCTCGTGGCTGCCGGAGATGCAGCGGCCGGCCACCAGCAGATTGTCGACCTGGCGCGGGATCAGGGCGCGTAGCGGAATGTCGTAGGCCTCGTCAGGCGGCAGCCGCTTGAGGATGGTGCCACGGCCGTCGGGGTTGTGAATATCGACCGGGTAGGAGCCGCGAGCGATGGCGTCGTCGAAGCGGCGGGCGCCGAGCAGGTCGTCCGCGGTCAGGTAGTACTCGCCCAGGATGCGGCGCGTCTCGCGCACGCCCACCTGCACGCCGCTTTGCACCACGTAGCTGTCCTCGAAGCCAGGCACGTACTTGCGCAGGAAGGCAGCGATCTGCCGCAGCTGCCGGCGTCCTTCGTACTCGGCATAGCTCAGGTCCCAGACGTCGGTGCCGCGGACGCGGGTGATGCGGGTGCTGTTGACGCTGAGCTCGCGCGGATGGGGAGTGGCGAAGAACAGGATGTCCTCGCGCGCTAGTTCCAGCTCGCCGGCTTCGGCGGCCCGCCGCACCAGGTCCCACAGCCATGCACGCCGCGCCATTGGTCCGGGTGCTCGCGCACGTACTGCTCGAACGCCTGCCGCTGGAAGTCGGCAATGCGGAACATCAGCGTCATCGGCTGCACCAGGCCGTCCTCCGCGCGGCCGTATTCGAACGGCGCGCCAGCGCGGGCGGCGAGGTCGCCGTCGCCGGTGCAGTCGACCACGGCACCGGCCTTGATGACGATGGGGCCGGATTTGGTCTCGAAGACCACGCCGCTTACCGCCGGTGCCTCCAGCACGTCGCTGGCGAAGGCGTGCAGCAGCAGCTTGACGCCGGCCTCATGCAGGAGGTCGAGGACGACGCCCTTGAAGGTTTCGGGATCGAAGGGCACCACGAAGCCGGTGCTCAAGGACGGCGGGATGGCGCCGCCGGCGGCCACCAGGCGTTCCAGCAGCTCCTGCACTACCCCGGCGATGATGGGGTGTCCCGGCCCGTGATCGTCGGGCAGCAGGTTGGTCACGTTGGCGCGCATGAAGCTGGGGCGTTGGGTGTGGAAGGACATCAGCGGCATGACCAGGGCGGCGGTGGCATTGCCGCCCAGAAAGCCGTAGCGCTCGACCAGGATTACCTTGGCGCCGGTGCGGGCCGCGCCGAGGGCGGCGCCGATGCCGGCAGGGCCGCCGCCGACCACGAGGACGTCGGTCTCGGCGGCGAGCAGGGCGGTGCGGGGTGGGAGGAGAATCTCGTCGGCTTGCTTGGGACGGACTAGAACGGACATGAACCTTGGGTGTTTGCGGTATCTGTCCTTCTATGGAGTCCGAGGTCGCGAATAAGTTGCACCAGGAGGGCGTGGGTTTCCCTGGCGCGGTCTTGCAGCTGCGGCAGCCGCTGGGCGATGTGTTCCTTGAGCGTGGCGCGCGAGTCCCAGGACTGGTCGATGAGAGCGAGCAGGCGGCCGGTGTTGACGTTGTCCAGAGGCGGCACGTCGATGCCCAGGTCCTGCAGCAGGCCGGTCACCTTAGGCGAGTAGGGCAGGGCGATGAAGGGGACGTGCTGCAGGGCGGAGAAGATCAGGATATGCAGCCGCATGCCGACGCAGAACTGGAAGTGGCCGATCAGCGACAGCACCTGGCCGGCGGAATAGTCGCCCTTGAGCACCGTGGCGTGGTTGGCGTTCTGCATGCGGGAGATGACGGCATGGCTGTGCTGCACGTCCATTTGCCCGCGCTCCATGGGTACGAAGACGATGTTGGCCTGCCAGCGGTCGACGATAAAGTCGGCGGCGTTGGCGAGCAGGGCGTGGTAGTGCGCCACGTCGATCTCCGGCGCTGCCGGCCCCGGCTCGCGCACCGAAAAACCTACCAGGCGGCGCGACAGGTCCAGGCCTTCTCGCAGCAGGGCGTCCCCGTTCAGCGGCTCGGGTTCGAGCAGCAGTGCCGGATCGGCGGTCAGCAGCACCTCGCGGCGCACGCCGATGTCTTCCAGCAGCCGCCGGCCGGGCCGGTCGCGCACGGTGACGATGGCGGCCTTGGAGAGCGCCTCGGCGACCCGCTCGCGAACGGTGCGCGAGCGCAGCGGTCCGGCACTGACGGCATAGATGATGACCGGGACGTTGAGCTCGTGGGCCAGGCTGACCTCGCGCAAATAGAGTTCCGCCTCGCCGTCGTAGAGAATGCCGCCGCCGCCGAAGATGAGCAGATCGAGTTCGGCGACGGCATCTCGCGCCTCGGCGCGGCTCATGTCGCGGACCGGCAAGGCCTGCTCCACATCGTGTCGCCGCCGGGTGTCCTCGGCGTTGCGCGAGAAGACCCGGATGTCGACCGGCATGGTGGCGCGCAGCTGGGTGATGATGGACTTGAGGATGGCCTCGTCGCCCAGGTTGAGCCCGCCGTACGAGCCCGTGATGCCGATGCGCGGACGGATTGGAGTGCGTCGAGTCACGCGGCCTTCCTCCTTGCCTGATCGGCAAGAAATGCCGGCGCAAGGCGCGAATGCAACCGGGGAATTTCCTGGGCCGCCGGCGCTGGCCCGGCGGGCCGCGCCCGGCTCAGGTGGAAGGCAGCGAGCGGTCGCCGTCGGCCGCCGCCACGGCCTCGCCTTCAGCCTGTTGTTGATGCTCCCAGAGGCGAGCATAGACGCCACCGGCGGCGATCAGCTCGCCGTGTCTGCCCTGCTCGACGATGCGACCGTGCTCCAGCACGATGATGTTGTCGGCGTCCATGATGGTGGACAGCCGGTGGGCGATCACCAGTGTGGTGCGCCGGGCGGCCACCTCGTTGAGGGCGGCCAGGATGGCGCGCTCCGACTCCGAGTCTAGTGACGAGGTCGCTTCGTCGAAGATCAGGATGGGCGGATCTTTCAGCAGCATCCGGGCGATGGCGATGCGCTGCTTCTCGCCGCCGGAGACCTTGAGGCCGCGCTCGCCGACCCTGGTCTCAAAGCCTTCCGGCAGCTGGGCGATGAAGCCGTCTAGATGGGCCAGCCGGGTGGCCCGCTCCACCTCCTCGCGGGTGGCGTCGGGGCGGCCGTAGGCGATGTTGTAGTAAATGGTGTCGTTGAACAGCACCGTGTCTTGCGGCACCACGCCGATGGCCTTGCGCAGGCTGTCCTGGGTGACTGTACGGATGTCTTGGCCGTCGATGGTGATGCGCCCGGCGTCCACGTCGTAGAAGCGGAACAGCAGCCGCGCGAGGGTCGACTTGCCAGCGCCGCTGCTGCCCACCACAGCCACCTTGTGCCCGGCCGGGATGGTGAAGCTGACGTCCTTGAGGATGGGACGGTCCGGCCGGTAGGCGAAGTGCACGTTCTCGAAGCGGACCGTGCCGCCGGTGACCTGCAGCGGCTTGGCGTCGGGCGCGTCCACTACCGCCGGCTTCTCGTGCAGCAGGTTGAACATGCGCTCGATGTTGATCAGCGCCTGGCGGATTTCCCGGTAGACGAAACCGAGGAAGTTCAGCGGGATGAACAGCTGGATCATGTAGGCGTTGACCATGACCAGGTCACCCAGGGTGAGTTCCCGGGCCGCCACCTGGTAGCTGGCCATGACCATCATCGCCGTTACCGCCGCAGCGATGATGAAGGCTTGGCCGGCGTTGAGGGCGGCCAGGGAGAGGCGGTTCTTGAGCCGTGCCTGCTCCCATTGCGCCAGGTCCTGGTCGTAACGCTCGGCTTCGAAGTCCTCGTTGCCGAAGTACTTTACCGTCTCGTAGTTCAGCAGGCTGTCCACCGCCCGCGTGTTGGAGCGGCTGTCGAGTTCGTTGGACTCGCGCACGAAGCGGGTGCGCCATTCGGTGACGACGATGGAGAACAGCACGTACAAGGCGATGGAAAGCAGCACCACGGCGAGGTAGCGCCAGGAGAACTGGGCCAGCAGCACCGTGGCGACCAGGGCGATCTCCAGCAGCGTGGGTAGGATGTTGAACAGCATGAAGCGCAGCAGGAAGCTGCTGCCGGTGGTGCCGCGCTCGATGTCGCGCGCCAGGCCGCCGGTGCGGCGCGATAGGTGGAAGTTGAGCTCCAGCCGGTGCAGATGCCGGAAGACCTGCAGCGCCACCCGCCGCATGGCCCGCTCGGCGACGCGGGCGAATACGGCGTCGCGCAGCTCGCCGAACGCGGTAGCGCCGAAGCGCAGCAGGCCATAGGCGGCCAGCAGCGCCAGCGGCACGGCCACGACCTGGCTGGTCTGGTCGTCGAGGTCATCGACGATGAATTTCAGCACCACCGGCACGGCCACGTTGGCCAGTTTGGCCAGAACCAGGCAGGCCAGAGCGAAGAACACCCGGCCCGGGAATTCCATCAGATACGGCCAGAGGCCGGTAATGACGCGCCAGTTCGGACGCTGCTCGGAGGAATCGGTAACGATGGATCGCCGCATGTTGACCCTGGGATGATCTCGTGAGTTTAATGCAGCGCTTCTGCTGCGCGTGCCGCAATATAGTGTATGTTGCACTGCCGCAAAGAACGGGGTTTCCGGCGTGCGCTGCCGGTATCAGGATAAGGAGTAGTGACTGGTGGGGCAGAACAAACTGACCAAGCTGCTGGAAATCTTCCAGCTGGAGCAGATCGAGCACGATATTTTCCGTGGCGTTAGCTACGACCTTGGCTTCCCCGCCCTGTTCGGCGGCCAGGTGCTCGGCCAGGCGCTGATGGCGGCCAGCCTGACCGTGGCGCCCGAGCGCCAGGCGCACTCCATGCATGCCTATTTTCTGCGGCCCGGGGATGCCAATGCGCCCATCGTCTATCTGGTGACCCGCACTCGCGATGGGCGCAGCTTCACCACCCGTCATGTGCGCGCTATCCAGCACGGCCAGCCCATCTTTGACATGTCGGCCTCCTTCCACGTGCACGAGGAGAACTTCGAGCACCAGGACCCGATGCCGGAAGGGCTGCCGGAGCCCGAGTCGCTGAAGAACCTGCAGGAGTTGTACGGCAGCAACGCGCAGCTGCCCGATTACGTGCGCGAGCAGATGATGCGGGAGCGGCCGGTGGAGATGCGACCGGTGAACGTGCTGGAAAAGCTCAACCCGGAGCCGCAGGAGCCAGTGAAATACGTCTGGTTCCGCGCCGCCGGCACGGTGCCTGACGACCCGCGCCTGCATCAGGCCGTGCTGGCCTACGCCTCGGATTTCGAGCTGCTGGGGACGACCATGTTGCCGCACGGCGTCTCCTTCGTGCAAAAGGACATCCAGGCCGCCAGTCTCGATCATGCGCTCTGGATCCACCGGCCATTCCGGGTGGACGAGTGGCTGCTGTACCGCATGACCAGCTCCAACATGTACAATTCCCGGGGGCTGGCGCACGGTCAGATCTACAACCGGGCCGGTCAGCTGGTAGCCAGCGTGGCCCAGGAAGGCCTGGTCCGCCGGCTCTCCGCTGGCAAAAAGCGCGGCCGCTGACGGACGCCCCGAGCTGCCATGGAAAAGCACCGGATCAGCGATCTGATACGGCTGTTCAACGACGAGTTTCTCGCCAGCCACAACACCGTGCTGGTGCGCGGCGGGGACGAGCCGATTTATCTGCCGGCTGATGCCGAGCATCCGCGCCACCGCATCGTCTTCGCCCGCGGCTTTTATGCCAGCGCGCTGCACGAGATCGCCCACTGGTGCATCGCCGGCCCCCGACGTCGCCTGCTGGTCGACTACGGCTACTGGTACCGCCCGGACGGACGCACCGCCGAGGAGCAGGCGGAGTTCGAGCGGGTGGAGGCCAGGCCGCAGGCCTTGGAGTGGGCGTTCTCGATCGTGGCCGATTTCCGTTTCCACGTCAGCGCCGATAACCTGTCCGGGGCGCCGGTGGATCTCGACGGCTTCCGCCGCCGCGTTCACTCCGAGCTGTGCCGGTACGCCGAGCGGGGCTTCCCGCCGCGGGCGCAGCGCTTCCTTGAGCGGCTGCAGGCCTTTTACGGTACCCGCTTCAGCCTGCCGCCGGCATGACAGGATCCCGCCCCCATATCTGCAGAAAGTCCGCTGCCGCCGACAAGCTATGTGCGCGAACTTCCTCCCGCTATCGCCCGCTCTGCTGAGACGCCACTTCGGCGTCGCGCCGCCGGCGTCCTATCCGGCCGAGGCCTGGCCGGGCTACCGGGCGCCCATCGTCCGCGCCGACGGCAGCGGCGGCTGGAAGTGTCGACTCGCCCGCTTCGGGCTGATTCCGCACTGGGCCCGGGACGGCGCCATCGGCCGCAAAACCTACAACGCACGCAGCGAAACCGTCGGCGAGCGGCCTTCCTTCAAACATGCCTGGCGGCGGGGGCAGTACTGCCTGGTGCCGATGGCGGCCTTCTTCGAGCCCAGCTGGGAGAGCGGCAAGGCGGAACGCTGGCGGATAGCGCCCGCCGATGCCGAGTACCTGGCCGTGGCCGGCCTGTGGGAGCGTTGGACCAACCCGCAGACCCGCCAGCCGGAGCTGTCCTTCACCCTGCTGACGGTGAATGCCGACGCCCATTCGCTGATGCGCCGCTTCCATCGCCCCCGCAGCGAGAAGCGCATGATCGTGGTCATTCCGCCCGAGGAGCGCGCTGCCTGGCTGCACGCCACCGCCGACTATGCCCGCAGCTTTCTGCTGCCTTATCCCGCCGAGCGGCTTGCGGCCGCGCCGAGCCCGCGCCAGCCGGTGGCCGACTAGCCGCGCGGGCCGACAGATCCCGTGCATTGCCAGCGCCTGCCTGGCCTTTTACGATTCAGGACTCGGCGCCCGTACAAGGAATAACGCAAAAATGCGCGCTTTCCCACGCTTGCTTGCCGCTATAGCCGGCTGCTGGCTGCCCGCCGCGGCTTTGGGCTACTCGGTCATGCTGCATGACCGCTTGCCGGATGTGTTTCTGTCCTATCCCGAACTCGGACTGGAAGCGCGGGCCGCCGTCCCCGACGCCGCCAGCTTGGCGCATTTCCGGGAGCAGATCTACCGGCTGCTCGTTAGCACCGAGGACGCCGAGCTGCGCGCTCGCTTCCTGCGGCGCTATCCCAGTCCGGCCGACTTTTCCGCCGTGGCGTTCAAGGAGCTGCTCGGCTCGGCGGCGCTGATGCCCACGCTGGGCTTCGACGACTATGCTGCGGTCGCTGCCTCGCTGGCCGAGTCCGCCGAGCTGCCGCCGCACTACGATCCCATCCTGCCCGGGCAGGAGCGCAGCCTGCTGGAGTGGGTACGGCTGGGTTCCAGCTATCCCGACCTGGATCGGCGCAACCAGAATCGCTGGTGGGTGGTCGATGGCGAGCTGCCGCGCACCGCCGACGGCAACCGTATTCCTTTCGATCCCGCCATCCTCAACATGGGGCAGGTGGAGGGGTTGTCCGGCCAAGCACATGCCCATTACGGTCTCAACGACCGGCCCAAGAGCGACGATCCGGCGGTGCTCAAGTCCGCCCCGGCCGATTTCGCCGTTGCCACCAGCTTCGAGGACGAGGTGCTCACCTTCGCTCCCGAGCGAGCACAGGCCTACGGCGACCTCGCGATCCTGGCTCGCCACCTCGGCCAGCCGGCCCTGGCGGCGCTGTACGCCGGCAACGGCTTTCACTACCTGGCCGACCTGGGCAACCAGATCCACACTATCCAGGTCGGCATTTACCGCTTCTTCGTCGATGCCACCCTGCAAATCTGGAAGCTGAGAGTACTTTGTTTGTGGGGCCTGCGCTGCGAGCCGCCGGGGCTGAAGGAGGTCGGGCTCGACATCATCAGCAACCATCACCTGTGGCTGGAGGAGTATTTCCGCATCGCCGTGCAGCGGGCGCTGGAGGGCAGGCCGCTGCACCCGTTGCTGGCCGATCCCGTCGCGATCTTTGCCGTCGATCCGCAGGCTTACGAGGAATGGCGCCAGCTGCCGGCGGACGGGCCGCTGATGCTGGAGCTGGCACGGCGGTTGATCGCGCACGGCAACCGCGAAGGCCCCGTGGTCTACGAGCTGGCTCGCGCCCTGACCCGCGGCGAGCTGCGCAAGGCCGGCGTCCGCCTCCACTTCAACGAGGGGGCGGACGAGCTGGTGCTGTCCTACCTCAAACCCGGTGCCAGGCAGGAGCAGATGGGGGCCTTTCTGGAGCTGCAACTGAAGGGGCTGCGCCGCGCCGCCACCGCCATGCTGGTCTGGTGGCAGGCCAATCTCGCGCCCGGCGCCGAGCCCGACTGGCGCGCCGCCCGCGACCGGCTGCTGCGGCAGCAGCTGGACGAGCTGGACGCCGCTGAAGCACGGCGGACGCGCTGGATCGAGCAGCATGGCGGCCTGGCGCCGGACACCGGATCCTGAATTGGCAACGCGATGCGTGGAGTAACCAACCTTGGCTTATATCGAGAATTTTACCTATGAGGAGCTGACGCCGGGGCAGGCCGCCGAGCTGACCCAGCGGGTCACCTTGGCGGATTTGCGCTCCTTTGCTGCCCACGCGGCGACCGCCAATCCCGATCGGATGGACGAGGAGTACGCCAGCAGCGACCTGTTCCAGCGTTTCATCTCCCACGGCATGTGGGGGGCGGCTCAGCTGGCGGCACTGGTGGTCACCGAGCTGCCCGGCCCCGGCACCACCGTGCTGGAGCAGAACCTGCGCCACTGCGGCGAGCTGGCGCTGGGTCAGCGAGTGCGGGCGCGGGTCGAAGTCAAGGAAAAGCGCGCCGATGGGCAGGTGCTGCTGGCCTGCCAGTGCCTGGACGAGCTCGGCCAGGTGGTGGTCGAGGGCAGCCTGCTGGTGCGGGCGCCGGTCGAGAAGATCCGGCGGCCGCGGCAGGGCGAGCTGCCCGCCCAGGGGCGCCGGCAGCTGCAGCGGCTGCTCAAGATGGCCCAAGGACTGCGGCCGGCGCCGACCGCGGTGGTGCATCCGGTCGATCAGGTCTCGCTCCTGGGGGCGTTGGAGGCAGCCGAGCGCGGGCTGATTGTGCCGGTGCTGATCGGGCCCGAAGCCAGAATCCGCGCCGCTGCCGAGGAGGCAGGAGTCGATTTGTCGCCGTTCCGCCTCATCCCCGCCGAGCACAGCCACGCCGCTGCCGAGCTGGGCGTGCAGCTGGCGCGAACGGGCGAGGTCGAAGTCCTGATGAAGGGAGCTCTGCCCACCCACGAGCTGATGGAGGCCGCGGTGCACAAGCAGCGGGGGCTGCGCACCGACCGCCGCATGAGCCATGTCTGGGTGATGGACGTGCCGACCTACCCCCGGCCGCTGCTGATCACCGATACCGGTCTCAACATCGAGCCGGATCTCATCACCAAGCGCGACATCGTGCAGAACGCCATCGATCTGGCGCACGCGCTGGGCATACCCGAGCCGCGGGTGGCGATACTCTCCGCTGTCGAGACGGTCAACCCCACCATGCGTTCGACGCTGGACGCCGCGGCGCTGTGCAAGATGGCCGACCGCGGTCAGATCAAGGGTGGCATCCTGGACGGCCCGCTGGCGTTTGACAATGCGGTCTCGGAAGTGGCCGCGCGCACCAAGGGCATCGTGTCGCCGGTGGCGGGCCGGGCCGACATTCTGATCGCGCCCGACCTGGATGCTGGCAACATGCTCGCCAAACAGCTGCACTATCTGGCCGACGCCGATGCGGCCGGGATCGTGGTCGGCGCCCGGGTGCCCATCGTGCTCACCAGCCGGGCCGACGATCAGGTCTCGCGCATGGCGTCCAGCGCCATCGCGCTGCTGCTGGCCGAGCAAAAACGAGGTCTGCAGGCGGCGCGGCTGGCTCCCAAGCCGGAGGTCTGAGCCATGGCGCAAGGCGTTCTGGTTCTTAATGCCGGCTCCTCCAGCTTCAAGTTCGCGCTCTACACCTTGACCGGCGAGCGGGAGCTGAGCTTGCGCTACCGCGGCCTGCTTGACGGCATCGGCGGCCGCACCCGGCTGCAGGTCAGGGCCGTCGGCAGCGCATTGCTGGAGCAACGTGACGGGATCCCCGGGGGCAATCACGAGCAGGCGCTGGCCACCGTGCTGGAATGGGTCGAGGACAACCTCGCCGGGATCGAGCTGATCGCCGCCGGCCACCGGGTGGTGCACGGCGGGCCCCGATTGTCGGCGCCGGCCCTGGTTGATGCCGCGCTGCTGGCGGAGCTGGAAGCGCTGTGCCCGCTGGCGCCCTTGCATCAGCCGCACAACCTCGCGGCCATCCGCGCCATCCAGCGGCTGCGGCCGCAACTGCCTCAGGTGGCCTGCTTCGATACCGCTTTCCATCGCTGTCAGCCCGAGCTGGCGCAGCGCTTCGCGTTGCCGGAGGAATACGCCCAGCGCGGCCTGCTGCGCTACGGTTTCCACGGCATTTCATACGAGTACATTGCCAGCCAGCTGCCGCGCTACGACGCCGAGGCCGCCGCCGGGCGCACCATCGTGGCCCACCTCGGCAACGGCGCCAGCATGTGCGCTTTGCAGAACGGCAAAAGCGTCGCCACCACCATGGGTTTCAGCACCCTCGATGGGCTGATGATGGGGCAACGGCCTGGCAGCTTGGATCCGGGCGTGCTGCTTTATCTGCTGCAACAGGAGGGCATGTCGGTGCAGCAGCTGGAGGAGCTGCTGTACCGGCGCTCCGGGCTGCTTGGCGTGTCGGGGCTGAGCATGGACATGCGGGAGCTGTTGGCCAGCTCCGAGCCAGCCGCTGCCCTTGCCATCGAATTGTATTGCTACCGCGCCGTGCGCGAGCTCGGCTCTTTGGTGGCCGCCCTGGGCGGGCTGGATGCGCTGGTGTTCACCGGCGGCATCGGCGAGAATGCCGCCCCCATTCGGGCCAAGATCTGCGAGCGGCTGGGTTGGCTGGGACTGGAGTTCGACCCGCAGGCCAATGCCAACAACAGTCGCCGCATCAGCCGCGACGGCAGCCGCGTCCGGGTCTGGGTCATCGCCACCGACGAAGAGCTCAACATTGCCCGCCAGGTCGTAGCGACGCTGCGCGCGGGCTAACGGCAGCCGGCTACTTCAAGTGACAGCAAGATTCAAGCGAGAACTTTGCCGAAAATCGTGCCATCATGCGCGCCCGAGAGTTGCTTGAGACACCTTGGTGCTCGCGCCATTCTTGCCGGCAGCGTCCTCGCTGCACGTCGCCCTGCAGCCTTACGGGCCTTCCAGGCGTCAGGGTGTTTCCAGCAGCTCTGGACTTTGCCGTTCAAGTTTGGAGCATCAACGATGAGCTTTTCCGACCTGATTGAACAGCTGCGCCAGTCTCCGATACGTGAAGTCACGGCTCCCGCATCTTGGACTCAGGGCAGGGCCTTGTTTGGCGGCCTGGTCGCAGGATTGCTGTACGAGGCCATGCGCCTCGAGGTCGATGCCGAGCGTTTAGTGCGCTCCTTCAGCATTTCCTTCGTCGGGCCGGTGGCGGCGGAAGAGCCGTTGCGCGTGGAAGCCCGAGTGCTGCGCCAGGGGCGGTCGGTGACCCAGGTCCAGGCGCATGGGCTGCAGGGCGATCAAGTGATGGCGGCGGCGCTGGCCAGCTTTGGCGCCGGGCGTGACTCTAAGCTGCGCATGATGCCGGTGCCCGCTCCCGAGGTGAAAGCGCCGGAGGAGTGCGAGAGCGCGCCTTTCATCCCCGAGCTCTCGCCGGCCTTCGCGCAACATTTCGAGCTGCGTTGGGCCATTGGCGACTATCCTTACACCGGTGTCGATCACCGCGCCATGGGCGGCTGGATGCGCTTCCGCGAGTCGCCGGAGACGATCGGCGATGCCCATCTGATCGGTCTGGTTGACGCCTGGCCGCCGGCGGTTCTGCCGCTGCTGACCGAGCGGGCGCCCAGCAGCACGCTGACCTGGACGCTGGATTTCATTCATCCGCTGCCAAGCATCCGGGGCGATGACTGGCTGCTCTACCGGGCAGTGGTGGACCACGTCCGCGACGGCTACAACCAGGCCCACGCTCATGTCTGGAATCGTGACGGCGATCTCATCGCCCTGAGCCGCCAAACCGTGGTGGTTTTCGATTAATCTATTGATTTTTCAGCAAAGTTCCACTGGCCGGCAGGACCGGCGCCGATCTGCTATCATGTCGGCGTCTGTCCTGTCGACTCAGGGTCTACTGTCGCTGCGCCCTTGGGCGCATCAGGAGGCTCTGCGGAGAAACATCCGGTTTCATCGCAACGGTTTTCGCCTCAATCATCAGCCATAGCGACGATCCCAGATCGGCTGGCGGGTTCCGGGAGCCCGACTGGCAGATGAGGAAATCGGTAGCGTTTGGCTAGCCCCAAATCCCTCAAGTCAGTCGTGCTCCTCCTTGGGTCTTTCATCTAGGAGGAACCGCGATGTCCGTTTCCGCTTCACGAGCCGTGCCGGAATATCTGGCGCGGGGCCATGAAGTCATTCTGGAAAAAAGGTCCGCGTATCAGCACATCGTGATCGCGGAGGCCCCTGGTCTGGGCCGTTTGCTCTATCTGGACGGTGACCTGCAGATCGCCGAGAGCGACGAGGGCTACAACCGGGCCATGATAGAGCCGCTGGTGAAGCACGGCGCCGTTGGCAAAGTGCTTATCCTGGGCGGCGGCGATGGCGGCGTGCTCAAGGCTGCGTTGCAGGAAGGCGCCCAGCGGGCAGTGCTGGTGGACATCGATCGCGAGGTGATCGAGCTCAGCAAGCGCTATCTGCCCCGGGTCAGCGAAGACGCCTTCGAGTCGGAGAATGCTGAGGTGGTCATCGGCGACGCCTTTGCCTATCTCGATCGGTCCGAGGAATGGGACGGGATCATCTACGATCTCACCATGGAGCCGGTCGGCGTCAAAGAGAGCAGGCCCACGTTCATCGCCCGCGTGCTCGACAAGGTGCTGGAGCGCCTGCGTCCCGGCGGCGTGTTCAGTATGCAGTGCTGCAGCGAGCACGATCCCCAGCTGCGGCAGGAGATCCTGAAGGCCATGCAGGCACGCTTCGAGCAGGTCGAAGAGAATCTGGTCGACGTGCCCTCGTATGACGAGCGCTGGGTGTTCGCATCCGGCGTCAAGCCGCAGCAGTGAGCCCACCGGCGGACGCTGTCCGCCGCCTTCCGCCAGCGAGCCCTGCCCCCTGTCCCGGTAGGGCGGCGGCATCCCTCTGTCCCTTCACGCGCGCCGCTTGCCAAGGGTGGCGCGCGCCGGCGACCGCCGGTGTGACGACTTGCGCCGGCCCGGCAGTCGCAGTAGGGTTCCGCGAATCATCGACGCATGCCCAATGAGGCCAGCGACACAACGGCAGGAGAGGTCATGAAGCAGCTGGCTTGGAAGGTAGCGACGCCCTTCATCGAGCGGGTGGTCGTCACCGAAGCCGACATCGACGAGATGGGGCACACCAATAACGTCGTCTACCTGCGTTGGCTGGAGCGCGCAGCCTGGGCGCATTCCAGGAGCCTGGGGTTGAGTTTTGAGGATCACCGGCGCCTCGGCGTCGGCGTGGTCGTGCGCCGGCACGAGATCAACTATCTGCTGCCGACGTTCCTGGGTGATGAGCTGCTGATCGGCACCTGGATCAGCGGCAATGACGGCCGGCTTTCCACCTATCGTGACTACCAGATCATCCGCTCTGCCGACGGCAAGACCGTGCTCACGGCGCGTACGCACTGGGTGTGCGTCGACATGAAGACCGGTCGGGCCCGGCGCATGCCGCCGGAATTCGTCGAGGGCTACCGCGTCACCGCGGTCGAGGTTTGAGCGCGAGGTTGCAGATGCAAATTCCCGAGGGTTATCGGCCCACTGAGCGGCAGTCCCCGTTCTGGGAGCTGACCGGACCGTTTTACGAGAAGGTCGCCGAGGACGGCAGCCGCTACATCGGCGTGCGGGTAGAGGCGAAGCACGGCAACATGCGCGGCATCGCTCATGGCGGGCTGATCGCTACGCTGGCCGACATCGCGCTGGGCTACAACATCTCCTGCGCACTGGGCTGGGAAGTGCCCATTGCCACCGTCAATCTCACCACCGATTACGCCGGCGCGGCGCGGGTCGGCGACTGGCTGGAAGCGCGGGTCGACATCCAGCACATCGGCCGCTCCATCATGTTCGCCAACGCTTATATCTATGTCGGCGAGCGGCGCATCGCCCGTGCCAGCGGCGTGTTCAGCAGAATCAAAGTGGAGCCGCGCCGCTAGCCCAGGATGCCGCTCTGCTGCAGCCACATGAAGAGGCCGGTGCCGGCTGCGATGCTGAGCAGGGCGTTGCGCCGCCAAAGGTGGATGGCGGCGGTGGCGGCGCTGGCCAACCAGTGCGGCAGGCCGTAGGGCGGCTCCAGCACCGAGACGTCCTTGAGCGAGTACATCACCAGCAGCGTCATCGCCGCCGGCGGTAGATATCGTCCCAGATGCAGCACCAGCGGATGTCGGCTGTGGGAGCGCAGCAGCAGAAAGGACGCGGCCCGGGTGGCAAAGGTGGCGGCGGCCATCACCGCTATCGCCAGCAGCAGATAGAGCGGTCCGCTCATGCGTACGCCCTCCGCCGGCCGAGGAACAGCAGCAGCATTGCCAGCCCCAGCGCGACCAGCAGCATGTGCTCGCTGCCGACCACCAGCAGGGCGACGGCGCCGCTGACGAGGGCGATCAGGAAGGGGCGCGGGTCGCGGATCGCTCGCGCTTGCTCCACCACGAGCACTACGAACAAAGCGGTCAGGGTGAATTCGAGGCCGCGGGTGTCGATGCTGAGCGCGCCGCCCAGCAAGGCGCCCAGGGTGCAGCCGGCGACCCAGGCCGCCTGGTTCAGCGCCGTCACCAGCAAGTAGAAGCGGGTGGCAGCGACCGCTGGCGGCGGCTTTCGGCTTGCCAGCAAGGCGTAGGTTTCGTCGGTCAGGCCGAACATCAGATAAAGCCTGGATGCTCCCCGGGGCGGAAAGCGTGGCGCCAGCGACAGCCCATAGAACACGTGGCGGGCGTTGAGCAGCAGCGTGGCGAGCCCGATCTCGACCAGCCCGGCGCCGGCGCCCAGCAAGCCAACGGCCAGGAACTGCGCCGCGCCGGCGTAGACGATTAGGCCCATCAGCGTGGCGTAATACCAGGCATAGTCAAGCTGTGCGAACAGCACGCCGAAGGCCAGTCCCAGCGGGACATAGCCGAACATCACGGGCCAGGCCGCGCGGATAGCATGAGAGAAAGCGGAATTGCTCGGCACGATCAAACTGCAGTGGAATGCTTGCTGAAACGGGGGGCGCAAAGTCTAACCTGGATCGCAGGCTCGCGTCTGCCAACTGTTCGCGCCGTGGTCGGCTGACTGCGCTGCCGACGGGCCGAGCCGGCTTGCCTGGCTGCGTCAGGCGCCGGGCGCCTTGCCGCTAGTGCTTGCTTGCCAGCATGGCCCCGGCCGCCAGCCCGGCGGCCAGCGCACCCAGGCTCGCCAACAGCGAGCGGCGCGAGATACGTAGCTCCCAGCCCGGCGTCAGCCGCTGCGGCAGCAGGCGGTAGTCCACCACATAGGCGAGTGCCGCCGTGGCCGCGCCGCCAGCCACGGCAGCGGGCAGCCCGTGGCGCTCGATGGCGGTGCCGAATAGCTTCTGCATCACCGTGCCCCACCAGATGCCAGCCCCGGCGTTGATCAGGACGCCCGGCAGGGTCTGCCGCCAGGTCAGCCGCTCGATGCCGGCGGCGGCATTGCCCCAGAGCACGTGCGAGCTGGCGTTGATGGGAGCGAGCGCGCTGCCGCTGTCCCGCCGGCCGCGCCAGGCCACCGCAGCGCCGGCTGCCAGCGACCCCGCCGTGCCGGTGGCGAGGCCGTCCCTGAGTGCCGAGGTCCAGGTTTTCATGGCGCTCTCCTTGCTCAGCGTTCCGCCTAGCAATGCAGGCGCGAGCAGCGATCTCAAGGGCGGGGAGGGCAGGTCGCCGGCGGCCTCGCGCTGCCCTAACGGCAGGCGAGGACACCGGCGCAGGCGGCCGGCTCAGCCGGCCGACTTTTCGTTGAACATCGCGATGCGGCCGCCGTCGACCACCAGGTCGTGGGCGTTGATGAAGCTCGCCTCGTCGCTGGCCAGGAACACGAATGCGTTGGCGATGTCCTCCGCCAGGCCGGCCCGCGGCGTTGGCGTGGCGTTGGCCAGGTTGCGCTGCAGCTTGGCCATCTTCTGCTGGTTCTCTTCGTCGCTGAGGGTGCGCGCGCGCGCCGAGCCGCCCCAGAAGATTGGCGTGGCAATGGCGCCCGGCGAGATGGCGTTGACGCGAATCCCGAATGGCCCCAGCTCGGCGCCAGCTAGGCGGGTGAGATGGCTGACCGCGGCTTTGGCGCCAGAGTAGAGATAGCCGCCCTGATTGATGCGATGGGCAGCGATGCTGGAGTTGTTGATGATGCAGCCGCTACCCTGCGGCTTCATTACCCGGGCGGCGTGCTTCATGCCGAACACCACGCTGCCCACCAGCAGGCGCATGACCTCGGCGAACTGTTCCTCGGTCACCGTCTCGACGCTGCTGCGCTCGCCGGCACCGGCGTTGTTGAACAGGCAGTCCAGGCGGCCGAAGCGCTCCACGGTCTGGTCGATCAGGGCCGCGATGTCGGCCTCGCGCATGACGTCGGTCCGGATGAAGGTCGCATCGCCGCCCAGTTCGCGCGTCAGCGCTTCCCCCTTTTCGGCGTTGCGGCCGGCCAGGACGATCTTGGCGCCCTCCTCCGCACAGCGGCGCGCCGTGGCCTCGCCGATGCCGCTGGTGCCGCCGGTGATGACGATGACCTTGTCTTTGAGTCGAGCTGCCATGGGGGTACTCCTCTCCTAAATCAGCTATCTTGAACGGAAAGCCGGGCCTGGCCTGGCAGGGGTCGTCATTCCCGGCAGACGTTTTAGCGGTTCGACGAGAAAACAAATGGCTGCGAAAGACATCGTTCCACGTCCCGCCTCGACGTTGATCCTAACCCGAGACAGCCCCGCAGGGCTCGAAGTTTTCATGACGCAGCGCACCCACGAGGCGGTGTTCATGCCCGGGTTTTACGTTTTTCCGGGCGGCGCGGTGGATCAGGCGGACGGCAGCGAGGAGCTGCTGTCCTACTGCTACGGCGTGGACGAGGCCAAGGCCAACCGCCTGCTGGGCCTGGAGCAGGGCGGGCTGGCCTATCTGGTGGCTGCTGTGCGGGAATGCTTCGAGGAGGCCGGGCTGCTGCTGGCCTGCGACCGCCGCGGCCGACCGGTGCGAATCGCCGGTCCGGAGGACGCGAAGGTCCTCGCTGCTTTGCGCCGGCGCATGTGGGCCGGCGAGATCACCCTGCTGGATCTCTGCCGCGAGCTGGACGTCCTGCTCGACCTCCAGCGGCTGGCGTTCTTCAGCCATTGGGTGACGCCGGTTGGCCCGCCGCGCCGTTACGACACACGCTTCTTCGTGGCGGCGGCGCCGCCGGAGCAAACGGCTTCCTGCGACGGCGAGGAGACCATCGCTGCCGTCTGGATTCGGCCCGGCGAGGCCCTGGAGCGCGGGCGCCGCGGGCAGTTCCCGCTGGCCTCTCCCACCATCCGTACCCTCAAAGCATTGAGTGCATTTCCGGACACCGCGGCGCTGCTGAGCCACGCTCGCCAGCAGCGGGCGGTGGAGGTCCGGCGGCCGCGCTTTGCCATGGGGCGGGCCGGGGTGAGGCTGTTTCACGAAGGCGATCCGCCCTACGCCGAAATCTGCAAGGTGGATCCGCACGGCACCGGGCGGGCCTCCTACGAGATCCTGCCGGGAGTGATCACCAGGCTGGCCCCCACGGTGCGTCGCATCACCGCCCCCAATCCCAGCGTGATGACCGGGCCGGGCACCAATACCTATCTGATCGGCCGCGACGAGATCGCTGTCATCGATCCGGGGCCGGCCATCGAGGAGCACGTGGAGCGCATCGTAGCTGCCGGCGAAGGGCGTATTCGCTGGATTCTGACCACCCATACCCACCCCGATCATTCGCCGGCGGCGCGTCTGCTCAAGGAGAGCACCGGCGCCGAGGTGCTGGGCATGCCGGCACCGGAAGGCGACGCCGTGCAGGATCGCGAGTTCCGGCCCGACCGCATTCCGGTCCACGGCGAGCGGCTCCGCATCGACGGGCAGACCCTGCGGGTGATTCATACCCCGGGCCATGCCTCCAACCATCTCTGTTTCTTGCTGGAGGAAGAGGGGATCCTGTTCTCGGGCGACCACATCATGCAGGGCTCGACGGTGGTGATAAATCCGCCCGACGGCGACATGGGTGCCTACCTGCGTTCCCTCCATGCCCTGCACGAGGAGGAGTTCAGCTACATCGCGCCGGCGCATGGCTTTCTCATGGACCGGCCGTATCAGGTCATCGACCGGCTGATTTCCCACCGCCTGGCGCGCGAAAGCAAAGTGATCGCGGCGCTGCGCCAGCTGGGGCCGGCCGACGAGGATGCGCTGGTCAAGCTGGCCTACGACGACGTCCCGGAGGTCATGCATCCGTTGGCCAAGCGCTCGCTGCTGGCGCATCTTCTGAAGCTGCAGGAGGACGGCGAGGCGGCACGCGACGGCAAGCGCTGGCGGCTGCTGCCCTCGGCCGTCGCCTGAACCTGTGGGACGACAACGGCGGGACGGGCCAAGCGGTCCGCCGCATTGTGGGGGGATGCCATGTCGACGTTGATCGGTCTCTCTGCCACCGAGCTCGCCCGGCGCATCGCCGCCGGGGAGGTGAGCGCGCTAGAGGTGGTGGAGGCGCATCTGCAGCGCATTGCCGAAGTCCAGCCGCGACTCAACGCCATGACGCTGGTCCGGGCCGAGGAGGCGCGTGCGGAGGCGCTCGAGATCGATGCCCGGCGCAGGCGGGGCGAGGCGCTGGCGCCGCTGGCCGGAGTGCCGGTCACGGTCAAGGAAAGCCTGGACTTGGCCGGAACGCCCTCGACCTTTGGCATTGACAGCCGCGTCGGCCACCGCGCCGAGGGCGACGACATCCACGTCGCCCGTTTGCGGCAGGCTGGTGCCATCGTGCTGGGCAAGACCAACGTTGCCCAGTGTCTGATCTTCACCGAGAGCGACAACCCCGTCTACGGCCGCAGCAACAATCCCTGGAACCCCGAGTGCAGCTGCGGCGGCAGCAGCGGCGGCGAGGGCGCCATCCTCGCCGCCGGTGGCTCGCCGCTGGGGCTGGGGACGGACATCGGCGGCAGCGTCCGCATTCCAGCGCATTTCTGCGGCATCGTGGGGCTGAAGCCGACCATGGGCCGCCTGCCCGATCTGGGGCGCTGCAGCGTGCCGCTGGGACAGCGCGCCATCGCCAGCCAGGTCGGGGTGCTGGCCCGACACGTCGCCGATGTCGCATTGGGGATCGAGATCGCCAACGGCGGGCGGGAGCCGGCGTCGCCCCAGCAGCCCCGGCTGGGCGACTGGCGCGCCGTCGACGTGCGCCGGCTGCGGGTGGCCTACTACACCGACGATGGCAGCTTCGCGCCGGCGCCCGCCATCAGGCGCGCCGTCGAGCAAGCAGCCGCCGTGCTGCGCGAGGCCGGCGCCCGGGTGAGTCCCTGGTCGCCGCCCGCAGTCGAGGAGGCGCTGGTCTTGTTCGGGCGTATCCTACTGGGTGATCGGCTAGCCGGGATGCGGCGGGCGCTGGCCGGCAGCCGCAAGACGCCGCAGATGGCCCGGCTGCTGCTGAGCACCGGCATCCCGTTGCCGCTGCACGGACTGCTGCGCGCCCTGCTGCGGCTATGCGGCCAGGAGACCATGGCGACCAACCTGGCCGCCGTGGGGCCGGCTTGCACGGATCACTACTGGTGCAACGTCGAGCGGCAGCTGGACTATCAGGCCGAGTTTGCCGCCGCGCTGGACGAGGCGGCCGGCGGCCCCTTCGACATCATCCTCGCCCCGCCTAGCGCGCTGCCGGCACTGCTGCATGGCGCCAGCCGGGATTTGTTGACCGCCGGCGCCTATGCCGCCTTGTATAACCTGCTCGGCTATCCCGCCGGGGTCGTGCCCTTTACGCGCGTGGGCGCCGCCGAGGAGTCGGAGCGCGGGCCGGGTCGGGATCTGATTCAGCGTCTGGCGCAGCGGGTGGAGCGGGGCAGCGCTGGATTGCCGGTGGGTGTGCAGGTCATCGCCAGGCCGTGGCAGGAGCACGTCGCCCTGGCCGTGATGCAGGTGCTGGAGCAGGCCGCCCGGCAGCGGCCGGACTTCCCGCAGACCCCGGTCGACTTGGGCGCCGAGCCGGCGCCGGCGTGATTGCAGCAGGCGCCGGCCTGAGGCAGCGAATATCCCTTGACCAGTATTGGGCTTTCCCGCGGCCGCGGGCGGTATCGGTCTTTCGGTCAGCCGGCTATGCTTGCTGGTAGCCAGACCCGTGTCGCGGGCTTTGCGTGGCGTCAACGATGCAGGAACAGGAGCAGCCATGACCGCCGATGCCGCCAACACCGTGCTCGCTCAGGTCGAGCCGGCGCACGATGAGATTCGGGCCGTTTTCGCCCGCCAGCAGGCCTTCGCCCCCAGGCTGCGGCATGCCAGCGCCGCGGAGCGGCTGGCCAGGCTGGAGCGGTTGCGCAAGGCCCTGCTCGCGCGCCGGGAGCAGATCCAGCGGGCGGCCGCCGCCGACTTCCGCAAGCCGCCGGAGGAAGTGGAGCTGAGCGAGATCTTTCCCGTGCTGCACGAGATCACCCACGTGCGGCGCCACCTCAGGCGCTGGATGAAGCCCAAGTGGGTCCGACCCACCCTGGCCATGCTGGGCACCCGGGCGGAAATTCGCTACGAGCCCAAGGGCGTCTGCCTCATCATCTCGTCCTGGAATTACCCCTTCAACCTCAGCTTCGGGCCGCTGGTGTCGGCCATTGCGGCCGGCAATACGGTCATCCTCAAGCCGTCCGAGCTGACCCCGCACTGCTCCCGCCTGATCCGCGAGATCGTCGAGGAGACGTTCCCGCCCGAGGAGGTGGCGGTCTTCGAAGGCGGCGTCGAGGTGGCGAGCGCGCTGCTGTCCCTGCCGTTCAACCACATTTTCTTCACCGGCAGCCCGGCGGTGGGCAAAGTTGTGATGGAAGCGGCGGCCCGGCACCTGGCGTCGGTGACCCTGGAGCTGGGTGGCAAGTCGCCGGCCATCGTCGATGCCAGCGCCAACCTCGACAAGACCGTGCGCAACCTGGTCTGGAGCAAGTTTGCCAACAACGGCCAGACCTGCATTGCGCCGGACCATGTTTACGTGCACGCAAGCGTGCGCGCGGAGTTTCTCGACAAGCTCAAGGCGCGCATCCGCCGGGTTTACGGGGCCGATGCGGCGGCCCAGCGCAGCTCGCCGGATTATTGCCGCATCGTCAACGCCCGTCATTTCGAGCGCCTGCGCGGCCTGCTGGAGGATGCGCTGCAGCGGGGCGCCCGGCTCGTGACGGGGGGGCGAGCTGGTGGCCGAGGAGTGCTTCATCGCCCCCACCGTGCTGGTCGACGTCAACGGCCGGCCCAAGCCGCTGGCGCTGTACGTCTATGCCGAGGACAGGGCGGTGGCGGAGCAGGTGCTCGGCAATACCTCAGCGGGCGGCAGCTGCGTCAATCACAGCCTGGTGCATTTTCTTCACGGCAACCTGCCGTTCGGCGGCGTCAACCACAGCGGCCTGGGCAATGCGCACGGCGTTTTCGGCTTCAGGGCCTTCTCGCACGAGCGGGCCGTGCTGGTCGACCGCTACAGCAGCACGCATCTGCTGTTCCCGCCCTATACCGCCAGGGCGAGGGCGCTGATCAGACTGGTGTCGCGGTTCCTGGCGTAGGGCCGCGCGGCAGGTCCCGGTCGATAACGACAACAATGAGGAGGAGGCCTGTGCTGTACGACTACGTGATTGTGGGCGGCGGTTCGGCGGGATGCGTGTTGGCCAACCGGCTCTCGGCCGACCCGGCCATCAGGGTCTGCCTGCTGGAGGCCGGCAAGGCTGATACCAGCCCGGTGTTGCACATCCCGGCTGGCACCGCTCTGACCCTGCCTGGCCGCTACCACAACTGGGCTTTCCAGACCGAGCCGCAGCTCGGCCTCAACGGCCGCCGCGGCTACCAGCCGCGCGGCAAGGTCCTGGGCGGCAGCAGCGCGATCAACGCCATGATCTACATCCGGGGCCATCCCAGCGACTACGACCACTGGGCGGCACTGGGCAACGAGGGCTGGTCGTACCGGGAGGTGCTGCCCTATTTCCTCAAGGCCGAGAACAACGAGCGCGGCGCTGGGCCCTATCACGGCGTCGGCGGGCCGCTCAACGTGGCCGACTTGCGCTCGCCCCAGCCGGTGACCCTGGCCTTCCTGGAAGCCGCGGCGCAGGCTGGCTTTCCCCGCACCGATGACTTCAACGGTCCGCAAATGGAAGGGGTGGGGCTGTATCAGGTCACCCAGGTCAATGGCGAGCGCTGCAGCGTGGCCAAGGCCTATCTGAACCCGGTGCGAGGCCGCGGCAACCTCACCGTGCTGACCCGTGCCAATGCCACCCGCATCCTGTTCCAGGGCCGCCGTGCCGTGGGAGTGGAATACCGCCAGGGCGGCAAGACCCACATCGTCTCGGTGCGCCGTGAGGTCCTGCTGAGCGCCGGAGCGCTGCAGTCGCTGCTGCTGTCCGGCGTCGGGCCGCGGCGGGAGCTGGAGCGGCACGGCATTCCAATTGTGCACGAGCTGCCGGGGGTGGGCGAGAACCTGCAGGATCACATCGACTACGTCGCCTGCTACAGATCCAAATCCAAGGAGCTGTTCGGCTTCTCGCCCAGCGGCGCCGTGCAGCTGCTGCGGGCCTGGCGGGAGTATCGACGGCAGCGGACCGGCCTGCTGACCACCAACTACGCCGAGGCCGGCGGCTTTCTCCGGACCGACCCGGCACTGGAACTGCCGGATGTGCAGCTGCACTTCGTCATCGGCATCGTCGACGACCACAGCCGCAAGCTGCATTTCGGTCACGGCTACAGCTGCCACGTCTGCGTGCTGCGGCCCAGGAGCCGCGGCCGGGTCGCGCTGCATGGCCCTGATCCGTTGGCTCCACCGCTGATCGATCCCAACTACTTCGGCGAGGAAGAAGACCTGGAAACCCTGTTGCGTGGCTACAAGCTGATGCGCCAAATCATGGAGGCGCCGGCCAGCGCCGCCAGGATCATGTCGGCCACAGCAGTAGCCTGAAGGCGCACGGCGGCTCAGCCGGCCGAGCGGCGGGGTGCGGTTGCGGCCGTCAGCAACGCCAGCGTGGCCACCGTCGCCAGGCCCAGGATGAATGTCTGCCAACCGCCTGCAGCCAGCAGCAATCCAGGGGCGAACGAGCCGACGCTGCCGCCGGCGTAGTAGGCGCCCACGTACAAGCCGTTGACGATGCCGCGCCGTTCCGGCGCCAGCTCGTTGATGAGTCCTGGCAGCAGGCCGTGCACCAGGAACATGCCGGCGCACAGCAGGAACATGTTGGCGAACAGCAACGCCACCGCCGGCAGCATGAAGAGCACGGTGGCGGCAAGCTGCAAGCCCAGTCCCAGGACGACTGCCTGCTTGCGGCTGCCGAGCAGGGTGGCGATCCGCTCGGCGGCCAGCGATACCGCTATGCCCATGAGATAGCCGGTGTACATCAGCGCGATCGCGCTCGGCCCCAGGCCCGGATCCAGCTCGATCAGCCGGAACGGCAGGAAGTTGAGCAGCGAGGCGAAGACGAAGAAAGCGCAAAAGATCACCAGGTAGCTGCGGCCCAGCCCGGCGGTGCGCAGCACGTCGCCGATGGCGCCGGCAGGGACGCGCGTGAACCGGCTGGCCGGGTCGGCGCGCAGGCGCAGCAGCAGCAAGGCTGCAGCCAGCAGCAGCAGGCCGATCAGCAAGAAGGCGGTGCGCCAGCCGGCCCATTCCGCCACCAGGCCGGCGAAGGCGCGGCCGCTGAAGCCGCCCAGCACTGTGCTGGCGACATAGACCGCCATGGCCTGGCCCAGTCTGGCCGGCTCGGCCCTGGCCGAGATATAGGTCATCAACGCCGTCAGCATGGCGGGAAGAAGCAGGCCCTGCAGCAGCCGGAGCAGCAGAAATCCGCCATAGTCGGGGCCCAGGGCCAGCGCCAGCGAGGTCAGCGCCAGCAGCAGCGAGGCTCCGATCAGCATCCGCTTGGCCGAGACCGACTCCAGCATGAAGCCGTAGGCCACTGGTGCGATGCTAAGCGGAAGCAGCGTGACCGTGATCAGCAGGGAAGCCGCCGGGCGTCCCACGCCGAGCTCTGCGGCCAGCAGTGGCAGCAGCGGCTGCGGCGCGTACAGCACGGTAAAGCTCAGGATGGTGCTGAAAAGGATGACGAGAAAATCGGAGCGCGACACGCAAAGCCTCGGAAAAACGTGGCGGCGGCCAGGGCACAAAAGCTAAAAGTAGCACAGGCGCAAGACGTGCCGGGCGCGGAAGGGTCCGAGGACTCGGTGGACAAAGAGAAAGGGCTTGGCCTTGCGGCCAAGCCCTTGTTTTGATTGGCGTCCCCACGGGGATTCGAACCCCGGTCGCCGCCGTGAAAGGGCGGTGTCCTAGGCCTCTAGACGATGGGGACGTTGGCTCCCGTCAGAAGCTGCGCGCATGATAAGGGGCAAAAATGCGGCTGTCAAGGAAACGGATGGGCGTGGGTGTTTGCTACCATAGCCGGGCCGAGAAACAGCCGATAAAGAGCGTGACGATGACGGCTCGATTCGACGATGACGTGATCCTGGATGTCGGCGCGACGCCACCCGGCCGCGATCTGCCCTTGCCCAAAGTTCGCCAGATCCAGCGCAACATTGCCCTGCAGCTGCTGCAGGTGGGGGAGCAGGTGGTTCTGGTCAGCGGCATGGCGGGGATAGGCAAGACCGCGCTGCTGCAGAGCTTGGCCTGGCACTCGAACGGCCTGCGGATGCGCCGCGTCGCGGCCAGCGCCGGCCTGGATGCCGGAGTGCTGCTGGCCATCCTGGAGGAGGTACGGGCAGAATCGCCGCAGCGGCTGCGGGTGGCCGACAGCCAGGAAGTGCAGACGGCGCTGCTGATCGACGATGCGGCCAGGCTGCAGGACGAGACGCTGGCGGCGCTGCTGGCAGCATGGAAGCAGGCGCGGCAGGAAGGCGACGGCTTCGGCTTGCTGCTGAGCGCCGAGCCGGGCTTCAAGCAGCGACTGGAAGCGCTGGGAGACCTGTCGCCGGACCAGCTCTACGAGCTGAAGCTGCAGCCCTTCACCGCCGATCAGACCTTGGAATATCTAGACCTGCGGCTGTCGGGGGCCGAAATCCTGCTCGCCGAACGCAAGCTGCGGGCCATTCACGAGCGCTCCCGCGGCGTGCCCGCCCGCATTGAGCGGGAGCTGGAGCTGTTGTTGAGCGGAGGCGGCCGCCGCTGGTCGCTGCCGCAACTGAAGCTGCCGCGCCTGGGGCTGCCGGCCGGCGGGCGGCGTGCCGCGCTGGTTGTCAGCGTCATCTTGACCGTCCTGGCCATCGTCCTGGTGGCTGCCTTGCAGTACGCCGAGCGACAGGCGACCAGGTCGCCCGCCGCCATCGTACAGCGCGGTGAAACCACCACCAGGCTCGCGCTGCCGCCGCCGCAGCGGCCCGCTCCGGTTGCGCCCGCAGCCGATCAGGCTGCCGCGCCGGTCCCGCAGGAGCAGGCGGTGCCGCAAGAGCCGCAGCCCTGGAACGACGAGCCGGAGGTGGTCGCCGCTGCCGCGGAGGGGCTCGCGACCGAACCGGAAGTCCAGGAGCCGCAGCCGGAAGCGCCGGCCGCATCGGCGAGCGAGCCGCCGGCGTCGGTGGTCGCCGCTGCGCCGGCTCCGCCACCGGCGTCGGCGGGTTCGGCGGAGACGCCGCTGCGCGGCAATGCCTGGCTGCGGCGCCAAAATCCCGATCGCTTCACCATCCAGCTGATCGGCGCCAGCGACCGGGCGGCGCTGTCCCGCTACATCCGCGAGCACGGCCTGGTCGATCGCGCGGCGCTGTTGACCGTCGAGCTGAATCAGCGCGATTGGCATGTGGTGGTGCTGGGAGACTATCCCAGCCGCGCGGCTGGCCGGGCGGCGCTGCAGCGACTGCCGGCGGAACTGCGCGAAGCTGGCGCCTGGGTGCGCAGTTTCGGCGAGCTGCAGCAGATCGCCAGGGACTGAAGCGCATGCGGATCGGGCCGCTCCAGCCCTCCCTGACGCTGGCTCCGGATCGGAGCCTGCCGCCGCTGCGGTTGGGGGCCGAGCTGCAGGCCGTGGTTCGTCGCAGCAGCGAAGGCCGGTTGCTGCTCGAGCTCGCCAGCGGTCATCTGCTCAGCCCACGCAGCCGGGTACCGCTGCGAGCAGGCGATCAGCTGCAGCTGCGCGTCGCCCAGCTGCAGCCGGTGACGGTGCTGCAAATCCTGTCGACCCGACGGCCGGAACAGCCGCTGCAGGCCGGCCTGCGCGCGCTGCTCGGCAGCGACGGCAGCCGGACCAACCTCGCCGCAGGGCTGTCCCAGCTGCTCGATCTGGCGGCAACTGCGCCGCCCCCGCTGCGCGCTCTGCTGGCCGCTGTCGCCGCGCAGGTGCGGCGCCCGGAGCAGCTTGCCGACCCGCGGGAGCTGGCGGCAGCGCTGCGCGATTCCGGGCTGTTTTTGGAGGCGCGTCTGCTTGGGCAGCCGCAGGAGCGGCCCGAGCAGGATTTCAAGGCCCAGCTGCTGCGCCTGCTGGCGCAGCTGCAGACCGCGCCAGCAGGCGGCAAGGTGGCCGCCGAGGAGACGGCGACCAGTCGCGGCCAGCTGTCCCGTCTCGCCGAGGGCGCGGGGCGTCTGCTGGCGCGGCTGGAGACGCTGCAGTTGCATGCCGCCAGCAGCCAGGACCTGGATTTGCTGTTCGAGCTGCCGCTGCAGGGGCAGGCCGGGCCAGAGTCGCTGCAGCTGCGCATCCAGAGGGAACGCCAGGGCGAAGCGGAAGCCGAGACGGTCGGTAGCGGCGGGTTGCTGGTGCGGCTGCGCTTTAACTTCGCTGAGGATGCCATGGGCGCGGCGCTGCACTGGTGCGGCAGCGGGGTCAGCGTGTACTGGTGGGCCGAGCGGGCCGCCACCGCGGCCAGGCTGCAGGCGGCGCTGCCGCAGCTGGTCGAGCGGCTGCAGGCCCTCGGACTGGAAGTCAGGGAGCTGCATTGTTTCGAGGCTGAGCCGCCGGCGGTGGACGAGCTGCCGGTGCTGCAAATGCAGGGGTTGATCGATGAAAGAGCCTGATCCCGCCACCCGGCGTCGCCGTCAGCTCGCCGTGGCGCTGGAGTACAGCGGCGAGGGCGCGCCCCGGGTAACCGCCAAGGGGGCGGGTGAGACCGCCACTGCCATCCTCAAGGCCGCGGCCGAGCACGGCGTGCCCATCCGCAGCGATCAGGAGCTGGTCGAGGTGCTGGCGCAGCTGCCGCTGGACAGCGAAATCCCGGAAGAGCTGTATCGGATAGTGGCCGAGGTCATCGCCTTCGCCTACTGGATCCGCGGCAAGGTGCCGGCCGGCTTCTCTGGGCGGCGATGAGCCGCGCCCGCTCCCGGGCTGGCAGGGAGCGGGCTCGCTCAGTCGCGGCGCGCGCGGCGGCCTGCTGCGGCCGCTGCATCGACGGGAGCCGAGCCCAGCTCGATCCTGCTGGCCTCGCGGCTGAGGCGGCTGCAGACATCTTCCTTTTCGTCGCCGCTGCCGGGGTTGAGAAAGGGCGCGATTGCCAGCGGCGGTGCCACCAGGGCGGCCAGCGCCGCCAGCGCGCCGCGGGCCACCAGCTCCTTGGACATCACGGAGACGTCGGCGGCGGCGAATTTGCCGCCGAGATGCACCGGCGCGTCGCTGGCGCCGACGCTCGGAGAGCGCGGATAGCCACGTAGGGCGATATCGAACGTCTCCTGCCTCAGGTTCACCGTGCCGGCGGCCGTCAGGTCGATGTCCTCGGTGGCAATCAGAAAGCGTTCCAAGGTTGCCAGCCCGTCGCGGGCCTCGAGATGACCGAAAGCACATTCGATCCGCGTCGGACCGGAGCCGAAAAGCCGCTTCATCAAGGCCCGGCCGGCGTCGAGACCGGCCAGCGACACCAGCACCGCGTCGATTTCGCCGCTGGTCATGTAGAGCAGTAGGCCGCCATCGCTGGACGCCGCCGCCTGCGCCAGCGAGTCGCCGGCAAAGCGGGCATCGAGCCGGCCGCGGATGGTGCCGAATCCGCCCCTGGGAACGCCGAAACCGCCAAGCAGCTCGCTCAGGTCCACATCCTGGATGTGGGCTTCGAGCCGCCCCTGCACCGGCTGGCGGCGGGTATCCAGCGCCAGCCGGGAGCGGACCCTGCCGCCGCCCAGCGCGAAGGTCAGCGGCTGGAAGCGCAGGACGCCGTCGGCCAGCTCGAGGGTGAAGTCGACCTGCTGCAGCGGGATTTGGCGCGGCGCGGCGACGCGCTCGCCGCGGAACCTGACCCTGGCTTTCACGCCGAGGAGGCGATCCCGGTCGGCAGGGGCTTCCGGCAATACGTCCGGGGCTTGCCGCCGGGCTTGCGCCTGCTGCCTTTGCCCGGCCGCGGCGGTCTCTCCCACGTCGCTGGCCGGAGCGGCGCCGAGCGCGGGCAGCAGATCATCCAGGTCCAGCTGGCGGGAAGCCAGCTCGGCGTCTAGCACCAGGGGCCGGCCTGGGCGGATGACGAGGTTGCCGGTCAGGTCGCTGTCGCCGACCCGACCGTCGAAGTCGCGAAAATGCCAATGTCCCTGCTCGAACAGCAGTCGACCCGTCAACCGATAGGGCGGTAGGTCGGGCAGCGCCAGCCCCAGCAACTGGTGCAAGTCGGCCGGGTTGGGGCCTTGCAGCGTCAGCGTGAAGGCGCCGCGCGCGGGCGCCGCGGGCCGCAACAGCTCTCCCGCGCCTTGCAAGCGGGTGCCGCCGGCGCGCAGCGTGCCGGCGACGGGATAAGGGCGCTCGGGATCGGTCACGGCCAGCAGCGGACCGCCGCGCAAATCCAGCTCGAAGCCGTGACCGCGTCGGCTGCCCCGGCCTGCCACGTGCAAGAGCTCGGGGCCGGCGCCGGCGGCGACGGTCTCGATGGCGATGTCCAACAGCAGTGCCTGACTGGCGTCATCGAGACGCAGCCTGCCGTCGCGTATCCGTACCGTGTCCACGATCACCCGTGCCGGCTTGCCCGAGGAGTCACCGCCGAGCAGCTCCTGCCAGTTGCTGCGGCCATCTTTCAGCCGCTGCAGATCGAGCTGCGGCGCATGCAGCAGCAGGTTCGCAATGACCAGCTGCCCCCCAAGCAGGCGTGCAAGGTCCAGGGTCAACTGCGCACCGGCGATTCGCGCCAGTGGCTCGGACCCGGCCCAATCGGCATTGGCGATGGTGAGGGTGGGGATGTGTAGGCGCGGGCGCAGCGCCCAGTCGAAGGCAAGCGGTCCGGCGATGGTGACCTGCCTGTCCATCCGGCCGCTGGCCTGGCGGGCGACGAATTGGGCGAACCAGGCGCTTTCGAGCGCCAGGGCGAGGCCGGTCAGCGTGGCGCCGATTGCCAGGGCGGCGATGACCAATCCGATGAGGAGCCGGCGCATGGGGTTGCCTCTCGAGGCGGAGCGGCCGCAGAGCTCCGGAAAAGCGGGGTCCAGTGCTGGAAATGGTAGAGGCTGCCAACCATTGCAAGGGCAGCCGGGTGCGGCGCTGCGTCAGGAGGGCGGCTTACGGTGCCTGGCCGAGACCCGGCGCAGGATGCCGAAGGCGGCACGCTCTTCGGAGCGGATGGTGAAGCCCGCCTCGCGGACTGCGGCCACCGTGTCCCGGTTGGGATGGCAGCCGCCGGTGAAGCGGGTCCAGAACGGCTGGATGTGATCCTGGAGGCGGGCCCAGCGTGGCTGGGGGTGGCGCACATGCTCCAGCATGCGCAGCTCGCCGCCGTCGCGCAGCACCCTCTGCACTTCTGCCAGGCAGCGCCGAGGGTGACTGACGCTGCAGAACACCAGGCTGCTGACCACGGTATCGAAGCAGCCGTCGCGAAAGGGCAGGGCCTCGGCCCGAGCCACCACCAGCAGCGCTCTGGGCGCTCGTCGGCGGGCGCGGCGGATGCTGTCCAGCTCGGGCTCCAGCCCGATGACGGTGACGCCAGCAGGATAAAGTGGCAGGTTGCGGCCGGTGCCACAGCCGATCTCCAGCGTCAAGCCGCGTGCGCCCGAGGTCAGGCGGCGGCGCCAGCGGCCGAGTCCTGCCCGTTCCAGCAGGCTCATGCAGGCATCGTACAGCCAGGGAATGTGTTCGACGCCGCGCATTTCGTCATCGCCTTCCGTCAACTTGAAACCCGACTTGCCAGGGATCGCTGCATGATGCAATCGTCTACCCGGAGTTTTCTACATAATGCCGGGTGCCTCGAAATGAAGCATGTGTCCTTGCTGCTGGCGCTGCTGCTTGGTGCCTGCGCCACCGCGCAGCGCCCGGACCTGCCTATCGGCATGACCTTGCCCGAGCTGCTCTGGCGCATCCAGCAAGGCGAAGCCGTCCTCGCCCGGCTGCCCGCGCCGCTTGAGGAGAGGACGGTGCGGCAGGAAAACATCCACGACCCGCGCCAGATCGACACCGTCCGCCAGCTCGCCTATCCGGGGCTGCTGCTGACGGTGTATGAGCCTGGCGGCGATTCCGCCAGGCAAATGGTCACCGCGGTCATAGTCACCGAGCCGGGCCTTGCGACTGCCGAAGGCATTCAGGTCGGCAGTAGCTTGCAGGAGCTGAGCGACGCCTACGGCCAGGCCGATCTGCTGGAAGGAGACGAGTACGTCTACCGGCCGGAAGGCTCGTCGCTGGGCAGTGTGCGTTTCCGGGTGCAGGGCGAGCGCGTCGTCCGCATGGAGTGGGAGTTCTATGTCGACTGACCCGCTGCCGCACCGTGGAGCGCAGCTGGTTGCGGGGCGGTAGGCGGCCGCCGCAGGCCGCGCGGCCTGCGGCGCTGGCCGTACCTTCAGGTCTTCAGCCGCCGCGCCACCTCGGCATTGGCGAGCAGCCGGTTGAGGTCGTCTGCTTCCGGTAGCTGGGGACGGTCGCGCTGGCGGTCGACGATGCATAAAAAGCCCAGCGGCTCGTCGCCCAGGGCGTGGAACTGGTGGAAGGTGTCGGGGGCAATGTAGACGCAGTCGTGCAGCTCAACCGGTTCCACCCGGTCCTCCAGGATCACCTCGCCGCGGCCCCGGATGATGATCACGGCATGCACGTGCTGGTGTCGCTCCAGGGTCGAGTAGCCGCCGGGTTGGATCTCGAAGTAGCGGGTGATGAAATTCAACGCCTCTTCACCCTCGCCCTCGCCCAGCAGGGTCTGGCGGGTGATGTCCTTGAAGTGGGTGCCCTCGGTCTTGTACTCCCGCAGGGGGACGCTGTCCCAGCGGTAGTTGCGGGCCTTGATGACTTTGGAAGGATTGTCGTTCATGCGGCTGTCAGTGCCTCTCGCAGTGCTTTCGACGCGCCAGCCAGATCGCCCTGGGCATACAGGCTGCCGCCGATGAGTACGATGATGTCGGAGCCGTAGCGGCGCACCCATTCAGGGGCGCGCGCCACATCCATGCCGCCGCCGGGGGTCGGCATGCTGGGCTTGACGGCGCCCAGCGGTCGGCGCAGGCGGTGGTTGATCGCCTCGCAGGTTTCGACGCTGAAGCCGAAGCGGCCGCCGGCATTGGGATAAATGGACGCATCCGCCCCAGCCAGTCTGAACAAATCGCCCAGCAGAAGTTCCTCGGCCAGCCCGTGATCGGGGCCGAAGCAGGCGCCGGTCAGGGCAGGGTGGGCCATGAGGGCGAGGCCGAACTCGTCGCGGGCGAACCGCAGCGCGTCCAGGCCGGTGATCCAGGGGCTGATCAGCACGCCCCGGCAGCCGGCATCCTTGGCGGCCTGCAGCCGCCTGGGCAGCTCCCTATAGCTGGCGGTGACGTTGGGGAAGTACAGGCTGCGCTGGCCGGTCTCGTCGGCAGCGCGTTCCACCGCGGCCTGGCACAGGGCCAGGCGCTCGGCGAATGGCGCATCCGGCTGGTCGGCTACGCCGTGGTCGTCCTTGATGATGTGGACGCCGCCCAGGGCGAATTGGTAGCAGCGCTCGGCCAGCTGGGCAGCGCTGAGCCCCACCGGCTTGAGAGCGCTGCACAGCAGCGGGCCGTTGGCCTGCCCGGTCAGCTGACGCAAGCCGGCGATGCCGTACGCTGGCCCGCCGAGGGCGGCCAGCAGGGGCTCGGGCCAGCTGATGTCGACGATGCGTATGCCCCGCTTGAGCGAGATGTTGCCGAACAGCAGGTTCAGGCACTGGGTCAGCTCGCCGCCGATGGCCGCCAAAGGATAGGAAATGCGCGCCCGGTAGCGGCCATCCGCCAGCGCGACGAGCTCATCGACGCGGCCAGTGATGCGGGTCTGGAGGTCGGCGTCGAGACAGCTCTGCGGCAGCTCGACGGTCTGCTCCAGGGCGATACCGAGCGTCTTCTCTTCGGCCGTCTCGCCGGCCTGGCAAGTCAGGATGTAGGTGATGTCGAGCCGATCGCTCATGACAGCTCCGATTACCGCAGTGAAACAGCTGCGCAGTTTAGGCGCTGGCACCAGCAGACGCTATGTCCGCGGTGGCCGCATGTTGCCCAGTTTCAGCAGCAGGAACATGGGCGTCAGCACGAAGGCCAGCGCCAGCGCGACCACCAGCACCACGTTGGCCCAGGCCGGCAGCCGGGGCCATACGTGGACGAACAACGCATAGCCGATGGCGAAATAAATCCCGGCCACCAGCAAGGTGAGCAAGAAGGGTACCAGGATGCGCTGCATGTTCATGCATCCCGAGGCAGCGCCTGGCCGTCCGCCGCCTCTTCTTCCCACTGTCGCAGCAAGGCGCCGACGTGTCCAAGAAACGGCCAGGCCACCACCAGCTGGGTGAAGCGCAACGTGGCCAGCGGCTCATCGCCGGTCGGGCTGACGGCCAGATCGACGTCCAGCCCGGTGTACTGCATCATGCCGCGCTCCAGCTGGCGCATGGCTTCCTGAGGGATGATCCCGTCGACGTGAACCGCGTTGATCCGCCGCCCCAGATAGGTGCTGGGGATGTTGGCCAGCATGAACGGCAGCGCGTCGCGGCGGGTCAGCGCGTTGAAATCCACCGGCATATACAGCCCGGGCAGGGGCGGCGAGGTCGGCGAGACCAGCACCTCCATGTGATAGCAACTGTCCGGGAGGCTTTGGTCGCTGCCCTCCGGCGCCAGCGTGCTCAGCTCGCTCTCATGGATCTTGACGATGACGTCGGCGTGGGTTTTCTGGAAATCGATCCAGCGCAGGTAGGCGATCTCCCGCCGCTGCATCTCGCGCCTGACCTCGTCCGGATCGTGGCCGCGCTGGTGCACGTCGCGCTCGAATTTCCAGCGCCATTTGATCTCCCGGTCGGTGTCGACGAACAGGGTGAAGTCGTAATAAGGCAGGAAGTTCGGGTAGAGCGCGTGCAGGCCCTCGATGATGATCACCGGCCGCGGCTCGATGATGCGCGGCTCGTCGAAGCAGCCGGTGGCGTGGTTGTAGATCGGCACTTCCACCGCGGCGCCGGCGCGCAGCGCCTGCAGGTGGGTCTTGAACAGCTTGAGGTCGTTGGCGCGCGGGTCGAGCGGCAGCCGCCCGGTTTTCCGCCGCGTGGCCCGGTCTTCCTTGTGGTAGCCGTCCAGCGAGATGTACGACACCATATCGGCACCGAGCAGGCGGCGGATGCCGTGGGTGTAGGTGGTCTTGCCGCTGCCGCTGTCGCCGGCCACGGCCATCAGGATTGGCCGGTCGGCGCGGCGCAGCAGCGTGCGCAGATCGCGGCGCGGTGTAGTGGGATCGGACTGGCCGCGGGCTTGCGGCATGCTGTCGGCTCCGTGTGGCATGGAGGGCTATTGTAGCCCACGGCCCGCCATTTTGATGCCCGTAGCGAGAGCCGACGGGAAGATGGCGGCGACAGCCGAAGTTGGTAGCATGGGCGGCACCCGGCCGCGGCGGCATGTAGCCGGGCGGGCAGTCGCGATGTTTCGAGTACCGTTATCCAGTCGAGCAGAGGTTTGCATGAGCAACAAGACCACCGATATCTGTGATCAGTTCTCCGAGCGCCTGCGTATCGCCGCGCCCATTTTCTCCGATTACGGCGGCCGCAAGCAGTTCGCGGGCAAGGTGACCACGGTCAAGGTCTTCGAAGACAACTCCCTGGTCCGGGCGGCGTTGGAGGAGCCGGGCGAGGGGCGAGTACTGGTGGTCGACGGCGGCGGTTCCATGCGCTGCGCCCTGCTGGGTGATCAGCTGGCCGCAATGGCGCAGTGCAACGGCTGGGCGGGGGTGGTGGTGTACGGCTGCATCCGTGATTCGGCCGACATCGCCAGGATCGACCTGGGCGTCAAGGCGCTGCAGACCCACCCCCTGCGCAGCGTCAAGAAGGGCGTCGGCGAGCGCGACGTACCGGTCACTTTTGCCGGCATCACCATTCGCCCGGGCGATTATCTGTACGCCGACGAGGACGGCGTGGTCGTCGCCGACGAGCAGCTGGTCTGATGCGGCGACCGGGACCCGCCGTTAGGCGGCGGGCCCGCGTTGCGAAAGGGTAGCGCGATGAGCGACATGCAGGGAGTCCGTCTGGATCGCTGGCTGTGGGCCGCCCGCTTTTTCAAGACCCGGCGACTCGCCGTGGAAGCCATCAACGGCGGCAAGGTCGAGGTCAACGGCGGCCGCGCCAAGGCGTCCAAGGAAGTGCGGATCGGCTTCGAGGTGACTGTCCGCAAGGGGCCCTACGAGTACCAAGTGGTCGTGACGGGGCTGTCGGAACGCCGCGGCTCGGCCCAGCAAGCCGCCGAGCTTTACCAGGAAAAGCCGGAAAGCATCGCGCGGCGGGAGCAACTACGGGCCCAGCTCGCCGTCGTACCCAAGCCCATCATGCCCGAAGGCCGTCCCGACAAGAAGGATCGCCGCCGCCTGGCTTCGCTCAAGCGCGGGAAGTTTTGAGGATAGCCGAGCCGAGCGGGCGCGCTCGGCGGCAAGGCCTGTGCCGTCACCGCGCCAGAGCGCAAGGGCAGCTCAGGAGGCGGTGCCGCTGCAGCGGTCGCCGCACCCTGCCGCCGCCCGCCGCGGGCGGCTGAAGCCGCGCACCAGCCAGCACAGATAGACCCCGATCGCCATCACCGAGCAGGTGAACATGAACATGGTGCGGAATTCCCCGGTCCAGTCGACGATCATGCCGGCGATGGCAGGTCCCAACAGCTGGCCGACCGCAAAGAACACGGTGACGAAGCTCACCGCCAGCGGTGCTTCGCGCGCTTCCACCTGCTCCGTTGCCGCGGCCAGCACCGAGGTGAACATGCCGGAGACGGTGCAGCCCAGCACGGCGTAGTGGAAGGTGAACCCGAACAGGGTGGGCTGGATGATGGGCACGGCGGTGGCCAGCAGGGCCAGCGACATTGACAGCACCAGCGCGTTGCCGCGACCGATGCGATCGGACAGCGAGCCCCAGGTGGGGCTGGCGAAGATGCCCAGCAAGCCGGTCATGGCCGCCAGGCGGCCGGCCGTCAGCGGCGGGATGCCGGAGTCAACCGCGTAGCTGTACATGAAGACGCTCTGGACGATGTAGGTCAGGCCGATCACCCCATACACCAGCCCCACGATGAGCAGCCGCCGGTTGCGGTAAACCGCCGCCTTGTCGACGGGCCGCGGCCCTTCGCCGTTGGCGCCGACGGGAAGGGGCGGATTGCGTAGAAAGGCGACCACTCCGATGGCCACCACCACACCGACGGCGGCGAACAGTCCCCAGACGTAGCGCCAGCCCTGGCTGCCGAACAGCTCGGTGAAGTAGGGAACCATCATTCCGGCCCAGACCATGCCGATGCCCACGCCGCTGCTGAGCAATCCGATCACCGCGCCGCGCCGCTGCGGGAACCAGGTCGCCAGCAGCGAGACCAGCGGCGTGTAGGCAAAGGCGGTGCCACAGCCCAGCACCAGCATCAGCACCATGATCAGGTAATAGTCGGACGCCAGGCTGAGGCCGGTGAAGCCGGCCACCGTCAGCAGCACGCCCAGCAGCACCGACAGCTGGCCACCGAAGCGGCCGGCGAAGGCGCCGGCGACCATGACCAGGCAGACATAGCCCAGGGCGGTCACCGTGCCCAGGGTGCCAGCTTGCTGGTAGCTCAGGCCCAGTCCATCCCGCATGGGTGGCAGGATGAGCCCGTAGGCCAGGCGGCCGAAAACCAGCGTCACCACCACCACGAAGATGCCAGTGCCGATCATCAGCCAGGCCGGCGGCCGCGGCCTGGCCGGAGCCGAGGTTGCCTGTTGCATGGCGGAAGCCGTCAGACCTTCATGCCGGGCATGTTGAGTGAGGCGGTGTTGCCGCCGTCCACCGGCAGCGCCTGGCCGGTGATGTAACTGGCGGCGTCGCTGGCCAGGAAGGCGATGGCGGCGGCAACTTCCTCCGGCCGGCCGTAGCGCAGCAGCTCGCAGCGGGAGCCCAGCTTGTGCTCCTTGTTGTTGGCGCGGGCGTAGTCGAACACCCGCTTGGTCATGTTGGTTTCAATCAGACCCGGACAGACCGCGTTGACGCGGATGTTCCATTTGCCCAGGTCGCAGGCCGAAGTCATGGTGAAGTTGATCAGGCCGGCCTTGGAGGCGCTGTAGGCATTGCCGCCGGCGCCGGAGCGTATTCCCGCCACCGAGGCCGTGTTGACGATGGCGCCACCGTTCTGCTTTTGCATCTGCCGGGCGACGTACTTGGTGAAATACATCGGCCCGTACAGGTTGACCTCCATCACTTTCTTCCAGATCTCGGCGTCCTGTTCGGTGACGATGGCGTAGCTGTTGGGGCCGCCGGTGATGCCGGCATTGTTGCAGAGTGCGTCGATGCGGCCGAAATGCGCGATCACGTCGGCGACGCAGCGCTCCACCGCCGACTCATCCGCCACGTCCATTGCCCGCAGCCAGACCTCCGTCTCCGCCGGCAGCAAGGCGGCGGTCTCCCGGAGTCCCTGCTCGTTGAGATCGACCAGGGCGAGCCGCGCGCCTTCGGCGGCCAGGCGTTGCGCAGTGGCCCGGCCGATGCCGCTGCCGGCGCCAGTGATGAGGACAACCCGATTCTCGAAGCGCTGCACCTGACTCTCTCCTCTCAACCTTGGGTTTTTGGCGTTATTGCAACCGTATGCAATTTGGCACGGCGGCCAAAGTCGGTCAACGGCACCTTTCGCTCGACCGGCTCTTCCGGTTGCAAAACGCCTGGGGCGCTCCCAGTTGTGGCCGCAGGACATGACCGCCCTGCGGGAACAGATTTGGGGCGGTCGGCCACCCGCGACAGCCAAGGAGGACATATGGCTACCCGAGTCGGCACCGAGGACAATGCGGTCGAGATGCTGGAGCATCTGATGGCTCTCGACTACGACGCGATCGAGGCCTACAGCGCCGCGATCGAGCGGCTCGAGAACCAGCAGTGGAAGGCGCAGCTGGCGACCTTCCGCAGCGATCACGAGCGCCACGTGCATGAGCTGGCGCCCATCATTCGCAGCCTGGGCGGCAAGCCGCCGAGCGGGCCCGGCGCCAAGGCCATGCTGACCGAGGGCAAGGTGAAGCTGGCTAATCTGCTGGGCGACGAAGCCATCCTCAAGGCCATGCGCAGCAACGAGGACGACACCAACACGGCCTACCAGCGCGCGCTGGCCAAATGCCCGCCAGAAGCCTGCGACATGCTGGCCCGCGGGCTGGAGGACGAGCAGCGCCATCGCGAATGGATCGTCGCAACCCTGGAAGGGCGACCGGTCCAGGACCTGGCCGGCCGGCGCCCGAGCTCGCAGCGCGGCGCCCCACCGCCGGTTGCCTGAGGCCGCTTGGGGCAAGGGGCGGCGCCGGTCATGCGGCGCTGCCTACCCGCCGAGGAAGCCACGATGGATACATGCTTTCCCAAGCTCCGCGGCCTGATCCTGGCTCTGCTGCTGCCGCTCGTCGGTTGCACCGCCGTCGGGGCGGGCGCCGGCGGCGCGGCCGGTTATGCCGCCGGTTGCGGTGACGACAGGACTCAGGAAGAGTGCGCCGCCGCCACCGGCGCCGGCGCCGTCGGCGGCGCCGTGTTGGGCGAAGTGCTGGATTGAATGCGGCGGCCGGGCCGGCAGCGCGCCCTCAAAAGCATCCCGCGCGCTCGAGACGGTAAAGCTTTTGCACCTGCATCACCGGCGTGATCACGCCGCGCTGCATGGTCGCGTCCGGCGCGCTGCCCTGCAGCTCGATCTGCACCCGCAGCGGCACCAGCGCCATCACCACCGGCCCGTAGCTGCCGTCCCAGCCGGCCAGATAGTCCTGCAGCCGGATGCTGCGCTCATAGCCGGGCTCGACGTCGACCCCCAGCAGCTCGATCGGCAGGCGGATGACCGCCGCGCCGCCGGGCGGCAGCGTGGTGCCATGCAGGCCGATCGCCGTCAGCATGTGGCTGGCGCCGGCTTCCATCGCCCCGGTGTCATGGCCGTTCAGGACATAAGCGTGGTCGCTGCGGTTCTGCAGCTTGACGTAGATGAAGTTGGCCTGGGCGACCCGCCGGCCGAGGGCAATTTCCTGCGGCGTGGTGGTCATGGATTCGACGCTGGCATGGACGCCAGGGGCGATCTCTGCTTCGCTGTCACGGAAGACGAGCTGGACTTCCTCCCGCAGCCGGCCGTGGAAGGCATCCGGCTCCACCGTCAGCTCCAGCGACGCTCCCTTCGGGTGGCCGGCGGTAGAGACCACGTAGGAAGCATATTGCTCCAGGCTGGTCAGCGGCTGGCGGCCGTCGGCCACGAACGTCGCCAGCACCTCGCCGGCTCCGTCCCTGAGCACCGCACGCTGCAGCTGCAGCACTTGCCGGCCGTTGGCGTCGCAATGGGCAACCATCTCCTGCAGCTCCGGCGTCCGCATGCGCGGGACGCGCCAGGCCTCGGTTGGCGCCAGCCGCAGCAGGGTCCGCTTGTCGCTGTAATGGACCAGGCGCGGCTCCAGCGCCGACAGGTCGGCGACGGTCCTGGAGTCGATTCGCAGCTGAATCGGCTCGCTGCCGAGCTCGCGCGGCGTGGTGGCGCAGGCGCTCAGCAGAGCGAGCGCTGCCAGCAGGCATGGAATGGCTTTGTGGCTGGTCTTGCAAGCGAACGAGAAACGCATCCAAATCCCCCCGGAAAAAGGCAGAGGCGCAAGGTTAGCGCATTGCCGCCGCGAAGGGGGGGTGCTACGACATTGGCGCGCTCAGAGGCCTATCGAGAACATGCTCTCCAGGTCATGCCGCGAGAGCGCCTTGAAGGCGATCAAGGTCTCGGTCTGGCGAATGTCGGGTACCTTTTGCAGATGCTCCGTGACCACCTCGGCCAGCTTCTCGTTGGAGGCAACCCGCAGGATCGCTACCAGATCGAAACGGCCGCCGACGGAATAGACTTCCGAGACGCCGTTGATTTCCAGCAGCGCCTGAGCGACTTCGTTGACGCGGCCCCGCTCGGCGCAAACCAGTACGATTGCTGTTACCATGGTTGTTCCCTTTCTTCGAACCACTGTGCCCCATCGGCCCGGTCCGGACCAACGGCGATATCATAGAACACCGCCCGGCGCGGGAGCGAACCGCCCGCTTCAGCCACTGCCGTATTCGCCCCGCTGCCGCTTGATGTACAGCACGAAGAAGCTCGGTACGTGGGCCAGGCCGAAGCCGAATAGGAACAGGGCCCAGCGCAGCCCCTGGGTGGCGTCCCTGAACCACGTCATGGACAGCCAGCCGAGGCCGATGCCAACGCCGATCAGCCCTAGCCGCAGCAGCCAGGTCTGTCCGCTGTGGCGGGTGTGGATGGGAAGCCGGTGGTGAACGTAGGCCGTGGCAGCGATGAGCGGCGCGGCCAGAATGACGACGAACATGACGGTCATGGAAAGCCTCCTGTGGAGCCGAAGTGGGGCTGACGCCGGCCCGGCCAAAGCGGCGCTTGTCACCTCACCTGGACAATCTCGCAGACCGTGTCCGTCGCGCCCACATGGCTTACCATAGAGAACTATTTGTCCGGAGGAGACCGCGAGGGCGGGGCTGATGAGCAATTCCTTACGCGATCAGTTGATCAAGCTTGGTCTGGCGACGTCAGAGCAGGCGCAGCGCGCCCGGTCCGGCGATCGGAAGCGCCAACGGCAGGCCAAGCAGCAGAAGCGCGGCGGCCGAGCACCGCAGACGGAAGCGGCCAGACTAGCGGCCGAGGCGGTCGCTCGTGAGAAGGAACGGTCGCGGGAGCTCAACCGCCAGCGCCAGGCGGAAGCCGAGCGACTGGCTTCAGAAGCGCAGGCGCGTGACCTGGTCGTCAAGCACGAAATTGTCCGGCGTCCGAGCGACAAGGATGTCGGCTTCAACTTCGTCCATGACGGCAAGATCAAACAGATCTACGTAAGCCCCGAACTGCGCAGGCAGCTGGTGGAAGGCAAGGTGGCCATTTGCCGCACCCGGGGCCGTTTCAGGGTGGTGCCGGTCGAGGTCGCGCGCAAGGTGCAGCCCATCGCGCCTTACCTGGTGGTGTTCCTCAGCGACGGCACGGGGCCGGAAGAGACCGAGGATCCCGCCTACGCCGAGCACCCCATCCCCGATGATCTGACGTGGTGACGGGCAGCCGCGGCGCCGCCCGGCCGCCCGGGAAGGGGCCGGCACAGCGCTTGCGTGTCCCCGATGGTGGCGCTCGCCTGTGCCGTTGGTGCTGGCCCTGGGCGGCATATCCGGGCACACTTGCTCGTATCTGCCTTCCGGCGCAGCGCCTCATGACGCTCCAATATCAACCATGAACGACAAGCTGGAGTTTTTCGCCACCACCGGCCGCGGCTTGGAGTCTTTGCTGGCGAACGAGCTGCGCGTGCTCGGTGCCGAGGATGTGCGGGAGCAGCGGGGCGGGGTGGCGTTCCGCGGGCCGTTGCGCATCGGCTATGCGGCCTGTCTCTGGTCGCGCATCGCCAACCGGATCCTGCTGCCGCTGGCGCGCTTCCCGGCGCCTGACGCGGACGCGCTCTACGCCGGCGTGCGGGCGCTGGACTGGCGCCAGCATCTCAGCCCGGACGCCACCCTGGCGGTCGATTTTGTCAGCAGCCGCTCCGCCATCGCCCATACCCAGTTCGGGGCGCAAAAGGTCAAGGACGCCGTGGTCGATCAGCTGCGCGCGGCCACCGGCCGCCGGCCGACGGTGCAGACCGAGCGGCCCGCGGTGCGGCTCAACGTTTATCTGTACCGCGACGAAGCCCAGCTGGCGCTGGACCTTTCCGGCGACAGCCTGCACCGGCGCGGCTACCGGGAGCAGGGGGCGCAGGCGCCGCTCAAGGAGAACCTGGCAGCCGCCTTGCTGCTGCGGGCCGGCTGGCCGGAAGTGGCGGCGGCGGGCGGGGGCTTGCTCGACCCCATGTGCGGTTCCGGCACGCTGCCCATTGAGGCCGCCTTCATGGCCGCTGACATCGCGCCGGGCCTGCTGCGGGACTATTTCGGCTTTCTTGGCTGGCTGGGCCATGTGCCGCAACTCTGGCAGCAGCTGCGAGAGGAAGCGCTGGCCCGGCGCGAAGCCGGCCTGGGCAGGCTACCCCGCATTGTCGGTTACGACGCCGACGCCCGGGCCGTGCGCACCGCTTTGCGCAACCTGGAGCGCGCCGGCCTGCATGGCAGGGTGCACATTGAGCGGCGGCGCCTGAGCGAGGTCCGGCCGCCTGCCGACAAGCCCGGACTGTTCATCGTCAACCCGCCCTATGGCGAGCGGCTAGGCGACGCCACCACGCTGATCCCGCTCTACGGCCAGCTCGGCGACCTGCTCAGGCAGCGCTTCGGCAGCTGGCGGGCCGCCATCTTCACCGGCAACCCCGAGCTCGGCATGCGGGTCGGCTTGCGCCCGCAGCGTAGCTATCAGCTGTACAACGGTCCCATCGCCTGCCGGCTGACGCTGTATGCCATTCAGCCCCGTTCCGCTGCTGAGCTGGCCCGGGAGACGCTGGGCGAGCAGATGCTGGCCAACCGGCTGCGCAAGAACCTGCGCCACTTGAGCCGCTGGGCTCGGCGCGAAGGCATCACGTGCTATCGCCTCTACGATGCCGACCTGCCCGAGTACGCTGTCGCCGTCGACCTCTACCGCGGCGACCGTCTCTGGGTGCATGTGCAGGAGTACGCGCCGCCACCCAGCGTCGACGCCGCCACCGCCGGCCGCCGGCTGCGCACGGCGCTGCGAGTGATACCGGAGGTGCTAGAAATCCCGGCCGAGCAGATGTTCTACAAGGTTCGGCAGCGCCAGCGTGGCCGCAGCCAGTACGAAAGGCTCGGCGACCGGGGGCACTACATCGAGGTGCGCGAAGGGCGCTGCCGTCTGCTGGTCAACCTCAGCGACTATGTGGATACCGGCCTGTTCCTGGATCATCGGCCGACCCGGCTGCGCCTCGGCCAGCTGGCCGCCGGCAAGCGCTTTCTCAACCTGTTCTGCTACACCGCCACCGCTACCGTCCATGCCGCGCACGGCGGCGCCCGCGCGACCACTAGCGTGGACCTGTCGCGCACCTATCTCGATTGGGCGGAACGCAATCTGGCCCTGAACGGCTTCCATTCCCCCGGGCACGAGCTGATCCAGGCCGATTGCCTGCGTTGGCTGGAGGAGCAGAGCAGTCGGCGCGACAGGCCGCAGTACGATCTGATCTTCCTCGACCCGCCCAGTTTCTCCAACTCCAAGCGCATGCAGCGGCCCTTCGACGTGCAGCGCGATCACGTGGTCCTGCTGCGCCAGGCAGCCAGCCTGCTGGCCCCCGATGGACTGCTGATCTTCTCCACCAACCTGCGCCGCTTCCGCCTAGCTGCGGAGGCGCTGCCGGAGCTGGAGATTCGCGACATCACCAGGGAAACCATCCCGCTCGATTTTTCTCGCAATCCCAGGGTGCATCACTGTTTCGAGGTGCGGCGCAAGGGCTAGGAGGCGGGCGCAGGTCACGGTCTGACTGCCAAACGCAAGGTTTTCTCGCTGCCGGGGTCCTGTTATCCTTGCCCACCCTGATTGGCGTCGGCTATGAATGGCCGGCGTCCTCAAACCAAGGCCAGGGACGCGCCGTATCCTCTGTCGAGGCGACCATGGGTAAGAAAAACGTAGCGCCTGTAACGGAGAGCGCCTCCCTGCATGCCGCGCGCGTCTTGATCGAGCAGGCCCGAGCCCTGAGCTTTGCGGCCCAGGCCCTGGGAGCGGAAGTCGACGAGGCGGTCGAAGCCATACTCGCGTGCCGGGGGCGGGTCGTCATCTCCGGCATGGGCAAATCCGGCATCGTCGGCCGCAAGATCGCGGCGACTTTCGCCTCCACCGGCACCCGCAGCTTCTTCGTCCATCCGGGCGACGCCTACCACGGCGACCTCGGCATGATTGCCCCCGAAGATCTGGTCCTGCTGATCTCCTTCAGCGGCGAGACCGACGAAGTCATCCGCTTGCTGCCTTCCCTCAAGCGCTTCGGCAACAAGATCATCGCCCTCGTCGGCAACGAGCATTCCACCCTGGCGCGCCATTCGGACATCGTGCTGCTGACGCCGATCGAGCGCGAAGCCTGTCCCAACAACCTCGCGCCTACCACGTCCACCACCGTGACCATGGCGCTGGGTGATGCGCTGGCGGTGGCCCTGATGAAAGCGCGCGGCTTCCGCTCGGAGCAATTCGCCCAATACCATCCCGGGGGCAGCCTGGGCCGGCGGCTGCTGACGCGGGTCAGGGACGTGATGCGCAGCGACGATTTGCCCATCGTCGAGCCGACCATGTTGCTGCGCGACAGTCTGTGGGAAATGACCCGGGCCCGGTTCGGCCTGGTGCTGGTGCTGGACGGGCGGCGGCCGGCCGGCATCGTCACCGACGGCGACCTGCGGCGGGCGCTGTTGGCCGATCCCGATGCCATGAACCGGCCGATCGGCGCGATCATGACCCGCACGCCCGTCACCATCAACGAGAACGCCAAGCTGGTCGAGGCCGAGCAGCTGATGCAGGAGCGCAAGATCAAGGCCTTGGTCGTGGTCGATAATGCTGGAGCGGTGACCGGGATCCTGGAGATCTTCTCCAAGTAGCGACTATGCCGGCCGCCGCAGCCGGATCGACTCGGGCAGGGCCAGCGTTCCTTACCGCTCGGGTCAGCCTTATCCTCGCCATTGATCGCCTGTAGCGGACTGACGAGGGAGGTCGCCATGAAGCTCCGGGTCAAGCGTATTTACGAGCCGCCTGCCGCTGCCGACGGCTTCCGCGTCCTGGTCGATCGCCTGTGGCCGCGTGGTGTGAGCAAGGCAGAGGCCAGGCTCGACCTCTGGCTGCGGGAGGCGGCGCCGAGCACGGAGCTGCGGCGTTGGTTCCACGCCAACCCCGATCGGTGGGACGAGCTGCGACGGCGCTACCGGGCAGAGCTGGCACAGGCGCCGGAGCGGCTGCAGCCGCTGCTGGACAGGCTGGCGGCCGGCGAAACTGTGACCTTGCTGTACGCGAGCAAGAATACCCAAAGGAACAACGCCCTCGTTCTGGCCGAAGTGTTGGTCGAGCGCGTCAAGACGATGTAGGGCGCAGCTGCCGCATCGAGGGCTGATACGAAAGTGGGGCTTGACGCAGCCGCCATTCGACGCTAGCTTGGATGTCATAATGACGACGCAACCGCACCAGCTGCTACGACTGCGTAACCCGGCTTCCTGAGGGAAGTCGGGACCTGCTCTTTTCTGCAGTCGCTTGGCAAGTTTGGTGTAGTAGTCATGCAATATCCCGCAAGTTGTCGTCACCGCTCCTTCTACTTCCGCTACCGTCACCGGTCGTTGATCGACAGCCTGTTTCGTTCGTCGCTGCTACGACTGCGTAGCGGCCAGCGGGCCTAGCGACAGCCCGTTGGCCGTATTTCGCGTCGCGCTTTGCCCATCCCCAGCGTTTCGAACGAACGACAGGAGTTGCGACCATGAACCCGGGTAACAAGTACCGCCCCTTCCAGCCCATCGATTTGCCGGACCGCCAGTGGCCGTCCAACACCATCGACCACCCGCCGATCTGGTGCAGCGTCGACCTGCGTGACGGCAACCAGGCGCTGATCGAGCCCATGGACGCCGAGCGCAAGCTGCGGATGTTCCGAACCCTGTGCGAGATCGGCTTCAAGGAAATCGAGGTCGGTTTCCCGTCCGCCTCGCAGACCGACTTCGATTTCTGCCGGCTGCTGATCGAGCAGGACTTGATCCCGGAGGACGTCACCATCCAGGTCCTCACCCAGGCGCGCGACGAGCTCATCGAGCGCACCTTCGAGGCGCTCAAGGGCGCGCGCCGGGCCATCGTGCACTTCTACAATGCTACTTCGCCGCTGTTCCGGCGGTTGGTGTTCAACGTTGATCGCGCCGGCTGCGTGCAGATTGCCGTCAACGCCGCCCGCACCATCAAGCGGCTGGCGGCCGCCCAGCCAGAGACCGAGTGGGTGTTCCAGTACTCGCCGGAGCTGTTCTCCTCCACCGAGCTCGACTTCGCCAAGGAGATCTGCGAGGCGGTCATGGACGTCTACGAGCCGACGCCGGAGAACAAGCTCATCATCAACCTGCCGGCGACGGTGGAGGTGGCCACGCCCAACGTGTTCGCCGACCAGGTCGAGTGGTTCCACCGCAACATTAAAAACCGCGATTGCATCGTGGTCAGCGTCCACCCGCACAACGACCGCGGCACCGGCGTGGCGGCGGCGGAGCTGGCCATGATGGCCGGTGCGGACCGGGTGGAAGGCACGCTCTTCGGCAACGGCGAGCGCACCGGCAACGTCGACATCGTGACCCTGGCGCTCAACATGTACACTCAGGGCGTCGATCCCAAGTTGGATTTCTCCGACATCAACGCCATCGTCCGCTGCGCCGAGTACTGCAACCAGTTGCCGGTCCATCCGCGCCATCCCTACGCCGGCGAGCTGGTGTTCACCGCCTTCTCCGGCTCGCACCAGGATGCGATCAAGAAGGGCTTCGCCGCTCGCAAGGAAGGCGATGTCTGGGACATGCCGTACCTGCCCATCGATCCCAAGGATCTGGGCCGCACCTACGAGGCCGTGATCCGGGTCAACAGCCAGTCCGGCAAGGGCGGGGTGTCGTACCTGCTGGAGCGCGACCACGGTGTGGTCATGCCGCGGCGCCTGCAGATCGAGTTCAGCAAGGTCGTGCAGGAGATCGCCGACAGCACTGGCAAGGAGATCACGTCGGCGATGATCTGGGAGACCTTCCAGAGGGAATACCTGGCGCCAACTGTGCCGTTCAGGCTGGTGGATTACCGCTCCCAGCGCGATTCGGCGCAGCAGCAGGAGTCGGTGACGGTCACCGTCGAGGCCCATGGCAAGCGGTATGTTGCCGGCGGCCGCGGCAATGGGCCGATCGCCGCCTTTGTTGACGCCCTCAATCGCCAGTTCGGGCTGAACCTGCAGGTGGTGGATTTCCGCGAGCACGCCGTCGGGCATGGGGCTGATGCGCCGGCCATGGCCTACGTCGAGATCGGCTTCGGCAGCCCGGACCGCGTGTTGTTCGGGGTCGGCCGCAACGGCAACATCGTCACCGCTTCCCTGGAAGGGGTGATTTCCGCCGTCAACCGCGCCGCCCGCCGCCATCCCGAGTGGCTGCAGAACAGCGAGGCCGGCATCGCCGCCTCGAGCGCCGGCTGAGCGGACGCATCCGCTCGCCTTGCATGCCAAACCGCCTGGGCCAGCTCGTCGGCCCAGGCGGTTTTTGCTTTGCGCCCGCCGTGGCGGGCGAGGATGCTTAATCCGTGTGGCCAGGTGGCGGCTGGAAGCCGCCCAGCAGTCGCTCCAGATGCCGGGCGAAGGCCAGCGCCGTGCGATCCTCCAAGTAGGGGGCGATGATCTGGATGCCGATGGGCAGCCCCTCGCGGCTGCGGCCCACGGGGATCACCACCGACGGCAGATAGGCGACGCCGGCCACGCCGGCCCAGACCATGATGTCCATGTACGGCTGGGGTTTGCCGTTGACCGTGAGGATGCGGTCGGAGATGGCCGGGTTCTCGTCCTTGGGGAAAGCCAAGGTTTGCACGACCGGGCACAGCAAGATGTCATAGTCCTGGAAGAAGTCCTCCCAGGTGCGGCGCAGCTTCTGCCGCCGCTCGTTCAGCCGTAGCCAGTCGGCATGCCGCTGGGTGGCGGCGCGGGCGAAGCGGACGAAATAGTGGCGGTCGCCAGGAGCAGCGTCGGCCGCTACGTCCAGCATGCGGTCGAATACTTTGGACGGCAGGCCGGCGCTCAGGGCGGCGGTCAGCAGAGGGTAGAACAAATCGTATATCTTCGCGAGGTCATGGCCGGCCGGCCGGGCCTGCTCGTCCACCCGCACGCCTTCGGCGCGCAGGCGCTCGACCGTGCCGTGCAAGGCCTGCACGATTTCGCTGTCTACTGGGCAGGCAGGGTCGTCGAGCCAGGCGGCGACCCGGTAGTCACGCAGCTGTCCATGCCGCGGCGCTGGCAGCTCCAGCCGCCACCCCTTGGCCGCCGGCGTATCGGGTCCGGCCAGGATGTCCAGGGCCAGCTCCAGGTCGTCCACGCTGCGCGCCATCGGTCCGGTAACGCTGATGTCCGCTTCCGATAGGGTGCCAGGCGGGCCGGGGATGTGGCCGCGGCTCGGAATGATGCCGTAGCTCGGCTTGAGGCCGCACACGCCGCAGAAGTGGGACGGGGTGCGGATGGAGCCGCCGATGTCGCTGCCCAGCTCCAGCGCTGTCAACCCAGCTGCCAGCGCGGCGGCGGCGCCGCCCGAGGATCCTCCCGGGGTGCGGTGCAAATCCCAGGGGTTGCTGGTGCTGCCGTAGACCTCGTTGTAGGTCTGCAGGTCGCCGGCGTAAAGCGGTACATTGGTCTTGCCGAAGACGATGGCGCCGGCATCGAGCAGGCGCTGGACGGCGACGGCATTGCTGCTCGGCCGGTGATCGCGCAGCTCTTTAGCGCCGGCGGTGGTCGGCATGCCTGCCACCTCGAAGGTGTCCTTGATGGTTATCGGCACGCCGTGCAGCGGGCCCCAGGATTCTCCGGCGGCCAGCGCGGCGTCAGCGGCGCGGGCGCGCTCCCTGGCCGCTTCGATGTCAGTGGCGACGATGGCGTTGAGTGCCGGGTTGTAGCGTTGCAGCCGCTGCAGATAATGCTCGAGTAGGGCTTCCGCGCTGATTTCTCGGTTGCGGATCATGCCGGCGAGTGCGGTCGCCGAACGAAATGCCAGATCCATCTCCTTCTCCTTATCAGTTGCCTGTCGTTCGATCCTAGCCGAGCGGCAGGGAGGGTTGCGAGAAAAAATCGGTTGCCCGTCTGCGCTCAAGCTGGCAGCGTTAACGCTTTCCGCGCGCTGGCGCGGAGACTGAGCAGCAATTGGATAAGGTAGCGCATCATGGCGATATGGTTTTCCAATCCCACTTTGGAGCAAATCCAGGCCAACTCGGCGAATACGCTGGTCGAGCATCTCGGCATCGAGTTCGTCGAGCTGGGCGAGGACTACATCCGCGGCCGCATGCCGGTGGACGCCCGCACCGTTCAGCCGATGCGGATTCTCCATGGTGGCGCCTCGGTTGCCCTGGCGGAGACGCTGGGTAGCGTGGCCGCCAATCTCTGCGTCGATCCGGAGAGGCAGGCCTGCGTCGGGCTGGAGGTCAATGCCAACCATGTGCGAGCGGCCCGCGAAGGCAACTACGTCTATGGCACGGCGCGGCCAGTCCACATTGGCGGTTCAACCCAGGTATGGGAGATTCGCATCGAGGACGAGCAGGGTCGGCTGACGTGCATCTCGCGGCTGACCATGGCGGTGCTGGACTTAAATAGCGACACGAGGACTAGGAGGAGAGCAGCATGAGCTTGAGCGCGGATCTGAGCGGGATCAGCGCCTTGGTGACCGGAGCTTCCAGCGGCTTGGGCCGGCATTTCGCTCGGACGCTGGCGAGGTCGGGAGCCCGGGTGGCGCTGGCGGCGCGCCGGCAAGAGGCGCTGGCCGAAGCGGTGGCAGAGATCGAGGCCGCTGGTGGGACGGCGGTGGCGATCGCGGCCGATGTCTCCCGCAGCGATGACGTCAAGGCCATGTTCGAGAAGGCGGCCGCGGCGCTGGGACCGGTGACGGTGGTAGTGAACAACGCTGGCATCGCTCGGCCGGCACCGGCGCTGGAGCTGAGCGAGGCCGACTGGGACGCGGTGGTGGATATCAACCTGCGCGGGGCGTGGCTGGTGGCGCAGCAGGCGGCCAGGCACATGGTGGCCGCTGACGTCGGCGGCAGCATCATTAACATCGCCTCCATCCTGTCTTTCCAGGTCACCGGCCACAACGCGCCCTACGTGGCCGCCAAGGCGGGCCTCATGCACTTGACCCGCGCCCTGGCCCTGGAGTGGGCTCGCCACGGGATCCGCGTCAACGCCATCGCCCCGGGCTATTTCGCCACCGACATCAACCGCGACTTCTGGGATACCCCGGCCGGCCAGGCGATGATCAAGCGCATCCCGCAGCGGCGGCTGGGCCAGCCCGGAGACCTGGACGGCGCGCTGCTGCTGCTGGCCTCCAGCGCCTCGGCGTACATGACCGGCAGCTGCATCACGGTCGATGGCGGCCACCTGCAGTCCACTCTTTGATGAACGCGCATTTGCATACCAATCGGAAGAGGAGCGCAGCGTGCTGAAACTTCACGGATTTGCCGTCAGCAACTATTACAACGTGGTCAAGGCAGCCTTGCTGGAGAAGGGACTGGCCTTCGAGGAAGTGCTGGTTTATCCCTCGCCCGCGCTGCTGGACAAGAGCCCGATGGGCAAGGTGCCCTGCCTGGAAACTGCCGAAGGCGCTTTCAGCGAGTCGCAGGTGATGCTGGACTACCTGGAAGAGCTGCAGCCGGAGCCGCGGTTGTACCCGGCGGATGCTTTCGGCCGCGCCAAGGTGCGGGAGTTGCTGCGCGTGATCGAGCTGTACCTGGAGTTGCCGGCACGGCGCCTGTATCCGGAGGCTTTCTTCGGCGGTCAGGTGTCGGCCGAGACCAAGGCCGAGGTCAAGGCGGACCTGGCCAAGGGGGTGACGGCGCTGGCACGGCTTGGCAAGTTTTCGCCTTACCTCGCTGGCGATCGCTTCACTTATGCCGATATAGCGGCGGTTATCCATCTGCCGCTGGTGCGGGATGCCGGTCGGCGCATCTATGATGAGGACGTACTGGCCGGCTTGCCTGGGCTGGCCGACTACCTGCAGCGGGTTCGTGAGCGTTCTTCCATCCAGCGGGTGATGGCCGACTACAAGGCTGGGCTGGAGGACTTCATGAACAACCGAGGGAAAAGATCCTGACCAGGGAAAGCCCTAGGTCGACAAAGGGAATCTCTGAGTAGGATTGACCTTCAGTAAACGCTAATTTTATAATCGTCCCAGGGAAGGGACGCGGAAGAGGGCGCAATGAGGCGCCCAGATGGCCGCCAACAATGGCGGCCAAGGCCAAGGATGGCCGCACACGGACTGCCGTAGCCAGGGATGGTTGTGAGGACCAGGGAGCGTCCCGGCAGTCCGTTTATTATTGCCCGCTTCCCGCAACCGCTTCTGGAACGTCGGCTCCCGCTTTGCTAAAGTCCCTCCCGACTTTTGCCGTTTGCGTCCAGAGCCGCCGCGATGCTAGCCGCTCGCCCTCTGTTCTCTTATCAACCGTACTGGGCCGAGTGCTTCGGGACGGCGCCTTTCCTGCCCATGTCTCACGCCGAGATGGAAGCCCTGCACTGGGACAGCTGCGACATCATCATCGTCTGCGGCGATGCCTACGTGGATCATCCCAGCTTTGGCATGGGCGTCATCGGTCGCCTGTGGGAGGCGCACGGCTTTCGGGTCGGCATCATCGCCCAGCCGGACTGGTCCTCTCCGGAGGCCTTCAAGGCACTGGGCCGGCCAAACCTCTTCTTCGCCGTCTCGGCCGGCAACATGGACTCCATGATCAACCGCTATACCGCCGACCGCCGGCCGCGGCCCGAAGACGCCTACACACCCAACGGCGAAGCCGGCAAGCGGCCGGACCGGGCAGTCATCGTCTATATCCGGTGCTGCAAGCAGGCCTATCCGGACGTGCCGGTACTGATCGGCGGCATCGAGGCCTCGCTGCGCCGCATCGCTCACTACGATTATTGGTCGGACAGCGTGCGTCCTTCGGTGCTGGTGGACTCGGGAGCCGACCTGTTGGTCTACGGCAATGCCGAACGGGCCGTGGTGGAGATCGCTCACAGGGCGGCGACCGGCGTGCCGCTCAAGGAAATGGTGGACATCCGCGGCACCGTCTGCCTGCTTCGCGAGTTGCCGGCCGACTGGAAGGGCTACGATTCCAGCCGGCTGGATCGGCCCGGGCCTTGCGATCCGCCGAAGAATCCTTATGCCGCCGAGGCGCCGTCGCCGAGCTGCGCCATCGGCGAGCCGGTCCAGCAGGGCAAGGCGGTCCGGCTGGTGCCCATCATCGCTGGCGGGCGGCATCAATACATCCGCCTGCCGTCCTACGAGCAGGTCAGGGACGACCCGGTGCTGTACGCCCACGCGGCGCGGGTCGTGCATCTGGAAACCAATCCGGCCAACGCCCGCGCGCTGGCCCAGCGGCACGGCGATGTCTTCGTCTGGCAGAATCCGCCGCCCATTCCGCTGAGCACCGAGGAGCTGGATGCGGTCTTCGAGCTGCCGTATCAGCGGGTGCCGCATCCCGCTTACGGCGCTGCCCGAATACCGGCCTACGAGATGATCCGCTTCTCGGTCAACATCATGCGCGGCTGCTTCGGCGGCTGCTCCTTCTGCTCCATCACCGAGCATGAGGGGCGGGTGATCCAGAGCCGCTCGGAGGAATCCATCCTCCGCGAGCTCGCCGCTATCCGCGACAAGACGCCCGGCTTCACCGGCATCATTTCCGACCTCGGCGGCCCCACCGCCAACATGTATGGGCTCAATTGCAAGAGCCCGGAGATCCACGCCCGCTGCCGGCGCCTGTCCTGCGTCCATCCCACCATCTGCAAGAACCTGGTCACTGACCACTCGGCGACCACACAGCTGTATCGCCGCGCGCGCGCCGTGCCGGGCGTCAAGCGGGTCCTGATCGCCTCGGGCCTGCGTTACGACCTGGCGGTGCGTGATCCGGAGTACGTGCGGGAGCTGGTCACCCACCATGTGGGTGGCTATCTCAAAATCGCGCCCGAGCACACCGAGGCCGGGCCGCTGGCACTGATGATGAAGCCGGGCATAGGTGCCTACCAGGCCTTCAAGCGCTTGTTCGAGCGGTTTTCCCGGGAGGCGGGCAAGGAGCACAGTACCTGATTCCGTACTTCATCGCCGCCCATCCCGGCACCACCGATGAAGACATGCTCAACCTGGCGCTGTGGATGAAGCGTAACGGTTTTCGCGCCGACCAGGTGCAAAATTTCTATCCTTCGCCCATGGCGCTCGCCACCGCCATGTACCACAGCGGTCGCAATCCGCTGCGCCGGGTGGACCATGGCAGTGTGCCTGTGGTCGTGCCCAAGAGTGCCCGCCAGCGGCGCCTGCACAAGGCCTTTCTGCGCTATCACGATCCCAACAACTGGCCGCTGCTGCGCAACGCCCTGCGCCGCATGGGGCGGGAGGATTTGATCGGCTACGGCAAGCGTCACCTGGTGCCACCGGCGCAGCCGGCCGGCCGGTGGCGGCAGGCCGACGGCAAGACGTCGAACAGGCCGCAACGCGGCCGGGCGCTCACCCAGCACACCGGTTTGCCGCCGCACAACGACGGCAGCCGTCCGACCGGTCGGCGCCGTCGCAAGGCCTGAAGCCGTTCCAGCCTTGTGCCGCCGGAGCAGCGCTCATAACTCCTGCCGGAGGAGGCGGGAGGAAGGCGGGTGGTGCGGCTGCTGAATTGGCTGGTTGGACTTGGGTTGGCAGCTGCCTTGGCGGCATCCGCGGCGCCGACGGAGTGTCCCCAGCACTATCCTGCCGGCCAGGCGCCGGAAATCACCAACCCACGGCTTGCCGTCGGCACCCGGGAGCTTTGCTACAGCGAGTTCGGCGTGCTGCATTCGGGAGTGACCCGCACGCCGCTGTGGTCGGCCGAGCACCTGACCGCCGAGGAGATGGTTCAGGCCGATCGGATCCGGCGCAAGAACGCCTTTCATCCCGAGCCGCGGTTGCCGCGGCGGGAACGCGCTGAGCTGCGCGATTACGCGCGCTCTGGCTACGACCAGGGGCACATGGCACCGGCCGGGGACATGCCCACCGAGCAGGCGCAATATGAAAGCTTTTCCTTGGCCAACATCGTGCCTCAGCATCCGCGCAACAATCAGCGCCTCTGGGCGCGGATCGAGGAGGCGGTGCGGGTTTTGGCCAGGGAGAAAGGGGAGCTGTACGTCGTCACCGGTCCCTTGTTCCTTGGAGAGCGGCTGCAGCAGATCGGCGGTCGGGTGCTGGTGCCCACCCATGTTTACAAGCTGGTGTATGAGCCGAAACAGGGCCGGGCTGCCGCCTATCTGGCGGAGAATCAGCCGGGCGACGAGTACCGGGTGGTAGGGCTGCCGGAGCTAGAGCAGCTGGCCGGCATCGATTTCCTGCCCTGGCTGTCGGCAGCGGACAAGGCGCAGCTGCTGGAGCTGCCGGCGCCCCGGCAACGCTGACACGCGCCGTGGAGGACTGATGGACACCATACGGCCTTTCGAGAACGAAGCGGAATCCTTGCAAATCGAGGAGCTGACGATAGAGAACCGCCTCGATCGCATTTCCATCTACGGCAATCTGGAGATCACCCGCGACAAGGCTGGGCTGAACCGGGCCAGGCAGCTGCAGCGGATTCTGGCTGACACCGTCCGCGCACTGGAACAGGCGGACGATCTGCCGGATGTGGTCAGCGTGCAGCCGCCTCGCGAGGTTCCCAATCCATTCCGATGAAGAAGAGGGTCGGCCTCTAGCGGCCGACTTCGACCACCTTGGCCGGGTCGAACTCCGGGCCTGGCAGCCTCTCCTCGGGATAGCCGCGCTGGTTGCTCACCATCCTGAGGCGAACACGCCGCAGGTCCAGGTTGGCATGGGTATGGCCCCAGATCCATAGGTCGATCGGGTGGGCGGCCATCAGCGGCATGAGGTCGGAGACGAAAGCGCAGGTCAAGAGGCCGTCGTAATCGGGATGGGCTCCTTCCCGACAGGGCACGTGGTGGGTGACGACCACCGTCGCGCCCGACCAGGGCTCGCTCAGGCAGGCTTCCAGCCAGCGCCGCGATTGCCGGTGGCGCTCCTGGGTGGGCGGGCGCGCAACGGCTCGCCATCGGCGCTCTGGACCACCTGGTAGTCGTAGAGCACGCTCTCGGCCAGGGCCATGCATTCCTCCCGCAGCTCCTCGCCGTACAGCAGGAAATCGGTCCAGAGCGTGCAGCCCAGGATGCGCACGGCGCCCCAGGTCAGCTGCTCGTTCTCCAGCACGTGCACCAGGCTGCCGACGGTGAGGCGGCGCGCCTCCTCCACCAGATCAGGGAAGGTGCAGGTGTAGAACTCGTGGTTGCCGAACACATACACCACGGGCTTGTTCAGTCGTGCCGCTTCCGCCATGGCCCAGCGCACGCCGTGCAGCCCGCGGCCGATGTCGCCGGCCAGCACGATGAGGTCGGCATCGGTGGCGGGAATGCTGAACTCGTAGCTAGGGCGCAGGTGCAGGTCGGAGAGAACGTGCAGTTTCATCGGCAACGGGTCCTTGCGGCCCCTACCCGGCGAGCCGGGAAGGGGCGAGGAGAGGCGCGGCGCCGGCAATCAGGCGGCGGGCTGCCTGACACGGATGCAGGTGGGACCGGCGCGCTCTTCCACCTGACGGCGGACCTCCGCGCGCATGCCAAGCATGAAGCTCGCTTCGGCCACGACGAACAGGGGGCCGATGATGAGGCCGACCAGATCGTCGAAGAACGCCGGCTTGCGACCTTCGTAGTAGTGGCCGACGAACTGGATGATCCAGCCGACCACGAAGCCGCCGAGGCCGAGACCGAGCCAGGCGGCGGTGCTAGCCTGGGCGAAGATTGCGCCGAGCCAGAGGGCGAGCAGCAGCAGAATCGCCATGACCACGCCGTAGCGCAGATCCAGGCGCAGATAGAACAGCGTCGCCGCTAGCGCCACTGCAGCTGCCGGGGACAGCCACAGGCCGGCAGCTTCGATGCCGGGGCGCGACAGCAGCACCGCCACGGCGATGACGATCAGCGGGATGCCGATGAAATGACTCGCGATGTTGCGGCGGTCACGGTGGTAGGCCGCATATTGGGCCAGATGGTCGACCAAGCTCTTCATGCCATCCTCCTCCCTCGCGTCGAACGCTGTGTCGTCATGGTTATTGTCTGCGACGCGCACGCCAATGCCTATCATGGCGCCGCCGGTACTCTAAAAGCAGCGGCCGCCAAAGGACAGTGTAGCCGCAAATCGACGCCTGCTGGCAAGAGCCGTGCGGCCGGGGCTCAGCCTGGTTCCGGCACGCTGAAGACCTGGCGCAGATAGGCGAGGTACGTCTCATCCTCGCACATGGTCTTGCCGGGGCTGTCGGAGAGCTTGGCCACCGGCTGGCCGTTACAGCGGGTCATCTTGATGACGATGTTTAGAGGTTCGTGGCCGAGATCGTTGGTCAGGTTGGTGCCGATGCCGAACGCCAGCCGGGCCTGCCCCTTGAAGCGGTCGTAGATGGCCAGGGCCTTGGGGAAGGTGAGGGCGTCGCTGTAGACCAGGGTCTTGGTGCGCGGGTCGATGCGGTTGCGCCGATAGTGCGCCAGCACTTTCTCGGTCCAGACGAAGGGATCGCCGGAGTCGTGGCGCATGCCGTCGAAGAGCTTGCAGAAATACAGGTCGAAATCGCGCAGGAAGGCGTCGACACCGACCACGTCGGATAGCGCAATGCCGAGGTCGCCGCGGTATTCGGCGGCCCAGACCTCGAAGGCGAATTTCTGGCTGTCGGCCAGCCGTGGCCCCAGCGCCTGGGCAGCCTGCAGAAACTCGTGTGCCATGGTGCCGATGGGCAGCAGGCCCAGTTCCTTGGCCAGCCAGACGTTGCTGGTGCCGCTGAGGTGCTGCGGCAGCTCGTCCCGCAGCCGTTCGATCACGTGCCGATGCCAGTCGCGAGAGAAGCGGCGCCGGGTGCCGAAATCGGAGAAGCGGAACAGCTCGACGCCCGGATGCGTCCGCACCAGGCGGATCTTCTCGTCCAGCCGCCGGTTCCCCTCCGCGTAGTCGGGATTGGGGTACATGCTGCGGTTGTAGGTTTCGCTGACGATGGCGAGGACCGGAACCTCGAACAGGATGGTGTGCAGCCAGGGGCCGTGAATGACGATTTCCAGGTTCTCGCCTTCGTTGCTGATGTGGATGTAGCGCTCTTGCAGATGGAACAGCCGCAGGAAATCGACGAAGTCCGGCTTGATGAAGCGCAGGCTGCCCAGGAAAGCCAGCTCTTCCTCGCTGAAGCGCAGCCGGCAGAGCTCGGCCACGTGCTGACGGATCTCGTCGGCAAAGGGTCGCAGGTCGACGTTCTCGTCGCGGCAGCGGAAGCGGTACTCCACTTCGGCGCCCGGGAAGTGGTGCAGCACCGCTTGCATCATGGTGAATTTGTAGAGATCCGTATCGAGCAGGCTTTCGATCATAATGGCATCCAGCACTCGGTTACTTACTGTGGATCTCGGCCGCCGATTCGACCAGGATCACGCCAGCTGCCCGCATCGCCTCGATGGCCTGGGCAGTGGTGTCCGGTGCCACGCCCCGGCATGCCGCCAGGTTGAGCACCACCCTGAAGCCGGCTTCGCGTAGCTGCAGGGCGGTGTTCTTGACGCAATAGTCCGTCGCCAGGCCGCCGACCAGTACGGTGTCGATGCCGCGATCCCGCAGGAACTCGATGACCCCGGTGCTCATGCGGTTGGCCAGGTCGTGGTAACAGGCACCGTAGGGGTGCATGTGCGGCTCGACCCCCTTCCAGACAAAGAAGTCGTAGCTCTCCACCGGAGGCAGGCCATCGATTAGCTCGAAGCCCTTGGTGCCGGGCACAGCATGTACCGGCCAGCGGATGTCGGCGTTGGCATGGCCGGTCAGCGGCGACAAGGGCGGATTGTCGGCGTCCGCCACCCAGACGGCCTTGGGGCTGTGGGCATCCTTGGAGCCGAGCCGCAGGCTGGCCAGCCGTGCCATGGCGTTCAGCTCCGGCACGATCTCGGTGCCGCCTGCCACCGGCAGCTCGTCCGGGCATACGGGCGTGAAGGTGTTTTGCGCATCGACGTCGAAGCTTGCCGTACGGGCGCGGTCGACCGTGACTTTGGCGCTCATGACAGCCTCCTTGACCGTGAAGACAGGTTGACCTGCAATCCTTACACAGTGGCGCGGCCAGGGGTAGTTCAAGAGGCGACGCCAGGGCCGGATGATGGGCGAAAAGGGCCGCAACCGCATGAGCCGCCTCCTGGCAGCTTGGTGCCAGCGCTAGTCGGTGGACGAGACCGGCTTCGCGCGCATCCTTCCATGCACGGACTGCGTGGACCTTAAGTCATTGTGCGCCAGGGTTCAAATCACCACGCGGGGACGCGCTGGACCGCCGCACATGACGTTGCCGGCTTACGAGGTTGTGGATGCCATCGGACGGGCATTGGCCGGGGCGGCCGCCGCCGGTGTCCGAGCGGCGATGTTGGATACGGCCGAGTCTTTCCGTTCGCAGGGGAGGACAGGGCGTGCCTAGGTGCAAGGCGCGCCCTCGCCGCCAGGGCAGGCAGACGAAAAAAGGCCTCGGACAGGATTGTCCGAGGCCTTTTTTGTTTGGCTCCCCGGGACGGGCTCGAACCGCCGACCTAGTGATTAACAGTCACCCGCTCTACCGACTGAGCTACCGGGGAATGTCCGTTTGTGGCCGCTATTCTACCGATTCAGGCCGAGCCGTCAACCACCCGGGCAGGACGGTGGCTGGCCGCTCATCCGGCCAGCGCTTGCTCCATCCGGTCCATGGCCTTTTCCAGGTTCTCCATGCTGGTGGCATAGGAGATCCGGGCGTAGCCGTCCAGGCCGAAGGCCGAACCGGGCACTAGGGCCACGCCGGCCTTGATCAGGTATTCGGCGAATTCGACGTCGTCCTTCAGCCCCAGGTTGCGGATGGCTTCTTCCACGTGCGGGAAGGCGTAGAAGGTGCCTTGGGCCTCTAGGCAGCGCACCCCCCGCATGCGGTTGAGGCGGCTGACCACGAAGTCGTGGCGTTCCTTGAATGCCTTCAGCATGGGCTGGATCACGCTCTGGTCGCCGTTGAGAGCGGCCGTCGCCGCGATCTGGGCGATGGTGTTGGGATTGGAGGTGCACTGCCCCTGGATCTTGCTCATCGCCGCAATCACGTGCTGCGGGCCGGCAGCATAGCCGATGCGCCAGCCGGTCATGGCGTAGGCCTTGGAGACGCCGTTGACCACCACAGTGCGGTCCTGCAGCTGCGGGCAAGCGTTGACGATGTTCACGAACGGCTCCGGGGTCCAGAGGATGTGCTCGTATATGTCGTCGGAGACGATGAGGATTTGCGGATGCCGCTCCAGCACCTCGCCCAGGGCCTGCAGCTCTTCCCTGGTGTAGGCGACGCCGGTGGGGTTGGAGGGGCTGTTTAGGATGAACAGCTTGCTTCTAGGCGTGATGGCCGCCTCCAGCTGCTCCGGCGTGATCTTGAAGTTCTGCTCCTGGCCGGCCTTGATGATCACCGGCGTGGCATCGCAGAGCATGGCCATGTCGGTGTACGACACCCAATAGGGCGCCGGGACGATGATTTCATCGCCGCTCTCGAGCACCGCGGCCATGACGTTGTACAGCGAGTGTTTGGCGCCGACGGAGACCAGGATCTGATTGAGCTTGTACTCCAGCCCGTTCTCGCGCTTGAATTTCGCCTGGATCGCCTCCTTCAGCGCCGGTATGCCGTCGACCGCGGTATATTTGGTCTGGCCGCTCTGGATGGCGGCAATGGCGGCCGCCTTGATATGCTCCGGCGTATCGAAATCGGGCTCGCCTGCACCAAGGCCGATGATATCGTGGCCAGCGGCTTTCAGTTCCGCAGCCCTGGCGGTCACGGCCAGTGTCGGGGAAGGCTTGATCCGCTGAACCCGGCGCGACAACTGAATGTCCAATGGTGAATCTCCTGTCGAACTGAATCGGGCAAAATCGTAATGATACGAGAAACCGCCCGGCCGCGAACACCATGTCCGAACTTTTTTCTCTGCAATCGTCATATCGCCCTGCCGGTGACCAGCCGGAGGCTATCGAGCGTCTCGCCGAAGGGCTGCGGGCTGGACTGCAGCATCAGGTCTTGCTGGGCGTGACCGGCTCCGGCAAGACCTTCACCATGGCCAACGTGATTAACCGCGTGCAGCGGCCGGCGCTGGTACTGGCGCCCAACAAGACGCTGGCGGCGCAGTTGTATGGCGAGATGAAGGAATTCTTCCCTCACAACCGGGTGGAGTACTTCGTCTCCTATTACGACTACTACCAGCCCGAAGCCTACGTGCCGGCTTCCGACACCTATATAGAGAAGGACGCCTCGGTGAACGCCCATATCGAGCAGATGCGGCTGTCGGCGACCAAGGCGATCCTGGAGCGGCGCGACACCATCATCGTGGCTTCGGTCTCGTCTATTTACGGTCTGGGCGATCCTCGGCAGTACATGCAGATGATTCTGCATCTAGCCCGGGGCGACCGGGTCGACCAGCGCTTTATCCTGCGCCGCCTGGCCGAGCTGCAGTACACCCGCAACGACGTCGAGCTGACTCGTGGCACCTACCGGGCGCGCGGCGAGGTGATCGACATCTTCCCGGCCGAATCGGAAACCGAGGCGGTACGCGTGGAGCTGTTCGACGACGAGGTCGAGCAGCTGAGCTATTTCGATCCCCTGACTGGCGAGGTGCTGCGGCGCGTGCCGCGCCTGACCATTTATCCCAAGACCCACTACGTCACGCCCCGCGCCACCATTCTCGATGCCGTCGAGCAGATCAAGGTGGAGCTCATGGAGCGGCTGGAGGAGCTGCGGCGCCAGGACAAGCTGGTCGAGGCGCAGCGGCTGGAGCAGCGGGTGAATTTCGACATCGAGATGATGGTGGAGCTGGGCTACTGCACCGGCATCGAGAACTATTCGCGCTACCTCTCCGGCCGCAAGCCCGGTGAGCCGCCCCCGACCCTGTTCGACTACCTGCCGGAAGACGTCATCATTTTCATCGACGAGTCCCACGTAACCGTCCCGCAGATCGGCGGCATGTACCGCGGTGACCGTGCGCGCAAGGAGACGCTGGTGGAGTACGGGTTCCGGCTGCCTTCGGCGTTGGACAACCGGCCGCTCACCTTCGAGGAGTTCGAGGCCCGCGCGCGGCAACGGATCTATGTCTCGGCCACGCCCGGGCCCTACGAGCTGGAACGGGCGCAGCAAATCGTCGAGCAAGTGGTGCGGCCGACCGGGCTGGTCGACCCCGAGGTCGAGGTTCGATCGGCCCGCACCCAGGTCGACGACCTGCTGTCGGAGATCCGGGTGCGGGTGGCCAACAACGAGCGCGTGCTGGTGACGACCCTCACCAAGCGCATGGCCGAGGACCTTACCGAATATCTGCATGAGCACGACGTGCGGGTGCGCTATCTGCACGCCGACATCGACACGGTCGAGCGCATGGAGATCATCCGCGACCTGCGCTTGGGCGAGTTCGACGTGCTGGTGGGCATCAACCTGTTGCGGGAGGGGCTGGACATCCCCGAAGTCTCCCTAGTCGCCATTCTCGATGCCGACAAGGAAGGCTTCCTGCGCTCCGAGCGCTCTCTCATCCAGACCATCGGCCGCGCTGCCCGCAACGTCAACGGCAAGGCCATCCTCTACGCCGACGAGATCACCGGCTCCATGGTGCGGGCGCTGGAGGAGACTAACCGCCGCCGCCGTAAGCAGCTGGAGTACAACGAGAAGCATGGTATTACGCCGCAGACCGTGCGCAAGTCGGTGGCCGATGTTATGGAGCGCGAGCTGCCCGGGGCGGGGGCTTCGGCCCGTGCCAGCCGCAAGGAGAGTGAGCCGCGACCGCAGTACGAGGCGCTGACGCCGCAGCAGGCGCTACAAAAGATCAAGAAGCTGGAGCAGCAGATGTACCGGCACGCCAGGAACCTGGAGTTCGAGGAGGCTGCCAGACTGCGTGATGAGATCCGGCGCCTGGAGCGGGAGGCCTTCGGCATCGAGCAGGAGAAGACGGCGTGATGGCCGCTCGCACCTCTTGCTCGCCGCATCCGGCTTCGCTATATTACGCAGCTCCTGAAGGCGCGTAGCTCAGTTGGTTAGAGCACCACCTTGACATGGTGGGGGTCGTTGGTTCGAGTCCAATCGCGCCTACCAAACAACCCAGGAAAGCACCCCCTCCAGGGTGCTTTTCTTTTGTGGCGTGCAAAGCGCCTTCGGCTTGCGGTTGTGGCCCCTCGTATCGGTCACCGCATAGGAGAACATCATGCCATCCATTACTCTTCCTGACGGCAGCAAGCGCGAGTTCGACCGTCCGGTCACGGTGCAGGAAATCGCCGAGTCGATCGGACCAGGTTTGGCTAGGGCGGCCTTGGCCGGCCGCGTCGACGGTAAGCTGGTCGACACCTCCTACCTCATCGAGCAGGATGCCGAGGTCGCCATCGTCACCGAACGCGACGAGGATGGGATAGAGATCCTGCGCCATTCCACCGCGCACCTGCTGGCGCACGCGGTCAAGGAGCTGTTTCCCGAGGCTCAGGTCACCATCGGCCCGGTGATCGAGAACGGCTTCTATTACGATTTCGCCTACAAGCGTCCGTTCACCGAGGACGATCTGGCTGCCATCGAAGCCAAGATGGTGGAGATCGCCGCGCGCGACCTGAAGATCACGCGCGAGGTCTGGGATCGCGACGAGGCGGTGCGTTTTTTCCGCGCCGAAGGGGAGGAGTACAAGGCGCAGATCATCGAGGAGATCCCGGAAGACGAGGAGATCTCCATCTACCGTCAGGGCGAGTTCCTCGACCTGTGTCGCGGCCCGCACGTACCCAGCACCGGCAAGCTCAAGGCGTTCAAGCTGATGAGCGTGGCCGGTGCCTACTGGCGCGGCGATTCCCGCAACGAGATGCTGCAGCGCATCTACGGCACCGCCTGGCCCGACAAGAAGGCGCTCAAGGCCTACCTGCAGCAGTTGGAAGAGGCGGAGAAGCGCGACCATCGCCGGATTGCCCGCATCCAGGAGCTCTTCCACATCCAGGAAGAGGCGCCCGGCATGGTGTTCTGGCACGACAACGGCTGGAAGATTTACGTCACCTTGCAGGACTACATCCGTGAGAAGCTGCGCAAGCACGGCTATCAGGAGGTGCGCACGCCGCAGCTGATTGACAAGACCCTGTGGGAGAAGTCGGGCCACTGGGAGAAGTTCCGGGAGAACATGTTTGTCACCGAGTCCGAGAGCCGGACCTATGCGGTGAAGCCCATGAACTGCCCGGCCCACGTGCAGATCTTCAATCAGGGCCTGAAGAGCTACCGTGACCTGCCGCTGCGCATGGCCGAGTTCGGCTCCTGCCACCGCAACGAGCCGTCAGGCACGCTGCACGGCCTGATGCGGGTGCGCGGCTTCACCCAGGACGACGCCCACATCTTCTGCACCGAGGACCAGATCCAGTCGGAGGTCTCGGCCTTCATCGATTTGGTGTTCGAGGTCTATCGCGACTTCGGGTTCGACGAGGTGCAGCTGGCGCTGTCCACGCGCCCGGAAGAGCGGGTTGGCTCCGAGGAGATCTGGGACAAGGCCGAGCAGGCGCTGGCGACGGCGCTCGAGAGCAAGGGGCTCGAGTACAGGCTGCAGCCGGGCGAGGGGGCCTTCTACGGACCCAAGATCGAGTTCGCGCTCAAGGACTCCATCGGTCGCGTGTGGCAATGCGGCACCATCCAGGTCGACTTTTCTATGCCGGGTCGGCTGGGGGCCTACTACATCGCCGAGGATGGCAGCAAGCGGGTGCCGGTGATGTTGCATCGGGCCATTCTCGGTTCCTTCGAGCGCTTCTTCGGCATCCTGACCGAGCACTACGCCGGCGCCTGGCCGCTGTGGCTGGCGCCGACCCAGGTGGTGGTTTTGAACATCACCGATCGCCAGCGGGAGTATGCCGCCAGGGTCGCGGAAGAGCTTGTTTCCAGGGGGGTCCGCGCCAAGCCCGACTTGAGAAACGAGAAAATCGGCTTTAAAATTCGCGAGCACACGATCCGCCGCGTGCCCTACATGCTTGTCGTGGGCGATCGCGAGCAGGAGTCCAATTCCGTCGCCGTACGCACCCGAGCCGGAGAGGATCTCGGCTCGCTGAGCATCGACGCTCTGGTGGAGCGTTTGAATGGGGAACTGTCGCGGCGCGGTGTAACCCAACAGGAGGATTGACACATCGCTCTGAGACCCAGAAGGCCTACGCATCGGAACGCCCCTGCGGGTGACGAGAAGCGTATCAACGAGGCCATCACGGCACCTGAGGTGCGCCTGATCGATCAGGATGGCACCCAGATTGGCATCGTTTCACTGGACGAAGCGCTCGACAGGGCTGCAGAGGCCGACCTCGACCTGGTTGAGCTCGACCCGAACGCGAAGCCGCCGGTCTGTCGCATCATGGACTACGGCAAGCATCGGTTCGAGCAGGCCAAGCGCATGCAGGCCGCCCGCAAGAAGCAGAAGCAGATCCAGGTCAAGGAAGTGAAGTTCCGGCCTGGCACCGACGAGGGCGACTACCAGGTCAAGATCCGCAACGTCCGGCGCTTTCTCGAGGATGGCGATAAGGCCAAGATCACGCTGCGTTTCCGCGGGCGTGAAATGGCCCACCAGGAACTGGGGCTGCGGCTGCTGGGACGAGTGGAGCAGGACGTGGGCGACATCGGCGTCGTCGACCAGAGGCCGCGGCTGGAAGGCCGGCAAATGGTCATGATGCTCTCGCCCAAGAAGAGCAAGTGACTTCCGAATCCGCGCCCTATCCCCAGCCAAGGGGATAGGGCCTCTTGTTTTTTCCAGCGGAGACCGACAATGGCGAAGTTGAAAACCAACCGCGGTGCTGCCAAGCGCTTCAGAAAGACGGCTTCGGGCCGCTTCAAGCACAGGCAGGGCTATCGCAACCACATCCTGACCAAGAAAGCGACCAAGCGGAAGCGCCAGCTGCGCACCCCGGGCCTGATTGCCAAGGTCGATACCCCGGCCGTGGCGCGCATGCTGCCGTATCTGTGACGGCAAGCGCTAAACCAAGCATTCCTGGAGAATATCGATGGCCAGAGTAAAGAGTGGTGTCACCACCCGGGCCCGCCACAAGAAGGTGTTGGCGAAGGCGAAGGGTTATTACAACATGGGCCGCAAGTCCTTCCGGGTCGCCAAGCAGCGGGTGACCAAGGCGGGACAGTATGCATATCGTGACCGCCGGCAGCGCAAGCGCCAGTTCCGCGCGCTCTGGATCGCGCGCATCAACGCCGCCGCGCGCCTCAACGGCTTGTCCTACAGCCGCTTCATCGACGGTCTGAACAAGGCTAACGTGCAGATCGACCGCAAGGTGCTGGCCGATCTGGCCGTCCGCGATGCTGCTGCCTTCGCCGCGCTGGCGGAAAAAGCCAAGGCCGCGTTGTCCTGATATACACTGCCGCACCGGCATCGCGGTCGCGGAGGGGAAGGAAGCAGCAAGCGCCTTCCCCTTTTTTTGACTTCGCACCCGCGTCGCCCGACGAGGGGGAAAACGGATCATGAGCACAGAGGACGCGATCTCACTGGAGCAACTGCTGGCAGACGGCCGCGAGGCCATCGCCAAGGCTCGCACACTTGGCGAGCTGGATGCCGTCCGCGTGAGCTACCTGGGCAAGAAGGGCCATATCACCGAGCAGCTGAAAGGGCTGGGGCGCTTGCCTGCCGAGGAGCGGCCGCGGGCCGGCCAGGCCATCAACGAGGTCAAGCAGGCCTTGCTCGGCGCCCTGGAAGCGCGCCAGCAGCAGTTGGAAGCGGAGCAGCTGGAGCGTGCGCTCGAGTCCGAGCGCATCGACGTGACCCTGCCCGGGCGCGGGCAGGACGTCGGCGGTCTGCACCCCGTCACTCGCACCATCCAGCGCATCGAGGCCCTGTTCACCAGCATTGGCTTCAGCGTCGCCGAGGGGCCGGAAGTCGAGGACGATTATCACAACTTCGAAGCCCTCAATATCCCGGCGCACCATCCGGCCCGGACCATGCACGACACGTTCTACTTCGATGACCGCCATCTGCTGCGGACGCACACCTCGCCGGTGCAGATCCGGGTCATGGAGAAGCTGGGAGCGCCGGTGCGCATCATTGCCCCTGGCCGTACCTACCGTTGCGACTCTGACGTCACCCACACGCCCATGTTCCATCAGGTGGAGGGGCTGCTGGTGGACGAGGGCGTGACCTTCGCCGACCTCAAGGGCATTCTGGTCGAGTTCATGCGCAACTTCTTCGAGCGCGACCTGGAGCTGCGTTTCCGGCCGTCCTATTTCCCCTTCACCGAGCCGTCCGCCGAGGTGGACATCAGCTGCGTGATCTGCAGCGGCGCAGGCTGCCGGGTCTGCAAGACCACCGGCTGGCTGGAAGTGCTCGGCTGCGGCATGGTGCATCCAGAGGTCTTCCGCCACGTCGGCATCGATCCCGAGCGTTATACCGGCTACGCCTTTGGCGCCGGCCTGGAGCGGCTTGCCATGCTGCGCTACGGCGTCGATGATCTGCGGATCTTCTTCGAGAACGACCTTCGCTTCCTGCGGCAATTTCGTTGATGGCACCGGCCTGAACAGAGACGAGACATGAAGATCAGTATCGAGTGGCTGCGCCAGTGGGTCCAGGTCAGCGAGCCGGTCGAGCAGCTCGCCGAGCGCTTGACCATGGCCGGCCTTGAAGTCGAGGGGATCAGCCCCGCGGCCGCCGAGTTCAGCGGGGTGGTGGTGGCGGAAATCATTGCCTGCGAACAGCATCCTAATGCCGACCGCTTGCGCGTGTGCCAGGTTGCGACCGGCGACGAGACGTTGCAAATCGTCTGCGGCGCGCCCAACGCCCGGGCTGGCTTGAAGGCGCCGCTGGCTAAGATCGGTGCTGTGCTGCCGGGGGATTTCAAGATCAAGCGCTCCAAGCTGCGCGGCGTGGAATCGCACGGCATGCTTTGCTCCGCCAAGGAGCTGGGGCTGAGCGAGGACGCCTCCGGGTTGATGGAGCTGCCCGCTGATGCGCCGGTAGGTCAGGATCTGCGGGCCTGGCTGGGACTGGACGATCAAATCGTCGAGATCGACTTGACGCCCAACCGCAGCGACTGCCTCAGCGTGCGGGGAGTGGCCCGCGAGGTGGGCGCGCTGCTGGATCGGCCGGTGCAGGACGTGGCGGTGCCGGAGGTTCCGGCCGCGATCCGGGACGAGCTGCCCATTCGTCTGGAAGCGCCGGCCGGCTGCCCGCGCTATCTGGGGCGGATCATTCGCGGGGTCAACGTCGGCGCCGCCTCGCCTGCATGGCTGGTGGAGCGGCTGCGCCGGGCCGGCATCCGCAGCCTGGGGCCGGTGGTCGACGTCACCAACTATGTGATGCTCGAGCTGGGGCAGCCTATGCACGCCTTCGACCTGGCCAGGATCGAAGGCGGCATCGTGGTGCGCATGGCGCGTCCGGGCGAGACGCTGGAGCTGCTCAACGGCCAGACCGTCGAGCTCAACCAGGAGACGCTGGTGATCGCCGACGAGGTGCGGCCGCTGGCGCTGGCCGGCATCATGGGCGGCGAGGAGAGCGCGGTCGTCGCTCAGACCGTGGACATTTTCCTGGAGAGCGCCTTCTTCTGCCCCACCGTGGTGGCTGGCCGCGCGCGCCAGTACGGCCTGCATACCGACGCCTCCCATCGCTTCGAGCGCGGCGTCGACCCCGAATTGCCGCGGCTGGCCATGGAACGCGCCACCCAGCTCATCCTGGACATCGTCGGCGGCCAGCCCGGTCCCATCACCGAGGCCGTGGAACCGGCCAGCCTGCCGCAGCCGGCGGAGATCCTGCTGCGCGCCAAGCGCATCCCGCAGCTGCTGGGCATTGATCTGCCGGCAGCGGAGGTGGAGGCCATCCTGCGCCGGCTGGGCATGCAGGTGGAGGCGGTGGCCGAGGGCTGGCGAGTGCGTCCGCCCAGCTTCCGCTTCGACATCGCCATCGAAGTCGACCTGATTGAAGAGCTGGTGCGGATTTGGGGTTACGACCGGGTGCCGGTGCGCAGGCCGGTGCAGCCGACTCGCATGCAGCCCGAGCCGGAAAATCTGGTAGCCCGGCGTCGGCTGCGCAACCTGCTGGTCGACCGCGGCTATCAGGAAGCCATTACCTACAGCTTCGTCGAGCCCAGGCTGCAGGCGCTGCTGGATCCGGACCACAAGCCGCTGGCGCTGGCCAATCCGATTTCCAGCGACATGTCGGTGATGCGCACCAGTCTGTGGCCCGGCCTGGTTGCTGCGACGCTTTATAACCAGAACCGGCAGCAGTCCCGGGTGCGGCTGTTCGAGGTCGGGCTGCGTTTCCGCGGCGAGCTGGAAAACCTGGCGCAGGAGTCGGTGGTCGGCGGCATCGCCACCGGTTCGCGGCTGCCGGAGCAGTGGGGCAGCGACGAGGTGGAAGTGGATTTCTACGACGTCAAGGCCGACGTTGAGGCGCTGCTCGCGCTGACCGGGGAAGCCTCGCGTTTCCGCTTCGCGCCTGCGCGGCATCCGGCGCTGCATCCCGGGCAGACGGCCCGGATCTGGCGCGATGACCGGCCGGTTGGCTGGCTGGGCGCGTTGCATCCGCAGCTGACCAGGACCTTGGGGCTGAAGGGCCGTTGCTTCGTCTTCGAGCTGCTGCTGGACGCCGTCACGACAGCCCGCACGCCTCAGTTCACGCCGCTGTCGCGCTATCCTTCTATCCGTCGCGACCTGGCCGTGGTGGTGGCGGACGACGTGAGCGCCGCTGCCGTGCTGCAGGAGGTGCGAGCCGAAGTCGGCGCGCTGCTGCGCGATGCGTTCGTCTTCGATTTGTACCGCGGCAAGGGCATACCCGAGGGCCACAAGAGCTTGGCCATTGGCTTGATTTTACAGGAATCTTCGCGCACCCTTACCGATGAAGACGTGGATGAGGTCATCGGCCGCACGGTCTCGCGTCTGGGTCGGGAGCTGGGCGCGGTGTTACGGGAGTAGAGACAGTATGGCGTTGACCAAGGCAGACCTGGCAGAGCGGCTGTTCGAGGAAGTCGGGCTCAACAAACGAGAAGCAAAAGAGCTCGTCGATTGCTTCTTCGAGGAGATCCGCAGCGCTCTGGAGTCCGGGATTCCTGTCAAACTATCCGGCTTCGGCAACTTCGATCTGCGTGACAAGAACCAACGGCCAGGCAGAAACCCCAAGACCGGCGAGGAAATCCCCATTTCCGCGCGGCGCGTGGTGACCTTCCGCCCGGGCCAAAAACTAAAGGCGCGCGTGGAAGCTTATGCTGGAAACGTCGAACAATGACGAGCTGCCGCCGATCCCGGCCAAGCGTTACTTCACTATTGGAGAAGTGAGCGAGCTTTGCGCGGTCAAGCCACATGTCTTGCGCTACTGGGAACAGGAGTTTCCACAACTTAAGCCCGTCAAGCGGCGCGGCAACCGCCGCTATTACCAACGGCATGACGTCATGCTGATCCGTCAGATCCGCTCCCTGCTCTATGAGCAGGGGTTTACCATTGGCGGCGCGCGCCAGCGTCTTTCTGGCGAAGAGGCCAAGGAAGACCTCACCCAGACTCAGCAGGTCATCCGCCAGGTGCTGCTGGAGCTGGAAGACCTGCTGCAAGTGCTGCGCCGCTGAGGCGGCCCCTTCCCGTTTGCGCCACTTTGTTGTAGGATTCTCATCTCTGCATTCGGGGTGTAGCGCAGCCTGGTAGCGCACCTGCATGGGGTGCAGGTGGTCGGAGGTTCAAATCCTCTCACCCCGACCAACAAGCAAACGGCTCAGCGTGCCTTCCGCCGCTGAGCCGTTTTTCTTTAGCAATCTCCCAAATCTGCGTGAATTCGCTTCCGCACGCATCGGCTTCTTCGGTAGGTCATCTCGGCTTCGCCGGCGCTCGAACGAGGTCCGCGTTCCCGGCATAGCTTTGCGATGGGCAAGGGTTTGCGGCACTATCTAGGGAAAACCCTAATAACAAGGAGACCACGATGCGTAAGCTCATCTTTGCCATTGCTCTCCTGTTCGCCGGCAGCACCGTCGCCCATGCCCATGTGCTCGATGAAGATTTCTATTGGGGACTGGCACCGGGCTACGCCGATCTCGAGGACATGGAGCTTGGCGTCGCCTCGGCGTTGCTTGGATGCATCCGCATCTCGGCATCGAAGGCCGGCTTGGCACCACCTGGCACAAGCACGACGAGCGTATCCTGGGCGAGCGCCACAAGTTCGGGCTTGACTTCCTCGGCAGCGTGCTGGCGCGGGTCAACCTGTTGACCGGCAGCGTTCGCCCCTATGCCTTGCTCGGCGGCACCTACGTCAAGGCGGTCGTCAGCGGCCCCTTTGTTAGCGGCAGCGAGGAAGAAAGCGATTTCTCGTGGGGCGGCGGCATCAGCCTACACCTTCGCCGGCACGGCTTTTATCTGGAATACGTCAATTACATCGACAAAACCGAAGTCGAAATCTGGGGCATCAACCTCGGCTATCTCGGTCGCTTCTAGCGCCCGGGACGACGCTTGGAGCTGCTCGCGCCAGCAAGCCGGAGAAAAAAGAAAGCCCAGCGTGGGGGCTTAAGGGAATCACCCTGACGGGAAGTCAAGGTACGGCGTTCTGGATATCGCGCAGGTCCAGATAGTAACAAAATGTGTGATGCATGTCACATTTTTGTCTGCGCGCCGTCCAGGCCTTACCTGCCGGCCAGCTTGGCGGCCATTTCCGCCACGTGCCGGCCCTGGAAGCGCGCCATCGCCAGCTCCTTTTCGCTGGGCATGCGCTCGCCCGACCACGGTGGAAGCACCGTATGGGATGCCGCCGTTGACCTCGTCGATCCCCATCTGATCGGCGCAGCTATAGGGCAGGCCGACCACCACCATGCCGTGGTGCAGCAGGGTGGGGATGATGGTGAGCTGGGTGCTCTCCTGGCCGCCGTGTTGGGTGGCGGCGGAGGTGAACACGCTACCGACCTTGCCGATCAGCTTGCCCTGCGCCCATAGGCCGCCGGTCTGCTCAAGGAAGTTGCGCATTTGCGAGACCACCGAGCCAAACCGGGTCGGCGAGCCGAAGATAATGGCATCGTATTCGGGCAGCTCGTCCACGCTCGCCACCGGGGCCGATTGATCCAGCTTGGCGCCGGCTTGTTCGAGCACTGCTGCCGGCAGCGTTTCCGGCACGCGCTTGACCGCTACCTCGGCGCCGGCCTCGCGGGCTCCTTCTGCAACCGCATGCGCCATGGCCTCGATGTGGCCGTAGAAGCTGTAGTAAAGCACCAGGACTTTCGCCATTCGTCTCTTTCTTTGGTTGGTAGGGGTTCCTGCACCGGCTTCAGCGGCCGGGAAGGGTGGCTTGCAAGAAGGCGTAATCTCGACTGGGCACAGATTAGCCGCAAAAAATGGGCTTTTTGGCGCAAATTCCTGTGTTTAATGATTCGCTTTTTGGTTCGATTGCTGGCCGGCAGCGCGACCAGCCATTGTGGCCGCCGCGCCGGTAGGGGCGTTCGGTTGCACCGCGGCATGCTACCGAGACGGGAGGGAGCGCTTGGCTGTGCCATGAGCCAGCAGCTCTCGCGTCAGGGCGGTACCTGCCGTTTGCTTCCCGCCCACAACCTGATACGATTGCTCATCCTTTCAACGGGTTAGCCTGATTCCGCCCTTCCGCCGTCCCAGACCGAGGGGATGAAGTTGACAGCCAGGATCCAGATCTTGACTCACCGGCTTCGCCTGCACGCCGCCCGGCGTCGAACATCGCCCTTCGGGCTCTGTCCGGCGAGAGCCTGACTCGCCGATCGCACGTAATCCCGTCTTTTACCCTTTGCGCGGAGGCTGCGATGCTCGAGCTGCGCGGTGTCAGCCATCGCTATGGCAATGTTCTGGCTGTGGATCAGGTCAGCCTCACGGTGGCGAGCGGTGAATTCTTTACCTTGCTGGGTCCGTCAGGGTGCGGGAAGACCACCCTGCTGCGCCTGATCGCCGGCTTCGAGCAGCCCAGCGAGGGACGGATCCTGCTCGACGGCAAGGACTTGGCCGGCGTTCCGCCGGAGCGGCGCCCGGTGCATACGGTGTTCCAAAGCTATGCGCTGTTTCCCCACCTGACGGTGGCCGAGAACATCGCCTTTCCGCTGCGCATGGCGCGCCTGCCGGCAGCGCGGAGCAAGGAGCGGGTGCGCGAGCAGCTGGCTGCCGTGCGGCTGGAAGGGCTGGCGGAGCGCTATCCCGCCGCCCTCTCCGGCGGCCAGCGGCAGCGGGTGGCGCTGGCGCGTGCGCTAGCCAATCGGCCGCGCATCCTGTTGCTGGACGAGCCGCTGGCGGCGCTGGACCTCAAATTGCGTGAGCAGCTGCAGCTGGAGCTGATCCGGCTGCAGCGCAGCCTGGGTATCACCTTCATTTACGTCACCCACGATCAGGGCGAAGCCTTGGCGCTGTCGCACCGGGTCGGGGTGATGTGCGGCGGTCGGTTGGTCCAGGTGGACCGCCCGGCCGAGCTCTACGCTCGGCCGCGCAACCGCTTCGTCGCCAACTTCATTGGTCGGTGCAATCTGCTGGAAGCGCGCGTCAGTGGTCGGGTCAATGGCCACTTGGTGCTGGGGATTCCGGGGCTGCCGCCCGTCAGCGTGCCGGCGGAAGGGAACCTGGAGGTCGGCGAGCTGGGCGTGTTGGCGCTGCGCCCGGAGCACATCCGCCTGCAGCCGGCGCGTGCCGGCGAGCAAGAGCTGAGCGGTTTGATTCAGGGGCATTTGTTCCTCGGCGCGACTAGCCTCTACCAGGTCGAGCTGGTCAACGGGATGCGGTTGGACGTGCAGGTGGCGGGCGGTCATGGCGAGGTGGTGTTGGAGCCGGGGACGCCGGTGCGACTGAGCTGGCCGCTGCAGGCCGGCCGCTTTTTGCGGGAGTAGGGGATGGAGCGACTGTCGCGCTGGCTGGCGCTGCCGCCGCTGGCCTATTTATGCGCCCTATTCGGGCTGCCGCTGCTGCTCATGGTGCTGGCATCGTTCCAGTGGCCGGGCGAGTTCGGCGGCCTGGAGCCGGCGCTGGACCGAAGTGAGGACGGCTATCGCCTCAATCTGACCCTGGAGAGCTATCATCGCCTGGGCGAGGACGGCCTTTACCTGGGACTGCTGCTGAAATCCTTCCTCTATGCGCTGGTGACGGCGCTGCTCTGCCTGCTTCTGGGCTACCCGCTGGCGCAGCTGATTGCCCGCAGCCCGTCGCGCTGGCGCGGTTGGCTGTTGCTGCTGGTGGTGCTGCCGTTCTGGAGCAATTTTCTCATTCGCATCTACGCCTGGATGATCCTGCTCAGCCCAGAGGGCCTGCTGCTGGGCGTCCTTAATGCGCTGCTGGCGTGGTTCGGGCTGGGGCCGGTGCAGCTGCTGTATACCCCGGCGGCGGTGATCCTGTGCATGGTCTACGTACATCTGCCCTTCATGGTGCTGCCGCTGTACGTCAACCTGGAACGGCAGGACCCGGCCTTGCTCGAGGCGGCCCGCGACCTCGGCGCAAGCCGCTGGCAATGCTTCTGGCGCGTCACATGGCCGCTGTCCCTGCCGGGGGTTTATGCCGGTACGGCGCTGGTATTCATTCCGGCTTTCGGCATGTTCGCGATCCCGGACCTGGTGGGAGGAACCGAAGGAATCATGATCGGCAACGTCATACGCACCCAGTTTCTGGAAGCCAGGGATTGGCCGTTCGGCAGCGCCCTGGCCATCGTGATGACGCTGGTCATATTGGTCCTGGCCTGGCTGGCAGCCTGGCTGGCGCGGGGGAAGGCGGACTATGGCTAGGTCCTCGCTCGCCTTGCTGGCGCTCGGCGGCATCCTCTATGCCTTCCTCTATGCCCCCCTGCTGGTGGTGGTGGCGTATTCCTTCAACGCCTCGCGCCTGAACGCCCAGTGGGTCGGCTTCACCTTGGACTGGTACCGCTCGCTGTTCGACGATGCCGAGCTGCTGGCGGCGGCGGCCAATTCGCTGCTGGTCGCCACGGGCTGCAGCCTGCTGGCCACGGTGCTCGGCACGCTGGCAGCGCTGGCGCTGTGGCGCCGCCGGTGGCCCTTGCTGAGTGCGCTGGCGTTGGGGCCGATTGCGGTGCCGGAGGTGCTGCTCGGGGGCAGCCTGCTGCTGGCCTTCGTGCTGCTGGAAGTGACCCTGGGGTTGCTTTCCATCACCCTGGCTCACGCGGTCTTTGCCATCGGCTTCGTAATGGTGGCGGTGCAGGCGCGACTGACCGCTGTCGATCCGGCGCTGGTCGAGGCGGCGCGCGATCTGGGGGCGAGTCCGTGGCAGGCGTTCCGGCGGGTCGTCCTGCCCTTGATCCTGCCCGGCGTGCTGGCCGGCGCGTTGATGGCCTTCACCCTGTCGCTGGATGATTTCGTGGTGAGCTTTTTCACTGCCGGCGCCGAGGCCTCCACGCTGCCGCTCAAGCTGTACGCCATGCTCAAGACCGGGGTTACCCCCAAGGTCAATGCTGTGTCCACGCTGCTGCTGCTGCTCACCATCAGTCTGATCATCTTGGCCCACCGGCTGACGCCGGAAATCCTCAGGCACGACAGGGGGGATACGCGATGAGAACGCTTGTGCTTGCACTCGGGTTGCTGGTTGCCGCACTGCCGGCGGCAGCGCAAAACCGGCTCCATCTTTACATTTGGAGCGATTACATCGCTCCCGATGTGATCGCTGCCTTTGAGTCCGAGTGCGGCTGCCAAGTGGTGCAAAGCCACTATGCCGACAACGAGGAGATGCTGGCCAAGCTGGCCGCCGGGGCGAAGGGTTATGATTTGATCGTTCCCAGCACTGAGGTGCTGGGCGGCATGATTAAGCAGAACATGCTGCAGCCGCTGGACAAGTCCAGGCTGCCCAACCTGGCCAACATCGAGATTGGTTTCCTCGACAACCCGGCCGACCCCGACGGCCGCTATTCCGTTCCCTATGCCTATACGGTCACGCTGATCGGCTATAACACGCGGAAGGTCGAGGAGCTAGGCATCGACCCGCACAGCTGGTCGGTGATCTTCGATCCCGCGGTGCTGCAAAAGATCAAGGGCCGGGTCACGGTGCTGGATAGTCCGCGCGAGCTGCTGGCAGCGGCCCTCATCTATCTGGGACACCCCGCCAATAGCCTGGATCCAGCCCACTGGAAGGAGGCGGCGGAGGTGATCCGCCAGGCCAAGCCATATTGGGCCGCCTTCAATGCCGCCAGCTACATGCGGCAGCTGGCGGCAGGCAGCATCTGGGTGGCGCACGCCTACTCCAGCGACATCTTCCAGGCGCGCGAAGAAGTGCGCCAGGCTGGGCGCGGCTTCGACATCGGCTTTGCTCTGCCGCGCGAAGGGGCGCTGGTGGGAATGGACAATCTGGTGATTCACCGCGACGCGCCGAGGCCGGACTTGGCTCACCAGTTCATCAACTTCGTGCTCGACGGCCGGCAGTCGGCGCAGCTGACCAACCTGATCGGTGCCGGCAATCCCAACCGGGCGGCGCGGCCCTACATCCGGCCGGACATCCTGGAGATCAGTGCCATTTTCCCGGATGCGGAGACTCTGCGGCGGCTGCAGGTGCCGGAGGAGCTGCCCTCAGCACGAGAGCGTCGGGCGCTCAGCCGCTGGTGGACTGAGGTCAAGGCGCGGTAGTGGTCGCTCCGTTCGGGGCGGCCGCCCGCGCCGGCTGGACAATTCCCAAGCGCGGGCCTATTCTGGCCTGCCCCGACAGGGCGGGCGGGCCGGCCTTCGGCCAGGCTCCGTGCCCGCCCCGCTGTCCGTCCCATGGAGCGTGTCCCGATGTAACGGACCAGAACCGCCATGACTTGATTCCTTAGCAAGGCTTCAAGCTCAGGCTTCCACCAACAGCCGCTCAATAGCGGGCGGTCGCGGACAGGCTGCAAGCCGCGCCGAGATCGAGAACGGGTGGGCCCTGTAAAGACCTGGCAGCGAGAGAACTTTTTGCCCCGCTCCTGGTCACACAGGTGAGCCCTCTCGATACGCGGCTGCTTGCGCCTGTTTGACCAGTTTTGGTTCCGGTGTAGAATGTGCGACCGCGTTGACAGGTCTGACGGCTTCTCGATCAACCCGATGAAGGTGGTTTCCGACTGCCGATGATGAGGTAGTTGCGCGCGGTTTTATGGAGCCCCTCCGGCTGCGGGCGCAGGTGCGCTGCGGCGGGAGGCGTTGCGGGATGGGCCACAGGCCCATTTTTTGTTTTTGCGTCGGCGGATGATGAGCCGGATCGAACAGGAATTGATGGAATTGCTGGAGCCCGCAGTGGCGGCGATGGGGTGCGAGCTAATCGGTATCATTTACCGCGGCAGCCCCAAAAACGCCCTGCTGCGGCTGTATATCGACAAGCCCGGTGGCGTCGATCTCGATGATTGCACCCGCGTAAGTCATCATGTCAGCGGGGTGCTCGATGTCGAAGATCCGATTCGCACTTCCTATACCCTGGAGGTGTCGTCGCCAGGCCTGGATCGACCGATTTTCAAGCCGAGCGACTACAATCGGTTCGCCGGCGAGCGAGTGAGATTGCGCCTGCAGCCGCCCCTGGACGGTCGGCGCAGGCTGGCCGGCGTGCTGCGCGGATTGCGCGGCGACATGGTCGTGGTCGAAGAAAACGGAATCGAAATCAACGTGCCGCTGAGCCAGATTGACAAGGCCAATCTGGAGCTTGAGGCCTGATTCCACAGGTAGGGACGGGAAAATGAGCAAAGAGATCCTGTTGGTTGTGGAAGCCATGTCCAATGAAAAGGGCGTGGATAAAGGCGTCATTTTTGAGGCCATCGAGTCCGCTTTGGCGTCGGCGACCAAAAAGCGGTATGTGGACGAAGAAATCGATGCCCGTGTCACGATCGACCGTCGCACCGGCGAGTACTCGACCTACCGGGTCTGGCACGTGATTGCCGATGACGCCGAACTCGAGCTCCCAGGGCAGCAGATCAGGCTCAGCGAGGCGCGCAAGAAGCGCGCCGACGTCGACGTAGGTGACACCATTGAGGAGCTGATGGAGTCGGTGGAGTTTGGTCGCATCGCGGCGCAGACGGCCAAGCAGGTCATCCTGCAGAAAGTCCGCGAGGCCGAGCGCGGCAAGATCGTTGAGGCCTACAAGAGCCGCAAGGGCGAGCTGCTGACCGGCGTGGTCAAGCGGGTCGAGCGCGGCAACGTGATTCTCGATCTGGGCAATAATGTAGAGGCCCTCATCGCCCGCGACGAGATGATTCCGCGGGAGGCCGTGCGCAGCGGCGATCGTCTGCGGGGTTGGCTGAAGGACGTGCGCCCGGAGCCGCGCGGCCCGCAGCTGTTCATCAGCCGGACGGCGCCGGAGTTCTTGATCGAACTGTTCAAGATCGAGGTGCCGGAGGTCGGCCAGGGGCTGGTGGAGATCATGGGCGCTGCCCGCGATCCCGGCCAGCGGGCCAAGATCGCGGTGCGCTCGCTGGATCCCCGCATCGATCCGGTGGGCGCTTGCGTCGGCATGCGCGGCTCGCGCGTGCAGGCGGTCTCTAACGAGCTCGCTGGCGAGCGCATCGACATCATCCTGTGGGACGAGAACCCGGCCCAGTTCGTCATCAACGCCATGGCGCCCGCCGAGGTGCAGTCCATCGTCGTCGACGAGGACCGCCGCAGCATGGACGTGGCGGTGGCGGAGGAGCAGCTGTCGCAGGCGATCGGCCGCGGTGGTCAGAACGTGCGGTTGGCCAGCGAGCTGACCGGCTGGGAGCTGAACGTGATGACGGTTAGCGAGGCCGAGGCCAAGAGCGAAGCCGAAGCCCGGGAACTGCGCGAGCTGTTCATGAAGGCCCTGGATGTCGACGAGGAGATTGCCAACATCCTGGTGCAAGAAGGTTTCTCCAGCATCGAGGAAGTCGCCTATGTGCCCGCGGCCGAGCTGCTGGAGATCGAAGAGTTCGACGAGGGTATCGTCGAGGAGCTGCGCAGCCGTGCGCGCGACTATCTGGCCACCAGGGATGCCAAGCTGCAGGAGCTCGGCAGGGTTGCCGATGACCTGCGCAACATGGAAGGCATGGACGATCAGCTGCTGGAAGCGCTGGTCAAGCACGGCATCCGCACCATGGAAGATCTGGCCGAGCAGTCCATCGACGATTTGCTGGGCGTCGGCGGGCTCGACGAGGAGCGGGCGGCGGCGCTGATCATGAAAGCGCGAGAACCCTGGTTCGCGGACCAGGGCGGCGATGCCTGACGACATACGGCAAGAACTGAACAGAACCCGAGCAGAAGGCCGGTGCTGCTGGCCAGAGACGGGGGAGAAGTGATATGGCGGAAGTGACAGTACAAGAGTTTGCGGATCAGGTCGGAATTCCGGTCGAACGCCTGCTGACGCAGCTGAGCGAAGCAGGCCTGGGCGAGCGGAGCGCGGACGCCATGCTGACCCTCGACGACAAATCTGCGCTGCTGGCCTATCTGCGTCAGGCGCGTGAGGCGCGGACGCCCGAAGATGGCGCCCCCTCTAAGATCACCTTGACTCGCAAAAGCCATAGTCAGCTGAAGCTGCCGGCAACCAGCACCGCGACCCGCGGACCACGGCAGACCCGGACGGTGTCGGTCGAAGTTCGGCGCCGCCGCACCTATGTGCACCGCAGCGTCGTCGAGGCCGAGGAGCTGCGGCGTGATGCCGAGCTCCTGGAAGAGGCGCTGCAGGAAGATTTGCGTCGTGCCGAGGAAGAATCCAGGCGGCGGGCCGAGGAAGAGGCGCGCCAGCGCGCTGAGGAGGAAGCGCGCCGTAAGGCCGAGGAAGAAGCGCGGCGCCAGGCCGAGGAGGCCGAGCGCGCCGCCCAGGCCGAAACGGCGGCGGAAGAGTCTGTCGAGGCGGAGTCTGCCGCGGCCGAGCCTGGTGAGGAGCCGCAAGCGGCTGTGGCCGAGTCGAAGGCCGAGGAGGCCGAGGCCGACGCGGAGTCCGAGAACCGTCCCGCGGCAGAGATCGACGAAGAGAAGCGGCGCGAGGAAGAGCGCGAGCGGCGACGCCTAGAGCAGGAGCTCAAGCGCGAGCGCGAAGCCGAGCAGCGCCAGGCCCGCAAGGCCGGCGGCAAGGGACGCAAGCAGCGCGCTGCGCTGTCCATCGGTGGCGATCGCCAGCAGGCCAGCGGCGATCGCCGCCGCCGCCGGGGCGCGGATGCCGGGCAGCAGCTGCAGCATGGTTTCGAGAAACCGGCTGCCCCGGTGGTGCGCGAGGTCACCATCCCGGAGGCCATCACCGTCGGCGATCTGGCGCAGAAGATGAGCATCAAGGCCGCTGTGCTCATCAAGGAGCTGATGAAGCAGGGGATCATGGCTACGATCAACCAGACCATCGACCAGGATACGGCGGTGTTGATCGTCGAGGAGCTTGGCCATAAGCCCAGGCCTGTCAGCGAGAGTGCGGTCGAGGAAGAACTGTTGCAGAGCTTCGAGCAGATCGATGGCGAGCCCAGGCCGCGGCCGCCGGTGGTCACCATCATGGGCCACGTCGACCACGGCAAGACCTCGCTGCTGGACTACATCCGCCGCACCAAGGTGGCGACCGGCGAGGCCGGCGGCATTACCCAGCACATCGGCGCCTACCACGTGAAGACGCCGGGCGGAGGGATCACCTTCCTCGATACGCCCGGCCACGAGGCCTTCACTGCCATGCGCGCCCGCGGCGCCCAGGTTACCGACATCGTGGTGCTGGTGGTGGCGGCCGACGACGGCGTCATGCCGCAGACCGAGGAGGCCATCAAGCATGCCCGGGCCGCCAACGTGCCGCTGGTGGTGGCGGTCAACAAGATCGACAAGCCCGACGTCGATCCCGACCGGGTGCGCCAGGAGCTGGCGAGCCGCGAGGTCATCCCCGAGGAGTGGGGCGGCGACGTCCAGTTCGTGAACGTGTCCGCCAAGACCGGCCAGGGCATTGATGAGCTGCTGGAGGCGATCCTGCTGCAGGCCGAGGTGATGGAGCTGAAGGCCATCGCCGAGGGGCCGGCCCGCGGCGTGGTGCTGGAGGCTAGCCTGGACCGCGGTCGCGGACCGGTTGCCACGGTGCTAGTGCAGCAGGGCGAGCTGAAGCGCGGCGACGTGGTCCTGTCTGGCAAGGAGTGGGGTCGGGTGCGGGCGCTGATCGACGAGACCGGCAAGCGGGTGGAGAAGGTCGGCCCGTCGATGCCGGTGGTGGTGCTGGGACTGTCCGGCGTGCCCAATGCCGGCGACGACATGCTGGTGGTGCCAGACGAGCGTAAGGCGCGGGAAGTGGCCCAGTACCGCTCCGGCCGTTCGCGCGACGTGCGGCTGGCGCAGCAGAAGGCCGCCAGCATGGACGATTTGTTCAACCAGCTGCAGTCCGAGGAGATCAACACCGTCAACCTGGTGATCAAGGCCGACGTGCAGGGTTCGGCCGAGGCGCTGCGGCAGTCCTTGACTGAGCTGAGCACGCCGGAGGTCCGGGTCAACGTCGTCTCGGCGGGCGTCGGCGCCATCAACGAGACCGACGTCAACCTGGCGTTGGCTTCCAACGCACTGTTGATCGGCTTCAACGTGCGTGCCGACGTGGCAGCGCGGCGCCTGATCCAGGAGTCCGGCGTCGATCTGCACTACTACAGCGTCATCTACGACGCCATCGAGGAGCTCAAGAACGCCATCAGTGGCATGCTCAAGCCGGAAGTGCAGGAGCGCATCATCGGCTTGGCCGAGGTCCGCGAGGTGTTCCACTCCTCCAAGATGGGCCAGATCGCCGGCTGCCTGGTTACGGAGGGTGTGGTGCGGCGCCACAACCCGATCCGGGTACTGCGCAACAACGTGGTCATCTTCGAGGGCGAGCTGGAGTCGCTGCGCCGCTTCAAGGACGACGTCAAGGAGGTCCATGCCGGCACCGAGTGCGGCATTGGTGTGCGCAATTACAACGACGTCCGGGTCGGCGACCAGATCGAATGCTACGAACGGGTCGAGGTGGCAAGGCAGCTGTGATAGCGCCTTGTCCGGACCCCGAAGAAGCCAGCGAGGATCGGCATGGCAAGGGATTATCCACGCACGCGTCGGATCGGTGAGCAGCTGCAGCGCGAGCTGGCCGAGCTGATTCGCGACGAGCTCGACGACCCGCGGGTCGGGATGGTGACGGTCTCGGCGGTCGAGGTGAGCCGTGACCTGGCCCATGCCAAGGTGTTTGTCGCGGTGTTGGGGGCCGATGAGCGCAGGACCGAGGAGACGCTGTCCGCGCTCAAGAGCGCGGCCGGCTTCCTGCGCAAGCTGCTGGGCCAGCGGTTGCGGCTGCGCACCGTGCCGGCACTGCATTTCCACTACGACGATTCCTTTGATCGCGGTGCGCGGCTGTCGCAGCTGATCGATCAGGCGGTGTCCCGCGACGGGCGCAACGACGCGAGCGACGACGACGAATCGGAGCAGCGGTAAGCGAATTCGATGGCGAAGGCGGAACGTCGGGATATCGACGGCATCATCTTGCTCGACAAGCCGGTCGGCTTGAGCTCCAATGCCGCCCTGCAGAAGGTGCGCAGGCTGCTGCGGGCGAGGAAAGGCGGCCACACCGGCAGTCTGGATCCGCTGGCCAGCGGCTTGCTGCCGCTGTGCTTCGGCGAAGCCACCAAGGTGTCCGGTTTTCTGCTGGGAGCGGACAAACGCTACCGGGTGCGGATCCGGCTCGGGATCACCACGGCCACCGGCGATGGCGAGGGCGAGGTGCTGGAAGAGCGTCCTTGGGAGCACATCGGGCGGGCCGATGTCGAGCGGGTGTTGCCGCGCTTCCTGGGCGAGATCCAACAGGTTCCGCCCATGTACTCCGCGCTCAAGCACGAGGGGCAGCGGCTTTACCGGCTGGCGCGCCAGGGCGTGGAGGTCGAACGGCCGCCGCGCACGGTGACCATCCACGCGCTCGAGCTTCTGGACTTCGAGCCCGGTCTGGTGGAGCTGGATGTGCATTGCTCCAAGGGGACCTATATTCGTACCCTGGCCGAGGACCTGGGCAAGGCGCTCGGTACCGGTGCCCACGTGCAGGCACTGCGCCGGACCGGGCTGGGACCGTTTGATGCCGAGCGCACGGTGACCATGGAACGGCTGGAGGAGCTGGCGGCGGCAGGCGCGGAGGCGTTGGAGGCGGTGCTGCTGCCGGTCGACAGCGCGCTGGTGGACTGGCCGGCAGTGACGTTGGGGGCCGATGCCGCGTATTATTTCCGTCACGGGCAGCCGGTGTTCGTCCCGCAAGCGCCGGATGCTGACTGGCTGCGGGTCTACGGACCGGGCCAGCAGTTCATCGGCATGGCGCAGATGCTTGACGACGGCAGGGTCGCGCCGCGCCGGCTGCTGACCCGGCGCACCGCGAAAAGCGGATAAGTATCTGTTTTCTGCTTGTTCGTGGCGTAGCGCAGGGCTACAATAACGCTCTTTTTGGAAGGGGGAGCCTGTCGGGGTTGCCGCCATGCTGACGTCAAGCCCAACAGGCTTCCCTGTGGTTTCCAGTGGAAACTGTTTGATTTATCTTGGAGTAATTACATGTCTCTAGACGCCGCCCAGAAGGCTGAGATCATCAAAGAGTTTCAAACTTCGGAAAGGGATACAGGCTCTCCCGAAGTGCAGGTGGCGCTGCTGACGAGTCGCATCGAGCACCTGACCCAGCACTTCGCTACCCACAAGCACGACCACCACTCGCGCCAGGGGCTGCTGCGCCTGGTAAGCCAGCGCCGCAAATTGCTGGACTACCTGAAGCGGAAAGACCCGCAGCGCTATCAGAGCCTGATCGAGCGGCTTGGTCTGCGCCGGTAATTTCTAGTTGCCCCTTTGATGGTTGAGAGCCAGTGAACCCAGTCGCAACGAAAAGCTTTCGATATGGCGACCATACGGTCACCATAGAAACCGGCCATATCGCCCGCCAAGCCAATGGTGCGGTCGTGGTCAACATGTCAGGCACGGTGGTCCTGGTCACCGTCGTCGGCAAGCGTTCCGATCAGCCCAAGGACTTCATGCCGCTGACGGTCAACTACCAGGAACGGACCTACGCGGCCGGCCGCATTCCCGGAGGATTCTTCAAGCGCGAGGGGCGGCCATCGGAGAAGGAAACCCTCACCTCCCGCCTCATCGACCGTCCCATCCGGCCGCTGTTCCCGGAAGGCTTCCGGGAAGAGGTCCAGATCGTCGCCACCGTCCTGTCCGTCAACCCTGATGTCGACCCCGACATCGCCTCCATGCTCGGCGCCTCCGCCGCCTTGGCTATCTCCGGCATCCCCTTCAACGGCCCCATCGGTGCCGCCCGCGTCGGCTACAAGAACGGCCAGTATCTGCTCAACCCCACCATCAGCCAGACCCAGGAATCTGATCTGGACCTGGTGGTTGCTGGAACCGAGCACGCCGTGCTGATGGTGGAGTCGGAAGCCAAGATGCTTCCCGAGGACGTGATGCTCGACGCTGTGATGTTCGGGCATCGGGAGATGCAGGTCGCTATCCAGGCCATCAAGGAACTGGCGGCCGAGGTCGGTAAGCCGCGTTGGGATTGGCAGCCGCCGCCGGTCAACGAGGCGCTGATTAAGGCGGTTGAAGAGGCGGCTTCCGAGGCTCTCGAGCAGGCCTATAGCATTCCGGTCAAGCAGGAGCGCCAGGCCGCGCTCGAAGAGGTGCGCAAGCAGGTGGTGGCCAAGCTGGTCACTGAGGACGAGGACAGCTTCGAGGAGAAAGACGTCCTAGAAGCCATCCACAAGCTGGAGGCGAAGATCGTCCGCGAGCGCATTCTGTCCGGCCAGCCGCGCATCGACGGGCGGGATACCCGCACCATCCGACCGATCAGCATCAAGGTCGGCCTGTTGCCGCGCACCCACGGTTCAGCGCTGTTCACTCGCGGCGAGACTCAGGCTCTGGTGGTTGCCACGCTGGGCACCGGCCGCGATGCGCAAATCATCGATGCCATCGAGGGTGAGCGCAAAGAATCCTTCATGCTGCACTACAACTTCCCGCCCTACAGCGTCGGCGAGGTTGGCCTCATCGGCAGCCCCAAGCGGCGGGAGATCGGCCACGGACGGCTCGCCAAGCGCGGCGTGCAGCCGGTCATGCCGAGCCAGGAAGAGTGCCCGTACGTCATCCGGGTGGTGTCCGAGATCACCGAGTCCAACGGCTCCAGCTCGATGGCGACCGTCTGCGGCACCTCGCTAGCGTTGATGGACGCCGGGGTCCCGATCAAGGAGCCGGTGGCCGGCATCGCCATGGGCTTGATTCTGGAAGGCGACCGCTTCGCAGTGCTGTCAGACATCCTGGGCGATGAGGACCATCTGGGTGACATGGACTTCAAGGTCGCCGGCACCGAGCGCGGTGTCACCGCGCTGCAGATGGATATCAAGATCCAGGGTGTCACCCGCGAGATCATGCGGATCGCGCTGGAGCAGGCGCGCGAAGGTCGGCTGCACATCCTCAAGAAAATGAACGAGGTGATCGACAAGCCGCGGCCGGAGATGTCGGAATATGCGCCGCGCCTGATCACCCTGCGCATCGATCCGGAGAAGATCCGCGACGTGATCGGCAAGGGCGGCAGCACCATTCGCGCCCTGACCGAGGAGACCGGCACCGTCATCGACATCCAGGACGACGGCACCGTCACCATCGCCTCGGTCGACAAGGCCAAGGGCGAGGAGGCGCGCCGCCGTATCGAGCTGCTGACCGCTGACATCGAGGTCGGCAAGGTGTACGAAGGACGGGTGTCCAAGCTCATGGACTTCGGCGCCTTCGTCAACATCCTGCCTGGCCGCGACGGGCTAGTCCACATCTCCCAGATCTCTGACGAGCGGGTCGAAAACGTCAGCGACAAGCTCAAGGAAGGCCAGATCGTCCAGGTCAAGGTGCTGGAGGTCGACCGCCAGGGGCGCGTGCGCCTGAGCATGAAAGGCCTCAACAACGACCTCAAGAAATAGCCGTTTTCGACGGTGAAAAGAAAAGGGCCACAAGGCCCTTTTCTTTTGCCCGTGCGGCAGCCTGCCTCAATGCCTTAGCATGCCGCTGTTGGTGCGCAGGAAGTCCAGCATCGCTGTCTGGCTCAGCGGGCGCTGAAAGAGAAATCCCTGGGCGTAGCGGCAGCCCAGCGCCAGCAGATGCCGCCGGTGGTGCTCGCTCTCGACGCCGGCGGCGATGGTTTGCATGCCGAAGTTCTGGCCCAGGCCGATGATGGCTTCGATGATGGCGTTGCTGGTGCCGCTGGTACCGAGACCGGCGGTGAGCGAGCGGTCGATCTTGAGGATATCGAGCGGGAACTGATGCAAATAATTGAGCGGAGAGTGGCCGGTGCCAAAATCGTCAAGGCAGATGTTTACCTTCAGCTCCTGCAGCTCCGACAGCAGGGTGCCGGCGGTGGTCGGCTGATCCCTTAGCACGCCTTCGCGGATTTCCAGCGCCAGGGACGGACCGTGCAGGTGATAGCGGTGCAGAGTCTGCTCGATCTGGCGGGTCAGCTCGCGGTGGCAGAATTGCCGGGCGCTGAGATTGATGTGGATGACGAAGTCGTCGGTCAGCGGCAACGCCCGCCGCCAGCTCTGCAGCGCCTGACAGGCCTGGTCGAGCACCTGCTGGCCGATGGGGATGATCAGGCCGGAATCCTCCGCCAGCTGCAGCTGCTCCGCCGTCGGGAGCGGCGCAGCCTCGTCGCTGGCCCGCCAGCGCAGCAGGGCCTCGGCGCCGACGCAGCGACCGTTGCCGAGGTCGATGATGGGCTGGAAGTGCACGGTCAGCTCTTGCTTTTCCAGCGCCTGCCGTAGGCGGTTCTCGCGCTTGAGCTGGGAGACCGCGCGTTCGTGCATGCCGCTCTCGAACACCACGTGGCAGCCCTTGCCTTGGTTCTTGGCGCGGTACATGGCGATGTCGGCGTCACGCACCGCCTGCGCTGGCTCCTTATAGCCGGGATTGCCGAAGGCGATGCCGATGCTGGCTGAGGTGTAGATCTCGTGGCCGCCGAGGAGGAAAGGCTGGGTCATTTTCTCGTGTATGCGCTCGGCGACCCGGATAGCGTCCGAGCTGTGGTGCAGGTCCTCGAGCAGAATGGTGAATTCGTCGCCACCGAGGCGGGCCAGCGTGTCCTGAGGCCGCAGGCAGGATTCGACTCGGCGGGAGAACTGCACCAGCAGTTCGTCACCAATCAGGTGGCCGAGGCTGTCGTTGATCACCTTGAAGCGGTCCAGGTCCAGCATCATCACTGCGTAGCGGCTCCCTTCCCGGGCGCTGCGGGCGATGGTGTGGGCCAGTCTGTCGTTGAACAGTATGCGGTTCGGCAGGCCGGTCAGGGCGTCGTGAAATGCGTTGTGCTCCAGCTTGCGCTCGACTTGCTTGCGCTCGGTGATGTCGCTGGCGATGCCGACGTAGCCGGCGAAACGGCCTTCCTCGTCCAGCACCGTGGAGAGGCTGAGTATGGCCGGAAAGGTGCTGCCGTCGCGGCGCATGAGTTCGACTTCGCCTTCCCAGGTGTGGTCGCTCTTCAGCGCCTGGCGAATTTCCTCCAGCCGGGTCCGATCCGCTTCCGGCACGATCAGCTCGGTAAAGAGCCGTCCCCTGGCCAGCTCAGCAGGCCAGAGGCAGAGCTGGGCGGCGCGGCGGTTCCAGTAGACGATGCGACCCTCGACGTCGGTGGCTAGCACCGCGTTGTGCACCTGATCCAGCAAGGATGCCTGGAAGCGTATGCGCCGCTCGGCCTCCTTGCGGTCGGACAGGTCGCGGATGATGCCCAGCGTCTGCGCTTCGCCGTCCAGGACCACGGCGTCCAGTATCACTTCGGTCGCGACGGGGCCGCGCTCGGCGCTCAAGAACAGCCATTCGAAGCTGTGCATGGCGCCGCGCTCCTGTTGCTGCAGGTGAGCCGCGAAGGCGGCCTCGGATTCGCTGCCGTCGGGCTGGCGCAGTGGCGAGAGGGTAGCGAGCCGGGTGCCGAGCAGCACGCTAGCAGGCTGGCCGAAAAAGTCGGCAGCACGCTCGTTGCAGTGACGAATGACGCCGTCGCGCAGCAGTAGAATGGCGTCGGTAACCGAATTGACCAGAGTCTTGTAGCGGCTTTCGCTCTCGCGCAACCGCATCTCGGCCTGCTTGCGCTCTACCGTGTAGTGTATGGCCTTGCTCAGCGCGGCGGCGTTGACCTCGTCCTTGACCAGATAGTCCTGGGCGCCCGCCTGAATGGCGCGCAGGGCCAGATCCCTGTCGCGAGCTCCGGTGAGCACGATGATGGGAATGCCGTCGGCATGGTGCTGCAAGGCCTGGAAAGTGGCAAGACCGTAGCTGTCCGGCAGGGAGAGATCCAGCAGGATGAGGACGACGCGCGTGCGTTGCAGCAGCTCCAGACCGGCGTCCAGGCGCGCTGCGTGCAGGATGGGGTATCCGATATCGCCGGCTTCGGCCAGCATGGCCTGGATCAGCAGCGCATCGGCACGGTTGTCCTCAATCAGCAGGACCGCGCCCGCCTCCGTGGTCGGCACAGCAGTCGATGGAGCTGCGGGTTGGTCGGGCATGGACATCCTGTCTGGTATGGGTGGCGGGGTTTCCTGCCCCTAGATCGTTCGTCGAGTTATCGTTCCCTTATTGTGCGAACGGATCGAGCAGAGCGCCGGATTGACGCCATCCCGACGCCCGTCTTGCGATCCGCTTTACGATCTACCTGCAGCCATCCCGGCCGCACTGCCCTGTGCAAACGCCACGAGAGAAGATGGGGGCGGTCGAGGGCGGATCAAGCGCCGCCGGGCCCGCCAGCACCTTGATCGCCGGTAAAAAAGAAGGCCGGCGCAGGTTGATGCGCCGGCCCTTGACACCCTCGCTGGAGGATGCCGCTCAAAGATCGTCGTCGTCGAAATCGTAGTCGGTCAATAGCTCGCGCAGGCGCTTCTCTTCCCGCAGCTCCTCAATGGCCCGCCGGAAATCGCGGGTGCTGCGATCGCTGCGTGTGGCAGCAAAGTCCTCCAACAGGGGATCTTCGAACTCGACTTCGGAATCGTCGAGAATGTCGTCATAGTCCGTGTCGGTTCCCATGCGTGCACCTCCTGAGAACTGTGTCTGATGCGTCGAGTTCATCGCCCGTGTTCGCTTGCAGCGCTATATACAATTTTTTTTTTGTGGAGAGAAGGGGACCGATTCCACATTTCTGCCAATGCGGCCGGCAGCCGGATTTTGCAACGCGACGGCGGCCGCCGGCGCCCTCGCGGCAAGTTGCGCGCGGCTTGGCTGGGGGCATTCCGCGGGATGTCTCAGGAAGGGCGCAGCGGGTCCTGCAACCGCTGCCGCTGCTCGGTCCAGAGTAGGGTGGCGGCGATGACGCCGGTGGGCATGGCCAGCAGGTTCAGGCCAGGGATCAGGGTCATGGTTAGTAGCGCGGCGCCAACGCCCAGCGCCAGCGGCCGCCGGCGGGCGAGCAGACGGCGCTGGTCCCGGAAGCGATGGCCGTGGTTGCCCATTGGATAATCCAGGTACTCCAGGGCAATGGCCCAGGCACCGAACAAGGCCCACAGCACGGAGGCGAGCAGATTGAGCCCGGGGATCAGGAACAATAGCAGCAGCGGCAGCGCCAGCTTGAGGAAATAGGCGTACTTGCGCAGCTCGCCGACCACCGCGAGAGCGATCTCGGCGGCCAGCGACACGTCCTGCGACGGTGGCGCCTGCCCTGTCTGCAACCGCTCCACTTGCGCGGCCAGCATACCGTTGAAGGGCGAGCCGATCAGGTTAGCCACCAGGGTGAAGGTGTAGAACATCACCACCGCGCTGGCCAGGATGAACAGCGGCCAAAGCAGCCAGGACAGGATCAGGGTGACGGCATGCAGCAGCTGCTGCCAGAAGCCGGAGTCGGCGAAGCGCTCTGGATCCGGCAGCAGCCAATCGAGAAGTTGCTGGAACTGGGCTCCGGCGAGCCAGAATAGCAGGGCGAAGACGACGACGTTGACCGCGATCGGCCAGCCGACGTAGCGGCGCAGGCCGGGAGCCCACAGCATCCGGAAGCCCCGGGATAGATAGGAGACGCCGAGCAGGAAATCGTGCATCGGCGCCCCCCGTCAGGGCAGCTCGACCCGCGGCGGCGGTTCCCAGCCCGGCTTGAGGTGCTCAGCGACCACGGTGGTATAAATCCCGCCGCGGACGTTGAACTCCGCCGTGATCCGCATGAAGCGCGGTTGCAGGGCCTGGACCAGATCGTTCAGGATGTCGTTGGTGACCCGCTCATGGAACGCGCCCTCGTCACGGAATGACCACATGTACAGCTTGAGCGATTTCAGCTCCACGCAGAGTTGGTCGGGGACGTAGTCGATGTGGATGGTGGCGAAGTCCGGCTGTCCGGTCATGGGGCACAGGCAGGTGAACTCCGGCACCCGGATGTGCAGCGTATAATCGCGCTCCGGATACGGGTTGGGGAAGGTTTCAAGATCTTTGCTCGGCTTGGTGCTCATAACTTTCCAAGAATGGTCGTTGCCAGGATAATGAAGCGGCCTATTCTACACGGCTTGCGCCAGATTCTCGGGGGCGGGCGCCGCAGCAGGCAAAATCGGGCCCAACAATCACGCGAGAGGCTTGAGTACCGCGGATGCGGCTTACCAAGATCAAACTTGCCGGCTTCAAATCGTTCGTTGATCCGACCACCGTCGTGCTGCCCGGTCAGCTGATCGGCATTGTCGGCCCGAATGGCTGCGGCAAGTCCAACATCATCGACTGCGTGCGCTGGGTGATGGGCGAGAGCTCGGCCAAGCACCTGCGCGGCGAGTCCATGGCTGACGTCATCTTCAACGGCTCGGCCAGCCGCAAGCCGGTCAGCCAGGCCTCGGTGGAGCTGTTGTTCGACAACCGCGACGGCGGGCTCGGCGGGCAGTATGCGGCCTACGCCGAGATCTCCGTCAAGCGCACCATCAACCGCGACGGTCAGAGCGCCTACTACCTCAACGGCGCCCGCTGCCGGCGTCGTGACATTATGGACATCTTCCTGGGCACCGGCCTGGGCCCGCGCAGCTACGCCATCATCGAGCAGGGCATGATATCCCGAGTGGTCGAGGCCAAGCCCGAGGAGCTTCGCACCTACCTGGAAGAAGCCGCCGGCATTTCCCTCTACAAGGAGCGCCGCCGGGAGACCGAGCGGCGCATGCGCGACACCCAGGAGAACCTCAGCCGTCTCGATGACGTACGCGAGGAAGTGGGAAAGCAGCTGGAGCGGCTGCAGCGCCAGGCGGAGACGGCCGAGCGCTACAAGGTGCTCAAGGCCGAGGAGAGAATCCTTCGCGGCCAACTGATCGCGCTGCGCATGCGCGCCCTGCAGGAGGAAATCGCCACGCTGGAGCAAATTCTGCGCGAGCGCGAGACCGCGGTCGAGGCAGCGCTGGCCCGGCAGCGCCAGGTCGAGCGCGACATCGAGACGGTGCGCAGCCAGCACAGCGATGGCGTCGATGCCCTCAACGAGATCCAGGGCCGTTACTATGCGGTCGGCAGCGAGATCGCCCGGCTCGAGCAGCAAATCGCCCATCAGCGGGAGCTGCGCGAAAAGCAGGCTGACGAGCTGGCCCGCACGGTGGAGGCGCTGCAGGAGCTGGAGCAGAGCATTGCCGGCGATCGCGGTCGGCTGGTCGAGCTGGAGCGGCGGCTGGCCGAGCTCGAACCAGAGCTGGAGCTGGTGCGGGACCGGGAGGACGAGGCTGCCGCCGCCCTGGACGAAGCCCAGGAGGCGTTGGATGCCTGGCAGCAGGAATGGGAGGAGTTCAACCGCGCCGCCGCCGAACCGGCCCGCACGGCCCAGGTGGAGAAGGCCCGCATCGAGCAGCTGGAACGGCGTGGCCAGGAACTGTTGTGGCGCCAGGAGCGGCTGCAGCGGGCGCAGGATGAGGTCGATCTGCCGACCCTGGAGGAGGAGATCGCGCAGCTGTCGGCCAACGAGACCGAGTGGCGCGACCAGCTGGCGCTGCTCGACGCGCAGCTGGAGGAGCTGCAGCAGCGCTACGACGAGCTGCGGGATCAGCAAGATGAGCGCCGCGGCGAGCTGGATGATCTGCGCGGCGAGCTGCAGGCCTTGCAGGGTCGGCTGGCTTCCCTGGAGACCTTGCAGCATGCCGCGCTGGGGCAGGACGACGGGCCGCTGACCCGCTGGTTGCAGGAGCGCGGCTGGGACGGGCGCGAGCGCCTGGCGCAGTGCCTCGAGGTAGAGCCGGGTTGGGAACGCGCGGTGGAAGTGCTGCTGGGCCAGGCTCTGCAGGCCGTGGTGGTGGACGATCTGGCCGCGGCCGAGGCTGTCCTGGAGCAACTGCCGAACGGCACTGTGACCGTGCTCGCGGACCAGGCGCCGTCGACGCCGCCGGAAAGTCCCGAGCTGCTGCTGAGCAAGGTTCGCGGTCAGGGGCCTCTGGCCGAGCTGCTGGCCGGCGTCAATTGCGCCCAAGACCTGGCTGCCGCCCAGCGGCTGCGGGCGCGCCTTGCGCCGGGCGAGTCAGTGGTCACGCCCGACGGCTTGTGGCTCGGCCGCGGCTGGGCTCGCATGCACGCCGCCGACGGCGACGGCGGGGTGCTGGTCCGGGAGCGCGAGATTACCGCACTGCGCGAGCGGGCGGCGCTGCTGCAGGAGACCATCGAAGCAGCCGAGCACGCCCTGGAAGGCATTGCCGCCGCGCTGCAGGACTGCGAGGACCAGCGCGACGAGCGGCAAGAAGAGCGCAACGAGCAGGCACGCCGCCTGGCCAGTCTGCAGGCCCGGCTGGAAGCGCGCCAGAGCCGGCTGGAAGAGTTGCGCCGGCGGCGTTTGCAGATCGACGAGGAACTGGCCGAGCTGGCCCAGGAAATCCGCCAGGGCGAGGAAGAAGTGCGGCAGGCCAGGGAACGCTTGCAGGCAGCGCTGGAGCGTGGCGCCCGGTTGGAAGAGGCACGCGAGCGCTTGCAGGAGGCGCGCACGGAGCTGACCGCGCGCCTCGACGAGTGCCGTCACCGCCTGCAGGCCGAGCGTGACCGCCGTCACGAGCTGGCGTTGCAGCAGGAGAGCGCCGCCACCACCAAGCGGGCGCTGGAGGAAGCCCTGCAGCGCATGCAGCAACAGCTGCAACGGGCTAGTGCTCGCCGCCAGGAGCTGGAGGCGCAGCTGAAGGAGCTGGAGGCGCCCGGCGAGGACCTGGAGCGCCAGCGCGAAACCCTGCTCCAGGAGCGGCTGGAAGTGGAGGCGGCGCTCGCCAGCGCGCGCGCTGCCCAGGCGGAATGCGAGCAGCGGCTTCGCGAGCTAGACCTTGGTCGGCTGGAGGCGGAAAGAAAGGTCCAGGCCCTGCGCGAGGAGCTGGAGAGCGGCCGCCTCAAGCTGCAGGAGCTGAAGGTACGCCGCCAGGCCGAGCACGAGCGGCTGCTGGAGCTGGGGCTGGACGGCGATCAGCTGCTGGCGCAGCTGCCGGCCGAGGCCAGCGAGGCGGAATGGCAGCAGCGGCTGGAGCAGCTGCAGGCGCGTATCGCCCGGCTTGGCCCGATCAACCTGGCGGCTATCGACGAGTGCCAAGCGCTGCAGGAGCGGGCGACCTATCTCGAGCGCCAGTACGCCGCCCTCACCGAGGCCCTGGCCACGCTCGAGGCAGCCATCCGCAAGATTGACCGCGAGACTCGGCAGCGCTTCAAGGAAACCTACGACAAGGTCAACGCCGGCATGCGGCGGATTTTCCCGCGCCTGTTTGGTGGCGGAGAGGGCTATCTCGAGCTGACCGGCGACGATCTGCTGGAGACCGGCGTCACCATCATGGCCCGCCCGCCCGGCAAGCGGATAACCAATATCCACTTGCTGTCGGGTGGCGAGAAGGCGCTCACGGCGGTGGCGCTGGTGTTTGCTATCTTTGAGCTCAACCCGTCGCCATTCTGCATGCTCGACGAGGTCGACGCGCCGTTGGACGAGGCCAACGTGGGGCGCTTCTGCGACCTGCTGGTTGAGATGTCGTCCCGGGTACAGTTCATTTTCATCACGCACAATAAAACCACCATGCAGATCGCCGACCACCTGCAGGGCGTCACCATGCACGAGCCCGGGGTGTCGCGGCTGGTCTCGGTCGACGTCAACGACGCCATACGGCTGGCAAGTGCGTGAACAGGTTCGATGAGACGGAGCGGCCATGGATGAGTTGCGCTGGACGCTATTGATCGCCGGGGTTGTGGTGATCGCGGCCATCTACGGATATACCCGCTGGCAGGAAAGCCGGCGGGGGACGCGTAAAAGCCGCCGCAGGGCGCTCGCCGGCGACGACGAGGTCGAGCGGGCGCTGAGCGGTCTGGATGATGTGGTTGCTGAGCGCGATCCGCTAGAGCCGGCCGACGACGATTTCGAGATCATCCGCATCACCCGCGACGACGCGCTTGCCGGCGAACCGCGGCCGAGCCCGGAGCCGGCGCCGCCGGCCGGAAGCGAGTCGCCGCCTGGGCTGCAGGAAAAGTTGATCGTGATCAACGTGGCCGCTACCGACGGTCGCCTGTTCAGCGGCAGGACGCTGGTGCAGGCCCTGGAGGCGGTGGGCATGCGCTACGGTGAGCGGGCGATCTACCACCGCGCGCTGGAGACCCGGCAGGGGCGGGTGGCGATGTTCAGCGCCGCCAACATCCTGCAGCCCGGCACGCTGGAGCCCGAGCGGCTGGATGAGATCAACAGCCCGGGCGTCGCCTTGTTCATGCAGCTGCCCGGACCCTTTGACGGCCTGTCCGCCTTCGAGCAGATGCTGGAGGCGGGGCGGCGCATTGCCGAGCAGCTGGACGCCAAGCTGCTCGACGAACGCCGCTGTAGCCTGACCAATCAAGCCATCGAGCACATACGCGAGGAGCTGCGCGAGTACCGGCGGATCGCGCACCTGCTGGCCAAGAAGGTCTGAAGCGAGGGCGCGACCCGCCCGTCAGCCCTGGCCGACCAGTTCGCCCACCTCGAATTCCAGGCAGACCTGCTCGGCCAGCGTCTGCTCCAGCAGCTCGTCCATGTTGGGCATGTACTCTGCCTCCAGGCGCTCCAGCAGCTCCGGGGTGGAGCGGGTACGGGGATTCTCGCTGAGCAGCGCGCAGCAGTCTTTGTAAGGCTGGATGGACAGCTCGTAGGTGCCGATGCGGCGGGCGATGTCGATGATTTCTTGCTTGTCCATGGCAATCAGCGGCCGCAGCAGCGGCAGCTGCACGGCGCGGGAGGTGCTGACCAGGTTCTCCATGGTCTGCGACGCCACCTGGCCCAGGCTGTCGCCGCTGACCAGCGCCTGCGCCCCGCAGCGCTCGGCGAGCCGCTCGGCGGCGCGGCTCATGAAGCGGCGGAACAGCACCACGTCGTAGCCGCTGTTGTGCCCCATCATGGCCATGTCGAAGTGGGTATAGGGCAGCAGGAAAAGGCGTGAACGCAGGGTGTAGTGGCTGAGCTGGCGGGCGATGCGGGCCACCAGCTCCTCCGCGGCCCGAGTCTGTTGCACCCGGGTGGCGGTGAAGTGCACGAAGTCGATGGCGCAACCGCGCCGAGCCATGAGATAGGCCGCCACTGGCGAGTCGATGCCTCCGGACAGCAGCGCGATGGCCCGCCCTGCCGTGCCCACCGGCAGACCGCCCAGGCCACGCTGCTTGTCGGCATAGCAGTAGCAGCCTTCCTCGTAGATATCGAGATTCAACTGCAGATCCGGCTGGGTCAGGTTGACTTTGTCCCAAGGGGTCTGGCGCAGCACGACGGCGCCCAGCTCGCGGGCGAGGGCGTCGGAGCGGATGGGTATACGCTTGTCGGCCCGGTTGACTCGCACTGCAAAGGTCGCGCCAGGGCGATGACGCGCGTTGGCCAGCGAGACCATGGACTGCTCGATGGGAGCGGTCTCCAGCCGATGCGGCTGGCCAGTCTGTTCGGCCGGGATGAAGACTGCCGGTGCGAAGGTGGCGATGCCGGCGACCTGACCGAGCGCCGCCAGCGCCGTCGGCAGCTGCTCGGCAGCCTGCTCGGGCACGTGGACCAGGGCGCGGTGATGGCGCTGTTCGAGCGGCCAGTCGATCCCGGCGCGGCTGAGCCGCAAGCGGATGTTGTCGCCGAGCGCGCGCTCGAAGTCGCGGCGATTGCGCCCCTTGAGGGTGAGTTCACCGTATTGGATCAGAATGCGGTTGATCGACGTGGTCATGTCCAGGCCCGGTTGGTCAGCTGTCATGCAGGGCGGAGTATTTAACAGGCTAGCCGATGGCGGCGCAAATCCGCCATCGGCTACCAGGAAGCGGAGCGGTTAGGCCTGCTGGCAGAGCCGGTGGAGCCAGTCCTCGTGATCGGCCTGAAAGCCGGACGGCAGCGGCTGCTGCGGGTCCAGGATCCAGGTCGCGATGTCGGCGATGACCCGCTGGCCGTTGAGATCGCGGGTCAGCATGTGGTAGCCGTCGGGATACAAGGCCAGCTTCCAGTCCCCGCCCTCCGGCAGGGTCTGCAGCATGCGGCAGGTCGGAAGCTTGGGCACGATCTCGTCACGCTCGCCGTAGAGCACCAGAGTGCGGGTGCGCAGTCGCGACGCCGAGGCTAGCGCAGTGTCCATGAGGTCGGCCAGCCCGGCCACGGCATCAATGCGGGTCTTCTTGATGACCAGCGGGTCGCGGCCCAACGCTCGCAGCATCTCGATATTGTCGGAGGCTTGCCGCTTGAGGCTGTGGCCGGTAGGTCGCCAGCCCGGCGCCACGGTGCGCGCCACCGCCAGCGCCCAGCGCTGGTACCAGGGCATGGTCTGGCGGGCCCAGACGGCCGGCGCAACCAGCACCACCCCGTCGACCAGTTCGCGCACTGCTTCCTGAGCGACCGTAGCGATGCTGACCGCTCCTCCCATGCTTTCGCCCAGCAGGTAGACGGGTAGGTCGGGATGCTCCGCCCGCAGCAGCTCGATCATGTTGCGGGCGTCGGCCACCATGCGGGCGGTGCCGGGCCAGTAGCCGCGGTCGACCGTGGCGCCGAAGCCGCGCTGATCATAGGCATAGGTGACGATGCCGCGAGAGGCCAGGTAAGGGCCGACGCCGGCGAAGGCATTGCGGTAGTCGTTGAAGCCGTGCAGGGCCAGCACCACCGCCACCGGCTCGGCGGCGGGCAGCCAGCGCTGCAGTGGCAGCTCATAGCCGTCGTCCATCACAGCGTGGTGTTCCAGCAGCGCGGGCTGCTGCGGGGCTAGGGCGAGGCTTTCCTGCTGCGGTGGCAGCGAGCAGCCGGCGGCTGTCAGGACGGCCAGGGCGAGCAGGCGGCGCAGGGTCGGGAGACAAATGCTGAGCATGGGCAGACCGGTACAGGCAAACTCGCCATCCTGGCATGAACCGCCTTTTCCCTAAGGCGCCAACGGGAATGCATCGGGCCTGCGCCAGGCGGTGCGCCGGCGCAAGCTTTCGATCATGGCGGGATTGTTTTACCTTGCTCCTGTATAAGCATGCCATGCACCGAGTCACTTTTTGCCGCAGTCGAGGAGCGCCGCTGCAATGTCCCGTCCGACCACGCCCTTGCTCGCCGCCGACGTCATCATTCGCCTGCGCGACCAGCCCGATCGCGTGGTGCTGATCGAGCGGCGCAATCCGCCTTTGGGGCTGGCCATCCCGGGCGGGTTCGTCGATGTCGGCGAGCGGGTGGAGGCGGCGGCGAAACGGGAAGCCAGGGAGGAAGTCTGCCTGGACGTGAAGCTGGAGTTTTTGCTGGGGCTGTATTCCGATCCAGCGCGCGACCCGCGCGGCCATACCGTCACCGCCGTCTATGTCGCCAGTGCGGCCGGCCAGCCCCGGGCGGCGGACGATGCCCGCGCCATTATCGTCGCCGATCCGGCCGATACCAGCCTGCCGCTGGCGTTCGACCACCGGCTGATCCTGGACGATTACCTGCACTGGCGGCGCACCGGGGAATTGGCGCCACTGCGCTTTTAGCCTTCGGCCTGGCGGCACGGCGTTGGCAGTCAGCGTCTGCTGCGCCATAGTCTTACCATGGGATTGACGAACGCGTGAGGTTGAGCTTGATCGGCCAGGCTTTGGCGGCCGTCTTGCTGTTGCTGTTCACTGTCGTGGCATTTGCCGGCACGCCGCCGGAGGCGGCGGACGAGCGGGACGAGGAGACGGGAAATTTCATCGACCGTACCCATCAGGCCTGGTCGCGGCGGGTGACCGCGCTGGGCGTGATGCTGGATCGATTGTTCGGGGGCGAGGACTTCATTCCCGACCATTCCAGCTACATCCGCACCCGTAGCACACTGCTGCTGCGCGAGCAGGGCAGCGACCTCGAGTTTCGCCTGCGTGCCCGGGTGACCCTGCCCAATACCGAGCGGCGGCTGAGCCTGATCCTGGAGAGCGAGGACGACCACCGCTTCGACCGGGCAGCCGGCCCGGAGCCGGCGCCGCCGGCGCTGCTGCGTTCCAGCGGCGACTCCGGTTTCACCGCCGGACTGCGCTACCTCAAGGAGCTGTCGGATGCGGTCAACCTCGACGTCGACGCCGGGGTGCGTCTGCGCCGGGCGTTGCCCGACCCCTTCGTGCGGGTGCGCCTCGGCCGCTCCTTCTACCCCGGCGCCTGGGAAGTGCGACCTTCCGAGGAGCTCTACTGGCGCGAGCACAGGGGGGCCGGCGCGCGAACCGTCTTGCTGGTGCAGCGGCCGTTGCCGGGGCCGCGCTTCTTCCGCGCCGTGAGCGAATACGACTGGGTTTATCGCGAGCGGCGCGCCTACCTGGCCCATGATTTCATCGTCACGCACCAGTTCGACCCCTTGCATGCCGTGCAAGCCAACATCGGCTTGCGCGGGGAAACCGATACCACCCGCCTGGAGAGTTGGTTCGTCAACATCGGCTGGCGTCGGAATGTTTACAAGAACTGGCTGTTCGTCGAACTGCGCCCCGAGGTGCTGTTCGAACGGGAGCGGGATTTCCAGGGCGAGCCGCGCCTGTTCTTCACCCTGGAAGCCTATTTTGGCGACATGCCGTGGCCGAAAACGGAGGGATGAGGACGATGAAAACCATGCCAGTGATGGTCGAGCTTTGCGTGGTTCCTGTCGGCGTTGGCACTTCGCTGTCGGACTACATCGCCGCCTGCGCACGGGTGCTGGAGGAGTCCGGCCTCGAGCATGAAATGCATGACTACGGCACCAACATCGTGGGAGAGTGGGATGCGGTGTTCGCCGCCATCCGCAAGTGCCACGAGGTGGTGCATGCCATGGGGGCGCCACGCATCTTCACGACCCTGAAAATTGGCACGGAAATCGGGCGGACTCGCCAGCTCAACGAGAAGGTCGCCAGTGTGCAGCGCAAGCTGGCGCAGCGGTGATGGCCACAGGCAAAAACCGGCGGGCCCTGCCAGTGGCAGGGCCCGCCGGAAGCCGCCGGCTTATTCGCTGGCGATTGGGATGCGGCGAGTCAGCGCCTGCTCCCGCTTGGGAATCACCACTTCCAGCGTGCCATGCACGGAACGCGCGGTGATCTTGTCCTCGTCGGCGCTCTGCGGCAGCGTGAAGCGGCGCAGGAAGCGGCCGCGGACCCGTTCGATGCGCCGGAAGCCGCCGTTCTGCTGGTCGCTCTCGGCCTGCCGCTCGCCGGTGATGGTCAGGACACCGTTCTCCATGGTGATCTCGATGTCCTTAGGGTCCACTCCCGGGATGTCGGCCAGCACCACGTAACGGTCGGCTTCTTCACGGATGTCAACCGCCGGCGCCCAGTCGCGGGCATACAGCGTGCCGTCGCCTTCCTCCGTCGGCGCGAACGCCAGGTTGAACAGGCGGTCGATTTCCTGCCGCAGCTGGGCCAGCGGGCTCGGGGTTTGATAACGCATGATCGACATGGTTAGCACCTCCCAACACGATTCTGATCTGTTCGTGTCATATTGACACTAAGTTGTGTAAAAAGTTCAGCGCAGCACACAGGAGCGGCCTGCCATCATGACGACTCCCGTATTTGCCGGGGAAAAGGATCTGCTGGAGCAAAAGCGCGCCGCGCTACGGCGTCACCGAGCCTGGGCGACGGGGCTGCTGCTGCTGGCGGTGCTGTTGTTCCTGTTGACCCAGCTGGTGCCGGAACCGGGCTTCGCGGTCTTGCTGCTGCGGGCCGGGGCCGAGGCGGGAATCGTGGGCGGGCTGGCCGACTGGTTCGCGGTCACAGCGCTGTTCCGTCGGCCGTTGGGGCTGCCTATCCCGCACACCGGCATCATTCCGCGCAACAAAGACCGCATCGGCCGGGGGCTGGGGTCCTTCGTCGAGCGCCATTTCCTGGCGCCGGATCTGATCGGGGCCAAGCTGCGAAGCGGCAATCCAGCCCTGCGTCTCAGCGGTTGGCTGCAGCGCCCGGCCAACAGCCGCCTGATTGCCGAGCAAATCGTCGCCATGCTGCCAGAGGTGACCGGGTCGCTGCAGGAGCGCGAAGTGCGGGCTTTTTTCCGCGATTCCTTCGGTTCTCAGCTGAGCACGGTGGACCTGCTGCCGCTGCTGGGGCGGTTGCTGCGGCTGCTGCAGGAAAGCGGCCAGCACCAGCGTCTGCTGGAGCGCGGCATCGAGCTGGCGCGCGCCCTGCTGCTGAACAACGAGGAAGTCATCTACGAAAAGGTCGAGCAGCGCAGCAGTTGGTGGGTGCCGCGGACCATCGACCGTAAGATCGCCCGCGCCATCATCGCCGGGGCGGAAGAGCTGCTGGCCGAGCTGGAGAACCCGGAACATCCGGCCCGGCAAGATTTTGAGCGTTACACCGCTGACCTGATCGCGCGGCTGGAGAGCTCGGAGAGCTTCCGCCGGGGGGTGGAAGAGCTCAAGGCACGGCTGCTGGCCAGCGCCGAGATGCAGCAATTGCTGGAGTCGGCCTGGGATAGCCTGCGGCAGCTGTTGCAGGAGCGCGCCACCGGCGCCTCCGAGCGCCTTGTCGAGTCCTTGAGCGCAAGCCTAATGAGCCTGGCGCGCACTCTGGAGCTGGATGAGGACGCCCAGGAGCGGCTGAACCGGCGCCTGGAGCAGCTGGTGTCCAGCTTCGTCGTGCCGTTTCGCGCCGAGATCGGGGTGTTCATCGCCGAGGTCGTGCAGAGCTGGGATACCCGCACCGTCAGCGAGCGGCTGGAGCTGGAGGTCGGGCGCGATCTGCAGTACATCCGCATCAACGGCACCCTGGTCGGTGCCCTGGCCGGCTGCGGCTTGTTCCTGCTGACCCAGCTGGTCTTCTGAGCCGCGGCGGCAAGCTTGCTGCGACACGATCCGTCGCTGCAGGCTGTATGCTGTTCCGCTACCATGGAACCGCGCAGCGGCCGAATGCGAACAATAACCGGGAATCCGCCCATCATGCAGCAGCCACGTTGGTTCCGCCCCCTGTCGCGGCAAGGGGGGGCGGCGTGATCCACCTCCATTACAGCAACCGCATGGAGCGCCTGGCGGAAGCGCTGGCGCAGCTGCTGGCCGCGCCGCCGGCTGACCCGCTGGCGCCCGAAGTGGTGCTGGTGCAGAGCCAGGGCATGGCCCGCTGGCTGGCGCTGCAACTGGCGCAGCACCACCGCATCTGCGCCAATGTGCAGTTCCACTTCCCGGCCACCTATGCCTGGCAGCTGCTGCGCGCTTTCAAGCCCGAGCTGGGACGGGTGTCCGATTTTGAGCCAGAGGTGCTGAGCTGGCGCATCTACGGGCTGCTGCCGGAGCTGCTGGACGACCCGCGCTACGCCGAGTTGGCCAGCTACCTGCGCGGTGGTAGCCCTGCCGACCGCTTCGAGCTGGCGCGGCGCATCGCCGACGTCTACGACCAATACCTGGTCTACCGGCCGGACTGGATTCTGGCCTGGCAGGCCGGTGAGGCAGAGCACTGGCAGGCGACGCTGTGGCGCCGGCTGTGCCAGAACGGCGCGCCGCACCGGGCGCAGCTGCTGCAGGAGCTGATCAGTCAGCTGCGGGAGCAGGCTCCGCCGGCCCGGCTGTTGCCCGAGCGAGTGGCCGTGTTCGGGCTCGCTTCGCTGCCGGAGCCGTACGTGGCGCTGCTGGATGCGCTCGGCCGTCACTGCCAGGTGCATGTGTTCTTGCTCAACCCCTCCGCCGAGTACTGGGGCGAGATCCGTTCCGAGCGGGAGATTCGGCGACGGGCGGGCAATGTCGACCCCGAGCTGCTTCATCTGGAGACCGGCAACCGTCTGCTCGCTTCCTGGGGCCGCCAGGGGCGCGACTTCCTCGAGCTGCTGTTGGACTACCCGACCCAGGAGCACGATTACATGGAGCCGGTCCCTGGCGAGCGGCTGCTGCACGCGCTGCAGCGTGACATCCTGCACTTGCAGAACCGGGACGGCGAACCGGCCGTGCTGGCACCCGACGACATCTCGGTGCAGGTGCACAGTTGTCACAGCCGGCTGCGCGAGGTCGAGGTGCTGCACGACCAGCTGCTGCGGCTGTTCGCCGAGGACCCCAGTCTGTCCCCTGACGATGTCGTGGTGATGACGCCCGATATCGATGCCTACGCGCCCTACATCGACGCCGTCTTCGCCACCGCCGAGGGGCCGCGCATCCCGTTTGCCATCGCCGATCGCAGTCCGCGCCGCGAGCGGCCGGTGATCGACTGCTTCCTCAAACTGCTGGAGTTGGGAGAGGGCCGGCTGCAGGCTGACCAGGTCGGCGCGCTGCTGGAGACTGCCGCGCTGCGTGAGCGCTTCGGGATTGCCGAGAGCGAGCTGCCCACGCTGTACGACTGGATCCACCGCACCGGCATTCGCTGGGGGCGGGATGCCGAGCACCGTCAGCGGCTGGGATTGCCGGCGGTGGCCGAGCACAGCTGGCAGGCCGGGCTGGACCGCATCCTGCTCGGCTATGCCATGCCCGGCCGCGAGCTGCAGCTTTTCCAGGGCATTTTGCCTTTCGACGCCGCCGAAGGTGGCCGCGCCGAGCTGGCCGGCAAGCTGCTGGCCTTCGTCGAGGCCGTGTTTCTTAGCGCCGAGGAGCTTGCCGGCAGCCGGACCCTGAGCGAGTGGCACGTCTTGCTGAACGGCCTGCTGGAGCGCTTCTTCCGGCCCGAGCCTGAGGTCGAGGAAGCGCTGCAGGCGGTGCGCGAGGCGCTGGAGGAGCTGCGGGAAGCCGGCGAGTTGGCGCAGCTGGCTGAGCCCGTGCCGCTGGACGTGATCGCCGGCGAGCTGCAGCGGCGCCTGGAGGCGCAGCGCGGGGTGAGCGGCTTTCTCGGTGGCGGAGTCACCTTCTGCGCCATGGTGCCCATGCGCAGCATTCCGTTTCGGGTGGTCTGCCTGCTGGGCCTGAACGACGGCGAATTTCCGCGCCAGCAGCGGCCGCTGGGCTTTGATCTGATGGCCAGCCAGCCGCGCCGCGGCGACCGGGTGCGCCGCTTCGAGGACCGCTATTTGTTCCTGGAGGCGCTGCTGTCGGCGCGCGACTGCCTTTATCTCAGCTATGTCGGTCAGGATTTGCGCGACAACAGCGTTCTGCCGCCGTCGCCCATCATCGACGAGTTGCTGGATTACATCGAGCGCGGCTGGCGCAGCGCCGGCGGCGGTCCGGTGCGGGAGCAGTTGTTGACCCGCCATCGCCTGCAGGCTTTCAGCCCGGCCTATTTCGACGGTCGCTCGCCCCGGCTGTTCTCCTTCGCCGCTCATTTGTGCACGGCCGGGGAGCTGGCCGGGCGCGGCCGGCAGCGGCCGCAGCCGCTGCTGCGCCAGCCGCTGCCGGAGCCGGAGCAGGACTGGCGCTGCGTCGAGCTGGCGCAGCTGATCGAGTTCTGGTTATGCCCGGCGGAATTCCTGCTCAAGCACCGGCTCGGGCTGCGGCTGGAAGAGCGCGGCGTGCTGCTGAGCGGGCGTGAGCCGTTCGTGCTGGACGGCCTGGAGCGCTGGCAGCTGCGCCAGGACTTGCTCCAGCTGCAGCTGCGCGGCAAGCAGGAGGGCGCGGCCGAGTACGCCCGCGCCGCCGGCCGCCTTCCTCACGGCGCCGTCGGCATGCTGGAGCTCGCCGAGAGCAGCGGGCAGGTGGGCGCCTTCGTCGCGCAGCTGCAGGCCCTGCCCGCGGTCGAGCCGGAGCCGCGGCCCTTCGTTCTGGAGCTGGGCGATTTCCGCCTCAGCGGGCAGCTGGACAAGCTGTCCGCCATCGGTCGCATCGAGTATCGCCTCGGCCGCAGTCGCAGCCAGGACCTGCTGCGCGTCTGGATTGCCCATCTGGCGCTCAACGTGGTCGCTCCTGCCGGGGTGATGCCCGCCAGCCATTGGCTGAGCGAAGCCGGCTGGCAGCGCTTCAAGCCACTAGAGGAGGCCCGCGAGCTACTGGAGCGGCTGCTGCATTGGTACGGCGAAGGCCAGCGGCGGTTGCTACCGTTTCTTCCCAAGGCCAGCCAGGCCTGGGCCGAGCAAATGCGCAGGTCCGGCGACAGGCAGGTCGCGCAGGCGGCCGCGGCGCGCTGCTGGCGCGGCAACGATCACCAGGCCGGTGAGCAGGAGCAGCCTTACCTGGCGCTCGGTTTCGCCGGTGTCGACCCGACCGCCGATCCCCTGTTCAAGGAATTGGCTGAAGCGGTATGGCTGCCTTTGCTCTCGGCCCTGGAGGAGCAGTCATGAGCGCTCTCAAGCTCGCCCCGCTACAGTTGGAGCAGCACCGTCCAGGCGGCGCCTGCCTGATCGAGGCCAGCGCCGGTACCGGCAAGACCTACACCATCGCCGCGCTTTATCTGCTGTTGGTGGTGGAAGTGGGGTTGACGGTGGAGCAAATCCTGGTGGTGACCTTCACCAACGCCGCCACCGCTGAGTTGCGCGACCGCATCCGCCGCCGTCTGATCGAGGCACGCGATGCCTTCGCTGCCGGCGCCAGCGCGGAGCCGTTTCTGGCCGCACTCCTGCAGCGAGCGTCGGATCGGCGGCTCGCCCAGCGCCGGCTGGAGCAGGCCATCGTCGATTTCGACCAGGCGGCCATTTTCACCATCCATGGCTTTTGTCAGCGGGCGCTGACGGAGCATGCCTTCGAGAGCGGCATGCCGTTCGATGCCGAGCTGGTCAGCGACCAAGAGCCGCTGCTCCAGGAAGTGCTAGATGACTTCTGGCGGCGCGAGGTCAGCGCCGGCGAGCCGCGACTGGTGCGCTGCCTGCTGCAGCGTAAGCTGACCCCGGAGAAGCTGCTGCGCGAACTCAAGCCCTGGTTGGGCAAACCCTACTTGCAGCTGCGCGCGCCGGCGCCGGTCGGTCGCAGCTTGCAGGAGCTGGAGGAAGCCGTGCTGCAGGCCTGGCAAGCTGCGGCCGATTGCTGGCGCGAGGAGCAGGATGAGGTCAGGCGGCTGCTGGAGACGCATCCGGGCGTCAACAGGAAAAGCTACAGCAAGCGCCATCTGCCCAAGTGGTTGGCCGAGCTGGCCAGCTACCTCGGCACGCCACCGCAGCAGCCGGAACCGTGCGAGAACCTCCATCGCTTCACCAGCCGTGAGTTGGCGGCCAAGGCGGGCGGCAAGGAACCGCCTTGGCATCCGCTGTTCGACGCCTGCCAGGCGCTGCTGGATGCCTGCAACGCTTACAAGAGCGCGCTCGAGGTTGAGCTGGCGCGGTTCCTGCTGCGGGCCCTGGAGACGCTCTGGCGCGAGCTACCGGTTCTCAAGCGGCGCCGCGGCGTGCTTGGCTTCGACGATTTGCTCAGCAGCCTGCAACAGGCACTGACCGCGCCGGGCAGCGGCGAGGTGCTGGCGACCAAGCTGCGCCAGACCTACCGCGCCGCACTCATCGACGAGTTCCAGGACACCGACCCGCTGCAATGGGACATCTTCCAGCGGTTGTTCGCTGACGGCGAGCGGCCCTTTTACCTGGTGGGCGACCCCAAGCAGGCCATCTATAGCTTCCGTGGTGCCGACATTTACGCTTATCTGGCGGCCAAGCGAGCCATGCCCATGGGCTATACGCTGGGCGTCAACTGGCGCTCGGACCCGCCGCTGATCGCCGCCGTCAACGCTTTGTTCGTCTGCGCCAAGCGCCCCTTTTTGCTGGATGCCATCGAGTTTCTGCCGGTACAGCCGCGGCCGGCCGATCAGGTCGGGCCTGGGTTGGTTGAGGACGGTGCGCCGTTGGCCCCGCTGCGGTTCTGGTGCTTGGGCCGCGAGCACTACCCACCCAACGCCAAAGACGATCAGCTTGGCAAGGAGGCCGCCATGCGGCAGGTGGCCAGCGCCGTGGCTGCTGAGATCGCCCGCCTGCTGCAGGCGGGCGACGCCGGGCGGGCGCGCATCGGCGAGCGGCCACTGGAAGGCGGCGACATCGCTGTCCTGGTACGCAAGCACCAGCAGGGCACGGCCATCATCAAGGCCCTGCAGGAGCGGGGCATCGCCTGCGTGCAGCTGTCGCGTGACAAGGTTTTCGCCTCGCCTGAGGCGCTGGAGCTGGAGCGCTTGCTGTCAGCCGTGCTGGAGCCAGGCCGGGAAAGCCTGCTGCGGGCGGCCCTGGCCACCGCCTGCCTCGGCGTCGACGGCAACGAACTGGCGCGGCTGAACGAGAACGAGCAGGACTGGCAGGCGATCCTGGAGCGCTTCCACGACTACCACCGGCTTTGGCGCGAGCACGGCTTCATCCGCTTCTTCCGCACCATGCTGCAGCGGGAGGGGGTGCATGCCCGCCTGCTGGCCTACGTGGACGGGGAGCGCCGCTTGACCAACCTGCTGCACCTGGGCGAGCTGCTGCACGTGCAGGCGACGGAAACCGGCATGGGCATGGAGGCGCTGGTGAACTGGCTGGCGCAGCAGCGGCAGGAGCCGGGCGGCGGCGATGCCGCCGAGCTGCGGCTGGAGAGCGACGAGCGGCTGGTCAAGGTGGTGACCATACACGCCAGCAAGGGGCTGGAGTATCCCATTGTGTTCTGTCCCTTCCTCTGGGAAGGGCCGACCCGCTCCGAGCGCAAGCTTGCCATCGCCTTCCACGATCCGGAACAGGATCTGCAGGCGGTGCTGGATTTCGGCAGCGACGGCATCGAGGAAGGCCGGCTGCTGGCCGAGGAAGAGGAGCTGGCCGAGGAGCTGCGCCTGGCCTACGTCGCGCTCACCCGGGCCCGGCACCGCTGCTACGTCGTCTGGGGCAAGTGCAACGGCCTGCAGGCCAGCGGCCTGGGCTGGCTGCTGCACGGTCGCCACGCCGATGAGCGGCTGCGGCCGCTGGCCGCCCTGCAGGCGATCGTCAAGCAGCGTTCGCTGGAGCAGTTGCGCGAGGACCTGGAACGGCTGGCCGAGCAGCAGCCGGAGGCCGTCCTGGTGCAGGCCATGGACGTGGCGGAAGAAGCCGGCGCCTTGCCGCCGCCGCCCGTGCAGGAACAGCCCCTGCAGGCGCGCCGGCTCGGACGTGAGCTGCCGCCGCCGCGGCGCATCAGCAGCTTCTCCTGGCTGGCTGGGCAGGTGGCGCCGGGAGCCGAGCAGCCCGACTACGACGCCGAGTCCAGTGAGGCCGTCGCAGCCGAGGCCGACGGCATCTTCGCTTTCCCTCGCGGCGGTCGCCCCGGCATTTGCCTGCACGGCATCTTCGAGCAGCACGATTTCGCCGACGCCGACGAGGGCAGGCTGCGCCGCCTGGTAAGCCGCCAGCTGACACGCCATGGCTTCGCCGCCAAGTGGACCGACACCGTCGTTGCCATGGTTCAGGACGTGCTGGCGACGCCGCTGGATGGCGCCGGGTTGCGGCTGGCCGGGCTGCCGCGCGCGCGCCGCATCGATGAGCTGGAGTTCCATTATCCGATCGCGCGTCTGGACGGTGGCGTGCTGGCCGACCTGCTGCGCGCGCATGGCTTCTTGCCCACGGTCGCGCTGCAGGAGCGGGTAGGGCGGCTGCGCTTCTCGCTTGCCCAGGGCTTCATGAAAGGCTACATCGATCTGGTGTTCGAGCATCAGGGACGGTTTTACCTGGCCGACTACAAATCCAACTGGCTGGGTGCCACCCTCGCCGACTACGCTGCCGAGCGGCTGGACGCGGTGATGGCGGAGCAGGGCTATTTCCTGCAGTACCTGATCTACGCCGTGGCGCTGCATCGTTATCTGTGTCACCGCCTGCCGGACTACGACTACGAGCGCCATTTCGGCGGCGTCTACTATTTGTTCCTGCGTGGCATGCGGCCCGAGCTGGGCGACCGCAGCGGAGTTTTCTACGACCGTCCGCCGGCGGAACTGATCGCTGCCCTGGACCGCTATCTGCTTACCGGAACCATCGAGGAGCCTGCCGATGTCGTCTGAGCTCGATCTGGACGGGCTGTCGCCCGTGGATCGCCACTTCGCCCGGCTGCTGGAGCGGCTTGCCGGCAGCAACGACCGTCTGGCCGAACTGGCCGCCCATGCCAGCCACTGGATCCGGGTAGGGCACAGCTGCCTGGACCTCGCCCTGCTGGCGCGCCAGCTGCAACGGGAGGAGGAGCTGGCGGCATGGCGCGAGACTCTGCAGCGCAGTCCGGTGGTCGGCAAGCCCGGAGACTGGCGGCCGCTGATTCTCGAGGGAGATCGGCTGTACTTATACCGTTACTGGGATTACGAGCGGCGCGTCGGCGAGGCCCTGCTCGCCCGGGCCCAGGCCCGGGTGCTGGTGGATGCGAAGCGGCTGACGGCGGGACTGGAGGCGCTATTCGGTCCCAGCCAGCCGCCACAGGTTAACTGGCAGAAAGTCGCCGCCGCCACTGCCGCACTGCGGCAGCTGTGCGTGATTTCCGGCGGACCGGGCACCGGCAAGACCTATACCCTGGTGCGCGTGCTGGCCCTGCTGGCGCTGCTGCAGCCGCAGCGGCCGCCCGTGATCGGCCTGGCCGCACCCACCGGCAAGGCGGCGGCGCGTATGCAGGAGGCCATCCGGGCCGCCAAAGCGAGCCTAGCGGTGGACGAGTCGGTGCGTGCTGTCATCCCGGAGCAGGCCAGCACCATTCCCCGCCTGCTGGGGGTGCAGGCCCGTTCCATCCATTTCCGCCACGACCGCGACAACCCGCTGCCGCTGGACGTGCTGGTGGTGGACGAGGTGTCCATGGTGGACCTGGCGCTGATGGCAAAGCTGCTGGATGCGCTGCCCGCCGGCGCCAAGCTGGTCCTGGTCGGCGACGGCGATCAGCTGGAATCGGTTGAGGCCGGCTCCGTGCTGGCCGACATTTGCAGCGGCGCTCGGGGTTGCAGCCCAGCGTTCGCCCGCCAGCTGGGCGAGCTCAGCGGCGAGCCGGTGCCGGCCGCGGCAGAAGCCACGGCCCCGTTGGCCGACTGCGTGGTGCGGTTGCGCCAGAGCCGGCGCTTTCGCAGCGAAGGCGGGATAGGCCGGCTGGCGGCGCTGATCAACGCCGGGGATGCTGATGCCGCCCTAGCCCTGTTGCGTGAGGGCGACGACCCCGCGCTCGGCTGGCGGGCGCACGGCTGGGGCGATCCGCAGGCGTTCGCAGCCGCGGTGCGGCAGGGCTATGGCGATTATCTGCGGGCGGTGGCGGGGGGGGCACCGGCTCAGGAGGTGCTGGCGCGCTTCAATGCCTTCCGGGTGTTGTGTAGCCACCGCAGTGGGCCGACCGGCGTGGAAGCGGTCAACCAGCGCATCGAGGAGGTGCTGGCTCGGGCCGGCCTGATCCGCCGTGGCCGGCTCTGGTATCCCGGCCGGCCGGTGATGGTGACCCAGAACGACTACAGCTTGCGCCTTTACAACGGCGACATCGGCATCGCGCTGCCCGACGCCGACGGTCAGCTGCGGGTCTGCTTCGAGACCGAGGACGGGCTGCGCCGCTTCCACCCAGCCCGGCTGCCGCCGCACGAGAGTGTCTACGCCATGACCGTGCACAAGACCCAGGGCTCCGAGTTCGAGCGCGTGCTGCTGTTGCTGCCATCTGAGCCGTCACGGGTGGTCGACCGGCGCCTGCTCTATACGGCCGTCACCCGCGGCCGCTCGCGGGTGGAGCTGTGGGGGCGGGAGGCCGTGCTGCGCGAGGCCATCGCCAGCGCCAGCACCCGCGGCTCGGGACTTGCCGAGCGGCTGTGGCGGCCGCAAGCGGTTCCTTCATTGGCCGAGCTGGCGTGAGCCATGACGTAGGCCTTATATTTTTGGAACCCGCGCCCCAGTCGCGGCCAGAAGCTATCGGGAGGGATGTCCGCTGAGCGAGTCGAACCGGATCGATCACGGTCGTCGTTCCGTATTGCCTCCCGACCTCCGCGGCGGCGGCCGGATGCGCGCCCTGCTGGAAGCATGCGACTGGACCGGAGCTGCCCTGCCGGCACCGCCGGACTGGCCCCTGCCGCTGCGAACCGCGGCCGGCATCATGCTGGCCGCCCCACAACCCGCTTTGATCGTCTGGGGCGGCACGCAGGCCCTGCTTGGCAACGATGCCTGCGCTGCCCTTCTCGAGCGCGACCCCGTGACCTGGCTGGGCCGCCCGCTGCAGGACGTCTGGCCGGACCTGTCCGCCTTGCTTGCCCCCGTCGCCTCTGGCCAGGCCGTCTGGGAGCCGGAGCAGCGGCTGCTGCTGCCGCGTGCCGGTCGCGCCGTCGAGGCCTGGCTGGCCGTCTCGGCCAGCCCCATCCGGAGCGAACAGGGCCATGTGATGGGGGCCCTGTGCCTGCTGGAGGATGTGACCGCCAGGGTGCAGGCTGCGCGCAGGCAATTCGAAGAGCTGAAGTTTCGGCGCTGGTTGTTCGAGCAGACGCCGTCCTTCATCGCCGCCCTGAGCGGTCCTGACCACGTCTACCGGCTGGTCAACCAGGCCTATCTGCAGCTGGTCGGCCATCAGGACATCGTCGGTAAGCCGATCCGCGAGGTGTTGCCGGAGCTGGCCGGCCAAGGCGTGCTGGAAGTGCTGGATCAGGTCTACCGCTCTGGGCAGCCGTTCGGCGGCCGCGCGCTGCGTTTCATGCTGCAGCGCAACTCGAGCGACGCCGCGCTGGAGGAGCGCTTTCTTGACATTGTCTTCCAGCCGATCAAGGACGATGAGGGCAAGGTGCTGGGCGTGCTGATCGAGGGCTTCGACGTCACTGACCGGATGGAAGCGGAAGCGGCGCTGCGCCGCCAGGCAGAAGCGCTGCAAAACCAGATCGACCTGCAGAGCGAGGATTTGCGCCAGGCGACGGAAGTCTTGCACCAGGCGCAGAAGATGGAGGCGCTGGGCCAGCTGACCGGCGGCATCGCCCATGATTTCAACAACATCTTGCTTGGAATTAATGGTGCGCTGGGGCTGGCCAAGCGCCGGCTTCTGCAGGGGCGCAGCGACGAGACCGAGCGTTTCATCAACCTGGCCATGCAATCGGCCAACCGTGCCGCCGGCCTGGTGCACCGCCTGCTGGCCTTTGCCCGGCGCCAGCCGCTGGCGCCGAAGCCGGTGCGGGGCGGGGCCCTGATCGCCTCCATGGCGGATTTGCTGCGCCACACCGTCGGCGAGCACATCGAGGTGAGCCTGCTGCCGGGCGAGGACGATTGGCTGGCGCTGTGCGACCCCAACCAGCTGGAGAGCGCCATTCTTAACCTGGCCATCAACGCCCGCGACGCCATGCCCGCGGGCGGCAAGCTCACCATCACCAGCAAGAAGGTGCGGATCGGCGCTGCCGACGAGCAGGTTGGCCGGCCGGGCGATTACGTCTGCGTTCTGGTCAGCGATACCGGCACCGGCATGACGCCGCAGACCCTGCGCCATGTCTTCGAGCCGTTTTTCACCACCAAGGCCGCCGGCCAGGGCACGGGCCTGGGATTACCGATGATCTACGGCTTTGCCCGCCAATCGGGCGGCTCCATCCACATCGATAGCGCACCGGGGATGGGCACCACGGTGCGGCTGTACTTGCCGCGCAGCCTGACGGATGCCGAAACCGAGGAGAGTGCGGCCGAGCTGGCCCCGCCCGCGGCGGCCAGCGACGCGGTGGTGCTGGTGGTCGAGGACGACGTCACGGTACGCCAGCTGGTGGTGGCGGCATTGCACGAGCTGGGCTTGCGGACGCTGGAAGCGGTCGATGGAGTGGCCGGCCTCGAGCTGCTCGAGTCAGATGTGCGGCTGGATTTGCTGATCACCGACATCGGCCTGCCCGGGCTCAACGGCAAGCAAATGGTGGAAGCGGCGCGGGCGTTTCGCCCCCAGTTGCCGGTACTCTACATGACCGCCTATGCGCCGCCGGAGTGGCTGGATGCTGCCGGCCCGGCTGCCCGCGAAGCTCTCATCACCAAGCCGTTTAGCATGGAGGCGCTGGCAGCCCGGATCCGCCAGCTCATGGCCTAAGCGGCTTCATTCCTCCTCTTCGGGGGCTGGCAGCGCACGGCGCTTGGCCCGCAGTCGGCCGCCCCGGTAGAGCAGCACCAAGCCGCCCCACAAGCCCAGCCCTGCCAGCGGATAGGCCAATGCCTTGGGGAACAGGGCGAACAGCAGAGAGAGCGCGATCAGCGCCACTCCGGTGGCGGTGGCCGTGCGAGCCTCGATCGGGCCCAGCAGGCGCCGGTCGGCAAAGGTCGCGCCGATGGTATGCCCCAGCCGCACCGCCCCGGCAGCCGCGCGGCTGACGCTGCCCTTGCTGCCCCCCGCGCCTGCGCCGAGGCCCTGGATCGACAGGCGCGGCTCTCCGGGGGCGCGCGGTCGGCGGCGGCGGTCCAGCACGATCTCGGTGGCGTTGGCCAGATCTTCCAGGTACATGGCTTCCATGGCGCTGCCGAAGGCATCGTTCTCCACCACCGCGTCCAGCTCGCAGTTGCCGAGCCAGCTGGCCAGGTTCAGGTTGGTGGAGCCGACCCGTGCCCAGTGACCGTCGGCCACGGCGGTCTTGGCATGCAGCATGGAGCCCTTCCATTCGAAGATCCGCACGCCGGCTTCCAGCAGTGGGCGGTAGCCGATGCGCGACAGCGGCTGCAGCAGTGGCAAGTCGGTGGCGTTGGGCAGCAGCAAGCGCACGTCGACCCCGTCACGGGCCGCCGCGCGCAGGGCCTCGACATAGGAGGCCGTGCCGGCGTAGTAGGCATCGGTGATCCACAAACGCTTGCGAGCCAGCGCGGCAATCATCAGGTCGAGCCGCAGCATGCCGGCGGTGGCCGGCTCGCTGGCGACGATGCGCATGTCCATGTTGCCGGCCGGCGCTGGCGGCGTGGGACTTGGCTCGGGCAGCGGCACCCCAAGCATGGCCCATACGCGGGCGAAGGCGCGCTCCACCTCGGCCACAGCCGGGCCACGGATCTCGACGCCGGTATCGCGCCAGGGTTCGATGCCGCGGGCGGGGTCGCCGCGCCACATGCGGCCAACGCACAGGCCGGTAACGAAAGCCAACTCGCCGTCCACTGCCAGCATCTTGCGGTGGTCGCGCGAGAGCCAGCCAAGCGGGCTGTCCAGCCGCGGCGGGTTATAACAGCGAACTTCGACCCCATTATTGCGCAGAGCATTCCAGAACCGCCGCGGCGCCTTGCCCAGACAGCCCAGCCAGTCGTAGACGAGGCGGACCCGGACGCCAGCGCGGGCCTTCTCGATCAGTGCGGCGGCGAATTCGCGGCCGACGGCATCGTCGTAGAAGATGTAGTTTTCGAAGTGGATATGCCGCCGCGCCGCGGCGATGGCCTCCAGCCAGGCCGGATAGTTCTCGGTGCCGTCGCGTAACAGGCGGACATGGTTGCCGGCGATCAGCGGCGCACCGGCCGCCCGGGAAAAGGCCCGGTCGGCCAGTTCCTGCAGCGACGGCAGCAGCGATTGTTCATCGCGCTCGGCCCGAATGAAGTGTTTCATCTGGTTCGGAATGCTCTCTGCATTTCAACCGGGCAATGTTACCTTGGTAGCGACACGAGGTCAGGCCGGCGCCGGCCGTCGTGGCGGCTGACCCGATAAAAACAAGGAGTCTTCGATGTGCTTCCGCAGGTCGTTCCGCTGGCTCGGAATCCTGCTCGCCATGGTGGCGTCCGGCGCTTCGGCAGCGGATCCGGTACAGGTGCAGCGGATCACACCGGCAGGGGAGGAGGTGCCGGCCGGTCGGCAAATCGTCATCCAGTTCAACCGTCCCATGGTACCGTTGGGCCGGATGAGCGGCGCGCCGACGAAGTGGCCGTGCAAATCGAGCCGGCGTTGCCTTGCCACTGGCGCTGGCTCAACGTTAGCGCCCTGGCCTGCCAGCTGGACGCGGACCAGGCGCTGCTGCCGGCGACCCGCTACCGGGTGACGGTGGCCGCTGGCTTCGCCGCCGCCGACGGGGCCAGGCTGGCGCGCCAGGTCGTGCACGAGTTCGTCACCGAGCGGCCGCGGCTGGAGCAGGCCTATGTCAGCGCCTGGCGCGGTCCCGGCTCGCCGGTGCTGCGGCTGCAGTTCAACCTGCCAGTGACCAGGCAGTCGGTTGAGCAGGCGCTGCGTTTCCAGCCCGCCGGCGGCGAGCCGGTCGGCCCCGTCCTGGGCGAGATCAGCAGCGGCCGCCCCCCGGAAGGCGCGGCGCTGTTGCCGCTGCCGGGCGAGCAGCTTTTCATCCTGGCGACGCCCCAGGCGGCGGAGCCGGAAGCCGGCCCGGCCCGGCGTTATTGGGACGTCATGCCCGGCAAGCCCCTGGCCGAAGGCGTGGCGGTCGATTTGCAGCTGCGGGCCGGCCTGATCACGCCGCACGGCCAGCTGCCCGGCCGAGAACAGCGCCAGGCGCTGCAGCTTCACACCTTCCCCGCCTTCCGCTTTCTCGGCGTTCGCTGCCACGACGAGGACGGCAATGAGCTGCTGCTGCCGCCCGGGCAGGCGGCGGCAGCGGCCTGCAATCCCATGCAACCGGTGGCACTGGCCTTCTCGGCCCCGGTGCTGAGCGACCAGATTCGGGAGCACGTGCGGATCACGCCGGATCTGGCCGCCGGTCGCAAGGACTACGATCCCTGGCAGAACCAGCGCAGCTACAGTGCTCTGAGCGGCCCTTACCGGCCGGGGAAGGAGTATCGGGTCTATTTGCCGGAGCGGCTGCAGGCTCGCCAAGAGTACCGGTTTGCCGCTGACGGGACCGTTCATGACGAGTTCGGCCGGCCGCTGGAGAACGCGCTGGTGATCGAGTTCCGCATCGGGCCGCGGCCGCCGAATCTCGCCCTGATCTACCGCCGCGCGGTCGTTGAGAGCCAAGTTGCCAACGATGTGCCGCTGACGGTGACCAATTTGCGCCATCTGGACGTGCGCTACTCCAGCCTGACCGCGGCCGGCGCGCTGCCGGAGCAGACGGTGCGGCTGCCGCTGCCGGCGGTGCCGGACATCGCCTTCCATTATCCGCTCGGGCTGTGGGAGCGCCTGGGTGGCAGAAGCGGCGCCATCAGTGGCGAGATCCTGCCCGAGCCGCGCTTCCCCAGCTACCGCCCGGAAGACTACCGCTTCTTCGCCCAGGCCACGCCTTACCAGCTGCACGTCAAGCTGGGACACTTCAACAGCCTGGTCTGGGTGACCGATCTCGCCAGCGGGGCCCCGGTCGTCGGGGCCGAGGTCCAGGTCTATTTGGGCGACTACCAGCGGTTGCAGCCGACGGCGCCGCCGCTGGCCGAGGCCCGTACCGACGCCGACGGCATCGCGCTGCTGCCTGGACGTCAGCAGCTGGATCCCCAGCTCGAGCATGCGTATGCCTGGGAGTGGGACAAGCCGCGTCTGTTCGTGCAGGTGACGCGTGGCGAGGACTTCGCCCTGCTGCCGCTGGACTTCGACTTCGAGATCGCCAGCGGCGAGGTGACCGACTGGAGCATCCACGGCTGGCCTCGGGCCAAGGCCGGTTTCGTGCGTGCCTGGGGGGCCACCGCCCAGGGCGTGTACCGTCTCGGCGACAGCATCCAGTACAAGCTGTACGTGCGCGATCAGGACCATCGCGGCTTCATCCCGGCGCCCAGCGGACCCTATCGGCTGCGCATCGTCGATCCCACCGGCAAGCTGCTGCACGAGGCCGACGGGATACAACTGGACGGCTTCGGCTCATTGGCCGGGGAATACCGGGTGCCGCCCCAGGGCGCCACAGGCTGGTACCGCTTCGAGCTCGCGGCCGACTTCCTGCCGGAGCCGCTGCCGGTGCTGGAGGTGCTGGTGGCCGACTTCGCCGTCGCGTCGTTCAAGGTCAGCAGTCAGCTCAATGGCGAGCTGTTCCGGAGCGGCGATCGGGTGCAGGTGGCCACCCAGGCCAGCATGCATGCCGGCGGTCCCTACGCCGCCGCCCAGGCCCGGGTGCCGGCGCGGCTTTATCCGCGCCCGCTACAGCCCGCCGCCAGCACGCTGCGCGGCTTCTATTTCCAGACCCTGCGCGACAATCAAACGCCGGAGACCGTGTTCCAGACCGAGGGGCAGCTCGACCTTCAGGGTCGCCTGGACAGCAGCTTCACCTTGCAGGCCGAGCATGTGCTGTATGGTCGGCTGGACGTGGAGAGCGCCGTCAGCGACGAGCGCGGCGCGCTGGTGTCCGGCTTCGCCAGCGCCCTCTACGCCGGTCGCGACCGCTATGTCGGCCTGCGCCAGCAGAGCTGGCTGTTGCGGCAGGGAGAGCCGGCGCTGGTGGACGTGGCGGTGATCGCCGCCGATGGCGAGCCCGTGGCCGGCGTCGCGGTGACGGTGCGCATCGAGCACGAGGAGGTGACCGCGGCCCGCGTCAAAGGCGCCGGCAACGCCTTCATTACCCGCTACAACCGCGCCTGGCGCGAGACCGACCGCTGCCGGCTGCAGTCCGCGGCGGCGGCGGTGACCTGCCGCTTCGTGCCGCCGGCGCCGGGCCGCTATCGCTTGCTCGCCGAGATCCGCGACAGCCAGGGCCGCCCGCACACCACCGAGATCCAGCTCTGGGCAGCGGGGCGAGGGCAGGTGGTGTGGGAGGAGCCGCCTGGTAAGCGTCTCGACATCGTTCCCGAGCGCGAGAGCTACCAGGTCGGGGAGACTGCCCGCTACCTGATCCGCAATCCGCTGCCGGGCGCCAATGCCTTGATCACGGTGGAGCGCTACGGCTTGCTGCAGCAGTGGGTGCAGCGGCTGGAAGGCAGCACGCCGGTGCTGGAGCTGCCGATCACCGAGGACATGATCCCGGGCTTTTATCTGTCGGTGGTGGCAGTATCGCCGCGAGTGGCCACGCCACCGGACGATGACGGTGTCGACCTGGGTCGGCCGACGCTGCGCATGGGCTATGTCCAAACCCGGGTGGTCGATGCCCACAAGCAGTTGCAAATCGAGGCGCGGCCGGCCCGGCCGACCTATCGGCCGGGCGAGCGGGTCCGCCTTGAGCTGCAGGCGCGGCCACGCCACGGCGAGCCGGAGCCGGTGCAGCTGGCGGTGGTTGTGCTGGACGAGGCGGTGTTCGACCAGCTGCGGGACGGCGAGCGCAGTTTCGATCCCTATCGGGGCTTCTATCGGCTGGAGCCGCTGGATCTGGCCAACTACAGCCTGCTGAACTGCCTGATCGGCCTGCAGAAATTCGAGAAGAAAGGGGCCAATGCCGGTGGCGACGGCGGCGACGTCGATGCCCGTCGCATCGAACGCTACGTGGCCTACTGGAACCCGGCCGTGGCGGTGGACGCCAGGGGCATGGCGCGGCTGAAATTCGACGCCCCGGACAATCTGACCGGCTGGCGGGTGCTGGTGTTGGGGGCCACGGGCAAGGACCGCTTCGGCCTGGGGCAGACCCGCTTCCAGGTCAATCAACCCATCGAGATCCGTCCGGTCATGCCCAATCTGCTGCGCAGCGGGGACCGTTTCCTGGCCGGCTTCAGCGTCATGAATCGCAGTGACCGGGAGCGCGAGTTCGGGTTGCGCTGGCAGGTGGAAGGACCGGCCAAAGTGCTGGCGCCGGCAGCGCTCGAAAGCCGGCTGCGGCTGCTGCCGTACCAGCGCCAGACGGTTTATCTGCCGCTGGAGTCGCGCCAGGCCGGCCAGCTGCGCATCACCCTGAGCGCGGCGGCCGGCGCCGAGCGCGACGCCCTGCGCCACGAGCTGCTGGTGCGGCCTGCGGTCAGCCTGCATACCGCCGCCAACCACGGCAGTCTCGACGGCGGTAGCATCGTGCAGGCGCTGCATTATCCGGCCGAGTTCGAGCCTGCCGCCGGCGGCCTGAGTGTGGTGCTGTCGCCGACCATCATCGGCAATCTGGACGGCGTCTTCCGCTACCTGTGCGACTATCCCTACGGTGGTTGGGAGCAGTTGCTCGGTCGGGCGGTACTGGCGGCGCAGTACCAGGCGCTGCGCCACTATCTGCCGCCCGCGCTGGACTGGCCGGAGGCGGCCACGCTGCCAGCGGCCGTCCTCGAGCAGGCCGCCTCCTTCCAGGCGCCCAACGGCGGCATGGCCTTCTTCCGCGCCGAGGACGCTTATGCCAGCCCTTATCTCAGCGCCTACACCGCGCTGGCCTTCAACTGGCTGCGGGCCGCCGGGGAGACGGTGCCGGCGCTGGTCGAGCAGCGCCTGCTGGACTATCTGGACACCCTGCTGCGGCGCGACTTCCAGCCCGAGCTCCATAGCCCCGGCATGGCCGCCACGGTGCGGGCGGTGGCGCTGGCCGCGCTGGCCGAGCAGGGTCGGTTGAGCCGCGCCGATCTGGAGCGTTATCGCCGGCACGTGCCGGCTATGAGCTTGTTCGGGCAGGCCCATTACCTGCAAGCGCTGCTGGCGGTGGAGGACACCGCCGAGCTGCGCCGCGAAGTGCTGCAGTACATTCTCGCCAGGGCCGTGCAGGACGGCGGCAGGGTGAGCTTCAACGAGGCGCTGGATGACGGCTACGTGCGCATCCTGGCCACGCCGCTGCGCAGCCAATGCGCTGTGCTGTCAGCCCTGGTCGGGTTGGCGGCGAAGCCTGATGGAGCCGCCTTGGCGGCCGAGCTGCCGTCGCAGCTGGTGGGCACCATTGTCGAGGCGCGTGGCAGCCGGGATCACTGGGAGAACACCCAGGAGAACCTGTTCTGTCTGCAAGCGCTGTTGGCCTATGGGCGGGCCTATGAGCAGGGGCCGATCGGGCTGCAGGCCCGCGTCAGCCTGGATGGCGAACCGCTCGCCGTGGTCCGCTTCCAATCATCGCGCGACCCAAGCCAGGAGCTGGTCCTGCCGATGCGGTCGGAGGACGCCGGTCGCCAGCGCCGCCTGCGGCTGGAACATCAAGGGCAGGGGCGTCTTTACTACGGCGTGCGGCTGAGCCATGCGCTGCCGGCCAGGGCGCAGCAAGCGGCCAACGCGGGAATCGAGCTGCGCCGCGAATACAGCGTGCGCCGCGCCGGCCAATGGCAGCTGCTGGCGTCGCCACTGCAGCTGCGCCGTGGCGAGCTGGTGCGCGTGGACTTGTATCTCTCGCTGCCCACTGCGCGGCATTTCGTGGTGGTGGACGATCCGGTGCCTGGCGGGCTGGAACCTGTCAACCGCAAGCTCGCCACCGCATCCACGGTGGATGCCGTAGCGGCCGCGTTCCCGGCCGCTGGCGGCTCCTGGTATCTGCGCCATTCCGACTGGATCGGCTATGACGCTGGGCGCTGGAGCTTCCATCACCAGGAGCTGCGCCATGACGCGGTGCGCTTCTACGCCGACTATTTGCCAGCGGGCAACTATCACCTGAGTTACACCGCGCAGGTCATCGCCGATGGTGAATTCTTGGTGCCGTCGGCCCGTGCCGAGGAGATGTATGCCCCGGCCGTGTTTGGCAGGACGGCCCCGGCCCGGCTGCTGGTGGGAGAGGGGGATGCCGGCGAGCCGAAGCCGTAAGCTGTGGGCAGGCCGGCTGCCGGCGGTGCTGGCAGCGGCGCTGCTGGGCGGCGGTCTGCTGCTGACGGCAGCGACTCTGCATGGCCTGCGGCCGCTGCCTACCGAGCTGCCGCCGGCGGCGGCGGACATCCGCAAGGCGCAGCTGACCGATCGCCACGGCGTGCCGCTTACCGTGACCTACGAGAACGACTGGAACGTCCACGATCGGCGGCTGTTGGCCGAAATCCCGCTGCTGCTGCAGCAGGCCTTCATCGTCGCCGAGGACCGGCGCTTTCTCGCCCACCGAGGCATCGACTGGCGCGCCCGGCTGGCGGCGGTCTGGCAGAATTTGCGGGCGCGACGGGCGGTGCGCGGCGCCAGCACCATCAGCGAGCAGGTGGTGCGTATGTTGCAGCCGCGGCCGCGCACGCTGTGGTCGCGCTGGCTGGAAGGCTGGGAAGCCAGGCGGTTGGAGCGGCGCTTTAGCAAGGCCGAGATCCTCGAGTTCTATCTCAACCAGGTGCCCTACGCCGGCCGGCGGCGCGGCGTGGCGCAGGCGGCGCGCTATTACTTCGACCGCGACCTCAGCACGCTGGCGCCGCAGGAAATGCTGGCTCTGGCGGTACTGGTGCGGGCGCCGAGCCGGCTCGATCCGCACGCCGATCCCGACCGCCTGCGGCCGCAGCTGCGCAACCTGGCCGAGCGCATGTGGCGCGCGGGGCTGCTCGATGCGGTCGAGCGCCGGCACCTGGCCGAGGCACCGCTTATGCTGCGGGCCCCGCCGGCGCCAGCTGGCCGACTATGGGGTGCGCAACGCTGCTGCCTTGGTGGTCGATCACGCGAAGGGTGAGGTGCTGGCCTGGGTCAATGCCCATGCCCCGGGCGAGGGCAGCGCTTATGATGCGGTGACGGTGCCGCGCCAGGCCGGTTCCACCCTCAAGCCGTTCCTCTACGCCCTGGCGCTGGAGCGTGGCTGGACCGCAGCCACCCTGCTGGAGGATGCGCCCTTGAGGGAGGCGATCGGTCAGGGCCAGCATGCCTACCGCAACTACAGCCGCAGCCATTACGGCTCCGTGCGCCTGCGCGATGCGCTCGGCAACAGCCTGAACATCCCCGCCGTGCGCGCCATTCAGTTCGTCGGCGTTGCCGATTTCCTCGATCGCCTGCGGCAACTGGGCTTTCATGGCCTGCGCCAGCATCCCGACTACTACGGCGACGGCCTAGCCCTGGGCAATGCCGAGGTGACGCTGCTGGAGCTGACCACGGCCTTTGCCGCGCTGGCCAACGGTGGCGAGTACCGGCCGCTACGGCTACTGCGTGACCAGTCGCCGTTGCCCGCCCGCGCCGTACTGGCGCGGCCGGTCAGCCGGCTGATCGGCAACATCCTGGCCGATCCCGACGCCCGGCGCCTGGAGTTCGGCGCCGGCGGACTCATGCAGTTCCCGGTTGAGACCGCCATCAAGACCGGCACCTCCAGCGATTACCGCGATGCCTGGGTGCTGGCCTTCAATCACCGCTATACGGTGGGGGTTTGGCTGGGGCGCCTGGACGGCGCGCCTATGCAGGGAGTCAGTGGTGCCTGCGGGGCAGTGCCGGTGGCGCGCGCCATCTTCGCCGAGCTCAACCGGCGCACGTCGCCGGCGCCGCTGCCCATGGATGCAACGCTGGTGCAGCTGATGATCTGCCGCGACAGCGGCCTGCCGGCGGATGGCAGCTGCCCCAGCCGGCCGGAGTGGTTCCTGCCGTCGCGCTGGCCGCAGCCGTCTGCGCCGCAGCAGGCTCCGGCCCCGCTGCCGCGCATCCGGCAGCCCTCCCGGGAGCTACAGCTGGCGCTGGATCCGCGCCTGCCGCCGGAGCGCCAGCGTTTCGCCTTCCGACTCGATACCGCGCCGGCCCAGGCACAGGTGGAATGGCTGGTTAATGGTGTTTCGGTCGGCCGCGGCGACGGCCTGCTATGGCCCTTGCAGCGGGGCAGGCATTGGGTGCAGGCGCGCATCCGCCAGCAGGACGGCGCCGTGCTGGAGACCGCGGCCGTGCCGTTCCGGGTGCGCTGAGGAAGGGAAGCTCAGCGGCGGAACAGCCACAGGATCAGGGTCAGCACGATGCTGGCGATGATGGACGTGGCCAGTGGAAAGTAGAAGGTGAAGTTTTCGCGCTTGATGACGATGTCGCCGGGCAGGCGGCCCAGACCGAGCTTGGACAACCAGGGCCACAGCAGCCCGATGATCACCAGGATCAGGCCGATATTGACCAGCAGTTTCCCGAAAGACATCGATTCCGCGGTTAATCTGCAGTCAGGGTACGCACGCCGCTGCTGCCTCCCAGCAGCAGCACATCGGCCCGGCGCAGGGCGAAGATGCCGTTGCAGACGACGCCGGGAATGTCGTTGATCTCCCGCTCCAGGCTAATCGGCTCGGCGATGGTGAGGCCGCGCACGTCGAGAATCAAATTGCCGTTGTCGGTGGTAAAGTTCTGGCGCAGCTCCGGCTTGCCGCCCAGCTTGACCAGCTGGCGGGCGACGAAGCTGCGCGCCATGGGAATCACTTCCACCGGCAGCGGGAACTGGCCCAGGATGTCTACCAGCTTGCTTTCGTCGGCGATGCAGACGAAGCGGCGGGAGGCGGCGGCGACGATCTTCTCCCGGGTCAGCGCGCCCCCGCCTCCCTTGATCAGCTGCAAGTGGCGGTTGGCCTCGTCGGCGCCGTCGACGTAGAGCGGCAGATCGCCGGTTTCATTGAGTTCGAGGACCCGGATGCCGTGCTGCCGCAAGCGGGCGGTGGAGGCTTCGGAGCTGGACACCGCGCCGTCGATGTCAGCCTTCATGGCTGCCAGGGCGTCGATGAAGTAGTTGACCGTGGAGCCGGTGCCGACGCCGATCACGTCGCCACGGTTGATGTACTCCAGCGCTGCCTCGGCGGCGGCGCGTTTGTGCTGCTCTACTGACATGATCCGGGCCCTCCGTTAGCAGGGCATGATACGGTACGACGATTTCCGGTCAAGGGAAATCGACGGGATGCTTACCAGCTCGGCCGGCTTGCCTTAGACTTAAGCTTTTTTCCCTCAAGGTGCAGTTGCACGCCAAAGCCGAAGAATGACCAAAGCCTACATCGAGAAAATCCTGACCTCCTCCGTCTACGACGTCGCCAAGCAAACCCCGCTGGACCCCGCCCCTTACCTGTCGTCCCGGCTGGGTAACAACGTCCTGCTCAAGCGGGAAGATCTGCAGCCGGTGTTCTCCTTCAAGATTCGCGGCGCCTACAACAAGATTGCCCGCCTCAAGCCGGAGCAGCTGGAGCGCGGCGTGATTTGCGCCTCGGCCGGCAACCATGCCCAAGGCGTGGCGCTGGCCGCCAGCCGCATGGGAATCAGGGCCACCATCGTCATGCCGCGCACCACCCCGCAAATCAAGGTCCGGGCGGTCAGAAACCTGGGGGGGCGGGTGGTGCTCCACGGCGACAGCTATGACGATGCTTCGGAATACGCCGCGAAGCTGGTGCGGGAGCGGGGCATGACCTACATCCCGCCCTACGACGATCCCGATGTCATCGCCGGGCAGGGAACGGTGGGCATGGAAATCCTCCATCAGCATCCGCGCAAGCTGCATGCGGTGTTCGTGCCCGTGGGCGGTGGCGGGCTGGCGGCCGGCGTGGCTGTCTACATCAAGCAACTGCGCCCCGACATCAAGATCATCGGCGTGGAGCCGGAGGATGCGCCCACGTTGCACCAGGCCTTAGCCAGGGGACGGCGGGTTATTCTGCCGCAGGTGGGATTGTTCGCCGACGGCGTGGCGGTGCGGCAGATCGGCAAGGAGACCTTCCGGCTCTGCCGGCAGTTCGTTGACGAGGTGGTCCTGGTGACGACCGACGAGATCTGCGCCGCCATCAAGGATGTCTTCGACGACACACGCTCCATCGTCGAGCCGGCCGGCGCGCTGGCAGTTGCCGGCCTGAAGAAATACGTCGAGCAGACCGGTATTCAGGACGAGACCCTGATCGCCATTAATAGCGGCGCCAACATGAACTTCAGCCGCCTTGAGCATGTCGCTGAGCGGGCTGGAATCGGCGAGCACAACGAGGCGCTGCTGGCGGTCACCATCCCGGAGCGGCCCGGCAGTTTTCGCGAATTCTGCCAAACCATCGGCCGGCGCTCCATCACCGAGTTCAATTATCGCTATTCCGACCCTGAAGAGGCCCACGTCTTCGTCGGCATTCAACTCACCGAGGGGCTGGCGGAGAAGGATCTGGTGATCGAAAGCTTGCGCCAGCGCGGCTATCCGGTGCTGGACTTGTCCCAGAACGAAATGGCTAAGGCCCATTTGCGGCACATGGTCGGCGGGCGCGGGCTGGGGCTGGTGGAGCACGAAATCGTGTTCCGCTTCGAGTTCCCCGAGCGGCCGGGGGCGCTGCTGAACTTCCTCAACACCATGGGCAAGCGCTGGCACAATCTCTGGAACATCAGCATGTTCCACTACCGCAACCATGGCGCTGCCTACGGCCGGGTGCTGGCCGGCATCCAGGTGCCGCCCGAGCAGCGGCCGGCTTTCGACGAGTTCCTGGCCCAGCTGGGTTACTACTATGTCGAAGAGACCGACAACCCGGCGTACAAGCTGTTCCTGAGCTGACCTCGCGGCAAGCCGGGCCCGCCGCGACAAAAGTCCTTCTTTCTGCTTCTTCCTGCCGCAAAAGCGGTACGGGAAAAGCCCTGTATCGCCCCTCAATTGGGGCTTTTCCGTCCGCATTTCCGCGTCTGCCCGCAATCGCCACCTAGGGCATTCCCGGGGAGCTTTTTTTGCCGTCGCTTGCAGCCAGAAAAACTTGTACTAGCTTTACAAGGGGTCGGTTATGTTTGAGGTTGATTCTAGTGGCTGAACGACAGACCGGTGTGGTGAAGTGGTTCGATACCTCCAAGGGGTACGGCTTCATCCAGAGACCTGAAGGCGACGATGTCTTCGTGCATTACCGCGCCATTCGTGGCGAAGGCTTTCGCACCCTCGAAGGCGGCCAGCATGTTGAGTTCACGCTGGTGCAGGGCCAGAAGGGCCTGCAGGCGGACGACGTCACGGTCCTAAAGCCGGTAACCTGACTCATCCAGGCCGGCGTGCGCCGGCCTAGAGGCTTGGCTTAGGACGAGCCAAGAAAAGGGGGGGCTGCGTCTGGCGGCAAGGGCTGGGATGCCTTGCCGCTGACGCCATTGATCACCGAAAAATGCTTGCCGGCATGAAGCCGGCAAGCGTATCGATGCTTCCTGCGACGCGTTTTATGCGCCGCAAGCTTCGCCTTATTCTCAATTCGGCTGATATTTGGCGAGAAAATCCCGCAAGCGGCCGATTGCGTCTTCCAGCACATCAAGATAGGGCAGAAAGACGATCCGCAAATGGTCCGGCTTGGGCCAGTTGAATGCGGTTCCCTCGACCAGCAAGAGCTGCTTTTGCCGCAGCAAATCCAGCACGAACTGGCGGTCGCTCTTGATCGGATAGATCTCCGGGTCCAGGCGCGGGAACAGGTACAGCGCGCCCTGCGGCTTCATGCAGCTGACGCCGGGGATGTCGTTGAGGAGCTCCCAGGCGCGGTTGCGTTGCTCGTAGAGGCGGCCGCCGGGCTGGATCAGGGTGTTGATGCTTTGGTAGCCGCCTAGCGCCGTTTGCACGGCATGTTGGGCCGGGACGTTGGCGCACAGCCGCATGGAGGCCAGGATATCCAGGCCTTCAATATAGTCGCGGGCACGGTGGCGAGCGCCAGTGAGGACCATCCAGCCGCAGCGGAAGCCGGCCACCCGATATGCCTTGGAGAGACCGCTGAAGCTGACGATGAGCACGTCGTCGGCCAGGGTCGCCATGGGGATGTGGACGGCGTCGTCGTAGACGATTTTGTCGTAGATCTCATCCGAGTAGATGATGAGGTTGTGGCGGCGGGCCAGCTCGACGATGCCTTCCAGGACCTCGCGACTGTAGACGGCGCCGGTGGGGTTGTTCGGGTTGATCACCACGATGCCCCGGGTGCGCTTACTGATCTTGCGCTCGATGTCTTCCAGGTCGGGCTGCCAGCCGTTGGACTCGTCGCACAAGTAATGGACCGGCTTGCCGCCGGAGAGGGTGACGGCGGCGGTCCAGAGTGGGTAGTCCGGGGCCGGGATCAGCATCTCGTCACCGTCATTGAGCAGGCCCTGCATGGCCATCACGATCAGCTCGCTGACACCGTTCCCCAGGTAGACGTCCTCGATGGTGACGTCGTGGATCCCGCGCGACTGGTACTGCTGCACGACGGCCTTGCGGGCGGAGAAGATGCCTTTGGAGTCCGAGTAGCCCTGGGCCGTCGGCAAATTCAGCATGACGTCCTGCAGAATCTCATCAGGCGTCTCGAAGCCAAACGGTGCCGGGTTGCCGATATTGAGCTTGAGGATGCGGATCCCTTCGTCTTCCATCCGCTTGGCTTCTTCCAGGACGGGACCGCGAATGTCGTAACAAACGTTGGCAAGCTTGTCGGACTTGGTGATGATGGACATTGGAGGAGGAGTTACCGCGCGTTATAGATAGTTTCTCGTCAGGGAATTGTACGGCTGCCGTGCACAGCGGCAAAAGCTGGGCAGGGGTGCAAAACGTACCGGTATGATTGTTGCACTGCGGACGGCAGCGCTGTCAAGGGAAAGGTGGAATGGTCGGTTCGGTGCCGCCGATTTCGGCCTCGGGGTGGTGCTGGCGGACCAGCCGTTCGATGTCATCCACGCGGCTCTTGGGCACGTCCACCATCATGAGGATCTTGCCCGCCTCGATGGCGTCCTGAAACTGCTTGATCTGGCTGTTGGGGGTGGAAATGCCCAGCATGCTGGAGGCCCAGGCGCCGAAGCCCGCGCCCAGGGCCGCCATGGTCAGCACCGCGCCACCGCCCAGCACCAGCCCGGCCGGCGGCACCGTGATCGCCACCAGCCCGGCCAGCGCGCCGGTGGCGCCACCGACGGCAGCGCCCCGCTCCAGTGCCGGAATCAAGTCGGTGCGCTGGGCCACCGAGGCCTCGGGCAGGTCCTCCAGCGGGGTGCCACGCCGCGCCAGCAGATGAATGCGGCGCTCTTCTACCCGGTGCAGCAGCAGGTCCTCGACCAGCTCACGAGCGCAGTCGACATCTGGCAGCAGAAAATATAACCGTCTCACCGCGGCCCTCCGCGCCGTGTGTGGATTCCACACCAATGGGGATGGCCGGGCGCGATTTTCAATGCGGGATTCAGGATTGACGACAGTGATGGACAATCGATTCTGGCTGGACAAATGGGAGCGGAACGAAATCGGCTTTCATGAGCCTCAGGGCAACCGGCTGCTGCAAAGCTGGTGGCCGCTGCTGGCGCTGCCCGCCGAGGCGCGGGTGCTGGTCCCGCTGTGCGGCAAGAGCGTCGATCTGCGCTGGCTGCGGCGGCGCGGTCACCGGGTGCTGGGGATAGAGCTTAGCGAGCGGGCGGTGCAGGCGTTTTTCGCCGAGCAGGGGCTGCGGCCCGAGGTGCGCCGGCAAGGCGGGTTCAAGCGCTGGAGCGCGGATGGCATCGAGATTCTGCAGGGCGACATCTTCGACCTGGAGCCGGAACACCTGGGTGAGATCGACGCGCTCTACGACCGCGCCGCCCTGATCGCCCTGACCGCTCCCCAGCGACAGCGCTACGTCGAGCTGCTGCAGCGTTGCCTCGGGCCGGGAGCGCGTGGGCTGCTCATCACCCTGGAATATCAGCCGGCAGAATCCGCCGGGCCGCCGTTCTCCGTCTCCGAGGGGGAAGTGCGGCTGCTGTTTGGGCGGTCGTTCTCCCCGCGCACCCTGGTGCGTGAGGACGTGCTGGCGGAGAATCCCAAGTTTCGCCAGCGCGGCCATCGTTCCTTGCACGAGGTCGCTTACGCTCTGCTGCCGGTCGGTGAGGCCGGCAGCAGAAAGCAAGGCTAGAAAGTTAGCTGCAGGTTAAGCGAGGCCATATCGATGTCGGCGTCGTCCATCTGGTAGCGCTCGTACTCCACCCGCAGGTCCATGGCCCGGGTGAGGGCAAAGCGCAGGCCCAGGCCGCCGAACCAGTCATGGCCGTCGTTGTTGTCGACCGGCACGTTGGGCGCGGAGCGGTCGGCGTCCCACCACATGTAGCCGAGCTTGGCGTACGGAGCGAAGTTGCCGATGGGAAGCTGGCCGATGGCGGCCAGGGTCCAGCCGTCGCCTTCCAGGGTACTGCCGTTGCCGATCTCGCCGAAGCTGACATAGCCGCCTTCGACGGCCAGCCAGGGCAGCAGGTCGCCGCCGAAGTAGACCTTGAGCGCGGCGCGGTCGTCGTCGAGATCGTCGCCCTCCTCGAAGAAGTCCTGCTCGTCGACCCGGAAGTAGCCGACCCCGCCGCCGACATAAAGCCCCGGCTCGAAGGCTGGCTCGCGCTGCGGCAGCCGAAAGCCGTGGTCGGAGCTGCCGCTTTGAGCCAGCGCGACGCTGGCGGGAGCCGCCAGCAGCACGGCCGTAAGTCCGAGGGCGAGTTGACGCTGTTTCATGGAAATCCCTTCCCTGCTATTCGTCGAACGGCCGCTGGATGTCCGTATCCACCGGTCCGCGCCGACACCGTTCCGATGAGCGCTGCCGTGCAAGGGCATTGTGGGGATGTCTTTCAGGCGCCACAAGTGTGGCTTGTGAGCAACAAACAGACGGAAGGAAGCCGCGAGCAGGTCAGTAAGGCGCCTCCGCCGGGGGAAGGGCGGAGGCTTGGAGGCATCAGCAGCGGCCGCCAGTCGTTGCGATGGGATCGGCCGCGCAGAGTGCGTCGTTGACGCCAGGCAGCGGCGCGTGGCTGCCGTGACCGATGTGGAGAAAAGGCGAGGCCATGGTCCAGAGGCCGAACAGCAGCAGCAGCACGCCTGCGCTGCGGCGTATGGTGGCGCGACCTAGCATGCGGGTCAGGCTGCCGGCGCCGACGCCCAGCGTTACCATGGCGGGCAGGGTGCCGAGGCCGAAGGCCAGCATCAGGCCGCTGCCGCCAAGGGCGCTGCCCGACATGGCAGCGGCCAGCAGCATGGTGTAGACCAGCCCGCAGGGCAGCCAGCCCCACAGCATGCCGATGGCCAGCGCCTCCAGCGGCGTGCGCGCCGGCAGTAAGCGGCCGACCAGCGGTGCCAGGCGTCGCCAGAATCTGCTGCCCAGGGCTTCGATGTGGCGCAAGCCGCGCCAGTTGATGGTTAGCTGCAGCCCGATCGCGACCATGATGATCCCGGTGGCGATGCGCAGCACGGCGCTCCAGGCTGGAATGTCGATGAGGGCGCCGAGCCAGAAGCTCATGCCGCCGGCGATGGCGCCGGCGATGGCGTAGCTGAACACGCGGCCGCCGCTGAACAGCAGTTGATAGCCGAGGCCCTTGATCGGTCCCCGTCGGGCGGTAGGGGTGCCGCTGCCAAGCGCTGCGGCAATGCCGCCGCACATGCCGAAGCAGTGGGCGCTGCTGAATAGGCCGGCGATCAGGGCCGCCAGAAGGGTCATCTGCTGGCTAATCATTGCGAGGTTTTTGTTCGGCGCGTTCGTCTTTCTGCTTGGGCTGATCGTCGTCGTCCAGGAGGACTGAGTAGGCGGGCCCCTCCAGGTCGTCGAATTGGCCGTTGCCCACCGCCCAGAAGAAGGCCCAGATGGCCACCCCCATCAGCGCCAGCCCCAGCGGGATCATGACGAATATGATTTCCATTAGAACGCTTCTCCTGTCGTGAGGGAGCGGGCGTCATCGGGCTCGGTCGAGTGCGGCCGTGAGCGCTTGCGGGCGAGCTGCATGGCGTTGACCACGACCACCACCGAGCTGAGCGACATGCCGAGCGCTGCCATCCAGGGGTGCAGCCAGCCGCTGGCTGCCAGCGGCAGCGCCAGGACATTGTACAGCAGCGCCCAGCCCAGGTTCTGCCGAACCACGCGCGCGGTACGGCGGGCAATGTCCACGCCGCCGGCGACCGGCCGCAGGGAATCGCTCAGCAACACCATGGCCGCGGAGGTTTGCGCCAGCGCGGTGCCGCTGCCCATGGCGATGGAGACGTCGGCGCCGGCCAGGACCGGAGCATCGTTGATGCCATCGCCGACCACCGCCACGACCGCGCCGGCCCGCTGCAGCGCCTTGATGCGCTCCAGCTTGTCGGCCGGTGTCATGGCAGCCGCGTACTGGGTGATGCCCAGCCGCTTCGCTACCGCGGCCACCGGCTCCAGGCGGTCGCCGCTGGCGATTTCCACCTGCAGTCCCAGTCGCCGCAGCCGTGCCAGGGTCTGCTCCGCTTCCGGCCGGATGTCGTCGAACAGACGGAACATGGCCAGCGGGCCGCTCTCGTCCCCCAGTACCACCCAGCTGGCCTGATCTTCCGGCAGCGCCACCGGCTCGGTGCCGCTCAGCTCGGCAACGAAGACGGGCGTGCCGATGCGCAGACGACGTCCCCCGATCCAGCCTTCCAGGCCGCCGCCGGCGCGGGTTTCAACGCGGTCCGCCTGGTAGGGCGTCTCCTGCTGGACGAAGGCGTGGGCGATGGGGTGGGCGGAGTGGCGCTCCAGTGCGGTGGCCAGCTGCAGAGCCTGGACGGGATCGGTGCTACCCAGGGGAACGATGCGATCAATGGTGACGGCGCCGGTCGTCAGCGTGCCGGTCTTGTCGAACACCACGTGGGTGACCTTGGCCAGCGTCTCCAGGGCGTCGGAGCGCGCCACCAGCAGCCCTTCCTTGGCCAGGCGGTCGGTGCCGGCGACCAGAGCCGAGGGCGTGGCCAGCCCCAGCGCGCAGGGGCAGCTGACCACCAGCACGGCCAAGGCTGCTTGCAGAGCCAGCTGCGGATCGGAGGGCCACCAGTAGGCGTAGACGGCGGCGGCGATGAACAGCACCGCCACCACGAAATGTCCGGCGATGCGGTCGGCGGCGTGGGCTAGGCGCGGGCGCTGCGCCTGGGCGCGCTCCAGCAGCCGGCCGATGGTGGACAGCACCATGTCGTCGCCGGTGCGCTCGACCCGGAAGCGGATCGGATGGTCGCCGGTGTTGACGCTGCCGGCGATGACGGCGTCGCCTACGCCGCGGCGCAGTGGTCGGGATTCGCCGGTGAGCATGGACTCGTCGAAGCGGCTCTCGCCCCAGACGACCTCGCCGTCGGCGGGCACCGCCTCCCCGGGAGCGACGGCTACGATGTCGCCGACAGCAAGCTCGGCGGCGGCAACACGCACCTCCTCGCCGTTGTCGATGCGGCGGGCGATAGGCGGTATCAGCTGCGCCAGCGCCTCGGTGGAATGGATCGCCTTGTGGCGGGCCGCCATCTCGATGTAGCGCCCCACCAGCAGGAAAAAGATGAACATGGTCACGGAGTCGAAATAGACCCGGTCGAGCCCTTGCAAGGCGTTCCAGACGCTGGCCAGATAGGCCAGCACGATGCCTAGCGCGATAGGTACGTCCATGCCGACACGGCGGGCCTTCAGGTCGCGCAGCGCGCCCTGGAAAAAGGGGAAGCCGGAGTAGAGCATGACCGGTGTAGTGACCAGCCAGCTGATGGCGTTGAGGTAGTCCCGGTAGACCGGGTCGATACCCTGGAAGGCGCCGAACCACACGCTGACCGCGTAGGTAGACACCTGCATCATGCCGAATCCGGCCACCGCCAGCCGCTTGAGCGCGGTCCGCCGCTCTTCCTGGGCGGCCGACTTGAAATTAGCGGCCGGGTAGGGGCGGTAGCCCAGCCGGGCGATGGCGCGCATCAGCTGGCTGACGGCGATGCGGTCGCTGCGGAAGCGCAGCAGGGCGCGGCCGGAAGCCGGGTTGACCTGCAGGTCCTCGACGCCGTCGAGGCGGCGCAGGCTGTGCTCGATTAGCCAGGCGCAGGCCGGGCAGTTCATGTTCTGCACCAGCAGATTGGCCTCGCTGACCTCGGCGTCGAGCCGGCGCAGGAAGCCTTTCTGCACTGGCTCGCGATCGAACACGTCCCACTCGTCCGGTCCTTCCGCGATCAGGCCGTCTTCCGGCCGCGGAGCGGGCATGGTGCGGATGCGATAATAGCCGTCGAGACCGGCTGAATGGATCAGGGTGGCGACGGCTTCGCAGCCGGCGCAGCAGACGGGTTTCTCCTCGCCGTTGATCAGAACGCTGCGGCGCTCGCCGCGCGGAATGGGTTCGCCGCAGTGAAAGCAGCTGCCGAGTTCGTTCATCAAGACTCCACGCCGAGCGCGACGGCGCTGGCGTCGGCCTTGAGCTCGCCGTCCAGGCGCCAGCTGCCGTCGGTCGGTTCCAGTTGCAGCAGCCAGCGGCCAGTGGCCTCGCCGCTCAGATCGGCACGGTAGGCGCCAGCGCTGCGCACCAGTGCGACCTCCTGATCGCGTCGGCCGTCGGTCGGGTGCACCAGGCGCAGCAGCAGATCGGGCTGCTCGCCCTCCAGGCCGTGTAGGGTGACCACGACCTGGCGGTTGTCGCGCAGCAGGATGACGTTGGCGGTCAGCCCCAGCCGCTTGGCTGCTTCGAGACGGCTATTATCCTGCCTGATCTCCATGCCGACTTTGACATAGTCGTCACGGATGACTTCGTCCGCGCCGTGCACAGCGATGATGACGAGCAGGATGCCGGACACGACGCCGCCGAGGGCCGGCGTTGCGGCTAGCCAGAACCAGGGATTCCGGTACCAGGGTTTCGCTTGCATGGCTTGTCTATCTCCTGACCGGGCCCAGGAAGCGGCCTTTCTCTCGGATGAGGTGTTCGCGGCCGTCGTCGTCGACGGTCTTGAGAATGAACTGGATGTCCATGCCGGCGCCTCGCATCTGCTCGCGCTCGACCGCGACCCGGGCCGTGACGTCGACCACCTTGCCGGCGGGCACCATGATGAGCGCCGGATCGGTCTCGATGCGCATGCCCGGCAGCCCAGCGACCTCGACCTCGAACTTCCGGTCGATGGTGTCGCGGTTCATGATCTTGAGTGTGTAGCCGTTCTCCAGCCGCCCGCCGTCCAGCACCCGGTAGAGCGGATTGCGGTGATGCAGAACGTTCATGTCCATGGGCGAGCGGGTCAGCATGTGGGCAAAGACCGCGGCGGTGATCCCGATGAGCAGCACGGCATAGACCACGATGCGCGGCCGCAGGATGCGCGTCCGGGTACCGGCCATGGCGTTGTGGGTGGTGTAGCGGATCAGGCCGCGCGGGTAACCCACCTTGTCCATGACGTCGTTGCAGGCGTCGATGCAGGCACCACAGGCGATGCACTGGTACTGCAGCCCGTCGCGGATGTCGATGCCGGTGGGGCAGACCTGGACGCACAGGGTGCAGTCGATGCAGTCGCCCAGCCCCTTGGCCTTGTAATCTTCGCCGCGGCGGCGCGGGCCGCGCGGTTCGCCACGCTTCTCGTCGTAGGCGATGATCAGCGTGTCCTTGTCGAACATCGAGCTTTGGAAGCGCGCATACGGGCACATGTAGGTGCAGACCTGCTCGCGCAGGAAGCCGGCGTTGCCGTAGGTGGCTAGGGCGTAGAACAGGCTCCAGAAGGTTTCCCAGGGACCGAGGTCGAAGCTGACGACCGCGACCGCGAGCTCACGAATGGGCGTGAAGAAGCCGACGAAGGTAAAGCCGGTCCACAGCGAGAAGGCGATCCAGAGGAACTGCTTGGCGCTTTTGCGGAGGATTTTCTCCTTGTTCCAGGGGCCGGCGTCGAGCTTCATCCGCTTGCTGCGGTTGCCCTCGGTCAGCCGCTCCATCCACAGATAGACCTCGGTCCAGACGGTTTGTGGGCAGGCATAGCCGCACCACATGCGCCCGGCCAAGGCGGTGAAGAAGAACAGCGACAGGGCGCAGATGATTAGGAAGGCCGCCAGATAGACGAAATCCTGCGGCCAGAAAACCAGATTGAGCACATAGAACTTGCGCTCGGGCAGATCGAACAGGACGGCCTGACGTCCGTCTAGGTTAACCCAGGGGATGATGTAGTACAGGCCCAGCAGGACCAAGACGGCCAGGGTGCGCAGACGCTGAAAGCGCCCCTTGATTTCGCGCGGATAGATCTTCTGGCGCGCTTGGTACAGGGCGGCATTGTCGTCGGTGGCTTCGTGCTTGACTGGAATGGCGCGTAGTTTCTTCGCCGCGTTACCGTCGTGTTTCATCGACCGCCTCTAGCGGGGCGCCGCGGCCCGCCCTCCGGGCGCAAGAGCAGCATGGTTAGGAAGCTGGACCAGGCGGTGACACCCCAGAACATGAAGAATCCCAAGGTGTAGCCCAGCTTGCGGCTAAGCTGCAGTTCCGGACAGGTGGCAAGCTGCAGCTCGGCCGGATCAATGTTGGCAAAGCAGACCATGGTCGCTATGCCGGCCATCAAGAAGGAGGGCCAGAGCACGGCCCCCCACCTTCGGATCTGGGCGACTGCCTTCGGCGATCGCCCGTCGAGATTTACCTCTTTTTCGTTGGACGGTTCATTGGACGATCCCACCACCAGTCTCATGATTGTCGCCCTCCTTGGCCGAGAGGCTGTAAACGTAGGCGGCTACGATGTGCGCCCTGGCCTCCCCAAGGATGTCGCGGTGGGCCGGCATGATCCCTTGGCGGCCGTCACGAATCGTGGTCTTGATCGCTTCAAGCGAACCGCCGTACATGAAGACGCCAGCCGTCAGGTCGGGAGCGCCGAGGGCCTGGTTGCCCTTGCCATCGATACCATGGCAGGCAGCGCATATGGTAGCGAATTTTTGCGCTCCCGGCCGGGTCAGGTGCTCCGGCGCCGAACGCCCGCTCAGGCTGTAGACGTAGGCGGCGACTTGCTCCACGCCTTCCTCGCCCAGAGTGGCACCCCAGGCCGGCATAACACCATGGCGGCCGTTGAGGATGCTGGTCTTGATGGCTTCCGGCGTGCCGCCGTAGAGCCAGACGCCGTCGGTCAGGTCGGGGAAGCCGACTGCGCCGCGGGCGTCAGCGCCGTGGCAGACCGCGCAGTTGTTGGCGAACAGCCGGCGACCGGTCTGCATGGCTTCCGGATCCTTGGCCAGCTCCGGGATCGGGATGGAAGCCAGCTTCTCGTAGAGCGGACCGTAGCGCTCCTCGGCCGCCGCCACGTCCTGGGCGTACTGATCATACTGGCTCCAGCCCAGCAGGCCCTTGAAGCTGCCCAGGCCGGGGTACAGGGCCAGGTAGATGAAGCCGAAGATGATCAGCAGGTAGAATTTCCACAGCCACCAGCGCGGCAGCGGGTTGTTGTATTCCTCCAGATCACCGTCGTACACGTGACCGGTGGTTTCCCCAATCTTGCTGCCGGCAGGCATTTTCGAGGTGCCGTGCAGGAGCAGGGCGTAACCGATCAGGTGCGCGATCACGAGAACGGTGATGAACACGCTCCAAAAGGTGCTCATGACTTCTTTTCCTCCGCCCTGATGGGCTCGTCATCCTGAAGCGGCAGCCTGGCCGCTTCAGCAAAATCACTCTTACGCTTGCCGCTGTATGCCCAGAACACCACACCGAGAAAGCTGATGAGCAGCACGGTAGTGATCAGGCCACGGATCGTGTTGATGTCGATCTCCACGGCTTACCTCTTGTTCTGGAACGCGACGCCCAGCCCCTGCAGGTAGGCGATCAGGGCCTCCATCTCGGTTTTGCCATCCACCTCGGCGGCAGCTCGCTCGAGCTCCTCGTCGGTGTAGGGCACGCCGAGGTAGTCGCGCTGCGCCCGCATGCGGGCGGCCACGGCCTCGCCGTCGATGGTGCGCTCGGCCAGCCAGGGGTAGGCCGGCATGTTGGACTCGGGCACCACGTCGCGCGGGTTCATCAGGTGCGCGTAGTGCCAGTCGTCGGTGTAGCGGCCGCCGACCCGGGCCAGGTCCGGGCCGGTGCGCTTGGAGCCCCACTGGAACGGACGGTCGTACACGAACTCGCCGGCCACCGAATAGTGACCGTAGCGCTCGGTTTCCGCCCGGAACGGCCGCACCATCTGCGAATGGCAGTTGTAGCAACCCTCACGGACATAGATGTCGCGGCCGGCGAACTGCAGGGCAGGATAGGGCCGCACGCCCTCCGCTGGCTGGGTCGTCTGCGTCTGGAACAGCAGCGGGGTGATCTCCACCAGGCCGCCCATGGCGATCACGATGAAGATCAGCAGACCCATCAGGCCGATGTTTTTCTCGATGAACTCATGCATGAGCGCAGCTCCTTAAGCCGTCTGCTGAGCCGCCGCACGGACCGGCTCGGACTCGCGCTGAGGCAGGAAAATGGTCTTCCAGGTGTTGTACGCCATGATCAGCATGCCGCTGAGGTAGAGCACGCCGCCGAGCAGGCGCACCGCGTAGTACGGATAGGTCGCCTTGAGGGCCTCGACGAAGGAGTAGGTCAGGGTGCCGTCGTCGTTGAAGGCACGCCACATCAGGCCCTGCATGACACCGGCGATCCACATCGAGGCGATGTAGAGCACGATGCCGATGGTGGCGATCCAGAAGTGCACTTCGACCAGGCGGGTGCTGTACATCGAGGTACGGCCAAACAGGCGCGGGATCAGGTAGTATAGCGAGCCGATGGTGATGAAGCCCACCCAGCCCAGGGCGCCGGCATGCACGTGGCCGACGGTCCAGTCGGTGTAGTGGGACAGGGCGTTGACCGTCTTGATCGACATCAGCGGCCCTTCGAAGGTCGACATGCCGTAGAAGGACAGCGAGACGATCAGGAACTTCAGGATCGGGTCGGTGCGCAGCTTGTGCCAGGCGCCGGACAGGGTCATGATGCCGTTGATCATGCCGCCCCAGGACGGCGCGAGCAGGACCAGCGAGAACACCATACCCACCGACTGCGCCCATTCAGGCAGCGCGGTGTAGTGCAGGTGGTGCGGGCCGGCCCACATGTAGATCGAGATCAGTGCCCAGAAGTGGACGATGGACAGCCGGTAGGAGTAGACCGGGCGGGCGGCCTGCTTGGGTACGAAGTAGTACATCATGCCGAGGAAGCCGGCAGTCAGGAAGAAGCCCACCGCGTTATGGCCGTACCACCACTGCACCATGGCGTCCACGGCACCGGCGTAGATCGGGTAGGACTTGGTCCAGCTGACCGGGATCGCCAGGTTGTTGACGATGTGCAACAGCGCGATGGCGATGATGAAGGCGCCGTAGAACCAGTTGGCCACGTAGATGTGCTTGACCTTGCGCTTGGCGATGGTGCCGAAGAAGACAATGGCATAGCACACCCACACGATGGCCAGCAGGATGTCAATCGGCCATTCCAGCTCAGCGTATTCCTTGCTCTGGGTGATGCCCAACGGCAGCGTGATCACGGCCAGGACGATGACCGCCTGGTAGCCCCAGAACACGAACGACGCCAGGCGCGGCGCGAACAGCGGCACGCCGGAGGTCCGCTGCACGACGTACAGCGAGGTGGCGATCAGGCCGCAGCCGCCGAAGGCGAAGATAACCGCATTGGTATGCAGTGGGCGCAGTCGGCTGAACGTCAGCCAGGGAATGTCGAAGTTAAGGGCAGGCCAGTACAACTGTGCCGCGATGTAGACACCGACGAGCATGCCGACGATGCCCCACACCACAGTCATCACAGTAAACTGGCGGATGACCTTGTCGTTGTATGCCAGGGTTTGCTCCATGATGCTGGTCCGCAAGTTTTAAAGTTGGCGAAAGACTTAGGACAAAATCTTCCCTGCGTGATGTTGGCTCAAGCCAGAGTGAGCCCACTTGATCAAAGTCAACAACATTATGCCGCACCGCGGCAAAAAGCTGCCGTCTCACCTGAGAAGAGGGAGTCGTCCATGGAGCAGCGTTTGATTGACCTTGAAACTCGCTTGGCATTCCAAGAAGACACCTTGCAGCAGCTCAATGACGTCATTGTCGAGCTGCGCGACCAGCTGGACCTGCTGGTCCAGCGGGTCCAGGTGATCGAGGAACGCCTCGCGGGTCTAGAGCCTACCATGTTTTCGAGCGGAGAAGGTGAGTAAGTGCCAAACTGCTGAGAAAGTCGTCACAACACGGAGCCATCGCGGCTAGCCGCGCGCGGCGGCAAAATGGCAAGAACCAATGCAAAGGCACCGATCGTAAGCGCGCTGGTGCAGACGGTCTTTTTCGTTTCGCTGGCATGGACGACCTGCTTTTTGGCGTGGGTCAGCCTGCGGCTGGTGGACTTCGGCTACCCCTTGCTCTATTCGGCGCTGGATATCGACGGCCACATTGCCCGCTATGGTCCGAGAAACGAATTCAAAGCGGGCTTCGAGCAGACCGGTCGGGAGCAGCGGGTCGCCCTGTTCGCCGCCATCGTCGACGCGGTGCATGCCGACGGCCGCGGCTTGCGCCAGCTTCGCTACCGGGACGCCACCGGGCGCGAGCAGGCCTTGCTGCGGGAGCCGGAGGTGGTGCACTTGGAATCGGTGGCGCGGCTGATCGGGCGGCTGAAAACCGCCTCCTGGTGCATGCTGGCCCTGCTGGCGGCCGCGCTGGCCGCAATGCGCCGCATGGCGCTGGCGCCGCCGCGGCTGCGCCGGGTGGCTGCCGTCAGCGCTGCGGTGCTCCTTGGCGGCACTGCGCTGGTGTTCGCGCTCGGGCCGGAGAACGTCTTTAATACCCTGCACGTCTGGATCTTTCCGCCGGACGAGCAGTGGTTCTTCTACTACGAAGAATCGTTGATGACGACGCTGATGAAGGCGCCGGATCTGTTCGGTGCCATCGCGGTGCTGCTGCTGCTGGCCGCGCTGGCCTACGGCGGCTTGCTGTTGTTGGCCAGCTGGCGCTGGCTCAGTCCCGGGAGTCGGCCAGCGCCACGATGAAGTCCCATTCTGCCTTGGTGACCGGGGTGATGGAGAGGCGGTTGCCGCGGCGCAGCACCACCATGTCGGCTAGCTCCGGATGAGAGCGCAGCTCGTCCAGCGTGATCATGCGGGCAAACTTGCGCTTGAACCTGACGTCGACCAGATACCAGCGGGGGTTGGCCGGGTCGCTCTTGGGGTCGTAGTAGTCGCTGTCGGGATCGAACTGGGTCGGGTCCGGATAGGCGCGGCTGGCGATCTCCATGATGCCGACGATGCCCGGAGGCTTGCAGTTGGAGTGGTAGAAGAAGGCCAGGTCGCCGACCTGCATCTGATCCCGCAGCATGTTGCGGGCTTGGTAGTTGCGAACCCCGTCCCAGGAGTCGGTCTGGTTGGGACTTTGCTGCAGATCGTCGATGCCGAACACGTCCGGTTCGGACTTCATGAGCCAGTAGTTCATTGCTTATTCCTTGTCGTCGCAGCGGGTGAAGCACTGGATGCCCTGCTCGGTCGCGACGCCTGTCAGGGGCACGTCCCAAGGATCGACCGGCAGCGCCGGGAGTCGCTGAAATGCATACGCCAGTCCCAGCAGCGGGGGGCGCTGCGCCGCTTGGTGGTCCAGGGCGGCGAACGTGCGGTCATAGTAACCCCCGCCCATGCCAAGGCGATTGCCGCCGGAGTCGAAGGCCACCAGCGGCAGCAAGACCAGGTCGAGCTCGTGGACGCTCACCAGCTCACCGGCCGCCGGCTCCGGGATGCCGTAGCGGTTTTGCTGCAGGGGGCCGTCTGGTTGATGCAGGCGGAAGGCGAGCGGAACCGGGCCATCCGGCTGCAGCACCGGCAGGTAGATGCTCTTGCCCGCCTGCCAGGCTGCCTGCATCAGCGGCTGGGTGTCGATCTCGCCGTCGGCGCTGAAAAAGCAGCCGATCCGGCGTGCCTGCCGAAACAGCGGCGAGCGATGCATATGCTCCGCCAGCCGCCGGGCGGCCTGCAGGCGCTCCTGGGCTGACAGGCCGCGGCGCAGCTGACGCATGCGGCGGCGAAGCTCGGCTTTGGATTGCTGCATGACGGCAGGCTCAAGGCAGGGCGACGGGCAGGGACGCAGACGCAAAAACGCTGCCGGCATGGGCCGACAGCGTCGATGTGGTAGGTGGCATCCCCCGCCTGTGCCGTCCGGGCCTAGCCCTTGAACCCTGAGGTTCAGGTGGGAACGAGCGCCGGAGTCTTAGGCTTTCCGCTGCGAGGCGGACCTGCACACTGACGCCGGCTGAGGTTCCCTGGGCTGTGCTTTGAGGCTCAAGGAACACGTTGCCCGATGTCGAACACCGCAGGGGATGCCAGTACTTTACTCGGTGCTTCAATGCGTGTCTCTAGCCTAGTGCTTTTGCGGCGAGATTTAAAGACCGCCGGGCGGCTTTACGGCTCGAACTCGGCCAGACGCTCGTTGAGGGCGGCAAGCCGGTCGCGGATGGCGTCCAGCCCGGTCGCGTCCTGGCGTAGGCGCAGTAGCTCGTGCGCCAGGTTGAGGCCTGCCATGATGGCGATGCGGTCCATCCCGACCACCTTGCCCCGGTCGCGGATCTCCCGCATCTTTTGGTCGAGCATGGCAGCTGACTGCAGCAGGGCGTTCCGTTCCTCGGGCGGACAGGCGATCATGAACTCGCGGTCCAGGATGTAGACTTTGACCGGCTCGTTCATGAGTGCTGCTCCAGCGCCCGCAGGCGACCGATCATGGCTTCCACCCGGGCGCGGGCGGTGGCGGTTTTTTCCAGCAGCGAGGCGCGCTCGGCAACCAGAGTTTCCTGAGCGGCGCGCAAGACCCGGTTCTCTTCACGCAAGCGCGCGCATTCGGCCAGCAGGAACTCCACCCGTAGTTCCAGGCGTCGCAACTGTTCGTCAATGGAATCAGCCACTTGTCAGCTCCTGCAGAGGTCTGTTCGAGCATAGTAGGGCGCGCCGGCGGCCGCGGTCAATCATCGGCCGAAACATGCGTTCGTGGTGATAACATTATAGGCTTTCACGATCTTCGAGTGGTGACGCGGATGAAGGCGGATTATCAGCAGATCGAGGAAGCGCTGCAGGCAGTCGATGCCAGCGTCGGAGCTGCCGAGGCGCAGGGGCTGCTGGCCGGCATGGCGGGCGCGACGGAACGGCCCGATAAGGCTGCCTGGATCGCCCAGACCCTGGCGGACACCAAGCCGCGGGGCGAGGCGGCGCAGAAATGCCTGCAAGCGCTGGTGGCCTTGTACGAGCAGACCATGCGCGAGCTGGACGACGATCAGTTCGCCTTTCAACCGCTGCTGCCGCCGGACGACAGCGATCTGCCGCAGCGCGCCAGGGCGCTCGGGCGCTGGGCCAGCGGCTTCCTGGTCGGGCTGGGGCTGGGCGGACTCGGCAAGGAGCGCGAGCTGCCCAAGGAGGTGCGCGAAGCGCTGCATGACTTGGATGCGATCAGCCAGGTCGATATGGAAGGGGGCGGCGGCGAGGAAGACGAAAACGCCTACGCTGAGCTGGTGGAGTACGTCAAGGTCGTCGCCTTGATGGTGCGGGCCAGCCTGCGGCCGCCGGTTAAGCCCAATGTCGCCACGGTGGCGTCCGACAAGCGGCTGCACTGACGGGAGACAGACATGGACAGCAACGAATTTCGGCGGCGGCGGCAGGAGCTCATGAACTTGATGGGGCCGGGCAGCATCGCGGTGCTGCCGGCGGCGCCGGAGCGACCGCGCAACCGCGACACGCTTTACCCCTACCGTCAGGACAGCGATTTTTACTACCTCACCGGCTTTCCCGAGCCGGAGGCCGTGCTGGTGCTGATTCCGGGCCGGGACCAGGGGCAATACATCCTGTTCTGCCGCGAGCGCGACCCGGCGTGCGAGATCTGGGACGGTCCCCGAGCCGGCCAGGAGGGGGCAGTACGCGTTTACGGCGCCGACGATGCCTTTCCCATCAGCGACATCGACGACATCCTGCCAGGCCTGATCGAGGGGCGGGAGAAGGTCTATTACACCATGGGCGTCGACCGCGATTTCGATCAGCGGGTGATCGGCTGGGTCAACCACGTGCGCCAGAATGCCCGCAGCGGGGCCAGGGCGCCTGGCGAGTTCGTCGCCCTGCAGCATTTGCTGCACGAGATGCGGCTGATCAAGAGCAAGGCCGAGATCGCTGCCATGCGCAAGGCGGCCCAGGTGAGCGCCGAGGCGCATCGCCGCGCCATGCAGGTTTGCCGCCCGGGTATGCTGGAGTACGAGCTGGAGGCCGAGTTCCAGGCGATCTTCCGCCGCTACAACGGCTGGCCGGCCTATACACCCATTGTCGGCGGCGGCGCCAATGCCTGCATCCTGCATTACATCGCCAATGACCAGCCGCTCAAGGACGGCGATTTGGTGCTGATCGACGCCGGCGCCGAGATCGACATGTATGCTGCCGACATCACCCGTACCTTTCCCGTCAATGGCCGCTTCAACCCTGAGCAGCGCACCATCTACGAGTTGGTGCTGGAGGCGCAGAAGGCGGCCATCGCCGCCATCGCGCCGGGGCGGCATTGGAACGAATTCCACGACGCCGCCACCCGCGTGCTGACTGCCGGCCTGGTCGAGCTGGGCTTGCTGGAGGGCCCCGTGGAACGGGCGCTGGAGCAGGAAACCTACCGTCGCTTTTACATGCACCGCACCGGTCACTGGCTGGGCATGGACGTGCATGACGTCGGCGACTACAAGGTCGACGGGCAGTGGCGGCTGCTGGAGCCGGGCATGGTGCTGACGGTGGAACCGGGGCTATACATCGCGCCTGGCAGCGAAGGCGTGGATCCGCGCTGGTGGGGCATCGGGGTGCGCATCGAGGACAACGTACTGGTCACCCGTGGCGGCTGCGAGGTGCTGACCGACGACGTGCCCAAGGAAGTTGAGGCCATCGAGGCCCTGATGGCGGAGGGCCGTGATGGCGGCTGACGTCGATGTGCTCATCGTCGGCGGCGGGCCGGTCGGTGCCAGCCTAGCCTGCGCGCTGGGTCAAAGCCCTCTACGAGTGGCCCTGGTGGAGCCGGTGCCGCCGGAAGCCGAGCAGCAGCCCAGCTACGACGACCGGCCCACTGCGCTGGCTCCGAGCAGCCAGCGGGTGCTGCAGGCGCTTGGGCTGTGGCCGCAGCTGCGGGCCGAGGCCACCCCGATCCGCTCGGTGCACGTCTCGGAACGCGGCGGCTTTGGGTTCGTCCGTCTCGAGGCCGCCATAGCTGGGCGCGAGGCACTGGGCTATGTGGTGACCAACCGCACCTTGGGCCGCGTGCTGCCCGTGCAGGCCGCGGCCCAGCCCAACGTCACCGTGTTGTGCCCTGCCAGCGCCGAGGGCGTGACCCCGGCCGACGAGGCGCTGCAGGTGCACCTGCAGGTGGCGGGCGAGCCGCGCGTCCTGCGTACCCGGCTACTGGTCGCGGCCGACGGCGCCCACTCGCCCATGCGCGCCGCTCTCGGTATCGAGGCCAACGTTAACGACTACCGACAAGTCGCTGTCGTCGCCAATCTGACGCCCGAGCGCGACCATGGCGGCCGCGCCTTCGAGCGCTTTACCCCGACCGGCCCCATGGCCATGCTGCCGCTCAGTGGCGGCCGCTGCGCCATGATCTGGGCGGTGCCGCGCGATCGGGTCGAGAACGTGTTGGCCCTGTCGGACCAGGAGTTCCTTGCCAGGGTGCAGCAGAACTTCGGTTACCGTCTGGGGCGGATGCTGCAGGTCGGCCGTCGCGACACCTTCCCGCTGGCCATGATCACCGCGCGCCAGTTCACCGCGCATCGCGCCGTAGTCATCGGCAACGCGGCGCATTTTCTGCATCCGGTCGCAGGGCAGGGTTTCAATCTTTCGCTGCGCGACGTCGCCGCGCTGGCCGAGCTGCTGCACCAGGCAGGGTGCGCGGACAGCGACCCAGGCTCGGCGCAGCTATTGCAGCGCTACGTGCTGGCCCGGCAGGCGGATTACCGTCGGGTAAGCGGATTCACCGATTTCTTGGTGCGCATCTTCTCCAACCGGGTGCCGGGCCTGGTCAGCGCTCGCAACCTTGGCCTGTTGGCGCTGGATCTGTTTCCGCCGGGCAAACGGGAATTCCTGCGCTACGCGATGGGACGTGGCGGCCCCTCGCCGCGGTTGGTGCTGGGCTTGCCCCTGACAGGAGTCGGCCAATGAGCGAAAGCCGTTTCGATGTGATCATCCAGGGCGCCGGCATGAACGGGCTGGTGCTGGCGCGGGCACTGGCTCTGCAAGGTTGGCGGATCGCGGTGCTGGACACCCAACCGGTGCAGCGCTGGACCGAGGCCGATGGCGGGCTGCGGGTAATCGCGGTGACCGTGGCCTCCGAGCGGATCCTGCAGCGGCTGGGGGTGTGGCAGGACATGCGGCGGATCAGCCCGTTTCGCGCCATCCAGGCCTGGGACGGCGTGGCCGGCGGTTGCGTGCGCTTCGAGAGCGCCCAGATCGACGAGCCGCACTTGGGCCACATCATTGAGAACCGCCTCATCCAGACGGTGCTCTTCGATCGGCTGCAGCAGGATGACAACGTGAGTTTCCTGATTCCGGCCGCCGTCGCCGCCATCGAGGCCGACGACGAGCGCGCTCGGGTGACGCTGAGAGACGGTCGCCGCCTGCAGGCCAAGCTGGTGGTAGGCGCCGACGGCGTCAACTCCCCCATCCGCAAGCTGTGCCGGATCCCGGTCGACGGCTACGACTACCGCCAGTCGGGCCTGGTGGCCACCATCACCACCGAGCTACCTCACGGCGAGGTAGCTCGCCAGCGCTTCCTGCCCGATGGTCCGCTGGCCTTTCTGCCACTCAGCGACGGCCGCTGCTCCATCGTCTGGTCGCAGCCAACCGCCGAGGCGGAGCGCCGCTTGGCGCTCGACGAAGCCGCCTTCTGCGCCGAGCTGACCGAAGCCTCGGCCGAGATGCTGGGGCAGGTGACCGGCTGCGGGCCGCGCGGCGCCTTTCCGCTGCGCAGCCAGCAGGCCCGCTCTTACATCGCGCCGCGGGTGGCGCTGATCGGCGATGCCGCCCACGTCATCCACCCCTTGGCGGGGCAAGGCGCCAACCTCGGTTTTCTCGACGCTGCTGTGTTGGCCGAAGAGGTCGAGCGGGCCGGCAAGGCCGCCCGTGACATCGGCGGCGAAGCCGTGCTGCGCCGCTTCCAGCGCCGCCGTCGGGGCGACAACGTGCTGATGCAGGCGACCATGGACGGTTTCCACTATTTGTTCGGCAGTGGCGCACCCTGGCTGGCGCTGCCGCGCAGCGCGGGACTCAACATCGTCGACCGCCTGCCACCGCTGAAGGCCTTCTTCATGCGCCGAGCCATGGGGTTGGTGCCGGATCTGCCGCAGCTGGCACGCTGAGCTCCCGCACTTGGCTCCCGGGAAGGGCGCGAAAGCCTTTGCACTCTTTAATGCGAATCATTATCATTGCCGAGTGTCGCACCCTGGGAAAGAAGGAATACACATGCGCATCGGCAAACGTTTCGCGAGCCTTGGCATTGCACTGCTTGCCTGTGTGGGGATGACGGCTCAGGCCGCCGACCCGGTGACGGTCTACTCGTCCCGCATCGAGAACCTGATCAAGCCGCTGTTCGACCGCTTCACGGCCGATACAGGCATTCCGGTGCGTTACGTCATCGACAAGGAGGGGCCGCTGATGGCGCGGCTCAAGGCCGAGGGCCGCAACACCCCGGCCGACATCCTGATGACCGTCGACGCAGGTAATTTATGGCAGGCCACGGAGCAAGGGCTGCTGGCGCCGCTCGACTCCCCGGTTCTCAACGCGAACATTCCCGAATATCTGCGCGACCCGGGGGGCCGTTGGTACGGCTTCTCGGTGCGGGCGCGCACCATTGTCTATAGCACTGAGCGGGTCGATCCGCAGGAACTGTCGACCTATGCCGCGCTGGCCGACCCGCGCTGGAAGGGCCGGCTGTGCCTGCGAACCTCGAAGAAGGTCTACAACCAGTCGCTGGTGGCGATGATGATCGCTCGCCACGGCGAAGCTAAGACCGAGGAAATCGTGCGCGGCTGGGTCGCCAACCTGGCGGCGCCGCCTTTCAACGACGACACCTCACTGCTGCGGGCCATCGTCGCCGGCCAATGCGACGTCGGCATTGTCAACACCTATTATCTGGGCCGGCTGCTGCGGGACGAGCCGGACCTGCAGGTCAAGCTGTTCTGGGCCAGTCAGGACGAGAATGGCGTCCACGTCAACGTCTCCGGTGCCGGCATGACCCGCCATGCCCCCAATCCGGAGGGTGCCCGCAAGCTGCTGGAGTGGCTGTCGAGCCCGGAGGCGCAGGAGCTGTTCGCTGGCCTCAACCTGGAGTTCCCGGCCAATCCCGAGGTGCCGGTGCATCCGCTGGTGAAGAGCTGGGGCGAGTTCAAGCCCGATGTGATCAACGTCTCCGAGGCTGGTCGGCTGCAGGCCCGGGCGGTCATGCTCATGGACCGAGCCGGATACCGCTAAGGGCATGGCCGAGCTGGCAGAAAACCTCAAGCTCCACACCCGCACCTGGCGGGCGTGGAGCGTTTGGCGGTGGTACGCGCTGCTCGCCGGCGCCCTGGTGCTGATGCCGGTGCTGGTCACCGCGCTGGCCTGGCTGCAGCCGGTACCCGAGCTCTGGGCCCATCTGGCCTCGGTGTTGCTGCCGGGGCTGCTGCGCAATACGGCGATGCTGGTGGTCGGGGTTGGGGTCGGTTGCCTGCTGCTGGGCGTCTCGCTGGCTTGGCTGACCGCCACCTGCGAATTCCCCGGCCGCAGGCTCTTCGACTGGGCGCTGATGCTGCCTCTGGCTGTGCCGACCTATGTCCTGGCCTTCGTCTATGTTGGCTTGCTGGATTTCAGTGGGCCGGTGCAAACGGTGCTGCGGGAGTGGCTGGGCCCGCAGTTCCAGCTGCCGCCGATACGCTCTGGCGGGGGCGTGGTCCTGGTGCTTACCCTGGCGCTGTATCCCTACGTCTACATGTTGGCGCGAGCCGCCTTCCTGGGGCAGGGGCAGGCCCTGTTCGAGGCCGCCCGGCTGCAGGGCCTGACGCCGCTGCAGGCCTTTCTGCGCGTCTCGCTGCCTATGGCGCGGCCAGCCATTGCGGCCGGGTTGTCGCTGGCGCTGATGGAGACGTTGGCGGACTTCGGCGCCGTTTCCATCTTCAACTTCGATACCTTCACCACGGCCATCTACAAGGCCTGGTTCGGCTTCTTCAGCCTGGAAATGGCGGCGCAGCTGGCCTCGCTGCTGTTGCTGTTCGTCCTGGTGGCCCTGTTCCTGGAGCGGCGCTCGCGCGGACAGGCGCGCTATTTCCAATCCAGCCTGAAAGGCCGTGGCAGCCGTCTCCGGCTGCGCCGCACCCGAGCTTGGGCCGCTACCGCCTTCGCCGCGCTGGCCCTGAGCTGCGCTTTCCTGCTACCGGTGGCACAGCTGGTCGTCTGGACCTGGAAGAGTCGCAGCGATTTCGACCTCCGCTATCTTGGGCTGCTGTGGCATACCCTGGAGCTGGGCGCCATCGCGGCGGTCGCTACGGTTGCCCTGGCCGTCCTGCTGGCCTACGCCAAGCGGGTCGAACGCAGTCCCTGGACCAGCCGCGCGGTTGCCAGCGCCACCATGGGCTACGCGATGCCGGGCTCGGTGCTGGCGGTGGGTATCATGCTCAGCTTCACTTGGTTCGACAACCGCCTGGCTGACCTACTCGACACCAGCGGCCAGTGGCTCAGCGGCAGCGTGTTGGCGCTGGTGCTGGCCTATATCACGCGCTTCATGGCGGTCGCTTACGGGGCGGTGGACAGCAGCCTGGAGCAGATCCGTCCCGTGCTCAGCGACGCCGCCCGCATGCTGGGCGCCCGGCATGGCGAAGTCATCCGCCGCGTCTACCTGCCCATGCTGCGTCCGGGGCTGTTGACCGGCGCCCTGTTGGTGGCGGTGGACGTCATGAAGGAGATGCCTGCCACGCTGATGCTGCGCCCCTTCGGCTGGGACACGCTGTCCGTGCGCATCTTCGAGCTGACTTCGGAAGGGCTGTGGGAGCGGGCCGCATTGCCTGCCGTGGCGCTGGTGGTGCTGGGGCTGGGACCGGTGCTGATGCTGGTTGGCCGCTCGGCGGCGACGCAGACCATCAAGCCGCAGCCGGAAGTCTTCGAGTAGGAGCGCCGGCCATTTACCGTTTCCGTCCGGGGCGGCTATAGTTGCCGTCGAATCGCAGCACGCCCGAGATCCAACTGGAGACCTCTATAGATGAGCTATGCCCCGGAAGATCTACGCTACGCCCCGACCCACGAATGGGTGCGGCTCGAGGACGATGGCACGGTGACGGTCGGCATCACCGACTACGCCCAGGCGGCGCTGGGCGATCTGGTGTTCGTGGAGACCCCGGAAATCGGGCGCCGGGTGGAGGCGATGGAGGCCTGCGCCGTGGTGGAATCGGTCAAGGCGGCTTCCGACATCCACGCACCCATCGCCGGCGAGATCATCGATACCAACGGCGAGCTCACTACCAATCCCGAGCTGGTCAACGAGGATCCCTATGGCGAGGGCTGGATCATGCGCATCCAGCCTGACGATCCGGCCGATGTGGAAGACCTGCTAGGCGCGGAGGAGTACCTGAGTCTCGCCGAAGCCGAAGACGACGAAGACGACGAAGAAGAAGACCAATGAGCCGAAGGGCGGCCGCCGGCCCGATGCCATGCCGGCCGGCGACCGCTCTCGTGCCCGCATGACAAAGCTTCTATGACAGCCCTCATTAGCGGTTCGCTTGCCTTTGACACCATCATGGTTTTCCAGGACCGGTTCCGCAATCACATCCTGCCGGACCAGGTCCACATTCTGAACATCTCTTTCCTGGTGCCACAGATGCGGCGCGAGTTCGGCGGCTGCGCCGGCAACATCGCCTATAACCTGCGCCTGCTCGGCGGTCGCCCGCTGATTCTCGCTACCGTCGGCGAGGACTTCGGCCCCTATGCCGAATGGCTCGGCGCGTGTGGTCTGGATACCAGCCACATCAAGACCATCGCCGGAACCTATACGGCCCAGGCCTACATCACTACCGACATCGACGACAACCAGATCACCGCCTTCCATCCTGGCGCCATGAGCCATGCCCACGAGGTGGACGTGCCGACGCTGCCGGGCAGCATCGGTATCGTGGCGCCCAACGGCCGGGAAGGGATGGTGCAGCATGCGCGGCAGTTCCACGAGGCCGGCATTCCGTTCATCTTCGATCCCGGCCAAGGGCTGCCCATGTTCAGCGGCGAGGAGCTGCTGACCTTCATTGAGCAGGCGACCTGGGTCGCCGTCAACGACTACGAGTCGCGGCTGCTGCAGGAGCGGACCGGGTTGTCGCTGGAGGCCCTGGCCGCCAAGGTCGAGGCGTTGGTGGTCACGCGTGGGGCCGAAGGCGCGTGGATCTTCGTCGATGGCGGGCGGATCGACATCCCGGCCGCGCCGGCGACGGCGGTGGTGGATCCCACCGGCTGCGGCGACGCCTACCGGGCAGGCATGCTCTACGGGTTGCTGCACGGCCTTCCCTGGGAAGTGACCGGCCGCATCGCCTCGCTGATGGGGGCGATCAAGATTGCCCATGCCGGCACGCAGAATCACCGCTTTACCCTGGACGAGTTCAGGGTGCGCTATCGCCAGGCTTTTGGCAGCGATTTCTGACCGGCCGCGGCCGCGTTGACATCCTCTCGGGCCAGCCCCATTCGAGGGGCAGGGACGGAGCCGACAGGAGAGGATGATAGTGGCCGAATTCGATCGCCAGCAGCAGCGGCCGGGGCAGCGGCAGCACAGGCAACCCGGCAGGGAAGGAGAGATGCTGCCGGAGCCGATCTACATCCGCGACGATTATCGGGGCAGCGGCAAGCTGGCCGGCAGGACGGCACTCATCACCGGCGGTGACAGCGGCATAGGCCGTGCGGTGGCGGTGCATTTCGCCAGAGAGGGGGCGGACGTCAGCATCGTCTATCTAGAGGAGCACGACGATGCCTACGCCACCCGGCGGCTGGTGGAGCAGGAAGGCCAGCGCTGCCTGCTGATCAGCGGCGACGTCGGCGATCCCGACTTTTGCCGCCATGCGGTGCGCACCCACCTGGAGCGCTTCGGCCGGCTGGACGTGTTGGTCAACAACGCCGCCGAGCAGCATGTCCGCTCCCGCTTCGAGGATATCTCGCTGGAGCAGCTCGAGCGGACCTTTCGTACCAACTTCTTCGCCTACTTCACCCTGGCCAAGGCGGTGCTGCCGCACCTGGGGGAGGGCGGGGCCATCATCAACACCACCTCGGTCACCGCCTACCGCGGCAGCGATCACCTAATCGACTATGCCGCCAGCAAAGGTGCCATCGTCGCGTTTACCCGCTCGCTGGCCAAGGCGCTGGCTGAGCGCGGCATCCGGGTCAACGGCGTGGCTCCCGGACCAATCTGGACGCCGCTCATCCCCGCCACCTTCGATGCTGAGCATGTCAAGAACTTCGGCAACGACACTCCCCTGGTGCGCGCCGGCCAACCAGCCGAGGTCGCACCCTGCTTCGTGCTGCTAGCCTCGACCGATGGTTCTTACCTGACCGGTCAGGTGCTGCACCCCAATGGCGGCGCCTTCGTCGAGACCTAGCCAGGCTAGCGCAGCAGCTGCGGCGTGCAGTAAGGCTGGATCTCGCGGACGATGCTGGCAAAGATGCGCGGATTGCCGGCCACTACGTTGCCGCTCTTGAAGTGCCCCGGCCCGCCGGTGAAGTCGCCGACTACGCCGCCCGCTTCCTGGACCAGCAGCAGGCCGGCGGCCATGTCCCAGGGGGCGAGGCCGATTTCCCAGAAGCCGTCGTAGCGGCCGCAGGCGACATAGGCAAGGTCCAGCGCCGCGGCGCCAGGGCGGCGGATGTCGGCCGCCAGCTGGCTCAGCGCCTTGAACATGCCCAGATAGGCGTCGATGTGTTGCGGGGCCTTGTGCGGGAAGCCGGTTCCCAGCAGGGCGCCGTTGAGATCCTGGCGCTGGGTGACGCGGATGCGGCGGCCATCGAGCTGGGCGCCGTTGCCGCGGCTGGCGGTCCAAAGCTCCTGGCGCACGGGATCGTAGACCACCGCTACCTCCAGCCGGCCCCGATGACGCAAGGCGATGGAGACGGCGAAGTGGGGCACCCCGTAGAGGAAATTGGTGGTGCCGTCGAGCGGATCGATGATCCACTGGAACTCGTCGTCCTCGCCCGAGGTGCCGGTTTCCTCGCCCATGATGGCGTGATGCGGGTAGGCCTTGCGCAGGACGCCGATGATCTCCCGTTCGGCCATACGGTCGACTTCACTGACAAAGTCGTTACGCCCTTTGGTCTCGACCGTCAGGGTGTCAAGCCTGTCCATGTAGCGGGTAATGACGTTGCCGGCGCTGCGGGCGGCCCGCACGGCGATGTTGACCATTGGGTGCATGGCTGGACTTCGTCAGTTGTCTGAGAGCAGGGAATGGGTTCGTAGGGAACGCTTGCGGGTCCATGCCCATGGGCGGTTCCGCCAAGGCCGGCTAAGCATACCAGCTAGTCGGTTTCTGTAGTAGGGATCTGGCACGACAAACCAAAGCCGGCGCGGTTTGCTACCATTGCTGCCGGCCCGGCGCACGGGGTCGCTAGCTGCAGGTTTCTCAGGATGAATCCCGACAACATACGTATCGTGTTGGTGGGCACCACCCACCCAGGCAATATCGGTTCCTCCGCCCGGGCCTTGAAAACCATGGGACTGCATCGGCTGCTGCTGGTGCAGCCGGAAGCCTTCCCGCATCCGCAGGCGCGGGCCAATGCGGCGCATGCGCTCGACGTGCTGGAGCGAGCGGAAGTGCATGCTGACCTGGATTCCGCGCTGGCCGGCGCCGCCCTGGTGGCCGGGCTGACCAACCGGGCTCGGCGGTTGGGGGCGCCGGCCATCGACCTGCGCAGCTTTGCCCGCCTGGCGGTGGCGGAGAGCGCGCGACATCCGGTGGCGCTGCTGTTCGGACGCGAGCATTCGGGGCTGAGCAACCAGGAGCTGGATCGCTGCCAGTACGCCGTCCACATCCCGGCCAGTCCGACCTCCGGTTCGCTGAATCTCGCGGCCGCGGTGCAAGTGGTCGCCTATGAGCTTTTCATGGCCGCCCAGGAAGCGCCGGCGCCGGAACGCAGGTGCGAGCCGGCCACGTTCGAGCACATGGAACGCTTTTACCGGCATCTGGCCCAGGTGCTGGATCGCGTCGGCTATCTCCACAAACGCAATCCGGAGCTACTGATGCGCCGACTGCGTGCCGTCTTTGGTCGCGCCCGTCCCGACAAGCGGGAAATCAACGCCCTGCAAGGAGCGCTGCGAGCCATCGAGGCGCATCTGCGCTAGCGGCTGTTGTCAGCGTCGGTATCAATGGGGCAGTGGAAGCGATATTCTGTATGGCTTTCCGCTGCGAGCACTGATTTGGTTCAAAGGCAGGTTCATATGTTCGCCAGGCTGAAGGAAGACATTCGTTGCGTCATGGAGCGCGATCCTGCGGCGCGCAATGCCTTCGAGGTGTTGACCTGTTATCCGGGCCTGCACGCAATCCTGTTCCATCGTCTCAACCACTGGCTGTGGCAGCATCGCTTGCGCTGGCTGGCGCGCTTTCTTGGCATGATCGCCCGCTGGCTGACCGGCATCGAAATCCACCCGGGAGCCCGTATCGGCCGGCGCTTCTTCATCGACCACGGCATGGGCGTGGTGATCGGCGAGACCGCCGAGATCGGCGATGACTGCACCATCTACCACGGCGTGACGTTGGGTGGCACCAGCTGGGAGAAGGGCAAGCGCCATCCGACGCTGGAGGACAACGTGGTGGTCGGCGCTGGGGCCAAGATCCTGGGCCCCATCCGCATCGGTGCCGGCAGCCGTATCGGCTCCAATGCCGTGGTGGTCAAGGACGTGCCCCCAGGGGTGACCATGGTCGGCGTCCCGGCCCGGCAGGCGGTGCCCCGCAGCGACAAGCAGCGCCAGCGGGAGGCGGTGGCCGAACGCATCGGCTTCCAAGCCTACGGCGCTACCAAGGACATGGCCGACCCCATCGTCAATGCCATCAACGCCCTGCTGGATCACATCCATCTCACCGACAAGCGGCTGGAGGAGATGTGCCGGGCGATCCGCCAGCTTGGTGGGCAGGTATCGGAAGGCGAACACAAGGGGCTGGATCCCTGCAACTTCACCGGCCTCAACGGCAACGGCTCTTCGGGATCGACCGAGTCCGCGCAGGATGAACAGCCCAACCAGCGCTGACCGCGAGCGGCAGGTCTATCTCGACAACGCCGCTACCACGCCCCTGGATCCGCGGGTCCGGGAGCGCATGCTGGACTGGCTCGGCACCGAGACCGGCTACGCCAACCCGGCCAGCACCCACGCGCCGGGTCGGCAGGCGGCGATGGCGGTGGAGCGGGCGCGGGCCGAGGTGGCGGCCCTGATCGGCGCGGCGGAAGACGAGATCGTCTGGACCTCAGGGGCCACCGAGGCCAATAACCTGGCCATCTTCGGCGCCGCCCGCGCCCATGGCGAGCGCCGCGGGCGGCGTATCATCACCCTGCGCAGCGAGCACAAGTCAGTGCTTGAGCCCTGCCGCCAGCTGGCGCGAGAGGGCTACGATCTGGTCGAGCTGCCGGTAGCTGCGGATGGCTCGCTGGATCTGGCCCAGCTGGAAGCGGCGCTGCAGGAGGCCAGGACCTGCCTGGTCGCGGTGGCGGCCGTGAACAACGAGACCGGCGTGCGGCAGCCGTTGACCGAGATCGCGACCTTGGCCCGGCGTCACGGCGCGCTGCTACATGTCGATGCCGTGCAGGCCGCCGGCCGCGTTCCGCTGGATGTTGCCGGCGACATCGATCTGCTGGCGCTGTCGGCTCACAAGCTCTACGGCCCCAAGGGGGTCGGGGCGCTGTATGTGCGCCGGCGACCCCGGGTGCGGCTGCAGCCGCTGCTGTTCGGAGGCGGACAGGAAGGCGGGCTGCGGCCTGGGACGGTGGCCGTGCATCAGGTGGTCGGCATGGGGGAGGCCTGCAGGCTGGCGCGGGAGCTCATGGACAGCGAGCCGCGGCAGCTGGCGCAGCTGCGCCAGCGGCGCTGGAGCGGACTGCAGCAGCTCGATGGGGTGGTCATGCACGGACGCTCGGACGGAGCGCCGCACATCCTCAACGTCGGCTTCATCGGTGTGCATGGCGAGGCGCTGGCAGCGGAGCTGCCGCGGCTGGCGGCCTCGGCCAGCTCCGCCTGCACCTCGGCCCAGGGCGCCATGTCGCACGTGCTGCGGGCCATGGGGGTGCCCGAACAGCTGGCACATGCCAGCCTGCGGCTGAGTCTGGGGCGCTTCACCACGGAACAAGAGATCGACCTGGCGGTCGAATGGATAACTGCGGCCGTCGACCGGCTGCGGGCGTTTTCTCCGGTCTGGCGACGATGGCGCGCCGGCGCCTCGCTTGACATAATGTATGGCGGAGCCTGAAGAATGCAGCTCGAGGTGCCCCTGCCGTCACAGGTTCTGGAGCTATTCGCCGCGCCCCGCCACGCCGGCCGGCCCGGCGCAGGTCGCTACCGCTACGGCGTCGGCGGCGCCGTAAGCCGCGGTAGCTTGATCGGGCTTTGGCTCGCCTGCGCCGGAGGGTGCATCCGGGAGGCTCGCTTCGAGGCCTTCGGCTGTCCCGCGACCATTGCCTGCGCCGAGTGGCTGTGCCGCCGGCTGCAGGGGGCCGAGATCACCGCGGCCGAGCGGCTGCAGGGCCTCGCCGTGGCGGAGGCGCTTAAGCTGCCGGCCGCTAAGCGGGCGGTGGCGCTGGTCGCCGAGGACGCCTTGAAAGCGGCGCTGGCCGCCGCTGAGCAAGAACTTGATCCTGGTTCGGAGGTGTAAAGAGCATGGCATTGAAGTTGACCGAAAGGGCTGCCGAGCATGTACGGTCCATGTTGGCCAGGCGGCAAGGCGCCCAGGGATTGCGTCTTGGGATCAAGGTCAGCGGCTGTTCCGGTTTTGGCTACTTGGTGGACTATGCCGACTCCATCGGGGAAGACGACACCGTGTTCGAGCAACACGGGGTGAAGGTGGTGGTCGATTCCGAGAGCCTGCCTTTTCTCCAGGATGTCGAGGTCGACTTCGTCAAGGAAGGCCTCAACCAGCGCTTCGACTTCCGCAATCCACTGGCCAAGGCCACTTGCGGCTGCGGCGAGAGCTTCGCGGTCTAGCTGGGGAGCGGCGGCCCGCGCACCGCAGCGGCAAATTGCCGATCGCGGTGGGCACGAGTACACTAGCGTCACTTTTCGTAAGACTGTCACGAGCCCGCGTTGCAGCGGGCTTTGCACATTTGAAGCGATAGAGCTGACGGGCGCCGCCATTGAGGGCGGTCGCCAGCGGTCACACAACCGAGGATGTTCGACATGGCGCTAGAGCGTACCCTCTCCATCATCAAGCCGGATGCCGTTGCCAAGAACGTGATTGGCGAGATCTACACCCGTTTCGAGCGGGCCGGGCTGCGGATCGTCGCTGCCAAGATGCTGCGCCTGACTCGGGAGCAGGCCGAGAACTTCTACGCCGTGCACCGCGACCGGCCGTTTTTCAACGACTTGGTCGAGTTCATGACCTCCGGCCCGGTCATGGTGCAGGTATTGGAAGGCGAGGACGCCATCCGCAAGAACCGGGAGATCATGGGCGCCACCAACCCCAAGGAGGCGGCTGCGGGTACGCTGCGTCACGACTTCGCCGAAAGCATCGACGCCAATGCAGTGCACGGCTCCGACGGGCCCGATACCGCCAAGCAGGAAATTGCGTTTTTCTTCAAAGAAGATGAGATCTGTCCCCGCGACTAACCAAGCAGGCACGCCGGCAGCGCCGGCGAAGCTGAATCTGCTCGACCTTGATCGCAAGGCGATGGAGGGCTTCTTTGCCGAGCTCGGCGAGAAGCCCTTCCGGGCGGTTCAGGTCATCAAATGGATTCATCAGCGCGGGGTTTACGACTTTGACGCCATGACTGACCTCAGCAAGGCCCTGCGGGCCAAGCTGAGCGAGTTGTGCGAGGTCCGGCTGCCGGAGGTCATCTTCGATCAGCGCTCCGCGGACGGAACCCGCAAGTGGTTGTTGCGCCTTGACGGTGGCAACGCCATCGAGACGGTTTTCATCCCCGAACCGAACCGGGGCACGCTGTGCGTCTCGTCCCAGGTCGGCTGCGCCCTGGAATGCAGCTTTTGCTCGACCGCGACCCAGGGGTTTAACCGCAATCTCACGATAGCGGAGATCATCGGCCAGCTGCGCTTCGCAGTCTCCGCTCTGGCCGAGGAAGGGCGCAAGGTCACCAACGTGGTTTTCATGGGTATGGGCGAGCCGCTGCTCAATTTCAACAATGTAGTAGCGGCCGCCAGCCTGATGGTGGACGACCATGCCTACGGCCTGTCCAAGCGGCGGGTCACCATTTCCACCAGCGGCGTCGTGCCGGCGCTGTACCGGCTGGCCGAGGCGACCGACGTCAGCCTAGCGGTGTCGCTGCATGCACCCAACGACGAACTGCGTGACCAGCTGGTGCCGATCAACAAAAAATATCCGATCGCCGAGCTGCTGCCGGCGTGCCGCAATTACCTGGGCAACAATCCGCACCGTCGCATCACCTGGGAATATGTGATGCTGGACGGCGTGAACGACCAGGACGAGCATGCCCGCCAGCTGGCCAGGCTGCTGGCCGGCATTCCCTCGAAGATCAACCTGATTCCCTTCAATCCGTTCCCCGGCTCTAGATACCGGCGTTCCAGTCCCGAGCGAATCCAGCGGTTTGCCCGCATCCTGCAGCAGGCCGGCTACGTGACCACGACCCGCCGGACCCGCGGCGACGATATCGACGGTGCGTGCGGCCAGCTGGTCGGCAAGGTGCATGACAGGACACGCCGGCGTTTCCGCCGGGAACAGCAGGCACCAGCGGCAGGAGTATGAGATCCGTCGTCGCATCGTCGATTCTACTGTTGATGGTTCTGCTGCTCGCCGGTTGCGCGACCTTGTCGTCGGACAGTTCGGCGGATGCTCACAAGGCGGCCCGCACCAACACGCAGCTGGGCCTGGCCTACATGCGGCAGGGACGCTTTGAGCAAGCCCTGGATCGGCTGACCAAGGCGGTCAAGCAGGATCCCGGCTATGCCGAGGCTCACTCGGTGCTGGCCATTCTCTACCACCGCCTCGGGCAGATGGACGACGCCGAGCGGCACTACCGGCGTTCGGTGATCCTGGCGCCGGACGACTCGGCCATGCTCAACAACTATGGCCAGTTCCTCTGCGAGCGTGGCAAGCTCGACGAGGCTGAGCGCCATCTGAGGCGGGCCGCCGAAAATCCCCTTTACCCGACGCCGGAGGTGCCGCTGAGCAATGCCGGCGTCTGTCTGCTGCGGGCCGGCCGCAGTGCGGAGGCAGAAAGCTATTTCCTGGAAGCGCTGCGTCACAACCCCAACTTTGCCAGGGCGCTGTTTTTCATGGCGCAATTGCGCCACGAGGCAGGGCATGCCTTGTCGGCGCGCGGCTTTTACCAGCGCTATCTGGCCCAAGCGTCGCAGACGCCGGAAAGCCTGTGGCTAGGCATCCAGATCGAGCGGGAGCTGGGGGATATGGACGCCGTGGCGAGCTACAGCCTGCAGCTTAAGAACAGATTTCCGGACAGCGAGCAAGCGCGCTGGCTGATCGAATCCGAGGAGCGGCGTCATGAGTGATGACCCCAAGCTGGAGCTGGACGAGCCCGGCGTCGGCAAGCTGCTGCGTGAGCGGCGCGAGCAGCAAGGGCTGACCCAGCAGGACGTCGCGGCCAGCCTAAATCTACGGGTTGCCGCCATCGAGGCGCTGGAGGCCGAGCGCTTTGATCTGTTGCCGCCGCGCACTTTCGTGCGCGGTTATTTGCGTGCTTACGCCAAGCTGGTGGGACTGGCCGAAGCCGAGGTGCTGGCGGCGTTCGAGCGCCAGCAGCCGGAGCAGCAGTCCGAGCAGCCGCGGTCGCTGGCGGCCGAGCGTGCAGCGCGCGGTAGCTGGCTGAAGTGGCCGGTACTGCTGATCGCCCTGCTCCTGATTGGCTACGTCGCTTACCGCAGCTATTACCGCGACGTCGCGCTGGAGCCGGCTGCGACCCGGAGCGAGGCACAGCCGGCGGTTGCTGCGGAGGTGCCGGCAAGCGACGAACCGGCGCTGGGCGAGCCGCAGCCTGCCGCTGCCAGCGGCGACGAGTTCGCGGACGAGCCCCCCGTCTGGAGCGAGGCCGCGACCGCTGCCGAGCCGGAGCAAGCCGCTGAAGAGCCGGACTTCGCGAGTGAGGAAGCCGAGGTCGTAGGGGACGCGGTCGCTGCTGCGGAAGCCGTCGCCGCGGAACCCGCGCCGCCGGCCGATCAGGTGGCGATTTCCATCGAAGTCGACGACGAGTCCTGGATCGAGGTCGAGGCTGCCGACGGCGAGCGAGTCTATGCCGGGCTGGTGCAAGGGCCGCGCACCCTCGAGCTCAGTGGCCAAGCGCCATTGCGCCTGGTGATTGGCAATGCGCACCATGCACGGCTTTATCTTGCCGGCGAGCCGATTCCGCTGGCTCCGCACATCCGTCGCGACGTGGCGCGCCTGACGCTGTCGCCGGCACAGTAAATCCATGTTTCGTCCAGTTACTGCATAGAGGTTCGCGTGTCCGGTTCCGTGCAAAGCATCCGCGGCTTCGCCGACATCCTGCCCGCTCAGACCCCGCTTTGGTGCCGGGTCGAGCGCATCGTGCGCGAGACCCTGGAAGGGTACGGCTATCAGGAAATCCGCCTGCCTTTGGTGGAGCGCACCGAGCTGTTCCGCCGTTCCATCGGCGAAGTCACCGACATCGTCGAGAAGGAGATGTACACCTTCGAGGATCGCAACGGTGAGAGCATCACCCTGCGCCCCGAGGGGACGGCCGGCTGCGTGCGTGCCTGCCTGGAGCACGGGCTGCTTCACAATGCCCAGCCGCGGCTGTGGTATGCCGGCCCCATGTTCCGCTACGAGCGGCCGCAGAAGGGCCGGTTCCGTCAGTTTCACCAGATTGGCGTGGAAGTGTTCGGCATGGCCGGGCCGGACATCGACGCCGAGGTCATCCTGCTCAGTGCCCGCATCCTGCGCCGCCTGGGGTTGGACGACGTGCGCTTGCAGCTGAATTCGTTGGGCAGCGCCGCGGCCCGGGCCGCATACCGCGAGCGGCTGGTGGATTACTTCAAGGCCCATTACCAGACCCTGGACGCCGACAGCCAGCGGCGCCTGCACAGTAATCCGCTGCGCATACTTGACAGCAAGAATCCGGCCATGCAGGAGCTGATCGCCGGGGCACCGCGGCTGCTCGACCATCTCGATGCCGACTCGCGCCACCACTTCGATGCCTTGTGTGCGCTGCTCGATGCCGCCGGGCTTGGCTACGATATCAACACCCGGCTGGTGCGCGGCCTGGATTACTACAGCCGCACGGTGTTCGAGTGGGTGACGGATCGGCTCGGCGCGCAGGGCACGGTGCTCGCCGGCGGTCGCTACGACGGCTTGGTGGAGCAGCTGGGTGGCAAGCCCACCCCGGCCATCGGCTTTGCCATGGGCCTCGAGCGCATCGTGGCGCTGCTGGAGGAGCGCGAGCAGGTGGTGAATCCGGCGCCGCACGCCTACCTTGTCCTGGTCGGCGAGCAGGCGGTCGCGGCCGGCATGCCGCTGGCTGAACGGCTGCGCGATGCGCTGCCCGGGCTGCGGCTGCTGGTACATTGCGGCGGCGGCAGCTTCAAGAGCCAGTTCCGGCGCGCCGATCGCAGCGGCGCGCGGCTGGCGCTCATCATCGGCGAGGAAGAAGCCGCGGCCGGACAGGTGGCGGTAAAAGATCTGCGCAGCGAGGCGGAACAGGCTACCCTGAGCGAGCAGCAAGTGATCGCCCGCTTGCGCGATCTGCTGCAAGAACGAAAATCTTGACGTCGTGGGGATGGAAGGCTGAATGAGCTATACGGACGAGGAGCAGATAGAAGCCCTACGGGCCTGGTGGCGCGAGAACGGACGCGCCATCATCGCCGGCGTGGTGATAGCCATCGTCGCCCTGATCGGCTGGCAGCAATGGGATGCTTACAAGCAGCGCCGCGCTGAGCTGGCTTCGCAGGATTACCAGGCGTTCCGTAGCCGGCTGCTGGCGGACCCGCCAGCGGCGGATGCCGTGGCGCTGGGGGAGGCGCTGCTGGAGCAGTACGGCAGCACGCCCTACGGTCCGCTGACGGCGCTGCTGCTGGCTCAGCACCACGTCGAGAACGGCGAGCTGGAGCAGGCGGCCGAGCGGCTGCGCTGGGCGGCCGAGCGGGCCAAGCGGCAACCGGTGGGCGCCCTGGCCACCTTGCGTCTGGCCCGCGTGCTGGGCGCGCAGCAGAAGTACGAGGAAGCGCTGGAAGTGTTGCAGTCGGTGCCCGAGGTCCTGGCTGCCGATTATCAGGAGGTGCGAGGCGACCTGCTGAGCGAGGCGGGGCGGCGTGAGGATGCCATCGCCGCTTATCGCGCTGCGCTGGAAGACCCGGCGCTGGCCCCGCAGCGGCGCGCCCTCATCGAGCTCAAGCTCAACGATCTGGGCGCCAGCGCGGAGCCGACTGCGTGATAAAGTTCCTGCCCGTCCTGCTGGCGTCCCTGCTGGCTGCCGGCTGCACCAGCTACGGTGGGGTAGCACGCCAAGACTTGCCGCCGCCGCCGGAGCCGCGCGCCCATCGTGCCGATGTCGGCGTGCGGACCATCTGGTCGCACTCTTTGCCGCGCTTGCCGAGCGACAGCGGCTTTGACCTGCGGCCGGAGGTGGTCGGCGACACGGTCTATATCGCCAGCCATAGCGGACAGGTTTCTGCCCTGCGCGCCGCTGACGGCGTGGTGCTCTGGCAGCGGGACTTGCGCCGACCACTCAGCGCCGGCCCGGCGGTGGCCGGCGATTTGCTGGTCATCGGCAGCCGCGACGGTGAGGCCATCGGGCTGCGCGCCAGCGACGGCGAGCTGCTGTGGCGCTCCGGCGTGACCAGTGAAATCCTGGCGCGCCCCGCGGTCTCTCGGGATCTGGTGGTAGTGCGGGTGGCGGACGGTCGGGTCTTTGGCCTGGACGCCGCGACCGGGCGGCGCCGCTGGCTGCATGAGCATACCGTGCCCGCCCTGACTGTTCGCGGCACCAGTAGCCCCGTACTGGCCCCGCGGCAGCTGGTGCTGGTGGGGCTGGACAGCGGCCGGCTGGTGGCGCTGGCGCCCGACAGCGGGCGGGTGCTGTGGGAAGTGGCTGTGGCCGTTCCTCGCGGCCGTACCGACCTCGAGCGCCTGGTCGATGTCGATGCCGACCCGGTGCTGCTGCGGAACGACGTCTACGTGAGCGCCTACAACGGTCGCTTGATGGCCATCGATGTTGCCAGTGGCCGAATCCGCTGGGAACGCGAGCTGTCGGCCTATGCCGGGCTTACCGTGGCCGGTGATCTGCTGCTGGTGACCGACGCCGAGCAGCGCGTGTGGGCGTTCGATCGCTTTACCGGGACGGCGGTCTGGCGACAGGACGACCTGCGTGGGTTGCGCTTGACCGGGCCTGCCGCGCACGGCGAGTATGTCTTGGTCGGCGACGACACCGGCCATCTGAACTGGCTGTCTGTGCAGGACGGCAGCCTGCTGCGGCGGGAAAAGATCGGCGGCCCTTTCGTGAGCGCTCCGATCAGTCGCGCAGGGAGCATTTATTTACTGACGGCGGACCGGTTGACGGTCCTGCGCTGATCCCATGTGTCTGCTTCTGCTTGCCTATCAGGTCAATCCCGACTATCCCCTGGTCATTGCCGCCAACCGTGACGAATTCCATCGCCGTCCGGCGGCGCCGGCCGACTGGTGGCCGGAAGGCGACATTCTGGCCGGACGCGATCTGGAAGCCGGCGGCAGCTGGTTCGGCGTCAACCGCCGGGGCCGCTTCGCGGCGGTAACCAACTACCGCGAGCCGGAGCCGCGCGCCATCGGCAGCCGCTCTCGCGGCGAGCTGGTGGTCGAGACCCTGCGCAGCGACAGCCCAGGCCTCGCCTGGCTGCAGCACCTGCAAGCTGAAGCGCAGCAGTTCAGCGGCTTCAACCTGCTTTTCGGCGATCGGCAGGGCGTATTCAGCTTCAGCAATCGCAGCCTGCAGCCTGCGCAGCTGGAGCCGGGCATCTACGGCTTGAGCAACCACCTGCTGGAGACGCCCTGGCCAAAGGTGGTGCGTGGCAAGGCCGCCTTGGAGGCTTATCTGCATTCCCCCCAGCTCGGCTCGGTGGAGCCTTTGCTGGTACTGCTCGCGGATCGCATGCCAGCCAGCGACGACGAGTTACCGCAGACGGGTGTGAGCCGCGAATGGGAGCGGTTACTGTCGGCCATGTTCATCGTCAGTCCGGAGTACGGGACGCGCGCCTCCACCGTGGTCCTGGTTGACCGCGACGGGCAAGTTGAATTCGCTGAGCGCAGTTTCGATAGCGCCGGCCTGCCGATCGCCGAGCGGCATTTCCGCTTCAAGGCCGAGGAGGAGAAATAATTGCGGTCGCCGAACGCGGGTGCTACCCTCAATCCGGCCGAAATGCCGGACGCTTTGAGAAGGATTTGCAGGGAAGGATTTGCAGAAAAGCAATGCTTTTGGCGCCCGAGCGGGAATGACGCAGCCCTGAGTGCGCTTCTCCGCATTGCCATCCAGGTTTGCTGGCGTGACGACGAGTGAGAAGGCCCTGTATCGGGCCCTTTTGTTTTTACCTGACGCCGCTGGCGTATCGACGGCGCCCGGCCAGCCGTACGCAAGGAGCTGGCAAGAATTTCCACGTTCGCAACTAGAGGTCTAATCATGCGATTGATCTTGCTAGGGCCGCCCGGAGCGGGCAAAGGCACGCAGGCCAGCCTCATCGCCCAGAAATTCAATATTCCGCAAATCTCCACCGGAGACATGCTGCGGGCAGCGGTCAAGGCCGGGACCCCGCTTGGTTTGGAAGCCAAAAAGGTCATGGAAACCGGTGGCCTGGTATCCGACGATCTGATCATCCAGCTGGTCAAAGAGCGCATCAGCGAGCAGGATTGCCAGAACGGCTTCTTGTTTGACGGCTTTCCGCGCACCATCGCTCAAGCCGACGCGTTGAAGGCGGAAAACATCAAAATCGATGCCGTCGTCGAGTTGCAGGTCGATGACGAGGAGATCGTCCGCCGCATCACCGGTCGCCGCATCCACCCCGGCTCGTCCCGCATCTATCATGTCATCTACAACCCGCCCAAGGTGGAAGGCAAGGATGACGTGACGGGCGAGCCGCTGATCCAGCGCGACGACGACAAGGAAGAAACCGTGCGCCGGCGCCTGGAGGTCTACCATGAGCAGACCCGCCCGCTGGTGGATTATTACTCCGCCTGGGCCAGGCAGGGCGGTGCCGACGCTCCGCGCTACGTCACCGTCGATGGCTTGGGCAGTGTCGAGGAAGTGCAGCAGCGCATCCTCGAGGGGCTGAAAGCCTGACGGCTACGCCCGCGCCAGGAAAATGCCCGCCATCGCGGGCATTTTTTTCGCGCCAAGACTGCGCCGGCTGCGGGCAAAGCAGTCGAACAATCGGCGAATGGCGTAGAATCGGGGCGGGAACACGGAGGGCCGATGCCATGCGTCTGTGCTATTGGGGATGGCTGCTGATTCTGGCTGCCCTGAGCTGGACCCAGCCGGTGGCGGCCGCGCAGGTCGTCGTCCTGGAACTGAGCGGCGCGATCGGCCCGGCCAGCAGCGACTACATCGAGCGCGCCCTGCGGCGGCCGGAGGTGGCGCAAAGCCAGGCCATCGTGCTGCGCATCGACACGCCGGGCGGACTGGATACGGCCATGCGCGATATCGTGCAGGCCATACTGGCAGCGCCGGTGCCGGTCATCGGCTATGTGGCGCCGGGCGGAGCGCGGGCGGCCAGCGCCGGCGCCTTCATCCTCTATGCCACCCACGTCGCCGCCATGGCGCCGGGCACCAATGTTGGGGCGGCCACGCCGGTGCAGATCGGCGGTCCGGCGCCGGCAGCCGACGAGCCGGAAGGGCAGCAATCCGACCCCCAGCCCAAGAATGCCATGGAGCAGAAGATGGTCAACGATGCGGTGGCCTACATCCGCTCCCTGGCCATGCTGCGCGGCCGCAATGCCGACTGGGCCGAGCAGGCGGTGCGTGAGGCGGCCAGCGTCAGCGCCGACGCTGCGCTGGAGCTCGGCGTCATCGAGCTGGTTGCTGCCGACATGGACGACCTGCTGCGCCAGCTTGATGGGCGCACGGTGAGCCTGGCTGGCACCGACCGGGTGCTGGCCACGGCCAATGCCCACATCGTCCATCTGGAGCCGGATTGGCGTTCCCGGCTGCTGGCGGTCATAACCAATCCCAACGTGGCATATATCCTACTGCTGCTGGGCATCTACGGCTTGATGTTTGAGCTGATGGCGCCAGGCAGCCTGGTTCCCGGCGTGCTCGGCGGCATCTGCCTGCTGCTGGCGCTGTTCGCTTTCCAGGCCCTGCCCATCAGCTACGCAGGACTGGCGCTGATCGCGCTGGGGCTGGCGTTCATTCTGGCCGAAGCGTTCGTGCCCAGCTTCGGCATCCTCGGAATCGGGGGGGTTATCGCTTTCGTGATCGGCTCGATCATTCTGTTCGATACTGATACCGCGGCATTTCGGATTTCCCTGGAGCTGATCATCGGCCTCGCCATCGTCAGCAGCCTGGCGCTGCTTGGCCTGGTGCTGCTGCTGATGCGCTCCCACAGGCAGCCGGTGACGAGCGGCGCCGATCGCATGATCGGTCGTATCGGCGAAGCGCTGTACGATTTTCACGGCCGCGGCCAGGTGCGGCTCGATGGCGAAATCTGGACCGCACACAGCGAGACGCCGTTGCGCAAGAATCAGCCGGTGCGCGTGCTGGCGCGGGACGGGCTGAAGCTGCACGTCGCGCCGGCAGATGCCATGCCGTCAGATAGCGAAGAAGGAGTCCAATGACCGACACTACCGCGCCCCTATATCTGGAAGCGTTGCAGCGCTTCCGGGACTTGCTGCGGCAGGCTGAGCAGACCGGCTTGCCCGAGCCTGCGGCGATGTCGCTGGCGACCGTGAATGCCGAGGGTCGGCCGGAGGTGCGCACCGTGCTGCTGAAGGCGGCCGATGAGCGCGGCTTCGTTTTCTACACCAATACGCTCAGCCGCAAGGGGCGCGCGCTGGTTGCCAGGCCTTATGCCAGCTTGTGCTTTTTCTGGCAGCCGCTGCTGGCGCAGGTGCTGGTCGAGGGCGCGGTCGAACAAGTGAGCGACGCCGAGGCGGACGCTTACTGGGCCACCAGGCCGCGGGCCAGCCAGATCGGCGCCTGGGCGTCACGACAGTCGGAGCCGCTGGCGCGGCGGGAGGAGCTGGAGCAGCAGGTCGCGCTCTACCAGCGGCGCTTCGAGGGGCAGCCGGTGCCGCGCCCATCCTACTGGTCCGGCTACCGCGTCAAGCCTGATCTGATCGAGTTCTGGTTCTCCCGGCCCGGCCGCCTCCATGAGCGCGAGCGCTACGTGGCAGAGGCCGGCGAGTGGCGCAAGCTGTTGCTTAATCCCTGAAGCGCCGGCCTGGTTGTTGGCACGGGGGAGGGGCTCCAGCCTCGGCTCAATGCACCTCTTCGCCAAACTCGACCTGCGGCAGCAGGTGCTTGCCATCGTCGCTGACGAGCAGCCGCCCTGGCTGCGCCAGGTGCAGCGCCAGGCCGAGGCGGGCGGCTGTCTCCGCCCAGCGTTCACGCACGTCGCGGGCCGCTTCCTGGGTCAGGGGATATTCGTTGGCGAGGTGCAGCACCCGGCCGTCGCCAGCCTGGGCCAGCACGGTGTAGGCGACCGGGCCCAGCTCCGGTGTGCTGTGCTCGGTGAGCAGAATGACCCTGGCGTCCTCAAGCGGGGGCGGAGGCGTGTCCGGTTCCCGCAGCAGCTCGCCCTGGAGCTCGTGCTCGGCCAAGGCCTGGGTGAGCCGGCTGCTGCAGCCCGAGGCGAGCTCGGCGGCCGGATGTAGGCGCCGGATCCGTAGTCCATGGGCCGCTAGCCCAGCCTCGTAAAGCCGCTGCTTGAGCAGCCAGCGCCGGTAGCTCTCGCTGTCGCCGAGGCCGCGTCCAGCCCATTGGTCGAATGTGTAAAATAAAGTGTACACCTCGCCGCCGCGCCCAACGAAGCGGTTGCCCTCCGGCAGCTGGACCAGCTCGGCATGGTGCGGCCGAAACAGCGCCCCTTCCAGCAGCTGCCACAGCGGATCCAGCCCGGCGCGGTCCAGCTGGAGCTTGAGCAGGGCGCTCAGATCGTTGAAGGTGGCGTAGTTCAGGTTGCGAGGCGCCAGTCCGAAGTCGCGGCGGATGACCTCTTCGGTCGGCAAGCCGCAGCGGCCCTGTTCCAGCAGCGTCTCTTCCAGCTGCCGCTGCATGCCTTCGATGACCGTGCGATCCGCCACCAGTAGCAGCGGCAGCACTAGCAACGGGCCCGAGCCAGGACGGCGCAGCGGAGCCAGCGCCTGGATGGGGAAATCCGCGTCGCCGCCGAGGGCAAGGACCTGCGGCACGAAGCCACGGCCGGCACAGCTGCCGCGGTAGATTTCCAATAAAATCTCGACCCAGGGCAACCCAGGCCGCAGCAACTCGGTCAAATCGTACAGCGCCGCCGAAATCACCAAGCCGCAAGCCTGAATTCGCTCTCCGACGATGCGGGCCAGATCGGCTGCAATCGCGTCCGCCAGGATGCCGGCATGTTGTTTCGTGAGCGGAGGCGGCGGCCTCATCCCGGCACTGACAGCGGCCAAATCAAGCTCGACGGTAAGCGCAATCGGCGTGGCGGTAAGACTTTGCTGTAGCGTTGTCATGGCAGGCTCGGCAGATGAAAGCGCCGATTATAGCGCAGGTCGTCGGCAGCCGTGCCCGCTCCCGGCGCGATCCTGAAAGCCGGACGATCGCCGGGCCGCCTGAACCCTTCGCAGTGGCCATTGTCGATTAATGTGCCGGCTTTTAATCGGCGCCATGGCGCTAATGAGCCAATCCAATCAGTGGCCTATTGTTGAAAACAGGTCTTAAATGTAAATACAATCCTCTCGTGGAGGAGAAATGGGGCATATATTAATGCCCAAGCGGTAAGACGCCGCGGGTGCGTCTGCTAAAAAGTGTGAACTGGTTGGCAGACAAGGCGTCACATATTGAGTCCAGGTCTATAAAGATGCTTTGCCTTAGCAAGGAGTGACGATGGATCTTAGCAACTACAACTCGCAGCAACTGCGAGAACTACAGGCGGAAATCGAGCGCGAACTGAAAAAGCGTCGGCGCGAGGAAATTAAACAGGCACAGCGTGAATTGCGCGATGTCGCTGAGCGGTTTGGCTTCACTTTGCAGGAGCTGATCTCCGGCCAGGTCGCAGCCAGCGGCGGTCGTGCTGTCCGGTATCGGCATCCGACCGACGAGACCAAGACCTGGTCCGGCCGCGGGCGCAAGCCGCACTGGGTCAAGGAATGGGAAGCCCAGGGCCGGTCACTCGACGAGCTGCGCGTCGACTGAAGGCGCTCGGCAGCGCTCGGAAAGCCGTGCAAATGCACGGCTTTTTTGTTTTTAACTGCGTAGCCCCGTGCCGAGTCGGAGCAGCAGCATGGCGATGCTGCCGAGCAGGGCGATGAATGCCAGGGCAACGGTATAGGCGATGCCGATGTTGATGTCAGAGTGCCCCAGAATGCCGTAACGGAAAGCGTTGACGAGATAAAGAATGGGGTTGATGAGAGAGACCTTCTGCCAGAACGGCGGCAACAGATGAATGGAGTAAAACACGCCGCCCAGGTAGGTCAGCGGCGTCAGAACGAAGGTCGGGATGATGGAGATGTCGTCATAAGTGCGGGCGAAAATGGCGTTGATGAAGCCGCCGAGCGCGAACAGCAAAGACGTCAGCAGCACGATGGAGGCCGTGATCCAGGGATTGTGGATGCGCAGTTCGGTAAACAGCAGCGAGATTGCCAGGACGATTGCGCCCACCAGCAGGCCACGGGCGAAGCCGCCGGCCAGGTAGCCCAGCAGGATCACCAGGTTGGGGGTCGGAGAGACCAGGATCTCCTCGATGAAGCGCTGGAATTTGGCGCTGAAGAACGAGGATACGACGTTGGCGTAGGAATTGGTGATGACGGCGATCATGATGACGCCGGGCACGATGAACTCGATATAGCTGTGCCCCCCCATTTCGCCGATGCGGGCGCCGATCAGGCTGCCGAAGATGATGAGGTACAGCGTCATGGTGATGGCCGGCGGCAGCAGGGTTTGCTGCCAGATCCGCAGAAAACGCCGAATTTCCTTGTAAGCGATGGTCTTGAGCGAGACCAGATTGGTTTGCCACTGCTGTCGGGTCGATGTCATTGCGCCTGCTCCCGCTTCGAGCCGGAACCGCTCTCCAGCATTCGCACGAACAGCTCTTCCAGCCGGTTGGCGGTGTTCTTCATGCTCAGTACCTGGATGCCGGCCCTGGCCAGGGCGGCGAACACCTCGGTGAGGTTTTGCTCGGCGGTGATTTCGATCTGCAGCGTGTTGTCGTCGAGACGCACTGCCTGGTGGACCGGCAGCGGCGGCAGCTCAGGACCGGCGCCGCTGATGTCGAGAATGAAGCCGTGGGTGCTGAGCTTGCGCAGCAGCGCCTTGACCGAGGTGTGCTCGATGATGCGACCGTCATCGATGATGGCGATGTTGCGGCACAGAGTTTCCGCTTCCTCGAGATAATGTGTGGTCAGGATGATGGTGGTGCCGCCGGCGTTGAGCTCGCGCAGAAAATCCCACATCGAGCGGCGCAGCTCGATGTCGACCCCGGCCGTGGGTTCGTCGAGGATGAGCAGTCGCGGCTCGTGCACCAGGGCGCGGGCGATCATCAGCCGCCGCTTCATGCCGCCGGAGAGCGTGCGCGCCGGCTGGGAGCGCTTGTCCCACAGGCTGAGTTCCTTGAGGTAGCGCTCGGCGCGCTGCTTGGCGGTGCGGCGGTCGACGCCGTAGAAGCCGCCCTGGTTGACGACGATTTGCTCGACCGTCTCGAAGCCGTTGAAATTGAATTCCTGCGGAACCAGGCCAAGCTGGGATTTGGCCAGCCACGGTTCGCGATCGAGGTCATAGCCAAAGATCTCGACCCGGCCGGCGGTTTTTCGCACCAGTGAGGAGATGATGCCGATGGCGGTCGATTTGCCGGCGCCATTGGGGCCGAGCAGGCCGAAGAAGTCTCCGGGGCGGACGGCGAGATCGATGCCCTTGAGGGCCTCGACGCCGTTACGGTAGCGCTTGTAAAGTCCTTGCAGTAGAAGTGCGTACGCTGGATCCAACTGTATGAATGCCCATTTTTGGCCAACCAAACGGGCCGCCAATTGTATCGATGGGGAGGCGAGGGCGGCAAGCCGGCGGCGGCAGGCCGCGCGATCGCAATTGCAGGATGGACACTGCGGGCCAGGGCCAGTAGAATTCCGCGATCCTTCGTTCCCACGAACCCTTACAGCGGCGGGAGGGCATCCTTGGATCCCCTCCCGTTTTTGCGCGCGCACGAGCAGGAGGTCGCTTGAATACGCCTGCCATACTTGCCCTTGAAGACGGCACTCTATTTCACGGACGTTCTCTCGGTGCAGCTGGCCTTGCGGTCGGCGAGGTCTGCTTCAATACGAATGCGGCCGGCTATGCCAGCGTCTTGACCGATCCTGCCTACCGCGGCCTGCTGGTCGCGATGACCTATCCCCACGTCGGTAACGTCGGCATGTCGGCCGTGGCGGCGGAATCGGCGGCGGCGCAGCCCAGTGGGCTGAGCGCTCGCGACCTCTCCCTCATCGCCAGCAGCTGGCGCGCCGAGCAGAGCCTGCAGGACTATCTAGTTGCCAACGGCGTGGTGGCAATCGACGGCATCGATACCCGCAAGCTGACCCGCCTGCTGCGCGAAGGCGGTGCGCAGCGCGGCTGCATCATGGTCGGCGCTGCCGTCGACCCTGATGCGGCCGTGGCCCAGGCGCGCGGCTTTGCCGGTCTGCAGGGCCGGGATCTGGTAGCCGAGGTGTCGACCGCGCAGCCGTACCAGTGGCTGCGGGGAAGCTGGCAGCTGAGTGACGGGGTGGCCGACAGTCCCGAGCGTGATCCGGCCAGTCTGCCCTGGCACGTGGTGGTGCTCGACCTGGGCGTTCGGCGCAGCCTGTTGCGGCAGCTGGTCGATGCCGGCTGCCGTCTGACGGTGCTGCCGGCACGCACCAGCGTGGCAGAAATCCAGGTGCTGCAGCCCCATGGCTTGGTGCTGGCCGGCGGTCCTGGCGATCCTGCCGCCTGCGGCTATGCCATCGACACGGTCCGCCAGTTGCTGGCGCAGGATTTGCCCATTCTGGGAATGGGGTTGGGCCACTCCCTGCTGGCGCTTGCCTGTGGGGCCAGCACGTTCAAGATGAAGCTCGGTCGCCATGGCGCGAACCATCCCGTCCAAGACCTGGTCACCAAGCGGGTGGAAATCGTCCGTCTGAGCTATGGCTTCGCCGTGGATGAGGCCACGCTGCCGGCAGAGTTGCAGGTGACGCACCGCTCGCTGTTCGACCACAGCCTGCAGGGGTTCCGCCACGGGCAGCGACCGGTGCTTGGCTTCCAGGGCGAGCCCGTGGCGGGCTTCGATCCGCGCCAGCCTGCAGCGCAGATCGCCAGCTTCCTGGAGCTCATGGCGGCGGCGAAATGAACCATGGCGGAGCAATCCGCCCTCGAGGGTTGACTCACCGATGCCCAAGCGTACCGATATCAACAGCATCCTCATCATAGGTGCTGGCCCGATCGTCATCGGCCAGGCCTGCGAATTCGATTACTCCGGCGCCCAGGCCTGCAAAGCGCTGCGCGAGGAAGGCTACCGGGTCATTCTGGTGAATTCGAATCCGGCCACCATCATGACCGACCCGGAAACCGCCGATGCCGGCTACATCGAGCCGGTGAACTGGCGCACCGTGGCCAGGATCATCGAGAAGGAGCGGCCGGATGCGCTGCTGCCGACCATGGGCGGCCAGACCGCCCTCAACTGCGCGCTAGACCTGGCGCGCAACAGCATCCTAGAGAAGTACGGCGTTGAGATGCTGGGCGCCAGCGAGGATGCGATCGACAAGGCCGAGGACCGCGAGCGCTTCCGGGAAGCGATGACCCGGATTGGCCTAGAGACGCCGCGCGCCGCCGTTGCCCATTCCATGGACGAGGCGCTGGCGGTGCAGAAGGAGATCGGTTTCCCCACCATCATCCGGCCTTCCTTCACCCTGGGTGGCTCCGGCGGCGGCATCGCCTACAACCGTGAGGAGTTCATCGAGATCTGCGAGCGCGGTCTGGAGCTCTCGCCCACCAAGGAGCTGTTGATCGAAGAAAGCGTGCTCGGGTGGAAGGAGTACGAGATCGAGGTCATCCGCGACCGCAACGACAACTGCATCATCGTCTGCTCGATCGAGAACCTTGATCCCATGGGCATCCACACCGGGGACTCGATCACGGTGGCCCCGGCCCAGACTCTGACCGAGCGGGAATACCAGCTGATGTGCTCGGCGGCGATCGCGATTCTGCGCGAGATCGGCGTCGACAGCGGCGGCTCCAACGTGCAGTTTGCGGTCAATCCGGCCGACGGCCGCATGGTGGTGATCGAGATGAACCCGCGGGTCTCGCGCTCCTCGGCGCTGGCTTCCAAGGCCACCGGGTTCCCCATCGCCAAGGTCGCGGCCAAGCTGGCGGTCGGCTATACCCTGGATGAGCTTCGCAACGAGGTGACCGGCGGCGCCATCCCGGCTTCCTTCGAGCCGGCCATTGACTACGTTGTCACCAAGATGCCGCGCTTCACCTTCGAGAAGTTTCCCAACGCCGAGGCTGTCCTGACCACCCAGATGAAGTCGGTGGGCGAGGTGATGGCCATCGGCCGCACCTTCCAGGAATCGCTCCAGAAGGCCTTGCGCGGCCTGGAAATGGGGCTGGACGGGCGCGACGAGCGCACCGATCTCGGCCGTCCGGACGCCAAGGAGAGCTTGCGGCAGGCGCTGCGGGTGCCGGTGCCGGATCGCATCCTACTGGTGGCTGACGCCTTCCGGGCCGGGCTGGAGCGGGAGGAGATCCGGGCGCTGACCTCCATCGACCCCTGGTTCCTGGCCCAGATCGAGGATCTGGTGGCGCACGAGCAGGCAGTGCGCAGCGGTGCGCTCGACCCGCGGCAGCGCGAGCACATGCTGCTGCTCAAGCGCAAGGGCTTCTCGGACCGACGGCTGGCCAAGCTGCTCGGTATGAAGGAGCGCGATCTGCGCGCGCTGCGTCACGAGCTGGGCGTGCGCCCGGTGTACAAGCGGGTCGATACCTGCGCCGGCGAGTTCGAGGCCGCCGTGGCCTATCTGTACTCCACCTATGAAGAGGAGTGCGAGGCCAGGCCCAGCAACCGCGACAAGATCATGGTCCTCGGTGGCGGGCCCAACCGCATCGGCCAAGGCATTGAGTTCGACTACTGCTGCGTCCATGCCGCCTTCGCCATGCGCGAGGACGGCTATGAGACCATCATGGTCAACTGCAATCCGGAGACGGTCTCCACCGACTACGACACCTCGGATCGGCTTTATTTCGAGCCGCTCACCCTCGAGGACGTGCTGGAGATCATCCATCTGGAGCAGCCGAAGGGTGTGATCGTGCAGTACGGCGGACAAACGCCGCTCAAGCTTGCCCGCGACCTGGAGGCGGCCGGCGCGCCCATCATCGGCACCAGCCCGGATTCCATCGACGTGGCCGAGGACCGGGAGCGCTTCCAGAGTCTGATCAACCGCCTGGGGCTCAAGCAGCCGCCCAACCGGACTGCGCGCACTGTGGAGCAGGCGGTGGTGCTGGCCGAGGAGATCGGCTACCCGCTGGTGGTGCGGCCCTCCTATGTGCTGGGCGGCCGCGCCATGGAAATCGTCTACAACCAGGAGGACCTGCTGCGCTACATGCACGAGGCGGTGCAGGTCTCCAACGACTCCCCGGTGCTGCTGGACCGCTTCCTTGACGACGCCGTGGAGGTGGACGTGGACGCCGTCGCCGACGGCACCGACGTGCTGATTGGCGGCATCATGGAGCACATTGAGCAGGCTGGCGTGCATTCCGGCGACTCGGCCTGCTCGCTGCCGCCCTATACCCTGTCGCAGGCGATCCAGGACCGGCTGCGAGAGCAAACCCGGCAGATGGCCAAGGCGCTCAACGTCATCGGTCTGATGAACGTGCAGTTCGCCATCAAGGGCGACGAAGTGTACGTGCTGGAGGTCAACCCAAGGGCCTCACGCACGGTGCCCTTCGTCTCCAAGGCCACCGGGTTGCAGCTGGCTAAGATCGCCGCCCGCTGCATGGTAGGCAAGTCCCTCAAGGCGCAGGGCGTGACCCGCGAGGTGGTGCCCAGCTACTACTCGGTCAAGGAGGCGGTGTTCCCCTTCATCAAGTTCCCGGGCGTGGATCCGATCCTGGGGCCGGAGATGAAGTCGACCGGGGAGGTAATGGGCATCGGCCGCAGCTTCGGCGAGGCGTATGCCAAGTCGCAGTTCGGTGCCAGCATGGAGCTGCCGCGCAGCGGCAAGGCTTTCCTCAGCGTGCGCGACGCCGACAAGGAGGCCTTGATCGAGATCGGCCGCAGCCTGATCGCGCACGGTTTCACCATTGTCGCGACCCGTGGCACGGCAGCGGCGTTGCAGGCTGCCGGCGTTCCCTGCGAGGTCGTCAACAAGGTGCTGGAAGGCCGGCCGCATATCGTGGATGCTATCAAGAACGACGAGATCGATCTGATCGTCAACACCACAGAAGGCAAGCAGGCAATCGCCGATTCGTTCTCGATCAGGCGGGAAGCCCTGCATCGCAAGGTGAGCTACACCACAACCATCGCGGGTGCCCGGGCGACCTGCCTGGCGCTGTCGTATTTGGATGAGCAAGAAGTCAATCGCCTGCAGGACCTACACAAGGAGATCAAGGAGATCGCATCATGACCAAGGTTCCGCTGACCGTCAGAGGTGCGGAGAAGCTGAGGGCTGAGCTGCATCGGCTCAAAACCGAGGCCAGGCCGCGCATCATTGAGGCGATCGCGGAAGCACGCGAACACGGTGATCTGAAGGAGAACGCCGAGTACCACGCCGCGCGGGAGCAGCAAAGCTTCATCGAGGGCCGCATTGCCGAGATCGAGTCCAAGCTCTCCAACGCCGAGGTGATCGATGTCACCACTATCGACGCCGGCGGGCGCGTCGTCTTCGGCGCGACGGTCGACGTGGTCGACGAGCAGACTGGCGAGGAGTTTACCTATCAGATCGTCGGCGAGGATGAGGCCGACATCAAGCAGGGCCTGATTTCTTTCACGTCGCCGATCGCGCGCGCGCTGATCGGCAAGCAGGCGGGCGATGTGGTGCAGGTGCAGACCCCCGGCGGGGACCGCGAGCTGGAGATCATCGACGTTCGCTACATCTGAATCCGACGGCAGCCGGCTCGGCCGGCTGCGCGTCCATCAGGGCAGGACGATGCGCTTCTTCTTCTTGGGGTTGGGCCGATAGAGCAGGGCGATGTTGCCGATCTGCTGGATCAGCGCGGCCCCGAAGCGGGCAGCGATGTCGGCGGCCAGCTGGCGGCGCTGCTTGCGATCGTCGCTGACCAGTTTGACCTTGATCAGCTCGTGGTGCGTCAGCGCCAGGTCGATTTCGTTGCAGACGCCTTCGGTCAGTCCGGCGGCGCCCATCAGCACCACAGGCTTGAGGCCGTGCCCCAGGCGGCGTAGATGGCGCTTTTGCTCTTCGCTGAGTGCGGTCATCGGTATGGATCGCGCTAATCGAAAAAGGGGCACGAATTTTATCACAATTCCATCGCATGACATGAGCAAGACGAGGTCCACAGACGACACCGGCCGACTCGAGTCGCGGCCGGTTGTTCCGGCCCTGAACGGAGCCAAGCTGGAGCTGGCGCTGGTGGTGGCCGTTTGCGTGCTGGCTGCGCTGGTGACGTTGCGGCTGCCGCTGCAGCCGCTGCAGGAAGTGGCCTTGCTGGGGCTGGTGGCGGGCCTGGGTGCCGGCTGGATCATCGTGCGCACCCGACGCGTAGTGCGCGGGCTGGCGACCCGCCCGGAGCGGCATTCCGATGGCTCGCAGTAAAAGCAGCCGGCGCTGGCTGCGCGAGCACGTCACCGACCCCTATGTTAGGCTGGCGCAGAAGCACGGCTACCGGGCGCGCGCGGTCTACAAGCTGCTGGAGCTACAGGAGCGCGACCGCCTGATCCGGCCCGGCATGAACATTGTCGATCTTGGCGCTGCCCCCGGCAGCGGGTCGCAGCTGGCTAGCGAGATACTCGCTGGCCGCGGCCGCATCGTCGCGCTCGACATTCTGCCCATGGACCCGCTGCCCGGGGTCACCGTGCTGCAGGCCGACTTCACGACCGACGCGGCGCTGCAGGCCCTGCACGAGGCCCTGGCTGGCGCCCCGGTCGATCTTGTGATGTCAGACATGGCGCCCAACATCAGTGGTGAACCCGCCATCGATCAGCCCCGCGCCATGTATCTGGCGGAACTTGCGCTCGATTTCGCTGGTCAAGTGCTTAAACCGGGCGGCGATTTCTTGGTGAAGGTTTTTCAGGGCGAAGGATTCGACGAATATCTGCGCCTGCTCAGGGAAGGGTTTGGAAAAGTCGCCATACGCAAGCCCAAGGCCTCTCGGCCCCGCAGCCGGGAAGTTTATCTGTTGGCCCGCCAGCGTAAGCTGTAGTAGGGTTTCAATCATCCGCAACGATTTCGTCGCAGCCTCGGCTGCGCGGAGAAAAACCTGTCGAGGTGTCGTGCCTTGAATGACATGGCCAAGAATCTGATCCTCTGGGTCATTATCGCCATCGTCCTCATGTCCGTGTTCAGCAATTTCCAGGATCGGAACACGGTATCCGGCGAGATCCCCTACTCGAACTTCATTCAGGAAGTGAAGCAGGGCGGCATCCGCGAGGTGACCATGCAAGGGCCGGTCATCACCGGCGTGCGCACGTCCGGCTCGCGGTTCCGGACCTACAGCCCAGAGACCGATAACAATGCCCTGATCGGCACGCTGCTCGAAAACGGCGTGGTCATCAACGCCAAGGAGCCCGAGGGACGCAGCCTGCTGCTGCAGATACTCATTTCCTGGTTCCCGTTCCTGCTGCTGATCGGCGTCTGGATCTTCTTCATGCGGCAGATGCAGGGCGGCGGTGGCGGCCGTGGGGCCATGTCGTTCGGCAAGAGCCGGGCGCGGATGATGTCCGAGGACCAGATCCGGGTGACCTTCGCCGATGTGGCGGGGGTCGACGAGGCCAAGGAAGAGGTGGCGGAGCTGGTCGAGTTCCTGCGCGATCCCGGCAAGTTCCAGCGCCTCGGCGGCAAGATCCCGCGCGGCGTGCTGATGGTTGGCCCGCCCGGCACCGGCAAGACCCTGCTGGCCAAGGCCATTGCCGGCGAGGCCAAGGTGCCCTTCTTCAGCATCTCCGGCTCCGATTTCGTCGAGATGTTCGTCGGCGTCGGCGCCTCCCGCGTGCGCGACATGTTCGCGCAGGCCAAGAAGCATGCGCCCTGCATCATCTTCATCGACGAGATCGACGCCGTCGGCCGTCAGCGTGGCGCCGGCCTCGGTGGTGGCCACGACGAGCGCGAGCAGACTCTGAATCAGCTGCTCGTGGAGATGGACGGCTTCGAAGGCAGCGAGGGCATCATCGTCATCGCCGCCACCAACCGCCCTGACGTGCTCGACCCAGCGCTGCTGCGGCCCGGTCGCTTCGACCGCCAGGTGGTGGTGCCACTGCCCGACGTGCGCGGCCGCGAGCAAATCCTCAAGGTGCACATGCGCAAGGTGCCGCTGGCGGACGACGTCGACCCGTCCATCATCGCCCGCGGCACGCCGGGCTTCTCCGGCGCGGATCTCGCCAACCTGGTGAACGAGGCCGCGCTGTTCGCCGCCCGCGCCAACAAACGCCTGGTCGACATGGACGACTTCGAGCACGCCAAGGACAAGATCCTCATGGGTGCCGAGCGCCGCTCCATGGTGATGAGCGAGAAGGAGAAGCGCCTCACCGCCTACCACGAGGCGGGGCATGCCATCGTTGGCTTGCTGTCGCCGGAGCATGCCCCGGTGCACAAGGTCACCATCATCCCGCGCGGCCGGGCCCTGGGCGTGACCATGTTCCTGCCGGAGGAAGACCGCTACAGCTACTCCAAGCAGCGCCTCAACAGCCAGATTGCCAGCCTGTTCGGCGGACGCATCGCTGAGGAGATGATCTTCGGCAAGGACTCGGTGACCACTGGTGCCTCCAACGACATCCAGCGGGCCACCGAGATCGCCCGCAACATGGTCACCAAGTGGGGACTATCCGAGCGGCTCGGCCCGTTGGCCTACGGCGAAGACGAGGGCGAGGTGTTCCTCGGCCACACGGTCACCCAGCGCAAGCAGGTGTCGGATGAGACCGCGCGTGCCATCGACGAGGAGGTGCGCGCCATTATCGAGGCCAACTACAACCGGGCCAAGGAAATCCTCACCGAGAACATCGACAAGCTGCACGCCATGGCCGATGCGCTCATGAAGTTCGAGACCATCGATCGCGAGCAGATCGATGACATCATGAACGGGCGGCCGCCGCGGCCGCCGGCCGATCGCTCTGGCAAGCGCGACAACGCTTCGGCGGATGCACCGTCCACCGACGGCAAGGCCTCCGAGCCCGGCTACGGCTATCCTGCCAGCGACCACTGACAGCGGCCCATGACGACGGCGCGGCAGCCAGGGCCCATACTGGACTGCAACGGGCGGACGCTCGATCTGAGCGTCCCCCGGGTGATGGGCATCCTCAACGTCACCCCCGATTCGTTCTCCGACGGGGGGCGTTTTTTTTCGCTTCCGGCAGCCATAGATCATGCGGCGAAGATGATCGAGGAGGGGGCGGCCATCCTGGACATCGGCGGTGCCTCGACTCGGCCAGGTTCGGCGGAGCCATCGCTGCAGGAAGAGCTGGATCGGGTGGTGCCGGTGGTCGAAGCGCTGGCGGCGCGCTTTCCGGTGCCGTTGTCGGTGGACACCTACCGGCCCGAGGTCATGCGCGAGGCGGTTGCCGCCGGCGCTGGGCTGATCAACGACATCTACGCCTTGACCCGCCCTGGCGCGCTGGCGACGGCCGCCGAGCTCGGCGTGCCGGTCTGTCTCATGCACATGCAGGGGACGCCGCGCACCATGCAGGACAACCCGCAATACGATGACGTGGTGGCCGAGGTGCGCGACTTCCTGCGGGCACGGGCGCAAGCTTGCGAGGCAGCGGGAATTCCCCGCGCGGCGATTCTCCTCGATCCAGGGTTCGGCTTCGGCAAGACCCTGGAGCACAACTGTCGGTTGCTGCGTGAGCTGCGCGCGATTGAGGCGCTGGGCTATTTGCTCTTGATCGGCGTATCGCGCAAGTCGATGATAGGCGCCATCTTGAACAAGCCGGTCGAACAGCGGCTGTATGGCAGCCTGGCGGCGGCGGTGGTAGCGGTGCGCGAAGGCGCGCGCATCGTGCGCGCCCATGACGTGCGGCCAACGGTGGATGCGATCGCGGTCGCCCATGCCATCGGCCGCTGAAATCCTGTCTCCGTGGGCTCCTTCGGGTGGCATAGCCTGTTGGCCGTCGAGGCAACAATGACAACCAAGGAGCGGAACTGATGAGTAAACGCTTATTCGGTACGGACGGCATCCGCGGCCGGGTCGGGGAGTTTCCGATCACCGCTGATTCCGTGTTGAAGCTCGGCTGGGCGGCCGGTCGCGTGCTCGGCCGCCAGGGCGGGCGCCAGGTCCTGATCGGCAAGGACACGAGGCTGTCGGGTTACATGTTCGAGTCGGCGCTCGAGGCCGGGCTGGCCGCCGCCGGGCTGGACACTGTGCTGCTCGGCCCCATGCCAACTCCGGGCATCGCTTACCTGACCAAGGCGCTCGGCGCTTGCGCCGGGGTGGTGATCAGTGCCTCCCACAACCCCCATCACGACAACGGCATCAAGTTTTTCTCGTCCAGCGGCGAGAAGCTGGACGATGCCACCGAGGCGGCCATCGAAGAGGCCTTCGAGCGGCCGCTGGTGACGGTCGACTCGACCCAGATCGGCCGCGCGACCCGGCTGCAGGATGCGCACGAACGCTACAGCGCATTTTGCATCGCCTCGATGGCGAGCGGCGCGCGCCTGGATGGGCTCAAGGTCGTGCTGGACTGCGCCAATGGCGCGACCTACCAGATTGCGCCGGCGGTGTTCGAGGAACTGGGGGCCGCGGTCAGCGTGATCGGCGCCGAACCCAACGGCGTTAATATCAACGTCGATTGCGGCTCGGTGCATCCGCAGCAGCTGCAGCAGCGCGTGCGGGCCGAGGGCGCCCACGTCGGCGTGGCCTTCGACGGCGACGGCGACCGGGTCATCATGGTCGACGAGAATGGCGAGATCGTCGATGGCGACGAGATCCTCTTCATCATCGCCCGCCAGCGGCAGCAGGAGCGGACCTTGCGCGGCCCCGTGGTCGGTACCCTGATGAGCAATTTCGGCCTGGAGGTAGCGCTGCGCTCGCTGGGCGTGGAATTCCACCGCGCCAAGGTGGGTGACCGCTATGTGCTGGAGCTGCTGCGCCAGCATGGCGGCAGCCTCGGCGGCGAGTCCTCCGGCCACATCATCTGCCTGGACCGCACCACCACCGGGGACGGCATCGTGTCCGCCCTGCAGGTCCTGGAGGTCATGGTGCAAACCGGGCGGCCGCTCTCCGAACTCAAGCAGGGCATGGCCAAGCTGCCGCAGCATATGGTCAATGTCCCCATCACGCGCGGCAGCGACGTGCTTAGCGCGCCTTCCGTGCAGCAGGCGCTGCAGGCCGTCGAGAGCAAGCTGGCGGGGGAGGGGCGGGTGCTGTTGCGGCCGTCCGGCACCGAGCCGGTGGTGCGGGTCATGGTGGAAGGGGCCGATGCCGACATGGTAGTGCGGCTTGCTAACGAGCTGGCCGCGGCGGTGGGCGAGGCGGCAAGCCGGATGGCAGCGATGGCGAATTGATTTTCAAGGGTCGTGCCGCTAAGCTGGCCGCCGTTTTCGTGGGCAGAGGGAGTCACGATGCGACAACCGCTGATCGCGGGCAACTGGAAGATGCACGGCAGCCGGGCCAGTGCCCGCGCCCTGGCCGAGGCCGTGCTGGCCGGCATGGCTGATCTCGAAGGAGTCGAGGTCGCGGTCTGTCCAAGCTTCGTGCTGCTGCCGGAGGTGGCCGCTGTAGTGGCCGGCAGCCGGTTGCGGCTGGGCGCCCAGAACGTCGCGGATCAGGACGAAGGTGCCTACACCGGCGAAGTTTCGGCCGCCATGCTGCGGGATTTCGGCTGCAGCCTGGCGCTGGTTGGCCACTCGGAGCGGCGGCAGCTGTACGGCGAGTCGAACCGGCTGGTTGCCAAGCGCTTCGCGGCGGCCAAGCGCCACGGCATCGTGCCCGTGCTGTGCGTGGGCGAGACCCTGGAGCAGCGAGAGGCGAACCGGACCGAGGCGGTGATTGCCGAGCAAGTGGATGCGGTGTTTGCCGAGCTTGGACCGCAGGCGTTTCGCGAGGCCATCATCGCTTACGAGCCGGTATGGGCCATAGGCACCGGCCGTACCGCCAGCCCGGAGCAGGCGCAGGAGGTGCATGCCTTCATCCGCGCTCGCGTCGCCGAGCAGGATTCTGAAGCGGCTCCCAGGCTGCGGATTCTTTACGGCGGCAGTGTAAAGCCTGACAATGCGGCCGCGCTGTTTGCGCAACCGGACATCGACGGCGGCCTGATCGGCGGCGCGTCGCTCAAGGCCGAGGACTTCTTGGCCATTTGCCGCGCTGCCGCTTGAGCAGCCGCCGTAGCCAGCGAGGGCGTGATGACGACGATATTGACAGTACTGCATCTTTTCATAGTGGTGGCCCTGATCGTGCTGGTGCTGCTGCAGCATGGACGCGGGGCCTCCATGGGAGCCGCTTTTGGCAGCGGCGCTTCGGCCACGGTGTTCGGCGCCCGCGGTTCGGCCAACTTTCTCAGCCGCACGACGGCCATCCTGGCGACGCTGTTCTTTATCACCAGTCTGCCCCTGGCCCTGATGGGTGGACAGGGCAAGCGAAGCGGCAGCGTCATCGATGTCTACCCGGAGGCTCCGGCCGCCGGTGCGCCTGCCACGCCAGCGGCACCGGCAACTCCGGATGCTCCGGCCGCGCCGCCTCCGCCGGTCGCGAACGAGTAGCGGCCGGCATCTGCGGCGCGCCTGCTGGCGTGCCGCGGGGCAGGACGGGTTTGCTGCTGGCTCGCGCTGCTGCTAAAATGCGGCCAGCAAGAAAGGTAGACGGACAGCGTTCATCAAGCCAAGGCGAGCACGCCTTGCGACGATTGCGGATGTGGTGGAACTGGTAGACACGCCATCTTGAGGGGGTGGTGGGGCAACCCGTGAGAGTTCGAGTCTCTCCATCCGCACCATTTCAAAGATACCGGAAGCGAAGCTTTTCGGTTCCGGTATCTTATTGATTTTGTTGAAAATCCCTTCCCTGCTCGAGGTTGACCGCGAGCATCCTATGGCCTAGACTCTCGCGCTGCCGCACCAGCGGCGGCGCTGCAATGCGGCGGTGCCGCAGTCATCGAGGCCTAGTGTATGCTCGAGAACTACCTGCCAATCCTGGTTTTCATCGTCTTCGCACTGGTCTTTAGTCTAGTGCCCTTGCTCGCCGGCTTCGTGCTGGCGCCCCGACGCCCTTCCGAAGAAAAAACGTCGCCTTATGAATGCGGCTTCGAGGCGTTCGAAGACAGCCGCATGAAGTTCGACATTCGCTACTACCTGGTGGCGATCCTGTTCATCATCTTCGACCTCGAGATTGCCTTCCTCTTTCCGTGGGCGATTTCGCTCGGCGAGATCGGCTTGTTCGGCTTCGCCGCCATGGCCTTCTTCATCGCCGTGCTCACGGTCGGTTTTATCTATGAGTGGAAGAAGGGGGCTCTGGAATGGGAATAGAGGGCGTCCTCGAAAAAGGGTTTGTTACCACCACGGCTGACAAGCTGATCAACTGGGCCCGCACGGGCGCGCTGTGGCCCGTCACCTTCGGTCTGGCCTGCTGCGCGGTTGAGATGATGCACGCCAGTGCCGCCCGCTACGACCTAGACCGCTACGGCATGTTCTACCGGCCGAGTCCGCGGCAGTCGGATGTCAT
>JAAYIK010000015.1 GCA_012523465.1 Lysobacteraceae bacterium | reverse complement strand
GGGGGGTGGTGGTCGCATTCTTGTGCAGTCTCAGATGCATCGCTTCAGCTCCAGCAAAACCTCTCGGGCCAAGAGTAAACCACGACGTGAACCAATTAACCAATCATCCGGGACACGACATCTAGCTAAAGCTAATCCTACTTCACCACCCGCAGCACGGGCCTGCCGGCCTTGCGAGGGGGCTTGTCGTCGCCATCGCCGCCGGAAGAGGGAGGCGAAGGTGGCGGAGTGTCGTCGCCTTCGGGTTCGTTAAACAGCATGCCCTGGCCGTTCTCGCGGGCGTAGATGGCGAGCACGGCCCGCACCGGGACCACGACATTCTGCGCCACCCCGCTGAAGCGAGCGCTGAACGAGATGAAGTCGTTGTCAGCGACGAAATCCCGCACGGCGCGGGGCGCGATGTTGAGCACCAGCTTGCCGTTGTCAGCGTACTCCAACGGTGCCTGCACCCCTTCCGCCTCGGCGTCGACGAGGATGTAGGGCGTCAGCCCATTGTCGAGGATCCACTCGTAGAGCGCGCGAATGAGGTAGGGGCGGCTCGATGTCATGCGGTCCATCATGACTGCCGGCTTGGGCGCATCGCCCGCTCGGCCTGGGAGAGGCTGCGCTGGAACGATTCGCGGTTGAAGATGCGCTCGCAGTACGCGTGCACGGCTTCCGCTTCCGGCGGCAAGTTGATCTTGTAGTGCGGCAAGCGCCACAGCAAGGGCGCCACCGCACAGTCCATGACGGTCATGTCGGCGCTGAGGAAGTATTCTTCCTCAGCAAACAAATCGACAGCCGACAGCAGGCTCTCGGCGAGCTTCTTGCGCGCCTTCTCCGCCGCCGCGCCGCCGGCCTCGATTTCCCGCAGCGGCCGATACCAGTCCTGCTCGATGCGGTACAGCACCAGCCGAGCCTTGGCGCGGGAAACCGGATCCACCGGCATGAGCGGCGGATGCGGGAAGCGTTCATCGAGGTACTCGATGATCACCCCGGGCGAGTACAGTGCCACATCACGGTCGACCAGGGTCGGCAGGCTGCCGTAGGGATTGAGGCTGAGCAAGTCCTCCGGCTCCTTGTCGGGCACGACGTCCTCGATCTCCGGAGTGATCCCCTTTTCTGCCAGCATGAAGCGGATCCGATGGCTGTCGGGGCAAAGCGGATCCGAGAACAAGGTCATCACGGAACGCCTGGTTGCCGCCGTCATTTCGCCACCTCAGATCCGATCCAACGTCTTTTCAATGTACGTCCTTCCAATACTCTCTCTTCAACAGAACCGTCAGAACCAGCAAGACGAGCAGGAAAACCAGCACCTTGACGCCCAACGACTGACGGTAGGCCTTAATCGGCTCCGACATGTAGACGAGGAAGTTCGTCAGGTCGCGGGTGGCCTCGCGGTATTCCCGTTCGCTCAGCCGGCCGCCGTTCTCCGGCACACGGACGCCCACGACGCGCAGGCCGCCCTCGGGGCCGGAGTTCTCGCCGTACACCGGCATGGGCATCCCCTGCAGCTCCCACAGAACATGCGGCATGCCGACGTCGGGGAAGATCAGGTTGTTCACGCCCACGGGCCGGCTGTCGTCGCGGTAGAAGGAGTTGAGGTAGGTGTACACCCAATCAGCGCCGCGGCGACGCGCGGTCAGCGACAGGTCGGGCGGTGCCACGCCGAACCAGCGCTCGGCGTCCTGCGGGCTCATCACCGTCGTCATGGTGTCGCCAATCTTGGCACCGGTGAAGATTAGGTACTGCTCGACCAGATCTTCCGGCAGCTGCAGGTCGGCAGCAATGCGGTTGAAGCGCATGTACTTGGCCGAGTGGCAGCCGGCGCAGTAGTTGACGAACAGCTTGGCTCCGCGCTGCAGGGACGGGATGTCGGTCACGTCCACGTGGGCCTTCATCAGCGGAACGCCATCGGCGGCCAGTGCCGCCACCGGAGCGGCGAGCAACAGGAGAGTCAGCAGAATCTTTCTCATTTTGTCACCCTTTCCGGCACTGGCTTGGTCTTCTCCCACCCGAAGGCGGTGTAAGCCCACAGGAACACGAAATAGCCAAAGTAGTAGATCGTGCAGATCCGCGCGATCAGGGTCTTGACCGGGGTCGGCTGCTGGATGCCCAGGTAGCCGAGCACCACGAAGGACACCGCGAACAGCATCAGCGCGATCTTGTAGCCCAGCCCGCGATAGCGGATGGAGCGCACCTTGCCGCGGTCGATCCAGGGCAGCAGGAACAGCAGGAAGATCGCCAGCCCCATCGCCGCCACGCCCGGGAAGGCCGAGCCCGCCATGGAAGGCACGGCGCGCAGGATGGCGTAGAACGGCGTGAAGTACCAGACTGGCGCAATGTGCTCGGGCGTCACCAGCGGGTTGGCCGGCTCGAAGTTCGGCGCTTCCAGGAACAGGCCGAAGAAGTCCGGCGCGAAGAAGATGACCGCCGAGAAGAAGATCAGGAACACCACCGCGCCAACGATGTCCTTCACCGTGTAGTACGGATGGAAGGGAATGCCGTCCAGCGGGATGCCGTTCTCGTCCTTCTGCTTCTTGATCTCGACGCCATCCGGGTTGTTGGAGCCGACCTGGTGCAGCGCCATGATGTGGAAGATCACCAGGAAGACCAGCACCAGTGGCAGCGCGATGACGTGCAGGGCGAAGAAGCGGTTGAGGGTCACCTCGGAGACGTTGTAGTCGCCGCGGATCCAGATAGCCAGCTCTTCACCGACGAACGGAATTGCGCCGAACAGGTTGATGATGACCTGCGCGCCCCAGTAAGACATCTGACCCCAGGGCAGCAGATAGCCCATGAAGGCTTCCGCCATCAGCACCAGGTAGATCAGCATGCCGAAGATCCAAACCAGCTCGCGCGGGGTTTGGTAGGAGCCGTAGAGCAGGCCGCGGAACATATGCAGGTACACTACGACGAAGAACGCCGAGGCACCCGTCGAATGGATGTAGCGGATCAGCCAGCCCCATTCGACGTCCCGCATGATGTACTCGACGGAGTCGAAGGCAAGATCGCCGGCCGGCTTGTAGTTCATCGTCAGGAAGATGCCGGAGACGATCTGGATCACCAGCACCAGCAGCGCCAGCGAACCGAAGAAGTACCAGAAGTTGAAGTTCTTCGGCGCGTAGTACTTGGAAACGTGCTCTTCCCACAGCTCAGTGAGCGGGAAGCGCTCGTCGATCCAGGCCACGAAGCGGTTGGACGCCGCGGCCTCCGCAGCCAAGTTACCGGTTACCGGCTTGTCGCTTTTCGTTGCCATTAGGCCGCCCCCTCGTCCTCGCCAACCACGATGGTGTTATCGTCGGCAAAATGGTACGGCGGCACGACCAGGTTGGTCGGCGCCGGCACGCCCGCATAGACCCGGCCCGCCAAGTCGAACTTGGAACCGTGACAGGGGCAGAAGAAGCCGCCGAGCCAGGAGTCGCCGCCCAGGTCGGCCGCGCCGACTTCCGGCCGGTACAGCGGCGAGCAGCCGAGGTGCGTACAAATGCCGATGACTACCAGGTACTCCGGCTTGATCGAACGATATTCGTTCTGGGCGTACGCGGGCTGCTGGGGCATGCTGGAGTTCGGATCGGCCAGCTGCGATTCGAGCTTCTTCAGGTTGGCCAGCATCTCCTGCGTACGCCGGACGATCCAAACGGGACGGCCTCGCCATTCTGTCGTGATGCGCTGGCCAGGTTCGAGCTGGCTGATGTCGACAGAGACCGGCGCGCCGGCTGCTTGAGCTTTCGCACTCGGTTTCCAGGAAGCCAGGAAAGGCACCGCCGTATAAACGGCCCCGATTCCGCCGACCACAGCCGTGGTGGCAGTCAGGAAGCGACGCCTGCCCTTATCCACGCCATCTTGATTCATTCACGAGCCCCCAAGAGCTGTTTGGTGTGATGGTGCCTGAAGGGACAGACCGGACCGGAACGGCGCCGATCTTTGACCGGAGGATGGACTGAAGCCCCCTATAGCACGGCGCATAAGGATGGTATATCGGCCCCCACAGGTCAAGCCAAACGCCGGGAAACCGCATTCCACGGCCATTTCTAGCCTACGCCACCCGCCTGTCCGGCACCAGCGTGCAGCCCGGGCAAGAACCGGCGGCGCCGACCTTCGCCGCGCCTCGGGCAGCCAGCCAAGCGCGCTGGCCGGTCCCTCCAGCCGCCGAAACCGGCGCCCTGCCTCAGGCGGGATTGTCGATATCGATGAACTGGTGGCTCAGACCGAACCGCTCGGCCAAATGCTCACCCAAGGCCTGCACGCCGAAACGCTCGGTCGCGTGGTGGCCGGCCGCGAAGTAATGCAGCCCGCACTCCCGCGCGATGTGCGTGGTCGGCTCGGAGATCTCGCCACTGAAGAAGGCATCCACGCCGGCGGCTGCCGCCTGCTCAATGAAGCGCTGACCGGCGCCGCTGCACCAGGCGACGGTGCGGATCTCTGCCGGTCCGGCCGGCACATGCAGCGGCGCGCGCTGCAGCACCTCGCCCAGACGCGCGCCGAACTCGGCCGCCGGCAGCGGCTCGGGCAGGCGGCCGCGCCAGATCAGCGGCGCCGGGCCACCGTCGATGCTGTCCTCGATCTCCAGCCCCAGGTGCTTGCCCAGCTGGGCGTTGTTGCCCAGCTCCGGGTGCACGTCCAGCGGCAGATGGTAGGCGAGCAGGCTGATGTCCTCGCGCAGCAGGAGGCGCAGGCGGCACGCCTTCATGCCGACGACGGCCGGCGGCTCCCCTTTCCAGAAGTAGCCATGATGCACAAGGATCAGATCGGCGCCAGCGGCGGCCGCCGCCTCCAGCAAAGCGAGGCTGGCAGTCACGCCACTGACGATCTTGCGAACCTCGGCTCGCCCCTCGACCTGCAGGCCGTTGGGGCAGTAGTCGGAGATCTCCCTGCTGCGCAGCAGCTGGTCGACATAGGCCGTCAGTTCATGCAGTTTGACCAATTCGCCACTCCCTTTCGCGCATTGCCTCAGCGCCGCTAGCGCGCGCGCTGAAACCCCCTCTTCGCCATCGGTGCAATGTGGGCGCAGGCCGGCATCTTCTTATACAATGCCAACCATTCCGAACGCCGACGGCGTACCGCACCAGCAATCATAAGGTAAACGACCGCATGCCACGCTTGCTGCGCTTCGTTTTAAGCTACGTCCTCGTCGGCGCGGCAGTCGCCGTGGCCGTCGTCACTTTCATGCCCGACCTGCTGCGGACGCAGGAGTCGCCGCGGCCGGTGGTCGAACTGCGCCGTGCCGAGCCGCTGCCAGCAGACGCGCTCGGCCATGACCCGGTATCCTACGCCGCCGCCGTCAACAAGGCCGCGCCCGCCGTCGTCAACATCTTCACCAGCAAGCGCGTGGCGGGACGCAGCAGCCCGCTGCTGAATGACCCGTTCTTCCGCCACTTCTTCGGCGACCTGCTGCCGGACGCCAGCCAGCGGGTGGAAACCAGCCTCGGCTCCGGCGTCATCGTCAGCCCGCAGGGCTACGTGCTGACCAACAACCACGTCATCGACGGCGCCGACGAGATTCAGGTGGCGCTGAACGACGGCCGCTTCACCAAAGCCGTGCTGGTGGGCGCCGACCCGGAAACCGATCTGGCGGTGCTGCGCATCGATCTGCCGGACCTGCCGGTCGCCACCGTGGGCGACTCCAGCGCGGCCAGGGTGGGTGATGTGGTGCTGGCCATCGGCAACCCCTTCGGGGTCGGTCAGACCGTCACCCAGGGCATCATCAGCGCCACGGGGCGCACCCAGCTGGGGCTGTCCACCTTCGAGGACTTCATCCAGACCGCCGCCGCCATCAACCCCGGCAACTCCGGCGGCGCGCTGATCACAGCGCATGGCGACCTGATCGGCATCAACACTGCCATTTACAGTCGCAGCGGCGGCTCCATGGGCATCGGCTTCGCCATCCCGGTCCAGCTCGCCGAGCAGGTCCTGGCCGACATCATCCAGCACGGCCGGGTCATCCGCGGCTGGCTGGGAATCGAGGCGCAGATGATCACGCCGGAGCTGGCCGAATCGTTCGGCCTGTCCAGCACCGAAGGGGTCATCATCGCCGGGGTGCTGCGCAATGGCCCGGCCGATCGCGCCGGCCTGCGTCCGGGCGACATCGTGCTGCGTCTCAATGATGAGCCGGTGCGCGACTCGCAGTCACTGCTGCGGCTGATCACCCAGCACAAGCCCGGCGAGCGCCTGCGGATCGACGGCATCCGCCAGGGCCGCCCGTTCCAGACCGAAGCCATCGTCGCCGAGCGGCCGACAGTGCGCTGACCCAGCACCCTGCCGCGCCAGCACGGCGCGTGGCCTGCTCCCGCCTCAGCCGTTCTCCGGCTCCAGCCGGTACTCGGCCGAGCGGGCGTGCGCGGTCAGCCCTTCGCCGCGGGCCAGCACGCTGGCGACACGGCCCAGCATGACGGCCGCGCTCGGCGAGCAATTGATGATGCTGGTGCGTTTCTGGAAGTCGTACACGCCCAGCGGCGAGGCGAAGCGCGCCGTGGTCGAAGTCGGCAGGACGTGGTTGGGACCGGCGCAGTAGTCACCCAGCGCCTCGGACGTGTAGCGGCCGAGGAAAATGGCACCGGCATGGCGCAGCAACGGCAGCAGCGCCTCCGGCTCGGCCACGGACAGCTCCAAGTGCTCGGGCGCTATCACGTTAGCGACCTCGGCCGCTTCGGCCAGATCGGCGACGTGGATCAGCGCGCCGTTGGCATTCATCGACGCCTGGATGATGTCGCGCCGCTCCAGCTCCGGCAGCAGCTTGTTCATCGACGCCAGAACCTGGTCGAGGAAGGCCGCATCGGGGGAAATCAGCCAGGCCTTGGCCTCCTCGTCGTGCTCGGCCTGCGAGAACAGGTCCATGGCGATCCAGTCCGGGTTGGTCCTGCCGTCGCAGATCACCAGGATCTCGGACGGACCGGCGATCATGTCGATGCCGACCACGCCGAACACCATGCGCTTGGCCGCGGCCACGTAGGCGTTGCCTGGGCCGACGATCTTGTCCACCGCGGGAATGGTCTCGGTGCCGAAGGCCAGCGCGGCCACGGCCTGGGCGCCGCCGATGGTGAACACCCGGTCGCCGCCGGCGATGCGGGCCGCCGCCAGCACCATGGGGTTGCGCTCCCCGGCCGGCGTGGGCGTGACCATGATGACCTCGGGCACCCCCGCCACCTTGGCCGGCACGATGTTCATCAGCACCGAGGAGGGATAGGCCGCCTTGCCGCCCGGAACGTAGACACCGACCCGGTCCAGCGGCGTGACCTGCTGGCCCAGCACGGTGCCGTCGCCCTCGGTGTAGGACCAGGACTGCAGCTTCTGCCGCTCGGCGTAGCGCCGGATCCGCTCGGCCGCCACCTCCAGCGCCTTGCGCTGCTCGGCGGGCAGGCTGTCGAGCGCGGCGTCCAGCTCAGCCGGCGGCAGCTCCAGCGCCTGCGCGGAATCGACCTGCAACTGATCGAAGCGGGCCGTGTACTCCAGCAGCGCCGCGTCACCGCGGGCCTTCACCGCCGCCAGAATGTCCGCCACCACCGCTTCGACCTTGGCTTCGGCCCCCTGCTCCCAATACACCAGCTCGCGCAACTGGGGCCAGAAATCGGGTTGGGTGGTGGCAAGGCGTCTGATATTGAGCATGGCGCTGACATCCGGACAGGAAATAGACTTCGAGGAAACGCGGGCCGCTGCCCGAGCCGCTGATTCTAGCGCAATTCGGGCGCCCGGTTTACAGCCCGTTCAGGCCTGCTGCCGGCAGGGCGGCCGCAGCGCCCGCTCGGCTCAGCGGGCTCGGGCGCTGACGGCTTGCTCCAGGGTGTCGATGAGGGCCCTAACCGCGCGGTGCTTGGTCTTCATCGCCGCCTTGTTGACGATGAGGCGGGCGCTGATGTCGGCGATGTGCTCCAGCGGAACCAGTCCGTTGGCGCGCAAGGTGTTGCCGGTATCGACCAGATCGACGATGAGGTCGGCCATGCCGACCAGGGGCGCCAGCTCCATCGAGCCGTACAGCTTGATCACGTCGACCTGGCGGCCCTGGGTGGCGAAGTAGCTGCGCGCGATGTTGACGAACTTGGTCGCCACCCGCAACCGCCCCGGCCGCTCGTTGGCCCCCGGCTGGCCGGCGACCATCAGCCGGCAGCGGGCAATCCTGAGATCCAGCGGCTCGTAGAGGTCGTAGCTGCCGAACTCCATCAGCACGTCGCGGCCGGCCACGCCCACGTCGGCGCCGCCGTACTGCACGTAGGTCGGCACGTCGGAGGCACGCACCAGCAGGATGCGCACGTCGTCCCGGCTGGTCGGCAGCACCAGCTTGCGGCTCTTCTCCGGATCTTCCAGCAGCGTGATGCCGGCTTTCTCCAGCAACGGCAGGGTGTCGTTCAGGATGCGCCCCTTGGACAGGGCGATGGTCAGCTGCTTGTCGCTCATGCGGGAACTCGCCGAATGTTGGCGCCGAGTTGGGCCAGCTTCTCCTCGATGCACTCGTAGCCGCGGTCGATGTGATAGATGCGGGCCACCTGGGTTTCGCCACGCGCCACCAGGCCAGCCAGTACCAGGCTGGCGGAGGCACGCAGATCGGTCGCCATGACCGGAGCCCCGCTCAGCTGCTCGACCCCGTGGCTGATCGCCGTGTTGCCCTCCAGCCGGATGTTCGCTCCCATGCGCTGCATCTCCTGCACGTGCATGAAGCGATTCTCGAAGATGGTCTCGGTGACCGTGCCCACGCCCTCGGCGATGGCGTTCAGCGCGCAAAACTGCGCCTGCATGTCGGTCGGGAACGCCGGATACGGCGCCGTGCGCACGTTGACCGCCTTGGGCCGCTCGCGCCGCATGCGCAGCTCGATGTAGTCCTCGCCGGTATCGATCTCCGCTCCCGCCTCTTCCAGCTTGAGCAGCACGGCTTCCAACAGGGCCGGGTTGGTGGACTTGCAGCGGATGTGGCCGCCGGTCATGGCGGCCGCGACCAGGTAGGTGCCGGTCTCGATGCGGTCGGGCAGCACGCTGTAGCGCCCGCCGGAGAGGCTGTCGACGCCCTCGACGACGATGGTGTCGGTGCCAGCGCCGCTGATCTGCGCTCCCAGGGTATTGAGGCAATTGGCGAGGTCCACCACCTCCGGCTCGCGGGCGGCGTTTTCGATGATGGTGGTCCCTTTGGCCAGGGTGGCGGCCATCATCAGGTTCTCGGTACCGGTCACGGTGACAGTGTCCAGCACCAGCCGGGTGCCGCGCAGACGATTGCAGCGGGCCTTGATATAGCCGTTCTCGATGCGGATGTCGGCGCCCAGCGCCCGCAGGCCCTCGACATGGATATCGACCGGCCGGGCGCCGATAGCGCAGCCGCCGGGCAGGGAAACCACCGCTTCGCCGTGCCGCGCCAGCAGCGGCCCCAAGACCAGGATGGAGGCGCGCATGGTGCGCACCAGCTCGTAGGGGGCGACGCGGGAGTGCAGCGTGGTGGCGTCTACCTCCACGTTCATGCGCTCGTCCACCGTCAGCTTCACCCCCATGCGCCCGAGCAGTTCCAGCGTGGTGGTGATGTCCTGCAGATGCGGGACATTGCCGACGGTCACGGGACCGTCCGCCAACAGGGTCGCCGCCAGGATCGGTAGCGCCGCGTTCTTGGCACCGGAGATCCGCACCTCGCCCTGCAGCGGAACTCCGCCGGTCATGATCAGCTTATCCATAGACGATCAGCTTCTTTCCCGCTCCCACTGCTCCGGAGTCAGCGTGCGCATCGACAGCGCGTGCAGCGCACCGGAGTCGAAATGCTCCTGCAGCAGCGTCTTGACCATGCGCTGGCGCTCGAGCAGGGACTTGCCCTCGAAGCTGGGACTGACGATCAGGGCCTGGAAATGGTAGCCGTCGCCGACCACCTCCACGGTCGCATCCGGCAGGCCCTCCTCGATCCAGGTTTTGATCTGTTGTGCATCCATCATGTCGTTGGTTCCTCCGCTTCCGGCCATGCGGACTCGAAAGGCAGCACCTGATCGAGACCGCTCACGCGCGCCAGGTTATGCAGCTGGGCCGGCACGTTGAGATAGCGCAGCGTCAGCCGGCGCTGGCCGGCTTCGCGCAGCCATTCCGCCAGCAGCGCCAGACCCGCGCTGTCGGCCCGCCGCACGCCGGACAGATCGATCCGCAACTCGGCCGCGCCGGCCAGCAGCCGCGCCCCCTCCTTGAGCAGCTCCGGCACGGTGTCGAAGGTCAGCTCGCCGGAGAGGCGGAACAGACCGGGCTCGCCGGCTTCCAGACGCGGTTCACTCATGCTTACCCCGACCTGCTGTTGCGCTGGCGGAGGCGCTCGATCAGCGCGTCCAGGCCGTCCTTGCTGATCTCGCTCGCAAACGAGGTGCGGTAATTCTGCACCAGGCTGATGCCTTCTATCGTCACATCGAAAACCTTCCAGCCTTCCTCGGTTTCCCGCAGTCGATAGTCCACCGGTATCGGCGGGCCGTCGCTTTGCAGGATCTGGGTGCGGACAAGGGCACGCTTGGGATCTGGATCGGGCTTGGAGGGCAGGAACTCGACCTTCTGGCCGGAGTACTGCTGCAGCGAGGTGCCATAGGTGCGGATCAGCAGCTGGCGGAACTCCTCCACGAAGCGCTGCCGCTGTTCCGGGCTGGCTTCGCGCCAGTTGCGCGCCAGCACCAGCCGGCTCATCAGCTCGAAGTCGAAGTGCGGCAGGACCAGCTCGCTGACCAGCCCCTGCACCGCCTCGGGCTCCTTCTGCAGCAGCTCCTTGTTCTGCTCCAGGGTCTGCAGCACCTTTTCCGTGGTCTCGCGGACCAGCGCCTCCGGCGCGCCGGCCAGCGCGCTCCCAGCAACCAGACCGAGGCCAAGGGCCAGAATGGCAATCAACCGTCTCATCTTGCCTCCTTACTCGTCACGACGCGCCAGCCAGCCTCCGTGCCTAGTCGCCCGCAGCCATGTTGTACAGGAACTGACCGATGATGTTCTCCAGGACAAGCGCCGACTGGGTGTATTCGATGCGCTGGCCGGGCTTGAGATATTCGTCGCTACCGCCCGGCTCCAGGCCGATGTACTGCTCGCCCAGCAGGCCCGAGGTCAGGATGGCGGCGCTGGTGTCCTCGGGCAGCTGATTGAACTCGGGCCGAATCATCAGCGTGACCTTGGCGCTGAAGCTGTCCGGATCAAGCTCGATCGCGGTCACCCGCCCGATGCGCACTCCCGCCACCGTGACCGGCGCCTTCACCTTAAGCCCGCCGATGTTCTGGAAATAGGCGGTCAGAGGATAGCCGTCCGGCTCGTTGAAATCGCTGAGGTTGCTCACCCGCATCGACAGCACGAACAGGGCCACCAGGCCCAGCACGGCAAACAGGCCAACCCAGATTTCGATCAGTCGGGAGCTCTGCATGGCGCTCGCTTCCTTAATTGAACATCAACGCGGTCAGTACGAAGTCCAGGCCCAGCACGGCCAGGGAGGTATGGACGACGGTCCTGGTCGTCGCGCGGCTGACCCCCTCCGTCGTGGGCACGGAATCATAGCCCTCGAACAGCGCTATCCAGGTGGCGACGAAACCGAAGACGATGCTTTTCAGGATTCCATTGTACACGTCATCGACGAAGCTGACGTTGGCCTGCATTTGCGCCCAATAGGCGCCGGCATCGATGCCGACCATCTCGACCGCCACCAAGTGGCCGCCCATGACGCCGAAGAAGCTGAAGATCAGCGCCAGAACCGGCACCGCCAGGAAACCGGCCACGAGGCGCGGCGCGATCACCCGCTTCTGCGGATCCACCGCCATCATCTCCATGCTGGAAAGCTGCTCGGTCGCCTTCATTAGGCCGATCTCGGCGGTCAGCGCCGAGCCGGCCCGGCCCGCGAACAGCAGCGCGGTCACCACCGGCCCCAGCTCGCGCACCAGGGAGAGCGCCACCAGCTGCCCCACCCGCTCGGCGGCGCCGAAGTCGACCAGGGTGTAATAGCCCTGCAGCCCCAGCACCATGCCGACGAACAGCCCGGAAACGATGATGATGATCAGCGACAGCACGCCGACCGAGTACAGCTGATCGATGATGAGCCGTGGCCGGCGCAGCGCGCTGGGAACCCCGGCCAGGGCCTGCAGCAGGAACAGATGGCCGCGGCCGACGCGGGCCAACGTCGTCAGGACGGCCTCACCGATGGCGCGCAAGCGCTCGATCATGAGCTCACCTCGGCAAGCAAATCGTTGCGGAAATCCGGCCCCGGATAGTGGAACGGCACCGGCCCGTCGGGCATGGCATGCATGAACTGCCGCGACCACGGCGAGCGGGAAGCGAACAGCTCCTCCGGCGTCCCCACCTCGACCACCTTGCCTTCGGAGATCAGGCAAATGCGGTCGGCGATGGCCGCCGTCTCCTGCACGTCGTGCGACACCACGATGCTGCTCAAGCCCAGCGCGTCGTTGAGCTTGCGGATCAGCTGCACCAGCACGCCCATGGAGATCGGGTCCTGGCCGGAGAACGGCTCGTCATACATCACCATGGTCGGATCCAGCGCGATGGCGCGGGCCAGCGCCACCCGCCTGGCCATGCCGCCGGACAGCTGCGCCGGCATAAGGTGGCGCGCGTTGCGCAGGCCGACGGCCTCCAGCTTCATCAGGACCAGGGTGCGGATCAGGCTTTCCGGCAACTTGGTGTGCTCCCGCAGCGGGAAGGCGACGTTGTCGAACACGCTGAGGTCGGTGAACAGCGCCCCGCTCTGGAACAGCATGCCGATGCTGCGCCGGAACTTATAGAGCTCGCTGCGGCTCAGCTGGTGCACGTCGACGCCGTTGACGCGAATAGTGCCGCTGTCGGGCCGCAGCTGGCCGCCAATCAGGCGCAGCAGGGTGGTCTTGCCCGTGCCGCTGGGCCCCATGATGGCGGTGACCTGTCCCCGATAGATATCGAGGTCGACGCCGTCGAAGATCATGCGCGTACCGCGCGAGAAACGCAGGCCGCGAATCTCGATCAGTACGTCCGAAGCTTGCCGCGCGGGATCCATGTTATATGTGTGCGTGTCGGGTACGAGGGTCTGCGGCACCGTGAGGAGCATGCCGCAGCCAGCATGGCGAACAGGTTGTAAGGTGTCGCGAGTATCCGGAAAGCCGCAGCGGGAGTCAAACTGCTAGACTTACCGCCCCGAACTCGAATCAGTCTATCACTGTAGAGGATTGCGCATTGGCTGCACAGGAAAAAGCGCGACGCGACGACCGCGGCCTGTCGGGCATCGGCAGCAGCGGCCTGAAGGCCAGCCGCATCACCGACGACCGCCTGCAGCAGCTGGCGCTCGCCGTCCTGGAGACCGAAGCGGAGGCCGTGCTGGCGCTGCGCAGCCGCATCGGCGAGAGCTTCGTGCGCGCCTGTCACTACATCCTCAACTGCCGGGGCCGGGTGGTCGTCACCGGCATGGGCAAATCCGGCCACATCGGCAGCAAGATCGCCGCCACCCTGGCCAGCACCGGCACGCCGGCGTTTTCCATGCATCCGGGCGAAGCCAGCCACGGCGACCTGGGCATGATCACCCCCGAGGACGTGGTCCTGGCCATCTCCAATTCCGGCGAGACCAGCGAGCTGATCACCATCCTGCCCCTCATCAAGCGCCTGCAGGTGCCGCTGATCGCCCTCACCGGCAACCCCAAATCCACCCTGGCGCAGGCAGCCTCGGCGCACATCGACGTCAGCGTGGCCAAGGAGGCCTGCCCGCTGGGCCTGGCCCCGACCGCCAGCACCACGGCGGCGCTGGCGATGGGCGACGCCTTGGCCATCGCCCTGCTGGAGGCGCGCGGCTTCACCGCCGACGATTTCGCCCGCTCGCACCCTGGCGGACGGCTCGGCCGGCGTCTTTTGCTGCGCATCGAGGACATCATGCACACCGGCGAGCGCATCCCCCAGGTCGCGCCGGACGTGCCCTTGCGCGAAGCGCTGCTGGAGATGAGCGCCAAGGGGCTGGGCATGACCGCCGTCACCGCCCCCGACGGCAAGCTGCAAGGCGTGTTCACCGACGGTGACCTGCGCCGCTGCCTCGATCGCGGTGTCGACATCCACAACACTGTGGTCGCCGAGGTCATGACTCCGGGCGGGCGCACCGCCAGGCCGCGCCAGCTGGCTGTGGAGGCGGTGAGCATGATGGAAGAGTACAAGATCAACGCGCTGCCGGTGGTGGACGACGAAGGCCGCCTGATTGGCGCCCTCAACATGCACGACTTGCTGCGGGCCGGAGTGGTGTGAAGCGATGACCGCGATTCCTGAAGCCTATTTCAGCCTGCCGGCAGCCGACGTGCTGCAGCGGGCAGCCAAGGTGCGCCTGCTGGTGCTGGACGTGGACGGCGTGCTCACCGACGGCCATATCTACATGGGCCCGCAAGGCGAGCTGCAAAAGGCATTCCACATCCACGACGGCCTCGGCATCAGCATGCTCCGCCGCAGCGGGATCGAGGTCGCCCTGCTGACCGCGCGCCGCAGCGACATCGTGCAACGGCGAGCGGAAGAGCTCGGCCTGCTGCACGTGCTGCAAGGCCGCGATGCCAAGTGGCCGGCGCTGCAGGGGCTGCTCCAGCAACTGCAGCTGGCGCCGGAGCAGGTCGCCTACATGGGCGACGACCTCATCGACCTGCCGGTGCTGCGCCGCGTTGGCTTCGCCGCCACCGTCGCCGACGGCCACCCCTGGGTGGCGCAGCACTGCCACTGGCAGGCCCGCCGCGGCGGCGGCCGGGGCGCCGTGCGCGAGCTCTGCGAGCTGATCCTGACCGCCCAGAACAAGCTCGGGCCGCTGCTGGAACAATATGCCCAGGTTTAACCAGATCGTGCTCGCACTGGCGGCGCTGGCAGCCGCCGGTTTGCTGGGGTGGCAGCTGCTCGGCAAGCCGGAGCCGGAGACGCCGACGGTGCGTGATGAGGCCGCCGGGACGGACTATTATGTGACCGGCGCCCGTCTGCTGCAGACCGACGCCCGGGGCCGGCCAGAGTACCGCGCCACCGCCGTCCGCATGACCCACCATCCGGACGACGACGTCTGGCTGCTCCAGCAGCCGACCATGGTGCTGTATACCGAAACCGGCGAGCCCTGGCGCGGCGAGGCCGAGCGCGGCCGCATCTGGGCCGACGGCGACGAGGCTCTGCTGCTGGGCGAGGTGCGTCTGTGGCGCCCGCGCTCCCCGGCCAATCAGGAAGTCGTCATCGACACCAGCGAGGTTTATCTGCGCCCGCCGCAAAAATACGCGGAAACCGCGGCCCCCGTGCTGGTCCGGCAGGAGAAGAGCCGGCTGACCGGCGTCGGCGCCCAGGTTTTCCTGGATGAAGAACGCTATGTGCTGTTATCGGAAGTCAGAGGGCTCCATGTGCCGCCGAGCGAATAGCCTGCTCTCCCTGCTGCTGGCAGGCCTGCTGGCCATGCCCGCCGCAAGCCTGGCCAGCGCCGCCCCAAGGTCGGGCGGCGACTCCTCGCAGCCCATGGAGCTGACCGCCGACCACGCGGAAATGAACAACGCCACCGGTGTGGGCGTCTACACCGGCAATGTCGTGTTCACCCAGGGGACCATGCGCATCACCGCCGACAAGATGACCGTCTACACCACGCCGGACGGCGAGCTGGCGCGAGCCATCGCGGAAGGCCGCAACGCCACCTTCCGCCAGCTGCCCGAAGGGCAGACGGAATACGTGCACGCCCGCGCCTCTTACATGGAATACCACCCCCAGGAGCCGGGCTACATCCTGCTCCGAGGCAACGCGGTGCTGACCCAGGGCAAGAACGAACTGACCGGCGATACCATCCGCTACGACATGCGGCAGGACACCGTGACCGCGGAATCCGCCGAAGGCAGCGAGCAGCGCGTCCGCATCGTCATCCATCCCGCCAAGGAAGGCGCCAACGAGCAGCAAAGCGACGACGGCCGATGACCAAGCTGGTTGCTAGCAAGCTCGCCAAAAGCTATCGCCGGCGCCAGGTGGTGCGGGAAGCGTCGCTGACCGTCGACAGCGGCGAGATCGTCGGCCTGCTCGGCCCCAACGGTGCCGGCAAGACCACCTGCTTCTACATGATCGTCGGGCTGGTGATGCCGGACAGCGGACGCATCGAGCTCGGCGGCGAGGACATCACCAACCTGCCGATGCACCTGCGCGCCCGCCGCGGCATCGGCTATCTGCCGCAAGAAGCGTCCATCTTTCGCAAGCTGACCGTGGCGGAGAACATCATGTCGGTGCTGGAGCTGCGCAAGGAGCTCTCGGCCGAGCAGCGGCGGCAGGAGCTGGACAATCTGCTCAGCGAATTCAACGTCGGCCATCTGCGCGACTCGCGCGGCATCAGCCTCTCCGGCGGCGAGCGCCGCCGGGTCGAGATCGCCCGGGCGCTCGCCGCCAATCCGCGCTTCATTCTGCTCGACGAGCCCTTCGCCGGCGTCGACCCCATCTCGGTGCTGGACATCCAGGGCATCATCCGTCACCTCGCCGAGCGCGGAATCGGCGTGCTGATCACCGACCACAACGTCCGCGAGACCCTCGGCATCTGTCAGCGCGCCTACATCCTCGGCGACGGCCAAGTCATTGCCTCCGGGACCGCGGAAGAAATCCTCGCCGACCAACGGGTGCGCGCCGTCTATCTGGGCGAGCACGTCCGCATGTAAGGCGGCGGAGCAGGAACGTCGGGCAGCGCGCGTCATGGATGCTGTCAGCCTGCGGCCGTTCTCTCAGCGCCCGTTTTTGGGCTAGCATCAAGGCAAGCCGCCGTCATGGGGCTGCCGAAAACATATATGACGAATCACATTTCAGAATTTTCGATTGGACCCAGCGAGTGAGGCACGGCTCATGGCAAGCATGAAGCAATCCCTGCAGCTCAAGCTGGGCCAGCAGTTGACGATGACACCGCAGCTGCAGCAGGCCATCCGCCTGCTGCAGCTTTCCACGCTGGAGCTGCATACCGAGATTCAGCAGGCCCTGGACTCCAACCTGATGCTGGAGCCTGCCGACGAATTCGACGACGACGATCAGGCTTCGCTGCTGGAGGACAACGACGAATTCGTGCCGGAGCCAACCGCCAGCGCCGAGCCGGCAACGCTCGAAGCCGAGTCCCTGCAGCACGAGGAGCCGAACGCTGCCGCAGCCGACGCCATCCCCGAGGAGCTGCCGGTGGACGCGCGCTGGGAGGACATCTTCGACGGCTCCACCAGCTACAGCGCTAGCACCCCCGAGGACGACTACGACCCGCTGGTCAACCAGCCTGCCTCCACCGGCAGCCTGCAGGAGCACCTGCTGTGGCAGGTACATCTGAGCAACTTCACCGAACGCGAGCGCGCCATCGCCGAAGCCATCGTCGACGCCGTCCGCGACGATGGCTATCTCAGCTGCGACTTGGACGACATCATCGCCAGCCTGCCGCCGGAGTGGGAGCTGGAGGAAAGCGACGTCCTGCCGGTGCTGCGCCGCATCCAGCGCTTCGACCCGGTCGGCGTGGCAGCCCGTGACCCGGCTGAGGCCCTCTTGGTGCAGCTTGAGCAGCTCGATCCGGCGACTCCATATCTTGAGCAAGCCAAAACACTGCTCTCGGAGCATCTAGACCTGCTGTCCAATCGGCAGTACTCTCAACTTATGCGCAGGATGAAAATCAGCGAGTCCGACCTCCAGTCGACCATGGCGCTGATCCAGACGCTGAACCCCCGCCCGGGGTCCAGCATCTCCGACCAGCGCGTCGACTATGTGATCCCGGACGTCATCGTGCGCCGCCTGAACGGCAAGTGGCATGCCGAGCTGAACCAGGACGCCTTGCCTCGCATCCGCATCAACAGCTACTACGCCAGCCTGGTACGCCGCGCCGACAACAGCGCCGACAACACCACCCTGCGCAACCATCTCCAGGAAGCCCGCTGGCTCATCAAAAGCCTGCGCTCCCGCAACGAGACCCTGCTCAAGGTTGCCCGCTGCATCGTCGACAGGCAGCAGAGTTTTTTCGACCACGGGGAAGAGCACATGCAGCCGCTGGTGCTGCGTGAAGTGGCCGAGGAAGTCGGAATGCACGAATCGACCATTTCCCGCATCACCACGCAAAAATACATGCACACTCCCCGGGGCACCTTCGAATTCAAGTACTTCTTCTCCAGTCACGTCATGACCACCGACGGCGACGAGGCTTCGGCCACCGCGATCCGGGCCCGCATTCGCCGCCTGATCGCCGCCGAGGACCCGGCCAACCCGTTGAGCGACAACCGCATTGCCGAGCTGCTGCGGGAAGAAGGCATCGACGTTGCCAGACGAACAGTCGCGAAGTACCGCGAAGCGATGAATATCGCTTCGTCCACTGAACGCAGGAGACTGCGTTAGCTCGAAAGGAGGGCCTCCCTATGCATATCAACCTAACCGGGCACCACGTCGAGATCACCCCCTCTCTGCGCGACTACGTTCAGTCCAAGTTCCAGCGGCTGCTGCAGCGCGCCGACAACGTCATCAACGTCAACGTCGTACTTTCCGTAAACAAGCTTGAACAGAAAGCGGATGCCACCATCCAGCTGCGAGGGACCACCCTATACGCCAACATGGTGCATGAGGATATGTATGCGGCAATCGACGGCCTGATCGACCGCGTCGACCGTCAGCTGACTAAGTACAAGGAAAAAAGCGGTAGCCACAACCGCGGCGAGGGCGCGGCCCTCAAAGCGCAACTGAATGCAACCACCTGATCTGCAAAGGAGCGACCGCCGCGACGTCCTCGGGCGTCGCGGCGTGACACGATGAAGATCACCGACCTGCTGACCAAAGAGCGGATTCGCGTCGTCTCCGACGTCACCAGCAAGAAAAAAGCGCTGGAAATCATGAGCGAAATGCTGGCCGATGAAGCTGGCGGCATTCCGGCAGCAGCCGTTCTTAACAGACTGATCGGCCGCGAACGGCTGGGCAGCACCGGCCTGGGACACGGCGTCGCCCTGCCCCACGCCCGCCTGGAGCGGCTGCAGGAAGCTCGCGGGGGATTCCTCAGGCTGACCCAGGGCGTCGAGTTCGATGCCTTCGACCGCCAGCCAGTCGACCTGCTGTTCGCGCTCGTGGTGCCGGAGCACTTCACCGACGAGCACCTGCAAATCCTCGCCGACCTGGCCGAGATGTTCAGCGACCAGGAACTCTGCCAGCGGTTGCGTCAACCCATCGAGCCGGACGCCATCTTCCAGAACCTGCTCGCCTGGGAAGCCGCCCGCTCGAGCTGACCGTGTCCCCCAATGCCATCGCCACCGTCCCCGGAACGCTGCTTGCCGTCGCCGGCCGCGGACTGCTGCTGACCGGCGACAGCGGCACCGGCAAAAGCGACATCGTCCTCGGCCTGCTTGACCGCGGCCACCAGCTGATTGCTGACGACGCGGTCGAGCTTTTCCTGCACCATGGCGAACTGCATGGGCGCTGTCCGGAGGCCCTGCGCGGGCTGCTGGCAATCCGTGGCCTGGGCGTGCTCGACGTCGCCGAGCTGTTCGGGCACGACCGGCTTCGCGCCTCGCAGCGGATCGATCTTGAGATCGCCCTGATCGCCGCCCCACCCCCCGCCGACCCCCTGATGGTCGACTGGAGCAATCGTTCTATAATGGGAATCACCATCCCATGCTTGCGGCTTCCGGCCATGGGCAACCGCGACCTCCCGCTGCTGGTAGAAACCGCGGTCAAGATGCACGCCAAGCCGGGCGTGCAGGCCACTTGGCCAGGGACCACGGCACAGGGGCCAGGGGGAAAGGAAGATTGATGAAGCTCGTCATCGTCAGTGGACTGTCCGGCTCGGGCAAGAGTGTTGCCCTGCACACGCTGGAAGACATCGGCTTCTACTGCATCGACAACCTCCCGATCGGCCTGCTGGGCGATTTTGGCCGCCACATCACGGAAGCACGGGGCAAGTCGCAAGACCGCTACGCCGTCGGCATCGACGCCCGCAACGCCATCGAGGACCTGTCGCAGTTCCCGCTGGTGATCGACGAGCTCAAGGAGCGAGGCCTCAAGAGCGAAATCCTGTTCCTGCAGGCGTCCGAGGACACCCTCATCAAGCGCTTCAGCGAAACCCGCCGCCGCCACCCGCTAAGCCTACCCAACGTGCCGTTGGGCGAGGCCATCAAGCGGGAAGCGGAGCTGCTGGCGCCCATACTTGAGCGGGCGGACCTTGTCATCGACACATCCACCACCAATGTTCATCAGCTGCGCGAGATCATTCGCAGCCGCATGGACCGGCGCAACAGCAGCACGCTCTCGCTCCAGTTCACCTCTTTTGGCTTCAAGCACGGCGTGCCCAAGGATGCCGATTACGTATTCGACGTTCGCTGTCTGCCCAACCCGCACTGGGAGCCGCGGCTGCGGCCCCTGACCGGGCGCGACCCCGAGGTCCGCGCCTATCTGGAGAGCCAGGAGAGCGTCGAGCGGATGTACTGCCAAATCCGGGATTTCATTGCGACCTGGCTACCCCATTTTCAGCGTGAAGGCCGCAGCTACCTGACCGTCGCCATCGGCTGCACCGGTGGCCAGCATCGCTCGGTTTACCTCGCCGAACGGCTGGCCGAGCATTTTCGTCAGGAAGCGGACAACGTCCTGCTGAGCCACAGAGAGCTGGGATGAGCGTAGGCCTGCTGCTGATTACCCATGCCGGCGTCGGCGAAGCCTTGCTGAAGGTCGCCACCGCCACCTTCCCCGACCACCCCTTGCGGGTGGGCTGTCTGGATGTTGGCGCCAGCGCCGATCCCGACGTCATACGGAAGAACAGCGAGCGCATGATCGCCGAGCTCGACAGTGGCGACGGCGTGCTCATCCTCACCGATGCCTACGGCTCGACCCCCAGCAACATCGCCTGCGCCCTGCGCTACAAGCACCGGACCGCCGTCGTAGCCGGCCTCAATCTGCCCATGCTGCTGCGGGTGCTGAACTATCCCCACCTGAGCCTGCGCGAGCTAGCCAGCAAGGCCCTCAGCGGCGGACGCGACGGCGTCATGCAGGCTTTCTGCGACTGAGCGCTTTCCACTGCCAGAGGAACCGACGCGTGCCGAGCCGAGAGATCCAGGTGATCAACAAGCTCGGGCTGCATGCCCGTGCCGCCAGCAAATTCGTCACCCTCGCCTCGACCTTCAGCTCCGAGATCCGCTTGCGCAAGGACAATCGTGAAGCCAACGGCAAGAGCATCATGAGCATCATGATGCTGGCCGCCAGCCGCGGCACCAGGCTAATCCTCACCGCCGAAGGTCCTGACGCCGACGCCGCCCTCGACGCCCTGGAAAGCCTAGTCAACAACCGCTTCGGGGAAGCCGAATAGCGCCGGCGCGACGGCAGAAAGGCCGTGCCGGATGCAGCGCCTTGTCCCTGTCCACCGTGAAAGCCGAGCGGCCCTTCTCCAGCTCTCATGCTCACACGGAACCAAGGGCGCGGGGATGGACGGACGGCGGCCACCACGTCGGGGCTCGAGCCCATACGATCCCCGCCCTGCGCGGGCGGGGATCGCGAGTGCGTCACTCCCCGGCGATGGTCATGCCGTCGATCAATAGCGAGCCGGTGAGAATGTTACCGCGGGGGTCGACGTCATTGCCGACGGCGCGCAGGCGCTGGAACATGTCACGCAGGTTGCCGGCCACGGTGATTTCCTCGACGGGATAGGCGATCTCGCCGTTCTCCACCCAGAAACCGCTGGCGCCGCGCGAGTAGTCGCCGGTGGTGATGTTCACCCCCTGCCCCATCAGCTCGGTCACCAGCAAGCCTCGATCCAGCTCCTTCAGCATGCCGCGGAAGTCCCGCTCGCCGGGCTGGATCACCAGGTTGTGCACGCCGCCAGCGTTGCCGGTGCTGCGCATGCCCAGCTTGCGCGCCGAGTAGCTGGACAGCACGTAGCCCTGCAACACGCCGTCCTCGACCAGCACCCGCTGTCGGGTCGCCACGCCTTCCTGGTCGAAAGGCGCGCTGCCCAGCCCGCGCGGGCGATGCGGCTGCTCCTCGATGCGCACGAACCCAGGGAACACCTGCTTGCCCAGGTGATCGAGCAGGAAGCTCGCCTTGCGGTACAAGGCGCCGCCGCTGATGGCGGAGATGAAATGCGCCAGCACCCCCCGCGCCACTTCCGGCGCGTACAGCACCGGCGCAGTGCAGGTCTTTAGGCGGCGGGCACCCAGGCGCTTAAGGGTGCGCTCGGCCGCCTTGCGGCCGACGCTCTCGGCGTCCTCGAGCTCCTCGGGGACGCGGGAGACGGTGTACCAGTAATCCCGCTGCATGGCGTCGCCTTCCTTGCCGACCACCATGCAGCTCAGGCTATGCCGGCTGGTTTTGTAACCGGCAAGGAAATCGTTGGTGTTGCCATAGACCCGGATGCCGGAATAGGTGGAGAGGCTGGCACCGTCCGAGTTACAGATGCGCGGGTCGGCCGCCAGGGCTACCGCCTCGCAGTCGCGGGCGATGCGGATCGCCTCCTCCGCATCCAGATCCCAGGGGTGATAAAGGTCCAGGTCCGGTATCTCGCGCGCTAGCAGGTCCGGGTCGGCCAGCCCCTGGCAGGGGTCCTCCGAGGTATGGCGGGCGATGGCGCAGGCCGACTGCACGGTTTCGATGATGGACTCGCGGCGGAAGTCCGAGGAGCTGGCGCTCCCCTTGCGGTGGCCGAAATAGACTGTGACACCGATCCCGCGGTCGCGCTGGTGCTCCAGGGTGTCCACCTCGCCCCGGCGCACGTTCACCGACAGGCCGATGTCCACGCCCACGCCGGCCTCGGCCGCGCTGGCACCCTGCTTCCTGGCCTCGGCCAGCGCCAGGCTGACCAGCTCTTCCAAAGTTTCCTGCGGCGGCAGTCCAGCCTGCGCCGCTTTCGTTTCAGTCACCAACATCGCCACTCCTCAAGCCGCCGTCCCGCCAACCGTCAGCGCATCCACTTTCAGCGTCGGCTGACCGACGCCGACCGGGACGCTCTGGCCGTCCTTGCCGCAGGTGCCGATCCCGCCGTCCAGCTGCAGGTCGTTGCCGACCATGCTGATCCGGGTCATCACCTCCGGCCCGCTGCCGATCAGGGTGGCGCCCTTGACCGGAACCGTGATCCGGCCGTCCTCGATCAAATAGGCTTCGCTCGCGGAAAAAACGAACTTGCCCGAGGTGATGTCCACCTGGCCACCGCCGAAATTGACCGCGTACAGGCCCTTCTTCACCGAGCGGATAATCTCCTCCGGATCGTGCGGGCCGGCGAGCATGTAGGTATTGGTCATGCGCGGCATAGGCAGATGGGCGTAGGACTGGCGCCGGCCGTTGCCGGTGGAGACGGTGCCCATCAGGCGGGCGTTCAGGTTGTCCTGCATGTAGCCCTTGAGTACGCCCTTCTCGATCAGCACGGTGGTCTGCGTGGGCGTGCCCTCGTCGTCGATGTTGAGCGAACCGCGGCGCCGGTCGAGCGTGCCGTCGTCCACCACCGTGCACAGCGGCGATGCGACCCGCTCGCTGATCCGGCCGGCGAAGGCCGAGGTGCCCTTGCGGTTGAAGTCCCCCTCCAGGCCATGCCCGACCGCCTCGTGCAGCAGCACGCCAGGCCAGCCGGGCCCCAGTACCACCGGCATGGTGCCGGCCGGGGCCTCCACCGCCTCCAGGTTCAACACCGCCTGCCGCACCGCTTCGCGGGCATAGTTGAGCGCGCGGTCGCCTTCCAGGAAATACTCGTAGCCGAAGCGCCCGCCGCCGCCGCTGGAGCCGGTCTCGCGGCGGCCGTTCTGCTGGGCGATCACGGTGACGTTGAGCCGCACCAGCGGCCGGACGTCGGCGCTAAGGCGGCCGTCGCTGTTGGCGACCAGAATCATGTCGTGCACGCCCGCAAGGCTGACGATGACCTGCTCGACCCGCGGGTCGAGACGGCGCGCCTCAGCATCCAGCCGCTGCAGCAGCGCGATCTTCTCCTCCGCGGTCAGCGAATCCAGCGGGTTGATGGGGGCATAAAGCGACAGCCCTCCACCGGCCTGCCAGGCTTGCAAGCGGCCGCTCTGGCCGCTGCGGGCGATGGCCCGGGCGGCGCCGGAGGCTTCCAGCAGCGCCGGCAGGATGATTTCGTCGGAGTAGGCGAAGCCGGTCTTCTCGCCGCTGATCGCGCGCACACCCACGCCCTGGTCCAGGCTCCGGCTGCCCTCCTTGACGATGCCGTCCTCGAGCACCCAGCCCTCGTGACGGCTGGCCTGGAAGTAAAGATCGGCGGCGTCCACGCCAGGCGCCATCAGCTGGCCAAACACCCGCTCAAGGTCCCGCTCGGTCAGGCCGGCGGGCTCCAGTATGTGCTGGCGTACCAGTTGCAGATTGTTAGCAGCAGTATCGGTCATGCAATCCCTCACCTCAGAAGCGGCGGTGTGTCAGTGCCGGGAAGCGGCGGCGCAAATGGTGCAGCGCCTCCAGGTTGATTTCGGCGAGCGCGACTCCGGGGCCCTTGTCCAGCCGGGCCAGCATTTCGCCCCACGGACCTACGATCATGCTCTCTCCGTGGGTGCGGCGGCCGCCGGGATGCTCCCCGCCCTGGCCGGGCGCGATGACGAAGCACTGGTTCTCGATGGCCCGCGCCCGTACCAGCGTCTGCCAGTGGGCGGCTCCGGTGGTGGCGGTGAAGGCCGAAGGAATCGCGAGCAGCTCCATACCTTCGGCCACCAGCCGGCGAAAGAGTTCCGGGAAGCGGACATCGTAGCAAATGCTCAGCCCCAGCCGGCCGAACGGGGTATCGACCAGGACCGGCTGCAGCCGGCCCGGCTTCACGGTGCGCGACTCGCAGTAGGCTTCCTGGGCCCCCACCTCGACATCGAACAGATGGATCTTGTCATAGCGCGCCCGGCGTTCGCCCGCCGAGTCATAGACCAGGCAGGCCGAATAGACCCGCTCGGCTTCCTCGCTGCGCAACGGGACGCTGCCGCCGACCAGCCAGATGCCGTGCCGGCGCGCCTGCTCAGCCAGGAAGGCCTGGACGGGGCCGTTGCCATCGGTTTCGGCAATGTCGAGCTTGTCGTGCTCGTCGCTGCCGAGCAAGGCGAAATTCTCCGGCAGTACCGCCAGCCTGGCCCCGGCCGCGGCCGCTTCCTCCAGCAGCGCAGCTGCCTGCGCCAGGTTGTCCCCGACTTCCGGCCCGCTGACCATTTGCACCGCTGCGACCAAGGCTCTCATCGTCATGGCGTCGTCACCTCCTCCCCGGCTTCCGCCTGCTCGCGACCGTCGTTGTCCTGTGTCGCTACCGGCTCGATCTTGGGCGCATCCCAACTGCCGGCAACCCGGTAACGATAGCGCGACAGCTTGTTGATCTCGTCTTCCAGCAGCTTCTGGGTCACGAATCCGGCCACGGCCCCGATCGGCCCGCCCGCCACAGCGCCGATGGCGGGCAACGCGGTCGACACGTTGGGCGTCACCGTGATGCGCTGATCGTAATCGCGCGCCGCCAGGCCGATGCGGCCCTTGAGCTCCACCTTGGCGGCCGGCCCCTGCATATAGAACTCGCGCGTGTGGGCGTCGCCATCCGCCAGCAGCAGGTGTATCTCCAGCTTATCGTAGGAGAAGCCCTTGCCGAACAGATCGGAGAAGTCGAGGCTCAGGCGTCGCGGCAAATCGGCGATGCTGAGCAGGCCGAACAGCCGCCCGGCGCCAGGCTCGACCGCCAGGATCTGGCCGTCGCGCAAGCTCAAATCCAGATTGCCGGACAGCGCCGGCAGCGAAAAGTCGAGCAGGCGGCCTTCCCAGGAGACATCCATGCCGCCCCGCAGCCTGCCGCCGCGCATGGCGTTGCGGTAGCCCAGCGCATCCAGCAACCGGCCGGCGTTGGAGCTGCCCAGACTGGCCTGCAGCCGCGAGCGTCCGCTGGCGCGATTCCAGCTGCCGTTGGCCTGCAGCTCGAAGAAAGGCCCGTCGATGCGCAGCTGCTCGATGGCCACGCCGTCGTCCGCCTGTCGCGTCTGCAGCGTCAGCTGGCCCAGCGTCTGCTCGCCCAGCGCCAGCTCGGCCACGGTCACATCAAGGATGGGCAATTCCGCCGTCCGCGATGCCGCCTGCTTCGGCTGGCCGTCGAAGGCAGGGACCTGCAGCCGCAGGCGCTCCAGCTGGGCCAGGATCGGCTGCCCCCTGTCCGCGGGCAGCACCACGAAGCCGCGCATGTCCGGCCCATCCAGCGCTATCGTCCAGCCCGTATCGATCGCCTGGGCGCGAATCGCGGCATCGCGGAACTGCTGTCCCCAGACCCGCAGCTGCCCCAGGCGGACGTCGACGTCCTGCAGCTTGAGCCGCGGCGCCGCCGCTCCCTGCCCCGACCAGGCCGGCATGCTCCAGCCCTGCAGATCGAGGACATCCAGCGCGCCGCGTATCACCACCCCCTGCCGCGGCAGCGTCGGTCGGCCTGCGCCCAACTGCACCGCGGCTCGGGTGACCTCGAAACCGTCGCGCGCGAGTCCGAGCAAGGCCCGCAGCTCGTCGCCGTAGCGGACGCTGACCGCGCCAACCCCGCTCTCACCGATGGGAACGCTGATCCGCAGCGGGCGTCTGTCCGCGGCCGCCTTGCCGAGCGGCGGCGGCAGCGCGACCGTGATACCTTGCAGCTCGGAGACGATCTGCAGCTCCAGCAAGGGACCCGCGGCCGGTGGCGGCGACTGAAATCCCGGCAGCAGCAAGCGTACCTGCCAGCTCGTCTCTCCTTTGATAATCGGTGGCGGCGCGTCCCTGAGCAGCACGGCCGGCGGCGCCCGCAGATGACCGCTCAGCCGTATCCGCTCCCGCTCGGACTGGCGGATGGTTTCGGCACTCAGCGTCACCGGCACGTTGCGATAGAAGCCGACTACCTGTTGCGCGGTCACGCCGCGTTCATCGAACTGGACCACCCCCTGCAGCTGATCCAGCGCCAGATCCCATTTGGGCAGGCGGTAATCGGCGCCCTCCAGCGTCACGCTGCCCTGCAGCTGCACCCTGGCCCCCGGCTTCAGGGGAATGTTCAGGCTGATCTCGAGCGGATGGCTGCCGGTCAGCTCCATCGCCGCCAGCTGCTCGCGCAGCCCGTCGCCGACCACGGGCATCGCCTGGAGAAACGCCAGGTACTGCTGCCCGCTGCCGCGCACCTGCCCGTCGATCAGCAGCGGCTCCCCACCCAACCGGTCGATGCGAGCGACGGCGCTCTCGATGGTCGCGCCGTGGATGCGCCCGCTGTCGACGCGGATGGCCATGCTGTTGCCGAGGAAGCGCAGCTGGCCCGTCGCCGCCTCCACCGGCGGCCAGCCAGCATGGTAGTCCAGGCTCAGGTCGGCGAAATCAGCCTGTACCAGGAACAGGCCGTTGTTGCGGGTATAGGGGAACTCGTCGAGACGGCCGTAAAGGATCAGGTCGGCCTGCGGCACCTTGCTGCGGATGCCAGCGCGGTCGAGCCAGGAGAGCACCGACGGCGGCAGCACCGGGACCGGCAGATAGCGGCTCAGATGCGTGCTGTAGGCGTCGGTCACCTGGGCGCGCAAATCCATGAAGGGCGCGCCCCCCTCGCCGCCGAGCAGCAGCAGACGCGCTTTGGCCCTGCCGTCCTCATTCGCGACCTCGATCAGCGGCGCGCTCACCTGCCAGCCATGGTCATCCACCCGCCAAAACGCTTCCCCTTGCAGCTGATCGAAGGGCAGCGGCTCGCGGAAGACGGCGGCAAACTCCAGCTCCCCACGGCCGGCGTTGAGGACGACCCGCCCGCCGCGGCGATCGATCCGCAGGCTGCCGGCCAGCCCCTTGGCGCCCGGCACCCGCCCGTACGGCCGCAGGCCGGCGGCGCGAAAGACGGCGTGCGCATCAAAATCTTCCAGCCCCTGCTCCCCCCAGCGCAGAACCAGCTGCGGCTGCAGCAGCTCGCCGGTTGGCTGCGCCGCCAGCAGCCACTGCCGCAGCGGCTCTGGGACCAGCGGCAGCATGCCAGCCGCGGTCACAAAATCGCCCAGATGCAAGTATTCGCTCGCCAGCTCCAGGGTGTGCGACCCGGCCTGCCGCCGCAGGCGCAAGGCCAGCTCGGTGGGCGGCCAGACGCGGTACGCCGACGCCACTGACAAGTCCGCCACGGCCAGATCCCAACCCTGCTCCTGCTGCTGCCAATGGAACACGCCCTTGAGCTGCCCGGCCACCGTCCGCCAGGCCTGCGCCTCGTCCTGCAGGGCTATGTCGAGCAGGGTGAGGCGGCCACTGGCCTGGGCCAGGCCCCGCGGAGTCAGATCCGCCCAGAATTCGACATGGGCGCTGCCCTGGACGGCCGGCACCGGCCCCAGCCGCTGCAGCAGGGAGGACAAGGGCTGCAGGCGCAGCCGGCGGGCGTCGACATAGAGCTGGCCGGTGAAAGGCGCGGGCGAGCCGAGGCCGCCCTGCCACTCGGCGCGGAAGCGGATGCTCTGCCCCAGCACGCCGGGCAGCGGTATGTAGCCGCCCAGAGCATAGCCCTGCCCCACGCTGGCGAGCTCGAGCTCAACGTCGCCGAAGCGATAGGTGGTGTCAGCGGGCAGATCGACGATCTGCACCCTGGCGTCGCGCAGACGCACCTGCGCCGGCAGGCGGCGCGGCCCGCCGCCCTCCTCCAGGGCGGCGGCGGAAATGTCGGCATTGCCGATGCGGGTCAGCCGCAGCGAGCCGTCATCGGCATAAGCGGCATGCACGTCCAGGCGGGCAGCCTCCACCTGCGCCAGGTGCAGCCGCATGGTCCGCAGCGATCGCAGCAGGTCGATGTCGACCTTCAGCTCGGCGACTTCCAGCCCTGCCAGCGAGCCGCCGGTCAGGCGCACGTCTTCCAGGATCAAGCGCGGGTGGCGGCCAGCCCAGGTAGCGCGCAAGCCGCCCAGCGTCAGCGGCCGCTCTAGCGCCTGCGCCAGCACCTGCTCGACCTGCCCACGCAGCTGCGGCGCATAGGCCACCGCCAGCCGCAGCAGGCTCATGCTGACGGCCAGCAGCACCAGCAGGGCGACCAGCACCGCCGCCACGCCCCATCTCAATTTGACCAACCAGGATGTGCGCAATCTGCGCTCCCACCGCTTTCAAGCGCCAGTCACACCAGGACGACGTCGTACTGTTCCTGCGTGTACAACGGCTCGGCCTGCAGTTTGATCGGACGACCAATGAACTCTTCCAATTGAGCCAGCGAAGCGCTTTCCTCGTCGAGCATCAGATCAACCACGTCCTGCGAGGCGAGCACCAGCAGCTGCCGCGCCTCGAATTGACGCGCTGCCCGCATGATCTCCCGGAAGATCTCGTAGCAGACGGTTTCCGGCGTCTTCAACGATCCTCGTCCCGAGCAGGTAGGACAAGGCTGGCAGAGGATGTGTTCCAGGCTCTCCCGCGTTCGCTTGCGCGTCATCTCGACGAGGCCCAGTGGGGAAACGCCGCTGATCTGCGTCTTGGCGTGATCGCGCTCCAGCGCCTTCTCCAGGGCGCGCAGCACCTGGCGCCTGTGCTCCGGGTCCACCATGTCGATGAAATCGATGATGATGATGCCCCCGAGGTTGCGTAGCCGCACTTGCCGGGCGATCGCATGAGCGGCCTCTAGGTTGGTCTTGAAGATGGTCTCTTCCAGCGTGCGATGCCCGACATAGGCGCCGGTGTTGACGTCGATGGTGGTCATCGCCTCGGTCTGGTCGATGATGAGATAACCGCCCGACTTCAGCACGACTTTGCGCTCGAGGCTTTTCTGCAGCTCGTCCTCGACGCCGTAGAGGTCGAAAATGGGCCGCTCGCCGGGGTAGTACTCGATGCGTGGCGCGATTTCCGGTAGGAACTGCTCGCAGAACTCGACCAGCCGCTGGTAATTCTCCCGCGAGTCGATCCGGATCCGCTCCACCTCGCTGCCGACCAGATCGCGCAGGGTCCGCAGCGCCAGCGGCAAGTCCTCGTACACCAGCGTGCCCGGCTGGGCGATCTCGGCCCGGCGCCGGATCGAATCCCACAGCTTGCGCAGGAAGTCCCGGTCAGCCCGCAAGGCTTCCTCGCTGGCCAGCTCCGCCGCGGTGCGCACGATATAGCCGTTGTCGTCGCCCTCTTCCAGAAAGCCCTGGACGATGGCCTTCAGGCGGCTGCGCTCGGTCTCGTCCTCGATGCGGGCCGAGACACCCACCGTCGGCTGATGCGGCAGCAGCACCAGGTAGCGGGATGGAATGGTGATGTTGGTGGTGAGCCGCGCCCCCTTGCTGCCGATCGGGTCCTTGATCACCTGCACCAGCACCCGCTGCTGCTCGGTGAGCAGGTCGCTGATGTTGTCGCTGCGCCGTACCGGCGCGCCCTCGGCACCCGGCGGCGGCTGGATGATGTCGTTGACGTGCAGGAACGCCGTTCGCTCCAGACCGGCATCGATGAAGGCCGCTTGCATGCCGGGCAGCACTCGCACCACCCGGCCCATGTAAAGATTCCCCACCAGCCCGCGGCGCCGTGCCCGCTCGATGCTGACTTCCTGCAGCACCCCATTTTCGACCAGGGCGACGCGGGTTTCGCGTGGAGTGACGTTGATTAGTATTTCCTGTGCCACGCGCGTGCTACCAGTGCCGCTGGTAGGCAACGTTGAATTCCTCGAGCAATTGCGCTGTCTCGAACAGCGGCAATCCCATCACGCCGGAATAACTGCCTTCCAGTCGCTCGATGAACACGGCCGCCCGCCCCTGGATGGCGTATCCCCCGGCCTTGTCCCAGGGCTCGCCGGTATGCCAGTAGCGCACGGCCTCCTCGCGACTGAGCTCGCGAAACGTCACATGGCTGACCGACAGCCGGGTCGCCTCCCGCTCGCCGTCAACCATGGCGAGCGCCGTCAGCACCTTGTGGGTCCTGCCGGAAAGCTTCAGCAGCATGGCGCCGCCCTGTTCCTCGGTCTCCGGCTTGCCCAGCAGCTCGTCGTCCAGCACCACGATGGTATCGGCGCCCAGCACCGGCAGCTCCAGCCCGCTCTCGCGCGCCTTCAGCCCGGCGCGCGCCTTGTCCAGCGCCAGCCGCAGCACGTAGACCTCGGGCGCTTCGTTCTCTTTGGCCGTCTCCTCGGTATCCGCCGCCACCCAGGCGTAGCGCACGCCGATCTGATCGAGCAGCTCGCGTCGTCGCGGCGAACGCGAGGCAAGGTAAATGTCCGGGGTATGTTCCGTCTGCATAAATTCTTCCCTGTGCAACCGTATGAGCCTACAGCACAGCGCCATCGGCGGTGACTGATCCTGATTTCATTTCGCAAGCACGCTCTACCTGAACGCGCTGGCGAAATAATGCAAGCTCTAGTCTATGCCAAGACGGGGCTCATGTGACGCTACGCTCTCGGGATAGACCAAGGCGCGGCGATGAACGAAGCGCTGCAGGAGATGCGCCAGAAGTAGCGCTGGCGTCAGCGGAAGCCGTCAACGCGCCGCCGGCACGCTCCGGACCCTCCGGGCCACGGCGGCCGCTTCAGCGATGATAAGGATGGTTGCGCAAGATGGTCCAGGCGCGGTAGATCTGCTCGGCTAGGATGATGCGCACCAGCATGTGGGGGAAGGTCAGCCTGGATAGCGACCAGCGCTCGTCGCTGCGCGCCAGGCATTCGGCGGTCAGTCCGTCCGGGCCGCCGATGAGAAAGGCCACGTCGCGGCCTTCGTGCTGCCAGCCGTCGAGGCGCTCGGCCAGCTCCTCGGTGCTCAGGGCGCGGCCGCGGGGATCGAGCGCGATGACATGGGCGCCGTCAGGGATGGCCTTGAGCAGGCGCTGCGCTTCTTCCGCCTGCGCTCGCCTGGGATCGCTGGAATTGGTGCGGACAGCCAACGGCAGCTCGACCAGCTGCAGGAAATTCGCGGGCAGACGGCCACAGTATTCGCGCACGCCGGCCGCCACCCAGTCGGGCATTTTCTGCCCGACGCTGATCATCAGAATGCGCATGGATTACCGCCTGGTGCGGCTCAGCAGCGGCATTTCCATCTCTTCGTCGGCATCGATGCCCCAGATGCCCTCCAGCCGGTACAGCTCGCGCACCGCCGGCAGCATCACGTGCACGACGATGTCGCCGAGGTCCACCAGAATCCATTCCGCTGCTTCTTCACCCTCGATGCCGATGGGGCGCCAGCCCGCCTCCAGCACCTTCTCGACCACGTTGTCCGCGATCGACTTGACGTGCCGAGTCGAGCTGCCGGAGACAATGAACATCATGTCGGTCAACGGCGTCTTGCCGCGCACGTCGAGCGCGACCGGATCGAGCGCCTTCATCTCGTCCAGCGCCTCCCGGACGACCTGCTCCAATTGCTCCAGACGCAGTTCAGCTTCAGTCATGACCACCTTTTGCAGGTTGTGGATGAATGTCCCCGCCGGGCCAACCGTACAACCCCAGCGCCGCGATCCGCTGCCAAACGGCATCGGGCATCAAGAAGCGCGGGATGCGGCCGCTGCCGATCAGGCTGCGTATCCGCGTCGCCGAGATATCGAGCTGGGTGACAGGGTGGAAATAAACGCTTCCGGCCAGTTCGACTGCCAGCTGCTGCGGCTGCGTAATCCGCCGCCCCTGCAGCCACTCGGCCAGCTCGCCGCTGCCGTCGAAGGCATAGCCAGGGCGGCTCAGCACGACGATGTGGGCAAGATCGGTCAACTCCCGCCAACGGTGCCAGCTGGGCAGATTCAAGAAACTGTCCATGCCAATGATTAGACACAGCGGGGTTTGGGAAAATTCCCCCCGCAGGCTGGCCAGCGTGTCCACCGTGTAGGACGGCCCGTCGCGGCGCAGCTCGCGGTCATCGACCAGCAGCCCCGGCACGCCCTGGACCGCCAGCTGCAGCAGCTCCAGGCGGCAGTCGGCATCGTGCCGGGGGCGCTCGCGGTGCGGCGGAACATGGCAGGGAACGAGACGCACCTCGGCCAGCTGCAGCTCTTCCAGCACTTCCAGCGCCGAGCGCAGGTGGCCGAAATGAACCGGATCGAAGGTCCCGCCGAAAATTCCTATGGGCGCTGCTGAAATGGCGATTGCTCCTGCATCGGCGCCTGCCCGAGCCGGCAAGCGTCAACGGCGGATATGACCATCTCCCAGGACGACGAATTTCTCCGTCGTCAGGCCCTCCAGCCCCACCGGACCGCGGGCGTGCAGCTTGTCGGTGCTGATGCCGATCTCGGCGCCCAAACCGTACTCGAAGCCGTCGGCGAAGCGGGTGGACGCATTCACCATGACCGAGCTGGAATCCACTTCCCGCAGGAAGCGCCAGGCCCGGCTGTAATCCTCCGTGACGATGGCGTCGGTGTGGTGCGAGCCATAGGTCTCGATGTGCTCGATGGCCTGGTCCAGGTCGTCGACGATGCGCACCGCCAGGATCGGCGCCAGGTATTCCTCGCTCCAGTCCTCCTCGGTCGCGGGCCGCATGGAGGGCACCAGCGCCCGCGCCCGCTCGCAGCCGCGCAGCTCCACCCCAGCGGCGCTGTAGCGCTCGGCCAGCTCCGGCAGGATGGACTCGGCGATGCCGGCGGCGACCAGCAGGGTCTCGGCCGTGTTGCAGGTGCCGTAGCGCTGGGTCTTGGCGTTCAGCGCCACCTGCAACGCCTTCTCGCGGTCGGCGCGGTCGTCGATGTAGACGTGGCAGACGCCGTCCAGGTGCTTGATCACTGGCACGGTCGCCTCTTGCGTGATCCGCTCAATCAGGCTCTTCCCGCCGCGCGGCACCAGCACGTCGACGTATCGGTTCATGCGGATCAGCTCGCCCACCGCCGCCCGGTCGGTGGTCTCCACTACCTGCACCGCCGTCTCCGGCAACCCGGCCCGGCGCAGGCCGGCGTGGATGCATTCGGCGATGGCCATGTTGGAGTGCAGCGCCTCGGACCCGCCCCGCAGGATGGTGGCGTTGCCGGCCTTAAGGCACAGCCCTGCCGCATCGGCGGTCACGTTGGGCCGGGATTCGTAAATGATCCCGACCACCCCCAGCGGCACCCGCATGCGGCCCACCTGTATGCCGCTGGGCCGATAAGCCATATCCCGTATCGCGCCGACCGGATCGGGCAGCGCGGCGATCTGGCGCAGCCCTTCCGCCATCGTGGCGATGCGCTCGGCATTGAGCTCCAGCCGATCCAGGAGCGCTGCGTCCAGGCCGTTGGCACGGCCGGCCGCCAGGTCCTTTTCGTTGGCGGCCAGCAGCCGCTCGGTGGACTGCTCGATCGCGGCCGCGATCTGCAGCAGGGCGTCGTTCTTGACGCCGGTCTCGGCCCGGCCCAGCGCACGCGAAGCCTGGCGCGCCTGCCGGCCCAAGGTCTGCATGTAGGTTTGGATATCGATGTCGGTCATGGCTGATTCCTGCATTGATTCGCCAGCGCGCGCCGACCGGCCGCGCTGGCGGCGGCAAGGCTCCTGGTCAGCGCCCGCCGCGGCCCGCAAGGCGCGCCGCGGCTGTCGTCAATTGTAACAGTTCGTCCCACGGCCTGCCGGTGGCCACGCCCTTGATGATCCGGTCGATCCTGGCTGCCTGCTGCAACAGCTCGCGCAGCGCCGCTGCCGGCGCCTGCTGGGCCAGCCGCTGCAACGCCGCCTGCTGCACCTTGCCGAACACTTTCTCCTGCTTGAACAGCTCCTGCGCCGGCGCGCCCTCGGCCAGCCCGGTCGCCACCCGCAGGTCGCGGGCCAGCGCCCACAGCGCCAGCACCGGCTCCTCGCCCTCGTCCTGCAGGCCGCGCAGGATGCGCACGCAGCGGCCAAGCTGCCCGCGCAGCACGGCATCCGACAGGTCGAACACCGTATAGCGCGCGCTATCGGCAACGGCCGCCGCCACCTGCTCGGCATCCAGCCGAGCGCCCTTGTCGAACAGCAGGGCGAGCTTTTCCACCTCCTGCGCCGCGGCCAGCAGGTTGCCTTCGGAGCGCAGCGCCAGCAGCTCGACCGCCTCCGGCGTGGCGCTCAGCCCGTGCCGCCGCAGCCGCTCCTCGACCCACTGTGGCAGCTGCGGCAAGGGCAGCGGCCAGGCGTAGACGAACACGCCCTCCTTTTCGATCGTGTTGACCCAAGCGGCGCGCCGCTGGCCGGCGTCCAACGCGCCGGTAAGGATGAGCAGAATGGCGTCCGGACTGGGCGCCTGGCAGTAGTCGGCGATGGCCTTGCTGCCGGCGGAGCCCGGCCGGCCGGTCGGCAGCCGCAGCTCGATCAGGCGGCGGTCACCGAACAAGGACAGATTGGCGGCGGCCTCGGCCAGGCGGTTCCAATCGAACCCCGATTCGACATCCAGCACCACCCGCTCGGCATAGCCTGCCTTGCGGGCCGCTGCCCGCACCGCATCCTGCGCTTCGCGGACGAATAGCGGCTCCTCGCCGCCGATCAGGTAAACCGGTGCCAAGCGGCGGGACAGGTGGCGTTCCAGCTCGTCCGGCCGGATCAAGGTCCGCTACTCCTACTGCTGCAGCGGGCGCAGGGTGGCCTGCAATCGCGGCAACAGCATCCGCACCGCGTCGCGGCGCAGCCGCTCGAGGACGCCGGCGGCACGGGACTGCGTGCCCAGCACGTTGCCGCTGTCGTACTGGTAAATCTCGGCCAGCTGCAGCTCCTCGTCGTCGATCAGCACCTCGCCGGCCGCCGAGCTGAGCCGGAAGCGAAGCGTGTACAGCAGCTCGTACTCCTGCACTCTGGCGTCGGCGCTGATCGAGGCGGCCCGCTGCCGGGTCGACTCGCCCAGCAGCGTGAGCACGGCATCGGCCAGCTGCGGCTCGGCCACCAACTCAGCACCGGAGGCCTGCAGGCTGCGCTCGAGCGGCACAGTCAGCTCGGGGTTCACCGAGCCGGCATTGAGGTAAAGGGCGATTCCTTCTAGCGAGAAGCTTTCCCCCATCCCGCGCAGGCGCCAGCCGCAGGCGGTGGTCGCCAGCAGCAAGGCGACGAGGAGCAGCCGGAGCGCGCGCATCATTTCACCACCAGGTTGACCAGGCGCTGCGGCACCACGATCACCCGCACCAGTTGCTTGCCTTCCAGGAAGCGCGCCACGTTGGGCTCGGCCTTGGCCCGCTCTTCGATGGCGGCCTGGTCGGCATCGGCGGCGACCTCGATAGTGCCGCGCAGCTTGCCGTTGACCTGCACCGCCAGGGTGACGGTGTCGCGCACCAGCGCGGCCGGATCGTGCTTCGGCCAGGCGGCGTCGATCACCGCTTCCTCATGGCCCAGCGCATGCCACAGCTCGTGGCAGATGTGCGGCGTGATGGGCGCCAGGATCAGCACCGCCGCATCCAGCGCCTCCTGGATCACCGCCCGGGTCTGCGGGGCAGTGTCGTCCAGCGACTTGCTGACCGCGTTGATCAGCTCCATCACCTTGGCGATGGCGGTATTGAAGGTGTAGCGCTCGCCGATGTCCTCGCTCGCGCCCTTGATGACCTCGTGGGTCTTGCGGCGCAACGCCCGCTGCGCGGCGTCGAGCGCATCCACCGTCAGCGCCGGCGCGGGGCCGCGCTGGACATGGGTATTCACCACGGACCAGAGCCGGCGCAGGAAGCGGTAAGCGCCCTCGACGCCGCTGTCGGACCATTCCAGCGATTGATCCGGCGGCGCAGCGAACATGGTAAACAGCCGCACCGTATCGGCGCCGTACTTCTCGATCAGGGTCTGCGGGTCGACGCCGTTGTTCTTGGATTTCGACATCTTCTCGATGCCGCCGATCTTCACCGGCTGGCCGTCGACCTTGTGCCTGGCCGCGATCACGCGCCCCTTCTCGTCGCGCTCAGTGACGACATCGGCCGGGCTGATCCAGATCTTGCCGCCCCGCTCGTCCTCGCGGTAGTAGGTCTCGGCCACCACCATGCCCTGGGTCAGGAGGCTGGCGAAGGGCTCGTCGGTCTGCACCAACCCCTCGTCGCGCATCACCTTGTGGTAGAAGCGCGCGTACAGCAGGTGCAGGATGGCGTGCTCGATGCCGCCGATGTAGAGATCCACCGGCCCCCAGTAGTGCACCCGCTCGTCCAGCATCTTCTGGTCCTGGTCCGGGCAGGTGAAGCGCTCGGCGTACCAGCTCGACTCCATGAAGGTGTCGAAGGTGTCGGTCTCGCGGGTAGCCGGGCCACCGCACTCGGGGCAGGTGGTTTGGTAGAACTCCGGCATCTTCTTGAGCGGCGAGCCGGCGCCCTCGAACTCCACCTCCTCAGGCAGCACCTCCGGCAGCTGATCCTCGGGCACCGGCACGTCGCCGCACTTCTCGCAGTAGATCATGGGGATGGGCGCGCCCCAGTAGCGCTGGCGCGACACGCCCCAGTCGCGCAGGCGGAAGTTGACCTTCTTGCGCCCCTTGCCCAGCGCGGCGAGCTTGGCGGCGATGGCCTCGAAGGCCTGCTCCGAGGAGAGGCCCGTGAACTCGCCGGAGTCGACCAGCACGCCCTTCTCGACGTACGCCCCCTCGGAAACGTCGGACTCGCTGCCGTCGGGGCAGTTGATCACGCGCTTGATCGGGAGGTCATAGGCGCGGGCGAATTCCCAATCGCGCTGGTCGTGGGCGGGCACCGCCATCACCGCGCCGGAGCCGTACTCCATGAGCACGAAGTTGGCGGCCCAGATCGGCACCGACTCGCCGGTGAGCGGATGCACGGCCTTGAAGCCGGTATTCACCCCCTTCTTCTCCAGCGTGGCCATGTCGGCCTCGGCCACCTTGATGTGGCGGCACTCCTCGATGAAGGCGGCGAGCTCCGGGTTGTTCTCGGCGGCGGCCTTGGCCAGCGGATGCTCGGCCGCCACCGCCACGTAGGTGACGCCGAACAGCGTGTCCGGCCGGGTGGTGTAGACGGTCAGCGTCTCGTCGCGGCCCTCAATGCCGAACTCGAGCTCCACGCCCTCGGAACGGCCGATCCAGTTGCGCTGCATGGCCCGCACCTGCTCCGGCCAGCGCCCTTCGAGCTTCTCCAAGTCATCAAGGAGCTCCTGCGCGTAGGCCGTGATGCGGAAGAACCACTGCGGAATCTCGCGCCGCTCCACCAGCGCCCCCGAGCGCCAGCCGCGGCCGTCAATCACCTGCTCGTTGGCGAGCACGGTCTGGTCCACCGGATCCCAGTTCACGGTGGCGGTCTTCTTGTAAACCAGGCCCTTCTTGTAGAGCCGGGTGAACAGCCACTGCTCCCAACGGTAGTAACTCGGATCACAGGTGGCGAACTCGCGCGACCAGTCGTAGCCGAAGCCCAGCGACTTCAGCTGCTTGCGCATGTATTCGATGTTCTCGCGGGTCCACTTGGCCGGCGGCACCTTGTTCTGGAGCGCCGCGTTCTCCGCCGGCAGCCCGAAAGCGTCCCACCCCATCGGCTGCAGGACGTTGTAGCCCTGCATGCGCTTGTAGCGCGAGACGACGTCGCCAATGGTGTAGTTGCGGACATGCCCCATGTGCAGCCGGCCGCTGGGATAAGGAAACATGGACAGGCAGTAGAACTTGGGCTTGCTGGGGTCTTCGGCGACCTTGAAGCTCTGGTGCTTATCCCAATAGGCCTGCACCCTGGGCTCGATCTGCTCGGGTTTGTAGGTGGCGTCCATCAGGCGGTTGCGTATCCAGTCAGCGAAATGAAGTGAAACACCGGCATCGTACCGGCGTGCGGAAAGCGAAAAGGATACCTGAGCGCCGCGCGGCTTGCACCACGCCGCGGCGGAACCCAGATAAGGCCGAAGCCAGAGAACTCGTCCGAGGCATGCGCTTATGGAAGAGCAGGATCAGAGCCGCTTGCTGCGCGGCTATGAGCAAATGCTGCACCGGCTGCGGGTGATGATGGACCAGCCGGATCACCTGACCCGCCCTCGCTTCGAGGACGCTCTGGAGGCCGCCAGGCGGCAGTCGGTGGAACAGGGCGAGCTGAGCGACGATGAAGCCGACCGCATCGCCAACTATCTGCGGCGCGATCTGCTGCAGGCCGCCCAATACACCGCCGACGAGGCGCGCGACCTGAAAGGCTGGCTGCGCATGGACCTGCAGCTGATCGAAGACTGGCTGCTGGATCAGTTCACCAAAGCCACTGACCTCACCCGCATCGAGCTCCTGAATTTCCAGCACGGGATGCTGCCGCCGGAGGTCTTCCACAGCGAAGAAGTCGCCGGCCCCGGCGCCCTGATCTGCAGCGACTGCGGCGAGATGGTGCTGCTCGAGCAGGTCGGCATCATCCCCACGTGCCCCAGCTGCGGCGGCCACGAGTTCTACCGCCCCATGGCAGAGGACTCCCTCACGCCAGGAATCGAGAACCGTCCGCCAGGCTGAGCGCGCGGCTTACGCGGCCGGGCGGTCCAGCTGACGGCTCTCCAGTGCGCGGGCAACCAGCAGCGCGGCGAAGATCAGCGCCAACGCCCCGAGCACCGGCTTGTCACGCCAGAGCACGTAGGGCGTCGCGCCCTGGCGCGGGGTGATTTCCGCGCTCAGGGTCGCCACCTCGAACTGCGGCGCCTGGGCGACGATGCGCCCCTTGTGGTCCAGAACCGCGGTGATGCCGGTGTTGGTGGCCCGCAGCATGGCGCGGCCGGTCTCGAGCGCGCGCATGCGCGCCATTTGCAGATGCTGGTGCGGCGCCAGCGAGTCGCCGAACCAGGCGTCGTTACTGACGTTGATGAGGAATTCCGCCGCCGGCAGCGGATCCGCCACCTCCGGCCCGAACGCCACCTCGTAGCAGACCGAGACCCCGACGTCGCGCCCCGCTGCCCGCAGCGGCAGGCTTTCCTTGCCGGCCTGGAAGTCCGACATGGGCGCGCCGAGGATGTCCAGCGTCCGCCCGAAGAAATCCCGCAGCGGCACGTACTCGCCGAACGGCACCAGGTGTCGCTTGTGGTAGATCCCGGGCTCAACACCCAGGCTGATGATGCTGTTATAGGCGTCGCCCGTACGCAGGTCGGCGAAAGGTATCCCCAGCACCAGCTCAGTGCCGTGCGCCAGCGCCCGCTCGGCCAGCGGATCCAGATAGTCAACGGCCAGCGCGTGATACCAGTTGGGCAGCGCGGCTTCCGGCCAGACGATCAGGTCCACGCCCAAATGCCGCTCAGTCAGCTCGCGGTAGCGATCCAGGGTGAACTGCAGGAACTCCGGCGACCATTTCAGCTCCTGCGGGATGTTGCCCTGGATCAGCACCACCGACAGCGGCTCCCCGGAGGGCTGGGTCCAGTCACGCTCCAGCAGCCTGGCGCCGGTCAGGATCAGCGCCAGCGCCGCCAGGGCGGGCAGCCACCGCCGCGGACGCGGCACCAGCAGCAGCCAGCCCAGCAGCCCGCCGACAAAGCCCAGCGCCAGGCGCAGCCCCAGCACCCCGGTCACCGGCGCCAGCGGCGCCAGCGGCCCATCGGTCTGGCTGTAGCCGAGCAGCAGCCAGGGGAATCCCGTCAACAGCCAGGTCCGCACCCATTCCAGCAGCAGCCAGACCGCCGGAAAGGCGACCGCCACCGCCGCGAAGCCCGTGCCCGGACGCAGTCGCCTGGCGATTCTCACGCACAGCCAGGGGAACAACGCCAGGAACACTACGAACAGCACCGTCGCCAGGCCGGCCAGCACGGGCCCGCTCTGGCCGTAGCGGCTGATGCTGATGAAGATCCAGGAGACGCCGATGCCGTAGAACCCCAGGCCGAAGCAGTAGCCGGCCCAGGCGGCGGTGCGGGCAGGCGCCGCCGCGCCGATCGCGAACAGCAAGGCCAGCGCCAGCGGCGCCAGCCACCACCAGCCGAACGGCGCGAACGCCAGCGGCAGGAGCGCGCCTGCAGCCAGCGCGAGCGCCGGCGCCCAGCGGCAAGTCAGGATCTCCTGCAGCCGGGTCACGGACGGCTACGCCTAGTGCGGATTGCTGCCGGTCGCCTCCAGGCGGGGGCTCTCGACCGGTGCGGGCGACACCATCAACAGATGGATGCGCCGGTTGTCGGCTCGAATCACCTGGAACTGCTGCGAGCCGATGATCACCGACTCCCCGCGACGAGGCACATGCCCAAAGTGGTGGGCCACCAGGCCGCCGATGGTGTCGAACTCATCGTCGCTGAGCTGGGTGCCGAAATGGGCATTGAACTCGTCGATGGGCGTAAGGGCCTTGACCAGGCTGTGGCCGTGCTCGTGCTCCAGGATGTAGCTGTCCTCGTCGAAGTCATGCTCGTCGTCGATCTCGCCGACGATCTGCTCGATCACGTCCTCCATGGTCACGAGCCCCGCCAGGCCGCCGTACTCGTCAACCACGATGGCCATGTGGTTGCGGCTCTCCTGGAACTGCTTGAGCAACGCATTGAGGCGCTTGCTCTCGGGGATGAACAAGGCCGGCCGCAGCAGCTCGCGCATGTTGAACTCGACGGGCTCCTTGCCGAAGTAGCGCAGCAGGTCCTTGGCGATCAGGATGCCCAGCACGTCGTCGCGGTTCTCCCCCACCACGGGGTAGCGGGAGAAGCCGTGCTCGAGCACTGTCGGCAGCCACTCGCGAGGGTCGTCGGTTTTGGAAAGGACTACGACTTGGGAGCGGGGAACCATGATGTCGCGTACTTGCTGCTCGGAGACATGCAGTACGCCTTCGATCATCGCCAATGCATCGGCTTCGAGCAGGCCCCGCTGATGCGCGTCGTGTAACAGCTCGATCAGATCGTCCTTGTCTCTCGGCTCGTTGCCTGCCAGAACCTGGGTCAGGCGCTCCAGCCACGATCGCTGGCCGTTACTGTGACTAGGTTGGTCGTCGCTCATTCGCTGTGAAACGGCTCCGTACATTCCGGGCAAGACGCCCAAGGGCGAGTTTAGTACGAAAGGCCGCCGTTGTGCGACCTCTCGGGCCGCCGAGCGCATAGCGTTTGGCAAAAACGCCGCACGACGGCAGCACGCCGGCTGGCACGCCCTGCGCTCGGCAATCTTCTTGTTGAACCCATTTCGGTAGACCTGCGCGCTTCGGCTGCTCTACCGAAACAGGCTCTACCCAAAAGACTCGCCGGTCAGTGTCGCTGCGGATGCGACAGCCCGCTCGAGGACGGAGCGATTCAGGAATCGGCGCTTCGATCGATATATGGGTTCGCTATCCCCAAACCCTCAAGCCGCTGGATCTCCAGCGCCTCCATGATCTCAGCGTCCTCGTCCTCCTCGTGATCATAACCAAGCAGGTGCAAGACGCCATGGACCACCATGTGCGCCCAGTGCGCCATGAGCGGCTTGCCCTGCTCCACCGCTTCGCGCGCCACCACCGGCGCGCAGATCACCAGATCCCCCAGCAGCGGCCAAGCGTCCAGGCCCGGCGGTGCCTCGAAGGGGAACGAGAGCACGTTGGTCGGCTTGTCCTTGCCGCGGTAGTCGCGGTTGAGGATCCGGCTCTCCTCCTCGTCGACGATGCGGATGGTGAGCTCGGCCTCCTGCCGCTCATCGGCCAGAGCCGCCGCCACCCAGCAGCGGAGCGTGTCCTCGTCTGGCAGATCGGGAAGGTTGCTGGCGTATTGAACGTCGACTTCCAGTTGCATGCTCGCGCTCCGTGGTCCCTAGCCCGGGATGGCTTCGCCGGCCGGCGCCGGCGGCCGCTCGTGGTGGCAAGCGGGACCTGCTCCCGCTCAGACGATGCGGCGACGGCCGTCCCCCGCCCGGAAGGCGAGAACGTTCTCCGCCATTTGTTCGATGATGCGCTGGCGCGCCTCGCGGCTGCCCCAGGCGCTGTGCGGGGTGACGATGAGGTTGGGGATGTCGGGTTCGAGCAGCGGGTTGCCGTCGCGGGGCGGCTCGCTGCTGAGGACGTCCACGCCCGCCCCCGCGATCCAGCCCTCGCGCAGGGCCTTGGCGAGCGCCGCCTCGTCGACCAGACCGCCACGGGCGACATTGATGAGGAAGGCATGCCGGGGCATGCGCCGCAGCTCGCGCTCGCCGATCAGGTTGCGGGTGGCCGGGGTGAGCGGGCAGTGCAGGCTGAGCACGTCCACCTGCGGCAGCAGCTCGTCAAGCGGCAGCCGTCCTTCTGGTGCCGGCCCCCCGCCCGGACGCGCTGCCACCAGCACGCGCATGCCGAACGCCTCCGCCAGCCGCGCCACAGCCTTGCCGATCTCCCCATAGCCGACGATGCCGAGCGTGCGCCCGGCCAGCTCCGCGATGGGGTAGTCGAGCAGGCAGAAGTGACGCGCCCTTTGCCAGCGTCCCTCGCGCACTGCGGCATGGTAATCCAGCAGCCTGGTCGCCAATGCCAGCATGAGCGCCATGGTGTGCTGGGCGACGGCGGCAGTGCCGTAGGCCTGGCAGTTGTAGACGGCGATGCCGCGCTCCTGCGCCGCCTGCAGGTCGACGTTGTCGGTGCCGGTGGCGGCGACCAGGATGAGCTTGAGCGCCGGCGCCGCGGCAAGCACCTCGGCCGTCATTCGCACCTTGCTGATGATGGCTACCTCCACCCCCGCAAGCCGCGCCTCGACCTGCTCGGGCGCGGTCTCGTCGTAGAGCGTAAGATCCGGCAGCACCCGCCGCAGCGGCGCAAGATCCAGATCCTCGGGTTCGAAGCTGGCAAGGTCCAGGAATGCTGCCCGCATCGCTCCGCTCACTTCTTGTCCTCGGCCTGATCGTAGGCCTGAACGATCCGCTGCACCAGCGGGTGGCGCACCACGTCGCTGTGGTCGAAGTAGGTGAAGCTGATCCCTTCCACGTTCTTGAGGATGCGCATGGCATCGCGCAGCCCGGAAGGCTTGCCGGGCGGCAGGTCGATCTGGGTCACGTCGCCGGTCACCACCGCGGTGGAGCCGAAGCCGAGCCGGGTGAGGAACATCTTCATCTGCTCGACGGTGGTGTTCTGCGCCTCGTCGAGGATGATGAAGGAGTTGTTCAGAGTCCGCCCGCGCATGTAGGCCAGCGGCGCGATCTCGATGACGTTACGCTCGATCAGCTTGCCGACCCGGTCGTAGCCCAGCATGTCGAAGAGGGCATCATAGAGCGGCCGCAAGTAGGGGTCGACCTTCTGCGCGAGATCCCCGGGCAGGAAACCCAGCCGCTCGCCCGCCTCCACCGCCGGGCGCACCAGCACGATGCGCTTGGCGCGCTCGGTCTCCAGCGCCTCAACCGCCGAGGCGACGGCAAGATAGGTCTTGCCGGTGCCGGCCGGGCCGATACCGAAGTTGAGATCGTGCTCGCGGATGGCCTTGAGGTAACGACGCTGGTTCGGGCCGCGGCCGCGGATCTCGCCGCGCCGGGTCCGGATCACCACTTCTTGCTTGTCTTCGCCGTTGACGGATCGGTGTTCGGCCACGCTGGCAGCCTGCAAATACAAATGCACCCGCTCGGGGGTCAGCTCCTCCCGCTCGGTTGCGTCATACAGCTCATGCAGCACGCGCACGGCGGCGTCGATGTTGTCCGGCTCGCCGCTGACGCGGAAGCGATGGCCGCGGTTGTTGATTTCCACTCCAAGGCGGCGCTCGACCTGCCTCAGATTCTCGTCGAACTGCCCGCCCAGGCGCGCCAGGCGCTTGTTGTCGGCAGGCTCTAGGTAAAAGTCCCGAAAGCGGGGTTGCTCTTTCAAGCCGCTCCTCTCGGTTTGCGGTACGCACTATGGGGCCGGCGCATGCCGACGGCGCCGTATACCAAAAATCATATCGGAAGTACAGCCCGTTCGCATCAGACAGCCTGGGCCTCGTCCACCCGCACCAGCTCGCCACGCAGCGAGTTGGGCAGCGCCTCGGTGATCCGCACCTGCACGAAGTGCCCGATCAGCCGCGGGTGCCCGGAGAAGTTCACCACCCGGTTGTTCTCGGTGCGCCCGGCGAGCTGGTGCGGATCCTTCTTGGACGGCTGCGTGACCAGCACGTTCTGCACCGTGCCGACCATGGCCTGGCTGATACGCTGGGCGTTGGCGTTGATGGCCGCCTGCAGCCGCTGCAACCGTTCCGACTTCACCTGCGGCGGAATGTTGTCCACCAGCTGCGCTGCCGGCGTGCCCGGCCGCGGGCTGTAGATGAAGCTGAATGACTGATCAAACCCAACCTCGTCGATCAGCGCCATGGTCGCCTCGAAGTCCTCGTCGGTCTCGGTCGGGAAGCCGACGATGAAATCGGTGGAGATGCTGATGTTGGGCCGGATCTCCCGCAGCCGGCGGATCTTGTCAACGTACTCCGCCACCGTGTAGCCGCGCTTCATCATCCGCAGAATGCGGTCGGAGCCGGACTGCACCGGCAGGTGCAGGTAGTCCACCAGCTTGGGATTGTCGGCATAGGCCTGGATCAGCGCGTCCGAGAACTCGGCCGGGTGCGAGGTGGTGTAGCGGATGCGCTCGATGCCATCGATGGCGGAGATGTAGTGGATCAGCAGGGCCAGGTCGGCGATGGTGCCGTCGTGCATGGGGCCGCGATAGGCGTTGACGTTTTGCCCCAGCAGGTTGACCTCGCGCACGCCCTGCTCGGCCAGCATGGCGACCTCGGCGATGACGTCGTCGAACGGCCGGCTGACCTCCTCGCCCCGCGTGTAGGGCACCACGCAGAAGGTGCAGTACTTGCTGCAGCCTTCCATGATCGACACGTAGGCGGTCGGCCCCTCGGCGCGCGGCTCCGGCAGGCGGTCGAACTTCTCGATCTCGGGGAAGCTGACGTCGATCTGCGGCCGCCGGCTGCGCAGCGCCTCGTCGTAAAGCTCCGGCAGCCGGTGCAGCGTCTGCGGCCCGAACACGATATCGACGAAGGGCGCGCGCGTGACCAGCGCCTCGCCTTCCTGGCTGGCCACGCAGCCGCCGACGCCGATGACAAGATCCGGGTTCCGCTCCTTCAGGGGCCGCCACTGCCCCAGCTGCGAGAACACCTTCTCCTGGGCCTTCTCCCGAATGGAGCAGGTGTTGAGCAGGATGAGGTCCGCCTCCTCGGGCGTGTCCACCCGCACGAACCCGCGCTCGGCCGCCAGTAGCTCGGCCATCTTGGCCGAGTCGTACTCGTTCATCTGGCAGCCGTGCGTCTTGACGTAAACCTTCTTCGCCATTCGGAATATCACCGAAAATCCGTGGATGGCCGCCAAGGATAGCGCCGTCCTGGCCGACGGTAAACCGACGCAGCCAAATCAGCCGCCGCCGGCACGGCGCGCTGAACGCACGTCTTTAAATATGGGGACGTCTAGGGACTCCTGCCGGGCAGGTCGGTTCTTGTTCTTACTTGTCCCGCCGAGCAAATCCTGGGGCTGGCTGCCAACGGCGCGCGACCGCAAGGCCGCCGCCGTTTTTCCCCGCGGCGGCAGCGCCGCCCTGACAAGGGTTTCGTCTTGAACGCTCGAGGGCCGAAACGGTTACGGCCCGTAAACCGCACGCCTATCGATCCAGCCAGAACACTTTATGTTCGGCTTCGTCCTCCACGCTGATTTTCTGGCTCGCTCTGGCCATGGCGGTCAGCATATTGCACAAGGCATCGCACTCTTTTATTAGGCTCTGGTACTGCTCTTTTTCCAGATAACCGCACCGATAGGCCGTTTCCAGCCAGTGCACGGTTTCGGCGACCTCGGCATCGACGATGCTGAGCCGCGCCGTGAATTCCGCCGGCTCCGGCCGGCGCGTCCACAGCTGCGCGAGATCCGCCCCGATGGCGCGGACCGAGCGCAGCAGACGCGCCGTCAGCGAATAAGCTTCTTCCCGCGGCCAATGACGGCTCAGGACGTAGATGCGCTGCTGCAAATGGAAAGCGGCACGGTAGGCCTTGACTTCGTTGAGATTCCGAATGACAGCTGACATGCACCCTCCGTGGCGCCTTAGTCTTCTTCGCCCATTTCGACACCGTCATCGTCAGGCGCGGCCGTAGCTATCATCGAAGCGCAAAATATCGTCCTCGCCGAGATAACTGCCGGTCTGAACTTCGATTAGTTCCAGCGGAATGACGCCTGGATTCTCGAGCCGATGAACGGTTCCTAATGGAATATAGGCGGATTGATCTTCCGACAAGAGAAAGCTTTCTTCGCCCTTATGGACCCGCGCCGTGCCGCGAACCACGATCCAATGCTCGGCCCTATGATGGTGCATTTGCAGGCTGAGCCTAGCGCCGGGCCGCACGACGATGCGCTTGACCTGGAAGCGATCGGCGCTGGCGATGCCTTCGTAGGACCCCCAGGGACGCAGCACCCGCCGGTGCGCCTCGCACTCGCCCCGCCCCTCGCGCTGCAGCCGCTCCACCAGCGCCTTGATCTCCTGCGCCCGGCTGCGGTCGGCGACCAGCACCGCATCCGGAGTCTCGATCACCACCTGGTTGCGCACACCGAGCACGGCCACCAGCCGGCTTTCGGAGCGAATGTAGCAGTCGCTGCTGTCGGCGCAGACCACGTCCCCCAGGACGACGTTGCCATGCTCGTCGGCCGGGCCCACCTCCTGCAGCGCATCCCAGGAGCCGACATCGCTCCAGCCGGCCTCCAGCGGCACCACCACGGCATGCCGGGTGCGTTCCATCACCGCGTAATCGACGGAGCTGCTGGGACTGGCGGCGAAGGCCTCGGCATCCAGCCGGATGAAATCCAGGTCACGGCTGGCCCTTTCGCTGGCCGCCCGGCAGGCGGCCAGCATGTCCGGCTCCAAGGCGGCCAGCTCTTCGAGGAAGCGATCCGCCCGGAACATGAACACGCCGCTGTTCCAGAAATACTGGCCCGAGTCCACGTATTCCTGCGCCGTCTGCAGGTCTGGCTTCTCGACGAAACGCTCCACCGGCCGCACGGCGCCTTCCACCTGGGCCGCCTTGATGTAGCCGTAGCCCGCCTCAGGACGCGTCGGCGCGACGCCGAAGGTCACCAGACTGCCGCCGAGCGCCGCCTCCCGCCCCAGCTCCACCGCGGCGAGAAACGCTTCCCGATCCCGGATCACGTGGTCGGCGGGCAGCACCAGCAGCACGGCATCGGGCACCTCCTTGAGCGCTTCCAGCGCTCCCACCGCCACCGCCGGCGCCGTGTTCCGCGCCACCGGCTCGAGTAGGCTGCGCGCCTCCCGCTCCCCGCACGCCTGCAACTGCTCTGCCACCATGAAACGGTGCTCGTGATTGCACACCACCACCAGCGGCCCCTGCTGCCGCAGCGGTGCGATCCGCTCCAAGGTGTTCTGGAACAGCGAGTGCTCACCGGTCAGCGGAATGAATTGCTTGGGGTAATGCTTGCGCGAGAGCGGCCAAAGCCGGGTGCCGGAGCCGCCGGACAAAATGACCGGAACGAGCATTGTTATTCCTCCACCGCCCGCTGGGATTGGTTCGTCTTGCCGACCGTTGGCCCGCATGGAGCTTGGTGATGCAAGTACTTGGGGCGGCGGTGGAGGGAGGCAAGCGGCGCCGGGCTAGGGAGGACGGCACTCCAACCGGGCGCCGGGATCAGGAGAGCGAGACCGGCACGGGCAGCGCAGATAGGGCAAGCAAGCGCGCCATTCATCCGATGCTCTCCCCCTGCATGGTGCGGTATGGTTTTGCCAGGCGGAACGCCACGCAGGGTCTCCAACCTATCCTGTCAACACTCCATACACTAGTGCATTGTCGCCCACGACAACTTTTTGTGTCGCCCACGACAACACATAACGCAGTAATAACACCCCTATGGGACCGCAATAACGGTGGGAATGGTGAGTTCGTCAAAAAAACTCGCACCCAAAAAACCAAAGAACTCTATCAGCGGACAGCAAGCCGTCTGGTGGCTAAATTTGAGTCATCCGAGAATATTCCATGGAACCAGGAACCCAAGCGCTTTATAGACTGGCTCCTGGATGGCAGAAGCCAGTGGACGCCTGCTAACGCTGGTTAAGCAAATCCAGATTGCTGAAGCCTTAATCAAACGATGTACTTCGACTCCGCTAGCGAGCCGCGAAAAACGCAAGAGGCATCCAAATCCCGGAGTCCAGACAAAAAAGGCCGGTATTGCTGCCGGCCTCTGTCTCCTGAGTAATTAATCCTGGCGTCTTGACTGGCGACGCCCCTGTCTTCGTCGAGCTTCGACCAAATAGCGAACGCGGTCAAAGCGATGACGCCGATCATTCCAATGATCATTCCAATGATTGCCCCGGTTTCCAGGGTCATTGGGGGATCCTCCGAATTGCCCACCTTCTCCGTTTAGGGTTAGTTTACCAAACTGCGCCGCAAGGCTTGGTGGGAGTAGTTCATTTGGCGCCAGTACAAGGCATACGTCATGTACTGGCTGGAAATCAACCGCATGCCCAAGATGCGAGCCGTCTTGGAGAAAGCAACATCAGAGCCTTGTCGGCGGCGCGCCCACAGAACGCCGGACGTTGCCCCCATGGACCTCTTGCACTGCAAGCGCCGGCTGACTCGAGCGCAACCAGAGCGGGGTTGCCGGGCGAACGGATTGGGGGAGGTGCTACCTCCTCGCGGGATGGAACCGAGGCGAGCGCAGGGCGGGGCACAGCTGGATGGCCTGCGCGGTTTGGGCCGGCAGGCCAACAGTCGGAAACTAGGGCTCGCCGAAGCGGCCCAGGGGCGGCCAAAATGGCCCCTGGGCGCAACGGGACTGCTCGCCCTTCAGGGCGAGGAGGATGCCGACCCCGGCGCCACGATCGACATCACGCTTGCGGCGGGATGATCGGGCGGCCGATGGCAATGTAGTGCAGCCCCATCTTGGCCATCTGCACCGGGTCGTAGATATTGCGACCGTCGAAGATGACCGGCTGCTTGAGCGTGTTGCGGATGCGCTCGAAGTCCGGGCTGCGGAAGACCTGCCATTCGGTGACGATCACCAGCGCATCGGCGCCCTCCAGCACATCCTCGGGATGCTCGCAGAGAATCAAGTCCGGCCGGTCGCCGTAGATGCGGCGGCACTCCTGCATGGCTTGCGGGTCGTAAGCGCGCACCGTGGCGCCCGCCTCCCACAAGGATTCCATCAGCACCCGGCTGGGCGCCTCGCGCATGTCGTCGGTATTGGGTTTGAACGCCAGCCCCCAGAGCGCGAAGGTGCGGCCCTTGAGATCTCCGTCGAAGAAGCGCTCGATCTTCTTGAACAGCAGCCGCTTCTGGCGCCGGTTGACCTCCTCCACCGCCAGCAGGATCTTAGGCTCGTAATCCACCTCCTGCGCGGTGCGCGTCAGCGCCTGGACGTCTTTGGGGAAGCAGGAGCCGCCGTAGCCGACGCCCGGATAGATGAAATGGTAGCCGATCCGGGTGTCCGAGCCGATGCCGATGCGCACTTTCTCTATGTCCGCGCCCAGCCGCTCGGCCAGGTTGGCGAGCTCGTTCATGAAGCTGATCTTGGTCGCCAGCATGGCGTTGGCGGCGTATTTGGTCAGCTCGGCCGAGCGGACGTCCATCACCAGCACCCGGTCGTGGCTGCGGTTGAAGGGCGAGTACAGGGCCCGCAGCAGCTCGGCCGTGCGCGGATTGTCCGTGCCGACGATGATGCGATCCGGCTTCATGAAGTCATCGATCGCCGCGCCTTCCTTCAGGAACTCCGGGTTGGACACCACATCGAACGGCACATCCACCCCGCGCGCATCGAGCACTTCCTGCACCTGGGCGCGCACCCGGTCGGCCGTCCCCACCGGCACCGTGGACTTGTCGATGATGACCTTGTAGTCGTCCATGCGCTCGGCGATGGTGCGGGCCACCTCCAGCACGTAGCGCAGGTCGGCCGAGCCGTCCTCATCCGGCGGCGTGCCCACCGCGATGAACTGCAGCGCGGCATGCCGCACGGCCTCGTCGGGATCGGTGGTGAAGCGCAGCCGGCCGGCTTCTTGATTCTTGCGGACCAGCGCTTCCAGACCTGGCTCGTAAATCGGGATCTCACCCCGGTTGAGGCAGGCGATCTTGTCCTCGTCGACGTCGCCGCAAACGACGTCGTTGCCCACCTCGGCAAAGCAGGTACCCGTCACCAAACCGACATAGCCGGTGCCAAAAATCGTGAGTCTCATTAGCCTTCTCGGTTATCGTGTCTTCAAAAACGGAAAAACGGCGCCCTACCCCGAAGAGGACGCATTATGCCTCGATTCACAAGCAGCAAGGCACGGCCTGGCGCACAAATGGCCGCATCCGCGGGAACGCTCTGGCCATCAGCCGCCCGGGCTTCTAGACGAAAGCCTCCAGCCGCTGCAGCAGCTCCTCGGTTTTCTCCCGCATCAGCGCCTCGTTACCGCGGGATTCGACATTGAGCCGCACCACGGGCTCGGTATTGGACGCCCGTAGGTTGAAGCGCCAGTCGTCGAACTCCATGCTCAGGCCGTCGGTGTGGTCAATGGACTTGGCCTGGTGGCGGTAGGCATCTTCCAGCGCCACCAGCGCCGCCTTGGGATCGGCCAGCTTGCGGTTGATCTCCCCGCTGGCCGGATAAAGCCGCATGCGCTCGTCCAGCAGCTCGGACAGCGGCCTGCCGGACCGGGACATCAGCTCCGCCACCAGCAGCCAGGGGATCATGCCGGAGTCGCAGTAGGCGAAGCTGCGAAAATAGTGGTGCGCGCTCATCTCCCCGCCGTAGACCGCGTCTTCCTTGCGCATGCGCTCCTTGATGAAGGCATGGCCGGTCTTTGTCATGATGGGTACGCCGCCGGCGGCCTTGACCACGTCGATGGTGTTCCAGATAAGGCGGGGATCATGCACGATCTTGCTGCCCGGGTGCTTACGCAGGAACGCCTCGGCCAGGAGCCCCACGATGTAATAGCCCTCGATAAAGCGCCCCTTCTCGTCGAACAGGAAGCAACGGTCGAAGTCGCCGTCCCAGGCCACGCCGAGATCGGCGCCATGCTCGGTGATCGCCGCGATGGTCGGCGCCCGGTTCTCCTCCAGCAGCGGATTCGGCACCCCGTTGGGGAAGTTGCCGTCCGGCTCGTGATGCATCTTGACGAAGGTAAACGGCAAGTGTGGCTCCAGCGCATCGACGATCCGGCCCGCGCCGCCGTTGCCGGCATTGACCACGATCTTGAGCGGCTTGAGCGCCTCGGCATCGACATAGCCCAGCAGGTGCTCGATGTAGCGCTCGAGGTGTGCCAGCGTGCGGTACTGCCCGCGCCGGGCTGGCTCGGAAAAACGCCCCGCTTCCGCCAGCCGCTGGATTTCCTTCAGCCCACTGTCGCCGCTGATCGGCTTGGCGCCTTCGCGGACGAACTTCATGCCGTTGTAGTCCTTGGGGTTGTGGCTGGCGGTGACGACGATGCCGCCGTCCATGTCCTGGTCGAAGGTGGCGAAGTACACTTCCTCGGTGCCGCAGACGCCGATGTCGTACACGTCGGCACCGCCGTCCAGCAGCCCGCGCGTCAGCGCTTCGCTGATGGACGGGCTGGACAGCCGGATGTCGTGGCCGACGACCACCCGCTTCGGCGCGAGGAATTCCGCATAGGCGCGGCCGATCCGGTAAGCGATGTCTTTGTTCAGCTCATCGGGAATGCGGCCGCGCACGTCGTAGGCCTTGAAGCAGCTCAGCTTTTCGGTCAAGGAAGCGCCCTTTCAACAGCCCAGGATTCGAATCGAAGATTATGCGTACCGGGAACACGCTGCACAATGGGCAAGGATTGTAATCCCAAACGCGGCCAAGAAGCATGGCGTCGCTGCCGCCGCTGCCAGCCACCCGCCGCGCTACAATCGGCCTCTTCCAGCGGGTAAGGTTAGGGAAAACGGAAAAATGAACAGGGCAACCAAGCTGGAACCACGCATCGTCACGCCTGCACCGTCGCTGGCTTCCATCCTCCACCATGGCGCGGTCAAGGGTGTCACCGGCTCCTGCCACGAGCTGCGCATCGGCCCCGATGGCATCCTGATCGACTGCGGGCTGTTCCAGGGCGCCGAAGCCTCGCCCAGCGGCATGGCCGACGCCGAGCAACTGGAGATCGACTTCCCCATCGACCACATCCGCGCTCTGGTGGTCACTCACGTCCACATCGACCATGTCGGCCGCATCCCCTACCTCATGGGCGCCGGCTTCCAGGGCCCCATCCTCTGCAGCGAACCCTCGGCACGGCTGCTGCCGCTGGTGATGGAAGACGCCATCCGGCTCGGCTTCACCCAGGAGCCGCGGCTGATCGCGCGCTTCCTGGACATACTCCGGCAGCGCATCGTGGCGATCCCGTACGGGCAATGGCACGAAGTGGAGCTCACCGGCTCGGCGAGGCTCGCCATCAAGCTCAAGCCGGCCGGCCACGTGCTCGGCTCGGCCTACGTCGAGTGCCGCATTCGCAGCAACGGCAAGGAGCAGCGGGTGCTCTTCTCCGGCGATCTCGGCGCGCCCTACGCGCCGCTGCTGGCCGCGCCCAAGCCGCCCTACGCCGCCGACGTGGTGGTGCTGGAAAGCACCTACGGCGACCGCATCCATGCCAACCGCGCCAACCGCCGCGAGCAGCTGCGCGAGACCATCGAGCACGCCCTGGCCGACCGCGGCACCGTACTCATCCCCGCCTTCAGCATCGGCCGGACGCAGGAGCTGCTGTACGAGCTGGAGGACATCATCCACCGGGAATCGCGCCGGCGCCGCACAGACAGCGGGCTGCGCTGGGAGGATCTGGAAATCATCGTCGACTCTCCGCTCGCCAGCCGCTTCACCGCCACCTATCGGGAGCTGCTGCCCTGGTGGGATGCCGAGGCCAAGCGCCGCGTCGCCCAAGGCCGGCGACCGCTCGCCTTCGAGCAGCTCACCACCATCGACAGCCACGAGGATCACCTGCGCACGGTGGAGTATCTCGCCCGCAGCGGCCGCCCCAGCGTGGTCATCGCCGCCAGCGGCATGTGCGCCGGCGGCCGCATCGTCAATTACCTCAAGGCCATGCTGGGCGACCCGCGCAACGATGTGCTTTTCGTCGGCTACCAGGCGCCCGGTACGCCGGGACGCGACATCCTCGAGCACGGCCCGCGCGGCGGCTGGGTCGAGCTCGACGGCCAGCGCTACACCATCCGCGCCCGCGTGCACCGCATCGACGGCTACTCGGCCCATGCCGACCAGAACAACCTGGTCAACTTCATCCGCCGCATGCGCCATCCGCCCAGGCAAGTACGCCTGGTGCACGGCGAGCTGGAAGCCAAGCTAGCCCTAAAGAAGCGGCTGGAGGAGCTGGCTGCAGGAATGGAAGTGATCATCCCCTAGGACAGGGATACGCCCTGCCCTAGAACGAGTCGGCATCGAAAGGTACGCCTAATGAGGAACCGGACGCGTCAGTCTCCGATCGCCGGCGGCCGCCGCAGGTACGTAACCTTCTCCTTCACGGCAGGAGCGATACCCCGTATCTGCCGCCATAACACGTCCTGATCCGGCCCCTCGTGCACGAAGCCGGCCACGGCCTCCGTCAGCACGGCTTCCGCCTCGGTACAATCGTAACGCTCATAGGCCTTCTGTAGACGGATCAAGAGCTGCTCCACCTCCGCCCACGGCAGCGAGCTTTCGATCGCCCGCATGATCATCGGATGCCGGGTGCCGGTGACGTTGTCGCCGATCAGCAGCTCCTCATACAGCTTCTCGCCGGGGCGCAGTCCAGTGAACACGATTTCGATGTCACCATCCGGATTGCTCTCATCACGCACCTCGAGCCCCATCAACCGGATCATCTGCCGGGCTAAATCGACGATCTTCACCGGCTCGCCCATGTCCAGCACGAACACGTCCCCGCCCTCGGCCATGGCGCCGGCCTGCAGCACCAGGGTAGCCGCCTCGGGGATGGTCATGAAATAGCGGGTGACTTCCGGATGGGTGATGGTCACCGGCCTGCCTCGGCGGATCTGTTCGCGGAACAGCGGCACGACGGAGCCAGACGAACCCAGCACGTTGCCGAACCGTACCATGCAGAACAGCGTCTTACCGCCTTCCTCCGCTAAGCCTTGTAGCACCAGCTCGGCCATCCGCTTGCTGGCGCCCATGACGTTGGTCGGCCGCACCGCCTTGTCGGTGGAAATGAGAACGAAGGTCTCCACGCCGGCCGTCTGCGCCGCCATCGCCGCATGCCAGGTGCCCAGGGTGTTGTTGCGCACGCCTTCGAGGACGTTGTGCTCAACCAGCGGCACATGCTTGTAGGCTGCGGCGTGATAGACGGTTTGGATCTCGAAGGCGCGCATCAGCTCCTGCATGCGAGCGCGGTTAAGCACCGAACCCAGAACCGGCACCAGCTCCAGCTCCTTGCCGGTCCGCGCCAGCATCTCCCGCAGCTCGCGCTCGATCTGGTAGAGCGCGTATTCCGAAAGCTCGTAGAGCACCAGGCGACGCGGCGAAAGCATGGCAATCTGGCGGCACAGCTCGGAGCCGATGGAGCCGCCAGCGCCGGTCACCAGCACATTCTTCCCGTCGATGCAGGCCCGCAGCAGGGCTTGATCCGGCTCCACCGGATCCCGCCCCAGCAGATCCTCGATTTCGACGTCGCGGATATCCTCGAGCTGCGCACGACCCGCCGCCAGGTCGGCCAGATTGGGCACTGTCTTCACACGTACCGGGAACGGCTCCAACCAACGGACGATGGCCCGCCGCCGCTCGCGAGAGGCGGCCGGCAGCGCTAGCAGCACGTGTTGCACATGAGAGTCGGCAATCAGCGCCTCCAGCGCATCCGGTGAATACACCCGAAGGCCCCGCACCGTACTGCCCCAGAGCCCCGGGTCATCGTCCACCATGGCAACGGGCACATAATCCGGGCTCAGGTCCAAGGCACCAGCCAGCTGCGCGCCGGCGGCGCCAGCGCCATAAATCACCACTGGAGCCCGGCCTCTCGCTCGGCGACTCAACGTTTGCAGCATAGCGCGCAGAAGGATGCGGCTGCCGCCCAGATAGAGCAGCGAATTGATCCAGTAGAGAATCAGCACCGAGCGCGGCAGGTCACGCAAACCGCCCAGTAAGGCAACGGCGCCCAGCAGTGCCGTCGACAAGGTCACGCCCTTGAGGATGGCAACCGCCGCCTGTGGCCCCATATAGCGCAGGACCTCACGGTACAGGCCGCAAAGCTTGAGGATGGGCACCGACAAAACCGGCACCACGATGAAAAGCCACCAGAAGCGGTCGATCGGTGGAGTCAGTGTTCCAAAGCGCAACGCGAACGCGGACCAGAGAGCAACGGGCATTGCCGTCAGGTCCACAGCAATCGTTATCAATCGCTTGTAAGGCCGTGGCAGCTTGCCCAGCCTCTGGATCAACCGACCTACCTTGTTATTCAAGCGCTGCCCCCAGAGATCGCAACGAAAGCAAACCCTCAGGTGAGAGAAGTGATGCGTAGCGGGCCCTAAGCATTTGGGCAAGAAAGACGAAAACCAACTCGCGATCCCTGCACAACCGGCAACGGCCGCCTAGAAAGAGCCCATCCACCGTTCAATTGTCAGCGGCCGCAACCATAAAGCATGATGGCCTTTTTTTGGCGAGCATCCTCTCGGGTTTCAGAACTAGTGGCTTAGCATACCTGCCACTGCATTTCTTAAAAACCCTTCCCTTGCCCATCATAAGGCCCTGATATGAAGCGCCTGCCCAGCGCTACAGAGTCATGGAAGCAAGGGCGATAAGACAATAGCAAGAAAACTCATTTTATGGCTAACGAATATCGCTATTTTCCCCAGTATACAGCTGGAGCTGGTCGCAATAATGCAAACCTCTCGCCCTCGTGCTGCGTGCAGGAGGGTACGAGACCGGGGAAGTAGGGTCAATAGACGCTTGGAAGAATTCCGAGGGGATCGGTGGCTGCAGTTTGCGGATTGGCCGCAGCATAGAAAACTGCCTTCCACAGCGCAGCAGGCATACTCAAGCAGACTGACGATGACGGTTTTTTGCCTGATGCAAGAATTCAGACAGAAAAGCCGCCAGGCAGCCGAGCATGCCGCCGAGCACAAGAGCTAACCCCAAGGTGAGCGCCTTGCGTGGCGAGCTCGCATGCTCCGGCAACGTCGGTTCTCGGATCACCTGCGTCGGATAGGTCTGTATTCGAGAGAGAGCCCTCTGTAATTCCAATTTCTTTTCATGCAAAGCGGGCAGGTCGGCCTGCAGCGTGCTGCGCTGAAGCACTATCAAGGCTCTTACAGCCTCGTCCACGTTGGCATTCTCGGCCACCTCCGCGAGCTGTTGAGCTTGCCCGTTGAGGAGCTCGATTTCGGCTTCCAGATCAGCGAGCGCCCTTTCGCGCAGGCTCCTGGCGTCATTGTATTGGAGCAGCTGCTGCTCAAGGACTTCAGAGACAGCCTCCAGTAAGAAGCTCTGAGCTTCTTCTGCGCTGTGCGCTTCCGCCTGGAGAACGATCGCGTCGGTGTCTTCTACCTTCACGCTTTTCATAAACGGCCGCTCTCGGCCTTTTTCACCGACCTCGTAGCGTTCCTTGAGCTCCAGGGCGAGGATGGCCGGCTGCACGATGAATTCGCCCTCGACGCGCCCTACCCGCACAACGCTTCGGCTTTCGAAGACCGGCTGCGCCACGGCCAGGTAGGCTGCCGCTGCCAAAACGACGAGTGCCCAGACAGCGAGCAGCCGCCAACGGTAGCGGACCAGGATGTCCCAGAGATCGAACAGACTGATTTCGTCAGCGTAGGTCTGGTGTTGCAGATGAGCCGAGGGGTGTTGAATTGCAGACGGAGAACTCATGGTTGCCGATGCTGGTTTTTCGCTTGCAAGAAAATGGACTGCCTCGATGGCAGAAAGACGACGCAATCATCATCCCTGTGAAGCGGTGGCGCACTATAGTACAGCAGCGAAGAGGCGACAGCGAGAACAAGGGCTGCCGGGCGAGGGCAAGCCGGCCTCCAGACAAGCCTAGGGATCGTCACCGCGCGGTACGAAGAAAAAGGGCCGGGAGGCTTCCCGCCCGGCCAGTTCTCCTGGCGGCTAGGACGCCGCCCTTCTTTTTCTTGCCTGCTCCAAGAACTCGGCCAAAAAGGCGGCCATGACGCCGAGCATGGCACCCAGCACCAGGGCAAGAGCCAAGGTGAGCGCCTTGCGCGGCGAGCTGGCCTGTTCGGGCAAGGTTGGTTCACGCACCAGCTGAGCGGGGTAGGTTCTCAAGGACGTCAGGCTCTGCTGCAGGCGCAGCCTTTGCTCTTGCAAGGTGGGCAGGTCGGCCTGGATGGTACTGCGTTGCAGGACGATCAGCGCCCGAACGGCGTCGTCCACGTCAAGCTCGGTCGCGGTTTCGCCCAGTTTTTGGATCTGTTCTTCCAGGGCCGCGATTTGCGCATCGACTGTTGCGAGGGCGGCTTCCTGCAGCTTGCGAACGGCGTTGTATCGCTGCTCTAGCTGGTCCAGCAACTCCTGCAGGTTCTGCAACAAGAAGCGCTGCGCCTCTTCAGCGCTGTGAGCTTCCGCCACCATCTCCACCGCATCGTCGCCTTCTTGCTTGACACTTTGGAGGAAAGGACGCTCGCGCCCGGTTTCGCCAACCTCAAAACGCTCCCTCAGCTCCAGGACGAGCGCAGCCGGCGGCGTAACGAACTCTCCCCCGACGCGCCCCACGCGCAGTACCGCACGGCTCTCGAAGACTGGTTGTGCGATCAGCAGGTATGCGACGGCGGCAAGGACGACCAATGCCCAGACGCCGACGACCAGCCAGCGACGGCCGACCAGGATATCCCAGAGGTCGAATAGGCTGATCTCGTCGTCCGTCGCCGGATGCCTCGTATGCCTCATTTGCGGGCCATCGAGACTGAGTAAGTTGCTGCTGGGGGGATTCATGCGAACGTCCTTGTAATCAAGCTTCCTGGATCGATCGGGCCGTCAGGCGCTGGCTTGCCAGAAAGGCGTTTGCCGCTGCGTCGGCTCCTGCCTGCGAGTCCGTCGAAACGGCCAAGGCGCACTGAAAACCTGCCAGCTTCCAAGGCAGGCGACTGGACTTTTTTGAAATTCAAGCCGATTCTTATTTTTCAAAGCCAAGAAAAAACGACATAGGCTTTCACAAGTGACGGACTACCACTTCACGAGGTTTCAACGAATCAAAAATCATAAGCAATTAATAATAAACTACTGAAGAAGAACGGAGTACACCAGGCTAAGCCATTTGTATTTGCGACTATAATGAATGTAACCTGATATTGTTTGCGATGTTCTTGAATCGCAGACAAACAAAGTATCTTTGCACCAACCTATTCCGGCAAGAACGAAGTAGCAGGGATTTCCCTAGAAGCTGACTGATGCCGTGATGGATGCGGCGGCCAGCTTCCGCTGCAAGGCAAGGCTACTCACAACTAGACCCGTACTCAAAGGGCAAGAGCTATGGAGAAGCTCCAGACTCTTCCACCGGCTGTGCAAGATGAGATCGATCTCTTTGACCTGCTGGATTCGATCTGGGAACAAAGACTGGTGGTCATAGCGACCATCGCCCTGGCAGCCCTAGCGGCGGCTGCCTATGCCTTCCTGGCCACCCCGATGTACCAGGTGCAAAGCGTGCTGCGCCCGGCGGCGATCAAGGACCTGGACGTCATCAATATTTCCGACCTCTATTCGCTCTCGCCCGAGGCTGCGCTCAGGCGGGTTGGCGCGACGCTGGAATCGTATGACGCGAGGCTGAGCTTTTTCCGCGAGAATCAGGAGCTGTTCGAAAAGATTCTCGAGCCCGGCCTGACGCTGGAGCAATCCTTCGAGCGCTTCAACGCGAAAGCCTTTCACATTTTGCAATCCGGCACCAAGAATCAAAATGATCAGTCTCTCAGTCCGTTCATCGGCATTCAGCTGACCTACCCGCAAGGCCTCGATGGCGTGGCCATCGTCAATGGCCTGGTGCAGCACGCCCTGCAAATCCAGCGGCAGGTCATCGCCGACGACATCGCGGCGATGGTCAACAACCGCCTGAACCAGCTGGAGCGCAGGATCGCCGTCGCCAAGGCGGCATATGAGACCTGGAAGGATTCCGAGATTGCCAGGCTGAGAGAAGCCGACGAGCTCAAGCGCAAGCGGCTCGAGGACGAGCTGGCCGCGCTGCGCCAGACGCTCAACACCCAGCGCCAGAACCGGATCCAGCAGCTGGACGAGGCCATCAAGATCGCCAAGGCGCTCGGCATCACCAGGCCCACCACCCCCTCGGCGCTCGGCAGCAGCGGCCTGCGCGCCGAGCAAGGCAGCGTCATCCTCACCGAGGTCCACAACCGCCAGCTGCCACTCTACTTCATGGGCACCGAGGCCCTCGAGGCTGAACGCAACGTGCTGCTCGAGCGTACCTCGGACGATTTCGCCGAGCCACGCATCGCCGAGATCCAAAGGGAGCTGCAGCTACTTGAGCGCAATCGCCAAATCGAGCTGCTGCTGCAGCGCGAGCAGGAGGAGCTGTTCCTGAGCGAGATCGCCGCCTTCCGCGAGGAAGAGGCGCAGCTGAGAACCCTGCAGCTCGATCTGAGCGCGGTCAATCTGGTCGAGATCGACCAACCGGCAGTGACTCCGCTGCACCCGATCAAGCCGCGCAAGACGCTCGTGCTCGCCCTCGGCCTGGTGCTGGGCGTCATGCTCGGCCTCTTCGCCGCCCTGCTGCGCGCCATGTACCTGCAGCGCAAGACCGTAGCCGTCTTGCGCATGCGTCCGGAAACTTACGTGATCGCGGCAACAGCAGCCAACCAAGCTCAGCCTCGGTGAGGCTGAGCGGCGCCCGTAGCGAGAAAAACCGGAAAGGTGCCCCGTTAGGAAAAGACTGGCTGGTTTCTACGCTTCGGCCCGGTTGCCGTTTGTGACCGGGCCGAAGTCGCTTCAAGCCAGCCAACAGCTACGCCGGGGCGGCTTCATACCTTGTAGTACTCCCGATACCACTCCACGAACCGCGCCACGCCGACCTCCACCGGCGTGTCCGGCTTGTAACCCACCGCCTCCACCAGCGCGCTGGAGTCGGCATAGGTGTCCGGCACGTCCCCCGGCTGCAGCGGCAGTAGCTTGCGCTCGGCCTTGCGCCCCAGGCACTCTTCCAGCACCTCGATGTAGCGCAGCAGGTCCACCGGGCGGTTGTTGCCGATGTTGTAGATGCGGTACGGGGCGCTGCTGCTGGCCGGATCCGGATCATCGCTGTTCCAATTGGGATTGGGCTCAGCAATCTTGTCGCAAGCGCGCACCACGCCCTCGGCGATGTCATCGACATAGGTAAAGTCCCGCTTGTGGCGGCCGTAATTGAACACCTCAATCGGCTCGCCAGCGAGGATCTTGCAGGTGAACAGAAACAGCGCCATATCCGGCCGGCCCCAGGGACCGTAGACGGTGAAGAAGCGCAGCCCCGTGGTCGGCAGCCCGAACAGGTGTGAGTAGCTGTGGGCCATCAGTTCGTTGGCCTTCTTGGTGGCGGCGTAGATGGCAAGCGGATGATTGGTGCCCTGGTGCTCGGAGAACGGCATCCGGGTGTTGGCGCCGTACACGGAGCTGGTCGAGGCGTACACCAGATGCTCCACCTCGTGGTGCCGACAGCCTTCCAGCACGTTCATGAAGCCGACCACGTTGGCGTCGATGTAGGCGTGCGGATCCTTGAGCGAGTGGCGAACGCCGGCCTGCGCGGCGAGGTGGATCACGCGCTGGAAACGCTCGCGCCGAAACAGCTCCGCCATGCCCTCGCGGTCGGCGACATCCAGGCGCACGAAGCGAAAGCCCTTGCCCGCCACAAGCCGCGCCAGGCGCGCCTCCTTCAAGCTCACGTCATAGTAGTCGTTGAGGTTGTCGACCCCCACCACCTCCTCGCCGCGCTCCAGCAGCAGACGGGAGACATGGTAGCCAATGAAGCCGGCTGCGCCCGTGACAAGAATTTTCATGACGTGTTGATTGTTCCTATGCCCAGGGGAAGGATGCGGCCAAGGGTAGCACATGCGGCCCTTCCTCTTAAGGGCCGCTCGCGGCGGAATTGCCAAGGATAAGTGCAGGGTTGCGCTTGCCACTCGCCGCGGGCATGAAAGCATGAATGCGCGCAACATCAATCAAGGGAGATGGCACCTACATGCCGGCCACATACCGCGGCTGATCCAGGTCATCTCCGGTGACTCGGCCGCACCTTACAATGCAGGGAGAGCAACGGAAGGAGCACGACATGCGGATCGAATTCTGGGGTGCGGCGCAAGAAGTCACCGGCGCCTGCTTCCTGCTGGAGTGCGGCGGGTACAAGGTGCTGGTGGATTGCGGGATGATCCAGGGGCGCCGCCGCGACGAACTGCGCAACCGCGAGCCCTTCCCCTTCGACCCGGCGACTATCGATGCGGTGGTGCTGACCCACGCCCACATCGACCACAGCGGCCGCCTGCCCCTACTGGTCAAGGCTGGCTTTCGGGGCAAGATCCTCACCCACCGCGCCAGCCGCGATCTGTGCGAGATTCTGCTACGCGACGCCGCCCACCTCGCCGCCCAGGACGCCGAGCTCGACAACCGCAAGCGCGCCCGCAAGGGACTGCCGCCGGTGGAGCCGCTGTTCACCACCGCTGACGTCGAGCGCACCTTGCAGCACCTGCGCGCCCTGGAATATGGCGAGCGGCGGCAGATCCTGCCCGGCATCGCCATCCGCCTGCGCGACGCCGGCCATATTCTGGGGTCGGCCATCGTTGAGGTCTGGCTGAGCGAAGGCGGCCTCACCCGCAAGCTGGTATTCAGCGGCGACCTTGGCCACCGCGGCACACCCATGCTGCGCGACCCGGAACTCATCGACGCGGCGGATCTGGTGATCCTCGAGAGCACCTACGGTGACCGCGAGCACCGTTCCTGGGAATCCACCTGGGCAGAGATGGCGGAAATCTTCACCGAAACCCGCGCAGGCCGCGGTAACATCCTCATCCCTGCCTTCGCCGTCGGTCGCACCCAGGAACTGCTCTACAGCTTCCATCGCCACTTCGATCAATGGGGGCTGGGGCGCTGGCAGATCTTTCTCGACAGCCCGATGGCGATCCAGGCCACCCAGGTCTATCGGCGCCACGACGATCTGTTCGACCGCGAGGCCTCGGCCATGCTGGCGCGTGGCGAAGACCCGCTCAAGCTGCCCAACCTGCGCCTGACGCCGGAGCCGGAGGATTCCATGGCCCTCAACCGCATCCGCGCCGGCGCCATCATCATCGCCGGCAGCGGCATGTGCGAGGGCGGCCGCATCCGCCATCACTTCAAGCACAACATCTGGCGTGAGGAGACCCAGGTGCTGATCGTCGGCTTCCAGGCAGAGGGCACACTGGGGCGGCGGCTGGTCGACGGCGCCAGGCGCATCCGGCTATGGGGCGAGACCATGAAGGTGAGGGCCAAGATTCACACCATCGGCGGCCTGTCGGCGCATGCCGGCCAGCAGGGGCTGTTCGACTGGTACGCCAACTTTGACGGCCGTCCGCCGGTCTGCCTGGTGCATGGCGAGCCGACGGCCATGGAGACGCTGGCCAGGCGGCTGCAGGACGAATTGACCGCCGAAGTGCTGCAGCCACGCCTGGGCGCCGTGCTCGACCTGAGCCAGCCGCTCAGGAAGCTGACCCTGCAGTATCCAGGCGAGCGGCATTGAAGGGCCGCCACGCACAGGCCCGAAGCGCCGCGGAGCCATGCTTGCGGGAGTACCGCGGATTCATCCAGCAGAATGTGGCAGATACCGCCGGGGCCAGCCGGGGCCACCTCTCTCGGTTCGAGACTGGTAAGCGCTCCAACCCCTCCCGCGAGGCGATCGAAGCCATTGCCCAAAAGCTACGTTTCGACCCGGACAGTCTGGGATAGCCCAGACAAGAATCGGCCTTGCCCTCGGCCCTGGGAATGGCCGCGCCTGGACAGCAGTGCCGATGATGACATCCGACCTGCCCTATTTAACTTACGCATCATTCACCCTTAAACATGAATCGGGCCGTTCCAGGCACCGACCAAAAAATCCCGCACCCTGCCACCAGACCAAGCCAAAGAAACAAATCTTTTTTGCAATCGATTTATATGCTAACTTTCCCTTTTGTCAGCCTGCCAACAGGACTGATCAAAGCCCAATATGAAAGGAAAAAGAGGTAAGATCATGCGGCACCAAGGAGTTTGGTCCATTCTACTGGCGCTCTTTCTTCTCGTTGGCTGCGGCGGGGGCGGAGGAGGAGGCAGCTCTGGCAAAAATGCCAGCCTCGATGGGATTTGGGAAGGGACCGTGGATGAAGAGGGCTGACAATACTATCTGCTAGCACTGATTTACGACAATACGCTGTACGCGATTAGCGGCACCGGCTCCATGATCTATGGAAAGGTGCATCCTAGAGGCAACAATTTCTCCGGACAGATCGATGTCTATAATGGGTATTTTATTGGAAAAATTCCATTTCAGGAAGCGTCCGCGAGCGACAGCGACTAGAAGGCAGTACTGGTAATGGATCGACGTTCAACTTGGCTTACAACACTTATTTTGACCACCCTTCGTCGTTGGGGCTTGTTGAAGGCATCTGGTCTTCATTTTTGGATTACAGCGACATCACAACGATCACAATCCAAGCAGATGGAACCTTCGACGGAAGCGACTCTTCAGGTTGCCACTACTCCGGCAGGATCTCCGCGCCTGACACGAGCAAGAACATCTATCGTGTTCAGCTAACGATCAGTAACTGCGGCATGTTCGACGGTCAGATCAATGGTCACGCAACGCTCATCCCTACCGACGCTGGGGACGATGTTCTTTTCGTCGGCTTTGGCAATAACGAGATGATCCTAATGGATCTGTTGCAAAAGCAATCGTAACCCATCCCGTGGCGTCTTCTACACAAGGACACGATATCTTCAAAGCCCGGTCCCTGCCGGGCTTTGCTTTTCGCCAGCGAACACGTCAGCTGAGCAGCACGCCAGGGCACCACGACGATGCGCTCCTCACTTGCGCGGATGAGATCGGTCCCGACCGCAGAATCGATCCAAACCGCTCCTGATCCAACAGACATCAGCTTGCGGGCCTGTAGCCAAGGCTTGCAGCCGCCCGGTTCTACCAGTCGTCGCACACTTCCCCGCTCGATGCGCGCTTCGGACCGCGCTCGGACAGCCGCTGCCTGGCCTGCGAGCGTGCACGGCTGCGGGGTGCGAACACGGCATCTAGGAGCCGTCGTCCGCCGCTGGCAAATCGCCCAGCAGCTCTTCCCCGGTCAGCATGCGTAGCCGCCCGATGGCGACTTCCCAGCGGCCGTCGCCGCACAGGCCGCTGATGCCGGCCTGCTCCCAGGCTTGCTGCAGCTCCCGCAGGCAGCGGTCGCGGATGGCTTCGGCCAGCCGTTCCTGGGCGTCGTGACGGTAAGTCGGTTTGCTCATGTGTACCTCCCTGATACATTCTTGCAATCGTTCTATACTAGCCGCCTTGCCTGCTCGCCAAATTTAGGAGGAACCATGTCAAGAACAGCTAAAGCGGTCGTCTGTCGGGAATGGAACGCTCCATTGCAGGTGGAGGAGATTCGGGTCGATCCGCCCAAGCATGGCGAGATCACCATCAAGCTGGCTGCTTGCGGCGTCTGCCATAGCGATCTTTCCGCCGCCACCGGCCAGATTCGCTTCCCGCCTCCGGTCGTGCTTGGCCATGAGGGCGCGGGTGTCGTCGTAGAAGTCGGTGAGGGCGTCACCGAGTTCAAGGTCGGCGATCATGTGGTCTCCTCCTTCATTTATATGTGTGGCAAGTGCCGCTACTGCACCCAGGGCCGGCCGGTGCTGTGCGAGCAGTCCGCCAAGGCGCTGTATACGCTGCCGGACGGCACGGTGCGCACGTACGATGCCGACGGTAAGCCGCTCAACGTGTTCGGCGGGGTCGGGGTGATGGCCGAGTACGCCACCCTGCACGTCAACAACGCGGTGAAGATCGACTCCGACATCCCGCTCAGCGTCGCTGCGCTGGTGGGCTGCGCGGTGATGACGGGCGTGGGCTCGGTCTTCAACACAGCGCAGCTCAAGCCCGGCTCCACCGCCGCGGTGTTCGGCTGCGGCGGCGTGGGCCTGAACGTGATCCAGGGCTGTGTGATCGCCGGCGCGGAAACCATCATCGCCATCGACACCAACGACGAGAAACTGGAGCTGGCCCGCAAGTTCGGCGCCACCCACACCGTGAACGCCACACGCGAGGAAGACGTCGCCAAGGCGATCAAGAAGCTCACCGGCGGCGTGGACTATGCATTCGAGTGCGTCGGTGTCGGCAAGGTGGTCGAGCAGGCTTACAACAGCCTGAGCCGCGGCGGCACGGCGGTGTCCATGGGCGTGCCCAGCCCGGCCGATCAGACATCGTTCCGCACCCTCAGCCTGCCCGCGGACGAGCGCACACTCAAGGGCAGCTGGTACGGCTCGGCCCGGCCACAGCACGACTTCCCGCGCCTGCTCTCGCTCTACCGGCGCGGCAAGCTCCGGCTGGACGAGCTGGTGACCCGTACCTACAGCATCGACGAAGCCGTGCAGGCTTTCGAGGACCTCAAGTCCGGCCGCAATGCACGCGGCGTCATCGTGTTCGACTGAGCAGCGCCGCCATCAAAAAAACATCCCGCAAGGGCATGATGCCCTTGCGGGATGGCTTCCCTGCCGCAAGGCGAGCATGACGCCCACCTTGCACTCCCTGCATTCGATGCCAGTCATGCCACCGACAGATACCGTTCCTGCACCTCCGGATCGTTGCGTATGGTCTCGATGCTGCCCTGATAGACCACCCGCCCCTTCTGCAGGATGTAGCCACGACTGGCGTGCTTGAGGGCGAACGGCACGCTCTGGTCGGTGAACAGAATGGTGGTGGTCTCCGCCAGCCGGTCGATGAGCGCGCCGATCTGCTGCACGATCACCGGCGCCAGTCCTTCGTTGGGCTCGTCCAACAGGAGCAGGCGCGGCTCGGTGACCAGCGCCCTGGCGATGGCCAGCATCTGCTGCTGGCCGCCGGAGAGCGTGCCGCCGTCCTGATCCCGTAGCTCGGCCAGCATGGGGAACTCGTCGAACACCCGTTCCAGCGACCAGCGCCGCTCGCCGGGTGGTCTGCGCGCCTGGGCCACGTCCAGGTTCTCCTGCACCGTCAGCCCGGCGAAAATGCGCCTATCCTCCGGCACCAGGGCGATGCCATGGCGGGCAATCCAGTGCGCCGGCCGTCCCTGAATCTCTTCTCCCTCGAACACGATCCGGCCGCGCCGCGGCGAGACGATTCCCATGATGCTCTTGAGGGTCGTGCTCTTGCCGGCGCCATTGCGGCCTAGCAGGCAGACCACCTCGCCGGCTTTCACCTCCAGGCTCACGCCCTGCAGCGCGTGGCTTTCGCCGTAGTAGGTATGGATGTCTTCCACGACCAGCATCAGGGCTCTTCCTCCTCCCCCAGGTAGGCCTCGCGCACGGCCTTGTTGTTGCGGATCTCCTCCGGGCTGCCCTCCGCCAGCAGCTGGCCCCGGTGCATGACCACGATGCGGTCGGCCAGATCGAACACCACGCTCATGTCGTGCTCGGTGATCAAAAAGGTGTAGGTGTTGGAGGCCGCCAGCTCGCGGATCAAGCGTGTGACTTGCCGGGTCTCCTCCGGCGTCATGCCGGCGGTGGGCTCGTCAAGCAGGACTAGGCGCGGCCGGGTAGCCAGCACGATGGCGATCTCCAGCAGCCGCTTGTCGCCGTAGCTGAGCACACCGGCCCGCAGGTCGGCCAGTTCGGCCAACCCCAGCTGGGCCAGGATTTGCTCGGCCTCCTCGCGCAACGCACGGTCGCGCGAGGCGATACGGAACATCTGCAGACCCTTGCCGTGCAGGGCGGTCAGGGCCACCTCCACGTTCTGCCGCACACTCAGCTCCGAGAAGATATTGGTGATCTGGAAGGAGCGCGAGATCCCCAGGCGGCTGATCCGATGCGGCGGCAGCCCGGTGATGTCCTGGCCCTCGAACGACACGCTGCCATCGCTGGGACGGAGCCGGCCGGAGAGCATGTTGTAGAAAGTGGTCTTGCCGGCGCCGTTGGGCCCGATCAGCGCCACTTTCTCCCGTGGCCAGACGTCGAGGCTGACGTTCTGCACGGCATGCACGCCGCCGAACGACTTGCTCAGCCCGCGTACGGAAAGAATGGGTTCGTTCATTGCCGCCTCAACAGCCAGTCCAGAATGGTGCCCAGGATGCCGCGCCGGAAGAAGATCACCATGATGGCGAGGATGACGCCGAGGAACAGCATCCACTGCTCGGTGTAGGTGGTGATCCAGGTCTCCAGCAGCACGAACACGGCCGCGCCGAAATATGGCCCGAGGAAGTAGCCGGCGCCGCCCAGAATGGTCATCAGCACCGGCTGGGCCGATTCGGTCCAGTGCACCATGTCGGGGTTGGCGACCCGATTGAACGGCGCGAACAGGCCGCCGGCGAGGCCCGCGAAGGTGCCAGCGATGATGAAGCTCAGCAGCCGGTAGCGGCGCACGTTAATGCCGCAGAAGGCTACCCGCTCGGCGTTCTCGCTGATGGCGCGCAGCAGCAGGCCGAAGGGCGAGCGGGTGATGAGGTAGAGCGCCAGTGAGGCCAGCACCACGATCACCAGCACCATCTGGTAGTAGACCGCCGGGTCGGCCAGCTGCAGATCCAATCCCAGACCGAATTCCCGCAGCGCGAACCCGGCGACGCCGTCGCTGCCATTGGTGAGGCTGCGCCACTGATGCACCACGGCGTAGGTCATCATGCCGAAGGCCAGGGTGAGCATGGCGAAATAGACTTCGTCCAGCCGCACGCAGAAGAAGCCGATCACGGCAGCCAGCAGCATCCCCGCCAGCATGGACAACAGCAGCACCCAGAACAGCGGCAGCTGGAAGTGCAGCAGCAGCAAGGCCGCCGTATAACCGCCGATGCCGAAGAAGGCGGCGTGGCCGAACGAGAGCATCCCGGTATAGCCGAAGATCAGGTTGAAGCTGGCAGCGAACAGGCCCATCAGCAGGATCTCGGTGGCCACGAAGATGTAGAAGTACGGCGCATAGCTCGGCAGCCAGAACAGGGCCGCGAACAGCGCCAGCAGAATCAGCGCGATGATGGCGTTGCGCATCAGCCGGTCCTCCTGCCCATCAGCCCCTGCGGCCGCAACAGCAGCACCAGCGCCATGCCGATGTACGGCAGCACCAGATTGAGTTCCGGCAAGAAGCGGCCGCCGAAGGCGTAGATCATGCCCAGCACCAGTGCGCCGGCCAGCGTACCCGGAAAGCTGCCCAGGCCACCGATGACGACCACAATGAAGGAATCGATGATGATGCGATCGCCCATGCCGGGGTTGATGGCCCGCATAGGCGCGGCCACCACGCCCGCCAGGGCCGCCATCCAGGCTCCCAGAGCGAATACGCCGGTGATCACCAGCGGCACGTTGATGCCGATGGTCTGCGCCATGTCGCGGTCGATGGCCGCGGCCCGGATCACCCGCCCGGCCCGGGTGCGGGTGAAGAACAGCCAGAGCGCGGCCATGACGGCGATCGCCACCCCCATCACGAAGAAGCTGTAGACGGGATAGCTGAAGCCGAGCGCGCTGGTCGCCCCCCGCAGCCCCGGCGGCGGTGTCACCACCTGGATGCCGGAGCCCCAGATCATGCGCACGGCGTCGTCGATGATGAGCAGCAGGGCGAAGGTCAGCAGCAAGCTGTCGGTCACGTGCCGGCCGTAGACGTGGCGCAGCACCAGGCGCTCCAGCACGATGGCCAGGATCGCCACGGCCAGCGGCGCCAGCAACAGCGCCGGCCAGAACGGCAGGCCGCCGCGGCTGACCAGGGTGTAGGTCAGATAGGCACCGAGCATGTAAAGGCCGCCGTGGGCGAAATTGATGACGCCCAGCACCCCGAAGATGATGTTGAGCCCAACGGCGATGACGAACAGCAACAGCCCGATTTCCAGGCCGTTGAGCAAGGCAGCGAGAAAACTCTCCATAACCCCCCTCTGCGCAGCGCTCGAGCGTGCGATTGTTATCGTTTATCTGACTGCCCCTGCTCACCCACTCGGGCGAGCAGGGGACTCTAACGCGCTCAGAGCTTGCAGCCGGTTTCCTCGACCGACGGGGTGACTTCCTCGCCAGAGAAGTTGCGCACCGGATCCAGCATGCGAATCCCGTACTCGGGGCTGTACTGCGCCACCCTGCCCCAGGTCGGCCCGACCAGGGCCTGGTGGTCGCCCGCGCGGATGGTGATCCTGCCGTTGGGCGCCTCCAGCGTCATGCCGGCAAGCGCCTTGGCCACGGCTTCGCCGTCGGTGGTGCCGGCCTTCTCCACCGCCTGCTTGTAAAGGTAGAGCGCGGCGTAGGCGCCTTCCGCGTTATAGCTGGGCGGGTTCTTGTAGCGCTCCATGTAGGCCTTGACGAAATTCCGGTTGATCTCGTTGTCGTGGCTGCCGAACCAGTAGCGGGTGCCGACCCACACACCTTCCGGCATCTCCTCACCCATGGCAGCCAGCACCTCGGTGGCGGCGCCGACTGTGAACAGGATCTCGTAGCCCTGATCGAAGAAGCCCAGGTTGCGGGCCTGGCGGATGAAGTTGACCAGATCCCCGCCCCAGAGCGAGATCAGGATGCCCTCGGGCTTGGCCTGCATGATGCTGTTGATGAAGGGCGTGAAGTCCTCGGCGCCGAAGCGCGGGAAAGCCACCTGGTTCATCAGCTCAACGTCCGGCTCCAGCCGCTTCAGGTATTCCTGGAAATACTCCCAGGACTGGTGGCCGAAGGCGTAATCGGGCCCGATGGTGGTCCAGCGCTTCTTGCCGGTCTCCTGGGCCACCTTGGCTGCCGCCATCATGTTCTGGTTGACGTTGACGCTGATGCGGAAGGTATAAGCGTTACACAGCTTGCCGGTCACGTCCGGGGTAGCGGCATGGGTGATGATGAGCGGCTTGCGCAGCTCCGGCACAGTGGGGACCAGGCCATTGGCGACACCGGAGCTGTCCAGCCCGATCAGGACGTCGGCGCGGCCCTGGAAGACCAGCTTGCGGGCGGCCTGGATGGCGACGTCGACCTTGCCTTGGCTGTCTTCCATGGCGATGGTCACCTGCCGGCCCAGGATGCCGCCACTCTTGTTGATCTCTTCCGCCGCCAGCTCTAGCCCCTGCTTGGCGAACTGGCCATAAGCGGCCGCCGTGCCGGACATGATGTAAATGCCCCCGACCCGGATCTGCTGCTGCGCCATGGCCTGAGGCGCCAGCATCCCGACCGTGGTGGCCAAGGCCACGACCGCGGCCGTGGCCAGGGAACGCACTGGAAACTTCGCCATGAACTCTCCTCCTCCCTCTTTTGATTGTTTGCCCTGCAGGAGCGCCCCTTGACAGCGGCAGTCATCCGACAGCGGCGACGGCAGGCTGGGCCCGCAATAAAAAACTTATAGACCATGACTGGGAGGATGTAGCGAGCGAGGCGCGGGAACCTGGGGTTTGCCCCAGGGCGACGATGCGCTCCTCCCATCAGGCAGGGCATGGAAACCGGCCCACCAGCCGCCGCTCCGGGGAGCTGTTGGAATCGGCCGGCGTGCGGTGCCAGGACCGCGCCACCCAAGCGCGTACCCCTTCGGATACGGCCACAGCGAAGGCAAGCCAAGCCTCATTCGCCTTAGCATCATGGTCCCGGCCGTGCTGGCCACGGCGCACCGCCGGCCGCCGGACAGGGGGAAGATTCCCGGCACGAGCCCCTTTATCATTGACCGTGGCCGCTGCGTTGGAGATATTCGTCCGCCTGCGACCAACCGCCCAGCCAGGAAGAGCAAGCCGGCAGCTTTAAGCCGGTGCGCGTGTTTGCAGAGGTGCCGTTGTGGCCGGAGAGGACTCGAAAAAGGAACTGATGCTGCGGTGGCAGCGCGGGGATCGCTTCTACATTGCCCACCTGCACCGTGACCTGCTCGGCGACTGGTGCCTGGTCAGGACCTGGGGCGTGACCGGCAGCTCCAAGGGGCAGCGCATGAGCCGGCGCGTGTTCGACTCCTACGCCGACGCCTTCGCCGCCCTAGAGAAGACGGACCGGCGCCGCATGGCAGATGGCTACGAGCTGGCTTCCGCCGTCAAGCCGGAGCCCGCGCAAGAGCCCCTGCTGTAAGCATCCGCCCGGCTGAGGCTAGGGCAAGCGCAAGCACACCTCAGCGCAGCTGTCCCCACAGCCGCGTTTCCAACTGCCTGGCGATGCTGGCGCCGACACGATCGGCCAGGCGCGTCAGCAGGCTGACCTGGCGGGTGTAGTCGACCAGCTTCTCCGCCCCAATCACGTCCCGCGCAACGCTGTGCACGCTGCCGATGGCGTCGGCCAGCCCCAGCGCGATGCTTTGCTCGCCGGACCAGATCAGGCCGGTAAACAGCCGCGGATCGTCCGCCAGCCGGTCGCCCCGGCCATCGCGCACGACCTGGATGAACTGCTGATGCACCTCGTTCAGCAACGTGCGCACGTGGGCGACATCCTCCGACTGCACCGGCGAGAACGGATCGAGAAAGCCCTTGTGCTCGCCGGCGGTATAAAGCCGCCGCTCGATGCCGAGCTTCTCCATCGCGCCGGTGAAGCCAAAGCCGTCGATCAACACCCCGATGGAGCCGACGAGGCTGGCCTTGTCGACGAAGATGCGTTCCGCCGCCACGGCGACGTAGTAGGCGCCGGAAGTGCACATGTCGCCCACCACCGCATGGATCGGGATGTCCGGATGCAGGCCGCGCAGGCGGCGGATTTCGTCGTTGATGATACCCGACTGCACTGGGCTGCCACCGGGGCTGTTGATCTGCAGGATGATGCCCGCCACCCCCGGCGCCTTGATGGCGGCGTTCAGGCTCTCGATGATGGACTCGGCGCTGGCGGGGCTGCCCTCGCTGATGACGCCGTCGATCTTGATCACCGCGGTATGCCGCCCCACGGCGCTCTTGCTGCCCAGCATGAAAGCCGGCGACGCGAACACCAGCAAGGCGATCAGGTAAGCCAGAAACGCCAGCCGAAAGAAGATGTTCCAGCGGCGCGCCCGCCGCTGCTCACGCACCAGCTCGGTGGCGATCCGCTCAAGCGCGGCGCGCTCCCAGCGATCGTCGTTATTCCTGTCGATATTGCTCGCCATGCTCTTCTTCCCGGATCCGCAGGCGGACCAGCACGTCTTCCAGGTCCTGCGGCAGCGGCGCGCTCAGCTCCAGCGGCTTACCGTCCTGCCGCGGCAGCACCAGCCCGGAGGCGTGCAGGAACAGGCGGCGCACGCCGACCTGGCGAAACGCCTTGTTGATCTCGCGCTCGCCGTACTTGTCGTCACCGATGACCGGATGGCCGATGTGGCGGGCGTGCACCCGGATCTGGTGCATGCGGCCGGTGTCGATGCGGACCTCGGCCAGGGTCGCGCCGCGGAAGCGCTCGACGGCACGGAACACGCTGCGCGCCGCGCGGCCGGAGTCGGCCACCCGCATCAGCCGCTCCCCACCGGCCTGGAAGCGATCCAGCGCGGCCTCCACCGGCACTGGACCGCGCGGCAGGCTGCCGGCCAGCAGGGCCAGGTAGCGTTTCTCGACCTTTTGGTTGCGCAGCAGCTCGTGCAGCTCCCGCAGGCGGCTGCGCTGCTTGGCGACCAGGAGCAGCCCGCTGGTATCCCGATCCAGCCGATGGACCAGCTCCAGGAATGGCGCCTCCGGGCGCAGCGCCCGCAGCCCCTCGATGACCCCGTGGCGCACGCCGCTGCCGCCGTGCACGGCAACACCAGCAGGCTTGTTCAGCGCCAGTAGGGTGGAGTCCTCGTAAACGATGGCGGCCTCCAGCAGCGCCAGCAGGCGCTTACCGGGCGGCGGAGCCGCGGCGTCGTGCTCGCTGACCCGCACCGGCGGCAACCGCACCTCGTCGCCCACGGCGAGCTTGTAGCTGGGGTCGCTGCGGCCGCCGTTGACCCGCACCTCGCCGCGGCGCAGCAGTCGATAGATACGCGACTTGGGCACGCCCTTGAGCTCGCGCAGCAGCAGGTTGTCGATGCGCTGCCCCGCCTGCTCGGCGGTGATGCGGATGTAGCGTACCTGCACAGGAACCTCTATGCTGACCAGGTAGTCAAACGGATGTGCATCATAACAGCACACGGACGCGAAAGCGTGCTTCAGTAGTTTGCTGCACCGCCTGCGGTCTTGATATATTCGACAGGCGAGCGTTCGCGCCAGGCGGCCTGTCCGCCTTGGCTGCACGCCAAAGGTTTTCGCGGACTCGTCGCGGACGAGTTTCGCCTTGTTTGTTTCAAGTACGCCTCACCCACCCTGGCGGGTGGCACGTTAGTAGATGCCCCCTCGCCCTCTCACGGATCATGACGAGACTACTGGTCGTGCAACTGTTGGCTTGGCTGTTCGGGAACTTGCCCGAACGGACCGCTATGGTGCTGCGCCCCGCCAGCGGGCGCGCCCGGCCTGCTCATGCCATGAGACGCGGCGTGGTGGGCCGCTGGAGAATTTACTCACATGAAGAGAATGTTAATCAATGCAACTCAACCGGAAGAGTTGCGCGTCGCCCTGGTCGATGGTCAAACCCTCTACGACCTCGATATCGAGACACCTTCGAAAGAGCAGAAAAAGGCCAATATCTACAAGGGTAAGATCACCCGCATCGAGCCCAGCCTGGAAGCAGCCTTCGTCCAGTACGGATCGGAAAGGCACGGATTCCTGCCCTTCAAGGAAATCGCCCGCTCCAACTTTCAGCTCAACGGCCATGACGAAGAGGACATCAAGAACCTCAGCATCCGCGACCTGATCAAGGAAGGACAGGAAATCGTCGTACAGGTCGACAAGGAGGAGCGCGGCAACAAGGGCGCTGCCCTGACCACCTTCATCAGCCTGGCCGGCCGTTACCTCGTACTCATGCCCAACAACCCGCGGGCAGGCGGCGTTTCGCGCCGCATCGAGGGCGAGGACCGGCAGGAAATGCGCGAAGTGCTGCGCGAGCTCAAGGTCCCGGAAGGCATGGGCCTGATCGTGCGCACGGCCGGCGTCGGCCGCTCGGTGGAGGAACTGCAGTGGGACCTGGACTACCTGCTGCAGCTCTGGCAGGCGATCCAGACCGCAGCCGAGCAGCGGCCCGCGCCTTTCCTGATCTATCAGGAGAGCAACGTCATCATCCGCGCGCTGCGCGACTATCTGCGCTCCGACATCGGCGAGATTCTGATCGACGATGCCGCGGTGTACGAGCAGGCCCGCGAATTCATGCAGCAGGTCATGCCGTACAACCTTAGCAAGCTCAAGCACTACAGCGACCCGATCCCGCTCTTCACCCGCTTCCAGATCGAAAGCCAGATCGAGTCGGCCTTCCAGCGGACGGTGCGGCTGCCTTCCGGCGGCGCCATCGTGATTGACCATACCGAGGCGCTGGTGTCGATCGACATCAACTCCTCGCGCGCCACCAAAGGCAGCGACATCGAGGAGACCGCGCTCACCACCAACCTGGAGGCGGCCGCCGAGATCGCGCGCCAGCTGCGGCTGCGCGACCTCGGCGGGCTGATCGTGATCGACTTCATCGACATGAACTCGACCAAGAACCAGCGCGAGGTCGAGAATCGGCTGCGGGAGGCGGTGAAGCAGGACCGGGCGCGAGTGCAAATCGGTCGCATCTCCCGCTTCGGCCTGCTGGAGATGTCGCGCCAGCGACTGCGCTCCTCGCTGGGCGAATCGCATCTCGAGGTCTGCAGCCGCTGCAATGGCCAAGGCACGGTGCGCGGCACCGAATCGCTGGCCATGTCCATCCTGCGCCTCATCGAAGAAGAGGCGATGAAGGAGAAGACGGGCAAGGTGCTGGCCCAGGTGCCGCTCGACGTCGGCACCTACCTGCTCAACGAGAAGCGTGCCGCGCTGAGCGTGATCGAGCAGCGCTACGACGTCGACGTGATCCTCATTCCCAACCAGCACCTGCAGTCGCCGGCCTACGAAGTCCAGCGCATCCGCGAGGACGATAACAGCGCCGACGAGGTCAGCTACAAGCTGGCCACCGCCCCGTCCCTGGCGGACGCGATTCCCAAGGCGCTGCTCCAGGAGCGGGCCAAGGCCGAGCAGCCGGCGGTCCAGCGGGTCGCCCCGGCCACGCCCGCTCCGCAGCACGTGGAGCAGAAGAAGCCGGAGCCGCCGGCGGCGGCGAGCACCGGCGCCGGCCTGGCGACCTTCTTCAAGCGCCTGCGCAGCCTGTTCGTGCGTGACGAGGCCGAAACCGAGACGCCGCGCAAGAAAGCTGCTGACGACAAGCAGCGCTCCGGTCGCAGCAACAACCGCGGCGCCGCGACCGAGATCAAGTCGCACCGCCGCACCACTCGCACCCGGGCAGAGAACCGCGGCCGCCAGGCGCAGCCGCAGCAAGCCGAGGAGAAGCAGAACGGCCGCAATGAGCGCGCGCCCCGCGCCCGCGGCAACGGTCAGCAGCAGGCGCCAGCGGCCGAGCAGCAGCAGACTGCCGCCGCGCCCGAGCTCAAGCAGGCCGTCGCTGCCCAGGAGCAGCAAGCCGCCGAAGGCGAAGCCGCCAGCAGTGGCCGCCGGCGCGGCCGGCGCGGCGGCAGACGGCGCCGTCGCGGCGAGGGCGACGAACAGCGCGCCGCTGCCGTCGCAGCGCCGCAGCAGGCTGCCGAGGAGAAGCCAGCGGTGGCGACGGCGGAAGCCGCACCGGCCGGCAGCGGCCGCAGCGAGCCGGTCCGCCAGAAGCGCACCGGCCGTCCGACCATCCCGCGTGCTGAAGCGGCGGCCGCTGCTGCAGCCGCCAGCGGTGACAAGGCGCAGACGCCGGCAGTCGCTGCAGCCGAGCGCGCTGCGCCCGAGGCTGCCGCTCCTGCTCCGCAGCCGGCCACAGCGAAGGCGGAGCAGCCCGAGACGGCGACTGCCGAGCCCAATCCTGCCGAGCGGTCGGCAGGGCCGGCTGCTCCTGAAGCTGCCGTGACGGCGGCTGCCGCGACGGAAGACGAGCTGGTTGCAGCGCCGGCAGAGACTGCTGTCCAGCAGGCTGCCGCTGGCAGCGAGCCCATCGCGCAGCCCGCCGAGGAGCAGCCGGCGGCGCGCGGCAATGGCGCGGCGCAACCCACACAGCCTGCCGCGGCCGAAACCGAACCGGCAACCGCCGAGCCGGCTGCAGCCAACGGCACTGATCGGCCGGCAGCCCCGGCCCAGGATGAAGGCGACGAGCCGCCCGTCACCGTGATCGTGACCGAGGAAGGTCGCACGCTGAAACTGGTCGAGACCAAGCCGATCCAGAAGGCCTCGAGCATGGCCCTGGTCAAGGTCGACCGGCCGGCAGCGCCGGCGCAAGCCTCGCCGCAAACGGCCGAGCAGCCGGCCGCGCCGCAGGCGACCAAGCAGCGGTCCGCCGCGCCGGAGCAGCCTGCCGAGCGGCAGGAGCAACCGCGGCAGGACAGCGAGTCGGCGCCGGAGCGGCAGCCGATCGACCCGTCCCAGCTGCAGCAGCCGGAGACGACCCGGCCTGTCGACAGGGAGCCGTGATCGGACCGCTTCCGCGCAGAAGCCACTGACGCAGAAGGCCGCCGTTGGTCATGCCAACGGCGGCCTTCCTGTTTGCCTGCTCGCGTGCCTGCGCGAGCTTCAGGCACCGGTTTCGACGCTGCTCAGCGCGGCCTCGACCTTGGCGAGCAAATGACCGGCGGCGTTCTCCAGCAAGTCGAGCACATGCTCGAAGTCGCTCTCGTCGCCGTAGTAGGGATCCGGCACCTCCTGCGTCGGGGCGTTCGGCACATGCTCCATCAGCAGCGAAAGCTTCTCGCGGTGCTGGGGTGGACAGAGCCGCTGCAGGTTGGCGAGATTGGATTTGTCCATGGCGACGATCCAATCGAATTCCTCGAAGTCCCGGGCGCTCACCTGCCGTGCCCGCAGGCTGCTCAAGTCCACGCCTCGCCGCGCCGCCGCCGCGATGGCGCGGCGGTCCGGCGCCTTGCCGATGTGGTAGTCACCGGTTCCGGCCGAATCCACCTGGATGCGATCGCTCAGACCGCGCTTTTCCACTTCGCGCCGGAACACGCCTTCGGCGGTCGGCGAACGGCAGATGTTACCCAAACAGACGAACAAGACCTTCTGCACTCTGTCCTCCTGGATAGAGCTTGAGTGACGGCCAGCGGGCCGGCGTTGGATCGGGAAATGCTACGAGACGCGCCGCGCGCGCAGGATGGCCGCGACCTTCGCCAGATCTTCCGGCGTATCCACCCCCGGCCCCGGAAGATCGTCGGCGACGTCCACGTAGATACGGGCACCATGCCACAAGGCACGCAGCTGCTCCAGGCTCTCGGCCCGTTCCAGCTCCACCTCGGACAGCCCCGGATAGCGACGCAGAAAGCTGACCCGGTAAGCGTAAATGCCCAAATGGCGCAGGTAGCCCGCCGCCAGCGCCCCGTTTTGCGCGCCCTGCGTCGCGAAGCCGTCCCGGTCCCAAGGGATGGGAGCGCGGCTGAAGTACAGCGCGCGGCCCTGGCGGGCGCGCACCACCTTGACCACGTTGGGATTGAACACCTCGGCGCGATCGACGATGGGCGTGGCCAGGGTCGCCATGTCGGCATCCGGCCGCTGCGCCAGCATGGCCGCCACCTGACGGATCAGTGCCGGCGGCATGAGCGGCTCGTCGCCCTGCAAGTTGACCACGATGTCGGGATCGTGCATGGCCTCCCGCTCCACTGCTTCCGCCAGGCGGTCGGTGCCGGAAGGATGGTCCGCGCGGGTCATGACGACTTCGGCGCCGAAGCCACGGGCCACTTCGGCGATACGCTCGCTGTCGGTCGCCACCAGCACGCGGGCAGCGCCGCTCTCCAGCGCCCGCTGGTGCACGTGCTGGATCATCGGCTGCCCCAGCAAATCGGCCAGCGGCTTGCCGGGAAAGCGGGTCGAGCCCTCGCGGGCGGGAATGATGACGGTGAATTCAACGGGACTCATGGGCACCTTCCAAGACTCGCACCAGCAGCGCATCCAGGGCGTTGCTCGCCGCCGCATCGGGCTCGGCGCGCACCGGCAGCACCCAACAGCGATCGGCAATGGCGCCGGAGACCTTCACGGCATCCTTGGAAGTCATAAGGATAGGCAGATCGTCGTCGAACGCCAGCTCCTCGGGGCGAAAGCGGTGGTGATCGGGAAAGGGGTGCTCGATGGGCTGGAAGCCCAGGCGGCGCACCTGGTCGAAGAAGCGCTGCGGATTGCCGATGCCGGCGACGGCATGCACCCGGCCGCCGGCCGGCGTCGGCCCGGGGTTGGCGCCAAGCGGCTGCAGCGGCTCCGACACCAGGCGGAAACAATACGGCGTCCAGGCGCTGGGGCCGCCGTTGGCGATCACCAGATCGACCGACTTGAGCCGCCGGCGCGGCTCCCGCAGTGGCCCGGCCGGCAGGCAGCGACCGTTGCCGAGGCCTCTGCCGGCGTCGATGACCGCGATCTCGACATCGCGCGCCAGGGCGTAGTGCTGCAGGCCGTCGTCGCTGACGATGACGTCGCAGCCGGCCTCGATCAACAGCCGCGCCGCCTCCGCCCGCCGCGGGCCGGCCGCCACCGGCACACCGGCCTGGCGCGCCAGCAGGACCGCCTCGTCGCCGACCAGGTCGGGATCGCTGTCGGCCGTGACCCGCTGCGGCCAGGACTCGGCACGCCCGCCGTAGCCGCGCAGGACCACGCCGGGGCGGCGCCCCTTGGCCTGCAGCCGCTGGCAGAGCCAGATCACAAGCGGCGTCTTGCCGGTGCCACCGACGAAGATGTTGCCGACCACAATGACCGGCACCGGCAGCCGCTCGCTGCGCAGCAGGCCGGAGCGGTAGAGCTGCCGCCGCAGCAGCACCGCCCCCGCCATCAACCAGCCGAGCGGCGCCAGCAGCAACGCGGGCAAGCCGCCGCGCAGCCAGAAGGCAGGCAGCTGTCGGCGCTGAAGCTTCATGTTTGTTCCGTCGGCAGTGGGCTCTCCTTGAACTGGAGACGATGCAACGACGCGTAATGGCCGCCCAGGGCCAGGAGCTCCTCGTGCCGGCCCGATTCGACGATGCGCCCGTCGTGCATGACCACGATGCGGTCGGCGTTCTCGATGGTCGAGAGCCGGTGCGCGATCACCAGAGTGGTCCTCCCTTGCATGAGCACGTCGAGAGCGGCCTGGATTTGCTGCTCCGACTCGGTGTCGAGCGCCGAGGTGGCCTCATCCAGGATGAGGATGGGGGCATCCTTCAGCAAAGCCCGGGCGATGGCGAGCCGCTGGCGCTGGCCGCCGGACAGCATCACCCCGTTCTCGCCGATCACGGTGTCGAAGCCCTGCGGCAGCCGCTCGATGAACTCCAGCGCATAGGCCGCCTTGGCGGCACGGCGAATGGCTTCCGGGTCGACCTCGCCCAGGCCGTAGGCGATGTTGGCGGCGACGGTGTCGTTGAAGAGCACCACGTGCTGGCCAACCATGGCGATCTGGCGGCGCAGGTCGGACAGCCGATACTCCTGCAGGGGGCAGCCGTCCAGCAGGATCTCGCCAGCGGCGACGTCGTACAGGCGCGGCAGCAGGCTGGCCAGGGTGGTCTTGCCGCTGCCGGAGCGCCCCACCAGCGCCACCGTCTCGCCCGGCTCGATGCGCAGGTCGATGCCCTTGAGCACATCGCTCTTGCCCGGGTAGTGGAAACGCACGTTGCGGAACTCGATCCGGCCTTCGGCCCGCTCCAGCCGGCGGGTGCCGGTATCGCGCTCCGGCGGCTCGTCGATGATCTCGAACAGCGACTCGCCGGCGGCGATACCCTGCTGAATGGGTGACATCACCTCGGTGAGCCGCTTGAGCGGCGGCATCATCAGCAGCAGAGCAGCGATGAAGGAGACGAAAGTGCCCGGGGTGATGGTATCCACCACCGACGGCAGGGTGGCCAGATAGACCACCAGCGCCAGCGCGGTCGAGGCCAGCAGCTGCACCACCGGCGAGCTGGCCGACTTGGTGGCCTCGAACTTCAGCAGCTGGCGGGCGTTGCGCTCGTTGGCGGCATCGAAGCGGCGCTGCTCGTAGTCCTGGGCATCGAACAGCTTGATCACCAGATGGCCTTCGATGCATTCCTTGGAGACGCTGGTGACGTCGCCCACCGAGCGCTGGATGCGATGGCTGATCTTGCGGAAGCGGCGGCTGACCCACATCACCAGCAGCGCCATCACCGGGCCGACGACCAGAAAGATCAACACCAGCCAGCCGCTGAGATAGGCCATGTAGGCCATTAGCCCGATCACGGTCAGGCTGTCACGGACCAATGTGGTGACGGCATTGGTGCCGGCCCGGGACACCTGCTCGACGTTGTAGATGATCTTGGACAGCAGCTGGCCGCTGGTGGTGGCATCGTAGAACTGGGTCGGCAGGCGCAGCATGCTGGCGAACAAGTCCCGCCGGATGTCCATGACCACCCGGCGGCTGATCCAGCTCATCGCATAGCTGGAAGCGAACATGGTGAGGCCGCGCAGCAGGAACACGGCGACGATGGCCATCGGCACCACCTTGACCAGCCAGGGATCGCGGTTGACGAAGCTGCCGTCGACCATGGGCTTGATGAGCGCGGCAAACGCCGGCTCGGTCGCCGCCGCCACCACCATGGCCAGGATCGCGCCGACGCCCATACGCCAGTGCGGCTGCACGTAGCCGAGCAGGCGCAAATAAATCTGCAGCCCGCTCAGCGGCGGGCGGCGTTCAGGGTTCTTGCTCATGAGGAATGGTCGCGATGCCGAGCTTCTGAATGCCTGCCTGGCCGGCCGCGTCCATGGCCGTGACCACGGCCTGGTGCGGCGTGTTGGCGTCGGCGCGGATGATCAGCTCCTGCGGCGCGCCGGTCTCGGCCAGCGCCTGCTCCAGCGCCCGCCGTATGGTCTGCGGCTGCCGGTTGGCCAGGGCTTGGCCGTTGAGCGCATAGTTGCCGCTGGCGTCCACTGTAAGCTCCAGCGCCGGCGACTCCGCCTGGGTCGGCTCTGGGCTGGCTTCGGGCAGGGTCAGCTCGATGTTGCCTTCGCGCAGGAACGTGGTGGTGACCATGAAGAAGATCAGCAGCAGGAACACCACGTCGATGAAGGGCGCCATATTGACGTCGACGTCGTCCTCACGCCCCCGTGGTCGCAGGTTCATGCGCTCGCTCCTCCGCTGCCGGTCCGGGACGGGCGGCTCTGGCCGCGCTGGCTACGCTGGCCGTAGATGACTTCCACCAGCTTCAGCGCCTCTTGCTCCATCTCCAGGATCAGGGTGTCGACCCGACGCCGGAAGTAGCGGTAGGCGATCAGGGACGGGATGGCGACGATCAGGCCGGCCGCGGTGGTAATCAGCGCCTTGGAGATGCCGCCCGCCATGGCGCCGGCCTTGCCGACCCCCTGCACGCTGATGACGTTGAAGACCTCGATCATGCCGACCACGGTGCCAAGCAAACCGATCAGCGGCGAGACCGCGGCGATGGTGCCCAGGGTGTTGAGGAAGCGCTCCAGGTTGTGCGCCTCGTGCCGGCCCACGTCCTCGATTCGCTCCACCATCACTTCCCGCGGCTGGTCCCGGTTGGCGAGCCCTGCGGCCAGGATGCGTCCCAGCGGCGAGCCCTCGCGCAGCGCCTTCAGCTGATCGGCCTTGAGCTGGCGATTGCTCACCTGATGCCAGACCTGCGCCACCAGGTGCGGCGGGATGATCTCGCTGCGCCGCAGGCTCCAGGTGCGCTCCAGGGTGATGGCCATGGCCAGCACGGAGCAGACAATCAGCGGCAGCATCAACCAGCCGCCTGCTTTGATCAACTCAAACACGGTTGCGATTGCCCCTCTGAGAATTCCGCGGCGATGATACTGGATTCAGCATGCCGACCAAAACATTCCAGATCACAGTTTGGGTTTCCGGTGATAGTAGCGTCCGTGCTGACGACGGTAGCTGTCGAGCCGGATGCTGCCGTCCCGCAGCACCCGCAGCTGGATCGCCCCCTCCTCGGCGGTCTCGTGGAGCGCGGCGCCGACCGCCCGGTAACGCTCCTGCACCTCGGGATGCGGCAAGCCGTAGCGGTTGCGATAGCCGGCTGCAACGAGAGCATGCCTGGGCGCGACGGCTTTTACAAAGCCCTCGCTGGAAGCGCTGCGGCTGCCATGACGCGGCACCAGCAACACGTCCGCCGCAAGCTTCCCGCCGTGCTCGCGCAGCAGGGCCCGCTCGCTGGCCGCGCCGATGTCCGCGGTAAGCAGCACGGTGACGCCGGCCGCGCGGATCCGCAGCACGCAGGAGCCCGCGTCACCTCCCTGCCCGGCCCGCAGCGGCCACAGGAACTCCAGCTCCACGCCCTGCCAGAGCAGGCGCTCGCCGGCAACGCAAAAGGGCTGCTCGCCCAGCTCCGGCAGCCACTCGCCCACCCGCATGCCGGCGATGGGGAAATGCCGGGTCAGCGCCGCCACGCCGCCGCTGTGGCTGGAGTCGCGATGGCTGACGAACAACCAGCGCAGCGCGCGATGACCGCGGCTTTGCAGATAGGGCAGCAGCACGCGCTCGCCGGCGTCGTGCTCGCCCCGGCGCGGGCCAGCATCGAACACCGCCGCCTCCCCGCCGGCTTCCAGCACCACTGCCGTGCCGTGACCGACGTCAAACAGGGTCAACCGCAGCACCTCCTCCGACGATCGGGACGGCGCCGCCAGTGCCAGCGGCAGCAACAGCGGCAGGCTCAGCCAACGCAGCCCGGTGCCACGCGGCAGCACCAGCAGCAGGGCGGCAAGCACGGACAACGCCACCGCCCAGCCGGGCACGCCTGCCGCGACGGCCGGCGGCGCATGGGCCGCCAGCACATCCAGCCACTCCAGTAGCCTGGCCGTCAACCACTCGGCGGCGTCCAGCGGCAGTGCGGCGCGCTCGCCGAAGGCGAGCCCGGCGGTGCCGATCAAGGTCAGCGGCACCACCAGGAAGCCGACTAGCGGGATGGCGAAGGCATTGGCAAGGGGCGCGATCCAGGGCGCGAGCTGCAGCCAAACGACGCTGACCGACAACAGGCCGAAGCTCGCCACCAGCTGCGTCTTGACCAGCTGCCGCAGCCAATGCTCGCGGGAGCGGTCGAGGCCGGCCGCCAGCAGCAGCAACACGGCCCCGAACGACAGCCAGAAGCCGGCGCTGAGCGGCGCCAGTGGATCCCACAGCAGCACGGCGGCCAATGCCAGCGCGAAGCCGTGCCAGGCACGGATACGGCGGCGCGCCAGCAAGGCCAGCGCCGGCACCAGCAGCATGATCAGGGCCCGCTGGGTCGGCAGGGTGAATCCGGCCAGCAGCGCGTAAACGGTCGCTGCCAGCATGCCCGCGAGCACCGCCGGCAGGCGGGCCGGCCACAGCCGGCAAGCGGTGGCGGACAACCGCCACAGCCGCTGGACGGCAAGCCCGGTCAGCAGCGCCACCAGCCCCACGTGCAGGCCGGAAATGGCGACCAGGTGGGCCGTGCCGGTGGCCTGCAGCACTTCCCACTGCTGCCGCTCGATCCAGCGCCGCTCGCCCACCGCCAGCGCCACGACGATGCCCTGGGCCGGACGCCCCTGCAGGTGCATGGCGATCTCCCGGGCGATGGCGTCCCGCACCCGGTGTAGGCTCCAGCGCCGACCCAGCCGCACGGTCTGGTCGGCATCGGTGACGTGGCCCAGCGCGTCGATGCGCTGGGCGAACAGCCAGCGCTCGCTGTCGAATCCGGCCGGATTCATGGCGCCGTGCGGCCGCTGCAGCCGAACCGGCAGTCGCCAGCGCTCGCCGGGCTGCAGCGGCGGCATGCGGCCATACCAGCTCAGGCGCAGCTGGCGCGGCCGCCAAGCGGGGTAATCGGGCAACCGCGCGCGCTGCAGCAGCAGGCTGACGGCAGCATCGTCGCGCCGCTCGACGGCAACGATCTCGGCCTCGAGCACCAGGTCGCGCCCCTCCAGCTCGGCCGGCAGCCGCTGTGCGAGCGCCCAGTGGCCATGGCAGGCGGCCCACAGCAGGCCGGCGCAGAACGCGCCCGGCAGCCGCAGCGGCCGCCACAGCAGGCCGCCAGCCCCCAGGGCGAGGGCTGCCAGCAAACCAGGGCCGGGCAGGGAGGAGAACTGCTGCAGAATGATGACGCCGGCAGCGAAGGCGAGCAGGGTCAAGGTCGCGTTCCCGCCGGCGGAGGAATCCGCTACCCTTAGGGCCTTCGATAAAGCGAACTGGCAACCATGCCCCGCAAGCTTATCCGCCGCCTTCTGCCGGATGCGTCCACCCTGCGCGCCAGGCGCGAGCTCCGCTTCCTTGGCCGATTGCTGGACGATCCGTACCTGCTGCACCTCAATCGCCGCTCCGTGGCAGGCGCATGCGCCCTCGGCTTGTTCGTGGCCTTCATTCCCGCCCCCGGGCAGATGGCCATTGCCGCCCTGCTGGCCATTCTGCTGCGGGTGAATCTCATCATTTCGGTGGCTATGGTGTGGACAACCAACCCCATCACCATGCCGCCGATTTATTACTTCTGCTACCGCGTCGGCACCATGCTGCTGGGTACCAAGGAACGCGTCCCCTTCCAGCTCACCCTGGAATGGTTCTGGCATGAGCTGGGCAGCATCTGGCAGCCGCTGCTGCTAGGCTGCCTAGTGGTCGGCACCATCGTCGCCGCCCTCGCCTTTCTGACCGTGCACCTGCTGTGGCGGCTGTTCGTTATTCGTGCCTATCAGCAGCGGCGCCAGCGCCGTCCGCGGAGTCCAGACTGATCTCGCGCAAGCGGCCATCGTCCATCGCCAGCACCCGGTCCATCCGCCGCGCCAGCTCGAGGTCGTGGGTCACCATCAGCACGCTGACGCCGTATTCCCGATTCAGCTCCTGCAGCAGGGCAAAGACCTGAGCCGCGGTGTGCTTGTCCAGGTTGCCGGTGGGCTCGTCCGCCAGCACGCAGCGCGGCCGGGTCACCAGCGCGCGGGCGATGGCGACGCGCTGACGCTCGCCCCCGGACAGCTCGCCCGGCTTGTGCTCCACCCGCTCTCCCAGGCCGACCCGCTCCAGCACCTCCAGCGCCCGCTTGCGGGCCTCGGCCGGCTTGGCGCCGCCGATCAGCAGCGGCATGGCCACGTTGACCAGCGCGGTGAACTCGGGCAGCAGGTGGTGGAACTGGTAGATGAAGCCGAGGTCGCGGTTGCGCAGCTTGCCGCGGGCCCGCTCGCTCAGCTTGTGCAGCGGCTGGCCCGACACCCAGACCTCGCCGGCGGTGGGCGTGTCCAGCCCCCCGAGCAGGTGCAGCAGGGTACTCTTGCCGGAGCCGGAGCGGCCGACAATGGCGACCTGCTCTCCCTGCCGGATGTCGAGGTCGATTCCGCGCAGCACGTCCACCTGCAGCGGCCCCTCGACGAAACGCTTGCGCAGATCGCGTGCCCGCAACACGGGCTTGGCATTGGTCTCACTCATAGCGCAGCGCCTCCGCCGGCGCGGTGCGAGATGCCCGCCACGCCGGATACAGGGTCGCCAGCAGCGACAGCAGCAGCGCGATGCCGGCGACTCGCACCACGTCCTGCGAGCGCAGGTCGGACGGCATGTCGCTGATCGGATAGACATCGCCCGGCAGGAACTGCACGCCGGCCATGCGTTCGATGAAAGGCACGATGGTCTCGACATTGAGCGCCAGCGCGATGCCGCAGGCCACGCCGAGCGCCGTGCCGATGATACCGATGATGGCGCCCTGCACCATAAAAATCCCCATGATGCTGCCGGGGCTGATGCCCAGGGTGCGCAGAATGGCGATGTCGGCCTGCTTGTCGGTGACCACCATCACCAGGGTGGAGACGATGTTGAAGGCCGCCACCGCGACGATCAGGGTGAGGATCACGAACATCACGGTTTTCTCGGTGCGCACCGCGCGGAAGAAGTTGTAGTGCTGCACCGTCCAGTCACGCACGCTGTAGTAGCCAGGCAGCGCCGCCGCCACCTGGCGGGCCAGCCAGGGAGCCGCCATCAGATCGTCGAACTTGAGCCGGATGCCGGTGATGCCAGGCTGACGGAAGACCTTGGCGGCGTCGTCCATGTTGACGAAGGCGACCGCGCGGTCGTACTCGTACATCCCGCTCTGGAAGATCCCCGTCACGGTGAAGCGCTTGACCCGTGGCAGCACGCCGGCCACAGAGATGGTCGCTTCCGGCGCCACCATGGTGACCAGATCGCCCACGTCCACCTGCAGCAGCAGCGCCAGGTCCCGCCCCAACACGATGCCGAAGCGGCCGGGCTGCAGCGAGTCCAGATCGCCGGCGATCATTTTGTCGGCGATGTCGGCCACCCGCTCCTCGTAGCCAGGCACGATGCCGCGAATCAGGCTGCCGCCGACCCGGCCGGCATTGGTCAGCATGACCTCGCCCTGGATGTAGGGTGCTGCGCCCAGCACGCGCGGATTGGCCTCGGCTAGCCGCACCAGCTCCTGCCACTCTTCCGGCTTGTCGCCCACGCCGTGGATGGTGGCGTGCGAGACCATGCCGAGGATGCGCTCCCGCAGCTGCTGCTCGAAGCCGTTCATCACCGACAGCACGGTGATCAGCGTGGTGACGCCGAGGGCGATGCCCAGCATGGAGGTGAGGGAAATGAAGGAGACGAAGTGATTGCGCCGCTTGGCTCGCGTGTAGCGCAGGCCGATGTACAGCTCTAATGGTTTAAACATACGGTTCGGCTAGTTCCTTACGGGTTGCCGCATCGGGTCGGCGGTGCCGGCACGCACCGCGGAAGCCGTGCGCCTGCCGCCGCGGCGGCCTGCGTGGAGAGCCCGGCCGCCCTAGCCTAGCGCATGGGGCTGGGGTTTTGCGAGCATGGATGCGCCGGAACGGCCGACAAACGTTTTGACCGGCAGCGCCCGATGCTATAGTGCGCGGATAATGAATGAGGAGTGGCGCTCATGCAAACGATTCTCAAATCCATCGTCGCTGCTTTGCTGCTGATTCTGGGCACCCAGGCGCAGGCCGATACGCTGCTGATCGAGAAGGTCCAGCGCGACGCCGAGCTGCGCCAGAACCTGCCGGCGCGCGGGATGAGCAAGGCCACGGTCGCCAGCCTCTTCGGCGAGCCCAGGGAGAAGATCGCCCCGGTGGGCGAGCCGCCGATTTCCCGTTGGGTCTACGACGATTACGTCGTTTACTTCGAACGTGACCTGGTACTGCACACCGTCGCACGCCCCTGACCACCGCCGCTGAGCCAAAACCGCAATGAGCTTCGCTCCGCAATACCGGGCGCGGGTTCGCCTACCCGCCGAATGGGAGCCCCAGGCCGGCACCATGCTGACCTGGCCGCATCGATACGGCGACTGGGGCGACCTGCTGCCGGCCGCGCACCGGGCCATGGCCGATTTCGCTGCCGTGGTGGCTCGCTTCCAGCCGCTGCTCATCGTCTGCTACGACGAGCCTCACCAGCGCAGCATCATCGAGGCGCTGGCCGAGCGCGGCGTGTCGCCGGTGCAGATCAGCTTCGTGCTCTGTCCTTCCAACGACGTCTGGGCCCGCGACCACGGTCCGCTCACGGTGTACCGGGAAGGCGCACTACCGCTGCTGCTGGACTTCAGCTTCAACGGCTGGGGCAACAAGTTCCCGGCCGAGCTGGACAACCAGCTGGTGCGCCGGCTGCATGCCGCCGGCGCGTTTGGCGACGTCGACTACCGCCGCATCGACTGGGTGCTCGAAGGCGGCGCCATCGAAAGCGACGGCCAGGGCACCATCCTGACCACCCGGCGCTGCCTGCTGGACGAGAACCGCAACCCCGACCTGAGCCAGCAGCAGGTCGAGATCCTGCTGCGCGACTGGCTGGGCGCGCAGCGGGTGCTGTGGCTGGAACACGGCGAGCTGGAAGGTGACGATACCGACGGCCACATCGACATGCTGGCGCGCTTCTGCTCGGTCGACACCATCGCCTACACCGCCTGCGACGATCCCGGCGACTCGCACTACGAGAGCCTGCAGGCGATGGAGGCCGAGCTGCGGAGCCTGCGCACCGCGCACGGCGAGCCGTACCGGCTGCTGCCGCTGCCCTGGCCGCGGCCTGCCCATGCCGACGACGGCCACCGGCTGCCGCTCAGCTACGCCAATTTCCTCATCGTCAACGGCGGCGTCATCGTGCCTGCCTACGATGACCCGGCCGACGCCAAGGCCATCGCCGTACTGCAGCAGGCGTTTCCGGACCGCGAGGTGATTCCCTCGCCGGCGCTGCCCATCATCGTCCAGCACGGCAGCCTGCATTGCCTCAGCATGCAACTGCCTGCCGGCATTGAACTTCCCGGCTGCGGCCGGACTCTAATCGCTTCTTGATTCCAGCCGGATGCGCCGTGGATGCGGACCATGATCGTCACCAGAGCTGACCGCATCGAGTCTGCGCGGAGGCTTTGCGGCGAGAATCCGCGGCGTTTCCGGGCCCACCCCCTGCAGCAGTGGAGAGACTGTCGACGATGACGAACACCTTGCGTGTTGCTCTTGTTCAGCATGCCTGCGGCGACGACCTGGCCGCCAACATGGAGCGCTCCCTGGCCGGCATCCGAGAAGCCGCCGAGCGGGGAGCCAAGCTGGTCATGCTGCAGGAGCTGCACCGCAGCCGCTATTTCCCGCAGCACGAGAACCCGGCGCTGTTCGACCTGGCTGAGCCCATCCCTGGCCCCAGCACCGAGCTGCTGGCGCAGGCGGCCAAGGAAACCGGCACGGTCGTCGTCGGCTCGCTGTTCGAGCGCCGGGCGCCGGGGCTCTACCACAACACCGCGGTGGTGCTGGAGGCCGACGGCAGCCTGGCCGGCATTTACCGCAAGATGCACATCCCGGACGATCCAGGCTTTTACGAAAAGTACTATTTCACCCCGGGCGACCTGGGCTTCCAGCCCATCCAGACCTCGGTGGGCAAGCTGGGCGTGCTGATCTGCTGGGACCAGTGGTTCCCTGAGGCCGCCCGCCTGATGGCCATGGCCGGCGCGGAGCTGCTGCTCTATCCCACCGCCATCGGCTGGGACAGCCGCGACACGGAGGACGAGCAGGCCCGCCAGCGCGATGCCTGGGTCACCATCCAGCGTGCCCATGCCGTCGCCAACGGCCTGCCGGTGCTGGCCTGCAACCGGGTCGGCCATGAGCCCGATCCCACCGGCAGCACGCCCGGCATCGACTTCTGGGGCACCAGCTTCATGGCCGGGCCGCAGGGCGAGATCCTGGCGCAGGCTTCCATCGACAAGGAAGAAGTCCTGGTCGCCGACGTCGAGCTGGCGCGGACCGAGACGGTGCGCCGCATCTGGCCGTATCTGCGCGACCGCCGCGTCGATGCCTACCAGGACCTGCTGCGGCTCTACCGCGACTGATGGCTCCGGCGTCAGCGGGCGCCGGCGCCAGCCTCGGCCGTCAGGTTCGCCGAGCAAAGCTTGACGCCTTGCAACGGCTCAATCCTAACGCTCCAACAACCATCGGACATCGCCCATGATTCTGGTTCTTGCCGCCGATACTGACTTCGACAGTCCCGACTACAAGCTGCTGCAGCAGCACCTGGCCGAGCTGCCGGGCATTACCACCCGCGTCCACCAGGTCCGTGGCGTCCAGCAGACGCTGACCGAGATCTACCTGCTGGGCGACACCCAGCAGCTGCAGCCCGAGGAAATGGAGGCACTGCCCTGCGTGGAGCGGGTGGTGCGGGTCTCGCACGAGTTCCGCATCATTGGCCGCCATCGCAGCGACCAGGAAGGCTTTGCCTTCAGCTACAACGGTGTCCATTTCAGCCAGGACAATCTCAACGTCTTCGCCGGGCTGTGCGCGGTGGACACCCGCGAGCACGTCGAGCAGATGATGCGGGCGTTGCAGGAGCACGGGCAGGTCTGCACCCGCATGGGCGCCTACAAGCCGCGCACCAGCCCGTACTCGTTCCAGGGACTCGGCAGCAGCTGCCTGCCCTGGGTGTTCGAGCTGGCCGGCAAGTACGGCATCCGGGTCATCGCCATGGAGATCACCCACGAGAGCCAGATCGAGGAAATCCAGCAGGCCCTCGAGGCCAGCGGCCAGCCGACCGGGGTGATGCTGCAAATCGGCACCCGCAACACGCAGAACTTCGAGCTGCTCAAGCACGTCGGCCGGCAAAGCGAGTATCCTATCCTGTTCAAGCGCGGCTTCGGCATCACGCTGGAAGAGTCGCTGCACGCGGCCGAGTACCTGGCCAGCGGCGGCAACAGCCGCATCGTGTTCTGCCTGCGTGGCATGAAGACCAACATGGGCGACCCGCACCGCAACTTCGTCGACTTCGCTCATGTGCCGGTGGTGAAGCGCCTGACCCGCCTGCCGGTGTGCATCGACCCGTCGCACTCGGTCGGCAACCGCGCCAGCGCGCCGGACCGGCTGCTGGACATGATGCACGTCACCGCGCAGGGCGTCATCGCGGGGGCCAACATGATCCTGGTGGACTTCCACCCCAATCCGGCGCGGGCGCTGGTCGACGGGCCGCAGGCGCTGCGCCTGGAAGAGCTGCCCTGGTTCCTCGAGGATGTCGCCATCGTCCGCGAAGCCTACGAGCGGCGCCGCGCCCGTGCCGCCGAGTTCACTGCCCAGAGTGAGTAAAGCAAGGCCTTGAGTAGCGCTTCTTCTCGTACCGTCTCCGTCCTCCAGCCGGCGCTGCCGCGCAAAGCCGGCGACCGGCTTCACTGGCACGGCCTGGCTGGCGCCAGCTGCGCTCTGGCGATCGCCCGCGCCGCCGAGCAGCACGACGGGCTGCTGCTGGTCATCACCGACAGCAGCCAGGCGGCGCAGCAGCTGCAGCGCGAGCTGCGCTTCTTCGGCAGCGGCGAGCTGCCGGTGCTGATCCTGCCGGACTGGGAAACCCTGCCCTACGACGTTTTCTCGCCGCACCAGGACATCGTCTCCGATCGCATCAGCAGTCTCTACCGCCTGCCCCGCACCGAGCGCGGCATCCTCATCGTGCCGGTGGCCACCCTGATGCAGCGGCTGGCGCCGGTGGAGTATCTGGCCAGCCACAGTCTGCTGCTGGCCGTCGGCGACCGCCTCGACCTTGAGCGCATGCGCATGCTGCTGGATCAGGCCGGCTATCGCTACGTGTCGGAAGTAAGGGAACGGGGCGAGTTCACGGTGCGCGGCTCACTGGTCGACCTGTTCCCCATGGGCAGCGCCCTGCCCTATCGCATCGACCTGTTCGACGAGGAGGTGGACTCGATCCGCACCTTCGATCCAGAAACCCAGCGCACCCTGGATCGAATCGAGCGCATCGAGCTGCTGCCGGCGCACGAATTCCCGACCACCGAGGAAGCCATCACCCGCTTCCGCCAGGCCTATCGGGCCGCCTTCGAGGGCGACCCTAACCGCAGCCTGATCTACCGCGAGGTCAGCGCCGGCAACCTGCCGAACGGCATCGAGTACTACCTGCCGCTGTTCTTCGAGCAGACGGCCACCCTGTTCGACTACCTGCCGGCGGGCACGCTGGCGCTGCGTCTGGGCGATCTCAGCCAGGCCGGCGCTGCCATGTGGCAGCAGATCGAGACCCGCTACGAGCAGCGCCGCTACGACATCGAGCGGCCGCTGCTGCCGCCCGAGCGCCTGTTCCTGCGGCCGGAAGCCGTGCGCGAGCAGCTCAACCGCCTGCCGCAAGCGGTCTGCTTCAACACGCCGCTGTCCGAGCGCCCGGGCGGGCGCGACGTGTGCTATGCCATCGAGCCGCTGCCCGACGTCAGCCTGGATCCGCTGGCCGACCCGCAAAGCGCCCGGCTGGAGCGTTTCCTGGCTGAGTTTGCCGGCAGGACGCTGCTGATCGCCGAGTCGGAGGGACGCCGGGAGGCGCTGCTGGAGCGCCTGCAGCGGCGCGACATCCGTCCTGAGCCCGTCGATCGCTGGGCGGAGTTTCTGGCCGGCGAGGCCCGGCTGGGGCTGACGGTCGGGGCGCTGGACCGTGGCGCCATCTTGAGCGACCTGCAGCTGGCACTGATCCCGGAGGCGGAGCTCTATGGCGAGCGGGCCCAGCAGCGGCGCCGGCGGCGTCGCGGCCCGCAGCGCGACCCGGATGCCATCATCCGGGACCTGACCGATCTTTCCATCGGCGCGCCGGTGGTGCACGAAGAGCACGGCGTCGGCCGCTACCGCGGCCTGCAGACGCTGGAGCTGGACGGCTTCAAGCAGGAATTCCTGACCCTGGAGTACGCCGACGAAGCCAAGCTGTACGTGCCGGTGTCCTCGCTGCATCTGATCTCCCGCTACACCGGCGCCGACAGCGACAACGCGCCGCTGCATCGGCTAGGCTCGGACCAGTGGGAGAAGGCGAAGCGCAAGGCGGCCGAGAAGGCCCGCGACGTGGCCGCCGAGCTGCTGGACATCTACGCCCGCCGCGAGGCGGCCAAGCGCGACCCCTACCACATCTCGGAAGAGGACTATTACGCCTTTGCCGAGGCCTTCCCCTTCGAGGAGACGCCGGACCAGGAGGCCGCCATCCAGTCGGTGCTGGCAGACATGCGCTCGCCGCGCCCCATGGATCGGGTGATCTGCGGCGACGTCGGCTTCGGCAAGACCGAGGTGGCCATGCGGGCCGCCTTCATGGGTGTCTCCGGCGGCCGTCAGGTGGCGGTGATGGTGCCGACCACGCTGCTGGCCCAGCAGCATTACCAGAACTTCCGCGACCGCTTCGCCGGCTGGCCGGTGCGCATCGAGATGCTGTCGCGCTTCACCTCCGGCAAGGAGCAGACAGGCATCCTGGCCGATCTGGCCGAAGGCAAGGTCGATATCGTCATCGGCACCCACAAGCTGCTACAGGACAACGTACGCTTCAAGAACCTGGGGCTGCTGATCATCGACGAAGAGCACTGCTTCGGGGTGCGGCAGAAGGAGCGCCTGAAAGCGCTGCGCGCCAATGTCGACGTCCTGACGCTCACTGCCACGCCGATTCCGCGCACCCTCAACATGGCCCTGGCCGGTCTGCGCGACCTGTCCATTATCGCCACGCCGCCGCAGCGCCGCTTGGCGATCTCCACCTTCATCAGCGAGTGGAACGACAGCCTGATCCAGGAAGCCTGCCAGCGCGAGCTCAAGCGCGGCGGCCAGGTCTACTTCCTGCACAACGAAGTGGAGAGCATTGAGCGGGCGGCCTGCGAGCTGGAGGAGCTGCTGCCGGAGGCGCGCATCCGCATCGCCCACGGGCAAATGCGCGAGCGCGAGCTGGAGCGGGTGATGCTGGATTTCTACCACCAGCGCTTCAACATCCTGGTCTGCACCACCATCATCGAGAGCGGCATCGACGTCCCCAACGCCAACACCATCATCATCAACCGTGCCGACCGCTTCGGCCTGGCCCAGCTGCATCAGCTGCGCGGCCGGGTCGGCCGCTCGCACCGGCGCGCCTACGCCTACCTGATTGTGCCGCCCAAGCCGCTGCTGACGCCGGATGCGGTCAAGCGGCTGGAGGCAGTGGCGGCGCTGGAGGAGCTGGGCGTCGGCTTCGCCCTGGCCTCGCACGACCTGGAGATCCGCGGCGCCGGCGAGCTGCTGGGCGAGGAGCAAAGCGGCCAGATCCAGGAAATCGGCTTCAGCCTGTACAGCGACCTGCTGGAGCGGGCGGTGAAAGCGCTCAAGGAGGGCAAGGAGCCGACCCTGCTGGAGCCGCTGCGACACGGCACCGAGGTCGATTTGCGCATCCCGGCGCTGCTGCCGGAGGACTATCTGCCCGACGTGCATACCCGGCTGGTGATGTACAAGCGCATCGCCAGCGCCCCCGACAGCGACGCCCTGCGCGAGCTGCAGGTGGAGATGATCGACCGCTTCGGCCTGTTGCCGCCGCCGGCGAAGAATTTGTTCCGACTGGCAGAATTGCGGCTGAAAGCGCAGACTTTAGGCATCGTCAAACTCGAGGCCGGCCCGACCGGCGGGGTCATGGTCTTTTCGGAGCGGCCGCAGATCGATCCCTTGCGGATCATCCGGCTGATTCAGCAGCGGCCCAACGAGTTCCGCCTGGACGGGCAGCAGAAGCTACGCTTCAAGCTCGACCTGGCCGAGCCGGACCAGCGCATCGTCAAGGTCGAGCAGCTGATCGACAGCCTGGCCGACCGCAAGGCGGCCTGAGAGTAGCGTCATGAAGGGATCTCGCTTTTTCTTCGCCATCGTCCTGACCGCCCTGACCCTGGCTGCGCCGGCCGGCGCGCAGCAATCCACGCCCTGGTACGAGATCGAGCTGATCGTCTTCCGCCAGCCCGATCCCACCGGCCTGGATGCCGAGCTGCATCCGGTCGATCCGCCACCGCCGGAGGCCGAGCAGGTGGTGACGCTGCGCCAGCCGCAGGGCGGCGCCACGCTGCCCTATGCCATGCTGGACAGCGGCGAGCTGCAGCTGGGCGCGGTTTACCAGCGCCTGCAGGATTCCGGCCGCTACCAGCCATTGCTCCACATCGGCTGGCGCCAGCCCGGACTGTCCAGCGCCGAGGCCGCTTCGGTCGCCATCCCGCCCGAGTGGCAGCCCTGGGGCAATGCCCTTCGTCCCCCGTTGCACGGCCTGATACGATTCCAGCAAGATCGGTTTCTGCATTTCGCGGTCGACCTGCGCTATCGGCCGGAACCGGCCTTCGACGCGGTCTCCTTCTCGGAAGGCACCCTGGACGTCGAGCCGCAGCCGACCTACGTGCACCAGCAGTCGCGCCGAGTCCGGACCGGCGAGCTGCATTATCTGGACCATCCCGCGCTGGGCGTGCTGGTCCAGGTCAGGCGCCTGACGGACGGCTGAAACCACGGGATCCCTCAGGAGGACGCTGCCGATGCCTGCCCCCCTGCTGCCCCTCATCGTCTCCCCCCAGCAGCTGCAGCCCCTGCTCGGCCACGACCGGCTGCTGCTGGTCGACTTGAGCGAGCCGGCCGACTATCTCGCCCAGCACCTGCCGGGGGCAATCCACCTGCCGTTCCAGGCGCTGATCCAGCCCCGGCCACCGGCCATGGGCACGCTGCCGGACCTGCCGCAGCTGTCGGCAGTGTTCTCCGCCATCGGCCTGCGCGAGGACAGCCACGTGGTGGCCTACGACAACACCGGCAACGGCCGCGCCAGCCGCCTGCTGTGGACGCTGGACGTGCTCGGCCATCCCGCCTTCTCCCTGCTCGACGGCGGGCTAGAGGCCTGGGTCGCGGACGGCGGCCCCCTGGAGAGCGGCCAGGTGGCGCCCCGGCCCAGCCAGTATACGGCCCGGCTGCGCAATCCCGCCGCGCTGGCCGATCTGGATTATGTCCGCTCCCGGCTGGAGGACGACGACGTGGTCGTGCTCGACACCCGCACCCCGGCAGAATACGCCGGCACCGACCAGCGCGCGGCCCGGGCCGGGCATATCCCCGGCGCCGTCAATTTCGACTGGACGCTGGCCATGGACCCGTATCGCCAACGCCGGCTGCTGCCCGAGGCGGTGCTGCGCAAGCGGCTGCGGGAGCTCGGCGTGACCCCGGACAAGGAAGTGATCGCCCACTGCCAGACCCATCATCGCTCGGCGCACACCTACATCGTGCTCAAGCACCTGGGCTACCAGCGGGTGCGCGGCTATGCCGGCTCCTGGTCGGAATGGGGCAACCGGGACGATACCCCGATCGAGCGCTGACGCCGATCGGGGTCAGCCATTCAGCTTGCTCACCACCCACGGGCTGATCAGGACCGCCAGCAGCGCCGCGATGGCGTAATCGCGGTCGAAGCCCAACTCCGCCGCTACTTCAGGAGCCAGGTTGGCGACCACCGCCAGCACCACCGTGGCCAGTAGGTAAACCAGCCGGAAGCTATGCACGATGCCGGCGACGATGATGGCCGCCAGCACGGCGATCAGCGGGCTGCGCTCCAGGCCCAGCCGGGACAGCATGCCGTCGGGACTGGCCAGGAACAGCAGCAGCATGATCACGAACAGGCTGAAGAATCGGACGTAGGTCATGATCATCTTGCTTCTCCTGCCCGCCGCGCGCGGCTTGGCCGCGGCGCGCGGGGCAGCTTCGCCTTGGCATGGGGTGGCAGGAAAGCATGGCCTGTGACGGCGGCCCAGCGATCCTATTGTGGGCAAGTCGAGGGCGGCTGTCGACAACGTCGGCCCCGGCTCGTGACGCCGTCACGCTTTCGCCGGCCGGCAGCAGGCGCCACGGACCGGGAAGGGAGGCTGCCACTCAGTCGCGGGACGGCAGCCGGATGAAATGCTCGCGGTAGTAGCGCAGCTCGGCGATGGACTCCTTGATGTCCTCCAGCGCCAGGTGCGTGCCCTGCTTGACGAAGCCGGGCAGGATTTCCGGCGCCCAGCGGGCGGCCAGCTCCTTCAGCGTGCTGACATCGATGTGCCGGTAGTGGAAATAGCGCTCCAGCTCCGGCATGCAGCGGTGTAGGAAGCGGCGATCCTGGCAGATGCTGTTGCCGCACATGGGCGACGTGTTGGGTGGCACCCACTGCCGCAGGAACTCCAGCGTCAGCCGCTCGGCTTCGGCCTCGTCGATGGTGCTGCGCCGGACCCGATCGAGCAGGCCGGAGGTCGTGTGCTGCTTGGTGTTCCAGCTGTCCATGGCGCTCAGGACGTCCTCGTCCTGATGGATGGCGAGCACCGGGCCTTCGGCCAGTATGTTGAGTTGACTGTCGGTGACTACCGTGGCGATTTCGATGATCCGGTCCTTCTCGGTATCCAGGCCGGTCATTTCCAAATCGATCCAGATCAGATTGTCAGGTGACTGCGCCATGTCGTAACGCCTTTTTCGTTAAAATGTGCAGGATTGGTTGGGCAGTGCGGCGACTGCCGCTCTCGCTGCCCGTCCCAAGCTCGATCTCGCGCCGGCGGCGGCCGGGCGCATGTCAAGAGCAACTAAAGTATGGCCGAAACCATCACCGGGCGAGTCGTCGCCAGCTACAGCCTGGACTGCGTCGTCGAGGATGCCGACGGCGGGCTGCACCGTTGCCTGCCGCGCCGACGCCTGGGCCGGCCCTATTGCGGCGACTACGTGCGCTTCCGGGATGAGGCTGGCGGCAAGGTGATCGAGGAAATCCTGCCGCGCCGCAACCTGCTGGCCCGCCCCAATTACCGCGGCCAGCTGCGCCCCTTCGCTGCCAACGTCGATCTGCTGGTCGTGGTCATCGCCGTCCAGCCGCCGTTCGAGCGCGGTTTGATCGACCGCTACCTGGTGCTGGCCGAGCACCTGGAGCTGGAGGCGCTGATCTGGCTCAACAAGCTCGACCTGGCCGCGCCCGCTCAGCGGGAGGCGCTGCTGCAGCAGCTCCGGATCTACCAGCGGCTCGGCTATCCGGTCCTGGCCGGCAGCAGTCTGACCGGCGAGGGCGTGGCCGCGCTGAAAGCACGCTTCCAGGACAAGACGGGCATTCTGGTCGGACAGTCCGGCGTCGGCAAGTCGTCCCTGATCCAGCACCTGGTCCCCGATCGGGCGCTGCGCATCGGCTCGCTCTCCGAAGCCACCGGCCTGGGCCGCCACACCACCACCGAAACCACGCTCTACCATCTGCCAGATGGCGGCGATCTGATCGACTCGCCCGGCATCCGCACGCTGCGGCTGGGCCACCTGGAGCCGGAGCAGATCGAGCATGGCTTCGTCGAGCTGCGCGCCTTCCAGGGCGAGTGCCGCTTCGCCAACTGCCGCCACCGGGACGAGCCGGGCTGCGCGGTACAGGCTGCCCTGCAGCGGGGCGAGATCGATCCCTTGCGGCTGGCCTCGTTCCACGAGCTGCTGGCGGAATAGCCGGCGCACAGCGCGCCTCAGCCCTCCTGCAGCCTGATGGGGAAGTAACCGGCGTGATCCACCACCAGCCCCGGCCCGCCCCGCTGCAGCGCCGCCCGCACCTGATCGGTGAGCGGCGTCTTGGTCAGGGTCTGCGGGTCGACGGCGACGTAGACCGTATCGGCGGTGGCCGTGATCGCGTCCTTGCCGGCATGACGGAACTCGGTCATCAGCGTGAACGAGGTGTTACCCAGATGGGTGGCATAGACGGTCAGCTCCAGCACGTCATCGAAGCGCGCCGGGGCTTTCCATTCCAGCACCTGCCGCACGACCTGGTAGTCGAACTGCCCGCTGCCGAGCAGCTCGTCGAGACCAATGGCGCGCAGGAAGGCGGTGCTGGCGAGATCGACGTACTCACCGTAGCGGGCGTTGAAGACGACCTTCTGCGCGTCGCACTCGCTGTAGCGGACGCGCAGGTAGTAGCGAAAATGCTGCGACATGCTTGCCTCGCGAATCTCCTCTCCAGTTACCGGCAGCGATCTTGGCCCAGATGCGCCGGGCCGGCAACCGCCCCGCCGACAAGCGCCCCGCTTCCTGCTAGGATCGCTGTCTTCCACCCGGAGCCGCTGCATCCGTGAATCAACCGAGCCAGATTGCTTTCGAGTCGCCCGCGCAGGTTTCCCAGGCCGCCGCCGCTCGCCAGCGGCAGCGGCCGTTCTGGATACTGTTCGCCAGCCTGATCTGTATCGGCATCGGGCAGACCCTGATCTTTGCAGTGCTGCCACCGGCGGCCCGCGACCTGGGACTGTCGGATGTCCAGGTCGGCAGCATCTTCACCGTCTCGGCCGTGCTGTGGGTGGTGATGAGCCCGTTCTGGGGCCGGCGCAGCGACGCACTGGGGCGCCGCCCGCTGATCCTGCTCGGGCTCGGCGGCTACGTCGCCGACCGCACTCAGCCCCATGAGCGCGGCCCCCAGCTGGCGCTGCTGGGGGCGGCCTTTGCGCTCGGCACCATCGTCGGCCCGGCGGTAGTGGCGGCGCTGCTCGGCTTCGGCCTGGTGGCACCGTTCTATGGCGCCGGCGTGCTGGCCCTGATCAGCGCCGCCACGGTGGCGCTGTGGCTGCCGGACAGCAAGCCGATGCAGCGCCGCCCGCAGACACCGCCGCGGCTGAGTCCGCTGGACCGCCGGGTGCGGCCCTTTCTGCTAGTCGCCGTGGTGGTGGAGCTGTCGCAGGTGATCGCCATGCTGGCTGCGGGCTTTTACGCCATGGACGTGCTGCGCATGGAGCCCACCGCCAGCGCGCGTTCGGTCGGCATCATGCTGACCGGCGAGGCCGCGGCCATGCTGGTGGCGCAGCTGATCCTGATCCGCCTGCTGCAGCCCTCGCCGCGGACCATGATGGTGCTGGGCGCCGGCGTCGGCATCGTCGCCTTCGTCATCATCGTGTTCAGCCGCACCTATCTGCCCATGCTGGCCGCCATGACCCTGCTGGGACTTGGCTTCGGCTTTCTACGCCCGGGCTTCATGGCCGGCTCGTCGCTGGCAGTCGGCGTCGACGAGCAGGGCGGGGTGGCCGGCCTCATGAGCGCCACCGGCGGCATGGCGGTAATCTTCGCGCCGTTCGTAGGCATGTCGCTGTACGGGCTGGCACCGCAGGCGCCGTACGTGGTCAGCGCCGTGCTGGCCGCCGCCGTGCTGCTGGCCTGCTTCCTGCATCCGCAGCTGCGCCGGGCGCGCTGAGCGCGGCTAGCCCGGCCGCAGCGCTTGGTAGTAGGCGTAGAGGGCCAGGCTGGCAGCCACCGTGGCGTTCAACGATTCCACCCGCCCGGTGGTGGGTATGGCCAGGCGGCGCAGCGGTAACGACGGCGGCAGCCCCTTGCCCTCCTCGCCCAGCACCAGGCGCAGATCGCGCGGCCAGTCGAAACGATCCAGCGGCTCGCCGCCCGCATCCAGGGCCAGCAGCGGCCCGGCGGCAGCGGGCAGCTCGGTCCAGCCCGGCCCCTGCAGCAGCTCCAGCTCGAACTGGGCGTTGGCGCCAGCGCGCAAGGCGCGCGGATGGAAAGGCTGGGCCGCTTCCGGCAGCAGGATGACGCGACGCACGCCGAAGGCGGCAGCGCTGCGCAGCAGGGCGCCCAGGTTGTCGGGATTGCCCAGCGCGCACACCAGCTCCAGGCCACGCGGCGGCGCGGCCAGGTCGGCGCGCGGGAATGCCGGCAACCGCCCTACCAGCAGGGGGAAACGGGTGCCGATGACATCCAGCTGGGCGAACAGGGCCGGCGCCAGCCGGTAGCGCGGCAACGCCGGCGGCAGCGGCAGCCCGGCGAGCTGGTCTTCCTGCAGGCAGAGGACGGCTTCGAAGCGCTCCGGATGGCGCGCCAACACCTCCGGCACCGCCTTGCGGCCGGCGTGCAGGAAGCGCTGCTGCTTCCTGATGCCACGGCCGTCCAGCAGCGACTTCCAGAGCTTGAAGCGGGGATTGTGCGGGCTCTCGATCAGCTGCGGCATCGCCCCTGCCGCCCGTCAGCAAACCCCGTGCTTGCGGAAGTGTTCGACATACGCCTTGTCGACCTTGAGTATGTGGTGGGTAAGCCAGCGCTTGAGCAGCTCCAAGGCGTCCATGCCCACCTCTTCCCCGTTCTCGTGGCGCAGCAGCAGGCTCATCACTTGCTCGGTGAAGCGGTTGTGGTAGGCCTTGTGAGCGGCCGACTCGGGATAGCCTAGGCGATCGAACAGCTCCTCCTCAACGATGAAGTGGTTCATGGTGTAGTCCATCAGGCCTTCGAGGATCTCGCCGATGAGTTCGCGCTCGCTGCCGGCCTGCAGGGCCTCGTGCAGGCGGTTGGTCTGCTCGACCAGCCAGCGGTGCTGCTCGTCGATGACCGCGATCCCGACCTCCAACTCCTTGCTCCATGGCCAAAAAGTCATCCTCTCATCCCCCCTGTCATTGATTTTGAGGCCGATGTTAAGGGGGGGCGATGACGTCATCTTGACGGCGGTCAAGGTAGGCATCCGCCGCCGTCGGCAGGAAGCGGCGAGCCTGGCCGTCGGCTCTTGCAAGCCGGCGACCAAGGGATTCTAATTGCCGGCTTCAACCCATCCGCAACACTAATGCTTCGACTGGAGCCCCAAGTGCTGGAACGGCTTTTTCACCTGAAAGCGCACGGCACCGACCTCAAGACCGAGGTCATCGCCGGCATCACCACCTTCCTCACCATGGCCTACATCATCGTGGTCAACCCGGCCATGCTCTCCGCTGCCGGCATGGATTACGGCGCGGTGTTCGCCGCCACCTGCCTAGCAGCGGCCATCGGCAGCCTGATCATGGGCGTGTTCGCCAACTACCCCATCGCGCTGGCGCCCGGCATGGGGCTGAACGCCTTCTTCACCTACACGGTGGTGGGCCAGATGGGGCACAGCTGGCAGGTAGCGCTGGGTGCGGTCTTCCTGTCAGGCTTCCTGTTCTTCCTGCTCAGCATCTTCCGCATCCGCGAGTGGATCATCAACAGCATCCCGCAATCGCTGCGGATGGGCATTGCCGCCGGCATCGGCCTGTTCCTGGCCCTGATCGCCCTGCACAACAGCAACATCATCGTTGCCAACCCGGCCACGCTGGTCACGCTGGGCGACGTCAAGGCACCCGAGACCTTGCTGACCGCCGCCGGCTTCGTCCTGATCTGCGCCCTGGCGGCGCGGCGAGTGATGGGCGCGGTGATGATCGGCATCATCGCCATCACCGTGGTCGGCCTGCTGCTCGGCATGGTGGAGTACCGCGGCTTCGTCTCGGCTCCGCCCAGCCTGGCCCCGACCTTCATGCAGATGGACCTGCGGGGGGCGCTGGACGTCGGCCTGCTCAGCATCATCTTCGCCTTCCTGTTCGTCGACCTGTTCGACACCTCCGGCACCCTGCTCGGTGCCGCCCAACGCGGCAACCTACTCGACAAGGACGGCAACCTGCCGCGGCTGGGCCGGGCGCTGATGGCCGATAGCACGGCCACCATGGCGGGCGCTGCCCTCGGCACCTCCACCACCACCAGCTACATCGAGAGCACCGCCGGCATCGTCGCCGGCGGCCGGACCGGGCTGACCGCGGTGGTGGTCGCAGTGCTGTTCATCCTGGCGCTGTTCTTCGCGCCGCTGGCGTCCATGGTGCCGGCCTTCGCCACTGCTCCCGCGCTGCTCTACGTCGCCGCCCTGATGACCAGCGGCCTCGCCCGCATAGACTGGGAGGACATCACCGACGCCGCGCCGGCCCTGGTCACCGCGCTCGGCATGCCGCTGGCTTTCTCCATCGCCCACGGCATCGCGCTGGGTTTCATCGTCTACGTCGCCATCAAGCTGGCCAGCGGTCGCTGGCATCAGCTCAACGCCGCATTGCTGGTGATCGCTGCGCTGTTCGTTCTGAAGTTCGCCTTCCTGAGCTGAGGGGCGGGCCGGGCGCCTCCCGGCGCCCGGCCAAGCCGTCAGCGCAACGCCGCCGGCGGGATGGAGTAGGTGACACTGGCCTGCGCCAGCAGCTGCGGCTCGTCCTCGGAGTAGATGCGCACGTCGGCCACGACCAGCCGCGAGCCGACCTTGAGCAGCTCGCCGTCGGCGATCAGGTCGCGATCTGCCGCCGGCTTGTTGAGGAAGTTAATGGACAAGCTGGTGGTCACGGCCAGCGGCACGATGCCGATCTCAGTGAAGATGGCGACGTAGGCCGCCACGTCCGCCAAGGCCATCATGGTCGGCCCGGACACCGTGCCGCCGGGGCGCAGATGGGACTGGTTGATGGGCTGGCGCACCTGCGACCGGCCCCGATCCACCGCCACCACCTGCACCGTAGTCTGAGGAAACTCTCTGCTCAGAAACGCCTGGATTTCTTCTTTGGTTGGCATCCCGCTCCTCCTCGGTCCTGCCGCTGAGCGCGGCTTGCTGCCGGCAAGCCTAGCCCAGAACGCGGCGGCAGGCACCTCGGGAGGAGCGCCGACCTCAGCGCCCGGTGCGCACTGTTCGCAACGCGCCCGCCCAAGCCGTCAGCTGACTCAGCATGCTGTTGAGCGCGGCCTCGTTGCGCGGGTGGGGCTTGAACACGCTCATGTTCTCGAAGTCGGTGAACAGCGAGAGCATGACCTGGGCGCGCACGGTCGCAACCTGCAGCTCCGCCATCACCAGACGCAGCTGTTCCACTGCCCGCACGCCGCTGGCGCTGCCATAGCTAACGAAGCCGGCCGCCTTGTTGTTCCACTCGGCATAGAGGAAATCGATGGCGTTCTTGAGCGCGCCCGGGATGCCGTGGTTGTACTCGGGCGTGACGAAGACGTAGCCGTCGAACGAGGCGATCTTCTCCGCCCAGCGCCTGGTGTGCTCCTGCCGGTAATCGCCCAGCGAGGGCGGCCTGGGCTCGTCCAGCAGCGGCAAGTCATAGTCCCTGAGGTCAACCAGCTCGAAGCTGGCATCGCCGCGCTTGCCGGCGACCGCCTCCACCCAGCGCGCGACCGCTTCGCCGAGCCGCCCCGGGCGGGTGCTGCCGAGGATGATAGCGATTTTGATCATGTCCGCCTCCGGCCGGGAGAACTGCCTTCGAAGATCACACTCAGATTGTTGCCAGGCCGCCGAAAAGCAACGCCGGACGGCGTCGCTACCAGCTGTAGCGGTAGCCGAACAGGATTTCGTTGCCGTCTCGCCCCAGGCCGTGGGAATGCCTGGCGCCATCGTCGGCCTGCTCGTACCGCCGCAGCTGGAGCCGCACGATGTGATGCGCGCCCCGCCAGATGGCGGCGCCGGCCGCCCACAGCGGACGGCTCGATGGCAGCGTGGAATCAGTGACCGCAGCGGTCAGCTCGACGGTTCCCGGCAGCGCCCAGAAGCGCAGCTCCAGCCCGTAGCTCAGCCCGCCCTCGATATCCCGATAGCACCAGGAGTATTGGCAGTACTCGACCCGCGAAGCGAGCACTCCCAGCATGGGCACGATGTCCAGCACGCCAGAAAGGGCCAGCGGGAACCCTGCGCGCAGCCCGAGCCGGCTTTGCGCGATCTCGGTATCGGGCCCGCTGTTGGCGGCCACCCACAACTCAGCGCCGAGCAGGAAATCGGCGTCGAGCTGCAACGCGCCCGCGAGCATCAAGGCGCCGAACTCGTCGTAGACCTCCTCGGCATGGATCAGGCTGTCGTCGAGGAAGCGCACGCCCAGCCCGGCTTCCAGGCTGGTGTAGGAGAAATTGCCGGCCAGCGCCGGCGCCGCGAAGCAAGCGCTCAGAATCAGGCTCGTGGTTGTTTTCATGGGGCATCGAAGCGTGCTGCGATCCGGGCCGACCGACTGCCGTGGCCGCCAAGGCGGCGCAAACCGCCCCGCCGGTGCCCGATCCAGCCGGACGCCAATGCAATCGGCAGGTGACAGCGCTGGTCCTTTCCGTTATGATGCGAGAACAATTTATATTTTTATAAAATGATGAGGCGTGCCATGGCTGCGATCGAGATTACTGCCAGCAACCTGAACGAAATCGTTGAAAATAACGACATCGTCTTTCTCGACTTCTGGGCCGAATGGTGCGGTCCCTGCCGCAGCTTCGCCCCGACCTACGAGGCTGCCGCCGAGGCCAACCCCGATATCGTCTTCGGCAAGATTGACACGGAACAGGAACTGGAACTGGCGACTGCGTTCCAGATCCGCTCGATTCCCACCATCGCTGCCATACGCCAGGGAATTCTGGTGTTCCGCCACTCTGGCGCTCTGCCGGCCAGCGCGCTCGACCAGGTGATCGAGAGCGTGCGCCAGCTGGACATGGACCAGGTGCGCGCCGAGATCGCCGCCGAGCAGCAAAAGCGGTCGTAGCTGGTTCCCGCAGCCTGTCCGGCCAGGGACGGCCAGGCGGCAGCTCGGTGGCAGTTTGGCGCCGGACGCGCTATGGTATGGCTCCATCTGGAAGCCGCTGCCGATGTCCGAACCGCGCACGCTTGCCGAACCCGCTGCCGCCGAGGCCGTCAGCGTTCGCCGCCTGGGCCTGGTGCCCTATGAGTCCGCGTTCGCAGCCATGCGCGACTTCACCGAGCGGCGCACCGAGGCGACGCCGGACGAGATCTGGCTGCTGCAGCATCCCCCCGTCTTCACCCTCGGCATCGCCGGCAAACAGGAGCATCTGCTCGCCCCCGGCGACATTCCCGTGGTCCAGACCGACCGCGGCGGCCAGGTGACCTACCACGGCCCCGGCCAGATCGTGGTCTACCCCTTGCTCGATCTGCGGCGGCGCAACTTGGGCGTGCGGCGCCTGGTCACCATCCTGGAACAGACGGTGATCGCCCTGCTGGCCGATCTGGGCATCGCAGCGCAGGCGCGGCCGGATGCGCCAGGGGTCTATGTGGAAGGGCGCAAGATCGCATCATTGGGCCTGCGGGTGCGGCGGGGCTGCAGCTATCACGGCCTGAGCTTCAACGCCGCTATGGATCTTGCCCCGTTCCGGCGCATCAATCCCTGCGGCTACACCGGGCTGGAAATGACCCAGCTGCGCGACCTGGGCGTCGAGCTCCCCCTCGACGAGGTCGCCGAGGCGCTGCTCGCGCGGCTGCTGGAGCAGCTGGGAGCGGCCGCGGCCGCAACATCGGCATCCTGAACAGTACGCAAGAGGTCGCATGTCCACGAAGCCACCTGCCAAAGTCATCCCTGGGGTCAAGATGCGCGGCGCCGACAAGACGTCCCGCATCCCCTTCAAGTTCGACGTCACCGCCAAACCGCTGCCCAAGCCGTCGTGGATTCGGGTGCGGGTGCCGGCCGGCGACGGGATCGCCCGCATCAAGCAGAGGCTGCGGGCCGGCCAGCTGCATACGGTGTGCGAAGAAGCCTCCTGCCCCAACCTGCCGGAGTGCTTCGGCCACGGCACGGCCACCTTCATGATCATGGGCGACATCTGTACCCGCCGCTGCCCGTTCTGCGACGTCGCCCACGGCCGGCCGCTGCCGCTGGATCCCGACGAGCCGCGCAACCTGGCGGAGACGGTGCGCGACATCGGTCTGCGCTACGTGGTGATCACCTCGGTGGACCGCGACGATTTGCTCGATGGCGGCGCCGGCCACTTCGCCGCCTGCATCCGCGAAGTCCGAGCCCTCAACCCGGGCGTGCGCATCGAGATCCTGGTGCCGGACTTCCGCGGCCGCATGGAGCGCGCCCTGGAGGCCTTGGCGGCCCATCCGCCGGACGTCTTTAACCACAACCTGGAAACCGTGCCCCGCCTCTACAGGCAGTGCCGGCCCGGCGCGGACTACCAGTGGTCGCTGGAACTGATTCGGCAGTTCGGTGAACGCCACCCGGACATCCCCACCAAGTCGGGCCTGATGCTCGGCCTGGGCGAGGAGAGCGAGGAGATCGAGCAGGTCATGGCCGATCTGCGCGCCCACGGCTGCGACATGCTCACCCTTGGACAGTACTTGCAGCCTAGCCCGCACCACCTGCCGGTGGCGCGCTACGTGCCGCCGGAGGAGTTCCAGCGGCTGGCCGAAGTGGGCTACAAGATGGGCTTCGCCCATGTCGCCAGCGGGCCCATGGTGCGTTCGTCCTATCATGCCGACATCCAGGCGCGCGAGGTCCTGCCCGCTTCCGGCGGCCAATGAGCGGCCTGGTCGAAAAGCTCCTCCTCCCTCCCGGCCTGCTCCTGCTGCTGGGGCTAGCGGCGCTGCTGTGGTGGCGCCGCCGGGCCGCCCGCCTCCTGCTCGCGCTCGGCCTGCTGCTGCTCTACGGCCTCAGCGCGCCGCTGCCGAGCTGGCCGCTCGTCCGCAGCCTGCAGTGGCAGCCACCGCTGACTCCCGAGGCGGCCCGCGCCGCCGAGGCGCAGGTCATCGTGGTGCTGGGCGGCGCCCGCGCGCTGGACGCGCCCGACTACGGCGGCGACACCGTCAGCGCTTCCACCTTGCTGCGGCTGCGCTACGCAGCCTGGGTCCACCGCTGGACCGGCCTGCCGGTGGTGCCGGTGGGCGGCGCCCCCAATGGCAGGGGCACGCCGCTCGGGATCATGATGCGGGATGTGCTGGCCGACGAGTTCGGCGTGCCGGTGCTAGCCCACGAGCAGCGCAGCCGCAACACCTACGAGAACGGGACGCTGGCCGCGGAGCTGCTGGAGCCGCTGGGCATACGCCGCATCATCCTGGTGACCGAAACCATCCACATGCGGCGATCAGTGCGGGTGTTCCAGCATGCCGGCTTCGAGGTCGTCCCGGCCCCCACCGTCTACACCGCGCCCAGCATCAGCCTTTACGCCTTCACCCCCAACCCCGACACCTTCCACGAAAGCTGCGCCGCCCTGCGCGAGCTGCTGGCTGGCTGGTGGTATCGCTGGCGCTACGGGATCTAGCCGCTCCGCGGCCTTAGCCGTCGGCTGGCGTTGGCAGGCCCTCCATTAGGTAGCACAGGCAGTCCTGGCGAACGATGGCCGGATTGGTGGTCAGCATCGCCGGCATGACCGGACGCCGGGTGCGCAGCTCGCCGTCGACCAGCTCGAAATAGTCGGCGGCGACATCCCTGCCCTGCTGGTCCTCGACGACGAAGTTCACCTCCCGCTGGCCACGGACGCGCGCAAAGATGGTGCCGACGGGCAGCTCGCGGAAATTGAACTGCGCCAGATCGTCCATGAGCTGCAGCTCCACCGCCTCGTCGCCGTAGCCGAAGGTGACGTCGGCCGGCAGCAAGACCCGCGCCACGGTGCGGAACAGGCTGACCTCGCTGGCCGGGTGGTCGGGGATCTTGCCCAGATGCAGCGCCGCTTCCACCAGCTCGCGCGCATGCTCGATGCCGTAGCGATCGCCCGGCTGGCCGCATTCGATGGTGACGGCGGGGCAAAGCTCGGCGAAGGCCGCCACCTGCACGCCGCGCGGCCGAGTGAAATGCACCACTGTCGGGCTGAACAGCGAGGCCAGGTAGAGGTGGCGGCCATCAACCCGGCTGATGCAGCTGTAGTGAGGATTGGGGCCGCTGTTGTTGTGGATGTCGATGCTAGCGAAGACACGCCGCTGGCGCATCTGGTCGACGACCAGGGCCAGCATCCTGGCTTCCGGGCTGGCGCTGTCCTCGCCGCCCGGCCAGATCCGGTTGTAGTCGGGCTGTCCGGGTAAGGTTCGCACCCCGGCCCGTGCTGCCGCCACGTTGCCGACGAACAGCGACAGCGCCCGCGGCAAAGGACGGTCTAGGCGCGTGCGCAGGAACTCCTGCAGCGCGGTCAGGCCGGAGGTCTCGTTACCGTGCAGCAGGATGGAGACGAACAGCGGCCGATCGCGCAGTCCCGGCAAATGGATCAGGCTGGGGCCGCCCAGGATTCGCTCCAGCTCGGCCGCACTGGCGTCCAGGAACCCTCTTGGCAGGTCGGTGTATTGCTTCAGCATGCTCGTGCCCCAGCTTGTTTGGCCGGCCCGGCTACAGCGACCAGCGATGCACCGGCTCGCCCGATTGCTGGCGTTCCAGATAGGCGTTGACCAGGGCATCGAAATCGCGCCCGTACCGTTCGATGAAAGCCCGCTGCCAGGCGGCCCCGGTGCGACCGGTGCCGACCCGCTGCTCGATGATCGCCAGTCCGGCACGGGCTTCGGGATCGTCCACCCCGGCCAGCTGCAGCCCACGCGCCGCCAATGGCAGCAAGCGGTTGAGAATGAGCTGATCCAGCCGCCCCTGACTGCTGCCCAGCCAGCTTACCTCTGCCGCCAGGCCATGGCGAGCCGCAGCATAGAAATTGCGCTCTGCCTGCACGAAGGGCAAGCGGCTGTCGGGCCCCTGCTCGCTCTCGGCCAGGCCATGCGCCAGGCCATAGAAGAATGCCGCGTTGGCGACGATGTCGGCCAGCGTCGGGCCAGCCGCCATCACGCGGTGCTCGATGCGCAGATGCGGCCGGCCGTCGTCGCCGAAGCCAACCAGCGGCCGGTTCCAGCGCCAGATAGTACCGTTGTGCAGGCACAGGTGCGGCAGCCGCTCCTCCGGCTCGTCCAGCAGCACCGGCAGCAGCACCGGGAAGTGCTGGCGGTTCTCGACGAAGAAGCCGTACAGCGCATCGCGCCCGTAGCCGCTGCCGAAGCTCACCCGGCCGAAGGGGCCGGGATGGCCGCCGTGGGGCGGCGTCACCGCCACAGCCTGTTCGAACAAGGGGATGCGGGTCTCTTCCCACAGCCGGCGGCCGAACAAAAACGGCGAGTTGGCGGCGGCCGCCACGGTGGCCGCAGAAGCCATAACAGCGGCATTGAACAGCCGCGCGGCGTTCTGCGGGCTGACCTGCAGATGCAGCTGCAGCGAGGTGGCGGCCGACTCCAGCATGACGTCGGCATGGCTCAGGGTCAGTCGCTCGACGCCCTGGATGTCCAGCTGCAGCGGCCTTTGGTTGCGCAGCAGCAACACCTGCTCGTTGAGTGCCTGGTAGCGGTTAAGCGGCGACATGCGCGCCAGGCTAAGATCTTCCTGGCGTGCGCTGGGCAGGATGCCGATCATGGCGAGCCGCGCCTGCTGCCGCGCCGCGGCGGCGGCCACGCGCTGCCAGACCTGCTCCAGCTCTTGCCGCAGGGCGGTGAAAGGCTGACCGGCCAGCGGCTGCGGAGTGGTGTTGAGCTCCAGGTTGTACTGCGCCAACTCCAGCGTCAGCAACGGCTCTTGGGCCTGGGCTAGGACCGCGGTGTTGCACGGCGCCGGGCGGCCGGCCTCGTCGACCAGCCAGATTTCTAGTTCCAGCCCGATCCTGGGCGGATCGCTGGCCAGCCGGCCCTCGTCCCGCCAGCGTTTGAGCAGCTCAGTCTCGCTTTTCAGGCGCGCCGCGAAGGCCTGGAAATCCTCGCGGGTGAATTTGATGTTGCTGATATCTTTGCCCATGTCCTTGCGTCATGCTCGCCCGGCGAGCATGTCCTCCAGTTCGCGCAAGCGCGCCGGTGTCCCCACGTCCAGCCAGCGGCCGCGGTAATGCTGCCCGCTCACCAATCCCTGCGCCATGGCCTGGCGCAGCACCGGCGCCAGCGGCCGTACCCCGGGGGCCAGGTCGGCGAACAGTTGCGGCCGGTAGACCCCGATGCCGCTGAACGTAAGCCGCGGCCCGTCGCCGACAGCCGCGACGCGACCGTCCTGCAGCCAGAAGTCTCCCTGTTCATGATGGGGCGGATTGTCCACCAGCACGAGATGGGCAAGGCCGGCCGGCGGCTGCAGCTCCGCGAGCGGAAAATCGGTCCAGACGTCACCGTTGATCACGATGAAAGGAGCCGGCCCCAGCAGCGGCAGGGCCTGGCGTATGCCGCCGGCCGTCTCCAGCGCCTGCCGCTCGCGTGAGTAGCGCAGCTCCAGGCCGAAGCGGCGGCCGTCGCCCAGCGCGGCGATGATTTGCTGGCCCAGCCAGGCGACGTTGACCACCACGCGGCGGATGCCGGCTGCCGCCAGCGCCTCCAGGTGGTACTCGATCAGCGGCTTGCCGACGGCCGGCAACAGCGGCTTGGGAATGCGGTCGGTCAGCGGTCGCATGCGCTCGCCCCGACCGGCTGCCAGGATCATGGCGCGCTCGATGCGCTCAGCCATCGCGACCGCTCTCCAGCCGCGGCAGGACATGCTCCTGCAGCAGCTCGCGCAGGAAGCGTAGCTCCGGATAGCGGGCCGCGACGGCGACCACATAGCCCAGGGTGCGCGGGATGTCACCAAGATAGCCGGGCTTGCCGTCGCGGTGCCAAAGACGGGCGAAGATGCCGCTCGCCTTGAGATGCCGCTGGACCCCCATCAGGTCGAACCAGCGCAGCCAGGTGGCCGCATCTACGCCGCCAGCCAGCGCGGCGATGCCGGGTCGGCGCAGATAGGCCAGCACCCAGGCCTCCACCCGCTCCTGCGGCCAGCTGATGTAGCAATCGCGCAGCAGCGACACCAGGTCATAGGTGATCGGGCCGAGCACAGCATCCTGGAAATCCAGCACTCCCGGATTGCCGCTCTCCAGCACCATGAGATTTCGCGAGTGATAATCGCGGTGCACAAAGGCCCGCGGCTGCTCCAGCGCGGCCTCGGCCAACAGGTCGAAGCTTTGCCGCAGGCTTTGCTGCTGCGCCGCGCTCAGCTCCAGCCCCAGGTGGCGTTGCAGCAGCCAATCGGGGAAGAGTTGCATTTCCTGCAGCAGCAGCTCGCGGTCGTAGGGCGGCAGCTCGCGCGGACCGTCCACCTGCATCCGCTCCAATGCATCCAGCGCATCGCCGTAAAGCGCCTCGACTCGCGAGGCGTCGAGCGCATCCAGATAGCGGACGTCGCCCAGATCGGTCAGCAGCAGGAAGCCCTGGACGTGGTCGGCTTCCAGCACCTCCGGCGCATTGACGCCGATGGCGCGCAGCTGCGCAGCGATGGCGACGAAGGGCCGCACGTCTTCCTGGGGCGGCGGTGCGTCCATGACAATATGGCTGCCGCCGGCATGGCGGACGCGGAAATAGCGGCGAAAGCTGGCATCGCTGGAGGCCGGTGCCAGGGCATCGATTTGCAAGCCCAGCGAGTTGGTCAGCCAGTCACGCAGGACATGCAGGCGCTGGTCGGACTGAGTGGACGTTGCGACCGGATCGTGGACAGTCACAGCTTGTCATTCTCTATACGGTTGATGGATGGGCGCGGCTAGGCCGACGTGCATTATAAATGGGCGACACGGGGAGTTTGCCCCATTGCGGGCTTCTATGACATCGTATCGGCCGCCGCAGGAAGGGGCAGGATCTGGTTACGGTGAAAGCGACGCTATGGTCACGACTTGCGCTGGCCGCTGCGCTTCTGGGCGCGGCACCGCTGGCGACCGCCGACTTCATGGCCTGCCCGCCTCCAGCCAGGCTGCTGGGCGAGCTCGGGGCTTCAGAGGCGCCAGCCGAACCGGATGGCCCGGTGACGGTGGACGCCGACCGCGGCCAGCTCGATCGCCGCAGCCAGACATACATCTTCCAGGGCGACGTCGTGATGGAGCGCGGCGGCCGCGTGCTGCAAGCCGACGAGCTGCGCTACCACGAGCCGAGCAGCCGGGCCGATGCCATCGGCAACGTCCGCTACCGTCAGGGGCCTGCCGACATCCGGGCCAGCGACGGCTATCTGTACCTGGATCAGGACCGCGGCGTGCTCAACGCGGCGGAGTTTCAATTCGGCCCCACCACTCACGGCAGCGCCCGCCAGGCCCGCCTGCGCAGCGAAAGCGTGAGCGAGTACGACGACGTCTCCTACACCGTCTGCCCGCCCGGCGACGAGGATTGGTGGCTGCACAGTCGCAGCCTGGAGCTGGACCGCGCCGAGGGCTTCGGCACCGCCCACCATGCCTGGCTGCGCTTCTTCGGCGTGCCGCTGCTGTACACGCCCTACATCAGCTTTCCCATCGATGACAGGCGCAAGACCGGCTTCCTGCCGCCCAGCCTCGGCTACCGCGGCCGCAACGGCCTGGACGTCGCGACTCCCTACTATCTCAATCTAGCGCCCAACTACGACATGACGTTGACCCCGCGCCTGCTTAGCCGGCGCGGCCTGATGCTGGAGACCGAGGCGCGCCTGCTGCGCCCCGGCTACGCCACCGAGCTTGGCTTCAATTACCTGCCCAACGACTCCCGCTTCGGCGATGACCGCTGGCAGCTGGGCTGGGACTGGCGCAGCCGCTGGCGCAACAATGCCTATTTCTACGGCGAGTACAACCGCGTCAGCGACAGCGAGTACCTGGACGACTTCGGCAACGATCTGGCCACCACCAGCGAACAGCACCTGCGCAGCCAGGCGGTGCTGGGCTATCGCAGCGGGGGCTGGCATCTGCAAGGCCAGGTGCAGGGCTGGCAGACCGTGGACGACGAGATCCTGCCCCGCAGCCGACCCTACCGGGTGCTGCCGCGGCTGCTGGCGAGCTACCGCTCCAGCAATCCGGGCGCCTTCAACTACAACCTCGCCGGCGAAGCCACCCGCTTCGCCCACCCCACCTCGGAGCGCATCACCGGCCTGCGCAGCGACATGCTGCTGCACACCTTCCTGCGCCATGAGCGCCTGGCCTATTTCGTGACGCCGAGCGTGGCGTTGAGCCACACCCGCTATTGGCTGGACTATCCGGATCGGCTGAGCGGCAATCACCCGGAAGAGTCGCTGAATCGCACCGTGCCGCTGTTCAGCCTCGACGGCGGCATTTTCCTCGAACGCGACCTTAGCCTCGGCCGACGGCGCCTGCTGCAGACCCTGGAGCCGCGGCTGTTCTACCTGTACGTGCCCTACCGCGATCAAAGCGAGCTGCCGGTGTTCGACACCTCCCGCACCGAGCTGACCCTGTCGCAGCTGTTCGAGATGAACCGTTTCACCGGCCCGGACCGCATCGGCGATGCCAACCAGCTGAGCCTGGCGGTGTACAGCCGGCTGCTGGACCGCTCCACGGGACGAGAGCTGTTGCGGGCCGGCATTGGACGCGCCTTTTACTTCTCCGAGCGCAAGGTGCGCATCGGCAGCAGGGCGATCCCGGAGGACAGCCGCTCGAGGTCCGACCTGCTGGCCGACCTGCGCGTCAGCCTGGGACCGCTCACCCTCTACGGCGACCTGCGCTACGATACCCGCGAGGATGAGGTCGTGCGCCGCTCGCTGCGACTTAGCTATCGTCCGGACGAGTGGAAGGCGGTTCATCTGACCTATCGCCACCGCGAGGCCGGGGTGGATGGCCAGGGCGCGCCGCTGGAACAGATCGAGCTCACCGGGGTCTGGCCCCTTGGCAGCCGCTGGCTGGGACTGGCCGGGGTGCATTACTCGCTGCTCGACAGCAAGCGGCTGGAACGCTTCGTCGGCCTGGCCTATGGCAGTTGCTGCTGGACGCTGCGCACCCTGGTGCGCGAGCATATATCTTCCATCGATGACGACGATCCGTCGCTGTCCTTCATGGTGCAGCTGGAATTCACTGGCCTGGGCGCGCTCGGCAGGCGCCTGGATGCTTTCATCGAGGAAGTCGTCTCCGGCTACCGTTTCGAAAGGTAATCGCATGAACGGACTCTTCCGCTTCCCCCGCACCGCCTGGCGTTGGCCGGCGCTGGCGCTCGCCCTGCTGCTGGCCGCCCCGCAGGCGCTGGCGGCCCAGCTGCTGGACCGCATCGTTGCGGTGGTCAACGACGATGTGGTGCTGCTGTCGGAGCTGGAGCAGGAGGTCAAGACCGTCGCCGCCCAGCTGCAGCAGCGCAACATCCCCCTGCCGGATCAGCAGATCCTGATCCGCCAGGTCCTGGAGCGGCTCATCATGCAGCGGCTGCAGCTCGCCGTCGCCGAGCGCAGCGGCATCCGCGTGGATGAGGCCACGCTGAACGCCGCCGTGCAGCGCATCGCCGAGCAGAACAACCTCAGCCTCAGCCAGTTCCGCGCCGCCCTGGAGGCTGAGGGCTACGATTACGCCGCCTTCCGCGAGGGGCTGCGCAACGAGATCGTCCTGGCCCGCCTCCATCAGCGCCAGGCCGAGAGCCGGGTCCATATCACTCCCCAGGAGATCGACGAGTTCCTGGCCAGCCAAAGCGGCAGCAACACCGACGAGTACCTGGTCGGCCACATCCTGATCAGCATCCCCGACCAGGCCTCGGCCGCGCAGCTGCAGCAGGCGCGCGAGCGGGCCGAGCAGGTGCTCCGCGCCCTGCGCGAGGGCGCGGAGCTGGCGCAGCTGGCGGCCAGCTACTCCGACAGCCCCACCGCGCTCGACGGCGGCAGCCTCGGCTGGCGCACCCAGGGCGAGCTGCCAACCCTGTTCGCCAACGTGGTGCCGCAGCTCGCGGTGGGCGAGACCGCCGACATCCTGCAAGGACCCAGCGGCTTTCACATCATTCAGCTGCTTGACCGCCGCAGCAGCGACCGGGCTGTTATCACCCAGACCCGTGCCCGCCACATCCTGATCACGCCCAACGAAGTGGTCAGCGAAAGCGACGCCCGCCAGCGGCTGGAATCGCTGCGCCGCCGCATCCTGAACGGCGAGGACTTCGCCGAGCTGGCCAAAGCGCATTCCGACGACAAGGCCAGCGCCTCGCGCGGCGGCGACCTGGGCTGGGCGTCGCCGGGCATGTTCGTCCCCAGCTTCGAGCAGGCCATGGCGCAGCTGGCTCCCGGCGAGATCAGCGAGCCGTTTCGCAGCAACTTCGGCTGGCATATCGTGCAGGTGCTGGAGCGCCGCCAGCGCGACGCCACCGACGAGCTGCGCCGGGCCCGGGCGGCCGAGATCATCCGCCAGCGCAAGACCGAAGAGGTGCTGGAGGCCTGGCTGCGGCAGCTGCGCGAAGACGCCTACGTCGATATCCGCCTGGATGGTTGAAGCATGACGACACCCCGCATCGCGCTTACTCCTGGCGAGCCGGCCGGCATCGGCCCCGATTTGTGCGTGCAGATCGCCCAGCAAGCCCATCCGGCCGAGCTGGTGGCGGTGGCCGACCCGGCGCTGCTAGCGCAGCGCGCCGCCATGCTGGGCCTACCATTGCGGCTGCTGCCCTTTGATCCTGCCTCGCCCCCTGCCCCGCAGCAGGCCGGCGCGCTGCGCGTGCTGGCGGTGCCGCTGGCGCAGCCGGCGAGCCCGGGTAAGCTGGATCCGGCCAACAGCCGCTACGTGCTGGAGACGCTGCGGCTGGCCGGGAAGGGCTGCCTCGCCGGCCGCTTCGCCGCCGTGGTCACGGCGCCGGTGCACAAGGGAGTGATCAACGACGCCGGCGTACCCTTCACCGGCCACACCGAGTTCTTCGCCGAGCTCACCAACGCCCCGCTGCCGGTCATGATGCTCGCCGCCGGCGAGCTGCGCGTGGCGCTGGCGACCACCCATCTGCCGCTCAAGGACGTTCCCGCCGCCATCACGCCGCAGCGGCTGACGCAGGTGCTACGCATCCTGGAGCACGACCTGCGCCGCAAGTACGGCATCTCCCGACCCCGCATCCTAGTCTGCGGTCTCAATCCCCATGCCGGCGAGGGCGGCCACCTGGGTCGCGAGGAGATCGAGGTCATCGAGCCGGTGCTCGACGGCCTGCGCCGCGAGGGCATGGACCTGGTCGGTCCGCTGCCGGCCGATACCCTGTTCACGCCCCGGGGACTGGCTGGCGCCGACGCCGTGCTGGCCATGTACCACGACCAGGGCCTGCCGGTGCTCAAGCACGTCGGCTTCGGCCATGCCGTCAACGTCACACTGGGGTTGCCCATCGTACGGACCTCGGTCGACCACGGCACCGCCCTGGAGCTGGCCGGCAGCGGCCGGGCTGAGGCCGGGAGCCTGGAGGCCGCCATCGCCGAAGCCATCCGCCTGTCGCGCGTCGCAGCCAGTCCATGAGCTTCCGTCACCGAGCCCGCAAGCGCTTCGGCCAGAACTTCCTGGTCGACGGCAACATCATTGCTCGCATGATCCGGGCCATCGCCCCGGAGCCCGGCCAGCAGCTGGTCGAGATCGGGCCCGGCCTGGGGGCACTCACCCTGCCCCTGCTGCAGGCCGTCGGCCGCCTGCAGGCGGTGGAGCTCGACCGCGACCTGGTGGCGGAGCTAGCCCGCCGCTGCCAGGGCGCCGGCGAGCTGGTCATCCACCAGGGGGACGCGCTGCGCTTCGATTTCGCCAGCCTGCGTGAGAACGAGCAGCCGCTGCGCATCGTCGGCAACCTGCCCTACAACATCTCCACCCCGCTCATCTTCCACCTGCTGGACTACGCCGACATCATCGCCGACATGCACTTCACGCTGCAGAAGGAGGTAGTGGACCGGCTAGCCGCCCGGGTCGGCGACGATGCCTACGGCCGGCTGTCGGTGATGGTGCAGTACCACTGCCGGGTGGAGCGGCTGTTCAACATCGCCCCCGGCGCCTTCCGTCCCGTACCGCAGGTCGACTCGGCCTTCGTCCGGTTGATACCGCACCGGTCCAAGCCCATCGAGGTGAACGACGTGGCCGTCTTCAGCCGTCTGGTCGCCCAGGCTTTCAGCCAGCGCCGCAAGACGCTGCGCAACACCCTCAAGGGCCTGCTCGACGAGGAGCAGATCCGCGCCGCCGGCGTCGATCCGGCGCTGCGCCCCGAGCAGGTGGATCTGGCCGGCTTTGCCGCACTCGCCGGCCAGCTGCCGGCGCGCTCCTAACCGCCGCCGCCCCGCCGACCGGCGGCTTGCTATACTTGCCTCGACTGCACGTGCAGGGAGGCTAGACAGCCATGCGAGCCTATCGACACATACTGGCTGCCGTCGACCTCAGCCCAGAAGGGCGGGAGGTGCTGGAACGGGCGCAAGATCTCGCCCAACGCTACGGCAGCATGCTCAGCCTGCTCCACGTCATTGAGCCGCTGCCGGTGGACGCTGCCGGCGAAGCCCTGCTGCCGCCCATGAGCATCGAGAGCGAGTTGCACGACACCGCCGAGCAAAAGCTGCGCGAGCTGGCCGATCGGGTCGGGCTGGAGCCGTCCCGGCGCCATATCGTCATGGGCTACACCAAGCGGGAGATCATCAATTTCGCCGAACAGTACGGGGTCGACCTGATCGTGGTCGGCAGCCATGGCCGCCACGGCCTGGCGCTGCTGCTCGGCTCCACCGCCAACGCCGTCCTCCACGGCGCCCCCTGCGACGTGCTTGCGGTCCGCATCTAGCCTCCCGCCGTCGCGCCGCCCGAGCACTTCGGCCCATGCCCGGACGGCGCCCCCCCCGCCGGGCCCGCGCCATACCGTGGCGAATTTCTCGAAATGCGGCAAAACCCTATTGAAACAAAAGCGTAATGCTTACAATATGCCCCCTTCATCGCCGCCCTGACGAAACAACGGGTTCCTGAAAGCATGAGCACCAATCCGCTGAAATCCCTCAACCGCTTCGGCCAGAGCGTCTGGTACGACAACATCCATCGGACCATGCTGCGCACCGGCGAGCTGGCACGCCTGGTCGCCGACGACGGCGTGAGCGGGGTCACCTCCAACCCCACCATCTTCGAAAAGGCCATCACCGGCAGCGACGCCTACGACGACGCCATCGCCGAAGCGGTACGCAGCAACCCGGATTGGGATGCCGCCGAGCTGTTCAACCATCTGGCGGTGGAGGACATCCGCGCCGCCGCCGACGTGCTGCGCCCGGTCTACGACACTAGCAACGGCCAGGACGGGATGGTCAGCATCGAGGTCTCGCCGACCCTGGCGCACGACGCCGCCGGCACGGTGGCCGAAGCGCGCAAGCTGCACGCCTGGATCGACCGGCCCAATGTCATGATCAAGGTGCCGGCCACCCGCGAGGGGGTTGCCGCCATCGAGACCCTGATTGCCGACGGCATCAACGTCAACGTCACCCTGCTGTTCGCAGTCGCCCGTTACGCCGAGGTCGCCGAGGCCTACATCAAGGGCCTGGAGCAGCGGCTTGCCGCCGGTAAACCGGTCGATCGCGTCGCCTCCGTTGCCAGCTTCTTCGTCAGCCGGGTCGACACCGCGGTCGACCGGCTGTTGGAGTCCCGGCCCGAGGGCGAGGCGCTGCTGGGCAAAACCGCCATTGCCAATGCCCGCGCCGCTTATGCCAAGTTCCTGGAGATCTTCGACGGCGCCCGCTTCGCCAAGCTCAAGGAGGCCGGCGCCCAGGTGCAGCGGCTGCTGTGGGCCAGCACCGGCACCAAGAACCCCAGCTACAGCGACGTGCTGTACGTTGAGGAATTGATCGCCGAGCGCACCGTCAACACCATGCCGCCGGCGACCTTCGAAGCCTACCGCGATCACGGCCAGCCGGCCGCCCGCCTGCTGCCGGCGCTCGCAGAGGCGCCGCGGACGTTGCAGCAGGTGGCCGCGCTGGGCATCGATCTGGACGCCATCACCGAGCAGTTGGAGCGCGAGGGTGTCGAGGCTTTCATCGCCTCCTACCGGAACCTCCTGCAGGCTCTGACTGCCAAGATGGCGGCGTTGAAGCAGCAAGCCGAGGCTTAGCAGACGCAGCAGGATCGAGCGCGATGCCCGATAACTCCAATAAGTACCGCTTCGAAGTCCGGGCCGAGCCCGCTTATCTGGAAGAGCAGTCGGATCCGAGCGAAAACCGCTACGTCTTCGCCTACACCATCACGATCCGCAATACCGGCACGGTGGCGGCGCGGCTGATCAGCCGTCACTGGTTCATCGTCGACGCCAACGGCAACGAGCGCGAGGTGCGCGGCGATGGCGTCGTCGGCGAGCAGCCGCATCTGCGGCCGGGAGAGAACTTCCGCTACACCAGCGGCGCCATGCTGGAGACGCCGGTCGGCAGCATGCGCGGCAGCTACCAGATGCTGGCGGACGATGGGGTACGCTTCGACGTGCCAATCCCGGTATTCACGCTGGCCATCCCCCGCACCCTGCACTGACGCGGCTGCGCAAGCGAGGCGGTTGCACGGCCCGAGCGGAGCAGTCACTATCGACGGATAGCCGATGCTCCTATGGACGAGGTGACGTGGCAGTTTATGCAATAGGCGACATCCAGGGCTGCGGCGCGAGCCTGCGCCAGCTGCTGGAGCTGATCCAATTCGACCCGACCCGTGACACCCTCTGGTTCACGGGGGATCTGGTCAACCGCGGCCCGGATTCGCTCTGGGTGCTGCGCTTCGTCCGCGACCTGGGCGAGCGCGCCGTCACCGTGCTGGGCAACCACGACCTGCATTTGCTGGCGGTGTGGGCCGGGCACGCCGAGCCCAGCCACAATGACACCCTGGACGAGGTGCTCGCCGCGCCCGACGTCGACGAACTGATGCACTGGCTGCGCCATCAGCCGCTGCTCCACCACGACCCCGAGCTCGGCTATGTGATGACCCATGCCGGCATCCCCCCGGCCTGGGATCTGGCGACCGCCAAGCGCTGCGCCAAGGAACTCGAGGCTGCCCTGCGCAGCCCCGATTACGACGCCCTGCTGCGGGAAATCTATGGCAATCAGCCCGATGCGTGGAACGAGAGTTTGAGCGGGATCGACCGGCTCCGCTATATTACCAACGCGCTCACCCGCATGCGGGTCTGCGACGGCGAAGGGCGTCTGCAGCTGCACTACAAGGGCTTGCCCCACGCCTGCCCACCCGGCCACATGCCCTGGTACAAGGTACCGGGCCGGCGCTACGATGGCCCGACCATCATCTGCGGCCACTGGTCGGCCCTGGGTTTCTACAACGACGACGGCATCCTGGCCATCGACAGCGGCTGCGTCTGGGGCGGCCAGTTGACGGCAGTGAGGCTGGATGACGGGCTGCCCACGCCCATCAGCATCGCCTGCCCGCTCTATGCCGAAATGACAAAATAACCGGCCTCGACAGCTCCAGGAACAGCGTTTCGCATTCGAATGATCGTCCGCTACCAGGCAAACGGCCCATGAATACGCGCTTTACGGTGGAACTGCCCGAGGGGCTGATCCCTCAGGCACACCAGCGGCCGTCCCCGAATCACGACGCCCGCTCGGGCGGCTCGCCCGTGGACCTGCTTGTCATTCATGGCATCAGTCTGCCGCCCGCCGAGTTCGGCGGTCCTTACATCGACCAGCTGTTCACCAACACCCTCGATCATGACGCCCATCCGTATTTTCAGGGCCTGCGCGGGCTCAAAGTCTCGGCGCATCTCGTCATCCGACGCGACGGCGAGCTCATCCAATACGTCCCCTTCAGCCGGCGCGCCTGGCATGCCGGCGAGTCCCGCTGGGGCGGGCGCACCGCCTGCAACGATTTCTCCATCGGCATCGAGCTGGAAGGCTGCGATACCCTGCCCTATACGGACCGCCAGTACGACGTCCTGATCGGCGTCGTCCGCGCCCTCCGCAGCGCCTACCCTGCAATCACCACGGATCGCATCGTCGGTCACTGCCACATAGCGCCCGGACGCAAAACCGATCCCGGCCCCTATTTCGACTGGGCGCGACTACGCGCCTCGGTCGGCTGAACGACACGGTGAATAAGCATGCGATTGATCGCCATCTTGCTCGCACTTTGGGCCAACCAGCATCCACGCAAGGTCGACTCCTGGCGCAGCCCGGAGCCGTTCCTGCGCTACCTGCGCTGGCTCGAGCGGAGCCTGTGGGAGCGCGTCGGCGACCACCCCTGGCTGCGCCTGGCGCTAGCACTGCTGCCGCCGGTGCTGCTGTTCGCCTTGCTGCAAGTGCTGCTGGAGGGCTGGCTGCTCGGGCTGGCCGAAATCGCGCTCGGGGCCTGGGCGCTGCTGTTCCTGCATGGCCCGGGCAGCCCCGACGAGCAGGTCAGGGATTTCTGCGCGGACTGGCGCGAGGGTCGGATCGACTCCGCGCGCAGCCATGCGGCGGAGCTGACCGACAGCTCCACCAACACGGCCAGCGCCGCCAGCCTGCCCTTGCTGGCGGCCGCCGGCCTGTTCTGGCAAAGTTACCGCCGCTGGCTGTCGGGCATCTTCTGGCTGCTGCTGCTGGGGCCGGTCGGTCCGGTGGCGTTACGCCTCATCGTGCTACTCCACGAGCACGCGCAGCGGCAGAGCGATGACGAGCTCGCCGACTCCAGCAACCAGCTCCTCGCGCTGGCGGACTGGCTACCGGCCCGGGCGGCCGCCCTCTCCTTCGCGCTGGCCGGCAGCTTCGTGCATGCCCGCGACGCCTGGCGCAAGGCCGGTGACGAGTCCGACCAGGCGGCACGCCTGGTTGCCGCCGCCGGCGTCGGCGCGCTGCACATTGACGACGCCGAGGAGCCATTCGACCCCGAGAGCGACGATGTCGAAGAGTTCTTGCAAGACGCCAGAGAGCTGGTCGGACGCAGCTCGATGATCTGGGTCGCCGTCGCTGCGTTGCTGACGATCGCCGGCTGGCTGTACTAGTAGTAGCAAGGACGCCATCGCATGCGACGGACGGCTCCATGCCGCGGGTGGCGCTGCTGCTGCCGCCTTGTTTCAGAGGTAAGACTATGACGATTGAAGAGCTGATACGCGACCTCAACGGCCTGGTTTCGTTGCCGCGCGCCTATTACCGTATCAGCGAAATGCTGGAGGATCCGCGCTACGGCAGCGCCGACATCGGCCGGGTCATCGCCCACGATCCGGCCCTGACGGCGCGGCTGCTGCGCATGGTCAACAGCGCCCACTTCGGCTTCAAGACCAAGGTCAGTACCATCCCCCAGGCCATCACCCTGCTCGGCACCCGCAACCTGCGCGAGCTGGTCCTGGCGACCTCGGTGGCCAGTGCCTTTGCCAACATCAGCACCCGGCTGGTGGACATGGCCGACTTCTGGCATCACAGCATTTACTGCGGAATCCTGGCGCGGGCGCTGGCGCGGCATCTCAAGCACAGCCAACCGGAGCAGCTCTTCGTCGCCGGTCTGATCCACGACTTGGGCAAGCTGGTCATTTATCACCGCCTGCCCGAGCAGGCCGCGATCGTGCTCAACCGGCTGCCCCACTCGGATCAGCCGCTGTACCAGATCGAGCGCGAGGTGCTCGGCTTCGACCACGCCGCAGTCGGCGCGGCCCTGATGCGGGAATGGAAGCTGCCCGAGATGCTGTGCGTGACCACGGCCTATCACAACCAGCCGGTGCGGGCGCGTAGCTATCTCGACGAAGTCGCCCTGGTGCACGTGGCCAACGCGCTCAGCAAGAAGGTGGAGCCGGGCTACAAGATCAAGCGCAAGGAAGACGAGGAGCCCTTCATCGACCCCAGCGCCGCTGAGCGCGTGCCCATTGAGCCGGAACTGCTGGCCCAGCTGCGCCTGGAGGCCGACGTCCAAAGCATCGAGGCGTTCAGCACGCTGTTCTCCGGCACGCCGATTTTCCGCCGCTGAGCCCGGCCGGCAAGCGCGACCTGGCCGTGCTGACCAGGCATCGCGCCGGCTTAGACGTTGAAACGGAAGTGCATGATGTCGCCTTCCTGGACGATGTAATCCTTGCCCTCCAGCCGCATGCGGCCGGCTTCCTTGGCGCCCTGCTCCCCGCCGTACTTGATGAAATCCTCGAAGGAGATGACCTCGGCACGGATAAAGCCGCGCTCGAAGTCGCTGTGTATCCGGCCGGCCGCCTGCGGCGCGGTGGAACCGGCTTTGACGGTCCAGGCCCGCACCTCCTTCTTGCCGGCGGTGAAGTAAGTAAGCAGCCCAAGCAGCTTGTAGCCGGCGTTGATGACGCGATTGAGCCCCGGCTCGCTCAAACCGTACTCGCTCAGGAACTCCAGCTGCTCCGCCGGCTCCAGGCTGGCCAGCTCGGCCTCGATGGCCGCGCTCACCTGCACCACCTGGGTGCCGTCCTCGGCAGCATAGGCCCGGATTCGATCCAGCAGGGGATTGTTCTCGAAACCGTCTTCCTTGACGTTGGCGATGTACATCATCGGCTTGATGGTGAGCAGGTGCAGCTCGTGCAGCATGCCCCGCTCCTCGTCCGACAGCTCGAGGGCGCGGACCGGCTTGCCGGCATCCAGCTGCTCCTTGACACGCTGCAGGAGATCGCGGCGGACAGCGGCAGCCTTGTCGCCGGCCCGGGCCTGGCGTTCCACCCGCGTCAGCGCCCGCTCGACCGTCTCCATGTCGGCCAGCGCCAGCTCGGTGTTGATGACTTCGGCATCGGCGACGGGATCGCCCCGGCCAGCCACATGATGGACGTCGTCGTCCTCGAAGCAGCGCACCACCTGGGCAATGGCATCGGTCTCCCGGATGTGCGCCAGGAACTGGTTGCCCAGTCCCTCACCGCGCGAGGCGCCCTTGACCAGACCGGCGATGTCGACGAACTCCATGGTCGTCGGCACCGTGCGCTCCGGCTTGACAATCTCGGCTAGCTGATCCAGCCGCGGATCCGGCACCGGCACGATCCCCACGTTCGGATCGATGGTGCAGAAAGGATAGTTCTCAGCCGGAATACCGGCCTTGGTCAGCGCATTGAACAGAGTCGACTTGCCGACGTTGGGCAGTCCGACGATGCCGCATTTGAAACCCATGATCCGAACCCCTCAACCGCATTTGCGGCCATGCAACTGCTGCTGCGCCTTGCCAAACTGGCCTTCGAGCAGCAGCGGAAACGCCTCAAGCGCCGCCGCGATCGCCTGATCCAGCAGCATCTGCTCCTCCAGCCTGGGACGCGACAGCACGTAGTCCACCACCAGATCGCGATGGCCCGGGTGGCCGACGCCGATCCGCAACCGCCAAAAGTCGGCGCTGCCCAGCGCGGAGATGACATCGCGCAGGCCGTTGTGGCCACCATGGCCACCGCCCTGCTTGACGCGCAGGGCGCCGGGCGGCAGGTCGATCTCGTCATGCGCGATGAGAATAGCGGCGGGAGCGATGCGATAGAACTTGGCGATCGAGGCCACGCTCAGCCCACTGCGGTTCATGTACTGCATGGGCTTGAGCAGCATGCACTCCCGCTCGCCGACGCGGATGCGCGTCAGCTCGCCGTGGAATTTCTTCTCGGCACGAAAAGACCCGCCATGCTTCCGGGCCAGCTCGTCAACGAACCAGAAACCGGCGTTATGGCGGGTCTGTGCATAGCGATCGCCTGGGTTGCCTAGACCGACAACCAGCGCAAGACCGGCGGACGGCACTGATCAGACTCCCAGGGAGGCTTATTCAGCCTCCTGCTCGCCGCCCTCTTCCGCAGCCTCGCCTTCTTCCTCGCCCGAGACGCGCAGCGCCAGCAGCGAGACCACCGGCAGATCGTGCTCCGAGTCCGCCACCGGTGTGGCCAGCTCAACCCCTTCCGGCAGCTGCAGCTGGCTGAGGTGGATGGCGCTGCCGACGGGCAGGCCGGTGACACCCACCTCGATGAACTGCGGCAGATCCTGCGGCAGGCACTCGACCTCGACGTCGATCATCTCGTGCTGCAGCACGCCCTTCTGGGTCTTCAGCAGCTCTTCCTCGCCGACGATCCGCAGCGGCACGCGCGTGCGCATCTTCTGGCCGGCGACGACGCGTTGCAGGTCCAGGTGCTGGACCAGCGGCTTGTAGGGATGGCGCTGGATGTCCTTCACCACCGCCTGCTCCTGCTTGCCGTTGTAGACGATGGTGATGAGCTGCGAGTAAAACGCCTCTTCTTCCATCAGGCGGGCGACCTGTGCGGCGCTCAGTGTCAGCGGCACAGCCCCGTTGTCACCGCCGTACAACACGGCAGGCACCTTGTTCGCACGGCGCAGGCGGCGGCTCGCACCTTTCCCCAGGTCCGTGCGGATCTCAGCTTCAAGTTTCATTTCAACCGGCATGACAGCCTCCAATAAAAACCGCCGTAGCGGCGACTCCGCCTCCCCCGCGACCAGGTTCGGCGCTTTTGGCGAGCGTCGTGACGCTCCGAATCCGATTCAAACCGTGCCGGAACGGCAACGGGAAAGCCCGCGCGGTGGCGGGCTCGGGATCATTCGATGAACAGCTCGCTGACGGACTCGTCGTTGCTGATCCGGCGCATGGTCTCGGCCAGGATCTCGGCAATCGACAGCTGGCGGATGCGATTGCAGGCCTTGGCCTCGGGGCGCAGCGGAATGGTGTCCGTCACCACCAGCTCATCCAGCTGCGAGTTGGCAATGCGCTCGACGGCATTGCCGGAAAGGATCGGATGGGTGATGTAGGCGACCACCTTGGTCGCGCCTCTTTCCTTCAGCGTCTTGGCCGCCTCGCACAGCGTGCCGGCAGTATCGACGATATCGTCGACGATGATAGCCGTCTTGCCTTCGACATCACCGATGATGTTCATCACCTTGGCTTCGTTGGCGCGCGGACGACGCTTGTCGATGATGGCCAGCTCGGCGTCGTCCAGCCGCTTGGCGACAGCCCGGGCGCGCACGACGCCGCCCACGTCGGGCGAGACGACGATCTGATTGGGATAGAGTTGCCGCCAGATGTCGCCCAGCATGACCGGCGAGGCGTAGACGTTGTCCACCGGAATGTTGAAGAAGCCCTGGATCTGGTCCGCATGCAGGTCCACGGTCAGCACCCGGTTGATGCCCACCGTCTGGATCATGTCGGCCACCACCTTGGCGGAAATCGCAACCCGCTGGCTGCGGGGGCGACGATCCTGACGGGCATAGCCGTAGTACGGGATGACCGCCGTGATGCGAGCAGCGGACGAACGCCGCAGGGCATCGGCGATGATCAACAGCTCCATCAGGTTGTCACTGGTAGGGCCACAGGTGGGCTGCACGATGAACACGTCCTTGCCACGGACGTGCTCGTTGATCTCAACCATTACTTCGCCGTCGCTGAAGCGGCCGACGACTGCATCTCCAAGGCGGGTTTTGAGGTGTTCGGCGATGGCGGCAGCAAGCTGGGGATTGGCGTTCCCCGTGAACACCATCATGCGGCCATTGTCGGTCACGGTCGTCCACTCTGTGTCTGAACCGGGCCCCGGGGATCCCGGGACGTGTGGGGGAAAATGGCTGGGGCGGTAGGATTCGAACCTACGAATGCGGGAATCAAAATCCCGTGCCTTACCACTTGGCGACGCCCCACGTGTTGCTCCAGGAACGAGCGCAACCGCTATGCGGCCAGCCGTTCCGCCATGCGGCGCAACGGCGATACATCGACACCGCGGGCGACGAATGCTCGCCACGGTGGCGGCGCCTGTTCGCAGACCGCGCGTGCCTGGCGCTCGGAATCGAAGGCTGCGAAGACGCAGCCGCCGGTTCCGGTAAGACGCGCGTCCCCAAATTGTACCAGCCAATCCAGCGCCTGGGCAACTTCAGGGTAGAGCTGGCGCACAACTGGTTCGCAGTCATTGCGGACCCGGCCCGCGCGAAAGGCCGACATTGTGATCGGCGGCGTGTCTCTTGTCAATTCCGCCGCCGTGAATACCCGCCGGGTGCTCACCTGCACCTCGGGCGAGACCACGACGTACCACGGCGAGCCTAGCTCCACCGGGGAGAGCACCTCGCCAATGCTCTCTCCCCAGCTACTCAGCCCGCGCACGAAAACCGGCACGTCGGCCCCCAGCTGCAGACCCAGCCGGCTCAGGGTATCGACGTCATAACCCAGGCGCCAGAGCCGGTTGAGGGCAACCAGCGTGGTGGCGGCATCGGAGCTGCCACCACCGAGCCCGCCGCCGATCGGCAGGCGCTTTTCGATGTGGATGTCTACCCCCAGGGGGCAAGCGGCCGTGCGCTGCAGCAGCCGCGCGGCCCGCACGCACAAGTCATCGTCCTCGGGGATGCCTGGCAGCTCGTTGACCCGGCGTATGACGCCGTCGCTGCGCGGCGTGAAGCGCAACGTGTCGCCGTAGTCCAGCAGCTGGAACACGGTTTGCAACAAATGATACCCATCCGGGCGGCGGCCGCAAATGTGCAGGAAAAGATTGAGCTTCGCCGGTGCCGGCCACTCGGTTGGCGTCATCGATCCAGCATCCACTCCTGAACCACGATTCGAACCTCGATATCCTCGCCGGTCAGAAACAGTCGCGTCGGCAGCGCCAGGCCTGCGAACTCGCCATAGTTTAGGTAGCGAATTCGCCAGCCATGCTGCCGCAGCTCGCTCAACAGGCCCCGCGAATCGAGCGTGGGCTGGGCGGCCACAGCGGGCACCGGCAGCCCGAGCAACCAATAGCGCAGCGCTTCCAGCGGGAGGTCGAGCCCACTGTGACGGCGCAACAGCTCGCGCGGCGCGGCGGCATATTCGTGCACGCCGGCGCTGGTGCGCAGCAGCACGCCGGACGGACCGCCGTCGACCTTGACAGTGCCGGCCCCCCAGGGCGCGCGCAGCTCGATATTGTAGTGCTCCCCTCGCTGGTGCCAAACCATGCTCACCGTGCCGGCCTGGCCGGGCATGCTGATCGCCGCTCGGCCCCGCACTTGCCAGGCGGTGAGCTCGGCAAGCGCGCGGGCGTGTCGCTCCAGGCTGCCCGGCCCTTCCGGTTCCGGCGTCTGTACCGGCACGGTGGCGCAGCTTGCCAGCAGCAGAAACAGACCCAGCAGGGCGCAACGCTTGATCATTGCAGGCGCTCCCTGACGTCGTGCAGGACCCGGCTGTCAGGCTTGCGCTGCAAGGCTTCCGTCAGGATGCGCTGCGCCTCGTCCCGCTCGCCGAGCCGCCAGAGCACCTCGATCAGATGGGCCGCGATCTCGCTATCCTGGTCCAGCGCATAGGCCTGCAGCAGCATCTCGCGCGCCTCGTCCAGGCGCTGCAGGCGATAGAGCGCCCAGCCCATGCTGTCGATGATGGCCGGGATGTCGGGGTCGAGCTCGTAGGCGCGCTGGATGAGCTCGAAGCCTTCCTGGTAACGCTCGGTCATGTCGACCAGGGTGTAGCCGAGCGCGTTCAGATACATCGGCTCGTCTGGATACGCCGCCAGCAGCAGACGCAAATCCTCCTCGGCTGCCTCGATCTGCCCCAGCAGCACGTAGGTGAGCGCCCGGCCATAACGCAGGTCGGGATCCTCCGGATGGGCGGACAGCGCTTCGCTGTAGAGGGCGGCCGCTTCTTCCAGCCGCTCGTGCTCCCGCAGCAGGCCGGCTTCGAGCAGATAGCTGCGCGCTGCCTGCTCGGGGTACTGGCTGCGCAGCTCCTGCAGTTGGCCGCGGGCCGCCGCCAACTGCCCCTGCTCGCCGAGGATGACGGCCAGGCGCAGGAGCGCCTCCGGCCGGTGCTGCCCCTGCACCTGGCGGAACCAGCGCATGGCGCCGCGGGCATCGCCTTCGAGCTGCGCCAGCCGCCCCAGATAGAAATAGGCATCGTCGCTGCGCTGGCCGCTGTTGATCAGCTGCAGCAGGTTCTCCCTGGCCTTTTCATGCTCGCCCAGCTCCAGCGCCAACAGCGCCGCGACGTAGCGAATCTGCGCCTGGTCCGGGCGGGCCTGCAGCAGCAGCTCGAATTGCCGCAGCGCGCCCTCCAGCCGCTCCAGCTCGAGCAAAGCGCGCGCATACTGCAGGCGCAAGTCGTAGTCGCTCGGCTGGCGGTCGAGCAGCTCCTGCAGGCGCGGGATGGCCCGCTCCCCCTCGCCCATCCGCAAATGCGCCTGGACACTCAGCAGTGCCGGGGCGGTCCAGTCCGGGGCCAGCCGCTGCGCCTGCTCGGCGGCCGCCAGGGCGGTCTCGGGCTGCTCGAAACGCAGCGCCAGCTCTGCTAGAGTCTGGTAGGCCTGGGGCTCGTCAGGATGCTCACTGGCCAGCGCTTCCACGGCCGCTAGCGCCAGCGCCTTGCTGGCGCCCGTCTCCCGTGCCAGCAACTGGCTCAATCGCTCGAATCCGGCTGCCGCGCCCGCCGGCGCGAGCGCCAGGGCCTGGCGCAAGTGCCGCAGCGCGCTATCGGCATCGCCGCCGCGCAGCAGGACCAAGGCCAGCATTTCATGCGCGGCCGGCGCGTTCGGCGCCAGCTGCAGCCAGCGCTGGGCCGCCTCGCGGGCGGCCGGCAGGTCGTGCAGGTAGAGCGCCAGACGGGCGGCGCGCTCGGCAAGCCGAGGATCGCGACTGAGCCGGGCGGCTTCGAGATAAGCCTCTTGCGATTGCTGCAGATCCCCCTGATTGCCAGCCAGCTCCGCGCGCAGCACATGGAAGAGCAGCCGGTCGCTGATCTCATCGGCCACGCTCGGCTGTGGCTTGGCAACGGGCGCCGGCTCGGTCGCCGACGGCAGCTCGGCGGCCGGCGGTTCGGTAAGCGGCGGCTCGACAGCGGGCGGCTCGGGCGAAGGCTCCGGCAGGATGACCGGACGGGACTGGATGGCGCAGGCCGAAAGCAGCGCAGCAACCAGCAAGGGCACGATCTGTCGAAATCTCGGGCATTTCTCGAGACGAACCCGGAAAGACGTGCATAAAACCTGGTCGATCGTGCGCTCCTTCATCACAAGTTTGCTTGCTGTCGGTTACTATAGCGGGTCGGCAGTCTCGGATTCGACAGGACGGCCAGACGTTTCGCAGTAGAAGAGCTTTTCGTAACTTGCAGACATATACTGCCCCAATTTCAATGCCCATAGTCGCCATTGGAGTCAATCACGTCAGCGCGCCCGTCGAGGTCCGGGAACGGCTGGCGTTTGCTCCCGACGAGCTCGCCGACCGCCTGCGGGAGCTCGCCGACGAACCTGGCGTCGACGAAGCCGCAATCATCTCGACCTGCAACCGCACTGAAATCTATGCGGTGGTCGCCGACGACTCGGTGATCCAGGCGCTGACCCAGTGGCTGTGCCGCGTCCGCCAGGTCAGCATCGACTGGCTCTCCAAGTACCTGTACAGCTATAAGGACGCTGACGCCGTTCGCCACCTGCTGCGGGTGTCGGCCGGGCTGGACTCGCTGGTCCTGGGCGAGCCCCAGATCCTGGGCCAGACCAAGACTGCCTACGAGGACGCCCGCAACGCTGGCACCATCGGCCGCATTCTCGGTCGCATGTTCCAGAACGCGTTCTCGGTGGCCAAGCAAGTCCGTACCGAGACCGCCATCGGCGCCAGCCCGGTCTCGGTCGCCTACGCCGCGGTCAGCCTGGCCAAGCAGATCTTCGGCGACCTCGGCGCCAACACGGCGCTGCTGATCGGCGCCGGCGACACCATCGAGCTGTGCGCGCGCCACCTCAAGGATCAGGGGCTGCGCAAGATGATCGTCGCCAACCGGACGGTGGAGCGGGCGCAGGAGCTGACGGCCGTCATGGGGGGCGAAGCGATCGCGCTGAGCGATATCGCCGACCGCCTCGCCGAGTGCGACATCGTCATCGCCTCGACCGCCAGCCCGGTGCCCATTCTCGGCAAGGGCGCCGTGGAGCGAGCCATCAAGCGGCGGCGCCATCGGCTGATCTTCATGGTCGACCTTGCCGTGCCGCGTGACATCGAGCCGGAAGTGGCCAATTTGAAGGACGTCTATCTTTACACGGTCGACGATCTGCAAGACGTCATCCAGGAAAACCTGCGCTCCCGCCAGCAGGCGGCCCGCGAAGCCGACGAGATCGTCGCCCTGCGCGTCGAGCGCTTCATGGCCTGGCACCGCTCGCGGGAAGGCATCGACCTCCTGCGCCAATACCGCGAGCAAGCCACGCGCGACCGTGACGAGGTCCTGGCCCGGGCGCTGCGCCGTCTGGCCGCCGGCGCTGATCCGGTCGAAGCCATGACTTACCTGGCGCACACCCTGACCAATCGATTGATCCATACCCCGACCACCGCGCTGCGCGCTGCGGCGGAAGCAGGAGACCGCAAGTCCCTGGCCGCCCTGAGCCAGGCTCTGGACATCGCAGACGAGGACAAGTCGATCCCGTGAAAGCTTCAATCCGCGCCAAGCTTGACCAGTTGCAAGAGCGCTTCGAGGAGCTCTCGGGGCTGCTCTCCGATCCCGAAGTGATCGGCAACCAAAGCCGCTTCGCCAGCCTGTCCAAGGAATACGCCCGTCTCGAGCCGATCGTCGACGAATATCGGCGTTACAACGAGATGCTGACCCAGCTGCGCAACGCCGAGGAGATGCGCCGCGATGACGATCCGGAAATCCGCAGCATGGCGGAAGAAGAGATCCGCGCTGTGCAGGCCCAGCTGGCGGAGCAGGAGCGTAAGCTGCAGGTGCTGCTGCTGCCGAGCGACCCCAACGACGAGCGCAACATCTTCCTCGAGGTGCGCGCCGGCACCGGCGGCGACGAGGCCGCGCTATTCGCCGGCGACCTGTTCCGGATGTACAGCCGCTACGCCGAGCAGCAAGGCTGGCAGGTCGAACTGATCAGCGCCAGCGAGGGCGAGGTCGGCGGCTACAAGGAAGTCATCGCCCGCATCATCGGCCACGGCGCCTACTCGCGCCTCAAGTTCGAATCCGGCGCGCACCGGGTGCAGCGGGTGCCGGTCACCGAATCCCAGGGCCGCATCCACACCTCCGCCTGCACCGTGGCCGTGCTGCCCGAAGCGGAGGAGATCGACGAGATCCAAATCAACCCGTCCGATCTGCGCATCGACACCTTCCGCGCTTCCGGCGCCGGCGGTCAGCACGTCAACAAGACCGACTCCGCCATCCGCATCACCCACATCCCCACCGGCATCGTGGTGGAGTGCCAGGACGAGCGCTCACAGCACAAGAACCGCGCCAAGGCCATGGCGTTGCTGCAGGCCCGGCTGCTCTCCGCCGAGCGGGAGCGGCGGGAGGCCGAGCAGACCCGGCAGCGTCGCCTGCTGGTCGGCAGCGGCGACCGCTCCGAACGCATCCGCACCTACAACTTCCCACAGGGCCGGGTCACTGACCACCGCATCAACCTCACCCTGCACCAGCTCGACGAAATCCTCGAGGGCAACCTTGACCCCATCATCGAGCCGCTGATCAGCGAGTACCAGGCGGAGCAGCTAGCGACCCTGGCGGAAGACAGCTGAGCGACCGCCCGCGCAGCGTAGCGGCGCACCTGGCTTTGCCGTCCGCTAGGCGCGGCCGCGCACGGGCTGCTGAGCAGAAAGCTGATCCCCATTCTCAGCGCGATCCCCCGCTCACCATGCAGGGTAGCGGCCAGATGGGGAGCGGGATGCGCAGCACCCACAGCGACAGGATGTTCAGCATCAGCACCCCCTGCAGCATCGCGCCGGCGCCGCGCCCCCGATCCGCACTACTCCCGCGGAGGCTTCGGCACCGAAGTCCGCGGCGATCCAAGTTCGAGCGGCTGGAATGTCGCCCGAACCCCAGCCGCCCGCTGGACAGGACGCTGATCTGCACCCCTTCGACACTTAAACAATAAAAAGGTCGCTGTCCTACTTTGCTTCAAGCTACGGCAGCGCAGTGATTCCCATTGTGCGCCAGTACATCGAACAGCAGCAGACGCCACGCTAAAACCCAAAGACAAGGGGGACTATGCCGCCCGCGCTATCCTTCTCCGCCTAAACGGCAGAGCCTGTCGCGCGACCGGTCAGAAAAACGCAGAAGACCCGGAATGAGCAGTAAGAAGGGGGAAGGCGGAGCTGATCTGCCCGCACGATCGACTTTCGCGCCCAAAGGAATACGGCAACTGCCTCCTCCAGTGCTGCCATCGGGTAGTCATCTTCCGGAGGCGGTCCTCGCCTTCGGCCAAGGTGCAATGAGAGGGAACACCCCAGGTGTGTGCTACCCGGGCTAGGCGCTCGCTGAACGCGTGACCTTCCTCGTCCGGCCCGAGCACCCATAGCAAAACGGCCACCCCTAAGGATGGCCGTTTCGATGTTTCACCGAGTCTATCCCAGAGCGTCTCGCCATTTTAGGGAAGAGGGGCTTTTAGGCGGTTCTCCGCCTGGACTCTTCGAAACCCAAGTGAATATAAGGAATTTGGCGGAGAGGGTGGGATTCGAACCCACGTGGGGCGCAATGCCCCCAACCGATTTCGAGTCGGTGCCGTTATGACCGCTTCGGTACCTCTCCGTAGGAACCTGTTTGCTTGACCCTCCGGCGCCTCCCTCAGCCGATTTCGAGTCAGCGCCGTCAGGCGTGCCGGCATGCGCTCCGAAGAAGTCGCCGTCAAGGGGTTAATACTGTAGCGCAAGCTCGCCAAAGCTTCCAGTCGGCCGCGGTCTAACCAAGGTATACTGGGTAGCCGCTACGCGCTTTGGCCCCGGCGTTATTGGGGAGCGCATAGTCTACAACACTAAGGCGCCTAGACGAAGTGAAATTTCAACGGCAGTCGACCCTTTCGCCGGTGCACTTGCTGATGGCGACGGTGGCCCTGGGGCTTTGCTACCTGGCCTGGGCAGGCTATCTGGGCAAGCCGAACCTGCTCGGTCGCATCCGGGACAGCGGGGAGCTTGTCGTCGTCACGCGCCTGGGCCCATCGACCTACTACGAAACCCAGTACGCCGGCCCCCGGGGCCTGGAGTACGACCTGGCGCAACTCTTCGCCCAGGAGCTGGGAGTATCGCTCCGGCTGATCGTTGCTTCCGACCCCGGTCAGGTTTTCAACGCCCTAGCCAACCGCAGCGCCCACGTCGCCGCCGCGGGGCTGAACGTAACCGCCGAGCGCGAGGCGCGCTTCCGTTTCACCGAGCCGTACATGAGCTCGCAGCAGCTCCTAGTCTACCGCGCCGGCAATCCGCGGCCTCGGAAGCTGGAGGACCTCGTTGGCGGCACGCTGCAGGTGGTGGCGCACAGCAACCATGCCGAGTTCCTGCGTGAGGCGCGCGAAGCCGTGCCGGAGCTGACCTGGACCGAAACCAGCGAGCTCAGCCCCGACGACCTGCTCTATCAGGTATGGAGCCGACAGCTGGACTACACCATCGCCGACTCCAACGACCTCGTGCTCAGCCAGCAGTTCTATCCGGAGCTGCGCTCGGCGTTCGCCCTGACCGAGCCCCAGGGCATCGCCTGGGCCATGGTGCGCAGCGACGATGACAGCCTGTTCCAGGCGGCCGAGCGCTTTTTCGAGCGCATCCGCAACGACGGCACCCTGTCCCACCTGATGGAGAAGTATTACGGCCATCTGAACAACTTCGACTACGTCGGCACCCGGACTTTCATGCGCCATATCACCGAGCGGCTGCCCAAGTACCGTGAGCTTTTCGAGCAGGCAGCCGAGGAAACCGGGCTCGACTGGCGGCTGCTGGCGGCCATCGGCTACCAGGAATCGCACTGGAACCCGCGCGCCGTCTCGCCGACTGGGGTGCGCGGCATCATGATGCTGACGCTGAACACGGCCAAATCCCTGGGAGTCAGCAACCGGCTGGATCCAAAGCAAAGCATACTCGGCGGCGCCCGCTACCTGGCGCAAACCAAGCAGCGGATCCCGGAACATATCCCCGAACCCACCCGCACCTGGCTCGCGCTGGCGGCATACAACGTCGGCCTGGGGCATTTGGAGGATGCCCGCATGCTGACGGCGGCCCAAGGCAAAAACCCCGACTCCTGGACCGACGTCAAGGAGCATCTGCCGCTGCTCGCCAAGAAGGAGTGGTACAGCAAAACCCGTTACGGCTATGCCCGCGGCTGGGAGCCCGTTCGCTACGTCGAAAACGTGCGCCTCTACTATGAGCTACTGGTGCGGATCACCGAGCCGGGCCTGCTGCAGGAGACCGCGCTGGGCGAGCTGGCCGGCAACGGCGAGACCGGGTGGGGCTTCCGGCTCGGCAAGAGCCTGCAATCGCTGTATTGACGCCGTTCAGGCCCTGCCCTCGCCGACATCGTGTTATCCTGCGGTCAAACCGACGCTGGCATGATGACAGCTGCAAGAACCGCCCAAGCCACCCCGTCCTCGGCTCGCGCCTGACGGTCCAGGCGCTTTTCGACAGCCACCCCAACCACGAGGAAAGCGCTCATGAACGAGCTGAGCATCGAATTCCTGTTCGACTTCGGCAGTCCCAATGCCTACTTGTGCCATGCTGTGATTCCTTCGCTGGAGCAACGGCTGGAGGTGAAGTTTCAGTACGTACCCGTGCTGCTCGGCGGTCTGTTCAAGCTCACCGGCAACCGCTCCCCGATGGAAACCTACGCCGGGGTGAAAAACAAGCTGGAGTATCTGCACCGCGAGACGGAGCGCTTTATCTCCCGCCACGGCATCAACGAGTTCAAATGGAATCCGCACTTCCCAGTCAACACCCTGCTCATCATGCGTGGTGCTGTTGCAGCTCAGCGGGAATCGGAGAAGCTCTACCGGAAATACGTCGACGTCGTGTTCTCCTGCATGTGGGAGCAGGGGCTGAAAATGGACGAGGAAGTCGTGGTGCGGAAAGCCCTCGCCCAGGCCGGCCTGGACGCCGAGCAGCTGCTGCGGGCGACGCAAGACCCCGAAGTGAAGGACACGCTCAAGGCAAACACCCAGCGGGCTTTCGAGCGCGGCGCCTTCGGCGTTCCGACCTTCTTCCTGGGCGAGGAGATGTTCTTCGGCAAGGATCGCCTACGCGAGCTGGAAGACGAAATCCAGCGCCTCAGGTCGCGGCTGTGCTGAAGCGGCTGCGCAGACCCCCGTTCTCTCTGGGTTGATGCAGGAGAAGTCCATGCTCCCAATATCGGTTCTCGACCTTGCCTACGTCACGCGCGGCTCGACACCGGCCGACGCCTTGCGAAATTCCCTCGACCTGGCGCAGCACGTGGAGCGCTGGGGCTACCACCGCTTCTGGCTGGCCGAACACCACAACATGGTAGGCATCGCCAGCTCCGCCACCTCGGTCGTGATCGGCTACATCGCCGGCGGCACCCGCAAGATCCGCGTCGGCGCAGGCGGCATCATGCTGCCCAACCACTCGCCGCTGGTGATCGCTGAGCAGTTCGGCACGCTGGAGTCGCTGTACCCTGGCCGCATCGATCTTGGCCTCGGCCGCGCGCCGGGAACCGACCAGCGCACCTTGCGCGCCTTGCGCCGCGATCCCACCAGTGCCGACAGCTTCCCGCAGGACGTCCAGGAGCTGCGGGCCTACTTTGCCGACCCCGAGCCCAACCAGGCGATCCGCGCCGTGCCGGGAGCCGGGCTGAAGGTTCCGCTCTGGATACTCGGCTCCAGCCTGTTCGGCGCCCAGCTCGCTGCTATGCTGGGCCTGCCCTACGCCTTTGCCTCGCATTTCGCGCCGCAAGCGCTGATGGACGCCCTGACCATTTACCGCCAGACCTTCAGGCCGTCGGAGCAGCTGCAGCGCCCCTATACCATGGCCGGCATCAACGTCATCGCCGCCGAGACCGACGAGGAGGCCAGGCGCCTGTTCACCTCCGCGCAGCAGCAGTTCACCAACCTGGTCCGCGGCCGCCCCGGACAGTTGCCGCCGCCCATCGACGACATCGAAACTTATTGGACACCGGCGGAGAAGGCCTACGTCGAAACCGCCCTCGCCTGCTCCTTCGTCGGCTCGGCCGAGACCGTGCGCAACAAGCTGCAGGAATTCATCGAACGCACCGGGGTGGACGAGCTGATCGTCGCCGCGGCGATCTACGACCATTCCGCCAGGCTGCGCTCCTACGAGATCCTGGCCGAGGCCATGGGGCTGCAGCTGTCGGAGTGAGGCGTCGCCCCGGCGACGACGATCCTCGCGCAGCCCCGCCACACAGGGCCTTGCGCGGCCCGCAGCGGGCCCGAGCCGCCGCAGCGGCTCGGGCGCCAGACGCGTTGCTCCGCGCGGGGATGGAGGCGACGCCGCGCGCCGGATCGAGAACCGAAGCAGGCACCAGGGCCGCGGCTTCGCCGAGACGAACTTGAGAAAAGAAGAAGGGCCTGCGCTTTCGCGTAAGCCCTTCGTGATGGCTGGGGGACTAGGATTCGAACCTAGATTAACGGAGTCAGAGTCCGCTGTCCTACCGTTAGACGATCCCCCAATTGAGACCGGTATATTAGCGCTTGGAGAATTGCTTGGCGCGACGAGCCTTGCGCAGTCCGACCTTCTTGCGCTCGACCATGCGCGCGTCGCGAGTAACGAAGCCGGCCTTGCGCAGAGGGGTGCGCAGCTCCTCGTCATACTCCATCAGGGCGCGGGCCAGTCCATGCCGGATGGCGCCGGCCTGACCGCTGCTGCCGCCGCCCTTGACGGTAATTTTAATATCGAACTTGTCGGCCGCCTCAATCAACTCCAGCGGCTGGCGAACCAGCATGCGCGAGGTTTCGCGGCCGAAGTACTCCTCGAGCGGCTTCCCGTTGACGGTGATGTTGCCGCTGCCGGGCCTCAGAAAAACCCGCGCCGTGGAGGTTTTACGGCGACCGGTGCCGTAGTTTTGTTCTACTGCCATGAGTTCGATCCGTTACTCGCTAAACTTGTGGCGCCTGCTCAGATTTCCAGCGGCTTGGGCTGCTGGGCCTCGTGCCGATGATCGGGACCGGCATAAACCTTGAGCTTCTTGAACATGGCGCGGCCGAGCCGATTCTTCGGCAACATTCCCTTGACCGCGTACTCAATGACGCGCTCGGGAGCCTTGTCGATCAGCTTCTCGAAGGTGATGCTCTTCAGCCCGCCGATCCAGCCACTGTGGGAATAGTACACCTTGTCGGTCGCCTTGCGGCCGGTGACCTTTACCTTCTCGGCGTTAACGACAATGATGTAATCGCCGGTATCGACATGCGGAGTATATTCCGGCTTGTGCTTGCCACGCAGGCGGCGAGCGATCTCGCTGGCGAGACGCCCCAGGGTCTTGCCAGTCGCGTCGACCACGTACCAGTCGCGCTTGATGTCTGCCTGCTTTGCACTAAAGGTTTTCATTACAGCAAAACTCCGAAGCTGCCGCTCCTGTCGAAGGCCGGCAATGATACAAAATGGCCAGGCGCGATACAAGCGGCCGCGCGCAACAGATACAGCAACCGGATCTGGCGCGCCGACATGAATCCGGGAGATAACTCGGTAAACTTCGGGCTCTCGCGCCCTTGCGCCGCCCGACTGCGGGCGAGATTCTGGCATGCGCCGCGGCGACCGTCAAGGTCGCCACTCCGGATCTTCCACAGGCCGCGCGCCTCGCTTGCGCTCGCCGCGGCAAGCATCGACAATCATCGCAGATGTCGGCAGTTGCTGCGCCGGACGTCGACGCGCAGCCCCATGCCGTTTGCTTGAAAGGAGGCTTGCCTTGATTGCACAACGCCACTACTCGCCGCTGGACCGGCTGCTGATGAACGTCGACGTCGGCCTGCGCACCCTGCTGGGCAATCCGATCCCGACCGACCGTCCCAATCCAGCCGACGGCCTGCCGGAAGCCGAGCTGAGCGATGCCGAGCGGCGCGAGGCCATGCGGCTGATGCGGGTCAACCACACCGGCGAGGTCTGCGCCCAGGCGCTCTACCAGGGCCAAGCCCTGACCGCGCGCAGCGACGAGGTCAGGGAGCTGATGCAGCAGTCGGCCGCCGAGGAGAACGATCACTTGATCTGGTGTCGCCAGCGTGTCGAGGAGCTGGGCGGCCGGGTCAGCGTTCTCAACCCGCTGTTCTACCTCGGCTCGCTCGCCATCGGCGCCGCGGCCGGTCTTGCCGGCGACAAGTGGAGCCTCGGCTTTCTGGCCGAGACCGAGCGCCAGGTCGAGGATCATCTCGATGGCCATCTCCAGCGACTGCCCGAGACCGACCAGAAGACCCGCGCCATCGTTGAGCAGATGAAGGTGGACGAGCGCAAGCACGCGACCACCGCACTGCATGCCGGCGGCGCCGAGCTGCCCTTCCCGATTCGCCAGGCCATGCGGCTGGCTTCGAAGGTGATGACCAAATCGACTTACTGGATCTGAACGCAACAGGCCCGGCATGTCGCCGGGCCTGTCGGGTTGGAGCGTTGCCGCAAGCTCAGAGGCTGATGCCGATGTCCTGCCCGGGCTCGAGATTGCGGCCGTAGAAGATCTCAGACATCTCCCGCCGCAGCTCGCGACGGATCATGGCCTTCTCTTCCTCGGACAGCGAATCGGCCGACTGCTCGCCGAAGATGTAGTTGTCGAGGTTGAGCTCCTTGAGCAGCATCTTGGTGTGAAAGATGTGCTCCTGGTAGACGTTGACATCGATCATGTGATAGCGCCGCTTCGTGTCCTCGGACATGAAGTTCTGGATCGAGTTGATCTCATGATCGATGAAGTGCTTCTGGCCCGCGATGTCCCGCGTGAAGCCGCGCACGCGATAATCGATGGTGACAATGTCCGAGTCGAAGGAGTGAATCAGAAAATTCAACGCCTTCAGCGGCGAGATCACGCCGCAGGTGGACACGTCGATGTCGGCGCGGAAGGTCGCAATCCCGCGTTCCGGATGGCTTTCCGGATAAGTGTGGACAGTGATGTGGCTCTTGTCCAAGTGCGCCACAACGGAGTCCGGCAGCGGCCCGGGCGTCGGCCGGCCGTTGATCCGGTCCTTTTCCACGACTTCCTGCTCGGCCACCAGGATGGTGACGCTGGCACCTTGCGGCTCATAGTCCTGCCGCGCAATATTGAGGATGTTCGCGCCTATGATCTCGGATACCTGGGTCAGGATCTGCGTCAGGCGCTCAGCGTTGTAGACCTCATCGATGTACTCGATATAGGCTTGGCGCTGCTCCGCTGTCTTGGTGTAGCAGATGTCGTAGATGTTGAAACTCAGAGATTTGGTCAGGTTGTTGAACCCGTGGAGTTTAAGCTTCTCGGAGACCAAATCTGACCCTCCAGCAGAGAGTGCACCACCCGAAATGGGACGACCCCTGGCCCCGCCACGAGACGGAACCAGACCAAGGCGCGCAATTATGCACAAAATCCCTTTCGATACTAGATCTGCTTCGCAACTTTTTTATCCCTGAAGCAGGCGCGTGCTGACTTTGACCAGATCCGGCACGCCGCGTTCCCTGCAGCGGCCACCGGCTGCCGGCAACAACCAACCGGCACTAGACGCGAGCTTCCTCCCCAACGCCGTATTCCGGCACCGCTCCACGGTCAGGAGCCGGCTGCGTCAGGGGTGACGAGGTCGAAATCGTAACTAATCTCGGCCGTCTTGCCGAGCATGATGGAGGCCGAGCAGTACTTCTCCATCGACAGGGCGATCGCGCGCGCCACCACGGCCTCGGTGAGACCGTTGCCGGCAACTTTATAATGCAAATGGATCTTGGTGAATACTTGCGGCGGCTTGGGCGCCCGCTCAGCCTCGATCTCGACCTCGCACCCGGTCACGTCATGCCGACCGCGCCGCAGAATGTGCACCACGTCGAAGGCCGAGCAGCCTCCCAGCCCCATCAAGAGCATTTCCATGGGCCGCGGCCCCTGGTTCCGCCCACCGGCGTCCGGCGGACCGTCCAAGACCACGCTGTGCCCGCTACCCGAGCGGGCTTCGAAGCTGGCTTCACCCTTCCACTTGACCGTCGCTTTCATGACTGTCTGCCTCTTCCGCGCCACAAGGCGCCCGTCGCCAGACCTTGGCAACTTTTCCTCGCGGCCCAATGTCTTAACCCGGGCGGAGTATAGCGATCCCGGGCCAGCGACATCAAAACATGGCCGTATCCAAGCTTATGTTCTGGTACTCTAGTACCATCTCTTTCATATAACGTTTGTTGGACTTGGCCGGTCTTCCGCCAAAGGAAAGAGAATGCTACAGCCACTGCAAAAGCCAACAGGCAACTCCTCGATCGACTTTCTCCTGCAGCACTGCCACCGACGCCGCTATCCGCCCAAGACGGGCATCATCTACGCGGGCGACAAATCGGATGCGCTCTACTACATCATCGAAGGCTCGGTCTCGGTGCTGATGGAGGACGAGAACGGGCACGAGATCGTGCTCGCCTACCTCAACGCCGGCGATTTCTTCGGTGAAATGGGCCTGTTCGGCCAGGAGAGCGAGCGCAGCGCCTGGATCCGCACCCGCACCCACTGCGAGCTGGCGGAGATCAGCTACAACCGGTTCCGCCAGATCGCCAAGACCGATCCGGAGATCCTGTTCCCGGTCGTGGGCCAGATGGCCGACCGCCTGCGCCGGACCAGCCGCAAGGTGGGCGACCTCGCGTTCCTGGACGTCACCGGCCGCATCGCGGGCACGCTGCTCGAGCTCTGCAAGCAGCCGGACGCCATGACGCACCCGGACGGCATGCAAATCCGCATCACCCGTCAGGAGCTGGGGCGCATCGTCGGCTGCTCGCGGGAAATGGTCGGGCGGGTGTTGAAGAACCTGGAGGAGGAAGGGCTGATTTCCGTCTCCGGCAAGACCATCGTGGTGTTCAACACGCGCTAGCAGGCTCGCTGCGCGCCAGCAACGGCAACCGCTTCCGGGGCTCTCCGGCGAGCCTCCAGGCGCACACCATCCCCGCGCAGGCCATCGCACTGACCACCGAGCGCCGCGCCCGGACCAGCGTCCTTCATCCGAGCATGAACAGTTCGCGCAGCTTGGCGCCAGGATCGGGCGCGCGCATCATGCTCTCGCCGACCAGGAATGCATGCACGCCGTTGGCGCGCATCAGCTCCACTTCCTCGCTGATATGGATCCCGCTCTCGGTGACCAGCAACGTGTCGGCCGGCACCCGCTCCTTCAGCCGCAACGTGGTGCGAATGTCGGTGTGGAAGGTGTGCAGGTCGCGGTTGTTGATGCCGAGCAACGGCGGCCGCAACTCCAGCGCCCGCTCCAGCTCCTCTTCGGTGTGCACTTCCACCAGCGCGTCCATGCCCAGCTCCTGGGCCAGCTGATGCAGCTCCCGCAGCATGGCGTCGCCGAGCGCGGCCACGATGAGCAGCACACAGTCGGCCCCAAGAGCCCTGGCCTCGTAAACCTGGTAGGGATCGATGACGAAGTCCTTGCGCAGCACCGGCAGCGAGCAGGCGGCGCGAGCCTCCTGCAGGTGCAGCTCGTGGCCTTGAAAGAACTCATGATCGGTGAGCACCGATAGACAGCTGGCGCCCCCTGCTTCGTAGCTGCGGGCCAGCTGCGCCGGCTTGAAATCCTCGCGGATGACGCCCTTGCTCGGGGAGGCGCGCTTGATCTCGGCGATCACGCCGGGGCGACCGGCAGCGATGTGCTCCCGCAGCCGGGCGACGAAGCCGCGCGGCTCGGGCGCGTGCTCGACCTGGCTGCGCAGCGAGGCGAGCGGCAGGATCTGGCTGCGTTCGGCGACCTCGGCCGCCTTGCGATCGAGGATTCTTTGCAGAATGTTGGACTGCTGCCGCTCCGTCATGCCTCCACCTCCTGCGTAAAAGTGACGAACTGCTCGAGCTTGCGCGCCGCGGCACCCGACTCCAGCATCTCGCGCGCCCGCTCCAGCCCTGCCTCCAGTGTATCGGTCAAATCAGCGGCGTAGATCGCGGCGCCGGCATTGAGGATGATCATGTCCTTGGCCGGTCCCGGCTCGCCGGCGAAGGCACGCCGGATCAGGGCGAGGCTCTCGTTGGCATCCTTTGCATGTATGGCTTCCAGCGCGGTGCGGGCAATGCCGAACTGCTCGGGGCTGATGGTGTATTCCCGGATGTCACCGTCCACCAGCTCGGCCACCCAGGTCGGGGCGGCGATGCTGATCTCGTCGAGCCCGTCCTGGGCATGGACCACCAGCACGTGCCGACTGCCCAGCTCGCGCAGCACCTCGGCCACCGGGCGCAGCCATTCGCGCCCGTAGACGCCGAGCAGCTGATGCGGAGCGCCGGCCGGGTTGGTCAGCGGCCCCAGGATGTTGAAGATGGTGCGCACAGCCATCTCCCGCCGGGGCGCGACGGCATGCCGCATGGCGGAGTGGAACAGCGGCGCGAACAGAAAGCCGACCCCGACTTCCTCGATGCAGCGCTCCACCTGCCGTGGCGACAGCTCCAGCCGAGCGCCGGCCGCCTCCAGCAGGTCGGCGCTGCCTGACTTGCTGGACACGGAGCGGTTGCCGTGCTTGGCGACCTTGCCGCCCGCCGCTGCCACCACGAAGGCCGACGCCGTGGACACGTTGAACGTGCCGCGGGCGTCGCCGCCGGTGCCGCACGTATCAACCAGGTGCTTGGTATCGACCTTGATGCCGGTCGCCAGCTCACGCATGACCCGGGCGGCGGCGGTGATCTCGTCCACCGTCTCGCCCTTCATGCGCAGGCCCACCAGGAAACCGCCGATCTGGGCCGGCGTGCACTCTCCCGTCATGATGGCGCGCATCACGGCCGCCATCTCGTCCTGGCTAAGGTTCTGCCGCTCGGTGATGCGGCGCAAGGCGTTCTGAATGTTCATGGCTGCTCCGTCAAACGGCCTGCGGCTGCCGACGTAGGAAATTCGCCAATAGCTCGTGGCCAGCTTCCGAGAGTATCGACTCGGGATGAAACTGCACACCCTCGATATCCAGGGTCCGGTGCCGCACGCCCATGATCTCCTCCATGCTGCCATCGGGCTGCTGGGTCCAGGCGGTAACCTCGAGGCAGTCCGGCAGCCGAGTCTTGTCGATGACCAGGGAATGATAGCGGGTCGCCCGCAGCGGATTGGGCAAGCCGGCGAACACGCCCTTGCCGGCGTGATGGACCGGCGAGGTCTTGCCGTGCATCACTCGCCCGGCCCGCACCACGTGTCCGCCGAAGGCCTGGCCGATGGCCTGATGGCCGAGGCAGACGCCCAGAATCGGCACCTTGCCGCCGAACTCCCGGATCACCGCCAGCGAGATGCCGGCCTGCTCCGGCCGGCCGGGGCCAGGGGAAATGACGATGTGCTGCGGCTGCATGGCGCGAATGTCATCCAGGCTCAGGGCGTCGTTGCGAGCCACCTCGACCTCGGCCCCCAGCTCGGCCAAATACTGCACCAGGTTGTAGGTAAACGAATCGTAATTGTCGATGACGAGCAGCATGACGGGCCCTCCTTCACGCGCTGGGCTCGGGGTTATCGAGGCCGCGCTCGGCCATTTCCACGGCGCGAAACAATGCCCGCCCCTTGTTGAGGGTCTCCTGCCACTCCAGTTCGGGAACGGAATCAGCGACCACTCCGGCGCCGGCCTGGACGTAGAGGGTCTTGTCCTTGATCACCGCGGTGCGGATAGCGATCGCCATGTCCATGTTGCCGCTGTACGACAGATAGCCGACCGCGCCACCGTAAATCCCGCGCTTGACCGGCTCCACCTCGTCGATGATCTCCATGGCGCGGATCTTGGGCGCGCCGGACAGGGTGCCGGCCGGAAAGGTGGCGCGCAGGGCGTCGATGGGGGTCAGCCCCGGCTTGAGGCGTCCGGTGACGTTGGAGACGATGTGCATCACATGCGAGTAGCGCTCGATGGCCATCTGGTCGGTGACCCGCACGCTGCCGGTCTCGCTGACACGACCGACGTCGTTGCGGGCAAGATCGATGAGCATGAGATGCTCGGCGATTTCCTTGGGATCGGCCAGCAGCTCGGCTTCCAAGGCCTTGTCCTCGGCCTCGGTGGCACCCCGGCGGCGGGTGCCGGCCAGCGGCCGCACCGTGATCTCGCCATTGTCGAGCCGCACCAGAATCTCCGGCGACGAGCCGACCACATGGAAGTCGCCGAGGTCGAGGTAGAACAAGTAGGGCGACGGGTTGGTGCAGCGCAGGGACCGATAGAGATCCAGCGGCGAGGCATGATAGGGCGCCCACATGCGCTGCGACGGCACCACCTGCATGACGTCGCCGGCGGCGATGTAGTCTTTGATGCGCTCGACAGCCCGCTCGAAGCCGGACTGGGTGAACTCGGACTTGAATTCCTCTTCGCTGATCTGCCGCCCAGGGCGGGCCGGCTGGTAGACGCTGCCGGCGCTGCGCAGCCGCCGCGTCAGTTCTTCCAGCCGGGCCTGGCCGCGCTCGAACGCCCCCGGCTCAGCGGGATCGGCATGCACCACCAGGTACAGCCGGCCGGCCAGGTTGTCCAGCACCAGCACCTCGTCGGAAACCAGGAACAGGATATCGGGGACGCCGATGGGGTCCGGATTGGGGCAGCGTGCCAGCCGCGGCTCGATGTAGCGCACCGTGTCATAGCCGAAATAGCCGACCAGCCCCCCCAGGAAGCGCGGCGCCTTGGGCATGTCCGGCGGCGGCGCGACCCGGAAGCCAGCATAGAATTCCTCGATCCAGGCCAGCGGATCGTCGACTTCCAGCTGCTGCTGCAGCGCGCCGTCGCGGCGCAGCTCGACCCGCTGACCGGTTACGGTGAGCACGCGCCGGGCCGGCAGGCCAATGATGGAATAGCGGCCCCATTTCTCGCCTCCCTGCACCGACTCGAACAGGTAGGAGTACGGACCTTTGGCAAGCTTGAGGTAGGTGCTGAGCGGCGTGTCGAGATCAGCGAGGATCTCGCGCACCAGAGGAATGCGGTTGTAACCCTCGGCTGCGAGGGCGTCGAATTGGGTCTGATTCATGATTCACCATCCGTCGGGCGAAAAGGGAAGAACGCGCTGACAAATCAGGTGTCAGCGACGCCATCGCCGCGATTCGGCATGGTAAATCACGTATTCAGAAACCCAGGAGATCATGCGATCGTTTTCAATTGTTCCGCCAGTTCACGAAGATCTTCGACCACCAGGTCGGGTGAGGTCAAGCGGATATCCTCGCCGTGATTATAACCATAGGGAACGCAGACCACCGCCATGCCCGCGCGGCGGGCCGCCAGCACGTCGTTGCGGGAGTCCCCGACCATGACGGTCGCCTCCGGCGTCACGCCCAGCTGCCGAGCGGCATGCAGCAGCGGCGCCGGGTGCGGCTTTTTCTCCGCCAGGGTGTCGCCGCCCACCGTGACCGCGAAGCAATCGGCAATACCCAGACTATCCAGCAGCGGGGCGACGAACCGCTCCGGCTTGTTGGTGACGAGGCCCAGCGCCAGCCCGTGCGCCTGCAGCGCGCGCAGGCATTCCTCGACGCCGGGATAGAGCCGGCTGTGGCGATCCAGGTGCCGCTGGTAGTGTTCGAAGAACAACGGCAGCGCCCGCTGCAGCTCGTCTGCCGGCGGCTCGCCGTCCATCGCGCCGGTGAGGGCGCGCTTGACCAGGCGCTCGGCGCCGTTGCCCACCCAGCGGCGCACCCGCGCCTCGCCGGCCGGCGGCCGGCCCAGATCGGCCAGCATGGCGTCCACCGCCACGGCCAGGTCCGGCACGCTGTCCACCAGGGTGCCATCCAGATCGAACAGGACCGCCTCGATGTCGCCCAGGGTCATGTGCCCACCTTGGCCAGCTCTTCGCGCATGGCGCGAATGACAGCGGCATAGTCGGGTTGACCGAAGATGGCCGAGCCGGCGACGAAGGTATCCGCACCCGCCTCGGCCACCGCCCGGATGTTCTCGACCTTGATGCCGCCGTCCACTTCCAGCCGGATCGGCAGGCCACTGGCGGCGATCATGGCGCGCGCCGCGCGCAGCTTCTGCAGGGTGCTCGGGATGAAGGTCTGCCCGCCGAACCCCGGGTTGACCGACATCAGCAGCACCATGTCGACCTTGTCCATCACATACTTGAGATAGTCCAGCGGCGTGGCGGGATTGAACACCAGCCCCGCCTTGCAGCCGTGGTCGCGGATCAGCTGCAGCGTGCGATCGATATGCTCGCTGGCCTCGGGGTGGAAGGTGATGTAGGTGGCGCCGGCCTTGGCGAAGTCCGGGATGATGCGGTCCACCGGCTTGACCATCAGGTGCACGTCGATGGGCGCGGTGACGCCGTGCTTGCGCAGGGCTTCGCACACCAGGGGGCCGAAGGTGAGGTTGGGGACGTAGTGGTTGTCCATGACATCGAAATGGATGATGTCGGCCCCTGCGGCCAGCACCCTGTCCACCTCTTCGCCCAACTTGGCGAAGTTAGCTGAAAGAATCGAGGGAGCGATCAGATAGTCGCGCATAAGCGATCGGTCAGTGGCCGCGAAAAAGGAGTGCAAACTCTACCCCATATGTCGTTTTCTTTCAGCAGCCAGGGTGCTGCGCCCGACGTCCGGGCGGCCTACTGCGACGGGATGGCCAGGATCTTGTCGATCCGGTAGCCGTCCATGTCAACGACTTCGAATATCCACTGCCGCCAGCGCAGCCGCTCGCCGGTCTGCGGCAGATGATCGAGCCGCGCCAGCAGCCAGCCGGCCAGCGTATGGTAGCCTTCGCCCGCCTGCAATTCCGGCAGCTCCAGCAGCTCGCTGACCTCGTCCAGGGGCAGGCGGCCGTCGAGCAACCAGGAGCCGTCGTTGCGGCGCACCGCCTGCAGCTCGGGCGAGCCGTCGTATTCGACCAGCCCGCCGGCGATGACCTTGAACAAGTCGGCGGTGGTGACGATGCCGAGCAGGCTGCCGTACTCGTCGACCACCAGCGCCAGGTGCACCGGCCCGCGCTTGAGCAGCTCCAGCACCTTGAGCAAGCCGGTGCTTTCCGGCACCGCCGCCACCGGGCGCATGGCAGCGCGCAGATCCAGCGGCTGGCCCAGCAGGCAGCGGTTGAGGATATCCTTGGCCTGCACCGCCCCGAGCACATTGTCGATGTCGCCGTCGCAGACCAGCAGCCGCGAGTGGCGGGTGTCGCGCAGCTTGGCGCGGATCACGTCGTCGGGAGCGTTGACGTCGATCCAGTCGACGTTCGGCCGCGGCGTCATGACGGCGCCGACGGGGCGGTCGGCCAGACGCATGACGCCGACGATCATCTCCTGCTCTTCCGGCTCCACCACCCCGGCCTGGGCCGCCTCCCGCAACACCATGCGGATCTCGGCATCGCTCACAGTGGCGCGCGGCTGGACCCGGCCACCCAGCAGGCGCAGCACGGCCTCGGTCGACCAATCCAGCAACGTCACCAACGGCGAGGCCATGCGGGCCAGTCCAGTCAGCGCCGGGGCGGTGAAGCAGGCCAGCCGCTCGGCGTTGCGCAACGCCAGCTGCTTGGGCACCAGCTCGCCGATGATGAGAGAAAGGTAAGTGATGCCACCGACCACGATGGCAAGCGCGAGCACCCGGGCCACGCTGGCCAGGCTCGGCAGGGCGCTCGCAATGGCCTCGGCCAGCGGTCCCGCCAGCGCGGCACCGCCGAACGCTCCGGCCAGGATGCCGACCAGAGAGATGCCCACCTGCACGGCCGACAGAAAGCGCCCTGGATCCTCCGCCAGCCGCAGAGCCGCTGCCGCGCCTCGTTGGCCCTGCCCGGCCAACTCCCGCAGGCGGCTTTTGCGGGCGGATACCACGGCCAGCTCGGACATGGCGAAAAAGCCATTGAGGACGATCAGGATCAGGATGATCCCAAGCTTCAGCAGCATAGGCGCCTGGCCGCCCGCCCGATCCGCCGCCGCTGCCCGTCAGAGCCCGGAGGACAGCAGCCGCAGCTGGCGACGCAGTTCGTCGAGCTCGTCGAGCAGCTCCAGCACCAGCGCCGCGCCGGCGTAGTTGAGGCGCAGGTCGCGCGTCAGGCGCAACGCGGTCTGCAGGCGGCGCAGCTCGGTGCCGCGAAAGCGCCAGCTGTCGGGCCGATCGCCGCGCGGCTCCAGCACGCCTTCGTCGACCAGCTCGATGACGGTCTGGACGCTGATATCGCAGACGCTGCACAGCTCGCCGAGCGTGAACTCGATCCGCTCGTCCAGCACCACACCGGTCACTGGGGTCAGTTCTCTGCTCATCGCCTTCACACTCCCAAGTCAGCCCTTGGGTTCATCGGCAACTCTTGAGCCATGCGCTCGTAGAAGGCACGGGCCGCTTCGGTGTTGGCCGGCGGGGTCACGATCTTGAGGACGACGTACTGATCGCCCGGCGGATCGCCCGGCAGCCCGCGGCCCTTGAGGCGCAACTTGCGTCCGCTCTGGGAACCGGCCGGGATGCGCAGCTCCACCGGCCCCCCTAGGGTCGGCACGGTCACCGGCCGGCCCAGCGCTGCTTCCCAGGGCGTGATCGGCAGCTCCAGGTAGATGTCGCGCTTGTCGGCGCGGAAATGGGGATGCGGGCGAAAGCTGACCTCGAGGTAGAGATCGCCGGCCGGGCCACCGCCCAGGCCAGGCGCGCCCTGGCCGGCCAGGCGGATGCGCTGGCCTTCGGTAATCCCCTTGGGGATACGCACGTTGAGGGTGCGGGAGCCGGCCAGGATGCGGCCATCGGGGCCAAGCTCGGGAACGTTCAGGGTGATGGTCTGGGTCGCGCCCCGGTAGGCATCCTCCAGCGAGATCTGGATGCGGGCCACCTGATCCTCGCCACGCACCCGAAAACCGCCAGCGCCGGGTCGGCGCGTCCGGCCTCGCCCGAACAGCGCCTCGAAGAAATCGCTGAACTCGCCGACGCCGAAGTCGCCGCCGAAGGAGAAGCCCTGCTCCCAGCCCGGCGGCGGCCGAAACTCCTGCCCCGCCTTCCAGTTGGCGCCGAACTGGTCGTAGGCCTTGCGCTTCTCGGGATCTTTCAGAACCTCGTAGGCTTCTTGAACTTCCTTGAAGCGCTCCTCGGCATCGGGCTCGTCGCTGACGTCGGGATGGTACTTGCGCGCCAGACGCCGATAGGCGCGCTTGATCTCGTCCTGACTGGCATCCCGGGCGACTCCAAGAATCTTGTAGTAGTCCTTGAACTCCATCCGTCACGGTCCTTAGCGAAAAGGCAAGTCCATGATCCCGTGCACGCCACAGCGCACGTCCGCTGCCAGGCCCGGCGTGCACGACCAAAACCGTGGCCCGCCGCCCTGCCCAGTCCCTCCAATCGAAACGATGCCAAGGCCAGCTTACTGCGCTGTCGAATCCATTGTCCACGGCCGTGCCAACTTCTTTCCTGACCAAACTGGCTGGAACAACGCGCCCCTTCCCGGTCCGGCGGCCAGCCGTGGGCAAGAATCATTATGGGGGCTAGCCTGCGGACGACGGCGGCCGCAACGGCAGGGTGACGATGAAGCAGGCGCCGGAACCGGCGGGCTCCGTCAGCTCAATGGTCCCGCCGTGGCCACGCACGATCTCGCGGGCCAAGAACAGTCCCAGCCCCAGCCCCGTGATCGCGGTATCGGCGACATAGCGTTCGAAGCGATCGAAAATCTTGGCGCGGCTCTCGGACGGGATACCGGGACCATGGTCGCGCACCTGCAGCACGGCCCAATCCTGCTCGCGGCGCAGGGTGATCCGGATTTCGGTTCCGGCCGCGTATTTGATGGCGTTGGAGAGCAGATTGCCGACCATCTGCTCCAGCCGCGCCGTGTCCCACTCGCCGACCACGCTTTCGACCAAATCGAGGCTCAGCGGACAACCCGCCCGCTCCAGCGCGATGTCGAACTGGCCCACCACCTCCTTCACCAGCTGGCCGAGATCGGTGGGCTGGAAGTGGAACTCCAGCTTGTCCATGCCGCTGCGGGAGACGTCCAGCAAATCGTCCACCAGCTTGGCCAGCCGCATGGCCTGCCGATTGGCGACGTCGAAGGTTCTGGCCAGCTCGGCCGCAGACGGTGCCACACCGGTTTCGGGGTCGATCCGACGCCTGGCCATCTGCAGCTGCATGATCAAGGTCGTCAGCGGCGTGCGCAACTCGTGAGAGGCGATGGAGAGAAAGCGGTCGCGTGCCTGCACCGCTGCCTGCAGCGCCTCTTCCGCAGCCCGCCGCTCGCTGACGTCGTAGAAAGTGAGCACGGCGTACTCCTGATTGCCTAACTCATCGACCACGGGGGCACCGCTGAAGCTGGCGGTCCATTCGCTCCCGTCGTTCAGCCGCCGCATGCGCAGCTCGAGCCCGGAGAAGGTCTCGCCGCGCAACGCCCGCCGGGACGGCCAGTTCTCTTCCGGGATGAGGTTGCCGTCCAGATCCCGCAGCTCGAACCGGACCGCCTCTCCGCTCTGGCCCGACAAGTCCGCGTTGTCGGGAATGCCATTGAGGCGCCGCGCGGCCGGGTTGACCAGGATCCGGTTGCCTTTGGCGTCGAACAGCACCAGACCGTCGCTGAGGCTGCTGACCAAGCTCTCGAAACGCGCCAAGCCGTGAGCGAGGATGCGGTTGGCCTGCTCCAGATCCGTCCGCGCCTGTTCCAGGCGAGCCTGGCTGCGCACCTTGTCCTCGATGTCGACCGCGGTTCCGTACCAGCGCGCCGGCTGACCGGCGCTGTCCAGATGCGGCACCGAGCGCACCAGATGCCAGCGATAGGCGCCGTCGCTGGCACGCCGGATGCGGCATTCCAGCTCGAACGGGGAATTGGTCCTGATCGCCCGGGCCATAGCAGACCGTAGCGCCGGCAGATCGTCGCGGCAGAGCAGCCGCCGCCAGCCGCCGTTGCGGGATGCCGTCAGATCCAGGCCACTGTAGTCGCGCCAACGCCGATTGACGTACTGCAGCGACAGGTCCTGCGCCTGGATCCAGACGATCACCGGCACGTGATCGGCCAGCTCCTGCAGCATCCGCTCCTGCTCCCGCAGCTCCCGCTCGGCCTGCCTTTGCGAGGTGATGTCGGCGCAGGCGCCGATCAGGTGCAGCGGGCGACCGTCGTCGCCGGCGAAAACCCAGCCGCCGTATTGCAGCCAACGCACCGACCGGTCCGGATGCACCACCAGGAAAATGCCCGAGCGCGGGCCCAGCTCGTGGGCAGCAGCTTCCATGTGCGCCTTGACCCCGGCCCGATCGCGGGGGTGGACGATTTGCAGGAATTCGGCCAGCGGCCGCGGCCGTTCACTGTGCTCGACTCCGAACGAACGCTGCAATGCCTCGTCCCAGTAGCCCAGTTGCCGACGCAAGTCGTGGCGAAAGGTGCCGGCTTCGACCACGCTGAGTGCCGCCGACAGCCTGGCCCACCGTTCGTGCGAGGTGCTCTGGGCCTGAGCCAGGCAGCGTGCCAGGTCGGCGACTTCAGCGGCCAGCTCGGCGTTGCGCTGCATCGCTCGCTCCAGCTCCGTCGACAGCCGCTCCAGCCGGCGCGCGGTCAGCATGGCACCGGGGCGGCCGTCCAGATCGAGCGACTGGCAGCAGACCTGGTAGCCTTGCTGCGGCCCGGAAGCGGCGCCGAGCAGGCAGCTGAACAGCTGCTCCTCGCCTTGCAACGCCTTGTTCCAGGCACCCTCCAGCGCCGCCCGCTGCGGCTCCGGCAGCCCAGCCAGCCAGGCGCGCATGTCACCACCGATGCCCGGGACGGGCAGGCCCAGAAGAGCGACGGCTTCCCGGCTGAAGGCAGCGTTGCAGAACTGCAGACGGAAATCCTGGTCGAGCACCAGCACCCAGTCGCTCAGGCGCTCGACCAAGGCATGCAGGAAGGTCGCGGAAGCCGGCCCGCCTGGGGCGGGCGCTAGATTGCCGGGAGCGGTCATTCAGGGATTGTTTCCCGTACGCAGCATCGATTCCATCAAAGCCACCTCCGCTGGATCGGGCAGCCATATCTTTTCAAGGGTAGACGCAAACCGGCTGCGGTCGCCCGCAGCCACCTCGGGGAAAACCCCAGGGCCGGTTACTGTGATTGCTGGCAGCGGCGTGCGCCGGACGGCCGGACAGGCGTCGAAAGCCGAGGGAGGGCTTGCTCGAGCGGCCGGGCTCAGTCCTCTTGCTCCTGCTCCTGATCACGCGTCTCCGGCCACTGCTCTATGCCCATTTCCGAGCCGCGCTCGAACTTGCGCTCCGGCCCGTGCTCCGGCCGCGGCTCGGGAAAGCCCGGCGCGCTCTTGCCGGCGAACTGCACGTACTCGCGCCGATAGCGCTCCTGATCGCTGGGCAGTTGCAGCGCCTCGGGATCATCGCTCAGCAGGTCGTCGTCACCGTCGCTGACATCGTCGGTGGGGGCTTCCGGCCGCAGCTCGGACTCCACCGGCTCGATGTCGAGCCGGCCCCATTCGTTGCCCGGAATCGCGTCAAGGTCGCCGTTGTCGAGCTGGATCTCGACCGCACCGTCGTCGCCGTCCAGGCCCACGACCTGAAACAACAGGCCGTTGCCGCGATCGAGATACCAGTTGCCGGGGATGGGCTCCACGTCGCTTGCCATCGGTTGTCTCCCTCGGCCCGTGCCTGAGTGCCAAGGTGAGGGCAAACGACGGGCGGACAAGCCGGCGGCTCGAGCCGCCGGCTGCGCCGGCCGGCTCAGCTGTGCGAAGCCAGCCGCTTGGCGTCCTCGCCCTTACTGAAGCCGAAGGCCGCTTCCAGGGCGTCGTCGACGTGCTGCAGCCAGACGAACTCGAGCTGCTTGCGAGCCGATTCGGGGATTTCTTCCAAGTCGCGGCGGTTGCGCGCCGGCATGAGCACGGTCTTGATCCCGGCCCGGGCGGCGGCGGTGGCCTTCTCCTTGATGCCACCGACCGGCAGCACCTGGCCGCGCAGGCTGATCTCGCCGGTCATGGCCATGTCCGGGGGCATGGTCTTGTCGGTCAGCCTGGAGACTAGCGCCAGGAACATGGCGACCCCGGCGCTGGGACCGTCCTTGGGAATGGCGCCAGCGGGCACGTGGATGTGGATGTCGCTCCTCTCGAACAGATCCGGGTCGATGCCGAGCTCTTCCGCCCGGCTCTTCACCAGGCTGAGCGCCGCCTGCGCGCTCTCCTTCATGACGTCGCCGAGCTGGCCGGTGAGGATGAGCCGGCCTTTGCCGGGCACCCGGCTGGCCTCGACGAAGAGAATGTCGCCGCCGGCGGCGGTCCAGGCCAGACCGGTCACCACCCCCGGCAGGGCGGTGCGCAACGCCACCTCGTTCTCGAACCGCGGCGGCCCCAGGATCTCCTGCAGGTCGTCCGCATCCACCGTCTTGTGCTCCAGCCTGCCCTCGGCCACCTGCACTGCCACATGGCGGCAGACCGCGCCGATCTGGCGCTCCAGGTTGCGCACGCCGGCTTCGCGGGTGTAGTCGCGCACGATCCGGTGCAGCGCGGCGTCGGTGACCTCCAGCTGCTCGGGCTTGAGCCCGTTCGCCTCCCGCTGTCGCCGCAGCAGATAGCGCTTGGCGATCTCGACCTTCTCGTCCTCGGTGTAGCCGGACAGCTCGATGACCTCCATGCGGTCGCGCAGCGGCCCCGGGATGCTGTCGAGCAGGTTGGCGGTGGCGATGAAGAACACCTTGCTGAGGTCGAACGGCACGCCCAGATAGTTGTCCCGAAAGGTGCTGTTCTGCTCCGGGTCGAGCACCTCCAGGAATGCTGCGGCCGGGTCGCCGTGGAAACCGCCGGCGCCGAGCTTGTCGATCTCGTCCAGCATCATCACCGGGTTGCGGGTGCCGGCCTTGCGGATGGCCTGGATGATGTTGCCCGGCAGGGCGCCGATGTAAGTGCGGCGGTGGCCGCGGATTTCGGCCTCGTCATGGACGCCGCCCAGGCTCACGCGCACGAACTCCAGCCCCAGGGCACGAGCGATCGACTGCCCCAGCGAGGTCTTGCCCACGCCGGGCGGGCCGACGAAGCAGAGAATGGGGCTGCGGCCTTCGGGGTTGAGCTTGCGCACCGCCAAGTACTCGAGGATGCGGCGCTTGATCTTGTCGAGGCCATAGTGGTCTTGCTCGAGGACCTTGCGCGCCTGCTCGATGTCGATGTTCTCTTCCGACAGCTTGCTCCAGGGCAGCGCGATCAGCCAGTCGAGGTAGGTGCGGATGATGCTGTACTCGCCAGAGGCTTCCGGCATGCGCTCCAGCCGGCGCAGTTCCTTGTTGGCCTGCTCTTCCACCTCCGGCGGCATCTTGGCCTCGGCGATGGCCTTGCGCAGCTCCTCGATCTCTGCGCTGGCGTCGTCGTCCTCGCCCAGCTCCTTCTGGATGGCCTTGAGCTGCTCGCGCAGCAGGTATTCGCGCTGCCGCTCGTCCATGGCCTCCCGGGTGCGCCGGTTGATCTCCTGGGTCAGGCGCATGACCTCGATGCGCTGGCTCAGCAGCTGCAGCACCCGATCCAGCCGCGCCTCGACGTCAAAGGTCTCCAGGATCTCCTGCTTCTCTTCCGGCTTGATGTCGATGAAGCTGGCGATGAGGTCCGCCAGCGCCGACGGCGAGCGAATCCCCTCGATGGCGCTGCGCAGCTCGGCCGGCGCCTCCGGGACCAGCTGTAGCGCCTCGCCGGCGCGCATCTTCAAGGTGCGCATGCGGGCTTCCATGGCGGTATCCAGCACCTCCTTCTCGCCGATCCGCTCGACGCGGGCGACGAGGAAGGGGAAGCCGTCCAGGAACTCCAGGATGCGGAAGCGGTGCTCGCCCTGGCAGATCACGTGGTGGGTGCGGTCGGGCGCGGTGATGTAGCGCATGATGGAACCGACCGTGCCGACCTGATAGAGATCCTCCGCCGTCGGCGTGTCCACCTGCGGATCGCGCTGCAGCACGATGCCCAGCGGCCGATTGTTGCGGGCCGCTTCCTGCGCGGCCGCGATCGACATCCCGCGCCCCAGCGTCAGCGGCAGCACGATGCCGGGGAAAAGGACGACGTTGCGCACCGGCAGGATGAGCATCGTGTCGTCAGGAATCTGCAGCTGGGTTTCCTCGACGCGCTCGACCGCTGTTGACCCCGTGTCATTGTGTTGCTCGGATGCTGTCATCACTCACCCCCTTCATGGCAGCTTGCGCAGGCGCAGCAGCACGCAGCCGTCGACGATGTCCTGCTGTTCCAGCCGGAAGCGGCCGGGCGGCAGCTCGATGCGGCGCGCAAATCGCCCGTGTGGAATCTCCAGGCGGTAGATGCCGGCTGACCTGGCCTCCGGGGGGAGATCCCGCTGCCCGCTGACCACCAGCACGCCGCCATCCTCCACGCCCACCTGGATTTGCGCCGGCGACACCCCCGGCAGGGCAACCAGAATGACCAGCGTGTCCTCGGTCTCGAAGATGTCCGTCGGTGGCTCCCAGGTCGGGCGGCTCGCGGCCGAGATCCCGAGCTGAAAAAACTGCCGCTGGATGCGCTCCACTCGCTCCAGCAATTCACAGGCTTCAGCCCACATCCAGTTCTTTGGGTCGCGCGTCGGCATGTCGTCCTTCCGATAATCGATGACCAGTCTGTCTAATATAACGCCACAGGTAGAGCCTGGGGGCGGGCGCTGCCAACCCTGGGCCGGGCTCGCGCGGAACGCAGGCAGCGGCTTTCTCTGGGGACATCCGAGCGCCCGGCCCGGTTCCGTTGCCGCCGCCTGCGCCTCCCTCAAGGCCGCAGCAGCAGCCTGTGCTGGGCCGGACCAGGCAGCAACGCCGTCGGCCGGCCAGCCACCCAGTCGTCGTGGCCGACCCGGTAAAAGGGCGACAGCGGATGGCCGCTCTGGCCGCCTGGCATGTGCAGCAGGCTCTGCTCCTCCCGCGCCGGCGACACCACCAGGCGCTGCGAGGCGCCGTGGCTACCGAGCTGCACCCGCGGCATGTGTGAGTCGCCCGCCATGGGCTCCGCCGGTGCGTTGAGCCAGCGCCCCAGCCAGGGCAAAGCATGGGTCAGCGGATGGACCATGCGCAGCCGGTTGAACTCGCCCCAGGTGGCCTCCTGCAGGCCGGCGGCTTCGTCCCAGAAGTAGTCGATCACCCGGTCGATGACCGCCAGCAGCAGCTCGCGCCAGTCGGCATAGCCGGCATCCAGCAGATGCGGCGGCTGCTCGGTCGCCAGCCGCCACAGCGCCTGCTCGGCTTGCGGGAAATCGAAGCGGAAGTCCGGATCCAGCGCCTCCACCGGCGCCGTCAGGGTCTTGAACACGGCCTCGTGCAGGAACAGGCGGAAGGCGCGCACCAGCCGGTATGCCACCGCCTCCGGCACCGCCCGCCCGCGCCAGCGCAGCAGCACGTCCCGCAACTCGGCGCGCCGGGCATCCGCTGCCACCGCCGCCTCGTCCAGCAGATCCAGCATCAGGCCGCGCCAGCGCGCCAGGAACAGCGCCCGGTCGTCCAGCTGGATGGCGAGCAAATCCGCGGGCGTGGCCGCGCCCAGCGCCTGCAGGCCGGCCCGGATCTGGACCGCTCGCGATCCCAGCGCCAGGCCGCCGTCTCCCAGCAGCTGCAGGGCCTCGCCGCCGACGATCCGGTTGTTGGCCGTCCACAGCAGGCCGTCCTCGGGGTTGACGATGCGCGGGTAGGCTTGCGGCTCGACCCAGCCCTGCCAGCCACCGCCGGCGGCGCCAGCCGACGGCAGGCTGGGATCGTAGCCTCGCCTGCGCGGCAGCCGGCCGGCGATGGTCCAACCGATGTTGCCGGCGCTGTCGACGGCGACGAAATTCTGGGCCGGCAACCCGGCGCGGTTGGCAATGGCCAGTGCCTCCTCCAGTCCATTGGCCGTTTCCAGCTCCAGCAGCTCGAGCCCGATCGCCTCTGGATAGTGCGCCACCCAGCGCAGCGCCCGTGGCGGAGCGGCGCCGTTGCCCTTGAGCAGCGGCCCCCAGACCGTGTCGCGGAACTCGACGTGCTGCGTCACGCCGCCCTTGACCTCAATGCGCTCGACCCGGCGCTGGAACCGCCGGTAGCCGTTCGGGGTGAGGTAGCGCTCGGGGTCGTCGGGATCGAGCTCCAGCTCGACCAGGTCCGCCCAGTCGCCGTAGCTGTTGGTGAAGCCCCAGGCCACCCTGCCGTTGCTGCCGACCACCACCGCCGGCGTCCCCGGCAGGCTGACGCCGGTGACGGCGCGCCATGCATCCCCCTGGCGCCATTCCAGCCGCAGCCGATACCAGATGTTAGGCATGCGCAGCCCCAGGTGCATGTCATTGGCCAGCCAGGCATGGCCGTCGGCGCTGATCTGCGGTGCGATCGCCCAGCTGTTGCTGCCCACGGCCGGCTCGTCACCGACCGGCTCGACTTCGCCCCAGGCAACCTCCCGTGGCGGGTGCCGGCGCAAATCGATCTGCTCCGGCGACGGTAGGGCTGCCGGCTCGAGCTCGGAGCCGTCCAGCGGCGCATCCCAGCCGGTGTCGTGGGCGGTCAGAAAGAGCACCAGCGCCGGCGGCAGCGCTTGCAGCATGGCTGCCAGCCGCACCTCCCGTGTGGCCCGCCTGTCCTGCAGATCGACGAACATGGCCAGCACCACCAGCACGCTGTCGGCCGGCTCCCAGGGCCGCGGCGCCGTCCGCAGCAAGGCGTACTCGAACGGCCGCGCGCCCAGCGCCTGCAGGCCGGCGTTGACGCCCTCGACATAACTTTGCAGCAGCTGCCGCTGCGGCTCGGGCAGTCCCGCCACCACGGCCTCCGCCACCCGGCGCAGCCCGTGCAGCCGCATGTCCCTATCCAGCGCCAGCGCCGCCGGACCGACCAGCGCGGCCAGCTCGCCCGCCGCGCTGCGGCGCAGCAGATCCATCTGGAAAAACCGCTCCTGGGCGTGGATGAAACCGGTAGCGCGAGCGACGTCGAGACGCCTTTCGCCACGCACTGTGGCAATCCCCTGCCCGTCGCGCTCCACCACCACCTCGCCCGTCAGGCCGGGCAGCCGGCGCTCGCCGTCTAGCTGGGGCAGGCTGGCTCGCAGGAACCAATAAGCCCCGCCCGCCAGGCCGAAGACGGCCACGAGCAGCACCACCGTCAGCAGCGCAAGCACGGACACGATTTTTCGCGGCATCCTTACCCTGATTCCGTCAGGCAGGCGAAGTAAGGCGTCTATGGTCTTCCCAGTATAACGGCGTCGGCGGCGGGCGCCGTCCGGCTGGCCAGCAGCAAGATGGCCCAAGTCCCGGCACTGCCAGCGGCAGCACCGCCTACTCCTCCTCGGTCGACCGCTGGGTTCGCAACGGCAGCTCCAGAGTGAAGCGGCTGCCTTCGCCCAGGCGACTCTCGGCATAGGCCCTGCCGCCGTGGGCCTCGGCGATTTGGCGAGTGACGAATAAGCCCAGCCCCAGGCCGCCGTAGTTGTCGACCGGCACGGCACGCCCGAAGCGCTCGAAGATGTGCTCCAGCTTCTCCGGCGGAATCCCTGGCCCGGCATCCTTCACCCACAGCCGGACCCGTTCGCCGTCCTGCTCCAGACCAATGTCGACAGGCGCGCCGGGCGCGTACTTGCAGGCGTTGGTGATCAGGTTGATCAGAGCCTGCTCGACCCGCAGCCTGTCCCAGCAGCCTGCCACGCCGGGCGGCGCCTGCACGCGCAGCCGACAGCCGGACAGCGCCGTCATCTCCGCCAGCCGGTCGACGGCGTCCTTGACCACATCCGCCAGATCGAAGCGGCTCACATTGAGGGTGATGCGCCCGGTAGCGATGCGGGAGACGTCGAGCAGCGTGTCCACCAGCTGCGCCAGCCGCTCCATGCTGCTCAGCGAACACTGGATGGACTGGGCGACGCGGCCAACATCGAGATCGCCCCGCTTGCGCTCCAGCAGCAGCTTGATCCCCTGCAGCTGCAGCTGCGCCGCCGTCAACGGCGTGCGCAACTCGTGCGAGGCGATGGACAGGAACTCATCGCGGGTCCGGATCGCCTCCCGGGCAGCCTCATACGCCTTGGCCAGTTCCTCGGCCTCGACCCGCTCGGTAAGATCCCGGACCACCTTGGCGAAGCCGTAGAGACGGCCATTGACGTCGTACAGAGCGGTGACGGTGACATCGGCCCAGAAGCGAGTGCCGTCCTTGCGCAGCCGCCAGCCGACGTCCCTGGCCACGCCCTCGCTCGCCGCCCGGCGCAGCAGCGCGCTTGCCTTGCCGCGAGCGAGCTCCTCGGGCGGGAAGAACAGGCGCACATGGCGCCCGATGACCTCGGCCGCGCTATAGCCCTTGATGCGCTGCGCGCCGTAGTTCCAGGTCGCGACGCGTCCTTCCGACGAGAGCATGAAGATGGCATAGTCGCGGACCTGCTCGATCATGATCCGGAAGCGCGCCTCGCTCTCTCGCAGCTCTTGCTCGACGCGAGCCCGCTCGGTGATATCCTGGGTGACCTTGGCGTAGCCCTGCAGCGACCATCCGGCGCGTGCAGCGGGGTCATGATCACGTGGGCCCGGAACCGGCTGCCGTCCTTGCGCATGCGCCAGCGCTCGGCCTCGAAGCGTCCCATCTCGCGCGCGGTCCGCAGCTCCAGCTCTGGCTGCACGCCGTCCTGCTCTGCCGGCAGATAGAAAACCCGGAAGTGGCGGCCGATGATCTCCTCGGCGGCATAGCCCTTGATGCGCTGCGCGCCCTTGTTCCAACTGATCACCCGCCCCTGGGGATCCAGCATGATGATGGCGTAGTCCCGGATGTTATCGACCAGGGCCCGATAGTCGGCCTCGGTCAGCATGGGCACGCTCTGCAGCGGCCCGCCGTCTGGAGGCTTGCGCATGAGGTTTCCTCGCTTGCTGCGTTCGTGAACGCGTCGCCTCGCCCCCTGCGACACGGCTGCCCGCCCTTACCCGCTAGCGCGGCGCCCGCGCGGCATTGGCCAGCGGCCGCCCCGGCACCGGCACATGGCGACTGGCCAACTCCAGCAGCAACCCTAAATCTATGGGCTTGCGCAGGTTGCGCTCTGGTTCGAGCGCGAGGCTGGCGGCTCGTACGTCGCCGACGGCGGTCAAGACATAGGTTGGTATGGGGGCCAGGCGCGCATCCTCCATCTGAGCGCGGCGAAATTCCCACCCGCTCATCACCGGCATTGTCAGGTCAAGCAGGATCAGGCTGGGGAGCATCTCCAGTTCCCGCAGCAGCGCCAGCCCGGCCGCACCGTTGGCGGCCTGCAGACAGCGCCAGCCCTGATCCTCCAGCACCATGCACAACGCTTCCCGTATTGGCGCATCGTCATCGACGACGACGGCCACCGGCATCGCATTTTTTGACATGACCAGGCACCAGACAGCAGTGAGTTGGTTTTGATGTTTTTGCTACGCGACTGCTACGGAAGCGTTGTACAGCTTGTGAGCCAGGGGATACAACCCTGTCCCTCTAAGGAAAACCCTCATGTTTACCAACAGTTCTGAGGCTTTGTTGGCTCTTCACGTAAACAAATAGGTGCAAATCACTACTGCCGTGACCACGCCCGCCACGTCAGCCGTCAAGGCAGCGGCCAGCGCATGGCGAACGCGGCGGACCTGGACCGCGCCGAAATAGACGGCGAGCACGTAAAAGGTGGTTTCCGTCGTCCCCTGCAGGGTGCTCACGAGGTAGCCGACATAGCTGTCCGGGCCGATATTGGGATCGTTGATGGTGGCGGCCAGCACCGCATAGGCTCCCGAGCCCGACAGTGGCCGCAACAAGGCCATGGGCAGTGCCTCGGCCGGCAAGCCGACTCGCCCGGTCCACTGTCCCAGCCACCCGACCGCGGCATCCAAGGCGCCGCTGGCGCGCAGCATGCCCACCGCCACCAGGATGGCGACCAGATAGGGAATGATGCGCAGCGCGACCTGGAAGCCTTCCTTGGCGCCTTCGACGAAGGTCTCGTAAATCGGCACTCGCCGCAGCACTCCGAACAGCAAAAACCCGACCATCAGCACCGGCAGCACCCACGGCGAGACGCTGCGGCCATAGAGCACGGTGAGCGGAATCAGGGACAGCAGCCCGCCAAGGAACAGCAGTGAAGCCCACAGCGGATAGGGCCGCACCGCGAGCGCCGGCTCCTCACCGCTTGCCGGCTGGGCAGCCTGCGCGGCCGCCACGGTCGCTGCCGCCGGCACAGGCCAGCAGCGCTGCAGGAGCTTGGCGGCAACGATGGCGGTCGCGGTGGCGCAGAAGCTGGCGAACAGGGTGCTGGGCAGGATGGCGGCCGGATCCGCCGAGCCGGCGGCGGCGCGCAGGGCGATCACGCCGGTCGGCAGCAACGTCACGCCAGAGGTATTGATGGCCAGAAACAACGCCATGGCGTTGCTGGCCGTGCCCTTGTGCCGATTGAGCCGATCCAGCTCCTGCATGGCGCGGATGCCGAAAGGGGTCGCCGCATTGCCGAGCCCTAGGGCATTGGCGGAGAGGTTGAGGATCATCGCCCCCATGGCCGGATGCTCCGGCGGCACGTCGGGGAACAGGCGGGTCATCAACGGCCGGATCAGGCGGGCGATGATGGTGAGCAGACCGCCGGCCTCGGCGATCTTCATGAGGCCAAGGAACAGCGCCATGACGCCGACCAGGCCCAGCGCCAGCTCCACGGCGCCGGCCGCCGACTCCACCATGGCGCTCGAGAGCGTCTCCATGACCGAGGGGGCCGCCGGGTCGCGGCTCAGCTCGCGCCAGGCAGCGGTCGCGAACGCCGTCAATACGAGAGCAAGAAAGATCGCGTTCATGTAAAATTGTATTTCTGATTCATGTCTTTGTCTGACGCGCCAGCCGATCCAGGAGAAGCATATCCATGACCCCGGCCGTTGTCGCCGCGCGCCGTGCCAACATCGAGTTCACGCTGCGCGAATACCGGCATGATCCGGATGCTGCCTCATACGGCCTGGAAGCAGCCGAAAAGCTGGGCCTGGATCCGGCGCAGGTATTCAAGACCCTGGTCGCCAAGGTCGACGGCCGACTTGTGGTCGCGCTGGTGCCGGTGGCATGCAGCCTGGATCTGAAAGCCCTGGCCGCGGCGCTGGACGGGAAACGGGCCGTCATGGCCGAGCCGGCGGAGGCGGAGCGCGCCACTGGCTACGTCACGGGCGGCATCAGCCCGCTGGGGCAGAAGCGGCGCCTACCCATGGTGGTCGACCAAAGTGCGCTCGCCCTGCCCCGCATCCACGTCAGCGCCGGCCGCCGTGGCCTCGAAATCGAGCTGGCCACGCAGGACCTGCTGCGGCTGTGCGCTGCCCGGACGGCAGCGATCGCCCGTAGCCATCATGGTTGACGCAGCTATCGGTTCGTCACGCAACGTTACGCCAGGATCGCGCCGATCCCTCTTATCGGACACGCTATGTCATTACGCTTTCTAACGGGTCTTGCCGAGCTGGAAACCGAAGCCGCGGCGGCCTTCTCGCTTCCCGCCGACCTGCGCGTCGCCGAGATCGTGCAGCCTGACATCCTCGACTGCCCTCCCGAGACGCCCCTGCACGCAGCGGCGGCGGCCATGCAGGCTAGGCGCTGCAGCTCCATCCTGGTCATGGAAGATGGCAAACCGGTTGGAATCTGGACAGAGCGCGATGCTCTTTCCGTCGATTTCACCGATCCGGCCCAGTTCACCCAGCCGATCAGGGCGGTCATGAGCAGCCCGGTGCTCACCATCAGCGGCGACACGCCGTTGCGCAGCGTCGCCGCACTGTTTAAGCGCGACGGCCTACGCCACTACCTGGTAGTGGACGAAAGCCAGCAGGTGTTGGGCATTCTCAGCCAGACCGACGTGGTCGAGCATCAGGGCATCGAGCACTACCTGCACATGCGCACCGTCGGCTCGGTGGTGCGCCGGGACGTTCCGCGGTTGGCGGCCACGGCCTCGCTGACCGCCGCCATCGATAGCATGCGCCAGCGGGCAATGGCCGCCATCCTGGTCGCCTTCCCCGATGGCAGCCACGGCATCCTCACCGAGCGCGACCTCGTGCGACTGATCGTGGAGCGCAGCGGCGAGCGCCCCTTAGGCGAGCTGGCCAGCTGGCCGCTGCTGACGGTGCCGCCGGATCTCTCGCTCTACCGGGCGCGCGAGCTGCTCAGCAAGAACCAGGTGCGCCACATCGGCGTGCAGGACGGCAGCACCCTGCTGGGCTTGGTCAGCTTCGCCGAGATCATGAGCGACATCGAGGTCTCCTACGTGCGTGACCTGCAACGCGCGCTGGAAATCCGCGACCGCGCCCTGTCGGCCTCCCGCCGCAGCCTGCATCTGGCCGAGCGCATCATCGAAAGCACGCTGGAGGGCGTCATCATCACCGACGCCAACGCCCGCATCGTCAGCGTCAACCCCGCCTTCACCAAGATGACCGGCTACACCGCCGAGGAGGCCATCGGCAAGACGCCCGCCATGCTCAGTTCCGGCCGCCACAGCAAGGAGTTTTATCAGGAGTTATGGCGCCAACTGCGCGAGCACGGCAACTGGCAGGGCGAGATCTGGAACCGGCGCAAGAACGGCGAAGTATATCCGGAGTATCTCAGCATCACCGCCATCAAGGACGAGCAAGGCAATATCACCCACTACGCGGGGATGTTCAACGACATCACCAAGCTCAAGGAAAACGAGGAGAACATCCGCAACCTCGCCTACCGTGACCCGCTCACCGGGCTGCCCAACCGGCGCCTGCTGGACGACCGGCTGGAGATGGCCATCGCCCACGCCCACCGCCACGGCACCCGGGTAGGCGTGCTGTTCATCGACCTTGACCGCTTCAAGCAAGTCAACGACAGCCTGGGACACGCCGCCGGCGACGAGCTGCTAGTCAAGATCGCGCGCCGGCTGGAGCGCGGCGTGCGCGAGGACGACACCGTCGCCCGCCTGGGCGGCGACGAGTTTGTAGTGGTGCTGACCGACGTCGAGCACTACGAGGATGTGCGCGAGACCGCCGAGCGGCTGCTGGAGGCCATCCGCCAGCCGCTGCAGCTCCAGGGCCGCCAGCTGGTCATCACCTGCAGTCTCGGCATGAGCGTCTATCCGGACGATGGCCTGGACCGGGAAACCCTGCTCAAGCAGGCCGACGCCGCCATGTACCAGATCAAGGACAGCGGCCGCGACGGTCTAAGCGTCTATCTCCCGCCCGCCGATCCACGGCGGGAAGACCGCTTCACGCTCCGCCTGGAGCTGCGGGAGGCGCTGGAACAGGGCAAGCTGGAACTGTACTACCAGCCGCTGATGGACGGCACGGGACGCCTGGCGGGCGCCGAAGCCCTGCTGCGCTGGGATCACCCCAAGCTGGGCGCGGTCTCGCCCGAGCTGTTCATCTCGCTCGCCGAAGACAGCGGCCTGATCGTGCTCATCGGCGAGCTGGCCCTGCAAAAGGCCGCCGAGCAGCTGGCGCAATGGCACGCACAAGGATTGCTGCTGCCGGAAATCTCGGTCAACGTCTCAGCCCGGCAGCTGCGAGATCGCAACTTCAGCGCGCACGTCAAGGACATTCTGGAGCGCACCGGGGTCGCTCCCGAGCGGCTGACCCTGGAGCTGACCGAGAGCGTGCTGATGGACGAGGCCGCTAGCGCCAAGCTGCGCACCCTGAAGACCCTCGGCGTCGGGCTGGCGCTGGACGACTTCGGTACTGGCTACAGCGCCCTGGCCTATCTCAAGCGTTTCCCCATCGACAGGCTGAAGATCGACCGCGGCTTCATCAAGGGCATTCTGAGCGCCCCGGCCGACGCCGCCATCGTCTCCACGCTGATCGACCTAGGCCGCAAGCTGGATCTGCAAGTGGTCGCCGAGGGCGTCGAGACCGAACAGCAGCTGGAGGCGCTGCGCGCCAGTGGCTGCCACTACTTTCAGGGCTATGTGTACGCTCCGGCGCTGCCGGCGGACAAGTTCACCGCGCGCTTCCTGGACACGGAGGTCGCCGCCTCTTGAGGCAACGGGCTAGCGCCGTTCCAGCGGCAGCTCCGCCGCAGGCCGGGTATCGGCCTTGAGCACCTGCTGCGGGTAGTCGAGCGCCTGCCAGTGCCGCGCCGCCGACGCCGCCGCACAGCAGTCGCCGGGAACCAGCAGGGCGTAGTCGCGCATGTAGGCGTCCATGGCCGTGAATAGCACGCACATCTCGGTGGTCAGTCCCGTCAGGACCAACGTCCGGGCGCCGATAAAGCGCAGCAGCGTCTCCAGCGTGGTCCCGAAGAAGCCGGAGTGCTTGGGCTTGAGCACGAAGTAGTCGTCCGGCTCCGGCGCCAGCAGCCGAACCATGGGCGCGCCCCGCACCCCTGCGAGATTGCGCTGCACCACGCTGCGAAAGTCGGAGCGCCACTGGCCGAAGTTGTCGTTGAGATAGATGGCCGGAATGCCCGCTGCCCGCGCCCGCCGCTTGAGGGCGGCGATGTTGTGCGCCATGGGCAGGGCATGGCGCAGTAGCGTCTCGCCGCCGGCGAACTCCAGATCGTTGATGGTGTCGATGATCAGCAGCGCGACCGCCGACTGGTCGGGAAAGCTCTGCTCGTCGTTTTTCGCCATGACCAGCAACTGGCGGCCATGGCGGCTAGTTTCAATTCGCCCCGGCCGCCGCTACAGTTAGCGATCGAGGTCTTTTGCGCACGGCGACATGCACTCACACAGCGACTTTTTCTCCATCTACCGGCACGGCTTCATCCGCGCCGCGGTCTGCCTGCCTGGGGTCAAGATCGCCGACCCGGCGCACAACCTGGGGCGCACCCTGACGCTGGCCCGCCAAGCCAGCGAGGCCGGCGCCGCCGTGGCGCTGTTCCCGGAGCTGGGGCTCTCCGCCTACAGCTGCGACGACCTGTTCCACCAGGCGCCGCTGCTCGAGGGGGTGCTGGCGGCCCTGCACAAGTTGCTGGAAGCCAGCCGGCAGATGACGCCGGTGCTGCTGGTGGGCGCGCCATTACGCCTCGACGGCCTGCTGTTCAACTGCGCGGTGGCGCTTTACCGCGGCCGTCTGCTCGGCATCGTGCCCAAGACCTACTTGCCGAACTATCAGGAGTTCTACGAGAAGCGCCAGTTCAGCTCGGCGCGGCAGGCCGTCAGCAAGGAGATGGAGCTGCTTGGGCAAACCGTCCCCTTCGGCAACGACCTGCTTTTCGAAGCCGAGAATCTACCGGGTTTCGTCCTTCACGCCGAGGTGTGCGAAGACCTGTGGGCTCCCATCCCGCCCTCGACCTATGCGGCCCTGCGGGGCGCCACCGTGCTCTGCAACCTCTCCGCCAGCAACGCGGCGCTGGACAAGGCCGCCTACCGCCGCACCCTCTGCGCCGCCCACAGCAGCCGCACCGTCGCCGCCTATCTCTACAGCGGCGCCGGCAGCGGCGAGTCCAGCAACGACCTTGCCTGGGACGGCCACGGCCTGATCTATGAGCAGGGCGAGCTGCTGGCGGAATCCGAGCGCTACGGCCAGACCGAGGGGCTGCTGCTAGCTGACATCGATCTGGAGCGGCTGGCGCAGGAGCGCGTGCGGCTCAGCCCCTTCCACGACAGCGTTGCCGAACTGCGGCCGCGGCTGCAGGAGCTGCGGCGGATCCGCTTCCGCTTCGAGCTCCCGCAGGGCGTGCGCGAGCTGCAGCGGCCCCTTGAGCGCTTCCCCTTCGTCCCGGCCGACCCGGCACGGTTCGAGCAGCATTGCCGGGAGACCTTCGAGATCCAGGTGCAAGGCCTGCTGCAGCGGCTGCGCAGCAGCGGCATCGAGCGCCTGGTCATCGGCGTCTCCGGAGGCCTGGACTCCACCCACGCCCTGCTAGTGGCGGCGCGCACCATGGACCGGCTGAGTCTGCCGCGCGGCAACATCCTGGCCTATACCATGCCGGGGTTCGCCACCACCGAGCGCACTCTACGCAACGCGCATGCCCTCATGCAGGCGCTCGGAGTCCGCGCCGAAGAGATCGATATCCGTCCCTCCTGCCTGCAAATGCTCAAGGATCTCGGCCATCCCTTCGCCGACGGCCAGCCGGTCTATGACGTGACCTTCGAGAACGTGCAGGCCGGCGAGCGGACTTCCCACCTGTTCCGCCTGGCCAACCATCATCATGCCCTGGTGCTGGGCACCGGCGACCTGTCGGAAATCGCCCTAGGCTGGAGTACCTACGGCGTCGGCGATCACATGTCGCACTACAACGTCAACGCCTCGGTGCCCAAGACGCTGATGAAGGCCCTGCTGCGCTGGCGCATCGCCAGCGGCCAGCTCGATCAGGCTACCGCAGCCATCCTGCAGGACGTGCTCGCTACCGAGATCTCGCCCGAGCTGGTTCCCGGCCAGGACGGCGGCCCCAGCCAGAGCACCGAATCCCAGATCGGGCCGTACGAGCTGCAGGATTTCAACATCTACTACATCACCCGCTACGGCTTTCGCCCCAGCAAGGTCGCCTTCCTGGCCTACCAGGCCTGGCACGATAAGAACAAGGGCCGCTGGCCCGCGCACGTCCCCGAGCACGCGCGCAACAGCTACGACCTTGCGACCATCAAGCGCTGGCTGGAGCTGTTCCTGTACCGTTTCTTCACGATCAGCCAATACAAGCGCACGGCCGTCCCCAATGGACCGAAGGTGGTCACCGGCGGCGCCCTGTCCCCGCGCGGCGACTGGCGTGCGCCGAGCGATGCCGATGCCACCGTCTGGCTGGACGAACTGAGACGCAACGTACCCGACGCCTGATGCTGCCATACACCGACGAGCTCGACGCAGCCATTGCCGCTCTATGCGCCGAGGACCCGCCGCTGGCGGCCCTGATCGCCCGGGTCGGCGACTACCGGCTGGAGCTGCGCGATATGCACAGCCCTTTCCTCGGGCTGCTGCGGGCCATCGTTTACCAGCAGCTCAGCGGTAAGGCGGCAGCCGCTATCCATGCCCGCCTGCAGGCGCTGTTCCCCGGCTCCGTGCCCACCCCAGCGGGCGTGCTGGCCATGCCCGAGGAGAAATTGCGCAGCGTCGGGCTCTCCCGTGCCAAGATCCTGGCGGCCAAAGATTTGGCCGCCAAGACCATCGCCGGTCTGGTGCCGGCCCCCGAGGCGCTTGCTGGCATGGACGACGAGGAAATCATCGCCCGGCTGACCTCGGTGCGCGGCATCGGCCGCTGGACCGCGGAGATGCTGCTGATCTTCAATCTCGGCCGGCCGGACGTGCTGCCGGTCTCCGACCTCGGCATCCGCAAGGGCTTCATGCTCACCTACGGGCTGGCCGCTCTACCCAGCCCAACCGAGGTGCGCCGCCACGGCGCGCGCTGGGCGCCGTACCGCACCGTCGCCAGCTGGTATTTGTGGCGGGCCAACGAGGTATTGCCCTGAGTGGCGCCCGCAAACGCGAAATTTCTCGACATCGCGACTGCATATCCTGCTACGCTAGCGCGCTTGTCACGCTCTCGTGTGGCGACGCTTCCCTTCGACCCATCCTCAGGTATTCCCATTTCATGCCCGATTCGCTCCCTTCCGCCGGCTTCGCCGCGCTCGAACTGCCGGTTCCCATCCTGCGCGCGCTCGACCAGGTCGGCTACGAAACTCCGACGCCCATCCAGCTCCAAAGCATCCCGCCCCTGCTGCAGGGCCGCGATTTGCTCGGCCAGGCCCAGACCGGCACCGGCAAAACCGCTGCCTTCGCCCTGCCGCTGCTGGCCAGGCTCGATCTCGCCGTCAGTGCCCCCCAGCTGCTGGTGCTGACACCGACCCGCGAGCTGGCCATCCAGGTCGCCGAGGCTTGCGCGACGTACGCCCGCTACTTGCCCGGCCTGCGGGTCCTGCCGCTTTATGGCGGCAAGGACTACGGCTCCCAGCTGCAGGCCCTGCGCCGCGGCGTGCAGGTCGTCGTCGGCACCCCCGGTCGCATCATGGACCATCTGCGGCGCGGCACGCTGCGCCTTGCCGCGCTGCAGGCGCTGGTGCTAGACGAAGCCGACGAGATGCTACGCATGGGCTTCATCGACGACGTCGAATGGATTCTCGGGCAGACCCCGCCCGAACGGCAGATCGCCCTCTTCTCGGCCACCATGCCGGAGGCGATCCGGCGGGTCGCCCGCCGGCACCTGCAGGATCCGGTCGAGGTGCGCATCGCTGCAACCACTACCACCGCCGCCACCATCCGCCAGCGCTACTGGCGTGGCAGCGGGCTGCACAAGCTGGATGCGCTGACCCGTCTGCTGGAGGTGGAAGACTTCGATGCGGTGCTGGTCTTCGTCCGTACCAAGACCGCCACTGTGGAACTGGCGCAGCAGCTGGTAGCGCGTGGCCACAGCTGCGAGGCGCTCAACGGCGACGTGCCGCAAAGTCAGCGCGAGCGCATCGTCGAGCGGCTCAGGAACGGCCAGCTCGACATCGTCATCGCCACCGACGTGGCCGCCCGCGGCCTGGACGTGGAACGCGTCAGCCATGTCGTCAATTACGACGTGCCGACAGATCCGGAAGCCTACGTCCATCGCATCGGCCGCACCGGGCGGGCCGGTCGCAGCGGCGAGGCTATTCTGTTCATCGCTCCGCGCGAAGAGCGCCTGCTGCGCGCCATCGAGCGCGCCACCCGCCAGCCCATCGAGCCGCTACCCATCCCGACCGCCGCGGACGTCAACCGACAGCGCATTGCCCGCTTCAAGCAGCGCATCAGCGCTGCGCTGGCGGAAGACCTCGAGCTCTACGAGCAGCTGATCGGCGAGTACGAACAAGAGCACGGCATCGCGCCGCGTCGCATCGCCGCCGCGCTGGCCCGCTTGGCACAGGGAGACCGGCCGCTGCTGCTGCCCGAGCGCGAGCCCGCCCCGTCGCCGCGGACACGGCCCGGCAAGGCGGGCGGAGCGACGCAGTCGGCCAGGCCCGGAGCCAGCGCTGCCCCACGGCCGCTGCGCGATTTCCCGGACCTGCCGATGCAGCGCTTTCGCCTGGAGGTCGGCCATCGGCATGGCGCCAAGCCGGGCAACATCGTCGGCGCCATCGCCAACGAAGCGGAGCTGGATGGCCGTTACATCGGCCACATCGAGATCTTCGCCGACTTCTCGCTGGTTGACCTGCCCCGCGGCATGCCCAAGGACGTCATGCGACTGCTGCAAAAGGCCCGCGTCTGCGGCCGTCAGCTGGGGCTGCGGCCGCTCGCCGGTGCTGCCAAGGCCGACAGCCGCCGCCTTGGCCGCAGCCGCGCAGTCAGAGCCTAGCGGGCTGGTTCGATCCGGCGCCCGCTGCGACGGCGGGCGCCTCGTCATGCTGCCTGCAGCCGGCCGCGATTGCGCTGCCAGGTCAGATAGATGCCGGGCAGCGCTAGCAGGACAGCGAGCAGGACCACCTTGACGCCGCCGGGAATCGCCAGCGCCAGGCCGCCGGCCAGCAAGGACAGCCGCGCCCCCCAGCCTGTCAGCCCCGAGCCCAACGGCCCCGCCCCGAGCAGGTAGCCCTGGAGGGCTGCCGCGATCAGCCCGACACCGACAACCGCCGTACCCACCACCAGCAGGCTCTCCGTCCATGCGCCCTGCAGGATCAAGGCGGGGTTGTAGACGAAGAAGAAGGGGATGAAATACATCACGACGCCGAGCCGGGTGGCCTCCAACGCCACCCGCATGGGGCTGGTGCCGGCCAGACCGGCGGCGGCGAAGGCGCCGATCGCCACCGGCGGCGTGATGAAGGAGACCATGCCGAAATACAGCATGAACAGGTGCACCGCGGTTGGGTGGAAACCGGCGGCGATAAGCGGCGGGGCCAGCACGATGACCAGGAAAATGTAGCAGGCGGTGATGGTCATCCCCATACCGAAGATGAAGCTGGTGATGGCGCCCATGATCAGCAGCACCAGCGGCGCGTCTCCGGCCAGGAAGACCAGATCGTTGGCCAGCGTGCCGGCAAGTCCGGTGACCGAGAAAGCGCCCACGATCAGGCCCACCCCGGCCAACAACCCCGCCAGTTCGGCCAGCGCCGCGGTGATCCCGCGCAGCATCCGCAGCAGACCGCGCCAGCTCAGCCGCTGCTTGGACGAGAGCTGATTGATGGCCAGCAGCACGGCGGTGGCGTAAAAAGGCGCCAGTGCCTCCCGCTGCAGCGCGATCAGCATATACACCAGCACGGCGAAGGCGGCCAAGTAGAACCAGCCGTCCTTGATGGTCTCGCGGATGCTGGGTAGCTCCTCGCGCGGCAGGCCGCGGACGACGTGGCGGGCGGCGTAGGCATCAATCTGCATGAACAGGGTGAGATAGAACAGCACCGAGGGCACCAGCGCGGCGACGGCGACGTGCAGATAGGACACGCCCAAGAATGAGGCCATGATGAACGCGGTGGCCCCCATGATGGGCGGCATCAGCACCCCGCCGGTGGAGGCGCAGGCTTCCACGGCGCCAGCGAACTGGGGCGCAAGCCCGGTGCGCCGCATGGCCGGAATCGTAACCACGCCAGTGGTCAGCACGTTGGAGACCACGCTGCCGCTGACCGAGCCCATCAGCCCGCTGGCGAAAATCGCTACCTTAGCCGGACCGCCCCGCACCGCGCCGAACAGCGCGAACGCCAGATTGTTGAAGAACGCACCCGCTCCGGTGTGCTGCAGCGCCGCCCCGAACAGGATGAAGCCGATCACCAGCTCGGCGAAAGCCCGGAACGGGATGCCCATGACGCTTTCGCTGCTCATGAGGTGGTAAGCCGCGGTGGTCGGCAAGTCCTGGGGAAAGCCGGCGATGGGCCCGGGCATCTTGTCGGCGAACACGGGATAAAAGGAAAAGAACAGCACGATCAGGCAAAGGATCAGGCCGCCGGTGCGGCGGGCCGCCTCCAGCACCAGCGCCCAGGCCAGGTAGCTGATCCACACCGCTGTCTGCGGGGCCGCGAACTCCCAGCCCTCCTCGACGATGCGAAAGCCGTGGTAGGCGAAATAGCCGAATGCCCCTGCGGTGAGCAGGAACAGCAGGCCGTCGTACCACGGCACCCGCTGCCGCGGCGCTCGGGCGTGAGCCGGGAACACCAGGAACACCGCGCTCACCAGCAGCCCGGCCACAAGGTACAGGTAGGTGTTCTCAAGCATGACCCGGCCGCTGAAAAAGCCCAGATTGAGCAGCTGGTTGAGGGCCAGGAACAAGGCCAGCAGGCCCAGGACGGCCACCAGCGCGCCCCAACCCAGGGGCAGCTGGCGATAGCGGGCGCCAGGCTCCGTGGCAGGCGAAGCAGAAGCCTTGCGGGAGGGAGTGGTCATGTTCACGCGATGTTTTCAGCGCCGCCGGGCGGCTTCGAGGGTGGTCCGGGAAATTCGGAAACACGACACGGCAAGTGGGCCGTTACCGGCCTCCTGCTTGCCGTCGCCGCTTACCAGGCGTCGATGACCACTTCCATACCGGCCTCTTGCAGAGCCTTGGCGCGCGCCTGCATCCAGGCCTTGACGAAGCTCTCGTCATCGCCGTCGTGCTGCGCCACCAGCGCCTGCCAAGCCTTGGCCAGCACCTCCTGACGCTGCACCAGGCGATCGTTGTGGGCCTGGTGCTCGGCCGTCCAGACGCCGATTTCCTTGAAGTAGCGGATGGCGCCCTCGTGCCAGGGGACCACCCAAGCGAAGACCTGCCGATCTAACCCCCAGCCGGCAGCGCCCGGCGCGCCGTCCTTGTACAAGTCATAGGACTCGACCACGGCCCGCGTCATGTTGTAGACCAGCTCCTCGTCCTGGTCCTGGTAGGCGATCAGGATGGGATACGGGTAGCCGGCGCTCTCGACCGGATTGTCCTTGGACAGCCCCGGCCCCTCGGTCGCCATCACCGGCACGAAATAGGGCGCACGCGCCCGCAACCGGCGCCAGCCCTCCTCGTCATCGTGCGGCACGATGGGATGCGACAGCCCGCGCGGCGAGTTTTCCAGCTTGTAGAGATGGCCGGCGACCGAGCTGGTGAAGCCGGCATCGGCCTGATTGTTGAGTATCCCCTCCCAGGCCGCGCCGTAGCCGCCGAACTCGACTTTCTGCACGTCGTCCCAGGTCAGACCGGAGAAGGCCAGCAAGGCGGTGATGTTCTGGTTCAGCGCCGGCGCGCCGACGATCCAGGTGATTCGCTTGCCCTTGAGATCGGCGATGGTCTTGATGCCGGCATCGCCGGCCGCGGCCACGGCCAGATATTGCTCCGCCTGGTTCAGCAGCAGGAGCCGCACCGGCTGCGGTCCCCAGGCCTTGGCGCCAAATTCGAACACGCCCTCCTGGGCCAGGTAGGCGCCGCCGACGCCAGTGGCGGAAAACTGCACCTTCTTCTCGCGCAGGACGAGATTGCGCGAGACGTCGTTCTTGCCAGGGAGCACCCGCAGGTTGACGCCGTACTTGTTCTTGAGGGCATTGCCGATGGCGACCGCCTGGTTGTAGCCGGCCGAGCCGACGTCATAGGCGCTCCAGGCGATGGTGGTGGGAAGCTTGACGTCGTTGCCGTAGGCAGCCGCGGTCAGACCGAAGGCGAGACCAAGGGCGGCCATGCCGTTAACAAGCTTGCGGGAATCCATCCTCTCCTCCTCCGTGCAGCCGAATTGTCGATAAGACTTTATTTTTAATATAAATTTTTGCTGCGCCCGGCTCTGGCAATACATCCCCTGCGTCCCTGCCAGACGGCGCAGCCGGCAGGCGGCGCGATGCCGCCTGCCGGCGCATTCTTCTTCAGTCTAGACGCTGGCTCAGCGTTTGCTGCGGGCGAAGAAGGCGGCGAAGGCGGCCTGGGCCTCTGCCGAGCGAAGCCGTTCGGCGAAACGCTCGCGCTCGTAGTCCAGGGTTTCCGCCACCGCCGGGCTCCAGAAGCGCCGCAGCAGCCGCTTGGTCAGGCGCACCGACTCGCGCGGCTTCTGCGCCATGCGCTCGGCCTGCTGGCGGGCGCGCGCTAGGGTTTCGGCGTCGTCCACCACCGCATTGACCAGGCCGCAAGCCAGCGCCTGCTCGGCGTCCAGCGACTCCCCCGCCAATAGCATCTCAGCGGCTCGGCGTGGCCCGGCGATCAGCGGCAGCAGCAGCGACGAAGCCGCCTCCGGGCACAGGCCCAGGTCGACGAAGGGCGTGCTGAAGCGGGCCGAGCGGCCGGCGTAGACGAAATCGCAGTGCAGCAGCATGGTGGTGCCGATGCCGATGGCCAGGCCATTGACCGCCGCGATGACGGGAGTCTCACAAGCCATGAGGGCCTCGATCATCTGCAAGCCGGAGCTTTCATTGGGTTGCGGCTCGCGGGATGCGCGCTGCTGGAAATCGGCCAGGTCGTTGCCGGCGGTGAAGCAGTCCTCGGTGCCGGTGATAACGATGGCCCGGATCTCAGGGTCGTCGTTGGCCGCCAACACCGCCTCGCGCATCGCACCGTACATGGCCATGGTGAGGGCGTTCTTCTTCTCCGGTCGCTGCAGCCGTAGGGTCAGGATCCCGTCGTTGCGTTCGATCGCTATATCCGGCGTTGACATCAATACCTCCTCAAACCGAGTCTCTGTCGTCAAAACAGACCGGACTCTAGCGCGTCCTTGCGTCCAGTGCGACAGGACAAGGCCAGGAGGCAGGCAGCCGTCAGCCGCCGCCGAGGCCGAGCGCGCCCAGGGTGCGGCTATTGAGCTCGCCGTTCGCTTCCAGTCCCTGGGCCCGCTGGAAATCGCGCAGCGCCGCGGCGGTCTGCTCATTCCAGCGGCCGTCGGCGGCACCGACGTCATAGCCCTGCTGTTGCAGCGCCTCCTGCACCCGGCGCACCGTCTCCGAGGTGATCGGCGAGCGCATGGCGTCCTGCTGCGCAGGCGGCACTGCCTGCTGGGCCGAGACGGCCACGCTTAGCAGCAGCACCACGCCGGCGGGAAACCCTTTCCGCATGTCACATCCTCCGTTGCCTGACCGTGGGCACGTCCCCGAGCTGCCGGCCGCTGGCCGGTGCCAGGCCGACTAACTGGCGGGCATCGAGAGCAAGTTCAAGCCGGAGGAAGGACCGGAGGCGGAGTCAGAACAGCGCGTCGATGGCGTCGCTCAGGCGCTGCACCAGGACCACGTCGAGCCCCTTGATCGCGCCGCGCCGGGGCGCGTTCTTGTGCGGCACGACGGCGCGCTTGAAGCCGTGCTTAGCGGCCTCCCGCAGCCGTTCTTCGCCGTGCGGCACCGGACGGATCTCGCCGGCCAGGCCGATTTCGCCGAACACCACGCACTCGGCCGGGATGGGTCGGTCGCGCAGGCTGGAGAGCACCGCCATCAGCGCCGGCAGATCGCTGGCCGTCTCGCTCAGGCGCACGCCGCCGACCACATTCAGGAACACATCCTGACCGAAGGTGGAAATGCCGCCATGGCGCTGCAGCACCGCCAGCAGCATGGCCATGCGGTTGCCGTCTAGCCCGAGCGCGACCCGGCGGGGATTGCTCAGGGAGCTGTCGGCGACTAGGGCTTGCACTTCCACCAGCAGCGGCCGGCTGCCCTCGCGGGTGACCATGACCACGCTGCCGGAGACGTCGCCATCGTGACGGGAGAGAAAGATGGCGGAGGGATTGGCTACCTGCTTGAGGCCGCTGTCGTCCATGGCAAACACGCCCAGCTCGTTGACGGCGCCGAAGCGGTTCTTCACCGCTCGCAGCAGGCGGTAGCGGCTGCCGCTCTCGCTCTCGAAATAGAGCACGGTGTCGACCATGTGCTCCAACACCCGCGGCCCGGCCAGCGTGCCTTCCTTGGTGACGTGGCCGACCAGGAACAGCACCGTGCCAGTCTGCTTGGCGTAGCGCACCAGGTGCGCCGCGCTCTCGCGCACCTGCGCCACCGAACCGGGCGCCGATTGCAAGTGCTCGGTATAGACAGTCTGCACCGAGTCGATAACCATGACCCGCGGCGCCTCGCTCTGGGCGACCTGCAGGATGGCCTCGACCGAGGTCTCGGCCAGGACCTTCAGCTTGTCGCTTTGCAGACCCAGCCGCCCGGCGCGCAGGGCGACCTGACGCAGCGACTCTTCGCCGGTGACGTACAACGCCGGCAGCTGCTGCGACAGCAGGGCCAGGGCCTGCAGCAGCAGAGTGGACTTGCCGATGCCGGGATCGCCGCCCAGGAGGATGACGGCGCCCTCGACCAGCCCGCCGCCCAGCACGCGGTCGAGCTCGCCCAAACCGGTGGTGAAGCGCAGCTCGGCGTCGGTGGGAACCTGGTGCAGGCTCTGCACGCCACGGTCACCGGCATACTGCCCGCGCACCAGCGTCGGGCCACGGGCGGCGGGAGTCTGGACGGTTTCCTGCAGCGTGTTCCAAGCACCGCAGTCGGGGCACTGGCCTGCCCATTTGGGGCTGACAGCGCCGCACGCGGTGCAGGCGAACACGGTCTTAACTTTCGCCATGCTGATCTCGGTACTCGAACCGCACCCGCTGCGTCAGCTTGCACAGCAGCTCGTAGGGGATGGTGCCGCTGGCGGCTGCCACCTCCTCCACCGGCAAGCCGGCTCCCCAGAGGACGACAGGATCGTTCACCTGCACGTCGTCGAAGCCACGCAGATCGACGCACAACATGTCCATCGACACCCGGCCCAGAATGGTGGTGCGACGGCCCTTCACCAGCACCGGGCCGCCGTTGGAAGCGTGGCGCGGATAGCCATCGCCATAGCCGATGGCGACGATGCCCACCGCCATGTCCTCGGGACAGACGTAGCTGCCGGCATAGCCCACGGTGTCACCGCGGCGGAACTGCTGGATGGCGATCAGCCGGCTGCTCAACGTCATCACGGGCCGCAGCTCGGGGCGCGGACCGTCGTCGACGAAAGGCGAAACGCCGTAGAGCATGATGCCAGGCCGGACCCATTCGGCATGGGTGGCCGGCCAGGCCAGTATGCCGGCGGAATTGGCGATGGAGCGCTCAAGTCCCAGCTCAGCGCTGATCCGCTCGAAGAGCGCCAGCTGCTCCTCGGTCTTCGGGCTGCGGCGGTCGTCGGCATAGGCCAAATGGGTCATCAACCGCAGCTGGCGCACCGCGCTGCAGGCGCGCAACCGCTCCAGCACCGCACCGACCCGTTCCGGCTGGAAGCCGATCCGCCCCATGCCGGTGTCGACCTTGACCCAGACCCGGATCGGCCGCTGCAGTCGGCAGCGCTCCAGCACCTGCAGCTGCCAGTCGGCATGCACCACGATGTCCAGCCGGTGGGTGGTGATGGCGCGCAACTCGTCGCTGTCGAAGAAGCCTTCCAGCAGCACGATGGGATGCAGCAATCCCGCCTCGCGCAGGGTCAGCGCCTCCTCGAGGCAGGAGACGGCGAAGGCGTCGGCGCTCACCAGCGCCTTTGCCGTCTCCTGCAAGCCATGGCCGTAGCCGTTGGCCTTGACCACCGCCATCACGCGGCTGCTGGGCGCCGCAGCCCGTACCATGGCCAGATTGTGGCGCAGGGCGGCGAGATCGACGACGGCGCGCACATCGCGGGTCATTGATATCCCTCGGTCTGGTAGACGTCGTTGGCGAAATTCTCGAAGCGGGTGTACTTGCCGAGGAAGGTCAGCTTGATCGAGCCGATGGGGCCGTTGCGCTGCTTGCCGATGATGATCTCCGCCACGCCCTTGTCCGGCGAGTCCTCGTTATAGACCTCGTCGCGATAGATGAAGACGATGAGGTCGGCGTCCTGCTCGATGGCGCCGGACTCGCGCAAATCCGACATCACCGGCCGCTTGTTGGGGCGCTGCTCCAGCGAGCGGTTGAGCTGGGAGAGGGCGATCACCGGCACGTCCAGCTCCTTGGCCATGCCCTTGAGCGAGCGGGAGATTTCCGAGATCTCGGCGGTACGGTTTTCCTTGAAGCCCGGCACCTGCATCAGCTGCAGGTAGTCGACCACGATCAGGCCCAGGCCGTGCTCGCGCTTCAGCCGCCGTGCCCTGGCCCGCATCTCGGTGGGAGAGAGCGCGGGCGTGTCGTCAATGAACAGCTTGGCGTTGGACAGCAGGGCCAGTGCGCTAGTCAGCCGTGGCCAGTCCTCGTCCTGCAGCTTGCCGGTGCGGATCCGCTGCATCTCAATCCGGCCCAGCGAGGACAACATGCGCAGCGTCAGCTGCTCGGCCGGCATTTCCATGCTGAAGACCGCCACCGGCTGCTGGGCCTTCAGCGCGACTTCCTCGGCGATGTTCATCGCCAGGGTGGTCTTACCCATGGAAGGCCGCGCGGCGATGATGATGAGATCGCCCTTCTGCAGGCCCGAGGTCATGTTGTCGAAGTCGGTCCAGCCGGTCGCCAGCCCGGTGATGTGGCTCTCTTGCTGGTAGAGGTGATCGATGCGATCGACCACCGCCGGCAGGATGTCCTTGACGCTGACGAAGCCTTCCTTGTGACGACCGGTCTGCTCGGCGATCTTGAAGATCAGGCTTTCGGCATAGTCCAGCAGCTCGGCGCTGTCGCGCCCTCCCGGCTCGAAGCCAGTGGCGACGATTTCCGTGCCGACTTGGATGAGCTGCCGCAGCACCGAGCGTTCGCGGACGATGTCGGCATAAGCGCGGATATTGGCTGCGCTCGGCGTGTCGCGTGCCAGCGCCCCAAGATAGGCCAGCCCGCCGACGTCATCCAGCTGGTCCTGCTCACGCAGGAGTTCCGAGAGAGTGACGACGTCGATGGGCTGCTCGGCCTCTGCCAGCTGCTTGATGGCGCGAAACAGGATGCGATGATCGCGGCGGTAGAAATCTTCCTCGGACAGAATGTCCGCGACCTGTTCCCAGGCGCGATTGTCCAGCATCAGGCCGCCCAGCACGGCCTGCTCGGCTTCCACCGAATGCGGCGGCACCCGCAAGGCTTCGGTCGCCGTTTGTGCTGCCCGTGCCTCAGCCATCCGACCACTCCAGCGCAGCTCGCTCGCTGCGGACGTAGATTCTCAACGGATCCCGAGCGTTACGCTTCAGCGATGCCAACCCCTCGCGGAAGCGCGGACCAAGCCGCGAAAGCACGGCGGCCACCGCCTCTGCTCGCGGTCCGGTTCGAGGCAAACAGGTAGAACGACCTCTGGCTTAAAGCCTAAACCAAGAGCGCCTCGGTGTCGCGGACGTCTTTGGCACAGCGAGCGCACCGACGACCCGCCGGCAAGCGGCCGGCGAGCCAATCACACCCGAGACGGCAGGTTATTCGTTGACGACGTTGACCTTGACGACGGCGTCCACGTCGGAGTGGAGATGCAGGGTGATCTCGTACTCGCCGATGACGCGGATCGGTCCCTCGGGCATGCGCACTTCCTGCCGCTTGACCTCGACGCCGGCCTTGGTGATGGCCTCGGCGATGTCGGCCGTGCCGATGGAACCGAACAGCCGCCCTTCCTCACCGGCCTTGACCGGGATGGTCACCTCCAGGCCTTCCAGCTGGGCCTTGCGGTTCTGGGCGGCGGCCAGCGCTTCGGCCGCGAGGCGCTCCAGCTCGGCGCGACGGGCTTCGAACTCGGCGATGTTCTCGGGCGTGGCCCGCTTCGCCTTGCCTTTGGGCAGCAGGTAGTTGCGGGCGTAACCCGGCTTCACTTTGACCAGGTCGCCCAGGTTGCCCAGGTTTTCCACCTTCTCAAGCAGAATCACTTCCATCGTTCCCACCTCACGGGTGTCGTATTCATCGACTGCTCAGGCAGCCCTGCTGCCGCCCGAACCTGCCAAAAACCGACGCCGCCAGTTGAAGACTGCATCGGCGATTCCTATGACCACCGCCAGCTCGAACAACAGCGGCAGCAGCAAATACATTCCCACCAGCCAAGCCCGGCTGCTGCCACGGCCGGCCACCACGGCGTGTCCGAGCGCCAGCGCCTGCAGCGCAAAGACGGCGCTGATGACGAAAGCCAGGTCGTACACCAAGCCGTAACCCGCCCACATGGCCACCAGCAGCAGCGCCGCCACCACCGCTGCCATGGGACGGCCCAGATCCAGCCCATGGAACTCCTGACGGAAACCGCCAGGGTTGTACAGCATGGCCTGCAGCCAGCGTGCCGCCAGCAGGGCGATGACCACGGCGGCGCTCTGGACGAGGACCATCATGCTGGTCATCAGCGGCGCCAGCTGCTCTATCGCCGCCGCCCAGAACCTGTCGTCCTGCTCGACATTCATGCCCTGCAGCATCCGCTCCAGCAGCGTCCGCCAGAACGCCTGCGGATCTGGATGCTGGGTGTGCATCCAGACAACGGCCAGTCCTGCCAGCAGGGCTGCCAAGCGCAACGTCCCGGCCAGCGAGACGGTCCGCCGCAGCCACAATGCCAGCACGAAAATCGGCAGCCAAAGCTGCACCACCGTTGCCAGGACGATTTCCAGCGGCAAGCCCTGCACGCCGTAGAACAGCAGCAGGATGGCGCTAGAAATCGCAATGACCAGCGCGCCGCTGACCATCCCCTTGCGCAGGGTGACCAAGGCGACAGCGGTTGCGCTGAACCAGCCCAGCAAAGGCAGAACGCTCGCAATCACCGTGACGAGGGCCGCCTGCAGTGGCCCCCGCATGATGAATGCGGCCAAGCGCTGCATGATTACGCCCCGCCGGCGCGCTGACGCGCGCCGGAATCAGTGCTGATCGGTATACGGCAGCAGCGCCAGATAACGTGCCCGCTTGATGGCAGTGGCAAGCTGCCGCTGGTAACGGGCCCGTGTCCCGGTGATACGGCTCGGGACGATCTTGCCGGTCTCGCCGATGTAGTTCTTGAGGGTGTTGAGATCCTTGTAGTCGATCTCCTTCACCCCTTCGGCGGTAAAGCGGCAGTACTTCTTGCGACGGAAAAAGCGCGCCATCTCTAATACTCCCTATCCAGCTTCAAGGCCGCCGTGACCGGCGACCGCGAAAGCCCATCGTCTGCCCGAATCCAGCCAACCAGGGACTCAGCCCTGGGAGGCCTCGCCGCTGGCATCATCGCCTTCGGCCGACTCGGCTTGGGCACTGTCAGCGGCATCGCTCTCGGCACGCTCGCGCTGCTCTTCCCGCTCGCGGCCGCGGCCGCCCTCGCTCTCGTCCTTGCTCTTGGCAAGCGGCGAAGGCTCGGTAATCGCCTCGTCCCTGCGGATGATCAGGTTGCGGATCACCGCATCGTTGAAGCGGAAGGCAGACTGCAGCTCTTGCATCTCCTCGATGCCGCACTCGACGTTCATCAGAACGTAGTGCGCCTTGATGAGCTTGCGGATGGGGTATGCCAGCTGGCGCCGGCCCCAGTCTTCCAGCCGATGGATCTTGCCGCCCTTGCTTTCGACGATCGAGCGGTAGCGCTCGATCATGGCGGGCACTTGCTCACTCTGGTCCGGATGGACCATGAAAACGATTTCGTAGTGTCGCACGTTGGCTCCTTACGGATATCCAAGACCCTCGCGGGTCATGAAAAGCCTGCACCCCGCGGTACAGGCAAGGAGTCCGGCTTAAGCATGTATGGCCGATGCCGGCAAGCCGCGTAGTGTATAGCAGCCGCGCCGGCTTGGCAAAAGAAATCCGCCCCTGGCAGCCCCTCAGTCTACGGCGTTTTCGGCCGCTGTCAGCCGCTGGCGCAGCGCCTCGAACAGCAGCACGCCGGCGGCCACCGCCACGTTGAGGCTTTCCACCCGGCCCTGCATGGGAATGCGCACCAGCAGGTCGCAGTGCTCCCGGGTCAGGCGACGCAAGCCGCTGTCTTCCGCCCCCAGCACCAACGCCAGCGGCCCGGTCAGGTCGGCTTCATAGAGCCTGGTTTCCGCTTCACCTGCAGCGCCGATGATCCAAATGCCCCGCTCCTGCAGCTGGCGCAGTACCCGAGCCAGGTTGGTGACCTGAAAGAACGGCATGGTGCCGGCGGCGCCGGAAGCCACCTTGTGCACCGTCGGGGTAAGCCCGACAGCGTTGTCACGCGGCGCGATGACCGCATGCACCCCGGCGGCGTCGGCACTACGCAGGCAGGCGCCAAGATTGTGCGGATCCTGCACCTGATCGAGCACCAGCAGGAACGGCGGCTCCTCCAGCCCGTCCAGCAGCCGCCACAGGTCTTCCTCACCGGCCGGCGGCTGTCCACTGTAGGCGATGGCCACGCCCTGGTGGGCCGCACCGCCGGTCAAGCGATCCAGATCCTGACGGCCGACCCGATGCAGCGGGACGTCCAGGGCCTGCAGCGCCTGCAGCAGCTGCTGCATGCGGCGGTCGCGCCGCCCGTGCTCGACCCAGGCTTCGATCACCCGGCCAGGATCGTACTTGACTGCGGCCCGCACCGCGTGCAGGCCGAAAATGATTCGTCGCTCGCTCATGCCTTGCGCCGCAACCCCCTGCGCCCGGAACGAAGCCCGCGTGCCGCCGCCCGTGTCTCCACCGGCCGCATCTCGCCGCGGCCGTGCCGATCGTGCGGCTGATGAGCCACCAGGTCGAAGTCGATCTTGCGCTCGTCCACATCGACCCGCGCCACCCGCACCACCACCCGGTCGGTCAGACGGTAGACCTTGCCGGTGCGCTCACCGGTCAGACGATGGCCCACCGGGTCGAACTGGAAGTAGTCGTTTTCCAGGTTGGTGATATGCACCAGACCATCCACGAACACGTCCTCCAGAGTCACGAACAGCCCGAAGCCGGTCACTCCGGTGATCAGGCCGGCGAACTCCTGTCCCAGCTTGTCCGCCATGTACTGGCACTTGAGCATCATCAGGGCATCGCGGCTGGCCTCCTCGGCGCGCCGCTCGGCCATGGAGCAATGCTCGCCTAGCGCCACCAGCTCGTCCATGCGCATGAAGTAGTTCTCGGCCTTGCCGCCGGCCAGGACATGGCGAATCGCCCGGTGCACCAGCAGATCCGGATAGCGGCGGATGGGCGAGGTGAAGTGGGCGTAAGCATCCAGCGCCAGCCCGAAGTGGCCGCTGTTCTCGGGCCGGTAATCGGCCGCCTGCATGGAGCGCAGCAGCACCGTTTGGATGAGATGGCGGTCGGGCCGGTTCTGCACCGCGCGCAGCAGCCGGGCGAAGTCCTTGGGCGAGGGATTGTCGCCGCCGCCCAGCTGCAACCCGAGCTGTCCCAGGAACTGGCGCAGCTGGTCCAGCCTGTCCTCGTCCGGCCCCAGGTGATCGCGAAACAGCGCCGGCACCTTGTGCCGCAGGAGGAAATTGGCGGCTGCTACGTTGGCGGCAATCATGCACTGCTCGATGATCTTGTGGGCGTCGTTGCGTTCCAGCGGCTCAATGCGCTCGATGGCGCCATGTTCGTTGAAGATCAGTCTGGCCTCGGTGGTCTCGAAATCGATCGCCCCCCGGCGCTCGCGCGCGGCGCGCAACGACTTGTAGACGCCGTAGAGATTGTGCAGGTGGGGCAGCAGCTCCTTGTAGCGCGCGCTGACCTGCGGATCCTCGTCAACCAGGATGGCGGCGACCTCGTCGTAGGTCAGGCGGGCATGGGAGCGCATCACGCCCAGGTAAAAGCGCCATTTGCGCAGCTGGCCGGCAGGGCCGATGATCATGTCGCAAACTACGCAGAGCCGGTCCTCGCCCGGCTTGAGCGAGCACAGCCCGTTGGAGAGCTGCTCCGGCAGCATGGGCACCACCGAGCGCGGGAAATAAACCGAAGTGGCACGCTTGCTCGCCTCGGCATCCAGCGCCGTGCCGGGCTGCACGTAATGCGCCACGTCAGCGATCGCCACCAGCAGACGCCAGCCGTTGGCGGCAGGCTCGCAGTAGACCGCGTCGTCGAAATCGCGCGCGTCTTCGCCGTCGATGGTGACCAGCGGCACGTCGCGCAGATCGACTCGCCCCTCCAGCGCGGCCGGATCCACGCGATCGCCCAAGGCTGCCGCCTCGGCCAGTACCTCCTGCGGCCACTCCACCGGGATGCCATGGGCGCGGCGAGCGATCTCGATTTCCATCCCGGCCTCGATGCGGTCGCCCAGCACCTGCACGATGCGCCCGATCGGCTGCCGGCGCAGGCTCGGCTGCTCCACGATCTCGGCCACAACCAGCTGGCCGGACCTGGCGCCGGCAGTCTGCTCCGGGGGAATGATGATGTCGTGCTGGATGCGGCGATTGTCGGGCACGACGAAGCCGACTCCGCTCTCCAGGAAAAACCGGCCGACCACCTGCTCGGTCTGCCGCTCAAGGATATCGACCAGTTTGCCTTCCGGACGGCCGTCGGCATCCAGGCCCACCACCTGCACGATGACCCGGTCGCCGTGCATCAGCGACCGCATCTCCCGCGGCGACAGATAAACCCGCCGCCCGCCGTCGGTGTCGGCCTGCACGTACCCCCAGCCGTCGGTATGCGCCGACACCCGGCCGCGCACCAGGTCCTGGTTATCGACGATGACATAGCCGCCGCGCCGGTTGCGGTGCAGCTGGCCATCGCGCTCCATGGCGCGCAGCCGCCGCCGCAGCGCCTCGACCGCCTCGGGGCTGTCCAGGCTCAGGGTCTTGAGTAGCTCGTCGCGGTCCAGCGGCCGGCCGTGCTCGCGCAGAACCTGGAGTATGAACTCCCGGCTCGGGATGGGATTGGCGTATTTGGCTTGCTCGCGCTCGAAGTAAGGATCCGGAGAACGACGCGCCCGCTTTTTTCTGCTCATTAATTTGTCAGCTGCTTTTTGGTAACATTGGATTCGCCAAGCAGGATACGCGAACTCGCACCGTCTGTAACGTATTGCATGTTCGCGATGGCTTGGCACCCCATTGACAGGTCGCGCTTGGCTCGGTAAAGTCTGCGGCCTATCAGGAAGACGGCATGAAGATGCCGACCCTGCCGAGGTGGCGGAATGGTAGACGCGCTAGTTTCAGGTACTAGTGGGGGAAACCCTGTGGAGGTTCAAGTCCTCTCCTCGGCACCAAACACCAACGAAGGCGAGCGATAAGCTCGCCTTCTTCGTTTTTGCGCACGCATCACTCCCGCACCGCGTGGCGCTCCCGAGAGTCTCGCTCAGATCAACATTACCGGCCGCACCGCTCGGCCTGCGCTTGCCGGGCCGCAAAATAAAAGGCCCGCCTTGCGGCGGGCCCTTGCGGTTCAGTCGAACGGATGGCGCAGGATGATGGTTTCGTTGCGATCCGGTCCCGTGGAGATGATGTCGATGGGCACGCCCACCAGCTCCTGGATCTTCTCCAGGTAGGCCTGCGCGTTCTTCGGCAGACCCTGGTAGCGGGTGATGCCGCTGGTCGAACTCTTCCAGCCCGGCAGGTCAATGTACTCCGGCTCGCAGGCCGCCAACAGCTCCGCCCCAGGCGGCAGGGTGTCGATCTTGACCTGATCGTCGCTGCGGTAGTTGACGCAGATCCGCAGCGTATCCAGCTCGTCCAGCACGTCGAGCTTGGTGATGCAAAGCCCGGACAAGCTGTTGATCTGGACGGCGCGACGCAAGGCCACCGCATCGAACCAGCCGCAACGGCGCCGGCGGCCGGTGGTGGCGCCGAACTCGCGCCCGCGCTTGGTCAGGTACTCGCCCAGCTCGTCGAACAGCTCGGTCGGGAACGGCCCTGCCCCCACCCGCGTGGTATAGGCCTTGGTGATGCCTAGCACATAATGCAGGTCGCGCGGACCGACGCCGCTGCCGGTCGCGGCGGCGCCGGCAGTGGTGTTGGAGGACGTCACGTAGGGATAGGTGCCGTGGTCGACGTCCAGCAGCGTGCCCTGGGCGCCTTCGAACAGCAAGTTCTTGCCCTCGCTCTGGATCTGGTGCAGCAGCACGCCCACATCCACCACCAGCGGCTCCAGCACCTCCGCCACCGCCAGGCACTCCTCGAGGACCGGCTGGAACTCGACCGGTTTTTCCTTGAAGAAGTGCTGAAGGATGAAGTTGTGGAAGTCCAGCAGCTCGCCGAGCTTGGACGCCAGCCGCTCGCGGTGGAACAGATCGGCCACTCGCAGCCCGCGCCGGGCGACCTTGTCCTCATAGGCCGGACCGATGCCGCGGCCGGTGGTGCCGATGGCGGCCTGACCGCGGGAATGCTCGCGCGCCCGATCGAGGGCGACATGGCTGGGCAAAATCAGCGGACAGGCAGGGCTGACCCGCAGCCGCTCGCGCACCGGCACACCCTTGGCTTCCAGCGTTTCGATCTCTTTGAGCAGAGCTTGCGGCGAGAGCACCACGCCGTTGCCGATCAGGCACAGCACGCCGTCCCGCAGGATTCCGGACGGAATCAAATGCAGGATGGTCTGCTCGCCATCAATGACCAGGGTGTGCCCGGCATTGTGCCCGCCCTGGAAACGTACGACCGCGCCGGCCCGTTCGGTCAGCAGGTCGACGACCTTGCCCTTGCCCTCATCGCCCCACTGGGAGCCGATCACGACGACATTCTTGCCCATAGCCTTTCCCGATTCCGCGATAGTTCAAGATAGCCGGTGGGCCGCTCAAACCGGCACCACCTGCCACGAGTTGTCCGGGGCACGGACGAGCCGGCGGTCGCAGCCCATGGCGCGGGCGTCGCCCCGCTGCCCCGGCAGCGCCCAGATGACCCGCTCGCCGCTGCGCCGCAGGCGCTCGACCTCGGCGATCAGCGCCGGGTCGTTGCTCCAGTCGGCGAAGATGCCCGGTTTCTGCCGCGACTCCCGCTTGCCCAAGCTGGCCAGCGCCTTGAGATCGGTGCTGAAGCCCGTGGCCGGCCGCGCTGCCCCACCAAAGACGCGGCCGACCTCGTCGTAGCGTCCGCCGCGCGCCAATTCCCGCCCATATCCCGGCGTGAAGGCGGCAAAAACGGCGCCGGTATGGTAGCGATAGCCGCGCAGTTCAGCCAGATCGAAATGCAGCGGCAAGTCGGGGAAGCGCTGCGCGATCAGCTCGGCGATGCCGCGCAGGTTGGCCAGCGCCTGCTGCACCTCGCCGTTGGCCGGCCGCAGCACCTCGGCGATCTCGTCCAGCACCTCAATGCCGCCGTGCAGATCGGACAGCGCTGAGAGCATGTCGCGCACCGGGGTCGGCGCATCCACCGTCGCCAGCAGCTCGTCGATGTCGGCACGAGCTTTGCGGTGCAAGGCGTCATAGAGTGCGGCCTCGACCGCCGGCGCCAGCTCCGCTTGTCGCACCAGGCTGCGGAAGATGCCGACATGGCCGATGTCGAGATACGGCCGGGTGATGCCGGCGGTCCGCAGCACTTCCACCATCAACGAGATGATCTCGATGTCGCTTTCGATGCCGTCGTGGCCGAACAGCTCGGCGCCGACCTGCACCGGATCACGGCTGCCGCCGATGCTGTCCGGACGCGTACGCAGCACCGTGCCGATGTAGCAGAGCCGCGAGGGCTCCTCGCGCCGCAGCTGGTGCGCGTCGATGCGCGCCGCCTGCGGCGTCATGTCGGCGCGTATGCCCATCAGCCGCCCCGACAGCTGGTCAGTGATCTTGAAGGTTTGCAGATCGAGATCGTGGCCGGTCCCAGTCAGCAGCGAGTCCAGAAACTCGATGAAGGGGGGCATGATCAGCTCGTAGCCCCAGCTGGAGAACAGATCCAGCAGCTCGCGCCGCAGCCGCTCCAGCTCGGCGGCCCGCGGCGGCAGGAGCTCGTCGATGCCCTCCGGCAGCAGCCAGCGCATGGACGTGGTGAAGGCGTGGTCGTTCATGGTCGGTGATCGCTCAGTGACGGACGAGGTACAACAGGACAACCCCAATCAGCATCGACATCAGCCCGCTGATGCGTAGCCCGCGATCATCCAGCTGGGCGGCATGCTGCAGCAGACGACGGAATAAATCGGGGCTGGCGAACGGCAGCAAACCTTCCAGCACCAGCATGAGGGCGAGCGCAGCCAGCAGATCAGAGCCCATGGCGTCCTCCCGCCGCCGGCCGGCGCCGGCGGCCACCGTCAGCGCGCGCCGTCACCGACGCGCCGGCTGCTCAAGCTGCTGCCAGTAACGGAAGAAGGACGACTCCGGCGACAGCAACAGCACGTCGTTACCGGCGCCGAAGCTCTTCCGATAGGCAGTCAGACTACGGTAGAAGGAGAAGAATTCCGGATCCTGCTGATAGGCCTGAGCGTAGATCTCGGCGGCCTGGGCTTCACCCTGGCCCCGGATCTGCTCGGCATCGCGGTAGGCCTCGGCCAGAATCACCGTCCGCTGACGATCCACGTCGGCGCGGATGCGCTCCGCCGCCTCGGCGCCGCGGGCGCGGAAGTCACGCGCCACCCGCTCACGCTCGGCCGCCATGCGGCGGTAGACCGATTCGCTGACGTCGCTAGGCAGGTCGATGCGCTGGATCTTGACGTCCACCACCTCGATGCCGAGCGATTCCGCCGCCTCGATGGTGTGCTCGGTCAACACGGTCATGATGCGGCTGCGCTCGCCCGAGATGACCTCCTGGATGGTGCGCTTGCCGAACTCGGTGCGCAGCCCGCTGCGGATGATCTCGCTCAAGCGCTGGTTGGCGTTGTTGGGATCGCCGCTGACCGTGGTGTAGAAGCGAGCCGCATCGCGAATCCGCCACTTGACGAAGGCGTCGACGATGACGTTCTTCTTCTCCGAGGTCAGGAAGCGGGCCGGTTCTTCGTTGAGGGTATGAATCCGGGCATCGAAGCGCCGCACCGTGTGCATGATGGGCACCTTAAAATGCAGCCCCGGCGGAATGTCCGTCTCCACGATCCGCCCGAAGCGGAACTTTAGCCCGACCTGCGTCTCGTCGATGGTGTAGGTCGAGAGATAAAGCGCCGCTGCTGCGATCGCCACCAGCGCGACGACGACTGTTCTGAAAGCACTCATCAACGCACCTCCCGGCTGCGCAGCCGGTCACGGCCGGTGTCCCTGGCAGGCGCCGGCGCATCGCTGCGGCCGGTCGCCGACTCCGCTGCCGGCGGGCTGCTGACGGCCCCTTCGATGGCGCCGCTACCGCTGCGTTCGAGCAGCTTGTCCAGCGGCAGGAACATCACCGACCCACCATTCTCGACATCGACCAGGGCCTTGCCGGTATTGGCCAGTACCTCTTCCATGGTCTCCAGGTAGAGACGCTCGCGCATCAGCTCGGGCGCCTTGCGGTACTCCTCCAGCAAGGCGAGGAAACGTGCCGTCTCACCCTCGGCCCTGGCCACCACCTGGGCGCGATAGCCCTCGGCCTCTTCCCGGATGCGCGCCGCCTGCCCCGCCGCCCGCGGCAACACCTCGTTGCTGTACGCCCGCGCCTCGTTGATCAGGCGCTGCTCGTCCTCGCGCGCGCGGATGGCATCGGCGAAGGCGCCCTGCACCTCTTCCGGCGGCTGCACGTCCTGGATGGCAACCTCGACCACCCGCACGCCGGCATCGTAGTGATCCAGGGTTTCCTGGACCAGGGCGCGGGTGGCCTCGACTACCTCAGCCCGTCCTTCGGTGAGCACGAAGTCCATGTCGCGCTTGCCGACGGCTTCACGCAGCGCGCTTTCGGTGATTTCCTTCAGCGTCCGCTCGGGCTCCAACAGCGTGAACAGGAACTTGGCGGGATCGCTCACCTGCCACTGCACCGCCAGCTGGACGTTGACGATGTTCTCGTCCCTGGTGAGCATGAGGGCCTCGTTCGGCACCGAGCGGGTCCGCCCGCCGGCGATGGGTTCATAGCCGATGCGCACGATGCGCCGGCTCTCCACGTCCACCATGCGCACTTCTTCGATGGGATACGGCAGGTGCCAGTGGATGCCCGGCATGGAAGTCTGCTGGTACTTGCCGAAGCGCAGGACCACGCCGCGCTTGCCCTCGGTGACGATGTAGAAGCCGGACAGCAGCCAAACGGCGATGCGCAGCGCAACGATCAGCCCGATGCCGCCAACGCCGCCCGGACCGCGCCCGCCGGTCAGGCGGCGCAGCTTTTCGTTGAATTTCTTGAACAGCTCGTCGAGATCCGGTGGACCCTGATTGCGCCCTGAACCGCTCCAAGGGTCGCGGCTTCCCCCAGGCTCATTCCAAGCCATTGATTTCTCCGTCGAATTTTGGAAAGACAGCCAGCGCCGCCGGCCGCCGGGTCTGCAACCGGTGGATTTTAAGGATCGGCAGCAGCCGACGGCAAGGGTAACAGGATTTTCCTCGCTATTGGGACAAAGGCTCCAGCTCGGCCCGCAGGCCTTCGCGACGGTAGAGCCGGTTCAGCTCCCGGCGCGGCAGATCCGACGGCGAGCACGGCTTCCCCCTGCTCGCTGATTTCCTCGCTCAGCCCCGTGCCCAGGTCGTAGAAGAGCGACCGCAGCCGGGCTTGCTCGGGCGCCAGGCGCACTACGCCGCGCACGCGCTCGCTGCCGAGCCGCTCGGCCATTGCCTGCAGCAGCAGATCCAGCCCGTCCCCGGTAGCGGCCGAGAGCCAGACCTCGACCGGCCGGCCGGTCTCGTCGCGGACAAGGGCAGGTTCGCGCCCAAGCAGGTCGATCTTGTTGTAGACCCTGAGCAGCGGAACGGCGCGCGCGCCCAGGTCCTCCAGCACAGCCTCGACCTCGGCCGTCTGCTCCGCCCGCTCCTCGGAAGAGGCGTCGATGACATGCAGCAGCAGGCTGGCCTCGGTCAGCTCCTCCAGGGTGGAGCGGAAAGCGGCCACCAGTTGCGGCGGCAGATCGCGAATGAAGCCGACGGTATCGGCCAGCACGGCCTGCTCGCCGTTGGGCAGCTCCAGCCGCCGCAAGGTCGTATCCAGGGTGGCGAACAGCTGGTCGGCAGCGTACACGCCCGCTTCGGCGAGGCGATTGAAGAGGGTCGACTTGCCGGCGTTGGTGTAGCCAACCAAGGCCACCACCGGCACCTCGCGCCGGCGCCGCGCCTGGCGGCCTTGCTCGCGCCGCTGCGCCACCCGCGCCAGCCGACGCTCCAGCTGACTGATGCGCCGGCCGATCAAGCGGCGGTCAGTCTCCAGCTGGGTTTCGCCGGGACCACGCATGCCGATGCCGCCCTGCTGACCATGCAAGTGGCTGGAACCGCGCACCAGCCGGCTGGCCAGGTGGCGCAACTGGGCCAGCTCCACCTGCAGCTTACCCTCATAGGAGCGGGCGCGCTGGGCGAAGATGTCCAGGATGAGCGTCATCCGATCAAGCACGCGACACCCCAGGGCGCGCTCCAGGTTGCGCTCCTGCGAAGGCAAGATGGCGTGGTTGATCAGGACGATGTCGATATCCTGCTCCGCCACCAGGGCGGCCAGTTCGGCGACCTTGCCCGAACCGAGATAAAACCGCGGGTCCGGCGCCGGGCGCCGGACGATCTGACTTGCCACCACCTCGGCGCCGGCGGATTCCGCCAAAGCCACGCCTTCCGCCAGAGCGGCTTCGGCCCCTCTGCCGGTGGTGTCGAGATGCACGACGATCATGCGCTCGGGCCCGATCGACCGCTCGGCCGACTGCGTCGCTGCCTGACGGCTGCTGGACTGATCAGTAATTGCCGAACTCCTGCGACCCGGCACCGCCGCCCCGCTGGTCATCGCTGGTCAGTGGCCGGATATTGCGTACCGGCACGATGGTCGAAATGGCGTGCTTGTAGACCATCTGACTGACGCTGTTCTTGAGCAGTACCACGAACTGGTCGAACGACTCAATCTGCCCCTGCAGCTTGATGCCGTTGACCAGATAAATCGACACCGGAACCTTTTCTTTCCGGAGAGCGTTCAAGAACGGTTCCTGTAGTGATTGCCCTTTGGCCATCCACTTGACTCCTTGAAGGTAAACAGGTTGGTTTTTATTATCGGCGGGCCTTCAACCGTTCGCCCGGCGCGCTTTCCAAGTCTCCAGCGCCTCCGAAATCAAAAAAGCATGTAAGACTAACATACACTGCCGCCCCCTTCCTCATGTCCACAGGGCCGTCGCCCTTGCCACCAGCCGCTCGAGCTGCTGCGGCTCCTCGCTGGCGAACCATTCCGCATCGCGCTCCGCCCGCAGCCAGGTGAGCTGCCGTTTGGCGAACTGCCGGGTCGCGGCGATGCCTCGCTCGACCATGGCGCCATAATCGTAGCGCCCATCCAGATATTCCCATACCTGGCGATAGCCCACCGCCCGCATGGACGGCATGCTCAAATCCAGATCCCCGCGCGCGCGCAGCGCCACCACCTCGTCCACGAAACCCTTGGCCAGCATCTGACGGAACCGCTCGGCGATGCGCGCATGCAGCCAGGAACGGTCTTTGGGCGCGACAACCCATTTGGCAAGAGGATAAGGAAAAGGTTCCCCCCCCGCTCGCTTTTGTAAGCTTGACAATGGCTGGCCTGTTATTTCAAACACTTCCAGCGCTCGCTGTATACGCTGAGGATCGTTGGCATGGATCCGTCCAGCCGCCTCTGGATCGACTTGCGCCAGCCGAGCGTGCAGAGCCGGCCACCCGTGCTCGTGCGCCTCGCGCTCGAGCCGGGCCCGGATTTCCGGATCGGCCGGCGGCAGCTCCGACAGCCCATGCTCTAGAGCACGAAAATACAGCATCGTGCCGCCCGTCAGCAGCGGGATGCGCCCACGGGCGAGTATGGACGCGATCGCCTCCAATGCGTCGGCACGGAACTGCGCGGCCGAATAGGATTCGGTCGGCTCCAGAATATCGACCAGATGGTGCCGTATCTCGGCCAAGACATGGGGTTCCGGCTTGGCCGTTCCAATATCCATACCACGATAAACCAGGGCCGAATCGACGCTCACGATCTCAACCGGCAAGCGCCTGGCGATGCGGATCGCCAGGTCGGTCTTGCCGGCAGCAGTCGGCCCCATGAGCCAAATGATCGGCGGCGTCGAAGACATCATTTCTGACTGCGTCACTGACCGCGCAGAAACAGGCGGTCCAGTTCCTTCATGTCCAGCTCGGTCCAGGTCGGGCGGCCATGGTTGCAGTGGCTGCTATTGGGCGTCGCCTCCATGTCGCGCAGCAGGGCGTTCATCTCTGCCAGCGTGAGGCGGCGATTGGCCCGCACCGAATTGCGGCAGCCGATGTTCCCCAGCACGTGCTGTAGCGCCTCGTCGAGCCGGCCGCTGCTGCCGTAGGCGTGTAGATCGGCCAGCATGTCGCGCACCAACAGCGCGACATCGGCGTCCTGCAACAGCACCGGCACGCGCCGCACCGCCACCGTGTCGGCGCCCACCTGGTCGACCTCGAACCCCAGCGTCAAAAAGGCCTGGCGGTGCTCCTCCAGGCTATCCGCCTCCTGCGGCGACACCCGCACCGTGAGCGGCACCAGCAATGGCTGAGAGACGATGCCGTCGCGGGCCATCTGGGCTTTCATGCGCTCGTAGACGATGCGCTCGTGGGCGGCGTGCATGTCCACTATCACCAGACCGCGGGCGTTTTGCGCCAGGATGTAGATACCGTGCAGCTGGGCGACGGCAAACCCCAGCGGCGGCGGCTCGGCGTCGGTCACCGCGGTTGGCTGCGGGGCCGGCGCCGGATTGTACAGTGCCCGCGCCTCCTGCAGTGGCAGCGCCAGCGTGGGCTGCTGCAGCGGTCGGGTCAGCGCCAGCGCCGAAGGCCGCGCCGGTACGGCTGCCCCAGGCTCGGCTGCGGCCGGTGTCGGCACATCTGGCGCCGGCACGATGGTCACTGGGCGGATTTGCTGCAGGGCAGCGCGCAACCGCTGATAGACGAAATCGTAAATCAGCCGGCCATCACGAAAGCGCACCTCGTGCTTGGTCGGGTGGACGTTGACGTCCACCTGCTCCGGATCGATGCTCAGGTAGAGCACATAGGCCGGATGCCTGTCCTTGAACAGCAAGTCGCCGTAGGCACGCCGGATCGCATGGCTGAGCGTGCGGTCCCGGACCATGCGGCCATTGATGTAAAGGTATTGCAAATCGGCCTGGGTGCGGGCCTCCGCCGGCAGCACCAGCCAGCCCGACAGCGCCAGCCCCACCGCCTCGGTCTCGACATGGATGGTGTGCTCGACGAAGCCCCTGCCCAGCACGGCAGCCAGCCGCTGCTCCTGGCCGTTGCGGTCGGCCACCGGCGCCAGCTGCAGCAACGACCTGCCCTGGTGGCGCAGGCCGAAGCCGACGTCGAAGCGGCTTAGCGCTAGCCGCCGCAGCAGGTTTTGCACGTGCTGCAGCTCGGTATTGTCGGTGCGCAGAAACTTGCGCCGCGCCGGCGTGTTGAAGAACAGATCGCGCACTTCCACCGTGGTGCCGACCGGGTGGGCTGCCGGCTGCACTGGCACGGTCTCGACCCCGCCCTCCACCGCCAACGTCCAGGCCGTGTCAGCCTCACGGCTGCGGCTGGTGATCTGCAGCCGCGCGACTGAGGCGATGCTGGGCAGAGCCTCGCCGCGGAATCCCAGGCTGGTCACTCGCTCCAGATCCTGGAACTCGCGAATCTTGCTGGTGGCGTGGCGCTGCAAGGCCAGCGCCAGCTGGTCCCCCGGAATCCCGACGCCGTCGTCCCGCACGCGGATCAGCCGCTTGCCGCCTGCCTCCACGTCGACGTCAATGCGGCTGGCCTGCGCATCCAGGCTATTCTCCAACAGCTCCTTGAGCACGGAGGCGGGACGCTCGATCACCTCGCCGGCGGCAATCTGGTCGATGAGCGTCGGTGGCAGCTGTCGGATGCGGGAACCCATGGCGTCTCCGGCACGTAAGGACTTTTCATTATGCGACAGACGGCCTGCCCGCTCCAGGAATCCCGGGCGAGCGGCGTGAGGCGCTGATCGCAGCCAAGCCGCCGTTACGGGATCAGCAGGGTATGCCCCACCTTCAGCAGATCGCTGGTGAGGCCGTTGACGGCGCGCAGCTTCTCCAGGCTGACGTCATAGCGCCGGGCGATCGCACTCAGGGTATCGCCGGCCTTGACCACATGTTGGCGACTGCCAGCGGCATAAAGCGGCTGGGCGGGCAGGTATTTGTCGCGGTAGTCGCGGATGCCTTGCATGATCGCTTGCGCCAGCCGCCACTGATAGTTTTCGTTGACCAACCGCCGTTCCTCGGCCGGGTTGGAGATGAAGGCCAGCTCCACCAACACCGACGGCATGTCCAGCGACTTCAGCACGGCGAAACCGGCGTGCTCGACCTGGGTCTTGTGCAGCTTGCCCACCTCGCCCAGCCGCCGCAGGATCTTCTCCGCCAGGCTGATGCTGAATTCGGCCGTAGCTGCCCGCGACAGGTCTAGCAGCACCGAAACCACCTGGTCGTCCTTGTCTTCCAGCGAAATGCCGCGCACCAGGTCGGCCGAGTTTTCCCGCTCCGCCAGCAGGCGGGCCGCCTCGGTGGAGGCACCGCTCTGGGACAGGGTGTAGACCGAAGCGCCCTGCACCGTGCTGCGGGCGACGGCATCGGCATGCAGGGAGATGAACATGTCGGCATTGGCCTGGCGCGCCGTTTCCTTGCGCACCCGCAGCGGCACGTAGACGTCGCGATCGCGGATCAGCAAAGGTCGCATGCCGGGCTCTTTCTCGACCAGGTGGGCCAGCTTCTTGGCCACCGCCAGCACCACGTCCTTCTCGAAGGTGCCGCGGGGACCGATGGCGCCCGGATCCTCGCCGCCGTGGCCGGCGTCGATGGCGATGATAAGCTCGCCGGGAGCCGGCGGCAGCACCTTGACCGGTTTGACTGGCTGCGCCTTCTCCTCGGTCAGCCTTTGCAGGTCGATCACCAGCCGATGGCCATAGCCCTGATCGGGCTTGACGCTGAAGCTGCGGGCCCGGGTTTGCTCCTTCAGATCCAGCACCACACGCAGGTCGTTGGGGTTTTGCATGGCACCGCGGATGCGCTGGACCACGCCCTGCACCTGCGCCTCCTGCAGCAGCTTCTGGGCGACGCTGGCGTTGCGCATGTCGATAACGACCCGATGCGGGTCGGGGAGGGTAAACAGATTGTGCTCAACCGGCCCCGTCAGGTCGAAGACCACGCGCGTGTACTCCGGCCCGGCCCAGGTACGGATCGAAAGAATGGAGACCGTACCGGCCGCTGCAACGGCTGGGAGCAGCAGGAGCAAAAGGAGGAGCAGACGCAGCATTGCAGCCCGACGCTGTTCTTAGTGTTGCCGTCAAGTAATGCACAAGCTTATCCGGAATACAACAAACCGTATAGCTTATATGCACATAGCAAACAATGCTTGGATTCTTCCTTAGGAAGAAAACCCAAGATTTTTCAGGATCTTCGCGCCCCGAGCGGTAGCCGGGTGCAGGCTGAGGCGACGGCCCACACCGGCGGGCTCGAGCCGCAACTCAAGGTCGGCAGGCGGCAGCACCCCCTGTCCCTTCTCGGGCCATTCGACCAGCAGCGTCGCAGGCTCGGCGAGCAGATCGCGCAGCCCGATGTCCTCCAGCTCCTCCGGACTGCCCAGGCGGTACAAGTCGAGATGGTACAAGCGGCGCCCTGCCAGCTCGTACGGCTCGATCAGCGTATAGGTCGGACTGCGTACCGCACCCTCGTGTCCCAGGGCCCGGATCAAGGCCCGGGCCAGCGTGGTCTTGCCGGCGCCAAGATCGCCATAAAGATAAATGAGGCTTGTTTCCGGCAATGCCAACACAAGCCGTTCGCCGAACGCTTGGGTCGCTGCCTCATCCGGCAGCATCAAAACGGGCTGACTCATGCCGGGTTCACCAATTCACGCAGATTAGGCATCAAATCCATCGCCAGCAGGCCGCGCTCGCCAGCCGCCGCAGCCCGGTCGGCGGCCTGGCCATGCACCTGCACGCCGACGGCGGCCGCGGTTTGCGCCGCCAGCCCCTGGGCCAGCAGCCCGCCGATGACGCCGCTCAGGACATCGCCCATGCCGCCGCTGCCCATGCCGGGATTGCCTGCCCGGCAAACCCAGGGAAGCGCTGCCGAAGCCTGCACGATGGTGCCGGCCCCCTTGAGCACGACCACTCCGCCGTAGCGCTCGCTCAACCGCACCGCGGCCGCGTAGCGGTCGGCCTGGACCTCGGCGCCGCTGCAGCCCAGCAGCCGGGCCGCCTCGCCTGGATGGGGCGTCAGCACCCAGCGCGGATTGCGCCGCGGCTGCCGGGCCAGCAGGTTGAGAGCGTCGGCATCCAACAGCAGCGAGCCGGGGAAGCGCAACGCGGCCTCGAACAGGGCCCGGCCCCAGTCGCCCTGTCCCAGCCCTGGCCCTAGCACCACCACCGTCGCCCGCTGCAGCAGGGGCGCAAGATCAGCCGCGCTCGCCACGCCGCGGCACATCGCTTCGGGCCGCGCGGCCAGCAAGCCCGCGCAGTGCTCGGCTCGGGTGGCCACCGTCACCAGACCGGCGCCGACCCGCCCGGCTGCCTCCGCCGCCAGGCGCGCCGCGCCTGCCATGCCGTAATCGCCGCCGATGACCAGCACATGGCCATGCCGGCCCTTGTGGGCATCCCGCGGCCGCCGTGGCAGCGCGGCCCTGACCAGCTCCTCGCCGATGATGGCGGCCCGCGGCGCCACCCCGCCGAAGGCGGCCGCCGGCACACCGAGATCGGCCAACACCAGCTCGCCGCTGAGGGCCGGCCCGGCCCCGGTCAGCAGCCCGCTTTTATAAGCGATGAAGGTGATGGTGGCACTCGCCGTCACCGCCTCGCCCAGCGCTGTCCCGGTATCGGCGTGCAGCCCGGAGGGCAGATCGAGCGCGAGCACCGGCCGGCCGCCGGCATTGAGCGCGGCCACCGCCGCCGCCCACTCGCCCTCGAGCGGCCGAGCCAAGCCAGTGCCGAACAGCGCATCCACCAGTACCTCGCCCTGCAGCGCGATGCCGGGCTGGAAGCGCTCCACCAGGCCGCCCGCCTGGCGGTACTCCTGCGCCGCCAGCGCCGCGTCACCACGCAGTCGGCCGCCGTCGCCGACCTGCAGCACGCGCACTGCAAGCCCATCCTGCAAAGCCTGGCGGGCCAGGATATAGCCGTCGCCACCGTTGTTGCCGAGGCCGCAGAAGACATCCAGCCTAGCGGCCTGCGGCCAGCGCCGGCGCAGCCAGGCATAGGCAGCGGCGCCGGCCCGCTGCATCAGCACGAACGTTGGCATCCCCAGCAGCCGGGCGGCCTGCACGTCTATCGTGCGCACCGCGGCCGCATCGTACAAATAATCATGGCATGGCTTGGTGGTCATGGCGGCAAGTATAAGCAAACCGAAAGCCGGTCAGGTCAGCGCGAATCCGCTTCCGCCTGACCCGGGTCGTCGGAGTACAATGGCGGCATGAGCTCCATCCCTTCGCCAGACCTGGACTATCACGCCCTTGCCCAAGACATCAAGGCCTGGGCCCGTGAGCTGGGCTTTGCCGACGCCGGCATTACCGACACCGACCTCAGCAGCGACGAGCCCAAGCTGCTGCGCTGGCTGCAGCGGGGCTTCCACGGCGAGATGCACTTCATGGCCCGCCATGGGCTGAAGCGCTGCCGCCCGGGCCAGCTGGTGCCGGGCACGCTGCGCATCATCAGCGTGCGCATGAATTACCTCCCGCCAGGCTATCCGCCGCGGGTCAATCCGCAGCAGCCGGGCCAGGCCTTCATCGCTCGCTACGCCGTCGGCCGCGACTATCACCGCCTGATGCGGCGACGCCTGCAGCAGCTCGCCGAGCGCATCGAGGCGGCGGTCGGTCCGTTTGGCTACCGTGCCTTCGTCGACAGCGCACCGGTGCTGGAGGTTTCGCTGGCGCGCAAGGCGGGACTAGGCTGCGTCGGCAAGAACACCTTGCTGCTGCACCACCGCTCGGGTTCGTATTTCTTCCTCGGCGAGCTGTTCACCGATCTGCCGCTGCCGGTGGACCCGCCCAATACGCAGAACCTCTGCGGCACCTGCCGCGCCTGTCTCAAGGCCTGTCCAACGGGCGCCATCGTCGGCCCCTATCAGCTCGACGCCCGCCGCTGCATCGCCTATCTCACCATCGAGCTGGAAGGCTCCATTCCGACGGAGCTGCGTCCGCTGATCGGCAACCGGGTGTTCGGCTGCGACGAGTGCCAGGTCAGCTGCCCCTGGAACCGCTTCGCCCGCGTCACCGCCGAGCCGGACTTCCATCCGCGCCGGCAGCTGCACCAGGCGGAGCTGGTGGAGCTGTTCCTGTGGTCAGAGGAGACTTTTCTGGCCCGCACCGAAGGCTCGGCCATCCGCCGCCTGGGCCATGAGCGTTGGCTGCGCAACGTCGCCGTCGCTCTCGGCAACTGCGAGCCTAGCGCGGCGGCCATCGCGGCGCTTGAGCAGCGGTTGCAGCACCCGTCCGAGCTGGTGCGGGAACACGTGCAGTGGGCGCTGGCCAGGCTGGCCGCCAAGCGCGCTCAGTCCAGCCCGCGCCAGGCGCGGTAGCGCTCCACCAGGCCGCGGGTGGAGGAATCGTGCTCGGCCATACCGCTGCCATCGCGCAGGGCCGTAAGCAGCCCCTTGGCCAGCTGCTTGCCAAGCTCGACGCCCCACTGGTCGAAGGCGTTCAGCCGCCATACCACCGACTGGGTGAAAACCTTGTGCTCGTAGAGCGCGATCAGCATGCCCAGTGTGCGCGGCGACAGCTCGCGCAGCAGGATGGTGGTGCTAGGGCGGTTGCCAGGGAAGACGCGGTAGGGCAGCAAGTCGTCGATGCGCTCCGCGCTCAGCCCTTCCGCCGCCATCTGCCGCCGTGCCTCCTCGGCGCTCTGCCCGCGCATCAGTGCCTCGCTTTGGGCGAACAGATTGGCCATCAGCTGCTCGTGCATGCGCTCGTAGCCGGGCAGCGGCTCGACGATGCCGACGAAGTCGATGGGAACCGGCTGGGTGCCCTGGTGCAGGGCCTGGAAGAACGCATGCTGCCCCACGGTGCCGGTCTGTCCCCACAACACCGGCACCGTGGCATAGCCGACCGGATTGCCGTCGCGGTCCACCGACTTGCCGTTGCTTTCCATCTCCAGCTGCTCGAGGTAGGCCGGCAGGACACGCAGGCGCTCGCTGTAGGGGATCACGGCATGCGAGCCGAGCCCCATGAAATTCACGTACCAGATCCCCAGCAACCCCAGGATGACCGGCATATTGCGCTCCAGCGGCGCTTCCTCGAAGTGCTGGTCCATGCGCTCGGCGCCCTGCAGCAGCTGGCGAAACGCATCCATGCCGCAGCCGATGGCGATCGGCAGCCCAACCGCCGACCACAGCGAGTAGCGGCCGCCGACCCAGTCCCAGATGGGGAATAGGCGCTGGGGATCGATGCCAAAGGCCAAGGCGGCTTCGCGGTTGCCGCTGATGGCGATGAAATGGCGCCGGATCGCCGCTTCATCGGCACCCGCCGCCCTGAACCATTCCCGCACCGCTTCAGCGTTGGCGCACGTCTCGAGGGTCGTGAAGCTCTTGGAGACGATGGTGACCAACGTGGTCGCCGGCTGCAGCCGGCCGGTGCAGGCGGCCAGTTCCACGCCGTCGATGTTGCTGACGAAATGGACACGGGGGCCATCGTGCTGCGGCGCCAGCGCCTGTAACGCCAGCCGGGGCCCCAGATCGGAGCCGCCGATGCCGATGTGGATGACGTCGCGAATGGGCCGACCGTCGTAGCCGAGGTAGCGACCGTTGCGCACAGCTTCCGCCAGCGCCTCCATGCGCGCCAGCACCTCGCGCACCTCGGCGCGCACGTCCTTACCCTGCACCAGCAGCGGCGCGCTGGCGCTGGAGCGCAACGCGGTGTGCAGGGCCGGCCGGCCCTCGGTGTGGTTGACGACCTCGCCCTGCAGCAGGCGCTGCCGCCAGCCGACCAGGTCGGCCGCAGCCGCCAGATCCAGCAGCAGGCGCAGCGTGTCTTCGGTAATGAGGTTCTTGGAGTAGTCGAGGAGAAGACCGTCGAGCTCGAGGGAGAAGCGGCGGAAACGATGCGGATCCTTCTCGAACAGGTCGCGCAGGTGCAGCTCGGCCACCATGCGCCGGTGCTGGCTCAGCGAAATCCACGCTTCGCTCTGTTTCAAGGACATAGAGCTTCCCCATCCTTAACGCGTCCGCGGGCATAGCATAGCCCTTGTGGGCAGCCAAGCCGAGCGTGCCGGCAACTGCCGGCACGCTCGGACTTGCTCTAAGAGATGGGGAATGACGCGCCGGATGCGAGCGCCGCCGCGGAACGCTCCTGCTCAGGCGACCTGCAGCGGAACGGCGTTGCGCTGATGCGTGATCTCGTTGTTCTCGTCGCAGTAGACAAGGACCGGCTGGTGCTTGGCCGCCTTGTCCGCATCGATCTGGCCATAGGCGCAGATGATGATGCGATCGCCCACGTTGACCTTGTGCGCCGCGGCACCATTGACAGAGATCATGCGCGAGCCCGCCTCACCACGGATGGCATAGGTCGTGAACCGCTCACCATTGGCGATGTTGTAGATGTGGATCATCTCGTACTCGAGAATGCCAGCCGCATCCATCAGCTCGCCGTCGATCGCACAGGACCCTTCATAGTCGAGCTCGGTGTGTGTGACGCGAGCCTGGTGCAGCTTGCACTTCAGCATGGTTAGTTGCATACCGAATCACCCTTGCCGTTGTCTGAGGGTTTGTGAGGGGCTCGTCGCATCCTGCTCTCGAGACCGAATCCAAGCATCGTATTGCAAAGCAGCATATTATTCCGTGTCAGCCGTCAAGGTTCAAACTCAACTCGACGTTGTCGATCAGGCGCGCCTTCCCTAGCCACGCTGCGGCCAACACCACCAGTTCGGTATCCTTCGTCGTCGGCTCCTTCAGGTCCTCTGCCCGCCGGACGCTGAAATAATCCGTCCGGAAGCCACTGGCATTGAGCCTGTCCCGTCCCCAGACCTCGACCTCGGCAAAAGGTTCCCCGCGCAGCAGGCGCTCCCGGGCCTCGCAGAGTGTCTGGTAGAGCACGGCGGCCCGACCCTTCTCTTCCACCGTGAGGTAGCCGTTGCGGGAGCTCATGGCTAGGCCGCTCTCTTCACGCAGGGTCTCGACCGGCAGGATGCGGACCGGAAAATTCAGATCCCGCACCATGCGCTCGATGACCCGTAGCTGCTGATAGTCCTTCTTGCCGAAAGCGGCCACGTCGGGACCGACGATGTTGAACAGCTTGCTGACAACGGTGGCAACCCCGTCGAAGTGCCCTTCCCGCCAGGCGCCGCAGAGCGTGTTGGCCAGCTCCGGCACAGATACCCGGGTGCGCAGCTCGGGACCATCCGGATACATGGCCGCCACGGATGGGGCGAAAACCACATCCACTCCAAGCGTGCGCAGTTTGGCGCAGTCCTCGTCCAGGGTGCGGGGATAGGTTTCGTAGTCCTCGCCGACACCGAACTGGGTCGGGTTGACGAAAATGCTGACGATGCCCCGATCGGCTTCGTCCTGGGCCGCCTTGACCAGCTGGAGGTGCCCCTGATGAAGGTTGCCCATGGTCGGCACCAGCCCGATCCGCAGCCGCTCGCCGCGCCATTGCCGGACCTGGGTCCGGACGTCTTCAATGCGATGCAGAATGTCCATGACCTAGAACGCGTGCTCCTCGGTGGGGAATGAGACGGACTTGACCGCATCGACATAAGCGCGCACGGCCGCTTGGACGCTGGTCTGGCCTTCCATAAAGTTGCGGGAGAACTTGGGCCGCTTGCCGGGCGTGATTCCCAGCATGTCCTGGATGACCAGCACCTGGCCGTCGCAGTGCGGACCGGCGCCGATGCCGATGACCGGGATGGTGAGCTCTTCCGCCAAGCGCTTGCCCAGCTCCGCCGGCACGCACTCCACCACCATCACGTCGGCACCGGCGGCTTCCAGCACCTTGGCGTCGTTCAGCATGGCTTCGGCGGCGGCATCGTCTTTGCCCTGCACCTTGTAGCCGCCGAGCTTGTGCACCAGCTGCGGCTGCAGGCCGATGTGGGCGCAGACCGGGATGCCGGCCCGGCTCAGCCGCGACACGATCTCGGCCTGATCGGCAGTGCCCTCCAGCTTGACCATCTGCGCGCCGCCTTCCTTCATCAGCCGGGCGGCATTGTGCAGGGCCTGCTCCACCGTGGCGTAGCTCATGAACGGCATGTCTGTCATCACCAGCGAGTAGCGCCTGGCGGCGGTGACGCAGCGGGTGTGGTAAATAATCTCGTCCATGGTCACCGGCAGGGTGGTCTCCCGCCCCTGCATGACCATTCCCAGCGAGTCGCCCACCAGGATGACATCGACACCGGCCTCGTCCACCACTGCCGCCAAGCTGTAGTCGTAGGCAGTCAGCGAGGCGATCTTCTCGCCGGCCTGCTTCATCTTGTGCAGCGTCGACACCGTCACTGGACGGCGCCGCTGTGCGTCGTTGGTTCCCGCGTACATAGGCGCTCCTGTACTGGCCTCCAAACGAATGCGAGAGGTTACACGCCCCAAGGGGCCGGATTAAAGTAGTGCCGGCCGCTGTCGATGGAACGGATCCTCTCCAACAGCAAGCGATAATCCTGTTCGCTACCGATCGGATTGATGTCCCGGGTGTTCACGATCAACAGCGGAGAACTGTCATAGTGGTAGAAGAAGCGAACATAGGCATCACTCAAGCGAGCTAGGTACTCCGCGCTGATGCGCTGCTCGTACACTATGCCACGTTGCGCGATGCGGCGCTGCAACACGTCCACCGGGGCCTGCAGGTAAATCACTAGGTCCGGCGGCGGCACCTCCGGCGCTAGCTGCCGATAAAGCTTGTCGTAGAGGGCGAATTCGTGTTCGTCGAGGTTGAGCTCGGCGAACAGCCGGTCCTTCTCGAACAAGTAGTCCGCGACCAAGCAGGGTCGGAACAAGTCGGCCTGGCGCAGGCGACGCAGCTCCTCGACCCGCTGCAGCAGAAAGAACAACTGGGCCGGCAGCGCGGCCTGCCGCGGATCCTGGTAGAAGCGGGGCAGAAAAGGATTCTCCTCGGCACGCTCCAGCAGCAGCTCCGCCTTCAGGCTTGCGGCCAGCCGGCGGGCCAGGCTGGTCTTCCCGACGCCGATGGGGCCTTCGACCACGATATGCCTGAATGCTTGCTGTCGGCTCATGTCCACCTCCCGGCGCGGGCCGCATCAGAGCCGAACTAGATCGGCAGCCGAATGCAGCGCGGCCAGATCCTTCACTCGGCCTTTGCCAGGCACCATCAGGTCCGGCGCGATCTCGGCCAGAGGATACAGGACGAAGGCCCGCTCATGCAGACCAGGGTGCGGGACGGTGAGCCGCGGCTCGCGGATGCGGCGGTCGCCGTAGAGCAGCAGATCTAGGTCGATGGTGCGCGGTCCCCAGTGCCGCAGGAAGCGCTTGCCCTGCCGCCGCTCGATGGCCTGCAGCTCGGCCAGCAGCGGCAAGGGCTCCAGCGCGGTGCGCAGCAGGGCGACCGCATTGACGTAGTCGGGCTGGTCCTGCGGCCCCATGGGCGGGTTGCGATACAGGCTGGAGGCGGCCACCAGCTCGCTCTCGGGCAAAGCGGCCAGGGCGCTCAGCGCAGCGCGCACCTGCCCCGCCGGGTCGTTCAAATTGCTGCCAAGGCCGATGGCGGCCAGAACCCGCTCCATCATCTGCCCATGCTCACTCGGAGGCGGCTGGCGGCCGGCGCCGGCGCCGTCGACGGCGCCGGCTTGGTGCCGTCTGCTCCGTCATGCGCCGCCGCTCTTCGTCGGAACCGGCCTGGAACGCGGTCCACCAATCGGCGACCTCCTGCTCCACCTCGCCGACCTCGGCGCGCAGCAGCATGAAATCGTAGGCGGCCCGGAAGCGCGGGTGGCCCAGCAGGCGGCCAGCGCGACGCCCGCCGCGACGCGCCAGCCGCAGCTGTAGGTTCCAGATTTCCCGCATCGGGATGCTGATGCGCTTGGGGATCGCGACCCGCTGCACCTGCTCTTGCAGCACCTCCTGGCTGGCGGCCTGCAGCGCCTGCTGCTCGGGCAGCTCGTCCTGCTCCAGATAGGCCTGCATGGCCTCGCGCACCGCCGGCCACAGCAGGGCCGCGAACAGGAACACCGGTGTGACTGGTTTGCCCTCGGCGATGCGCTCGTCGGTATTGCGCAGCGCGGCGGAGATGAAACGGGTGCTGATGCCGTGCTCGTCTCGCAGCAGGACCCGCTCGACGCCAGGGAACAGCTGCGCGAACAGATTGAAGCGGCGCAGCGCTTCGAAGGCGTCGAGCGCCATGCCGGACATGAACAGCTTGAGGCACTCCTCGTACAGCCTGGCCGGCGGGATGTGCTGCAGCAGCTCGGCCATGGCGCTGATCGGCGCCGCCGTATCGGGGTGGATCTTGAGCCCCAGCTTCACAGCAAAGCGAACCGCCCGCAGCATGCGCACCGGGTCTTCCCGATAACGCACTTCCGGCTCCCCGATGAGGCGCACCACGCCGGCTTCCAGGTCCTCCATGCCACCCGTGTAGTCGACCACGGTGAAGTCGGCGATGTTGTAGTACAGCGCGTTGATGGTGAAATCGCGCCGCAGCGCATCCTCTTCCAGCGTGCCGTAGACGTTGTCGCGGACGATCATGCCGTCCTCGATCACCCGGTCTCCGCCGGCATCGCCGTTGGGGTCGTGCAAGGCCCGGAAGGTGGCGACCTCGATGATCTCCGGGCCGAAGTGGACGTGGGCCAAGCGGAAGCGACGGCCGATCAGGCGGCAGTTTCGGAACAGCTTCTTGATCGCTTCCGGCCTGGCATCGGTGGCGACATCGAAATCCTTGGGCTCGCGGCCCAACGAGAGATCGCGCACACCGCCTCCCACGAGGTATGCCTGGTAGCCGGCGCTCTTCAGCCGATAGAGCACCTTGAGCGCATTGTCGCTGATATTGGCGCGTGAGATCCGATGTTCCGAACGCGGAATGATTCGGGGCACGCGCTTGCTGTCTTGAACGTCCGTCACTGAGTGCTGGTACTTGTGCCAACGCGAAGGCTGCGTATAATACAGCAACCTGCTGCCAGTTACAGGCTTTGCGGGACAACCGGCCAGCCGGTCCCCGATTTCATCGCAGCTCCCATCGTCTAGCGGTCAGGACGCTGCCCTCTCAAGGCAGAAACCCGGGTTCAATTCCCGGTGGGAGCGCCACAACCAACCTTCCCGCAGCAGCTCCTCATGACTGCCGACTCCTTTGCACTTTCCATAGCCACGGCGTCCCTGCCACGCCGCCTGGCAGCGATCTTCTACGACACGCTGCTGCTTGTCGCCCTCGAGATGGTGGCAGCCGCCCTCTGGCTGCCAGTCTTCGGCGACCGCCCGGCCACCGAGCATCCCCTCTACCACCTCTACCAGCTGTCGCTGCTGCTGGTGGCCTGCGCCTTCTTCATGGGGTTCTGGCTGCACGGCGGCCAGACCTTGGGAATGCGCAGCTGGCGCCTGCGGCTGAGAACCTCCGAAGGCGGCACGCCCAGCTTCAGGCAGGCCGCCTTGCGCTTTGCCGGCGCCATCCTGTCCTGGCTGCCGGCCGGGCTCGGTTTCTGGTGGGCGCTGCTCGATCCCAAGCGGCGCACCTGGCACGACCTGCTCTCGGGCACGGTGCTGGTGCTGGAGCCCAAGCGACGCTAGGGCGCCCTCACGCCGAAGCCGGCTTCGCAGCCGCACGCAGTCGTTGACCAGATCGTGCCGCATCAGAACCGAAATCTGAGCTCGATCAACTGCAGATCCAGCCCCGGGTTCTCATTGTAAATCCCGGCGTTGGAAGTATGCTGCAAGCGCAGCGCAGCAGCCAGGCGAGGACTGAGCTGCCAGACGGCAGCCACATACGAGGTGAACTGGAACTTGCCGCCCAGGTCGCGGTCGCCGATCACGTCATCCGATAGCCAGGTCAGCCGGATGCCGCCCTCCAGCGCCCAAGGTCGGCCAGCGCGCTGCCAGACCAGCACCGGACCGGCCATGACGGCAAGGGCTTTGTCACCGCCGTTTCTGAACCGCGCGCCGGCGAACTCCACTTCCGCCCGGACCGCGGGCCAGAGCTCCCGCCAGGCCGGCGGGCCGGCCCGCAAAAACAGCTCCTGTCCCTCGAACTGCTCATGATCTCCGTAAACGGCGCCTTCGCCGTAGCGTAGGCCCAGGCTGAGCTCGGGCCTGGCCGCAGCCTGGGCCGCCGACGTCATCCCCAGCACCAGCAAGGCCGACAATAGCCATGCCCGACGCCGGGCCATTCCACCCTCGGCTCGCACCTTCCACGTGCAATGACGATCCATCACGTTCCATCCTTGCATGGCGGCCGATCCTCGTCATGGCTGCAGCCGCCAGTCAGCCAAGCCGGCACGTCGACGCCGTCAGCCGGCGTCGGTTTCGCTCATGCGCCCGCTCTCCGCGCTGCGCTCCAGCAAGCCGCCGCCGGCGGCACGATAAAAGTCGATGGCATTCTGCAGTCGCAGCTGCCGCGTCTCCACCAGCGCCTGCTCGGCGGCGAACAGCTCGCGCTGAGCGTCCAGCACCTCGAGATAGTCGGCCACCCCACTTTCGTAGCGCTGCTGCGCCAGCCTGAGGCGCTCGCGCTGCGCCGCCAGCAGCCGCTCCTGCGCCGCTAGCTGCCGCTCCAGGCTCGCCCGTGCCACCAGCGCATCGGCGACCTCGCGGAAGGCCTGCTGGATGGTGCGTTCGTAGTCGGCCACGGCCTGATGCCTGCGCACCTCGGCCAGCGCCAGCGCGGCCCGGTTGCGGCCGCTGTTGAAGATAGGCACGGTGATCTGCGGCATGAACGACCACAGGCCGCTGCCGGAGCCGAACAGATCGGACAGCTCGGTGGAGGCAGTCCCTACCGTGCCGGTCAGGGTGATGCGCGGGAAGAAGGCGGCCCTGGCCGCGCCGATGTTGGCATTGGCGCTGATCAGCCGCTGCTCGGCGGCGCGGATGTCCGGACGCTGGACCAACAGCTCGGACGGCAGCCCCGGCGGGATGTCGGTGAGCACGCTTAGCTGTGACAGCGGCAAGGGTGCCGGCAACTCCAGCTGTGCCAGCGGCGCGCCCACCAACAGGGCGAGGGCGTTGCCGGCCTGCGCCTGCTGCCGCTCCAGAGCAGCGACACTGACCCGGGCCGACTCGACCAGCGTCTCCGCCTGCCACAGCTCCAGCGCCGAGGCTGCCCCCGCCTCGAAGCGCTGCCGCACCAGCCGCAGGCTATCCTCGCGCGCAGCCAGGGTCTGCCGCGCCAGTTCGAGCTGCTCGGCGAAAGCCCGCTCGGCCAGATAGGCGCGCCCAACCTCAGCGACCAGGCTGATCTGGGCAGCCCGCGCTGCCTCTTCAGTGGCCAGGAACTCGGCCAGCGCGGCTTCGCTCAGGCTGCTCACGCGGCCGAAGAAATCCAGCTCGAAGGCGGCGATGCCGAGACCGACCTGATACTGGCTGGTGGTGCGATCCTGGCCGGTCGGCGACAGCGTCGCCGGCGTGCGCCCGCGACTGAAGCTGCCTTGGGCATCCAGGCTGGGCAGCCGCTCGGCGGACTGGATGTTGTAGGCCGCCCGGGCGGCTTCGATATTGAGCACCGCGCTGCGCAGATCGCGGTTGTGCTCGAGCGCCGTCTCGATCAGGGCCTGCAGGCGGGGATCCTGGAAGAATTCCCGCCAGCCGATGTCGACCGCCCGAATGCCGGCAACCGCGCCGGCTTGGCCGCCGGGGTAGCTGGCGGGCACTGGGGCCTCCGGCCGCTGGTATTCCGGCGCCAGCGAAGCGCAGCCACTCAGCAGGCCCAGCAGCAGAACGGGGATAACGAATGACCTAGGCATTGGCCTGCTCCTCCAGTACCGCTGCCGGCGCCTGCGGCTGCTGCCGCTCCTGGAAGAGGCGCCGGATGACGACGAAAAACGCCGGCACGAAGAAGATCGCCAGCACCGTGGCGGTGATCATGCCGCCCAGCACCGCGGTGCCGATGGCCCGCTGGCTGGCGGAGCTGGCGCCACTAGCGAAGGCGAGCGGCACCACGCCGAAGGTGAACGCCAGCGAGGTCATGATGATGGGGCGGAAGCGCAGCCGCGCCGCCTCCACGGCGGCCTCGAGCACGCTCCGCCCCTGCGCCTGCAGCTCGCGGGCGAACTCGACGATCAGAATGGCGTTCTTGGCCGACAGGCCGACGATGGCGATCAGGCCGACCTTGAAATAGATGTCGTTGGGCATGCCGCGCAGCAACACCCCGAGCACGGCGCCGATGATGCCCAGCGGCACCACCAGCATCACCGCGGTCGGGATCGACCAGCTCTCGTACAG
>JAAYIK010000014.1 GCA_012523465.1 Lysobacteraceae bacterium | reverse complement strand
CGGTGCTGAAGCAGTACATCGAGCAACAGGAATCACCCGAGTAATGGCGCTGTGCGCCATGCGCTGCTTCACCACCCCCTAAGCTGCTTCGCAGCTATAGGCGGAGCACTGCGGCGCAGTTTGGTAGGATTTTGAACCGCCCCGGGTTTCTCGGAGGTCCGTTGGTGTGAGTCATGCCGCCTTGGCGGATTCCTCAAGTCGCTGATAACAAGCCGCCTCGGCTTCGGCCAGCGGCGCGTTGCCGATCGGCCCCAGCAGGCGGCGGTGGTTGCACCCGTCCACCCGCGCCAGCGTCGCCAGCTCCACCGCCTCCCGGCGCGTCCACGCCTGGCGGCAGATGACTTCCGCCTTGTACCGGCTGTTGATGGGGTCCGCCAGCGCATTGGCGAGGGAGCTGCCCCTCTGCCTACCGAGAGCTCGATGCCTGCCTCTGCCAAGCGCTCTGTGGCGCAGATCGAGACGTCCGGCACCTCCCCCCGATCGCCATGATGGAGCAGGCCACGTCCACAACGCCCTGCCAGGTCAAGACGTCGGTGAAGCCGGCGACCCGCAACGGGTTCGCCCGCGCGGCCCGGAATTGGCGGCTGACCCGATCCCGCCGGCCCGGCACCGCGTTATCGCTCACCGCGGTCTTCACCGGTCTGCCGCACACCACGCCTTGCAGCCCCATCCGGCGCCGCCGCCGTGCCACCGGCCAGCGTGCCGCCACAATGCCCACACGCTTGCGCGGGAGCCAGACCTTGCCCACCCCCATAGCCCCGGCAGTTCTCCACCCAGACCCGACGAATCGCCTGGCACAGAACCTCATCGCGCTGTACCCGTACCGGTAGCCGACAGCGGTCCGGCGCGCCGGGCAGCGTGCTGCTCGTAAGTTGACGGAGCGATCCGCAGCACCTGGCTAGATCGGCTTGACCCCATCGACGGGCCGCTGCGCATCAATCAAGGTCTTCACGTCACACGGCGGTCGAGCTCCGCCTGGGCAAAATACGCCGAGGCCTTGAGCAGGATCGCGTGGGCTGGGCGCAGCGCCTTGACCTCGCATTCTGCGCTGGTCACACCCTTGTGCTCGCCATTGTCGATTTCCGCTTGGCGCTTCCAGCGGCGCAGCGTCTTAAGCCGTGCAGCCGATCTTGGCCGCGATCGCGCAGAGCGCTGCCCACAACGAGCCATGCTCGCCCGGGTGCGTGCGCACCATCCGGACCGCGCGTTCGCGGACTTCAGGGGAATACTTTGCTGATGTCTTCAGCGCTCCATTCTCGCAAGAGTTGGAGTCTTCGAGATAGTCAGGGCGGTTCAGATCATTTCGAGGCGGGCGGGCCTGTGGTCTTGTGCCGACCGGTTCTGCCGCGCTATGAACCTACCGATGAAAAGGCGATCGGAAATGTTTCGGCACGGACTCTTAATCTAATTGCATTCGATTGCCACAATCACTACTCTTAGGCGCTTATGCGCGAAGATAAAGCGATTGGCGGGTAGGAAAAACCTTTCCATTGCCAAAATCGCTGGTTTTGTCAGAAAAAACAATGGCGCAACCTATCCTGCAGAACTTATGAACGGAATCAGGATTTCAACGTTAGGCGTTGTTGCGGGATTGGTTGCGCAGTCAAGCTTGGGGTCGGCATGGGCGGCGGAGGAGTGTGGTCCTCCATCTGCCGGAATCGAGCCTAAAGTGGTCTGCTCGGGCGATCCCGGGCAATATTCCTCTGGCATCTCTTATCTGGAACCCTCCATACCCCACGGCTTATGGCTCACCCTTGATTCCACGGTGACGGTTCTGCGTCCGGCCGGTACAGCAAATCACGGCGTGGATCTGGCGACGAACGGGCCGAACGCGATTCGCCTTGACCTGGCCGACGATGTGCGAATTTCCGTTGATGGCACCCATGCCCACGGAGCCAAGCTCAAGGGCAGGAGTAATCTGACAGTTGACTCCGGCGCGAATATTGAAGTCGATGGCGACTCCGCCCATGCCATCGTCGCCGAGATCGACGACCCGAGTGCCACGGGCAATATCGTGATCAACCAGCGGGCCGGCAGCCGATTGGCGGCGTCCGGAGTCGAGAGCGGCGGGATAGGAGCGTTCCACGAGGGGCAGGGATCGGTCGTGGTGACCACGTCCGGCGAAATCGACGTCACGACAGATGATGGTAGTGGCGTGATCGTTAGTGCCTCGCAGCCGAGCACCGCCGACGTGAAAGTCGTTCAAACGAGCACCGGGAGCATTTCAGTCGATGGCAACGGTGCCTCGGGAGTGTATGCCCGCAACGACGGAACAGGGCATGCCGAAATAGAAATCGACGGGTCCGTGACCGCTAGAGGAACTGGGGTGTCCGGGCTGCGTTCGGTGGTAAATAATCCCGATAGTCAAGCGCGGTCGACCGCCTCGATATCCTCAACGGGCCGTATCCATGCCGAAGGATCTGCCGCGTATGCAGTAAATGCGGAGACATTGGGCAAGGGCGAGGTAACCGTCGTGTCGGCAGGTCAGGTTACTGCCGATGGTGATGACGCGCGCGGCGTGAGCATCACTGCGACAAATGTCGATCATGACACCCTTGTCTACGCCGAGGTCCAGCGCGGCGGCGTGCGAGCGTCTGGTGAACGGGCACGGGGCATCGTCGTGGAAAGCGCTGGTTCCGGTCAGTTGAGCGCTGCCGTGGCTTCAGGTGCCGAGGTAGAGGCGGTCGGTACCGACTCCATAGGTGTCCAGGTCACCGGTCTGACGTCCGGCGGCTTGTCCCGGCGGGCGCGTGTCGCGGCGCAGATCGACGGAAGCGTGGCGGCCGATGGGGCGTATGGTGTCGGCGTGGCAATCACGACGGAGGATGACACGGCATTCTTGATGGTCGGTTCCCGTGGCCGGGTGATTGGCGGATGGCAGTCCGATGGGGCCAGCAGGTCGGGCGCCCATGGTTTCCCTGCCGCAGGTGTAGTTCTGAACAGCAATGTTTCCGCCACCCTTCGGAACGAGGGACGCATCGGTGCGGGATCAGACCGCGCTGTCGTGGATTCCGGGCGCTATACAGGCGGGGTCGGCAACTTGACCCTGGAGAACTGGGGCGTGATCACCGGATTCATGGAATTTGCCTCTGGGGGACAGAACGACGTACTCAACCGGGCCGGTGGTGAATTTGCCTTCCGGCATTTCGCGGATACGGATGGTGATGGCGCGCGCGATACGAAGCGGGTCGCTGTTTCGGATTTCGGATCGGCCGCTAGCCGGTTCGACAATCAGGCTGGCGCCTCGGTGCGTCTGAGTTCCGCGGAAGGCGCGCGAACCGTTGACGCGACCGGGTTCTATCTGCCCACGACGGGGGTGGATAACCGCGCCTTGTCCGCAGATGTGTATGACATGACGCGCGACGGCATCGTTCAGGGCCAATTGGTCAACCTCGGCGAGTTCAATCATGCGGGCCTGATGGACCTGCGCGGTGCCGAGATCGGCAATACATTGCTGATCACTGGCGCGGGAGCTGCGGCGCTTGGTCCCGGCAATGGGGTGTTCGTCTCTGATGGAGGCACGCTGTGGCTGAGGGTCGGCGCGCGTTCTGCTGGCGCGGCGGATCCCGACCGTTATGCCGACATGTTGATCGTGGATGCGACGCGCTTGGGCGCGAATGGTGCGACGCGCATCCAGGTGGATTACGACCCCGCGGATATGGGGCAGCTGACCAGAGGCAATGGCATCGAGCTGGTGGAAATCCGCGATAAATCGGCGTCGGCTCCCGGCGCTTTTGCTTTGGTCAACCGTGTAGCGGCCGGTGCGTATGAGTATGCGCTGCACCATGGTGGGGTGGGCGAGGATGCTGGCGACGGCAACTGGTATTTGCGCAGTTTCCTGCGCATCGACCCGGATACACCCGCGCGGCCGGCCGAGGAGGTGCCCCATTATCGCAAGGAGGTTCCGGTGTTCATGGCCGTGCCGGCGCTGGCGCATCGCCTCGGTCTGGACGTGATCGGCACCTATCATGACCGGGCCGGCGAGGACCATGTCGTGCTTTCTGCGAAAGGCGCAGGCCGGGATTACAGTCGGCAGGAAGACAACGATCGACGCGCCTGGGGCCGGGTTTTTGGCAGCAGCGGCAAGGTCGGGGGTAGCGGCGACAGCGGCTTAAGTCGCTTTCAGTGGTTCGAGGACAATGGTCCTCGTTATGGCTTCGATCTGGAGGGCATCCAGATAGGCCAGGATCTCTACAGCCGTCTGGATGACAACGGCACACGTGACGTGGCAGGAGCGTACTTTGCGGCCTCCCGCGCAACGGCCCGCGTGGACGCGGTATTGGGCGGGTCCGCCGGCAAGGTCTCCATGGATGGCTTTACCCTTGGCGCCTATTGGACGCATGTGAGCGAGACAGGCTCCTATATCGACGCCGTGGCGCAGGTCACGAGATACGATGCCGTTCGCGCGCGATCGCTCGAGGGCGAGGCAATCGCTCCTGATGGCTGGGGCGCTACGGCTTCTCTGGAGACGGGCTACTCGTTTCAACTGAACGAGAACTGGAATATCGAGCCTCAAGCTCAGCTCATTTACCAAATCGTATCCTTGGAGAACGCGCGTGACCGGTACGGCAATGTTCGATATGCCGACTCACACGCATGGCATGGCCGCCTGGGCGCTCGCCTGGTAAAGAATTGGGAAGGGGCGGATGGGCAGGAGTACGCATTCTGGGGACGCGCCAATATTTGGCACGATTTCGGGGCGCATGCGCAAACCACGTTCTCGTCCCTGAGCGGCCAGAATGCGGTGGATTTGAGAACCAGTCTGGGCAGCACGCGGGCTCAGCTGGGGTTGGGCTTCAACGCGCAGGTGAGAGAAGAGCTGAGCACTTTCATTGCAGTCGATTACGCGCAGAGCTTGCGCGATAGCCGGTCCCGCAGTGTGAGCGGGCACATCGGTCTGCAGTACGTGTGGTGAGGGTCTCTCGCCGACATGTGGCGCCGGCCTGGCGCGGCCTCTGGCCGCTCAGGTCGAGACCGGCACGATCCGGCCCGCCCGTTCTGAATCACCGTGACTGGCTTGGCCACGGTTGGCCGCGCTCCCAGTCCTCCAGCGGCATGCACTCAATCTCGTCTGGCGTGAGCGTGAGCATTGTATCCACGGACGGATCGTCTGCATACCGCGACTCCAGCCACATTTCGATCGCTCTGCATTTGGCCTGCTCGGCATCCGCCCCGATGATTCTCAGCTCTCGCGGTGACACCTGGCTGACCTTCCCCTCGTTTGTTATCCGGCACATCCAAACATCCGACTCAGCCATGCCCCCTTCCTAGCATCTGCTGGTGACAAGCAGGGGATGGGGCTGCTTGAGGGCAAAAGCTGGCGGGGCGGATGGTGGGGACGGTTCAAAACGACCAAACCTCAGTGCAGCGCCACCTTCCCTGTACCGGCCTGCCGGCCGGTGCCGGAGTTAAACGGAGCGTAGCTTGCGTTGCAGCCGTAGGCTGGCCCGAAGGGCGAGCGCAGCGAGTAAACCCCTCCCACAACCCTTTTCACAGCTTGGTAGGGTGAATTCTCTGCTAGCGGTGGTGCTGTGCTGTAGGTGGGGCTTTAGTCACTCGACCAGGAGCTTGTTAATTGTTGCTTTCAGTGGTGACGGTTTTCTCCTGGGGGCGCAGGCCGGCGGCGGCCAGCGAGCTGAGGGCTTCCAGCGCGTGAGCATCGCCCTGCGCTGCCGCCATGCGGATCCAGCGCAGCGCCTCTTCCACGTCTTCCGGCACGCCTTGGCCGTAGTAGTACATGTAGCCCAGCGTGTACTGCGCGTGTGGGTTGCCGAGCGCGGCCTGCTCCCGCAGCAGCGGCAGGGCGCGTTCGTAGTCGCGGGCCAGATAGGCGCGGCGGGCCTCTTCCATGGTCCTGGCCGGCTCGGGGGCGGGCGGCGGCGTGGCCGCGCAAGCGGCCAGGCCCAGGGCGCAGGCAAGGGGAAGCCAGAAACGCAAAGCCAGCCGGATCTTCATTGTTGCTCCTTGATTGCGGCCTAAGCCGGATCTACTGCGATAGGCAGCGCGCCGGGTCGAAGACACACGCCATCCCTGAAAATGCGCGTTCGCACGGCGGATGGCAAGAGGCGCGGCCGCAACCTGCCGGGCTATGACAGATTGCGCCTTTGCCGGCGACGTCCGGTTGTCTTGTGATTTACTTGCGGATTCGCATCTGCTGTCGCTTTATACTCAATTGTAGCGATCTGCCGCGGAATTGCGGCGAGAAGGACAGGACACATGGCAGCTGCCGAGCATAACAAAACAACAACGCCGGTGGAGACGCATCTGCGGGTTCTTCAAATCACGGATACCCACCTCTTTGGCGATCCGGCCGGGCGCCTGGCCGGCATGGAAACCGACGCCGCCTGGCAGGAAGTCATGGAGCAGGTGCTGGCCGAGCATTGGCCGGCCGATCTCATCCTGGCTACCGGCGACATCGTCCATGACGGCAGCGAGCAGGCCTACCGGCGCTTCAAGGAGCATTTCGAGCGGCTGGGGGTGCCTACCCTGGTCATTCCCGGCAACCACGACCGCCCCGATCTGCTGCGCCAGGTGATGCAGGGCGGGTTGGTGCGGATGGTCGACCACTATCTGCTGGGACGGTGGCTGTTCGTGATGTTGGATTCCACCGTCCCCGGCACCGACGGCGGCCACCTCAAGGCCAGCGAACTGGCGCGGCTCGAGGCCTGCCTGCAGGCCCATCCGGACCGCCATGCCCTGGTGTGCCTGCATCACCACCCGGTTTCCATGAAGTGCGACTGGATCGACACCATCGGCGTCGACAACGGCGAGGAACTGTTCGCCGTCATCGACCGCTTCCCGCAGGTGCGCGCCGTAGTCTGGGGCCACGTGCATCAGGATTTCAGCGCCGAGCGCAACGGGGTGCAGCTGTTTGCCGCCCCGTCGACCTGCGTGCAATTCAAGCCGCGCCAGGCCGAGTTCACCCTGGACGACCTGCCGCCGGGGTTCCGCTGGTTCGAGCTGTACCCAGACGGGCACATCGTGTCTGCGGTCGGGCGTGCCGGCGCAAGGCCCCGAGGGGTCGACTTGCTGTCCGCCGGTTATAGTTGAAGGGCCGCAGGAAGAGGAAAGGGAAGTGGACACGATCGGCGCTGAAACGGCCTTGCAGAGCAAGGAGGCCAGGGAACTGGCCAGGGTGAAGCGGGAGCTGGAGGAGGTCCGCCGGCGCCTGGAGGAAGAAACGGCCTACTATCGCGCCGAGCTGGAAGCCAGTCGTCGCCGCAGCGACCGCGACATCATGCGGCAGCAGGCCGACGAGGTGGCCCGCCGCCGCCGCGCCGAGGAGCAGTTGGCGGCGGCGCAGGAAGAGCTTAATCGGCTCAGGGCCGAGCTGAGCGCGTTGCGCAGCGAGAATGAGCGGCTGCAGCAGACCATGGCCGCGTGGGAGGCGCAGCAGCAGGCGCGGGAGCAGGCCCTGCTGGAAGCGGAGCGGCGCGGGGCACGCGAAGTCTGGCGCGAGGCGGAGCGGGAGGCGGCGCTGCAGGAGCAGGAGCTGGAGCGGCTGCGGCAGCAGCTGACGACCGAGCGACGGGCGCGCCAGCAGGCTGAGGCGGTGGCGGCGCTGTGGGAGCAGCGGGCCCAGCAGGCCCAGCAGGCCGCTGGCGATGCCGATCGGCTGGTGGCGTCGCTGAAGAAGGCGCTGTGGAATACCGCCAACGCCAGACGCCGCGCCGAAACCGAGTTGCAGGAGCTGCGGGCGAAGCTCCAGGGCCAGGCCGATGAAGCCGCTGCCGCCAAAGCCAAGACCGATGCTGCCCCGGCCGACGAGCCGCACACCCGCGAGGACGGCTACAACGAGGTCAGCCCGGAAGCCCTCAAGACGATCTTCTTCGGCGATCTCAGCGCAGACTTGACCGACGAGTTCCGGCTGACCGCGGCCGATGCCTCCCTGGACCCGGAAACGGTGGGCCAGCTGCGCGCTGCCGCTACCCCGCCGCCGCCCGAGCCCCCGCCGCCTCCGCCCACCCTCGTCGCCGAACCCGCCGCGCCCCCGCTGCCGCGCCCCCAGGTCGCGTCGCCTCCGGCAAGGGCGGCCGAGCCGGCACCGTTGCTGGCCGTGGTGCAGAAGCGCTTCAAGCCGGGGCGGTTGCTGCTATGGCTGATCGTGGCCGTGATACTGGCCACGGTGGGCTACTGGCTGCTGGGCGGGGCGGAGCTGGGCTGGCTGCGCTGAAGACCTACCCGTTTTCTTCCCGGCTGCCGGTTTTCATTCGAACAGGGCCGCGATGCGCCGCGCCGCCTGGTAGGGATCGTCGGCCAGGAACACGCTGCCGATGACGGCCACCGCGTCGGCGCCGGCGGCGATTACCGATTCCGCGTTGTCAGGGTCGATGCCGCCGATGGCCACCACCGGCACCTGCAGCTCCCGCTTGGCCTGGGTGAGCAGCGACAGCGGCGCCCGCACCGCAGCGGGCTTGGTCGCGGACGGATAAACGCTGCCAAAGGCGACGTAATCGGCGCCTTCTGCCTCCGCCCGCCGCGCCCGCTCCAGCGAGTCGTAGCAGGAAACCCCGATGAGGCGCCGGGCGCCGACGATACGGCGCGCCTGCTCGAGCGCCATGTCGTCGCGGCCTAGGTGCACGCCATCGGCGTCCACGGCGGCCGCCAGCTCGGGGTCGTCGTTGACGATGAAGAGCGCGCCGTGCTCGCGGCACAGCGTCGCGATGCTCTCGGCTTCCTGCCGGCGCCGCGCGGGCTGGCCGGATTTGTCGCGGTACTGCACGATGGCGGCGCCCCCTCGCAGCACCTCCTCGACGCGCTTCAGCAAGGCTTGCGAACCACCGGGGATTTTGGCCGTCAGAACATACAGCCCGGCAACACGTACGGTCGGACGGGGCATGGCAAGCGTCTCCTGCTGGCTGTGGTCGTAAACTGCGAGGCTGACAGCATACAATGCCGTCGCCGCCGCGGGCAGGTAAGATAGGCTCCTTCATTCCGCTGTCGGGCCTCGGCCCGCGCCGGGCGCATGCGGGCGGAAGCCGCACGGGCAGACGTGACGAACGAGGATCATGGACTACAAGACTTACATGTGCGTGATTTGTGGCTGGATCTACGAAGAGGAGCAGGGCTTGCCCGAAGCCGGCATCGCGCCGGGCACCCGCTGGGAGGACGTGCCCCCCAACTTCACCTGCCCCGAATGCGGAGCCGGCAAGGAAGACTTCGAGATGATCGAGATCTAAGCGCCGGGCGCGGCCGCGCCGCGTCCGCTTCGGTAAAGGGTTGGCGCGCGGCGCGCGCCCCCTACATCAAAATTGCGGCTTGCGGCGACCTTGCCGGCCGCAGCGCTTGAGCAAAGAGGACTCCATAGATGAATCGATCCCAGCGCCTGTTCGAACAAGCTCAGCAGGTCATCGTCGGCGGCGTCAACTCGCCGGTGCGCGCTTTCCGCGGCGTCGGCGGCACGCCGGTGTTTTTCCGCCGTGGCGAGGGGGCTTACCTGATCGACGTCGATGACCGCCGCTACGTCGATTACGTGCTGTCCTGGGGGCCGCTGGTGATGGGGCATGCCCACCCGGCGGTGGTGGAGGCGGTGCGCCAGGCGGCCGCCAACGGCTTGAGCTTCGGCGCTCCCACCGAGCTGGAGGTGCGCATGGCAGAGCGGGTGCGCGCGCTGGTGCCATCCATGGAGCTGGTGCGCATGGTTAGCTCCGGGACCGAGGCCACCATGACCGCGCTGCGGCTGGCCCGCGGCTATACCGGGCGCGACAAGATCGTCAAGTTCGAAGGCTGCTACCACGGCCATGCCGACTCGCTGCTGGTCAAGGCAGGCTCCGGCGCGCTGACCCTGGGCGTGCCCAGCTCCCCCGGGGTGCCGGCGGCGGTGGCCGAGCACACCATCAACCTGCCTTACAACGATCTGGACGCGGTGGAGCAGACCTTCGCCAGGCTGGGCGACCAGATCGCCGCCATCATCGTCGAGCCGGTGGCGGGCAACATGAACTGCGTGCTGCCGCTGCCGGGCTTCCTGGAGGGGCTGCGCCGCGTCTGTGACCAATACGGCAGCCTGTTGATCTTCGACGAGGTCATGACCGGATTCCGGGTGGCGCTGGGCGGCGCCCAGGAGCGCTACGGGATCCGTCCGGACCTGACCACGCTGGGCAAGGTGATCGGCGGCGGCATGCCGGTCGGCGCCATCGGTGGCCGGCGCGACATCATGGAGCATCTGGCGCCGATGGGGCCGGTGTACCAGGCCGGCACCTTGTCCGGCAACCCGGTCGCCATGGCTGCCGGGCTGGCGACGCTGGAGCAGCTGGCGCAGCCGGGCCGCATCCAGGCCATCGAGGACTACACCAGCCGGCTGGTGCAAGGCCTGAAGCAGCGCGCTGAGGCGGCCGGCATTCCGCTGGCCGTGGCCCAAGCCGGCAGCATGTTCGGTATCTTCTTCAGCGAAGAGCAGACCATCAGCCGCTTCGACCAGGTGATGGCCTGTGATATCGAGCGCTTCAAGCGCTTCTACCACGTGATGCTGAAGGAAGGAGTGTATCTGGCGCCCTCGGCCTTCGAGGCGGGCTTCGTTTCCGCCGTCCATGACGAGACCGCCCTGCAGAAGACCTTCACTGCTGCCGAGGCCGCCTTCGCTGCCCTCTGAGCCACCGACCGGCCTGCGGTGATGGAGTACCTGGCCAGCCTGCTGGATTGGATCGCGGCTCATGCCGCCTGGGCCGGGCCGGCGGTATTTATGATCGCGCTGCTGGAGTCGCTGGCGCTGGTCGGGCTCGTCGTGCCGGGCGCGTTCATGATGTTCGGCGTCGGCGCGCTCATCGGCAGCGGCCGACTGGAGTTCTGGCCCATCACGCTGTGGGCCGTTGCCGGCGCCATCGTTGGCGACGGCCTGAGCTATCTGCTGGGGCGGCTGCTGCAGGACAGGCTTTGGCAGATCCCGCCGTTTCGCAAGCATCCGCGGTTCCTGGAGGCCGGGGTCAGCTTTTTCCGGCGTCACGGCGGCAAGAGCGTGGTGCTGGGCCGCTTCGTCGGGCCGCTGCGGCCGGTGATCCCGGCCGTCGCTGGCATGCTGCGGATGCCGTTCGGCTCGTTTCTGTTTACCAACGTGATCTCGGCGCTGTTCTGGGCCCCGGCCTATCTGCTGCCGGGCCTGGTGCTGGTTGCCTCGTTCTCGCTGGCAGTGGCGGTCGCGGGGCGGCTGCTGTTTCTCGCTGTGGTCCTGCTGCTGGCCGGCTGGCTGGTGCTGGTGGTCAGCCGCTGCGTCTATCTGCGCTCGGGGCCGCGTGGCCGCCACGCGTTGTGGCTGCTGACCGCGCTGGCGCTGGTCCTGGCCAGCGTGGGGCTGGGGCGGCAGCTGCTGTGGCAGCCGCCGTCCCAGGTGCAGCTGCTGAGCTGGCAGGATTGGCAGACCCATGCCTGGCAGGTGGCGCCCACCCATCGGCAGGGAATTTGGAAGGACGACGATCCCTTCGCCTTCCAGATCGCCGCGCCCGAGATCGAGCTGGTCCGCGCCCTGGTGCAGACCGGCTGGCAGCTGCCGCAGCCCTTCGACTACAAAGGCGCGCTGCTGTGGCTGAGCCCAGAAGTGGACCTGGTGCGCACGCCGCCGCTGCCGCAGCGGCACAACGGCCGGCCGCCGCAACTGGTCTTCGTGCGCTACCACGAGGGCGGTCGGCTGGTGCTGCGGGCCTGGCGCAGCCAGCTGGCGGTGAAGGCCGGCGAGTGGCCGATCTGGCTGGTGGCGGTGGAGCGGGAGATGCTGGTGCCGGGCTGGCCCTGGTTGCAGCGGACACGGCTGCAGGTGCCGGCCGAGGTGCTACAGGAGCTGCGGGAGGCGCTGGCGGCGCGGGTGCGGGCCGACAATTACATCGCCGCTCCTGCGACGGCCCCGGCCATTGATGCCGCGCAGGCCGACGTGGCGGTGGAGCGGCGCTGAGGACGTCTCGCGACGGCGGAGAGGGCTTAATCGTCGGTGGCCGGTTGCAGCAGGCGCTGCAGCAGCGTCAGCCGCTGCTCGGGGTCGTTGCATTGCAGCAGTCGCTGCTTCTCGCGCCGCGGTAGCGGCAGCAGCTCGGCCAACCGGTAGCTGACCCAGTTGGCATCGTCCAGCTGCTGTCCGCTGTCGGCAGGGGCCAGCAGCTCTAGGCTGCGCCGCAGCAGATCCGCCAGCGGCCGGTGCTGCGGACTCAGCGGGACCTGCTCCAGCTCGGGCAGCAGCTCGACGTTGCCGTACAGCAGCTGCTGTGCATTGGGGGCGAAATCGAGGATGCGGAAGCGCCGGCCGCCATGGGCGACGATGCCGAGCAGGCCGTCCTTGCCCTTTTCCCAGTCGACGCTGCGCGCCAGCGTTCCCACCCGGTGCGGCACGGCGGCCTCGCCCACTTCCTCCCCGCGCCAGATCAGACAGACCCCGAAGGGGCTGTCCTGCCGTAGGCATTCGCTCACCATCTGCAGATAGCGCTGCTCGAAGATTCGCAGCGTCAGGGTGCCGCCCGGAAAAAGAACCGTGTTGAGGGGGAACAGGGGAATGCGCATGCCTAGGCCGTGTCGTCGCCGTCTCCCCAGGGTGGGATGAGGTCGTGGTCTATGCCCAGGTGATCGAGGGTGCGGGCGACGATGAAGTCCACCAGATCCTCGATCCGGGCGGGCCGGTGATAGAAGCCGGGATTCGCCGGCAGCATGACCGCACCCATGCGCGCCAGCCGCAGCATGTTCTCCAGGTGCAGCTCGGAGAGCGGCGTTTCCCGTACCACCAGGATCAGCTGGCCGCGCTCCTTGAGCACCACGTCGGCAGCCCGTTCAATCAGATTGTCGCTGCTGCCGGCGGCGACGGCCGCCAGCGTGCCGGTCGTGCAGGGACAGATCACCATGCGTCGCGGCGCGCCCGAGCCGGAGGCCACCGGTGCCGTCCATTCGGCCTGGCCGAATACCCGCAGCCGCTCGGCCGGGGCCCGGAAGCGCTCCGCCAGCAGGCGCTGGGCATCGGCGGTGCGACCGGGCAGCGCCAGGTCCGCCTCCAGCTTCAGCACCACTCGAGCGGCATCGGAGATCAGCAGATAAACCGTCTGCCCGGCCCGCAGCAGGCATTCCAGCAGGCGCAGGCCGTAGGGCATGCCGGAGGCGCCGGTCCAGGCGAGGGTGATGGCCTGGCGGGACATCAGCGCGCGCTCCTTTCGCCAAGGGCTGCCAGCAGCCGCTCATGGATACCGCCGAAGGCGCCGTTGCTCATCACCAGCACGCTGTCGCCAGGCCTGCTCGCGGCCACGATCAGCCTGATCAGCGTCTCGATGTCCTCGGCGACCTGGGCGCGCTCGCCCAGCGGGCCCAGCGCGGCCCGGACGTCCCAGCCGAGGCCCGGCGGCTGCAGCAGAAAGCTCAGCTCGGCCTCTGCCAGCGCGCCGGCGAGGGCATCCCGGTGCACGCCCAGCTTCATGCTGTTGGAGCGCGGCTCGAGGACGGCGAGGATGCGGCCGCCGGCGTTTTGCCGGCGCAGGGCGGCGATGGTCAGCGCGATGGCGGTGGGGTGATGGGCGAAGTCGTCGTAGACGCGGACGCCGCTCGCCGCGCCGCGCAGCTCCAGCCGCCGCCGTACGCCGCGGAACTCAGCCAGCGCCGCCGCCGCCACTTGTGGCGGCACGCCGACGTGGCGCGCCGCGACGATGGCCGCTAGGGCGTTGTGAGCGTTGTGCAGCCCCGGCAGGGTCAGCGGCACCTGCAGCGTCTCGCCTTCTTGGCGCTGCAGGGTGAAGTGGCTGCCGTCGGCGGCAAGCTCGACGATGCGCCAGTGATTGCCGCTGCCCTGACCGACCCGCTGCACGGGCGTCCAGCAGCCTCGCTCCAGGGTGTCGCGCACGGCCGGCTGGTCGCCGTTGGCAACGATCAGGCCGGTGCTGGGCACGGTCCGCACCAGGTGATGGAACTGCTGCTGAATGCTGGCGAGGTCGGGGAAGATGTCGGCGTGGTCGAACTCGATGTTGTTGATGATCAGGGTACGCGGGCGGAAGTGCAGGAATTTTGAGCGCTTGTCGAAAAAGGCGGTGTCGTATTCGTCGGCCTCGATGACGAAAAACGGGCTGTCGCCGAGACGGGCAGAGACGCCGAAATTCTGCGCAATGCCGCCGATCAAGAAGCCTGGTTTCAGGCCGGCGTATTCCAGGATCCAGGCCAGCATGCTGGTGGTGGTGGTCTTGCCGTGGGTGCCGCTCACCGCCAGCACCCACTTGTCGTGCAGGATGTTCTCCGCCAGCCACTGCGGTCCGGAGCGGTAGGGCAGGCCGTGGTCGAACAGATACTCAACGGCCGGATTGCCGCGCGAGAGCGCGTTGCCAACCACTACGCAGTCTGGCGCCGGTTGCAGATGCTCGGGGCGGTAGCCTTCGAGGATCTCGATTTGCTGCGCCGCCAGCATGTCGCTCATGGGCGGATAGACGCCCTGATCGGAGCCGGTGACGCGATGCCCGGCCTGCCTTGCCAGCAGCGCCAGGCTCCCCATGAAGGTGCCGCAGATACCGAGAATGTGGATGTGCATGAGCCCCCCAGGCCGTCCGGCCCTGTCCGAAATGCTAGCTTATAAGCTAATGCCAGCAGTAACAATCACATAGGCAAGCGAGACGGCCAGCGCCGCCGGCCAGGGCAGGTCCAGCGCATGGCGGAAGATGCCGCCGACCACCGCCAGCAGCCAGGCGGTGACCGTCAGCAGGCCCAGGACCAGCTCCGGCGCCAGCTGCTCGCTGCCGAGGCTATCCAGCTGCTGCAGTACCACCAGCGAAAGCGGCGCCGCCACCAGGGTGATGACAAGATCGCTCCCGATCAAGGCTGTGGCGGTCTGCAGAAAGCGGTTGCCGAGGCCGCGCAGCTGCAGAGCGAGATGGCAGAACAACAGGCCTAGCCCCAGGCTGCTGGCCACCGTCAGCAGCGCCGCGCCGACGCCATGGCCGGTGGCCAGGACGGCCACGCTCAGCAGCAGGTCCAGCCCCAGCAGCACGAGCAGCAGCGGCTGCGAAGCGGGCAGGATTTGCGGGCCGGCGCGCAGGCTGACAATGGCCAGCAATTGCGAAACCAAATGCGAAACAACAGCGCGTATGGTTTTGTGCTCCACGGTGACGAAATGGGATACGAATCTTGATGCTGAGTCAGGAATGTCTATCTTAGATAAGACATGTCGATGGCGGGCATTGCCCCGCCTTGTCCGTGCCGCCGGCAACCGGTTTTAGAGCGCGACAGTGTACTGCCGTCCTCCGGATTTGCCACCGCTCCATCGAGCCGCCATGTCAGCTTTCGGCGTTCACTGACAGCGGCAGCTGCTCGCGCTGTACGGCAAGGCGGGCGCTGCAACGGCCACCCGGTCAGGAAGGAGACAGCATGTGGTTCGATAGCTATCTCAGCAACCGAGTTCGTCACGGAACGCTGATCCTGGAGTTCGCCGATGGCACCGAGTCTCGCCGCTACGGCGAAGGCGATCCGGTCGCGGTCTGGCAGGTCGAAAGCCCCCGCGTGCTACGCAAGATTAGCGCTGATCCGGGCTTCATGCTCGGCCAGACCTACATGGACGGCGCCTGGAGCGTTCCGCCTGACGGTCTCCTGCCCCTGCTGGAAGTGCTGATGCGCAATTTCCACTACGAGACCGCCGATTGGAAGGGGCGGCTGTGGCGGGCCCTGCTGGCGCCGTTGCAACAGTGGAACCGGGCACGCGCCAGCCGCCGCAACGTCAGCCATCACTACGACCTCGACGCCGACATGTTCCGCCAATTCCTGGACGAGGACATGCAGTATTCCTGCGCTTATTTCCTACGGCCGGACATTAGCCTGGAGGAGGCGCAGCGCGCCAAGTGCGAGCACATCCGCCGCAAGCTGCTGCTCTCCCCGGGGCAGCGGGTGCTTGATATCGGCTGCGGCTGGGGCGGCCTCGCCATGTACCTGGCCGAGCGGGACGACGTGCAGGTGACCGGCCTGACGCTCTCCGTCGAGCAGCACCGCATCGCCACCGAGCGGGTGCGCCAGCGTGGCCTGCAGGACAAGGTGCAAATCCTGCTCGCCGACTACCGCGAGCACGAGGGCGACTACGACCGCATCGTCAGCGTTGGCATGTTCGAGCATGTCGGCGTGCCCAATTACCGGCGCTTCTTCGAGCTGGTGCGCCAGCGGCTGCCGGACGACGGGGTGGCGCTCATCCACACCATCGGCCGCCGGACCCCGCCTGGCCTCACCAACCCCTGGACCCGCCGCTACATCTTCCCCGGCGGCTACATCCCGGCCATGTCGGAGACTATGGCCGCCATTGAACGCAGCGAGCTATATTGCACCGACGTGGAGGTGCTGCGGCGCCACTACGCGCTCACCCTGCAGCACTGGCTGAGCCGCTTCCAGAAAGTGCGTGCGGAGTGGGTCGGCAAGCTCGGGGAGACCTTCTGCCGCATGTGGGAGTTCTATCTGGCCGCCAGCGCGGCGTCCTTCCTGTGGCGCGATCTGGTGGTGTTTCAGTTCCAGCTGTCGCCTGCGCTGGACGCGGTGCCCATCACCCGCGACTACCTGTACGCGCCCGAGCAAAGCCCGGTGCGGGGGGAGCTGGCGGTCAATTGCGCCGCTGCCTGTCGACGCAAGGTCTGCGAACCCGGCGAATTTTTGGCAAGCTTAGCGGCCTGCTCATGCTGGAAGTTTGCCGAAGGAGTCATCAGGCCATGCGTGTACGGCTGTTCGCCTTGTTGTTGCTGCTGAGTTGCGGCGCCGTCGTGGGGCTGGCGCAGGCGGCGTCGACGCTCGAAGCGGTCAAGCAGCGCGGCCATCTCCGCTGCGGGGTCAGCCAGGGGCTGCCCGGCTTCTCCACGCCGGATGGCAGTGGTGGCTGGACTGGGCTGGACGTGGATTTCTGCCGCGCGGTGGCTGCCGCCGTGCTGGGCGATGCCGACAAGGTACGCTTCGCCGCGCTGTCGGCCAAGGAGCGCTTCACCGCGCTGCAGTCGGGCGAGGTGGATCTGCTAGCGCGCAACACCACCTGGACCCTGTCGCGCGACGCCGAGCTCGGCTTCCATTTCGTTGGCGTGCTGTTCTACGACGGCCAGGGCTTCATGGTGCCTAAGGAGCTGGGGGTGACCAGCGTGGCCGAGCTGGACGGCGCCACCATCTGCTCCAACGCCGGCACTACCACCGAGCTCAACCTGGCCGACTGGTTCCGCGCCCGCGGCATGGACTATCAGCCGGTGGTGTTCGAGAAAAGCGACGAGGTCGCCGCCGCCTACGACGCCGGCCGCTGCGATGCCTATACCACCGACCGTGCCAGCCTGTACGCCCAGCGCAACAAGCTGAAGAATCCCGACGCTCATGTCATCCTGCCGGAGCTGATCTCCAAGGAGCCGCTGGGGCCGCTGGTGCGCCGCGGCGACGACCAGTGGTTCAGCATCGTCAAGTGGACGCTGTACGTGCTGATCGGCGCCGAGGAGCTGGGGCTGACCTCCGCCAACGTCGAGGAGCAGCGCCAGCGCTCGCGGCATCCCGAGGTCCAGCGCCTGCTCAGCGTCAACGGCAACAGCGGGCAGGGGCTGGGACTGGGTCCGGACTGGGCCTACAACATCATTCGCCAGGTGGGCAACTACGGCGAGCTGTACCAGCGCAACCTGGGCCGGGCGCCGCTCGGCATCGAGCGCGGCCTCAACGCCCTCTACACCGATGGCGGCCTGATGTACGCGCCGCCGTTCCGCTAGCCGATGAAGCAAGCGCCATCGACGTTTCCCCGCCGGCCGCCGTGGTGGCGGCGACCGCAGGTGCAGGCCTGGTTGCTGCAGGCGCTGCTGCTAGCCGCGGTGCTGGGCGCTATCGTCTGGATGTTCGGCAACGCGCTTGACAACCTGGCCCGCCAGGGCATCGCCTCCGGCTTCGGCTTCTGGAACGAGCGCGCCGGCTTCGCCATCGCCACCAGCCTGATCGAGTACAGCGAGACCTCCACCTATGGCCGCGCCTTCCTGGTTGGCCTGCTCAACACCCTGCTGGTGTCGGCGCTGGGGGTGGTGTTCGCCACCGTGCTGGGCTTTCTCATCGGCATCGCCAGGCTGTCGCCGAATTGGCTGATCCGGCAGTGGGCTGCAGCCTACATTGAGCTGGTGCGCAACGTGCCGCTGCTGCTGCAGATCTTCTTTTGGTATTTCGCCGTGCTGCGGCCGCTGCCCCAGCCGCGCCACAGCATCGAGCTGCTGGGCCTGGCCTATCTCAACAACCGCGGCCTGTACCTGCCCAAGCCGATACTGGAGCCGGGCTTCGGCTGGCTGTCGGCAGCGCTGCTGCTCGGCCTGGTCGGTTGCCTGCTCTGGCTGCGGCGGGCGCGGCGCGAGGCCGGCTCCGACCGTGGCCTTCGCTACTGGCTGATCGCCGGGTTACTGCTGCTTGCGCCGGCCGCGGCGGTGTCCCTTGCTGTCGGGCTGCCGCTGGGCTGGGAGCTGCCGGAGTTCCGCCGCTTCAATTTCCGCGGCGGGCTGGTGCTCTCGCCGGAATTCGTCGCGCTGCTGACGGCACTGTCGACCTACACCGCCGCCTTCATTGCCGAGATCGTGCGCGCCGGCATCCAGTCGGTCAGCCAGGGCCAGCGCGAGGCGGCCTACTCGCTGGGACTGTCCCCGGGGCAGACCTTGCGGCATGTGGTCCTGCCGCAGGCCATGCGGGTCATCGTGCCGCCGCTCACCAACCAGTATCTCAATCTGACCAAGAACTCCTCGCTGGCTGCGGCCATTGCCTATCCGGATCTGGTGTCGGTATTCGCCGGCACGGTGCTGAACCAGACCGGCCAGGCGGTGGAAGTGATAGGCGTCACCATGGCGGTGTATCTGACCATCAGCCTCGTGATCGCGGCCTTGATGAACTGGTACAACCGACGCGTGGCCCTGGTGGAGCGATGACCATGCGCGTACCCGAGCGAACCGCCGCCGTGCTGGCCTGGGCCAGGCGCAATCTGTTCTCCTCGCCGCTCAACGCCTTGCTTACCCTGCTGGGGCTGTGGCTGCTGTGGCTGGTGGTGCCGCCGCTGCTGCAGTGGCTGTGGCTGCAGGCGGATTTCGTCGGCAGCAGCCGGGAGGATTGCCGCGGCGACGGCGCCTGCTGGGTGTTCGTGCGGGTCCATCTGGACCAGTTCCTCTACGGGTTTTACCCGCCGGCGGAGCGCTGGCGCGTCAACCTTGGCATTGCACTGCTCCTGGTGCCGGCGCTGCCGCTGCTGATCCCGCCGCTGCGCCGCTTCCGCCGCGTCTGGCTGCTGGCGCTGCTGGCCTACCCGCCGGTGGCCTGGTGGTTGTTTCACGGTGGCCTGGGACTGTCGGTGGTGGACACCGGCCTTTGGGGCGGACTGTTCCTGACCCTGGTGATCGCCGCCACCGGCATGGCGGCCGCGCTGCCGCTGGGGCTGCTGCTGGCCCTGGGCAGGCGCTCCCGGCTGCCGGTGGTGCGGGCGACCGCGACGGTCTTCATCGAGTTCTGGCGCGGCGTGCCGCTCATCACCGTGCTGTTCATGGCCTCGGTGATGCTGCCGCTGTTCCTGCCCAGCGGGCTGAGCCTGGACAAGCTGCTGCGGGCCCTGATCGGCGTGGCGCTGTTCGCCGGCGCCTACATGGCGGAAGTGATCCGTGGTGGCTTGCAGGGGGTGCCAGCCGGGCAGTACGAGGCGGCGCAGGCACTGGGGCTGTCGTACTGGCAGCAGATGCGGCTGGTCATCGTGCCGCAGGCGCTGCGGATGGTGGTGCCGGGCATCGTCAACGTGTTCATCGCCCTGTTCAAGGAGACCAGCTTGGTGCTGATCATTGGCCTTTTCGACCTGCTCGGGGTGGTGCAGGCCGCGGTCACCAATCCGGACTGGCTGGGTTTCGTGCTGGAAGGCTACGTGTTCGCCGCGGCGGTGTTCTGGGCGTTCTGCTACGGCATGTCACGCATCAGCCGGCGGCTGGAGCGGCGGCCCGACATGAAGGCCCAGGAGCAGCAGGAGATGGCGTGATGACGGAACAGACGACCGCGGTGCGGTTCGAGCATGTCGACAAGTGGTTCGGGCAGCTGCACGTGCTGCAGGACATCAACCTGGAGGTGGCGCGCGGCGAGCGCATCGTGATCTGCGGTCCGTCGGGCTCGGGCAAGTCGACCCTGATTCGCTGCTGCAACGGCCTGGAGCCCTATCAGCGCGGGCGCATCGTGGTGAATGGCATCGAGTTGACCGAGAATAGACGGACGGTGGAGCAGGTCCGCCGCCAGGTCGGCATGGTGTTTCAGCAGTTCAACCTGTTTCCCCACCTGACGGTGCTGGAGAACTGCACGCTGGCGCCGATCTGGGTGCGCAAGATGCCGCGGGCCGAGGCGGAGGAGCTGGCCATGGAGTACCTGCGGCGGGTGCGCATCCCCGACAAGGCGCACAGCTATCCGGGCCAGCTGTCGGGCGGGCAGCAGCAGCGGGTGGCGATTGCCCGGGCGCTGTGCATGCAGCCGCGAATCATGCTATTCGACGAGCCGACCAGCGCCCTGGATCCGGAGATGATCAGTGAGGTGCTGGACGCGATGGTGGAGCTGGCCGAGTCCGGCATGACCATGCTCTGCGTGACCCATGAGATGGGCTTCGCGCGGGAGGTGGCGGACCGGATCGTGTTCATGGACGGCGGTCGCATCGTCGAGCAGAGCCCGACCGCGCAATTCTTCGCGGCGCCGCAGACCGAGCGGGCACGGCAGTTCCTGGGACAGATCCTGGCCCGCTAGGCGGCGCCAAGGGACACGACAGGCAAACGATGAGGAGAGAGTGATGTACATCAACGGGCAGTGGCTGAGCCTGGAGCGGACCTTCCCCGTCTACAATCCCGCCACCGGCGAGCGGCTGGCGGAGGTGGTCGACGGCGGGGTGGAGCAGGCCGAGGCGGCGATCCAGGCGGCCAGCGCGGCCTTCCCGGCCTGGGCAGCGACCACCGCCTACCAGCGCTCGGCGCTGCTGTACCGGGCCTACGAGCTGATGATGCAGCGCCAGCAGGAGCTCGCCAGGACCATGACCAGCGAGCAGGGCAAGCCGCTGCGGGCGGCCCTCAACGAGGTCAGATACGGCGCCGACTTCCTGCTCTGGTTCGCCGAGGAGGCCAAGCGGATGTACGGCGAGATCATTCCCTCGGCGCGGCCCGACCAGCGTTTCCTGACCCAGCTCATGCCGGTGGGGGTGGTGGCGGCCATCACGCCCTGGAACTATCCCGTCTCCATGATCACCCGCAAGCTGGCGCCGGCGCTGGCGGCCGGCTGCACAGTGGTGCTCAAGCCGGCCGAGGCGACCCCGCTGTGTGCGCTGGCGATGATGGAGATCTTCGCCGAAGCCGGCTTCCCGCCAGGGGTGATCAACCTGGTCACGGCCGCCGACCCGGCGCCTATCGGCGAGCTGTTCTGCACCCATCCCAAGGTTGGCAAGATCACCTTTACCGGCTCCACGGCGGTTGGCCGCAAGCTGGCGCAGATGGCGGCGCCGCAGCTCAAGCGGATGTCGCTGGAGCTGGGCGGGCATGCGCCCTTTATCGTCTTCGACGATGCCGATCCCGTGCATGCCGCCAAGGGGGCGACCCTGGTCAAGTTCCTCAACGCCGGCCAGGCCTGTATCAGCCCCAACCGGATTTACGTGCAGCGGGGCATCGCCGAGCCGTTCCTGGCTGCCATGACGGAACGGGTCGGCGCGCTGCGGGTCGGCGACGGCATGGAGCAGGGCGTGACGGTGGGGCCGCTGGTCAACGAGGCCGCCATCGACAAGGTGCACCGACAGGTCACCGACGCCTTGGAGAAAGGCGCCAGGCTGCACGTCGGTGGCCAGCGGCTGCGCGAGGGCGGGCTCGAGCGCGGCCATTTCTACGCCCCGACGCTGCTCAGCGACGTGACTCCGGAGATGCTGATCTATCGCGAGGAGACCTTCGGTCCGGTGGCAGCGGTCACCGTCTTCGACGATCCCGAGCAAGTGCTGGAGCTGGCCAACGACACCAACTACGGGCTGGCGTCCTACGTCTATACCCGCGACATCGCCAGGGCCTTCCGCATGTTCGAGGGGCTGCGCTTCGGCATCGTCGGCATCAACGACATCAATCCCACCAGCGCGGCCGCGCCCTTCGGCGGCATCAAGGACAGCGGCATGGGCCGCGAGGGCGCCCGCCAAGGCTTGCTGGAGTACGTGGAGATCAAGCTGGGCGGGTTCGCCATCTGATGCCACCGCTTGCCCGGCAGCTGCCGGGCAAGCGGTGGGCCAGATCAGGCGGACATGGCCGCCAACCGGCTGCGCAGGACGTGCTTCTGGATCTTGCCGGTCGAGGTCTTGGGTAGCTCGTCCAGGAAGATCACTTTCTTGGGGCACTTGAAGCCGGCCAGGTTGGCCTTGCAGAAGCGCACGACCTCCTCCTCGTCCAGCGCCTGCCCCTGCTTGATGGCGATGAAGGCGCAGGGGACCTCGCCCCAGAAGGGATCCGGCATGGCCACCACCGCCGCCTCCAGCACCGCCGGATGGCGGTAGAGCACGTTCTCGACCTCGATGGAGGAGATGTTCTCGCCGCCCGAGATGATGATGTCCTTGGAGCGGTCCTTGATCTCCACGTAACCGTCCGGGTGCCAGACGCCGAGGTCCCCCGTGTGGAACCAGCCGCCTGCAAAGGCCTTGGCGGTGGCCTCGGGATCGTTGAGATAGCCCTTCATCATCGTGCTGCCGCGCAGGAACAGCTCGCCGATGGTGGCGCCGTCGCGCGGCACTGGCTCCAGCGTGGCCGGGTCCGCCACCATCATGTCGGTCATGGACAGCGACAGGATGCCCTGGCGGGCGATCTTGCCGGCCTTCTCCGCTAGCGGCAGCCCGGCCCAGGTGTCCTGGAACTCACAGATCACGCTGGGGCCGTAGGTCTCGGTCAGGCCGTAGAGGTGGACGATGCGTATGCCCAGCTTCTCCATGGCCTCGATGATGGCTGCTGGCGGCGCCGCGCCGCCAGTGGCGGCGGTGACGGGATGCGCGAAGTGTACCTGTGTGCTGGCCGCGGCGTTGACCAGCATGGTCAGCACCACCGGGGCGGCGCAGAAGTGAGTGACCTCGTGGGCGCGGATGGCCTCGAAAATGCGCTCCGGCTGCACCTGGCGCAGGCAGACATGGGTGCCGGCGACCGCGGTCACCGCCCAGGGGAAGCACCAGCCGTTGCAGTGAAACATCGGCAGCGTCCACAGGTAGACCGCGCCCGAGGGCAGGCCAAGGCCGATGACGTTGCTGAGGGCATTGAGGTAGGCGCCGCGGTGGTGGTAGACCACGCCCTTGGGATCGCCGGTGGTGCCGGAGGTGTAGTTGAGGGTGATGGAGTGCCACTCGTCCTCCGGCGGCTGCCAGCGGAACTCCTCGCTGCCCTGGGAGAGCAGCTCGTCGTAGCTTATGCGGCCGATGCGCCGGCCCTCGCTGACGTGCGGGTCGCAGACGTCGATCACCAGCGGCGGCTGCCTGCAGTCGCTCAGGGCCGCGGCAGCCCGCTGGTGGTATTCGGTGTCGGTGAAGAACACCTTGGCCTTGCCATGGTCGAGCATATAGCCGATGGTGCGGGCGTCCAGGCGCGTGTTCTGGGCGTTCAGCACCGCTCCCAGCATGGGCACGGCGAAGTGCAGCTCCAGCATCTCGGGCACGTTGGGCAGCAGGGCGGCGACGGTATCGCCGGGGCCCACCCCCAGGGCTTGCAGGGCGGATGCCAGCCGCAGGCAGCGGCGATAGGTCTCGGCCCAGCTGCGGCGGATGTCGCCGTAGATGACAGCGGTCCGGTCCGGATGCGCCAGTGCCGCACGGGCGATGAAGGTCAGCGGGGTCAGCGTCGTGTAGTTGGCCGGGTTTTTGGCAAGCTCGGCGGTTGCCATGTGCGTCTCCTCCTCCATCCGGGTCGTGTCGGACGACGGCCATTGTCGTTTTTGGGGCGGGTCAGCGCGCCGTCTGCCTGTAAAGCATAGAAGCCGCCATCGATATTGACAGCCGCGGCCCCGCCTCGTGTTGATTGCCGTCGCCGGGAGCGGCTATCGTGTCGGCCGCGTTCGGAGGAAGCTGTGATGAAAGTGTTTACGATTCCCGTCACCCCGTTTCAGCAGAACTGCTCCCTGCTGGTCTGCCAGAAAACGGGCAAGGCCGCGGTGGTCGATCCGGGCGGCGAGGTGGACCGCATCGTGGCCGCCATCGAGCAGGTCGGGGCCGACGTCGAGAAGATCCTGATCACCCACGGCCACATTGACCACGCCGGCGGGGCCAAGGAGCTGGCTGAGCGTCTGGACGTGCCCATTGAAGGGCCGCACCGCGAGGATGCGTTCCTGTTGAAGGCGCTGGCCGAGCAGGGGCTGCGCTACGGCTTCGCCGGCGCTCGCTCGTTCGTTCCCGACCGCTGGCTGGAAGACGGCGACACCGTGACCGTGGGCGAGCTGCGCTTTAATGTGGTGCACTGCCCGGGCCATACGCCGGGTCACGTGGTCTATGTGCATCCGGAGCAGCGCTTCGCCGTGGTCGGCGACGTGCTGTTTAACGGCTCCATCGGCCGCACCGACTTCCCCCGCGGCGACTACGCCACCCTGATCCACTCCATTCGCGAGAAGCTGTTCCCGCTGGGTGACGACATCCAGTTCCTGCCCGGCCACGGACCGGCCTCCACCTTCGGCGCCGAGCGGGCCCACAATCCGTTCGTCGGCGACGCGGCGGTCGGCTAGGCCGGCCTCGGGCATGGCATCCATGATGCAAACGCGACCTAACCGCGGCCGGGCCGTGCTGCGACTGCGCTACGGCAGCGAGCTGTGGCGCCAGTACCTGGCGCAGACGCCACCGGGCCCGCTGGACCGTCATCTTGCTGTCGCCCTGCGGCAGTACCCGCAGTTCGGCAGCCGGGACCGCCGGGCCTACCGGGAGCTGCTGTTCGCCGCCGCCCGCTTCGGCTATCTGGCGGCTTTCGTCGACTACGTGCATCGACGGCACGGGCTGGAGCAGGCCGCTGCCCTGCCTGCCTTGGTGGCAGGCTTCGCGCAGGAGGCCGGCAGCGTCGAGGCGGCTTGGGACGCGGTGCGAGCAGTGCCCGCCGACTGGCTGCTGCAGACGGTCGGGCAGCGCTACCAGCGCGAGGGCGGCGCCGAGTGGCCTCTCCAGGGCCTGGAGCCGCTGCCGGAGGCGGCGGCCATTGAGCGGTTGCTGGATGAACTGCAACGATCCGAGCTGATCGAGGCTCGCCTGTTGTGGCAGGGGATTCCGCTGTGCTTCGCGGCGCCGTTGGCGGAGCGGGCCGCGCGTAGTGGCTGGAGCGCGGAGGCCCGTGAGGCCTTTCTGCAGGCGCAGGCGCGGCAGCCGCCGCTGTGGTTGCGGCTGAACCGGCCGGAGCGGCAGCAGCAGGTGCTGCAGGAGCTGGCCGCCCACGGGTTGGAGGCGCAGGCGTGCGGCGAGGCCATCGCAGTCCGCGGCGCCGGCAGTATCGTGACGCTGCCGTGCTACCGCGACGGCTTGGTCGAAATCCAGGACTGGGCCAGCCAGCAGATCGGTCTGGCGGTGGCGGCCCGCCCGGGCGAGCAGGTCTGGGACGCCTGCGCCGGCGCCGGCGGCAAGAGCGTGCAGCTGGCAGTGATGTTGGCCGGGGAGGGCGAGCTCCATGCGTCCGACGTTCGCCGGCACAAGCTGGCCGAGGCCAGGCGGCGGGTGCACCGGGCCGGCTTCGCCAACCTGCGGTTGTTCGCCTGGGACGGTAGGGAGACGGAGACGCCGGCGCAGGAGTTCGATCGCGTGTTGGTGGACGCCCCCTGCAGCTCCAGCGGCGTCTGGCGGCGCAGCCCCGATGCCCGCTTCCGGGCTACCCAAGCCAGCCTGGCCAGATTCGCCAGCCTGCAGCCGCGGCTGCTGTGCCAGGCGGCGGCCGCGGTCAGGCCGGGTGGTCGGCTCGTCTACAGCACCTGCAGCTGGCTGGTGGCCGAGAACGAGGCCGTGGTGGAGCAATTCCTGGTCCGGCGGCCGGAGTTCCGCCTGCTGGACTGGCGCCTGCACGGCTGCCCCGGGGTGGACGCCGACACCATGTTCAGCGCCGTGCTGGAACGTCAGGGCTGAAGGAAACCTGAGGAAAACCCTGCGCTTGGGCAAGGGCGGGGCGGTGGCAGGAATGCTAGACTCGGGACGCTGAGGGCCGGGCATTTGCTCGGTCGGGTCGGCAGGAGGCCGATGCAACAGCGCAGAGGGATTTGCCATGCGGCGCGTTGCCAGTGTCTGCTTCGCTCTCGGGCTGCTGGTCACCCTGGCCGGCGCCGGTATGGCCTTATTCCCCGTGCTGCGCGCGGTCCTGGCCGAACGCCCCTGGTTCCAGACGGCCATCCTAATCGGCGAGGCCGCTGCTTCGCCCTGGCTGCAGGCCAGAGCGCCGGCGGCCAGGGTCGGCATGGGGCTGGTGATCGCGCCCCGCTTTGCGGCCCGAGAGCTGCGCCCTGACGGCGCCGGCGAGTTGATCGGGCTGTATCGCTTCCCGCTGCACTATCGGGTCCGGGCCGAGGACGGTGAGGTGCTGATCGACCAGTGGGTGCTGCTGGAAGGCGGCGCCGACCGCGTGCTGTCGCAGGATCAGGTCGAGCTCGGCGGCATCGGGCTCGACGTGCCGGGGCCGCTCGCCGTCGATGTTCGTTTCGATCCCTTTCCCCTGCCGCCCGGCAAGCGGCTGCGGTTGGAAGCCGTGCTGCTGCCGGATCGGCTCTACAGCGCCGATCTCATCCAGGCCGAGCTGCGGCTGTTCCGCCAGCCCGTGTCGGCCTACGCCCTGGTGCGCCAAGGCGTCGCAGTGCTCTGCGCCGGGCTGGCGCTGATGCTGCTCGGCCTGGGGGCCGAGCTGCGCGTGGCCCGCCGCGCGGTCCGCCAGCCGCCAGCGCCCGCCGCCCATCCCGCCGTCTCCACGCGCCTCGGACTCGATGCCTGAGCAGGGGCGGCGCGACGGCCAGGCCTGTTACCATTGGCGGCGGTGCACGTTGGGAGTCGAATTCCGATGGCTGTGACGGAGAAAATGCTGGCGCTGACGCAGCGGCTGGCGCAGGAGTGCGAGGCGCTGCGGTTCGAGGCGCCCGTGGCCTATGTCTACAACCCGCTCGTCTATGCCTGGGAACCCCATGCGGAATATCTGCGCCGCTACGCCCGGGAAGGCGTCGAGGCCGTTCTGGTGGGCATGAATCCCGGGCCTTACGGCATGCTGCAGACCGGCGTGCCGTTCGGCGATGTCGGCATGGTGCGCGACTGGCTGGGCATCGAGGGGCCGGTGGGACAGCCGTCGCGCCAGCACCCCAAACGGCCGGTGCAGGGCTTTGCCATCCGCCGAGGGGAGGTCAGCGGACGACGGGTCTGGGGCTGGGCGCAGGAGCGGTTCGGGACGCCGCAGGCGTTCGCCGACAGGTTCTTCGTCGCCAACTACTGCCCGCTGGGCTTTTTCGCTGCCAATGGAGCGAACGTCACGCCGGATGCGCTGCGTGGCGCCGCTCGCGAGGCGCTGTACGCCGTCTGCGATCGCGCCATGGCAGAAACCCTGCAGTTGCTGCGGCCGCGCGTCGCCATCGGCATCGGCCGCTTCGCCGAGCAGCGGCTGCGGCAGATCGCCGAGCCGCTCGGAATCGCCGTCGGCGGCGTCACCCATCCCAGCCCGGCCAACCCCCGCTCGCACGGCGGTTGGGCGCCGCACATGGATGCCGCCGCGGCCGCGCACGGCATCGTGTTGGCCGCGTGAGCCAGCCCCGGATTCCGCTGGCCACCCTGCCCAAGGAGCACATGGCATGGACGAGTTGAACCTGATGTTGATGGGCGTTGCCGCCGGCGGCGGCGCGCTGGGCGCGCTAGCGACCTGGCTGCTGCTGCGCGGGCGCGTCAGGGCCGCCTTCCGGCAAGGACGGGAGGAAGCGCTGGCGCAGGCCGGGCAGCGACAGGAGCGGCTCGAGTCCGAGCTGCGGCGGGAACTGGCGCTGCGAGCGCAGGCCGAAGAGCGGGCGGCGCAGGCCGCTCGCCTGGCCGAGCAGCTGCGGGGCGCGCTGGAAGACAACGCCCGCCTGCGGGAACGCGCCGCGGCGCTGACCATGCAGCTGGAGCAGGAACGCCGGCAGACGGAGGAAAAGCTGCAGCTGCTGGCGGAGGCGCGGGAGCAGCTGACCGCGCAGTTCCGCAATCTGGCGCAGGAGATCCTGGAGGACAAGAGCCGGCGCTTCACCGAGCAGAACAGGAACAATCTAGAAGGGCTGCTGTCGCCGCTGCGGGAGCAGATCCGGGAGTTCGAGAAAAGGGTGCAGGAGGTCTACGACAAGGAGTCGCGCGACCGGTTGAGCCTGTTCCACGAAATCGCCCGCCTCAAGGAGCTGAACCAGCGCATCAGCGAGGACGCCATCAACCTGACCCGCGCCCTCAAGGGCGATAACAAGGTGCAAGGCAGCTGGGGCGAGATGATCCTGGAGCGGCTGCTGGAGAAGTCCGGCCTGGTGCGCGGGCGCGAATACGATGTGCAGGTCAGCTTCAGCGATGCCCAGGGGCGCCGGCAGCAGCCCGACGTGATCATCCGCCTGCCAGAGGACCGGCACGTCATCATCGACTCCAAGGTCTCGCTCACTGCCTACGAGCGCTATTGCACTGCCGAGGACGAGGCTGAGCGCATGGCGGCCCTGCGCGAGCATTGCGCCTCGCTGCGTAACCACTGCCGGGGCCTGGCGGCCAAGTCCTATCAGCACTTGGGGATACGGACCCTGGATTTCGTGCTGCTGTTCGTGCCGATCGAGCCCGCCTACAGCGAGGCGGTGCGTCACGATCCCGAGCTGTTCGGCTACGCCCTGGAGCGCAACATCGTCATCGTCACTCCCTCGACGCTGCTGGCCACGCTGCGCACCATCCACAACATCTGGCGCTTCGAGCACCAGAACCGCCACGCGCTCGAGATCGCCGAGAAGGCCGGTCGGCTGTACGACAAGTTCGTCGGTTTCGTGGCCGATCTGGACGAGGTGGGACGGCGGCTGGCGGCCGCGCAGCGGGCCCACGAGGATGCTTTCAGAAAGCTCAGCCACGGCCGCGGCAACCTGGTTAAGACGGCCGAGGACATCAAGGCGCTGGGAGCCAGAGCGGCCAAGTCGCTGCCGGCCGAGCTGGTCGAGGAGGCGGCGGAAGAGCGGCCGCTGCTGCAGGCGGCGGAGGAAAGCTGAGCCGCTGCCGCGGCGGACGTGGATCGGTTATCGTTAGCGACGGATTCCGCGATGAGAGTTCACCATGGCCGTTGATCCTGCACAGCGGGCGGCTGAGCTGCGCCGCCTGATCGACTACCACAATTACCGCTACTACGTGCTCGATCAGCCGGAGATCGCCGACAGCGAATACGATCAGCTGATGCGCGAGCTGATCGCGCTGGAGCAGGCGCATCCGGAGCTGGTGGTGCCGGACTCGCCCACCCAGCGGGTCGGCGCGCCGCCCCTGGAAGCCTTCGGGCCGGCGCCGCACGAGATTCCCATGCTGTCCCTGGACAACGCCTTCGACGACGCCGCTCTGAGCGAGTTCGACCGGCGCGTGCGCGAGCGGCTCGGCGTGGAACAGGCAAGCTACGTGGCGGAGCCCAAGCTGGACGGTTCCTCGCTCAATCTGCGCTACGAGCACGGGCTGCTGGTGCGGGCCGGCACCCGCGGCGACGGCGTGACCGGCGAGGACGTCACCGCCAATGTCCGCACCATTCCGACCGTGCCGCTGCGGCTGCGCAGTAGTAAGCCACCGGCGCTGGTGGAGGTGCGCGGCGAGGTGGTGATCCGGCTGCAGGATTTCGCCGAGCTCAACCGGCGCCGGCTGGAGGCCGGCGAGCGGCCCTTCGCCAACCCGCGCAACGCCGCCGCCGGCAGCCTGCGCCAGCTCGACCCCAAGGTCACCGCGGCGCGGCCGCTCACCTTCTTCCCCTATGGCCTGGGGGCGGTCAGCGAGCCGGTCGCGGCCAGCCAGTGGGAGATTCTCGAGCTGCTGGCGGAATGGGGCTTCCTCGTCGATCGCCGGCTGCTGCGGAGGGTGCAGGGGCTGGTCGGCATGCGGGCCTATCTGGAGGAGATCCTGGTGCGGCGGCCAGAGCTGCCGTTCGAGATCGACGGCGTGGTCTACAAGGTCGACGACCTGGCGCAGCGCGAGCTGCTGGGCGCCACCTCGCGCGCACCACGCTGGGCGGTCGCCTACAAGCTGCCGGCCATGGAGGCCACCACCCGGCTGCTGGGCATCATCCCCTCGGTGGGTCGCACCGGCGTCATCACCCCGGTGGCCGATCTGGAGCCCGTGCAGGTTGGCGGCGTCACGGTCAGCCGCGCCACCCTGCACAACCTGGACGAGGTGCGGCGCAAGGACGTGCGGGTGGGCGACACCGTCATGGTGCGGCGGGCCGGCGACGTGATCCCGGAGATCACGGCCGTGGTGTTGGAGAAGCGGCCGTCGGAGGCGGTGCCCTGGGACATGCCCGACCAGTGTCCTGCCTGCGGCTCCGAGGTGCTGCGTATCGAGGGCGAGGCGGCCCACCGCTGCATGGGCGGGCTGTACTGCCCGGCCCAGCGGGTCGGCGCCCTGCTGCATTTCGCCAGCCGCAAGGCTATGGACATCGAGGGTCTGGGGGAGAAGTTGGTCGAGCAGCTGGTGGAGTACGACCTGGTGCGCACGGTGGCCGACGTCTACCGGCTGCAGCGCAAGGATCTGGTGACCCTGGAGCGTATGGGCGAGAAATCCGCTGACAAGCTGCTGGCCGCCATTGAGCGCTCCAAGGACACCACTTTGCCGCGGCTGATCTATGCGCTCGGCATCAGCCAGGTCGGCGAGGTGACCGCCGCCCAGCTGGCCCGCTACTTCGGCGATCTGGAGCCGCTGATGAGCGCTAGCGAAGAGGAGCTTACCGCGGTGCCGGACGTGGGGCCGGTGGTGGCGCGCTCCATCGCCCACTTCTTCAGCCAGCCGCACAACCGCGAAGTGATCGAGCAGCTGCGCCAAGCCGGTGTGCGCTGGCCGCCGGTGGAGCGCCCGGCTGCCGACAGCGCGGTGGCCGGCAAGACTTTCGTGCTGACCGGAACCCTGGCGTCCATGACGCGGGACGAAGCCAAGGCGCGGTTGGAGGCCTTGGGAGCCAAGGTAAGCGGCAGCGTGTCGAAGAAGACCGACTACGTGGTGGCGGGGGAGAGCCCGGGCTCCAAGCTGGACCGGGCGCAGCAGCTGGGGATCGAGATCCTGGACGAGGCGGCGTTCCTGACGCTGCTGGAGTCGACGTAGCGGGATGGCCGCTGGCTGCCGCCGGCGCGCGGCCGGCAGTGGCCAGCGACGCACTGGCTCAGTTCAGCATGTCCAGCGCCTTATGCGCTTCCTCAAGTGAGGACGTCCCGTTCTTTTGCGGCTCGGTGCGGATGTTGGCCTGCCGGCGCAGCTCCTCGATGCGCGCCTCCACCCGCTCCTGGGCCAGCAGGGCGATCAGCTGCTGGCGCACGGCCTCCAGCGGCGGCGGCTCGACCGGGCGGCTGTCTTCTAGCTTGATGACGTGCCAGCCGAACTGGGTCTGCACGGGCGTCTTGGTGTAGCTGCCGGTGCTCAGCTGCTGCACCGCCTCGGCGAACGGCTGCACCATCTGTTCGGCCTGGAACCAGCCGAGCTCGCCGCCGTTGGCGCTGCTGGAGTCAGTGGAGTTCTCCTCGGCTAGCTGGGCGAAGTCGGCGCCCTGGTCGAGCTGGGCGATCAGCTCCGTGGCCTTTTCTTCGCTGTCCACCAGAATGTGGCGGGCGTGATACTCCTGGCGCGGCTGGTCCTTGAAGTGCTTGTCGTATTCGGCCTGGATGGCGGCCTCGTCGGGCTCCTCGGCCAACATGCCGGTGACCAGCGCCTGGGCTAGCACGGCAAGGCGCAGGTTGTGCAGCTGGCCGATGACGTCAGGACGGCTGGCGATGCCTTGGCGCTCCGCTTCCTGGGCGAGCAGGGCCATGTCCACCAATTCCTGCAGCAGGGCCTGGCGATCCTCTTCCGACGCCAGCTGGGGCTGGCCGCCGGTGCGCCGCTCCAGGTGGTAGTCGAACATTTCCTGGCTGATGGGCTCGTCGTTGACGTAGGCAATCGGCGTGCCGACGAAGGCCTTGCTGGTCGGCTCGGGCTGGCTGTTGTGCTGGCAGCCGGCCACGGCGAGGGCGGCCGCGCAGGCGAGTGTGATGGCTTTGCGCTTCATAAGGGTTCCTTCAGGTTTCGGATCAAGAGTCACGGTTGGAGTCTGCCGCCTCGGCGGGGGTGAGGGCAACGATGCTTAGCGCATGGATCACGTCGTTGCGCATGGCATCGCCCATGGCCTCGTAAACCATGCGGTGGCGCTGCAGGGTGCGGCGGCCCTCGAAATCGGGGCTGACGATGCGGACCCGGTAATGCCCCCCGCCGGCGCGCGCGCCGGCATGACCGATGTGCTTGTGGCTGTCATCGATGATGTCCAGCGCTTCGATGCGGAGGGCAGCCTGCAGCCGCTGGCGGATCATGTCGACTCTGCTGCTCATGGCAACACCTTCTTGAACGGCAGAACCTCGACCTTTGCATAGACCCCGGCGGCCACATAGGGGTCGGCCTCGGCCCAGGCCTTGGCGGCTTCCAGCGACTCGAACTCGGCGACGATCAGGCTGCCGCTGAAGCCGGCCGGACCGGGATCCTCGGCGTCGATGGCGGGGAAGGGGCCGGCCAGCAGCAGGCGCCCTTCCTGCGCGAGCGCTTGCAGTCGCTCCAGGTGCGCCGGGCGTGCTTGCTGACGGCGCGGCAGGCTGTCCGGAGCGTCGTGGCCGATGATGGCATAGAACATCGTGCGTCTCCTCAGGTTTTTTTGTCGCTATCGGGCTCGATTTCCAGGTAGCGGCTGAAATATACCCCCTGCAGCAGGGCGAAGAGCAGCGTCAGGCCGAGCACGCCGTACAGCTTGAAGTTGACCCAGGTGTCGAGGTCGAAGCGGTAGGCGACGAACAGGTTGAGCGCTCCCATGCCGACGAAGAACGCGATCCAGCTGTACGTCAGCCGCTTCCAGGCGGGGCGGGGCAGTGTCAGCTGGCTGGCCAGCAGCCGCTCCAGCACGCCCTTGCGGCCGAACAGCTCGCCGCCCAGCAGGACCAGGGCGAAGGCCCAGTTCACCAGGGTCGGCTTCCAGAAGAAGAAGGCGGGATCGTTGAAGATGAGCGTGAGCGCGCCCAGCGCCACGATCAGTCCCACCACCGCCAGCTGCATCGGCTCCAGGCGGCCGCGCCGCAGCCAGATCCAGCCGGCCTGAAGCACCGCCACCGCCATGGCGGCCGCCGTCGCGACGAAGATGCCGCCCAACTTGAAGGCGACGAAGAACACCAAAACCGGAAGCAAATCTGTCAGAAACTTCATCCAAGGCCTATTCTGTTGGAAGGGGGCGCCAACTCCCCGGGCTCGAGGCGTTGGAGCTTAGCACAGGGGCCTGCACGGTAACGGGTGCCTGGGCGGCAAACCCGGTACAATAGCCACCAAGCTTGAAGGCAGAGTGCCCATGACCGAGATCTTGCACATTCATCCCGTCTCTCCCCAGCAGCGCCTAATCGCCAAGGCTGTGGACACCGTACGCAACGGCGGGGTGATCGTCTACCCGACCGACACCTCCTATGCGCTGGGCTGCAGGATCGGTGAAAAGGCGGCGCTGGACCGCATCCGCGCCATCCGGCAGCTGGATCAGAACCACAATTTCACGCTGGCTTGTCGCGATTTGTCCGATATCTCCACCTACGCCAAGGTGAGCAACCAAAACTACCGGCTGCTGCGGGCCTACACCCCGGGCCCCTACACCTTCATCCTGCCGGCCACCCGCCAGGTGCCGCGCATGCTGCAGCACCCCAAGCGCAAGACCATCGGCATCCGCCTGCCGCAGCACGCCATCACCATGGCGCTGCTGGAGCAGCTGGGCGAGCCGCTGATGACCACCAGCCTGATTCTGCCCGGCGACGACTATCCGCTCAACGATCCCGAGGAGATCCGGGAGCGCCTGCTGCGCCAGGTCGACCTCATCATCGACGGCGGCCCCAGCCCCACCCTGGAGCCCAGCACTGTGGTTGATCTGGCCGGCGATCAACCACAGCTGCTGCGGGCCGGCGCCGGCGATCCCGCGCCCTTCCTGGCCGCCTGAGGAGTCCCATGGGAGGGCTGGCTGCGCAAATGCAGACGCTCGCCGTGTGGGTGCTGCCGGTGCTGTTCGCCATCACCCTGCACGAGGTTGCACACGGCTGGGCGGCGGAGAAACTGGGCGACAGGACGGCGCGCCGGCTCGGTCGCATCAGCCTGAATCCGGTCCGGCACATCGATCCCGTCGGGACCGTGCTGGTGCCGCTGCTGCTGTTCTTCAGCGGCGGCTTCATCTTCGGCTGGGCCAAGCCGGTGCCGGTGACCTGGGAGAACCTGCGCCAGCCCAAGCGCGACATGGCGCTGGTGGCGGTCGCCGGGCCGGCCGCCAATCTGCTGATGGCGCTGGCCTGGGGCCTACTGGCCAAGCTGGGAGCCGAGGCGGTGGCGTCGCCGACGATCGCGCGCGGGCTGGTGATGATGGGCATCGCCGGACTGCAGATCAACATCGTCCTGATGGTGCTGAACCTGCTACCCCTGCCGCCCCTGGACGGCAGCCGCATTGTCAGCAGCCTGCTGCCGCCAGGGCCGGAAGCCGCCTACTCGCGGCTGGAGCCGTACGGTCTCGCCATCCTGCTGGTCTTGATGGTCACCGGTATTCTCGGCAAGCTGCTGCTGCCGCCGGTGTTCGCTATCATGCGCGGCATCGGACAGATACTTGGAATTGCATAAGGAGGCATCTTGACCACCAATCCGCAGTCCCAGGGTCGCATTCTCTCTGGCATGCGCCCCACTGGCAGGTTGCACCTGGGGCACTATCATGGTGTCCTCAAGAACTGGGTCAAGCTGCAACAGGAGCACGAGTGCTTCTTCTTCGTCGCCGACTGGCATGCCTTGACCACCCATTACGAGGAGCGCGCCATCCTTGCCGACAGCGTCTGGGAGATGGTCGTCGACTGGCTGGCCTGCGGCATCAATCCTTCCCAGGCCTGCATCTTCGTGCAGTCACGCATCAAGGAGCATGCCGAGCTGCACCTGCTGCTGTCCATGATCACGCCCCTGGGCTGGCTGGAGCGGGTGCCGACCTTCAAGGACCAGCAGGAGCAGCTGAAGGACCGCGACCTGGCCACTTACGGCTTCCTCGGCTATCCGCTGCTGATGAGCTCCGACATCCTGATGTACAAAGCCACCGGGGTGCCGGTGGGCGAGGACCAGTTGTCGCACATCGAGATCACCCGCGAGATCGCCCGGCGCTTTAACTATATGTTCGGCCGCGAGCCGGACTTCGAGGCCAAGGCCGAGGCGGCGGCGGCCAAGATGGGCAAGAAGAACGCCAAACTGTACTTCAGCCTGCGCAAGCGCTATCAGGAGCAGGGCGATGCTGAGGCGCTGGCCATCGCCCGGGCTCTGCTGGAGGAGCAGCGCAACATCACGCTGGCCGATCGCGAGCGCCTGTACGGCTACCTCGACGGCACCGGCCGGACCATCCTGCCGGAGCCGCAGGCGCTGCTGACGCCGACCCCCAAGATGCCGGGGCTGGACGGGCGCAAGATGTCCAAGTCCTATGGCAACACCATCTCGCTGCGCGAGGAGCCGGAGCAGGTCGAGAAGAAGATCCGCACCATGCCGACCGACCCGGCGCGGGTGCGCCGCAGCGATCCGGGCGAGCCGACCAAGTGCCCGGTGTGGGAGTTCCACAAGGTCTATTCCGACAGCGATACCCAGGAGTGGGTGCTGAACGGCTGCCGCAGCGCTGGGATCGGCTGCCTGGAGTGCAAGCAGCCGGTGATTGAGGCGGTCAAGGCCGAGCTGGCGCCCATCCAGCAGCGGGGCAAGGAGTACGAAAGCGATCCGGACCTGGTGCGCAGCATCGTCGCCGAGGGCTGCGAGCGGGCGCGGGCCGTGGCCCGCGAGACCATGGCCGAGGTCCGTTCCGCCATGGGGCTGGAATACCGCTGATGGAAGCCGATGCGATGGCGCCGCCGGCGCCGGCCCGCGCACCCGCTGCGCGGGTGCGCGGGCAGCCGGTGACCGAGCTGCCCAAGGACCTCTACATCCCGCCGGATGCGCTGGAGGTCTTTCTGGAGGCCTTCGAGGGCCCGCTGGACCTGCTGCTCTATCTGATCCGGCGGCAAAACCTCGACATCCTCGACATTCCCATCGCCGAGGTCACGCGCCAGTACATCGAGTACATCAACCTGATGAAGGAGCTGCGGCTGGAGCTGGCGGCGGAGTACCTGGTGATGGCCGCCATGCTGGCCGAGATCAAGTCGCGCATGCTGCTGCCGCGGCCGGCCGCCGGCGAGGACGAGGAGGAGGACCCACGGGCCGAGCTGGTGCGGCGGCTGCAGGAGTACGAGCGCTACAAGGCGGCAGCGCAGGAGCTGGACCAGTTGCCGCGGGTGGCGCGCGACCTCTTTCCGGCCAGTGCCTTTGTCCCGGACCGCAGCGTGGTCCGACGCCCGCCCGAGGTGAGCCTGGACGAGCTGCTGACGGCGCTGCGGGACGTGCTGGCGCGGGCCGAGCTGTTTTCCAGTCATCAGGTGCAGCGCGAGGCGCTGTCGGTGCGGGAGCGCATGAGTGAGGTCCTGAGCCGACTCAACGGGGAACAGTTCGTCGAGTTCACCAGCCTGTTCAAGCCCGAGGAAGGGCGGCTGGGGCTGGTGGTGACCTTTCTCGCTGTCCTCGAGCTGCTGAAGGAGTCGCTGATCAAGCTGGTGCAGGCCGAGCCCTTCGCTGCCATCTATGTCAAGGCGGCGGCGGACGGCTAGGCCTGACTGTTCTGCGAGCGAGACGATCGACCGACGATGGCATCGCCACCCTTGACGAAAATCCTCGAAGCCGCCCTGCTGGCGGCCGGCGAGCCGCTGCCGCTGGAGCGGCTGCAGGAGCTGTTCCCGGAAGCCGAGCGGCCGTCGCGCGCGGAGCTGCGGCAGGCCCTGGCCGAACTGGCCGAGCAGCTGGCCGGCCGCAGCATCGAGCTGAAGGAAGTGGCTAGCGGCTATCGGCTGCAGGTGCGCAGGGAATTCTCGCCCTGGGTGTCGCGTCTGTGGGAAGAGCGGCCGACCCGTTATTCGCGGGCGCTGCTGGAGACGCTGGCCGTGATCGCCTACCGCCAGCCGGTGACCCGGGCCGAGATCGAGGAGATCCGCGGCGTTTCCATCGGTACGCCCATCATCCGCACGCTGCAGGAGCGGGAATGGATTCGCGTCGTTGGCCATCGCGACGTGCCGGGGCGGCCGGCCATGTACGGCACCACCAAGCAATTCTTGGACTATTTCAATCTCAAGAGCCTGAGCGAGCTGCCTACCCTGCTGGAGCTGCGCAGCCTGGACGACCACCCGGAGCTGGACCTGCGCTTTCCTGAAGAGGGCGCCCGGGCGGCGCCCCAGGACGACGACGAGCGGACATGAGCGAGAGCGAGAAGCTACAGAAAGTGTTGGCCAGGGCCGGCTACGGTTCGCGGCGGCAGATGGAGCAATGGATCGCCGAAGGCCGCGTGCGGGTCAACGGCGTTGTCGCGCAGCTGGGCGACCGGGTCGGCCCCGACGACCGCATCGAGGTCGACGGCAAGCCGCTGGCTCCGGTGGAGCTGAAGCCGCGGCGACGGGTGCTGATGTACTACAAGCCGACCGGCGAAGTGACCACCCGGGAGGATCCCGAGCAGCGGCCGGTGGTGTTCGAGCGTCTGCCGCGGCTGCGGGTCGGGCGCTGGATCGCCATCGGCCGGCTGGACGTGAACACCTCCGGACTGCTGCTGTTCACCACCGACGGCGAGCTGGCCAATCGCCTGATGCACCCCTCGTACCGCATTGAGCGCGAGTACGCCGTCCGCGTGCTGGGCGAGGTGACGCCGGAGATCATAGAGCGCCTGCAGCGCGGCGTGGAGCTGGAGGATGGGCCGGCCCGCTTCGAGTCCATCGTGCGGGTATCGGATTCCGGCAGTGCCAACGATTGGTTCCACGTCGTGCTGCGGGAAGGGCGCAAGCGCGAAGTGCGGCGGCTGTTCGCCTCCCAGGGACTGACCGTCAGCCGCCTGATCCGCGTGCGCTTCGGTCCCATCGCGCTGCCACGCAGCATGAGCCGGGGCGACCTGCGCGAGCTGACCCAGGCCGAGATCGAAGCGCTGTGCGCCGCCGTCGGGCTTGAGCCCGAGGCGCCGCAGGCGCCACCGGCCGGGCTCCGGAGAGGCGCCGCTGCCCGCCGCCGCAGGCGGCGCTGAGCGCCGGCGCGGAGGCTCGTGCGTGTAGCAGGCTTAGTTGGAGGCGCGCTGCTGGGAGGCGTCCCAGTCCAGGTAAGCGCTGTGGGGAGCGATGGAGGCGGGCAGCTGCACCGCCTGGCCGGCGAAGCAGACCAGGCGACGGACGTCGTCCTGCTTTTCCAGCAGCTTGAGCAGCTGCCGCTCGACGGCAGGGCGGGCGAGCGCCGCATTGAAATCGCGCAGCAGGTAAACGCCGTAGTGCCGGCTGCTAGTGATGTAGGCCAGCACGTCGACGGGCGAGCGAGTGCGCGGGATGAAAATGTGTTCGATGCCGAGCCGGTAGAGTCCGTGCTCCGCGCTCCAGTCGTAGATGGCCCGCCCGCTGGGCAGGGTCAGGTGCTTTAGATAGGCGACCAGCCCGAGTTGATCGGCGGTTTCGATCACCGCGATGCGGTGGCTGGATTCGATCACTTGTTCGAAATTTTGTTTTTCGTCCATGAGTCCCCCTTGGCTCGACACCGTCCGTAATCTAAGCAGTCCTGGGGAGTGGTGTCTGCGTACTGGTTCATGCCTTGGGCGCAGATGGCGCCATCGCATCGATACGCAGCGCGCATCCGTGCAGATGCCGGGCGCTATCGTCGAAAAGATACAGCAGACGGCGGGCGACTGCATCCGGCAGCGGCAGCCGGCGCGGATCCTCGGCCGGGTAGGCGCTGATCCGCAAGGCGGTGCGCATGGGGCCCGGATCGACGCTGTTGACGCGCAGGCCGTAGCGTTCGCGCGGCGTTTCCGCAGCGACGATGCGCATCAATCCTTCCAGCCCCGCTTTGGCGACGCCGTAGGCACCCCAGTAGGCGCGGCCGCCGCGGCCGACCTCGTCACTGACGAAGATCAGTGTCGCGCCCGCGGTGCGCTTGAGCAGGGGCAGGCAGGCGCGGGTGAGCAAAAACGGTGCGTTGAGGTTGACGTGCAAGGTGCGCAGCCAGGTTTCCGGGCTGTAGTGCTCGATGGGAGCGGGTGTGCCGAGCGCGGCGGCATTGTGGACCAACCCGTCCAGGCGGGCGAAGTTGTCCGCCAATGACTGCGCCAGCTGAGCGTAGTCGTCGGGCGTCGCGCCTTCCAGGTTGAGCGGATAAATGGCGGGCTGCGGCCCGCCAGTGGCCTCGATTTCGTCGTAGAGCTGTTCCAGCTGGCGCACCTGCCGATCCAGCAGCACCACGGTGGCGCCGTGGGCCGCGCACTGCAGCGCCAGGGCGCGGCCAAGGCCGGCGGCCGCGCCCGTGATCAGCACCACCTTGTCCCGCAACAGATCCGCCGGCGGGGTGTAGTCGGCGGGCAGCGTCGATTGCGTCATGGCTAGAAATCCCTCCGCAAACGCCGGCGGCGGGTAGCGCGCCAGGCGATCCAGAATTTGTTGATGGGCGTCAGGTGAATGCGTCGCTCGAGCAGCGGGAAGCCGGCGGCTTCCATTTCCGTCAGCAGGGCCAGATACAGCTCGGCCAGGGCGACCCCGCCGCGCTGGCGCCGCCAATCTGCCGCTGGCAGGCGTTGCAGGGCGCTGGCGAAGAAATCCCGGATCCTGGCCGCCTGCTGGGCGAACAGCGCGCGGATGGCAGGGGTGGTCCGGTGACCTCGCAGCTGGGCGTAGTCGACCCCGGCCTGCGCTAGCTCGTCCTCGGGGATGTAGAGGCGCCCGGCATCGAGGTGCAGCCGCACGTTGCGAAGTAGCGAGAACAACCGCAGCGCCATGCCCAGGTCGTGGGCGAAGCGGCGAGTTTCCGGATCCTCGCAGCCGCAGACAGTAGCCGCTAGCTCGGCGATGCCGCTGCCGACGCGATGGCAGTAGTCGCTTAGCTCGCGGAAGCTGGGATAGAGCCCGTACTCGAGATCCAGCCGCACGCCTTCGATGAGGCCGAGCAGCGGTGCGCGGTCGAGGGCGTGGTCGGCCAGCAGCGTCTGCGCCAGCGCCTGCGCGATAGGATGCTGGGCCTGGCCGCGCCCGGCGCGCTCCAGCTCGCCCCGCCACCACTCGAGCTTGGCCAGCGCCACGTCGGGCTCGTGCACCTCCAGCGGAATCCGGGTGAGCTCGCGCTGAAAGGCGAACAGCGCACGCAGCCCGGGCTGCGCCTGGCGCGGCGTGTACAGTAGCGCGTAATGCAGGCTGGAGCCGCGCGGGACGGCGCGTTCGATCAGCTCATGCCGGGACGCGGAGGCCATGGCGCCAGCTCAGCCATCGACCGCGGTGGCGGTCCAGTCCGCCGCGCTCGCCGGCACCGCGGTTTGCAGTTCCGGAGCCAACCAGCGCAGGGTTTCCAGCGGGTGCCCGATCAGACCGTGAGCGCCCCAGCTGGCGACTCGATCTTCGGCGCCGATGTAGCCAAACAGGGCGACCAGGGTCAGCGTCCCGGCGCGGCGGCCGGCTTCGACGTCGCGGGCGGCATCGCCGATCAGGACGCACTGCTGCGGCGCCAGCTGCAGCCGCTCGCAGGCCAGCAGCACCGGGGCCGGATCGGGCTTGCGGCAGGGCAGGGTGTCGCCGGAGACGATGCAGGCGGCACGCTCGGCATAGCCCAGGTCGGCCAGCAATGGCTCGGTCAGCCAGCCGGGCTTGTTGGTGACCACGCCCCAGGGGATGCCGGCACTGTCCAGGGCCTGCAGCAGTTCATCTATGCCGGCGAACGGCCGGGTGCTGTGGCTGACGCGGTCGCGGTAGATCTCGAGGAAGCGCTGGCGCAGGGGCTGGAAGTCCGGGTCGGTCGGCGCGAGGTCGAAGCCGCGCTGGATCATCGGCCCGCTGCCGTGGGAGACCACCGGCTGCAGGTGACCGGCCGGCAGCGGCTCCAGGCCCTGCTCCTGGCGCAGCTGGTTGAGGCTGCCGATCAGATCTGGGGCGGTGTCCAGCAGGGTACCGTCGAGATCGAGCAGCACGCCGCGTGCCTGCGACGGGGTCAGGTGATGGGCGGGCATCAGGAGGCCTCGACGCGGCGGAAGTGGGCCAGGTAGTTCACCCCGATGTCGCGGCTCAGGCTGTAGCGTCGGGTCAGCGGGTTGTAGCTGAGTCCGCGCAAGTCCTGCAGCTCCAGCTGCGGCCGAGCCCAGGCAGCCAGCTCGGACGGCCGGATGAACTGGCTGTAGTCGTGGGTGCCCTTGGGCAGCAGCCGCAGCAGGTACTCGGCGCCGACGATGGCGAACAGATAGGCGCGCGGATTGCGGTTCAGGGTGGAGAAGATCACGTGACCGCCCGGTTCGACCAGGGTGGCGCAGGCGCGGATCACCGAGGCCGGGTCGGGCACGTGCTCCAGCATCTCCAGGCAGGTGACTACCTCGAATTCGCCGAGGCGTTCCGCCGCCAGCGACTCCACCGTCACCTGCCGGTACTCCACCTCGACGCCGGTTTCCAGGGCATGCAGGGAGGCGACTTCGAGCGCGGCGCCGGCCATGTCGATGCCGAGCACCTGGGCACCGCGCTGGGCCATGCCTTCTGACAGGATGCCGCCGCCGCAGCCGACATCCAGCACCTTGCGACCGCGTAGGGGGCCGACCCGGCTCTCGATGTAGTCGAGACGCAGCGGGTTGATGTCGTGCAGCGGCTTGAAGTCGCCTTCCGGATCCCACCAGCGCGAGGCCAGGGCATCGAACTTCTCAATCTCGCCGGGATTGATGTTGGCGGTACGGGCGCTGGAATTGGTCACTGCAAGTCCGTCTCAAGCCGTAGTGGAAGATGGAACGATCTTATCACGCCAGCGGCGGGCATTGCCGAGCAGCTCGCCGGCCTCCAGCTCGGTGAACTGTCCCGCGCGCAGCAGCTGGCGGCCGGCGATCCAAACCGCGCTGACCCGGCTGCGGTCGCCGCTGTAAACCAGCTGCGAGAGCGGGTTGTAGACTGGCGCGCTCTCCAGGCCACTCAGGTCGACGGCGATGACGTCGGCCGCCTTGCCCGGCTTCAGCGAGCCGATGTGATCATCCAGGCCGAGGGCGCGGGCGCCGTTGATGGTCGCCATCTCCAGGGCGGCCTGGGCGGGGACGGCGGCGGCGTCGCCGGCAACAGCCTTGGCTAGCAGGGCGGCGGTGCGCAGCTCGGCGAACAGGTCCAGACCGTTGTTGCTGGCCGCGCCGTCGGTGCCGATGGCGACGTTGACCCCGGCCTGGCGCAGGGCGTGCACCGGACAGAAGCCGCTAGCCAGCTTGAGATTGGAGTGCGGGCAGTGCACGGCATGGACGCCGCGCTCGGCCAGCAGCGCGGTCTCGGCCGTGGTCAGCTGGGTCAGGTGGATGCCGATCAGTGCCGGTGACAGCAGGCCGAGCGCCTCAAGCCGGGCCAGGGGCCGGCGACCGTCTTCCGCCACGGCGCGTTCGATCTCGTCCGCGGTTTCGTGAATATGCATGTGGATGCGCAGGCCGCGCTCCTCGGCGGTTTTTCGCACCCACTCCAGGCCGCGGTCGGAGACCGTGTAGGGGGCATGGGGGGCCAGCGCGATCTGGACCAGCGGATGGTCGCGATAGGCGTCGTGCAGCGCCAGCGCCTTGCTCTGGTACTCCTCCGGGGAGCTGGCGTAGGCGCTGGGGAAGTCGATCAGGGGCGCACCCACCGTCACGCGCAGACCCAGTTCCGTCGCTACCTCGGCGGTGACCTCGGGGAAGAAGTACATGTCGTTGACGCAAGTGACGCCACCGCGCAGCATCTCGGCGAAGCCGAGCCGGCTGCCGTCGCGCACGAAGTCCGCACTGACGTGGCGGCCTTCCGCCGGCCAGATGTGTTCCGACAGCCAGGTCATCAGGGGCAGGTCGTCGGCATAGCCGCGCAACAGGGTCATGGCGACGTGCGAGTGGGCGTTGACCAGGCCGGGCAGCAGCGCATGGTCGGGCAGGTGGTGCACCGTCCGGGCTCGGTAGCGGGCCTTGGCCTCGCCCTGCGGCAGCAGCGCGACGATGCGGTCGCCGTCGATGGCCAGCGCGTGCTCATCCAGCACGGCGCCGGCGGGCTCGATCGGCACGATCCAGCGGGCGTTGATGAGAGTGTCGATTTCTTGCACGGCGGCCTCCATGGAATTGCAGCAGTATAATGCCCGTTTCGCCCAGTTTCGGCACGGCCCGGCCGTGCCCTTGAGCCGTCGGAGCCAATGAACGCACACGATACCGTACGTCCCATCCGTTGGACACCACAGGGGCTGCAGCTGCTGGACCAGCGGGAGCTGCCGACCGAAGTCCGCTACCTCGACTGCAAGACCAGCGCCGAGGTGGCCGAGGCGATCCGCGAGATGGTGGTGCGCGGGGCACCGGCCATCGGCATTGCTGCGGCCTACGGCGTGGTGCTGGCCGCGCAGGAGGCGCTGGCCGAGGACGCCACGCGCTGGCGCGAGCTGCTGGAGCCGAAGATCACCCGGCTGGCTGAGTCACGGCCGACCGCGGTCAATCTGTTCTGGGCGCTGGAGCGAATGCGCCAGCGGCTGGCCACCGCCGGCCGGGATCCGGTGGCAGCGCTGTTGGAGGAAGCGCGCGCCATCCAGGAGGAGGACCTGGCGGCTAACTTGTGCATGGGGGAGCTGGGGGCCGGGTTGCTGCAGGAGCCCTGTGCGGTGCTCACCCACTGCAACACCGGCGCGCTGGCCACCGCCGGCTACGGCACCGCGCTGGGCGTCATCCGCAGCGGCTATGCCAGCGGCAAGATCACCCATGTCTATGCCGGCGAGACCCGGCCCTGGCTGCAGGGAGCGCGGCTGACAGCCTGGGAATTGCGCCAGGACGCTATTCCGGTCACCCTGATTGCCGATGCCGCGGCGCCGCTGCTGATGCGCCGTGGCGAGGTGCGCTGGGTGATCGTCGGGGCCGACCGCATCGCCGCCAACGGTGATGTCGCCAACAAGATCGGCACCTACGGGCTGGCCATCGCGGCCCGGGCTCATGGGGTGAAGTTCATGGTGGTGGCGCCGACTTCCACCATCGACTGGCAGCTGGCCTCCGGCGACGACATCCCCATCGAGAGCCGGTCCCACGACGAGCTGCTGACCGTGCAGGGGGTGCGATTGGCGGCCGAAGGCGTGGCGGCCTGGAATCCGGTGTTCGACGTCACGCCGGCCGAATACATCGACGCCATCGTCACCGAGCATGGCGTGGTCCACGGGCCGCGGCCGGATACCATGGCCCGGCTGCGGGAGAAAATCAGTGCGCAGGGGGGATGAAGGATGTGCCGCAAGCTTGCAGATTCTGTTCTTGCCGCCATCGGCCTGCTAATGTGCGTCGCTTTTCCGGCAACAGCCGCCGATCAGGCCAAAGGAGGCAATCCCATGGTGGTGTTTTCGACCAACTACGGTGATTTCACCGTTGAGCTTTATCCCGACAAGGCGCCGGTCACGGTGGAGAACTTTCTCGCCTACGTCGATGCCGGCTTCTACGACGGCACCATTTTCCATCGCGTGATCCCGGACTTCGTCATCCAGGGTGGCGGCTTCACCGAGGACATGCAGCAAAAGCCCACCCGGCCGCCGATCAAGAACGAGGCCGACAACGGGCTCAAGAACGAGCGCGGCACGCTGTCCATGGCCCGCACCATGGACGTCCACAGCGCCACCTCGCAGTTCTTCATCAACTTGCAGGACAACTCCTTCCTCGACCACGGCGTCCGCGACTTCGGCTACGCGGTGTTCGGTCGCGTGGTGGAGGGCATGGAGGTGATCGACAAGATCGCTGCGGTGCCCACCGGCATCCGCGCCGGCCATCGCGACGTGCCGCGTGAGCCGGTCATCATCAATAAAGCCAGCAGAAAGGCGGAGTGAAAACGGCGACGGCCCGCGGAGTGCGGGCCGTCGGCAGGTCGCGAGGCGGGGCGCTCAGTCGACCAGGACCAGGCTGCCCTTCATCAGCGCCGAGTGGCCGGGGAAGGAGCAGAAGAAGGTGTAGTCCTGCCCTTCCTGCAGAGCGGACACCGAGAAGGTGACGGAGGTCTGCTCACCGCCGCCGATCATGGGCGTTGCAGCGATGACCCGCTCGTCATTGGGCTTGAGGTAGTCGTTGTCCAGGCCCGCAGCGACGCCGTCGCTAACCACGCCCTGCATGTCCTCGGACTTGGTCAGCACCCAGTTGTGGCCCATGACGTTCTTGGGCAGCTGGCCCGAGTGAGTCAGATTGACGGTGAACTCGCTGCAGCTCTTAGGCACCTCGACGCGGTCGGTGTCGTAGCGCATTTGGTCGTTGCTGTCGATGGTGACTTCGCAGTTTTGCGCCAGGGCGGTGTTCAGCGACAGGGACAGGGCGCCAAGGGCGGCGAGCAAGAGGGGCCTGTAGAGCATCTTTTACACCTCCGAATGGAAAGGTCGTCAAGACATGCTGAATTGTTAGGATGGGGTGTGCAGAGCAAGAACCGAATGGGCCCGCTGCTCCGCGAACCATACAAGATGGTGCTGAAGCCAGGCTGAAGAAGCAACGCGCACGAGGTTGCGGCTTGACCTAGATCAAGAGGAGAGCATGCTGACCGATGCCGATCTGCGCTATCTGCGCCGCTGCCTGGAGCTGGCGGAGGCGGCCCTGGAGGCCGGCGACGAGCCGTTCGGCTCGGTGCTGGTGGCGGCCGATGGCCGGATCCTGGCCGAGGATCACAACCGCGTGGCCTCCGGCGATCGCACCCGGCATCCCGAGTTCGAGCTGGCCCGCTGGGCCGCGGCCAACCTGACGCCTGCCGAGCGGGCGGCGGCCACCGTCTATACCTCGGGCGAGCATTGCCCGATGTGCGCGGCAGCGCACGGCTGGGTCGGGCTGGGACGCATCGTCTATGCCAGCTCATCGGCGCAGCTGGTCGAGTGGCTGCGCGAGCTCGGCGTCCCGCCGTCGCCGGTCAAGCCCCTGCCGATACAAGCCGTGGTGCCGAGCGCGGTGGTGGCCGGGCCCGTGCCGGAGCTGGCCGAGCAAGTCCGCGCGCTGCACCGCCGCTACCATTCACGCCGGCGCTGAGCGCGGCGCCATCCGCCGGGCGGTGAACCCGGCCGCTTTCTCGGGCGGCAGTCTGGTCTATCCTGAAGGTTGGGAGATCGGCGACAAGGAGCAAAAATGAGCGAATCCAGCGCGCTGGCTGAGGTCTTCGCGGCCTACCCCTGGATCAAGACGGTGCTGGTGCTGGCGGCGGTGGTGCTCGCCGCTTGGATCGCCAATTGGCTCACCAAACGGGTGCTGGTGCGCGGACTGCGGCAGGTGCTGCGCTATGTGCCGCTGGCGCGCGAGCAGCCGGAGGAGCCGAACGGCTTCGGCGTGGTGTCGCGGCTTGCCAACATCGTCCCGGCGCTGGTGGTGTGGCATGGCATCGCCGCCGTGCCCGGCCTGCCCGAGGCGGCGGTGGTGGTGGTGCGCAACGTCAGCACCGCGTTCGTGATCGTGACGGCAGCGCTGGCGTTGAGCGCTTTCCTCAGCCTGGTCAACGCGCTTTACCAGCGCCGGCCGGATGCGGCCCGCCGTCCCATCAAGGGCTATCTGCAGGTGGTCAAGATCGCCCTCTACGTGGTCGCCAGCATCCTCGCTATCGCCACTCTGCTGGACCGCTCTCCGGTCATCCTCCTGTCTGGCCTGGGCGCCATGGCCGCGGTGCTGATGCTGGTGTTCCAGGACACGCTGCTGTCGCTGGTGGCGAGCGTGCAGATCTCCACCAACGACATCGTGCGGGTGGGCGACTGGATCGAGATGCCGCAGCTGAACGCCGACGGCGAGGTCATCGACATCGCGCTGCACACGGTCAAGGTGCAGAACTGGGACAAGACCATCACCACCATTCCCACCAAGCGGCTGATCAGCGAGTCGTTCAAGAACTGGCGCGGCATGCGCGAGTCTGGCGGCCGCCGCATCAAGCGCTCGCTCTACCTCGACCAGAACAGCGTGTACTTCCTCTCCGAGGAGGAACGGCGACGGCTGCGCCGCTTTTATCTGCTCCACGAGTACCTGGGCATGAAGGAGCGGGAGCTGGAGGAATGGAACGCCCGCTTGGCGGAATGGAGCCAGGAGCCAGCCAATCGGCGGCGGGTGACCAACCTCGGGACCTTCCGTGCTTACGTCGAGCGCTATCTGCGCAACCATCCCGGCATCAACCAGAATATGACTCTGATGGTGCGCCACTTAGCACCAGGGGCAACCGGGCTGCCGTTGGAGATCTACTGCTTCACCAGATCGGTGGTCTGGACGGAGTACGAGGCGGTGCAGGCCGACATCTTCGACCACTTGCTGGCAATACTGCCGGAGTTCGGGCTGCGGGTATTCCAGCAGCCGGCGGGCGCCGACGTGCAGGCGCTGGGGGAAGCGTTCAGGGCGCTGCCGGCGGCCCAGCCTCTGGCGTTGGAAGCTGAGGCCTAGCCGCGCCTGCCGCTAGCTGCGGCAGGCGCGCCAGGCGAGCTCCTAGCTGGCCTTGGCCAGCGCTCGCTTGCACATGGCTTGGTATTCCCGGGTGAAGAAGAACTCCTTCTCGCCGAAGGCCGGCTCGAGATCGTCCAGCCAGGTGGCTTCGGGGTCGAACTTGGCGAAGAACGGGCGCTGCACCCAGTCGGGATTGCGGCCCTGGATGAAGCGCAGCACAAAGACGCGCTCGCCGCCGATCTCGGTGATCCCCTGGATCTCCACCTTGCCTGGGCCGGCGCTCATGGACGGCCCGCGGGCGGTACGGCCCAGTCCCGAGACCTGCCGGATGGCGTCGCGATAAATCTCGTAGGCGCGCGCCAGCGGCAGTTCGAAGTAGCGCTTGGCGCCGGTGTCGCGCTCCACGAACATGTAGTAGGGGACAAGCCCCAACCCAACCTGGGTGCGCCACATGCGGGCCCAGACGTCCGGGTCGTCGTTGATGTGCCGGATCACCGGCGCTTGGGTGCGGATCACCACGCCGGTGTCGCGAATCCGCCGGATGGCCTCCCTGACGATGGGAGTCTCCAGCTCCCGCCAATGGTTGAAGTGCGCCATCAGCGCCACGTGCTTGCCATGGCGGACCATCTTCTCGAACAGGCGCAGCAGTTCGTCGGCGTCATCGTCGGTCACGTAGCGCTGCGGCCAGAAGGTGAGCGACTTGGTGCCGATGCGCACCGTCTGCACGTGCTCCAGGTCCTTCTGCAGCAAGGGCTCCAGATAGTTCTGCAGGTGGCGGGTCTTCATCACCATGGGATCGCCGCCGGTAATCAGCAGGTCGCTGATGGCGCGGTCCCGGCCGAGATAGCGGTGCAGCGTGTCCGCCTCGTTGCTGGCGAAGCGCAGCTCGCGGTCGCCGACGAACTGCGCCCAGCGGAAGCAGAAGGTGCAGTAGCTGTGGCAGACCTGGCCCTGGCTAGGGAAGAACAGCACCGTCTCCCGGTACTTGTGCTGCATGCCGGGCAGCGGCACCCCGTCCAGGGTGGGTACGTTCATCTCCTGCTGGCCGGCCGGGTGCGGGTTGAGGCCGGCCTGGATTTCCCGCGCCAGGCGGGTGATCTCGGTCCGGTCGGCACCGCCGCGCAGGGCCGCGGCCATGCGCTCGAAGTCCTCCGGCGCCAGCATGTCGCGCTGGGGGAAGGTCAGCTGGAAGATCGGGTCATTGGGAACCTGCGACCAGTCGATCAGTTCGTCGATGACGTACTGGTTCACCCGGAACGGCAGCACGTTAGCGACGACCCGCATCTCGAACCGCTGTTCCTCGGGCAGCCGCTTCAGCGGCTCGATCTGATCCAGCTGACGCTCGGTGTAGACCTGGAAACGGGTGTTCGCGGTCAGGTTGTCGACGGCACCGATGGACCCCATCGGTCGGATTTCCATGAAACGAGACATGACAGCCCCCCTTGCTTTTGCAGCCGTTCGGGCCCCGGGAATCGGCGCCTGCAGCTGCGCCTTGCGAGAGACCGGGACGCCGAAGGGCTGGCGTTGAAGCCACGCCTGTACCGAGCTGCCGACACGGGGATGGACCAGCGGTGATGGTGACGAAACGCAGCCGGCCCTGATGAAAAAAATATCGGCGGGCGGGATGCGCTCGCCGCCGCGCCGCGACTCGGAGGCAGGTGCAGCCGTCCCAGTGGAATGTGTTCGCGTTTTTTTCAGGGTACGGCATTAAACCGGTCGGCTCAAATCCGGGTTTATCCCGGGGAGGGCCTGGGGGAGCGACGAAGGCGGGATCGAGGCGCCGGGCCAGGCGCTTCTGCACTCCCGGAAGCCGGGGCGAAGAGGTTAGAGTATGCCACGTCTGTCCGACTTCAGAGCCGACCCAAGCAGTCATCACCTATTGCGAGAACCATGGTCATGGAAGCGATCTCAACCGATCCCGCGCAGCTGCTGCGTCTAGCTTATGCCGAAGATCGCTTCGATGCGGCGCTGGCGGCGCAGGCCGTCGCCCAGCTGCTGGAGCAGGGCGAGCTGGAGACGCTGAAGGCCTGGTTCGAGCAGGCGCTGGCGGCGGACGTGGCGGATGCTCTCGACCGGTTGGAGCCGGACCAGCTCACGGCGGCGCTGCCGCTGATTCCCGAGAGCGAGCTGGCGCGCGTGTTCGGCTATCTGCCGCTGGAGCGGCAGACGCAGCTGGCGGCCGGCATGTCGCATGCGGCGGTGGCTCGTCTGCTGGGACGGATGTCCTCCGACGAGCGCGTCGACCTGTTCAACACCCTGCCGGAAGACCGCCGCCGGCGCCTGCTGTCGGCCCTGGCCCAGGCCGAGCGGGAGGACATCCGCCGGCTGGCGGACTACGAGGAAGGCACGGTCGGCGCCATCATGACCTCCGAGTACGCCACGCTCTCGCCCGACCTCACCGCGGCGGAGGCGATCGAGGAGCTGCGCCGGGTGGCGCCGGATCGGGAGACCATCTACAACGCCTACGTCATCGATGACGAGCGTCGCCTGCTGGGAGTGACCACGCTGCGCCGTCTGATCCTGGCCGATCCCGATACCCGGGTGGGCGACATGATGGAGTCCAATCCGGTGACGGCCTACGTCGACGACGAGCAGATCGAGGCGGCCGAGAAGATCGCCCGCTACGACTTCATCGCCTTGCCCGTCATTGACCGCGACCGGCGCATGGTCGGCATCGTCACCGCCGACGACGCCATGGACGTGGTCGAGGGCGAGGTCACCGAGGACTTCCACAAAGCCGGCGGCTCGCTGGGGCTGGTGGCGTACAGCATGAAGGACGCCACGGTCAGCGTGCTCTACCGGCACCGGGTGTTCTGGCTGGTGCTGCTGGTGTTCGCCAACATCTTCTCCGGCGCCGGCATCGCCTTCTTCGAGGAGTTGATCTCATCCCACGTGCCGCTGGTGTTCTTCTTGCCGCTGCTGATCGCCGGCGGCGGCAATGCCGGCTCGCAGGCGGCCACTCTCATGGTGCGCGCCCTGGCGACCGGCGACGTCGAGCTGCGCGACTGGACCACCATGCTGGGGCGGGAGCTGGCGGTGGCCGGGCTGCTGGGATTGACCACGGCGCTGGCGGTGAGCCTGATCGGCCTGGTCCGCGGCGGGCCGGCGATCGCGCTGGTGGTGGCGCTGACTATGCAGATCGTGGTGGTGGTCGGCAGCCTGATCGGCATGTCGCTGCCTTTCCTGCTCAGCCGCTTCAACGCCGACCCGGCCTCCGCCAGCTCGCCGCTGGTTACCACCATCGCCGACGGCGTCGGCGTGTTGATCTATTTCACCATCGCCAGCTGGCTGCTGCCGGGGCTGACCGGCAGCGGCTGAGGGCCTCAGGCTAGCACCGGAAACAGCTCGCGCAGGCCGCCGGCGATGAACTCGATGGCGATGGCCATCAGGATCAGGCCCATGATGCGGGTGACGATGTTGATGCCAGTGCGGCCCAGGCGCTCGGACAGCGCCGGCGCTGCCAGCAGCACCAGCAGCGCCAGCACCCCCATGCTGACGATATTGAGGGCCAGCAGCAGATAGTGTCCCAGGCTGTCGTCGAGATGGGCGTAGACGATCACGGCGCTGATGCCGCCGGGGCCGGCCAGCAGTGGGATGGACAGCGGCACCACCGCGACCGAGTCGCGCTCGGCGGACTCCTGCACTTCGGCGGTGGTCTGGCGGGCGCGGCTTTCCTGGCCGTGCAGCATGGAAAGGGCGATCAGCATGATCAATATCCCGCCGCCGACCCGGAACGAGGCCATGGTGATGCCGAAGAAGGCCAGCACGCTCTCACCGGCGAGTAGACCGCCCAACAGGATCAGGGTCATGGACAGCGCTGCGACCTTGGCGATGCGCCGGCGCTCGGCGGGCGTGTGGTGGCGGGTCAGGCCGATGAAGACGGGAGCGACGCCTAGCGGATTGATGATGGCGAGCAGCCCGACGAAGACCTTGAGATAGTCGGCGAAGGACAGGGTGGTCACGGCATCCCCCGAAGTTGGCGCCGCTGCAGGGAGGCGGGGCGGCTTGTGCGCCATGGCCTGCCCGATGCATGCTGCGGCAGGTTTTGTGCGTGTGTTATGATGCGTTGTTTGCTGCGGAGCCTGTAGTCGTCGATTCGGGCCCGTGTCCGAATATGACCAGGTACTGATTCTTCATGTCCACCGTCGCTCAAGAAATTCTTACCGTTAATCTCGAAGACGAGATGCGTCAGTCCTACCTCGATTACGCCATGAGCGTGATCGTGGGCAGGGCGCTGCCGGACGTGCGGGACGGTCTCAAGCCCGTGCATCGGCGGGTTCTGCATGCCATGCGCGAGCTTGGCAACGACTGGAACAAGCCGTACAAGAAATCCGCCCGCGTGGTCGGCGACGTCATCGGTAAATACCACCCGCACGGCGACTCGGCCGTGTACGACACCATCGTGCGGATGGCGCAGCCGTTCGCCATGCGCTACCCGTTGGTGGATGGGCAGGGCAACTTCGGCTCCATCGACGGTGATTCCGCCGCCGCCATGCGTTACACCGAAGTGCGCATGGCCCGCATCGCGCACGAGTTGCTGGCCGACATCGATAAGGAGACGGTCGACTTCGGTGACAACTACGACGGCTCCGAGCGCGAGCCGCTGGTGCTGCCGGCCCGCTTCCCCAACCTGCTGGTCAATGGCAGCTCCGGCATCGCCGTCGGCATGGCCACCAACATCCCGCCGCACAACCTGGGCGAGGTGATCGATGCCTGCGTGGCACTGATCGACGACGAGACGCTGAGCGTCGACGACCTGATGCAATACCTGCCGGCGCCGGACCTGCCGACGGCCGGCATCATCAACGGTCTCGCCGGCATTCGCGAGGCCTACCGCACCGGGCGCGGCCGTATGGTGATGCGAGCCCGCACCCACATCGAGGAAGACGAGCGCACCGGTCGCCAGAGCATCATCGTCACCGAGCTGCCCTACCAGGTCAACAAGGCCAAGCTGATCGAGCGCATCGCCGAGCTGGTCAAGGAGAAGCGGCTGGAGGGCATTACCGAGCTGCGCGACGAATCCGACAAGGAAGGCATCCGGGTGGTTATCGAGCTGCGCCGCGGCGAGATCCCCGAGGTGGTGCTGAACAATCTGTTTCTGCACACCCAGATGCAGACCGTGTTCGGCATCAACATGGTGGCGCTGGTCGATGGTCAGCCGCGGCAGCTCAATCTCAAGGAGATCCTGGAAGCCTTCCTGCGCCACCGGCGCGAGGTGGTGACCCGGCGCACCGTGTTCGAGCTGCGCAAGGCGCGCGAACGGGCCCACGTCTTGGAAGGGCTGGCGGTGGCGCTGGCCAACATCGACGAGATCATCGCTGTGATCAAGGCGTCCGCCGGCCCCAACGAGGCCCGCGAGGCGCTGCTGTCGCGACCCTGGCGGCCCGGCCTGGTCAGCGAGATGCTGGCCCGCGCCGAGGGCCATGCCTACCAGCCCGAGGACCTGCCGGAAGGGCTGGGGCTGACCGCCGACGGCTACTGGCTGTCTCCGGCCCAGGCCCAGGCCATCCTCGATCTGCGCCTGCACCGGCTGACCGGCCTGGAGCAGGACAAGATCATCGAGGAATACAAGGCGCTGCTGGCGGATATCGATCGCCTGCTGGCCATCCTCAGCTCTGCTGAGGAGCTGATGAAGGTGGTGCGGGAGGAGCTGCTGGACGTGCGCGAGCGCTTCAACGACCCGCGCCGCAGCGAGATCGTGGCCGACAGCCAGGACCTGACGCTGGAGGACCTGATCACCCCGCAGGACATGGTGGTGACGCTGTCGCACAACGGCTATGCCAAGGCGCAGCCGGTTTCCGACTACGAGGCGCAGCGGCGCGGCGGGCGCGGCCGCAGCGCGGCGCGGATGAAGGACGAGGACTTCATCGAGACGCTGTTCATCGCCAACACCCACGACACCCTGCTGTGCTTCTCCAGCTTCGGCAAGTGCTACTGGCTCAAGGTCTATGAGCTGCCGCAGGGTGGCCGCAACGCGCGCGGCCGGCCCATCGTCAACCTGCTGCCACTGGAAGAGGGCGAGCGCATCAACGCGGTGCTGCCGATCAAGGAGTTCGACGAGCAGCACTACGTGTTCATGGCGACCAGCCATGGCACGGTGAAGAAAACGCCGCTGAAGGACTTCTCGCGGCCGCGCAGCAGCGGCATCATCGCCATCGACCTGCGCGCCGGCGACGCCCTGGTCAACGTCGGCATCACCGATGGCGACCGCGACGTGATGCTGTTCACCGACGGCGGTCGGGCGATTCGCTTCCATGAGTCCGAGGTGCGGCCCATGGGCCGCACCGCGGCCGGCGTGCGCGGCATCCGCCTGCTGGAGGGGCAGCGCGTCATCCAGCTGCTGATCCTGGGCGAGGGCACCATACTCACCGCCACCGAAAACGGCTACGGCAAGCGCACCGCGGCGGACGAATATCCGCGCCAGGGCCGAAACGGCATGGGCGTCATTTCCATCCGCACCAGCGAGCGTAACGGCAAGGTGGTGGCCGCCACCCAGGTGACCGACGAGGACGAGATCATGCTGATCACCCGCAACGGCACCCTGGTGCGCACCCGTGCCAGCGAGGTCTCGGTGCTCAGCCGCAACACCCAGGGCGTGCGCCTGATCTCGCTGGATGCCGAAGACCAGCTGGTGGGCGTGGAACGCATCGAGGGCGACGACGAAGACGACGATGCGGAATAGTCCCGCGGTCGGGCGAAGCAGTCTTTCTTGACCATTTGCAGGAGCGAACCGATGTCGCGAGTGTTCAACTTCAGTGCTGGGCCGGCCATGATGCCGGAGGAAGTCCTCAAGCAGGCCAGCGAGGAGATGCTGGACTGGCGGGGCACTGGCATGTCCGTGATGGAAATGAGCCACCGCGGCAAGGAGTTCGCCGCCATCGCCGCGGAGGCCGAGCAGGACCTGCGCGACCTGCTCAACGTTCCGGCCAACTACAAGGTGCTGTTCCTGCAGGGCGGCGCCACCGGGCAGTTCGCCGCGGTGCCGATGAACCTGCTGCGGGGCAAGCAGCGGGCCGACTACATCAATACCGGTGCCTGGTCGGCCAAGGCCATCAGCGAGGCCCGGAAGTACTGCGAGGTCAACGTTGCCGCCAGCGGCGAGGCCAGCAACTTCCTCTCCATTCCGCCGCAGAGCGAGTGGAAGCTGGATCCCGACGCCGCCTACGTCCACTACACGCCCAACGAGACCATCTCGGGCGTCGAGTTCGGCTGGGTTCCGGATGTTGGCGACGTGCCGCTGGTGGCCGACATGTCTTCCACTATCTTGTCGCGGCCCATCGACGTCACCAGGTTCGGGCTGATCTATGCCGGTGCGCAGAAGAACATCGGCCCGGCCGGGCTGGCCATCGTCATCGTGCGCGAGGACCTGCTGGGCCAGCCGCAGCCCAGCACCCCGACTTTCCTCAACTACACGCTGCAGGCCGAGGCCGACTCCATGGTCAACACGCCGCCCACCTACACCTGGTATCTGGCCGGGCTGGTGTTCAAGTGGCTCAAGCGCAAGGGCGGCCTGGAGGCTATGGCCGAGATCAACAAGCGCAAGGCGGATAAGCTGTACGCCGCCATCGACAACTCCGGCGGCTTCTACCGCAGCCCGGTGGATCCTGACTGCCGCTCCTGGATGAACGTACCCTTCCTGCTGCCTTCCAAGGAGCTGGAGCAGAAGTTCCTGGAAGAGGCCAAGCAGGCTGGCCTGGTCACGCTGTCCGGCCATCGCAGCGTGGGCGGCTTGCGCGCCAGCATCTACAACGCCATGCCCGAAGAGGGCGTGGATCGGCTGGTGGAGTTCATGCAGGACTTCGCTCGCCGCTATGGCTGAGCCGCGGGTTCGGGCAGTGATGCGGCGAGGCGGCGCCACCGGCAGACCGGAGCGCCGCCTCGCCGCGCCTCAGGCAGCCCGCTAGACTCTGGAGTGGCCCGATGTTTAAGATTCAGACGCTAAACAACATTTCCATCAAGGGCTTGGAGCGGCTGCCCCGCGCCCGCTACGAGGTAGCTTCGGAGATCATCAACCCGGACGCCATCCTGGTGCGGTCGGCTCCCATGCATGACATGGAGATTCCGCCGACGGTCAAGGCGATCGGACGCGCCGGCGCCGGCGTGAACAACATTCCGGTAGAGGCCATGAGCCGGCGGGGCGTGGTCGTCTTCAACGCTCCCGGCGCCAATGCTAACGCGGTCAAGGAACTGGTACTGGCCGCCATGCTGATGGCGGCCCGCAACATCCCGCAGGCCTGGGATTTTGCCCGTGGGTTGAGCGGCAGCGACGCCGCCATCGACCAGCTGGTGGAGGCGGGTAAGAAGCGGTTCGTCGGCTTCGAGCTGCCGGGGCGTACGCTGGGCGTCATCGGCCTGGGCGCCATCGGCGTGCAGGTGGCGAATGCGGCGCACGCCCTGGGCATGGAAGTCATCGGCTACGATCCGGAGATCACCGTTAGTCGTGCCTGGCAGCTGTCTTCGGAAGTGCGGCAGGCGCACTCGGTGGACGAGGTTGTGACCCGCTCCCAGTTCGTCAGCGTGCACGTGCCGCTGACCGACTCGACCCGGGGGATGATCAACGCCGAGCGCATCCGCAACATGCCGCGAGATGGGGTGATCCTGAATTTCTCCCGCGCCGGCATCGTCGATGATGAAGCCGTGATCGCCGCCCTTGATGAGGGCCGGCTGTGGGCCTATGCCTGCGATTTCCCGTCCGCCCTCATCAAGGACCATCCGCGGGTGATCGCGCTGCCGCATCTGGGCGCTTCGACCCGCGAGGCCGAGGAGAACTGTGCGATCATGGTCGCCGAGCAGATCCGCGACTTCCTGGAAAACGGCAACATCCGCAATTCCGTCAACTTCCCGGACGTGGTGATGCCGCGCACCGGCCGCGGTCCGCGCTTGGCCATCGCCAACGCCAACGTGCCCAACATGCTGGGGCAGATCTCGGCGGCCCTGGGCGAGGCGGGGGTCAACATTCTCGATATGTACAACAAGTCGCGCGGCGAGGTCGCCTACACGCTGGTGGACGTGGACGGCGAGGTGCCGCAGGCGGCAGTGGAACGGATACGTGCCGTCGACGGCGTGCTCAACATCCGGGTGATTTATTGAGTCCGATTATGGCCGCAGACGAAGACAAGCAACTGGCCGCCATCCGCGCCAAAATCGATGCCATCGACGAGCAAATCCTGGAGCTGATCAGCCAGCGCGCCCGGCTTGCCCAGGAGGTGGCGGCCGCCAAGCGCGCCGCCGGCGAGGTCGCCGACTTCTATCGTCCAGAGCGGGAAGCCGAGGTCCTGCGGCGGGTGCGGGACCTCAATCGGGGACCACTCAGCGACGAGTCGGTGCAACGCCTGTATCGGGAGCTGATGTCGGCTTGCCTGGCGTTGCAGCAGCCGCTCAAGGTGGCCTACTTCGGCCCCGAGGGGACGTTCACCCACGCCGCAGCCCTCAAGCACTTCGGCCATGCCACCCAGATGCGGCCGCTGGCCACCATCGGGCTAGTGTTCCGGGAGGTGGAGTCAGGTGCCGCCAACTATGGCGTGGTGCCGGTGGAAAACTCCACCGAGGGCGCGGTCAGTCATACCCTGGATCGTTTCCTGAGCTCGCCGCTGCAAATTGTCGGCGAGGTGGAGCTGCCGGTGGTCCACAACCTGGTCAGCAAGACCAAGCGCCTGCAGGACATCCGCCGGGTCTATTCGCACCAGCAGGCGCTCGGCCAGTGCCGGTCCTGGCTGGATACCCACCTGCCCCACGCCGAGCGCATCCCGGTCAGCAGCACTGCTGAGGCCGCGCGGCTGGCGGCGGAGGATGACGCCGCCGCCGCCATCGCCAGCGAAGCGGCGGCGCAGCGCTACGAAGTGCCGATCCTGGAGCTCGGGATTCAGGACGGCGCCGCCAATACCACCCGTTTCCTGATCATCGGCACCCAGTCGCCGCCGCCGACAGGCGAAGACAAGACTTCGCTGGTGATGTCGAGCACCAACCAGCCCGGCGGGCTGTACCGCCTGCTGGAGCCGCTGGCTCGCCACGGCGTCAACATGAGCCGCATTGAGTCGCGGCCGTCGCGCCAGGGGATGTGGGAGTATGTGTTTTTCGTCGACCTGCTCGGCCACGTCGAGGACGAGCCGGTGAAAAGGGCGCTGGAGGAAATCCAGTCCCGCGCCAGCCTGCTGAAAATCCTCGGCTCCTATCCGCGCGCCGCCTACTAGGGGCGGCCCATACCTCGAGTCCACGGAAGCCATGTCCTTGTCGAGCAATTTTTTCTGCGACCTCGCCACGCCCGGCGTCCAGGCCCTGCAGCCCTATCAGCCGGGCAAGCCAATTGAAGAGCTGCAGCGCGAATTTGGCGTCAGCGACATCGTCAAGCTGGCCTCTAACGAAAACCCGCTGGGGCCCAGCCCCAAGGCGGTCGCCGCTGCCCAGGAAGCGCTGGCGGAAATCCACCGCTACCCGGACGGCAACGGCTATCTGCTGCGCCAGGCGCTGGCTGCCCACCACGACATCGATCCCATTTGCGTGACCATGGGCAGCGGCTCCAACGACCTGCTAGAGATGGTGGCGCGGGCCTTCCTGGGGCCGGGCCGGGAGGCCGGCTTCGCCAGGCATGCCTTCGCCATCTACGCCATCGCCAGCCAGGCGGTAGGCGCCACCCTGGTGCAAACGCCGGCCAATCCGCCGGACCACGCCCAGCCCTGCGGCCACGATCTGGACGCCATGCAGGCCGCGATCACGGCCAACACGCGGGTGGTGTTCATCGCCAACCCCAACAATCCGACCGGGACCTGGCTGACGGCGGAGGAGCTGGAGCGCTTCTTCGCGAGCGTGCCGCGCGACGTCATCATCGTGCTGGACGAAGCCTATGTTGAGTACGCCGAAGCGGCGCCGGGTTATCGGCAGGGGGCGGATTGGGTGCGCCGCTACCCCAATCTGGTCGTCACCCGCACCTTCTCCAAGGCTTATGGCCTGGCCGGGCTGCGGGTCGGCTACGGGTTGTCCAGCCCGGAGGTGGCGGATCTGCTGGACCGGGTGCGCATGCCCTTCAACGTCAGCATCCCGGCTCAGGCGGCGGCCATCGCCGCCCTGACCGACCAAGTGCACGTGCAGACCTCGGTGGAGCTGAACCGCAAGGAAATGGCGCGGCTGCAAGACGTGCTGGGCGCCATGGGGCTGAGCTGGCTGCCGTCGGCCGGCAATTTCCTCTGCCTGCGGGTGGGGCCCCGGGCCGGGGACATTTACCAGGCCCTGCTGCGGCAGGGCGTGATCGTGCGGCCAGTCGGCGGTGGCTATCAGCTGGACGAGTTCCTGCGCGTCAGCGTCGGCCTGCCGCGGGAGAACGACCGCTTCCTAGCAGCGTTGGCCTCGCTGCGTGATCAGGGGCTGCTGGAGGTGAGCCCATGAGGCCGTCTGCGGCGATCGAGCAGCTGGCCATCATCGGCGTCGGTCTCATCGGCGGCTCGCTGGCGCGCGCGCTGCGGAACGCCGGGGTAGTCAAGACCATCGTCGGCGGCGGTCGCAGCGAGGCCAGCCTGGCGCGGGCGCGCGAGCTTGGCGTCATCGACCGCTACGAGCTGGATTTGGCAGCAGCGGTGTCCGGCGCCGACATGGTGGTGGTGGGGGTGCCGCTGGGAGCGATGCGGTCGGTCTTCGAAGCGATCGCGCCGGGACTGAGGGATGCCGCCATCGTTACCGACGTCGGCAGCGCCAAGGGTTCGGTGGTCGAGGACGCCCGTGCCGTGTTCGGCGAGTGGCCCAATTTCGTGCCCGGCCATCCCATCGCCGGCACCGAGCGTAGCGGGGTCGAGGCGTCGTTCTCCGAGCTGTTCCAGCGGCGCCGGGTAATCCTGACGCCGCTGCCGGAAACCGCCACCGCGGCGCTTCAGCGGGTGCGCTGGCTGTGGCAGGCTACCGGCGCCGAGGTGGTGGAGATGTCGGCGGCACACCACGACGAGGTGCTGGCGGCGACCTCGCATTTGCCGCACCTGTTGGCCTACGGCCTGGTCGAATCGCTCTCGCGCTGGGACAGCAGCCAGGAAATCTTCCAGTTCGCTGCCGGCGGCTTCCGCGATTTCACCCGCATCGCCTCCAGTGATCCGGTGATGTGGCGGGACATCTGCCTCGCCAACCGCGAAGCTTTGAGCGCAGCGCTGGATCGCTATACTGAGGACCTGGCGCGGCTGGCGGCGCTGGTCCGAAGCGGCGATGGCCAGGCGCTGGAGCAGGTGTTCCAGCACGCCAAGCAGGCTCGCGACCGCTTCGTCGCCATGCTCGAACCCTAGCCGTTTCCCAGGAGTGAACATGCAGCAGCAAGCCGATGTGACCTTCCGTCTGCAGCCGGGCGGTCGCCTGCAGGGGCGGATGAGGGTGCCGGGTGACAAGTCCATCTCCCACCGCAGCATCATGCTGGGCGCCCTGGCTGACGGCGTCACCGAGATCAGCGGCTTCCTCGAAGGCGAGGACGCGCTGGCCACCATCGCCGCCTTCCGCGCCATGGGGGTGCGCATCGACGGGCCCGTGCAGGGGCAGGTGACGGTGCACGGCGTGGGACTGCACGGCCTGCAGGCGCCGGCCGGGCCGATCGATTGCGGTAACTCCGGAACCACGATGCGCTTGCTGGCCGGCCTGTTGGCCGGGCAGGCCTTCGACAGCGAGCTGGTCGGCGACGTGTCCCTGTCCAGCCGGCCCATGCGGCGCATTGCCGACCCGCTGACGCGGATGGGCGCGCGGATCGAGCTCAGCGCCGCCGGCACGCCGCCCATCCGCATCCGAGGCGGCCAGCGCCTGCGGGGGATCTCCCATCAATCCCCGGTCGCCAGCGCCCAGGTCAAGTCCTGTCTGCTGCTGGCCGGGCTGTACGCCGAAGGCAGGATCTGCGTCAGCGAGCCACAACCCAGCCGCGACCACACCGAGCGCATGCTGGCCGGCATGGGCTATGCGTTGCAGCGGGACGGCACCACGGTCTGCCTGCAGGGCGGCGGTCGGCTGCAAGCCGGCCGCATCGACGTACCGGCCGACATTTCCTCGGCGGCGTTCTTCCTGGTTGGGGCCAGCATCGCCGAGGGCTCCGACCTGGTCCTCGAGCACGTCGGCATTAACCCCACCCGTACCGGGGTGATCGAGATCCTGCGCCTGATGGGCGCCGATATCGAGGTGCTGAATCCGCGCGACGTGGGCGGCGAGCCGGTGGCCGATCTGCGGGTGCGCCATGCGCTGCTGCGTGGGATTCGCATCCCGGAAGAGCTGGTGCCGCTGGCCATCGACGAGTTCCCGGCGCTGTTCGTCGCCGCCGCCTGCGCCGAGGGCGAGACGGTTTTGACCGGCGCGGCGGAGCTGCGGGTCAAGGAGAGCGACCGGATCGCAGTGATGGCGGACGGCCTGCGTACCCTGGGCATCGACGCCGAAGCGCTGCCAGACGGTATCCGCATTCGGGGCGGACGACTGAGTGGCGGTCGGCTGGCCAGCCACCACGATCATCGCATCGCCATGTCGTTCGCCATCGCAGCCCTGCGCGCCAGCGGCGAAATTGTCATCGACGGCTGCGCCATCGTCAATACGTCCTTCCCCGGCTTTGCCGAGCTGGCGCGGCAGGCGGGGCTGCGCATCGAAACCGCAGGAGCGACGATGTGAAAGTACCAGTGATCACCATCGACGGTCCCAGCGGTTCCGGCAAGGGCACCATTGCCCGCTGGCTGGCGGAGACCTTGGGCTGGCACTTGCTGGACAGCGGTGCTCTCTACCGCGTCCTTGGCCTGTACGCCCAGCGCTGCGGCGTCGGCTTGGACGATGCACCGCAGCTGGCCCAGCTGGCGCGGGAACTTCCCGTCACGTTCGTCGTCAATCCAGGCCAGGAGCAGCGGGTGCTGCTGGCGGGCGAGGATGTGACGGTGCAGATTCGGACCGAGGACGCCGGCAAGGCGGCTTCCCAGGTCGCGGCCATTCCCGAGGTGCGGGAGGCCTTGCTCGACCGGCAGCGCGCGTTTCGCCAGCCGCCGGGCCTGGTGGCCGACGGGCGCGACATGGGCACTGGGATTTTTCCGGATGCGGAAGTCAAGATTTTTCTCACCGCCAGTGTGGAGGAACGCGCCCGTCGGCGCTATAAGCAGTTGAATGAGCAGGGAGGCGGTGGTAATCTCACAGCCCTTTTGAGGGATATCGCCGAGCGCGATCGGCGCGACGCGACCCGGGCCGTGGCCCCATTGCGGCCAGCGGCCGATGCGGTAACGGTCGATACCACTGGTATGGGTATCGAAGCGGTGGTCGAGCGGGTTCGCCGCATTGTCGACGAACGGCTCGGCCCTATGTAGGGGGAAGGCGCGGCAGCAGGCTGTCGTTCGTCTTTCGTGGTCAACCATCAACCTTTCAGGATCGGCAACGATCTGGGATTAATTCACACATGAGCGAAAGTTTCGCGGAACTGTTTGAGCAAAGCCTCGCCAAAACGAACATGCGCCCCGGCGCGATCGTGATGGGCAAGGTAGTGGCGATCGACGGCGATTCCGTCATCGTCAATGCGGGATTGAAGTCCGAGGCCGTCATCCCGCGCGACCAATTCCTCGATGAGAACGGCGAGCTCGAAGTCAAGGTCGGCGACGAAGTCGAGGTCGCTCTGGACGCGGTGGAGGACGGCTTCGGGGAAACCCGCCTGTCCCGCGAAAAAGCCAAGCGCGCTCATGCGTGGAAGTACCTCGAGGAAGCCTTTGCTAAGGGCGAGACCGTCACCGGCGTCATCAGCGGTAAGGTCAAGGGTGGCTTCACCGTCGACCTCAAGCACATCCGCGCCTTCCTGCCGGGTTCCCTGGTGGACGTGCGTCCGGTTCGCGACACCACCTACCTGGAGGGCAAGGATCTCGAGTTCAAGCTGATCAAGCTGGATCCGCGCCGCAACAACGTCGTCGTCTCGCGCCGCGCGGTGGTCGAGGAAGAGTACAGCGCCGAGCGCGAGCAGCTGCTCGAGAAGCTGCAGGAGGGCCTGGTCCTCAAGGGTATCGTCAAGAACCTCACCGACTACGGTGCCTTCGTGGACCTGGGCGGCATCGACGGCCTGCTGCATATCACCGACATGGCCTGGCGGCGGGTCAAGCATCCCTCCGAGGTGGTCAACGTCGGCGATGAGATCGAGGTCAAGGTCCTCAAGTTCGACCGCGAGCGCAACCGCGTCTCGCTGGGCCTGAAGCAGCTGGGCGAGGACCCGTGGGAGTCCATCTCCTCCCGTTATCCGGAAGGCAGCCGGGTCATGGGCCGCGTGACCAACATCACCGACTACGGCGCTTTCGTCGAGATCGAGGAGGGCGTCGAGGGTTTGGTTCACGTCTCCGAGATGGATTGGACCAACAAGAACGTGAACCCGGCCAAGGTGGTGCAGGTTGGCGACGAGGTCGAGGTGATGATCCTCGACATCGACGAAGAGCGCCGCCGCATCTCGCTCGGCATGAAGCAGTGCCAGGCCAACCCGTGGGAGCTGTTCGCCGCGACCCACAACAAGGGCGACAAGGTCAAGGGCGTCATCAAGTCGATCACCGACTTCGGCATCTTCGTCGGCCTGGAGGGCGGCATCGACGGCCTGGTCCACCTGTCCGACCTGTCCTGGGACGAGCCCGGCGAAGAAGCCGTGCGCAACTACAAGAAGGGCGAAGAAGTCGAGGCCGTGGTGCTGTCGGTCGATCCCGAGCGCGAGCGCATTTCGCTCGGCATCAAGCAGCTGGAGCAGGATCCGTTCAGCGCCTGGCTAGCCGACAACCCGCGCGGCAGCATCCTCAAGGGCGTGGTCAAGGAAGTGGACGCCAAGGGCGCCACGGTCGAGCTGGCCGATGGCATCGAAGGCTACATTCGTGCTTCCGACATCTCCCGCGATCGGGTCGAGGATGCCCGGCAGGCGCTGAAGGTGGGCGACGAGGTCGAGGCCAAGTTCATGGCGGTCGACCGCAAGAACCGCACCATCAGCCTGTCCATCAAGGCCAAGGACATGCAGGAAGAGCAAGAGGTGATGCAGGACTACAGCCGTACCAGCAGCCCTGGCACCACCACGCTCGGCGACCTGATCAAGGAGCAGATGGCCTCGTCGCGCGGCAACAACGACTGATGCCGTGCTGCCTCGGGCGGGCGGCTCTTTGCCGCCCGCCCGGCCAGTGTCAGGCGGACTGTTATGGTACAAGCGCTGGATGATTCGGATTTGACAGAAAGCCGCGAGCTCCGGAAGACCTCAATGACGAAATCGCAGCTGATCGAAGCAATCGCGGCCAAGCAGCAGCATCTGGCCTATAAGGACGTGGAGCTGGCCGTCAAGACGCTTCTGGAGCAGATGAGCGAATCGCTCTCCAATGGCGAGCGTATCGAGATTCGTGGCTTCGGCAGTTTCTCGCTGCATCATCGGCCGCCGCGCATCGGCCGCAATCCCAAGACCGGCGAGCCGGTCGCGTTGCCCGGCAAATACGTGCCTCATTTCAAGCCGGGCAAGCTGCTGCGCGAACGGGTCAACAACAGCCGCAACAAAGCCGATAACGGCTGATCTCGTCCACCTTTTTCAGCCTGCTTGAGCAAGCCAGCAGCGCGAAGCGCTGATGCATTCGACCCATGCGGCACGGCCGGTGCCGCATGGGTTCTCTCATTTGCCCGGACGCTCGGCGTCGTTGACGGCGATGCTGTCCTTGAACTGCAGCAGCACGCTGCGCAGCGTCTCCATCGTCTTCACCAGCTGCTCGCTGGTCTCGCCGGAGTTCTCGGCGAGCCGCAGCGTCGCCTGGGCGCCAGAATTGATTTCCACGATACGACGGTCGATCTCCTCAGCCACGGCGGATTGTTCTTCCGCAGCGGTGGCGATTTGCATGCTCATGTCGCGGATGCAGTCGATGGCCTGTCCGATTCGAGCCACGATCTCGGCCGAGCCGTCCGACTCGACGGCTACTTCCTGGGCGGCGTGAGCGCTGCGATCCATGCTGTGCGCCGCCGCATCGGCCCGCGCTTCCAGGCGACCGATCAGTTCGGAGATCTCTTCCGTTGAGGCGGCTACCCGATTGGCCAGCTGGCGCACCTCGTTGGCAACCACCGCGAAGCCGCGGCCGGCGCTGCCGGCGCGCGCCGCCTCGATGGCGGCGTTCAGGGCCAACAGGTTGGTCTGGGCAGCGATGGACTCGATGACCTGCAGCACGTCGCGGATGGAGACGGTCTCCTCACGCAGAGCCTGCATGGAGGTCGAGGCGGCGGTCACGTCGTCGGCCAGCTTGCGCATGGCGATCACGGTGCGCTCGATGGTGGCGCGACCGCTGCTGGCTTGCTGAGCGGCGGTCGCAGCGGCATCGGAAGCCTCGGCCGTGGTGCGGGCGACCTCCTGCACCGTGCTGGCCATCTCATGCATGGCCGTCGCCACTTGATCGATTTCCAGGCTCTGCTCTTTGAAGGCTTGCAGGCTCTCGTTGGTCGCGTTACGGGTCGCGTTGGCGGCCTTGGCCAGCTCTGGGATGAGATCCTCCACCCGGCCGAGCAGGGCGCGCAGCTGCGCCTGCCGCATCTCCAGGGCTAGCTCGGCTTCGGCGACGGCGTCGAAACTGCCGCCGTACACGGCCTGGCCGACGCGATTGTCGAAGATGCGGCGCGACAAGCGCGAGAGGTAGCGCAGCCTGCAGGCGGTCAGCGCAACGCCAGCACCGGCCGCCGCCAGGCTCAGGACACCGGCCAGCGCTGCCGGCAGATACAGGTTGGCAGCGGCCAGATGGCCAGCGCCATAGGCGGTGACGATCGCGGCGGCGGCACTCAGCCCTTGACGTACGGGGATGCTGCACAGCCAGGCCCAGCGGCCGGGCTGGCGGCCGCGGCGGATCTGGGCGTACAGCTTTTCAGCGCGCGCTTTCTGCTTGGCGGTGGCGGCGATGCGCACCGACTGGTAGCCGACCGGCTTGCCGTTGGAGAAGATCGGCGCGACGAAGGCATTGACCCAGTAATAGTCACCGTTCTTGCAGCGATTCTTGACCACGCCCATCCAGGGCCGGCCGCTCTTGAGCGTGTCCCAGAAGTTGCGGAAGACCGCTTCCGGCATGTCCGGGTGGCGCACGATGTTGTGCGGCTGGCCGCATAGCTCCTGTTCCGAGTATCCGGACACTTGCACAAAGGCTTGATTCGCGCTTTCGATGACTCCCTTGAGGTTGGTGGTGCTGATCAGCCGGGCATTGGCAGGGACGGTTTGTTCATTGTTGGTAACGGGCAGGTTGAGTCGCATGTTTTCTCGCTAATGGCAAGCCTAAGGTTTGGGCCAGGGTTGTACGAAATGGCCTGCCGGCCAGCGACGCACAGGCGCGGGCAGCCGCAAGTCCGGTATGGAAGCCAGGGATGCACGGACAGCAGAAGGCGGCTTGGCCCTTGCTGCGGAATGGCCTCGATCGGGCGTTCGCGCTGCAGCGCGCCGACGGTCCTTCCCCACTGGTCGGCGCCTATGTCAAATAGCGGCGGGTTGAGGAAAAAGTTTAGGCTTGCTACAGCCAGCGGGCGGGGAGGTAGGCGGCGGGGGAGAGGGCGGGCTGGCGTCCGCTCATCAGGTCGCACAGCAGCCGGCCAGCGCCGGCGGCGATGGTCCAGCCCATGTGGCCGGCGCCGGTATTGAGCCAGAGGTTGCGGAAGCGAGTAGGACCGATGATGGGAACGCCGTCCGGGCTCATCGGTCGCAGACAGGCCCAGGCGCTGCTGGGTGCCGCCGCCAGCTCGTGCTCGCGTTGCGGCAGCAGCTCCCGCAGCTGTGCGATGAGCAGCCGCACGCGGCGGGGCTGAATGCGATCGTCGAAGCCGGCGAACTCGGCAGTGCCGGCCAGGCGTAGCCGTGCGCCAAGAGGCGTGACGACGATTTTGCGGGCATCGTCGATCAACGGCAGCCGCGGCAGGCCGTCGATGCCGCGAACGTCGAGGGTGATGGAATAGCCCTTGACCGGTTCAATGGGCAGGCGCAACCCCAGCGGGTGCAGCAGCCTGGGCGCATGAGGGCCGTTGGCCAGCACGAACTGATCGGCTTCCAGGCGGCCCTGGTCGGTGAGTGCCGCCTCGATGCGGTCGCCGGTGGCGACCAGGGCGTGGACCGCGGTTCCTGTGCGCAATTCTACGCCGAGGGTTTGGCAGTAGCGGCCCAGTTGGCGGGTGAACAGGCAGGCATCGCCGCTGGCATCCTGCGGGTAATAGAGGGCGCCGACCAGCCGATCGGCGCAGCCGGCTAGCGCCGGTTCGCGCGCCAGCAGCTGCGCCCGGGTCCATCGCTCGAACGGTACGCCCGCCTCCTGCAGCAGCTCCGACATACGGGTGGCCGCCTCCAGCTGGGCCTGGTCCCGGAACAGCTTGGCGATGCCGGCCTGGGCGCCGTCGTCCTGGATGGCCGCCTCGCGACGGATGACGGCCATGACCTCCAGGCTGTAGCGGGCCAGTCGGGTATTGGCCAGAGTGGCAGCTTGGTGGCGGGAGCGACTGCTGTGGCGGAGAAACTGTAGGCCCCAGCCCACGAGCGCCGGCAGGCGGCGCGGGCGCAGCAGCAGCGGCGAGTCCTCCCGACCGATCCAGGCCAGCAGCTGCCCCACCGCCTGCGGCGAGTTCCATGGCTCGCCGTGGCTGGCGTGCAGCATGCCGCCGTTGGCGAAGCTACCTTCCGCCGCCAGCTCCGGCTGACGTTCCAGCAGCGTCACTGTGCAGCCGGCCCGGGCGAGCCAGAAGGCGGTGCAGGTGCCGATGACACCGCCGCCGATCACCACCACGTGCATGACTCCAAGCTCCTTCTGGTGCGGCACGGGCGGCCGCGGGTTTTAGCGCCGCTCGCGCAGCCGGAACGGGTTGAAATCGGTGTCCTCGTCATACACGTCGACCCCTTCATGCCGCTTCAGCAGGCCGACGATCAGATAGGTCAATGGCGTGGCCAGGACTTCGTAGCCGGACTTGATCAGCCATTGGGTCGCAGCAGCGGCGACGATGGCCTGCCCTGGGATGATGCCGCTGAAGGCCACGATCATGAATATCATGGAGTCCAGGCCCTGGCCCACCAGGGTGGAGCCAATGGTGCGCAGCCAAAGCCAACGGCCGGCGGTCAGGATCTTGAGCCGGGCCAGCACGTAAGCGTTGGCGAATTCGCCCGCCAAATAGGCCGCGAACGAGGCCAGCAGCAGCCGCGGTGCGAAACCGAGGATTTGCTCGTAAGCTTCCTGGTGCGGCCAGAACGGTGCCGGCGGCAGGACGATGGCGGCGGCGATGGCGGTGGTGGCGAGCAGGTTGCAGCCGAAGCCGATCCAGATCACCAGGCGGGCGCGATGGTAGCCGTAGACCTCGGTCAGGATGTCGCCGATGATGTAGCTGACGGGGAAGACGATTACCGCCGCCGGTACCGCCCAGGGGCCGAACTGGACCAGCTTGACGGCGATGATGTTGGAGACCAGCAGCGCCGTGACGAACCCGGCCGTCACCGCGAGGAAGGCGCCGGAGTAGCCGCGGGGCGGCGGGGTCGTGGCAAGCAAATCGTTCATGCAGCGTCCGTGACCGGTTTTGAGCAACGTCCCTTGGACCCGCGCTGCCGCGGCGCATTGCGGCAGCGTCCGTATCAAGCATAGGCTTTGCGCCGCCGCGGGCCAGTCGCGGTGGCAAGACCAGCAAGGAGAACGCAAACTTGAGCACGCCAGGCCAAGCTGCCGTGGTCGCACGAGGCCTTGAGAAGCGCTATGGCGACGCCCTGGTCGTCGCTGGCATCGATCTGGAAATATACCACGGCGAATGCTTTGGACTGCTGGGGCCGAACGGCGCCGGCAAGACCACCACGCTGCGCATGCTGATGGGGCTGACGCCGCCGACGGGCGGCAGCATCGAGGTGTTGGGCTTTCCGGTGCCGCAGCGGGCGCGCGAGATGCGCCGCCGAGCGGGTGTGGTGCCGCAGTTCGACAATCTGGATCCCGACTTCACGGTGCGCGAGAACCTGGTGACCTACGCCAGCTACTTCGGCCTGAAGCGGCGCCAGCTGGACGGTCGCATCGAGCAGCTGCTCGAGTACGCCCAGCTCAGCGATCGGGCCGATGCCGCCATCGGCGCCCTGTCGGGCGGCATGAAGCGGCGGTTGACGCTGGCGCGGGCCCTCATCAATGATCCAGCCCTGATCGTGCTTGATGAGCCCACCACCGGGCTCGATCCGCAGGCGCGCCAGCATATCTGGGAACGGCTGCGGCGGCTGCTGAACCAGGGCCGCACCCTGATTCTCACCACGCATTACATGGAAGAAGCGGAGCGGCTGTGCGACCGCATCGCCATCATGGACGGTGGCCGCATCGTCGCCTGCGACAGCCCCGGCAATTTGATTCGCAACCATATCGAGCCCTATGTGGTCGAGCTGCGCGCCGCCGCGGCCGATGCTTGGCTGCGGCTGCCGCACCGGCTGCCCGGCGTGCGGATCGAGCACGTCGGCGAGACGGTGCTGCTCTATGGCTCGGACCGTGAGGCGCTGTTGCAGGCGGCCGCCGGCCATGAGTTTATTCAGCGCCCGGCTGATCTGGAAGACGTGTTCCTCAAGCTGACCGGCCGCGAATTGAGAGACTGATCGCATGTTCGATTTCTCACCGCCACGCCTGAGCTGGCGCTTTCTTCCCGTTTGGCGCCGCAACTTCAACGTCTGGCGCAAGCTGCTGGCGCCTTCCATCGTCGGCAATTTTGGCGAGCCGCTGCTGTATCTGCTGGCGCTGGGCTACGGCTTCGGCCGGTTGATCGGCGAGGTCGGCGGCCTGCCCTACATGGTGTTCCTGGCCACCGGCATCGTCTGCTCCAGCGCCATGATGGCGGCCAGCTTCGAGGCCATGTACTCGGCCTTTACCCGCATGCACATGCAGCAGACCTGGGCTGCCATGCTGCATGCGCCGCTGGAGGTGGAGGATGTGCTGCTGGGCGAGGTGGTCTGGGCCGCCACCAAGGCCCTGATCAATTCCGGCGCCATCCTGCTGGTGGCTTTCGCCATGGGACTGATCGCCGATTGGCGGGCGGTGTGGGTGCTGCCGGTGGTGCTGCTGACGGGAGGGTGCTTCGCCTGCATGGCCATGGTGGTGACCGCGCTGGCGCGCAACTACGATGTGTTCACCTACTATTTCACGCTGGTCCTGACGCCCATGCTGCTGCTGAGCGGGGTGTTTTTCCCCCTGGAGCAGCTGCCGCCAGCGATTGCGGCGGGCGCGCGGCTGCTGCCGCTGGTGCATTCCATCGAACTGATCCGGCCGTTGCTGACGGGTGGGGAGGTCGGCAGCGTGGGGCTGCATTTCCTCGTGATGCTGCTTTATACGGTCGCCGCCTTCTGGCTGTGCACCGCCATTCTACGGCGCCGGCTGCGCGGCTGAACGCAAGGGGCGGCAAGCGTCCGCAGGGACGCTTGCCTGGCCGCGGCCTCAGCCGCTACTGCTGCTGCCGGAGGTGCTGCCCATGGTGCTGCTCCCCGAGGAGCCGCTGCCCATGGATCCGCCGGTAGTGCCGCCGGTGCTGCCACCGGCGCCGCTGCCGGCACTGGAGGCGGTCTCGAACTCATCCTGGGAGACCTGGCCGTCGCCGTCGGCGTCCAGATCCATCACGCTCATGCCGGCGGTCTGGGCTTCCTGCCCGCTGATGTAGCCGTCGCCGTCCGTGTCGAGGCTGTCGAACGACAGCGTGCCGCCCATGCCGCTGCCGCTGCTGGCGGCAAAAGCCGGGGCAGCCGCCAGGACCAGAATGCAGGCGAGAGTTGACTTGTGCTTCATTGCGTCCTCCTTGACGTCTGAAATCGGGCTGCGGCCGAGTGCGGCCGCGGCTATGTACTCTAGTCCGCATTAGAAGATTTCAACTCTCTTGCCTGTCGGAGATCGGCGACAGGTCTGCCCCGGCGAGACCGGCAGGTCCGCTATTCGTCCGGCTCGTAACCCAGGTTGGGCGCCAGCCAGCGCTCTGCTTCCTGCAGGCTCATGCCCTTGCGGGCGGCGTAGTCGGCCACCTGGTCGCGGCCGATGCGGCCGACCGCGAAGTAGCGCGACTCCGGATGAGCAATGTACCAGCCGCTGACGGCCGCGGTGGGGACCATGGCCAGTGAGTCGGTCAGCCGGATGCCGGCACGCTTCTCGACGTCCAGCAGCTCCCACAGCAGCCATTTCTCAGTGTGGTCCGGGCAGGCCGGATAGCCGGGCGCCGGGCGGATGCCGCGGTATTGCTCGCGAATGATGGCGTCGTTGTCGAGCGCCTCGTCGGGGGCGTAGCCCCAGAACTCCCTGCGCACCCGCTCATGCAAGTGCTCGGCGAAGGCCTCGGCCAGGCGGTCGGCCAGAGCCTTGAGCATGATGGCGCCGTAGTCGTCGTGGGCGGCCTCGAGCCGCGCCAGGTGCTCGTCGATGCCGATGCCGGCGGTGACGGCGAAGGCGCCGATGTAGTCCGGCAGGCCGCTGTCCTTGGGCGCGACGAAGTCGGCCAGGCATTGGTTGGGGCGCCCGGCCGGCTTCTCGTTCTGCTGGCGCAGGTGATGCAGCACAGTCAAGACCTGGCGGCGCTCCTCGTCGGCATAGACTTCGATGTCGTCGCCGATGGAGTTGGCCGGGAACAGGCCGAACACCGCCGATGCCTTGAGCCAGCGCTCGCTGACGATGCGCTCGAGCATGGCCTGGGCTTCCGCGAACAGCTTGCGCGCGGCGTCGCCCACTACCTCGTCATCGAGTATCTTCGGATAGCTGCCAGCTAGCTCCCAGGCGTGGAAGAACGGCGTCCAGTCGATGCGCTCGAGCAGCCGCTCCAGCGGATAATCCTCCAGCACGTGGATGCCCGGCTGCCGTGGCCGCGGCGGCTGGTAGGCGCTCCAGTCGATGGGGACCCGGTTGGCACGGGCCTCCTCGATGCCGAGGAGCTTTTGTCGGTTCTGCCGGTTACGGTGCAGCTGGCGTACCTGCTCGTATTCCTCCCGGACCTGGGCCGAGAATTCCTGTCGTAGGCTTGCGCTGAGCAGGCTGGAGGCGACCCCGACGGCGCGGGAGGCGTCCTTGACGTAGACAACGTCGCCGGAGTAGTTGGGAGCGATCTTGACCGCGGTGTGGACTCGTGAGGTGGTAGCGCCGCCGATCAGCAGCGGAATCTTGAAGCCCTGCCGTTCCATCTCCTTGGCGACGTTGACCATCTCGTCCAGCGAGGGGGTGATCAGCCCGGAGAGACCGATCATGTCGGCATCGTGCTCGCGGGCGGTGGCCAGGATTTTTTCCGCCGGCACCATCACGCCGAGATCGATGACCTCGAAGTTGTTGCACTGCAGGACCACGCCGACGATGTTCTTGCCGATATCGTGCACGTCGCCCTTGACGGTGGCGAGCACGATGCGGCCGTTGGGGCGGGTGTCGGCGGTCTTGAGCGCTTCGATGAAGGGGGTGAGGTAGGCCACCGCCTTCTTCATCACCCGGGCCGACTTGACCACTTGGGGCAGAAACATCTTGCCGGCACCGAACAGATCGCCGACCACATTCATGCCGTCCATCAGCGGCCCTTCGATGACCTCGATGGGATGGGCGTACTGCTGGCGGGCCTCCTCGGTGTCCTCGATGACGTACTGATCGATGCCATTCACCAGCGCGTGCTCCAGGCGTTTGGCCACCGGCAGCTGCCGCCAGGACAAGTCCTCGCTCTTGCGCTGCTCGCTGCCGCCCTGGCCGCGGTAGCGCTCAGCGATCTCGAGCAGGCGCTCGGTGGCGTCCGGCCGGCGGTCGAGGATGACGTCCTCGACCCGCTCCCGCAGCTCGGGGTCGATTTGGTCGTAGACTCCGATCTGGCCGGCGTTGACGATGGCCATGTCCAGCCCGGCCTTGATGGCGTGGTAGAGGAACACCGAGTGCATGGCCTCCCGCACCGGCTCGTTGCCGCGGAACGAGAACGACAGGTTGGACAGGCCGCCCGAGGTGCGGGCGTGCGGCAGGTTGGCCTTGATGTGGCGTATTGCCGCGATGAAATCGACAGCGTAGTTGTTGTGCTCCTCCAGCCCGGTGGCGACGGCGAAGATGTTGGGATCGAAGATGATGTCCTCGGCCGGAAAGCCGACCTGCTCGGTGAGGATGCGGTAGGCGCGGGTGCAGATCTCGATGCGGCGCTCCAGGGTGTCGGCTTGGCCCTGCTCGTCGAAGGCCATGACCACGACGGCGGCGCCGTAGCGGCGGCACAGCCTGGCCTGCTCGATGAAAGCTGCCTCGCCTTCCTTCAGCGAGATCGAATTGACGATGCCCTTGCCCTGGATGCACTTGAGGCCGGCCTCGATGACCTCCCACTTGGAGGAGTCGATCATGATCGGCACCCGGGCGATGTCGGGCTCGGCCGCCAGCAGGTTGAGGAAGGTCACCATGGCCTGCTTGGAGTCGAGCATGCCTTCATCGAAGTTGACGTCGATGATCTGGGCGCCGTTCTCCACCTGCTCGCGCGCCACCGCGAGCGCCTCGGCATAGTTGCCCTCCTTGATCAGGCGGCGGAAGCGCGCCGAGCCGGTGACGTTGGTGCGCTCGCCGATGTTGACGAACAGCGAGTCGGCGCCGATGTTGCAGGGCTCGAGGCCTGACAGCCGCAGCTCGATCGGGTGCTCAGGGATGGCGCGCGGTGGCAGGCCGGCGACCGCCTCGGCCATGGTGCGGATGTGCTCCGGGGTGGTGCCGCAGCAGCCACCGACGATGTTGACCAGGCCATCCTCGGCGAAGTTGCGGATCCAGCGCGCCATGTGCGCCGGACTCTGGTCGTACTCGCCCATCTCGTTGGGCAGACCGGCGTTGGGGTAAACGGCGACGAAGGTATCGGCGACCCGGCTGATCTCCTGCACGAAGGGGCGCATCTGCTCCGCCCCCAGGGCGCAGTTGAGGCCGACCGAGAGCGGTCGGGCGTGACGGATGGAGTTCCAGAACGCTTCGGTGGTCTGGCCGGACAGCGTGCGGCCGGAAGCGTCGACGATGGTGCCCGAGATCATCAGCGGCACGCGCTGGCCGCGCTCCTCGAACAGCTGCTCGATGGCGAAGATGGCAGCCTTGGCGTTAAGGGTATCGGTGATGGTCTCCAGCAGCAGCAGATCGCAGCCGCCGTCGAGCAGGCCGCGTGCCTGCTCGTAGTAGCCCTCCCGCAGCTGGTCGAAGGTCACGTTGCGAAAGCCGGGGTCGCTGACGTCGGGGGAGATGGAGGCGGTGCGGGTAGTCGGTCCTATGGAACCGGCGACGAAGCGCAGCCGGCCGCTGTCGCGCTCGACCTCGTCGGCCACGGCCCGCGCGATGCGGGCCGATTCCAGGTTCAGTTCGTAAGTCCAGTCGGCCAGGCCGTAGTCGGCCTGCGAGATCGGGTTAGCGCCAAAGGTATTGGTGCAGATGATGTCCGCGCCGGCCTCGAGGTAGGCCCGGTGGATGTCCCTGAGCACGTCCGGCCGGGTCAGCGCCAGCAGGTCGTTGTTGCCCTTGAGGTCGCGCTCGTGGTGCTGCAGCCGCTGGTTGCGGAAATCGGCCTCGGTCAGCCTGTAGGACTGGATCATGGTGCCCATGGCGCCATCGAGGACGAGGATGCGGCGGGAGAGCTCGGCCTTGAGGAGGGCAATGCGGTCGGTCATGGTGCGCTCGAACTTGAACCAAGGAGTGGATGGACAAGGTGACCGTGAATTATGCCACGGGCAAGCTCTGGTCTTTATGTATCGAATTCATGATGCCATGCAGACGCGCGCTTGCTTCGCCAGGGCCCGGAACAGGTTCTGCTGCTCGTGGCGCTGAGGCAGGTATTCCGGGTGCCACTGCACGCCGATGGCGAACGGCAGCCGCCGGTGCTCGATGGCCTGCACCACGCCGTTGGGTTCGCGGGCCGCGAAGCGCAGCTCGGGCGCCAGCGCGTTGACGGCATGGCTGTGCAGCGAGTTGACCCGGCAGGCGCTGCAGTCGAGGATGGCGGCAAGGCGAGTGCCGGCTTCGATGCAAATCAGCTTCTCCGGCCAGATGGTGCGCAGCTGCGGCGCTTCCACGTAGAAATCCGCCAGATCCCGGTGCAGCGAGCCGCCACAGACCACGTTGAGCAGCTGGGCGCCGCGGCAGATGCCTAGCACCGGCAGTCCGTGCTGCAAGGCTTCGCGCAGCAGCGCAGTCTCCAGGCGGTCGCGGTCGGGGTCGCCGCCGGGCGGATGGGTCATGGTGCTGAGGATGCGGCGGGCCAGATAAATCAGGGGGAACAGCAGCAGCGACAGCAGCCAGCGGGCCAGATTGCGCTCCTGCTGCTTGAGCGAGCTTTGCGGCAGGCTGCTTGCATCGCCGTAGAGCGCGGGATCGATGTCGGCGCCGCCACCGATGACCAGTCCGTCCAGCCCCTGCAGGGGCTGGGGACGGCCGGGCGTGATCCGCACCGCCGTGGCGCCAGCGCGCCAAAGCGCCAGCCGCGTGAACCACCAGGCCGCCAGGCCGCCGCGGTCGGGGCCGGTTACGCCGATGACGGGTCGATGATGGCCTGCAGCCACTCCTGCGCCACTCGCTGCGCCCAGGACTCGTCATAGCCGACCATGACATGCCCGCGCCGCGCCAAGAAGTCCTCGCTCATGGCCGCGATCTTCCCGGGCGACTGCGCCAGATTGTCGACCGCGACCCAGCCGGCCCATTCCCGCGCCAGGGTCCAGTCGGGCTCGTCGATCAGGCAATTGGGCAGACGATAGTGGAGGGTCGGGCGCGGATTGATCTTGATGCGGTTCTCGGCCAGCTCGCGCCGCAGCCGGGCGGGAGCCAGATAGGCGAACAGGGGCAGCAGATCGAGGGGACGGTTGCGGGTCGGGTTGGCGAGGGCGTAGTCGTCGATCAGCTGGCCGAGCCCGGGGGCATAGTCCGGCTGTAGCACGCTACGGGCATAGGCCAGGGGAAAGGCACTGATGAAGCTCGACAGGCGGCGCGCCAGGGCGATGCGGCCCTGCTGCTCCAGCCAGTCCGCCAGCAACAAAAAGGCGCGCAGATAGTTGAGGATGGTGGTCGCGTCCCTGGCCGGAATCTCCGGATTGAACTGCAGCCCAAAGGCATAGTGCGGCAAGGCCTTGGTGCCGCGGGCGTGGGCGGCCTGCAGGCGAGCGCGAAGCCGCTCCAGGCATGGCAGCAGGTGCATGGCCAGTGGCGGGCTGGCGATCTCGTGCGGAATCAGCGTTCCTGCCACCCGCGCCAGCACGTCCTCGGCGTGGCGCAGCGACTCCGGCTCCAGCTCCAGGCCGAGACGATCCAGCAGCCGCAGATGGCTGCGCCGCTTGAGCGGTATGAGGTCGATCTCGATGCGAAAGGTGCCGAGGGCGGTGTCCGCCGCCCGGCATTCGAAGCGACTGACGGGCACCAGGTGGCCGCCGTAGAGCTCGATCACGATCCGGGCGATGTCCTCCAGCTCGAGGCCGGCGAACTCGAGCTCGATGCCGACGGTGCGTTCGGTGCCATCGGCAGCCAGCATCCGCCGTGGAAAGGGATAGCCATGCATGACCGCGTCCATTCTGCTCCCGCTCTGCCCTGCGGCTTTTGAATGGCGGCGTTCGGCCCGCAGATAAAGGAGGAAGGGACAACGGGTGCCGAAAGGAGGCCGGGAATGCGCGGATTACTGATGCTGGTGCTCTTAGGGTTGGGGGTCAGCGGGCTGGTCGGCTGTGAGCAGGAAGGGCCGCTCGAGCGTGCTGGGGAGCGGGCGGATCGGGCCGCCGAGGACACCGGCCGGGCCATCGATGATGCCACCGAGCGCTGAGCGGCTAGTGGGGAAAATTTTTCCTTCTTCCGCCTTGAAACTTCGTGAACCGTCCCCATCTCGTTTCACGGACAGCGAGACGGGAGGTGATGAACTGCGGGAACCGTAGCGCTATCGAGCGGTCTTATTGAGCAGAGGCATTAGCCAGGGAATCAGACAGCAGCAAAGCGTGTTTTTATGGCCGGTTCGACCCATCCCCCCCCAATTGTCGAACCGGTTTTTTTATGCCCGCAAAACGCGCCCGCCGGCCTGGCCGGCGGGCGGTTACCGATCAGGCGATGGTGACGTCCTTGGACAGGTAGACGTCCTGGATGGCGTTGAGCAGCGCCACGCCCTCCTTCAGCGGCTTCTGGAAGGCCTTGCGGCCGGAGATCAGCCCCATGCCGCCGGCGCGCTTGTTGATCACCGCAGTGCGCACCGCGTCAGCCAGGTCGCTCTCGCCCTTGGACTCGCCGCCCGAGTTGATCAGGCCGACGCGGCCCATGTAGCAGTTGGCGACCTGGTAGCGGCAGAGGTCGATCGGATGGTCGGAGGTGAGCTCCGAGTACATCTTCGCGTGGGTCTTGCCGAAGCCGATGGCCTTGAAGCCGCCGTTGTTCTCCGGGAGCTTCTGCTTGACGATGTCGGCCTTGATGGTCACGCCCAGGTGGTTGGCCTGGCCGGTGAGGTCGGCGGCCGCGTGATAGTCGACGCCGTCCTTCTTGAAGGCGTTGTTGCGGGTGTAGCACCAGAGGATGGTGACCAGGCCCAGCTCGTGGGCGAGCTCGAAGGCCTCGCTGATCTCCTGGATCTGCCGGCGCGACTCGTGCGAGCCGAAGTAAATGGTGGCGCCCACGCCAATCGCGCCCATGTCGAAGGCCTGCTGCACGGTGGCGAACAGGGTCTGGTCGTAGATGTTCGGGTAGCTCAGCAGCTCGTTGTGGTTGAGCTTGACGATGAATGGGATCTTGTGGGCGTACTTGCGCGCCACCGAGCTCAGCACGCCCAGCGTCGAGGCCACCGCGTTGCAGCCGCCCTCGATAGCGAGCTTGACGATGTTCTCCGGATCGAAGTAGTCGGGGTTGGGCGCGAAGGAGGCGCCGGCGGAGTGCTCGATGCCCTGGTCCACCGGCAGGATGGAGATGTAGCCGGTGCCGGCCAGCCGACCGGTGTTGAGCAGGGTCTGATAGTTGCGCAGCACGGAAGGCTTGCGATCGGACTGGGCGAGGACTTCATCGACGAAGTTCGGGCCCGGCAGATAGAGCCGCTCCCGGGTGATGCCGGTGCAGGTATGAGTGAGCAGGCTTTCCGCCTCGTTGCCCAGCAGGGCTTGGATGTCCGTCATGATTGGTCTCCCTAAGATCGCGTAATTTGCGTGTTCATGGGGTGGGCTGCCGGCGCGGCAGGCCGGTTTGCGTCGCAAACGCATGTCGGTAACGCGCGGCCAGGATCGACCCTGGCGCGCGGAAGTCAGCACCAGGCTGATTATAGGGTTTTCCAGCCGTTTCAGCAGGCTTTTGCGCCCAGGGGCTACCCCGACAGTGTGAACCGTATCACGCCGAAAAGGCGTGCTGGTTCGGCAGACTAGGAGTATCCGTGGGGATATTCGTCCTCGCTGCCGGAGAGCTCCTTGCCAGCAACCCAATTTTCATGTTGGCGATGCACGATATGGGGCCGACGAGGCGTGTTTGACTTGTGCCGGTGCCGCCTGGCAGCAGCGGCATCTACAATGCAGGAGGGATAACGGCCATGAGTCAGGAGGACAATGTCGTCTACCTGAATTCCAATGCGGTCCGTGCCGCTGCAGGACAAGAAGCTTATGGTCGTATCCGGCAGCATGTGGTCGACCGGCTGAGCCGCGCGCTGGCGGCCATGCTGGACAAGGTCGACGACGCCTTCTTCGAGCGGGCCGACAAGGCCGAGAACAACCAGATCCAGAGCGCCTACTTCATGGCCATGCGCCAGCTGCGGCTGGAGCGGCGCCGAGTGGAGCAGGAGTTTCGCCAGGCGCTTGAGCGTCCCTTCGCCGACCTGGGCCGGGCGCGGCAGCGGCGCGAGCAGCCGGCGACGCCGGTGGACGAGGACAGCTTGACGCTGCTCGACAACGAAGCCCTGGAGACCAGCATCGCCATCGACGGCATGATTTCCAAAACCCGGGCGCGGGAAGCGCGGCGGCTGCTGCAGCTGCAGCGCTGTCTGGAGCAGGTTTTTCCGCGGCTGCCCAGCGACGAGGACAGTAACCCCTTCGATCCGGCCCAGCTGGTGCAGGCCTTCGTTGACGCCACCAGCGACATTGACATCGAGCTCGCCCCCCGACTGGTGCTGTACAAGCTTTTCGATCTCCACGTCCTGGGCGGGGTGGGCGGCCTCTATGACGAATCGCTGCAGATATTTGCCCAGGCAGGCATCCGTCCGCCTCCCATGGCGGCTCGGCGCTCCACGTCGGGCGCGGCAGGGCCGGTGCGGACAGGGCGGGGCGCGCCGACGACGGCCGGCGCCGCGCAGCAGCCGCTGCTGGACGGCCTGCGCCAGCTGTTGGGCGAGCACGCTGTTCCCGGCTTTGCCGGGCTGGAGCCGGTCGCCGGCAGCGAGTCAACGGCAAGCCTGGACGCGCTGGTCGGCGCCCTGTCGCAAATGCAGACCCAGTCCGGGGCCTGGCGCAGCGCCGAGGTCAGGGAGACCCTGGGCCAGTACTTGGCAGCGGCACCCGGCGGAACCGCCCAGCGAATCGGCTCGCTGGAAGGGGCCGCCATCGACATCGTCGGCATGCTGTTCGACGTCATCCTTGACGATCCCCGTCTGCCGTCGCGCATCAAGGCCCTGCTGGCCCGGCTGCAAATCCCGGTGCTCAAGGTCGCCCTGCTGGATGGCTCCTTCTTCAGCCACAAGCAGCATCCGGCCCGGCGCCTGATCAACGAAATGGCGCGCGCCTCCATCGGCTGGGTGGAGCCCGAGCAGCTGGACAGCGATCCTCTCTACAGCCGCATCAAGCTCACCGTCGAGCGGATTCTTGCGGAGTTCGAGGACGATCCGCAGCTGTTCTCCGACCTGCTGGACGATTTCCTAATCTTCCTCGAGGAAGAGGAGGAGCGGGCGCGCCTGGTCGAGGAGCGCACTCGCCAGGCGGCCGAAGGCAAGGCCAAGATCGAGCGCGCCAAGGCACGGGTGAGCGCCGAAATACAGCGGCGCACGCGCGGCTACGACCTGCCCGAGGTCGTCCACAAGCTGCTGGGCGATGCCTGGTCCAAGGTGCTGTTCCTGGCCTATCTCAAGTCCGGCGAGGAAGGCAGCGACTGGCGGCAGAAGCTGGAGGTGGTCGACCGGCTGATCGCCAGCGTCCAGCCCCAGCGTTCGGCGGAGGCGCGACGCCGGCAGCTGCTGGAGATACCCCAGCTGCTGCAGGATTTGCGCGAGGGCCTCAACGCCATTCTGTTCAATCCCTACGAAATGAACCAGCTGTTCAAGCAGCTGGAGGCGGAGCATGTGCGCTGCCTGGCCGCTTCCACCGAACAGCAGCCCGTGCCGACGCCGCCTGCGCCCCAGGCGGCTGCGGCCTGCGAGGCGCCCGAGCCGGAACCTGAACCGGAGCCGGATCCGGCGCTCCTATCGCAGCTGCAGAAAGTGGACGAGCTGCCGCTGGGCACCTGGCTGGAGTTCTCCCAGGGCGATGGCCCCGCCCTGCGGGCCAAGCTCTCGGCGCGGCTCAATGACGGCCAGCAGCTGGTGTTCGTCAACCGTGCCGGCTTCAAGATGCTGGAACGGAGCCGGGAAGACGTGGCCAAGGCGCTGCGCCACGGCGAGGCCGTGATCCTCGACGACGACCAGCTCTTCGACCGGGCGCTGGAGGCGGTGATCGCCAATCTGCGTACGGCTCGGGCCGGCCTCTAGCAAGCGTCCTGCCGGCCTAGGGGAGGGCCAGGCGCAGCCCGGCGAAGAGGTGACGCTGGTGCGCCGGGTAAAAGTTCCTGAAGCTGGTCCGCTTCAGCCAGGGTACGGTCTGGGAGCTGCCGCCACGCAAGACGTAGTGGCGGCCATCGAACCAGGGCAGGGAGTAGCCGGCGTAGGGAAACGCGCGAAAGCCCGGGTAGGGATGAAAGCGGTTGCCGCACCATTCCCAGACCATGCCGGCATCCTCCAGCAAGCCCAGTCCTGCCGCCGCCTCCCATTCGTATTCGTGGACCAGCCTGGCGCCGGCCCAGTTGGCAAAGGCCTCGGCCTCGTAGCGGCTGATGCCGAGCAGCGGCTCGTCGCCCGGCAGGGGCTGGCAGCCGTCTGGCCGCAGCAGCAGCCAGCCGCCGTTGGGTGCCTGCCGCCAGTATTCCGGCCGCAGCGCGTGCAGCCGGCTGCGCCAGCGCCAGCCGGCCTCGCTCCAGAGCTCCCGGCGCCGGTAGCCCCCATCCTCCATGAAGCCCAGGAATTCGGCATTGCTGACTGCGCGGCGGGCCAGCCGTGCGGCCTGCAGGCGCACCGCGCGCGGCGGCTGCTCGTTGTCGTAGGCGGCCGCGGCGGTGCTGCCCAGCCGATATTGGCCGGCTGGCAGCAGGACCGCATCCTGCCGCGGTGGCAGGGCTTCCAGGGTGGCGCCAGCGGGCGGCATGGCCTGGCGAGCGGTGCGCTGCGCCAGCGCCATCCGCATGGTCTCCAGATGCTGGGCATGATGCTGGGCCAGGAACAGGGGCAGGTCAGCGAGGCGGTAGCGCGTGAGGGCAGCCGTCGGCAGCGCGGCCAGCGCCTCCCGGTGCCGCGCTTGCTGCCGGCGAGCCCAGGTCAGCAGCGTCGGCTTGGTCGGCAGCCGGCCGCCGCGCGCCGGTTTAGGCGACAGCGCGGGCGTGTACAGGGAGCGCAGCGCGGCGGCCGGTGCCGGGACCGCCCGAGCACGGCTCAGCCAGAGGGCTTCCGTGAAGACGCAGTGGCCCAGATGCCAGCCCAGCGGGCTGAGGTCGGGATGGAATTGGCTGCGGAGATCGCGCTCGGCCAACGGCGCCAGCAAGTCGCAGAGCGCGTCTTGAATCGTTCGTAATGCCGCCAGCGAATCGGTTGGGCTCATAGGGGCAGCAGCTGCGGCGGTTCGTCTTCGTCCAGGACCAGCAGATGGTGCGGCGGGATGGCTTGCCAGAAGCCGATCTCGGTCAGCGGCTCGGAGGCTACCAGCTGGGCATCGGGGAACAGGTCGTCGTCGGCGGTGAAATAAAGGCTGGGACAGTCGCATCCCATGGCATGGCGCAGCGCCACCACGCGGGCGCCGTCGCTGAGCGCCATGCTCAGCAGCGCCTGCTCGGCGCCCCATTCCAGCAGCAGCGTGTGCAGCAGGCGCAACGCGTCGGTGAGGTCGCGCTCCGGGTCTTCCGCCAGCAGCTGGCGCACCACGGCGAACAGGTACTCGGAGTCGGTGCCGCCGTGAATGCCGGCCTCAATCTCCGGCCGCAGCCAGCGGCGTAGCCGTGGCCGCACCGTGTAGGCGAAATCGGTGACGAAGCCGTTGTGGACGAACAGCAGCTCGGCGTCGGCGAAGGGCTGAGTGTTGGCATGGCCGGCCGCGTAGCCGGGGGTGGCGCTGCGGACATGGGCCAGCCAGAGCCGCCGCGCCAGGCTGTTGCCCAAATCGGCCAGGTTGGGGTCGGCCCAGATCGGCAGCATCTGCCGATAGGTCGCCGGCGCGCTGCCGTTGTACCAGCCGACGCCGAAGCCGTCGGCATTCAGCATCGCAGTCTGCATCTCGCGCGGCTGCCATGATTGCCTGACCAGGCTGTGGTCAGGTTCCAGCAGAAAGCGGCCCAGCGGCAGCTCGGGCCCAAGATAGGCGGCAAACCTACACATGATGGTCGCACTCCACGGCCGGCGGGGCTTTCCCCGCCGGGTCGGCATCCCTAGCTTTTACATTGATGGCTGCACCGGCTGCCTGCAACAAACGCCGAGCGGCCAGCTCGCCGTCAGTAAGCATAGTCGCCAATGAGGCAGCCGCCTGAAGGAGCCAAGGCATGCGCAGCAACCTGGAACGCGCCGTCGACGCCGCCGAATTTTCCTGCCGCCCGCTGGCGCCGGTCAGACCAGTGCCCGGACTGCGAGAAGACCTGCTGCAGGGTTTTGCCCGCAGGCCCCGCTCGCTGCCGCCGAAGTATTTCTACGATGCGCGCGGATCGCAGCTGTTCGAGCGCATTTGCGCGACCCCCGAGTACTACCCCTGCCGGAGCGAGGCCGCGCTGCTGGCGGCCCATGCGGCTGAGCTGGTCGACTTGGCGCAGCCGCGGATCGTGGTCGAGCTGGGCAGCGGCAACTCGCGCAAGACCTGCCATATCCTGAGCGCCGCCGAGCGCCTGGGGGGCTTGCGCGAGTACTGGCCGCTCGACGTCTGCCGGGAGGCGCTGGAGCAGGCCGGGCAGCGGCTGACCCGGCGCTATCCCTGGCTGCGCATCCGGGCGCTCGTGGGAGACTATCTGGCGGGGCTGGGCCATCTGCCTGCGACGGGCGAGCGGCGGTTGTTCCTGTTTCTCGGTGGCACCATCGGCAATTTCAGCCCGCAGGAGGCACGGGCCTTTCTGACCGATCTGCGCGCTTGCATGGGCCCGGAAGACTTTCTGCTGCTGGGCGCCGACAGGGTGAAATCCGCCGTCGTGCTGGAGGCGGCCTACAACGATGCCGCCGGCGTGACCGCGGCCTTCAATCTGAACCTGCTGCAGGTGATTAACCGGGAGTTGCAGGCCGATTTCGATCCCGCCGGTTTCTGCCACCGGGCCCTTTACAACCGGCGCCGGATGCAGATCGAGATGCTCCTGGTGGCGCGGCGACGCCAGCGGGTTCACGTCGGCGCCCTGGAGCGTGCGTTCGAGTTCGCGCGAGGTGAGGCGATACTGACCGAGATCAGCCGCAAGTTTACCCGCCGAACGCTGACGGCCATGCTGGAGCAGGCCGGCTTCACGGTGGTGCGCCACATCGAAGGCGGCGAGCATCTGTTCTCGCTGGTGCTGGCGCGGCTGTCATGAAGCTGTCATAAAACTGTCTTGTAATGATGACAGCAATGAAACCAACCGCTGTTATGAGCACAGCCGATGTCTGCCACCATTTTGACGGTTGAGGACGACGACGCGGTTCGCCAGATGTTGGTGATGGCGCTGCGGCGCGGGGGATACGCCGTCAGCGAGGCGGAGAACGCGGCCGCAGCCCGCATCGCCATTTATGAACAACGGCCCGACCTGGTGCTGCTGGACTGGATGTTGCCGGACATGAGCGGCATCGAGCTGGCTCGTGCCCTTAAGCGCGACCCCAGCACCCGCGATCTCCCCATCATCATGCTCACGGCGCGCGGCGAGGAGGCCGATCGCGTTCGCGGCCTGGAAGTGGGCGCCGACGATTACGTGGTCAAACCGTTTTCGCCACACGAGCTGCTGGCTCGCATCAAGGCGGTGCTGCGTCGCACCCAGCCCGCCGACGCCGCCGAGGCCATCGAGATCGCCGGGCTGCGCCTGGACCCGCTCAGCCATCGGGTCACCGCCCACGGGCGCGAGCTGTCGCTGGGGCCGACCGAATACCGCCTACTGCTCTTCTTCATGAGCCAGCCGGACCGTGTCTTCAGCCGCGGCCAGCTGCTTGACAATGTCTGGGGCACCAACGTCTACATCGAGGAGCGCACGGTGGACGTGCACATCCGCCGCCTGCGCAAGACCCTGGCCGAGACCGGCCACGACCGCCTGATCCAGACCGTCCGTGGCGCCGGCTACCGCTTCTCGGCGCGCTAGCGCCGGCTCGCGCTGGAACGCTCCCGCGGCCACAGCCGCGATCGCCCGCCTTGCCTCGCCATCCGCCGCCGCTTGCCCCGCGGCATGCACGGCTGTAACACGGCTTTGCTGTAATGTAACGTGCTGGCGGCAAGCCGTGCTGGGCAGGCTGAAAGCATTCGATACTTCCTCGCATGAGCCCTTCGGAGCGGCAATGTTTCGTGTACAGGCAGGCAACCCTTGGCTGGATACCCTGATCGTGGTGACCGCTCTGGAAGCGGCGACGGCGGTCGTGGGCTATGCGATCGGCCATCTGTTCCTATCGCTGTGGCTGGTGACGTTGGCCTTTCTGGCCTGGCAGCTGCAGTACGTCCTGCGGCTGGACCGCTGGCTGCACCAGGGCGGCATCGCGGCTCCGCCGGACGCGCCGGGCATCTGGGGCGACGTGTTCAACAGCCTGCGGCGCGCCCAGGAGCGCCATCGCCGCCGGCGCCGGACCCTGGCCGATTTGCTAGCCCGCTCCAAGCAAGCCGCCGATGCGGTGCCCGATGCCGTGGTGGTGCTCGGACCGCGCGGCGAGCTGGAGTGGTGGAATGTGGCCGCCACCAGGCTGCTGGGGCTGCAGGCGCCGCGCGATGCCGGTCAGTTGGCCGGGGCGCTGCTGCGCCATCCTGACTTTCGCACCCTGCTGGCCGCGGACCGCTACCGGGAAGCCCTGACCATCCCGTCGCCGGTGCTGCCGAGCGTGATCCTGGAAGTCCGCCTGGTGCCCTTCGGCGAGCGGCGGCGCCTGCTGCTGGCCCGCGACGTTACCCGGCTGGTGCGGCTGGAGCGAATGCGGCGGGATTTCGTAGCCAACGTCTCGCACGAGCTGCGCACGCCGCTGACGGTGATCCACGGTGTGGCGGAGACCCTGGTCGACAGCGACGAGGACGGCGCCGCGGAGCAGCGCGAGGCCCTTGAGCTGCTGCTACAGCAAACCCAGCGCATGCGCCGGCTGGTGGAGGATTTGCTGCTGCTGTCGCGGCTGGAGACCACCGATGCCTCGGCCAATCAGCAGGTGGTCGCGGTCGCGCCGCTGTTGCAGCAGCTATGCCAGGAGGCCCAGACGCTGAGCGACGGGCGCCATCGCATCGAGCTGAACGCCGACGCCACGCTGGCGCTGCGCGGCGAGGAGAGCGAGCTGCGCAGCGCCTTTTCCAACCTCATCATCAACGCAGTCAAATACACGCCGGCCGGTGGCGAGATCCGCATTGACTGGCGACGCATCGCCGACGGTGCCTGTCTGGAGGTGTGCGACACCGGACCGGGCATCGCTGCCGAGCACCTGCCGCGGCTGACCGAGCGCTTCTATCGGGTCGACCGCGGCCGCTCCAGCCGCACCGGGGGAACCGGCCTGGGGCTGGCCATCGTCAAGCACGTGCTGCACCGCCACGAAGGGCGGTTGCAGATCGAAAGCGAGCTCGGAGTCGGCAGCAGCTTCCGCTGCCTGTTCCCGGCCTCCCGCCTGGCCGTCCTGACCTGATGGCGCTGTCATAAAACTGCCACATTGCCTCCGTAGACTGGCCCACGATCGCCGCTGCGCGGCTGCGCCGGCGACAAGGTCGAACCCAGTTAGGAGGCTTTCATGCGAATCAAGACGAAGCTGAGGCTGCTCTGTCTTGCTCTGGCCGGTCTGGCGTTGAGCGGGGGGACGGTTGCTGCGCAACAGGCGACTGAGATCAACGGGGCTGGGGCTAGCTTCCCATACCCCATCTACGTCAAGTGGGCCGCTAGCTACAACGAGTTGACCGGCATCCGCGTCAATTACCAGTCGGTCGGCTCCGGTGGTGGCATCCGGCAGATCACCGCCAAGACCGTGGACTTCGGCGCCTCCGACGCTCCCATGAATGAGGACGAGCTGGAGAATGCGGGCCTGATCCAGTTCCCGATGGTCATCGGCGGCGTCGTGCCGGTGATGAACCTGGAAGGCATCAAGCCGGGCGAGATCCGGCTGACCGGCGAGCTGCTGGCCGACATCTACCTTGGCAAGATCACCAAGTGGAACGATCCGGTGCTGCGCAAGCTCAACCCGGACGTGAACCTGCCGGATCGGGCCATCACCGTGGTACACCGCTCCGATGGCTCCGGCACCACCTGGATGTTCACCAACTACCTGAGCAAGGTGAGCAAGGACTGGGCCGACCAGGTCGGCAATAACTCCGCCGTGCAGTGGCCGATCGGCGTGGGCGGCAAGGGCAACGAGGGCGTGGCCTCTTACGTGGCCCGGATCAACGGCAGCATCGGTTACGTCGAGTACGCCTACGCGCTGCAGAACAACCTGACCTATGCCCTGATGCAAAACCGCGAGGGCAACTTTGTCAGCCCCAATGTCAAGAGCTTCCAGGCCGCTGCGGCGGGAGCTGATTGGGAAAACTCCCCGGGCTTCTATGTCGTGCTGACCGACCAGCCGGGCGCCGATACCTGGCCGATCAGCGGCGCCAGCTTCATCTTGATGCACCGCCAGCAGGACAACCCGGAAATCGGCAAGGCGGTCCTGGGCTTCTTCGACTGGGCCTACCGCAACGGCGCCGAGCAGGCCATTGAGCTGGACTACGTGCCCATTCCCGAGTCGGTCTACGCCATCGTCCAGCGGCACTGGGCCAAGACCGTGACTGGACCGGACGGCGCTCCGCTCTGGAACGGCGGTGGCAAATAAGCATCAGCACAGTCTGTCGATGACGTCCGGGGCCGCTGGTCGGCCCTGGGCTTGTTTCCTGTTCAGCGGATGGAGACGCATTTGCAACAGCTAACTGTTCCAGCGGCAATCGCACGCCAGCTGCGGTGGAATGCCGTAGCCGACCTGCTGTTTCGCCGTCTGACCTTGCTCTTCGCCATCTTCGTCGCCGTGCTGGTGTTCGCGATCCTGGTGGCGCTGCTGGTCGGCGCGTGGCCGGCGCTGTCCCGCTTTGGCCCCGGCTTTATCACCAGCGCGCAGTGGAACCCCGTCACCGAAGAGTTCGGCGCCCTGGCGACCATCTTCGGCACCTTGCTGACGTCCACCATCGCCATGCTGATCGCCGTGCCGGTGAGCTTCGGCATCGCGCTGTTCATCACCGAGCTGGCGCCCGCCTGGCTCAAGCGGCCGGTCGGCATCGCCATCGAGCTGCTGGCCGCGGTGCCCAGCATCATCTACGGCATGTGGGGCCTGTTCGTGTTCGCTCCCTGGTTCGGCGACGAGATCCAGCCCTTCCTAACCAGCACCCTGGGCAACTGGCCCCTGATCGGCGCGCTCTTTCAGGGACCGCCCATGGGTATCGGCCTATTCACCGCCAGTCTAGTGCTGGCCATCATGGTCATCCCCTTCATCGCCGCGGTGATGCGCGACGTGTTCGAGCTGGTGCCGCCGGTGCTGAAGGAATCGGCCTATGGGCTGGGCTGCACGACCTGGGAAGTCACCTGGAATGTGGTGCTGCCCTACACCAAGGTCGGCGTGGTGGGCGGCATCATGCTGGGGCTGGGGCGGGCCCTGGGCGAGACCATGGCGGTGACCTTCGTCATCGGCAACGCCCACGTGCTGGGCCTGTCCCTGTTCATGCCTGGCAACACCATCTCTTCCGCGCTCGCCAACGAGTTCGCCGAAGCGCACGGGGAGCTGTACGTGTCGGCGCTGATCGCGCTGGGGCTGCTGCTGTTCCTGATCACCTTCATCGTGCTGGCGCTGGCCAGGCTGCTGTTGCTGCGCCTGAGCCGCCAGGAGGGCCGGACGACATGAATGCGCGACTCTACGCTCGCCGCCGCCTGATCAACGCCTTCAACCTCACCGCGGCGGTACTGACCACTGCCTTTGGCCTGTTCTGGCTGGGCTGGCTGCTGTGGACGCTGCTCGCGAACGGCCTGCCCTGGCTCACGACGACGGTGTTCACTGAGAGCACCCCGCCGCCGGGGGCTACGGGCGGCTTGGCCAACGCCATCGTCGGCAGCCTGATGATGGTGGGCGCCGGCGTGCTGATCGGCACGCCGATCGGGGTGCTGGCAGGCACCTATCTGGCCGAGTTCGGCCAGGAGTCGCGGCTGGCCGCGGTGATCCGCTTCGTCAATGACATCTTGCTCAGCGTGCCGTCCATCATCATCGGTGTCTTCATCTACGAGGTGGTGGTTGTCAGCAGCGGCCATTTCTCCGGCTGGGCCGGGGCGCTGGCCCTGTCCCTGATCGTGGTGCCGATTGTGGTGCGGACCACCGAGAACATGCTGCGGCTGGTGCCGGTCAGCCTGCGCGAGGCTGCGGCCGCGCTGGGCGCACCCATGTGGAAGGTGGTGCTGGCGGTGGTCTACCGCTCGGCCCGGGTGGGCGTGCTGACTGGCATCCTGCTGGCCATCGCCCGCATCAGCGGCGAGACCGCGCCGCTGCTGTTCACCGCGCTCAACAACCAGTTCTGGAGCACCAGCATGGACAAGCCGCTGGCCAACCTGCCGGTGGTGATCTTCCAGTTCGCCATGAGCCCTTACGAGGACTGGCAGCGGCTGGCATGGGCTGGTGCTCTGCTGATCACCGTCAGCGTCCTGACCCTTAACATCGTCGCGCGGCTGCTGTCGCGGTCGCGTCAGTAGCAGGAGATTGGTTCCGTGATCGTACAAAGCTTGCAACGACCCCAAGGGATCCGGCCGCCGCAGACGGCAGCGGCCGTCGAGGCGAAGCCGACCGAGGCCCGGGCCGCAGCCGGCACGCAGGCCGCGACCATCAAGCTGAGCGTGCGTAATCTGAATTTTTACTACGGCAGCTTCCAGGCGCTGCACGACATCAATCTGGATATTCCCGCCCAGCGGGTCACTGCCTTCATCGGTCCGTCGGGCTGCGGCAAGTCCACACTGCTGCGCACTTTCAACCGGATCTACGAGCTCTACCCGCGCCAGCGAGCCGAAGGCGAGCTCCTGCTCGACGGCCGCAACGTGCTTGACCGCCGGCAGGATCTCAACCTGCTGCGGGCCCGGGTCGGCATGGTGTTCCAGAAGCCGACGCCGTTCCCGATGTCGATCTATGACAACATCGCCTTCGGGGTGCGGCTCTACGAGCGGCTGTCGCGCTACGAGATGGACGAGCGCGTGGAATGGGCGCTGCGCAAGGCGGCGCTGTGGGATGAGGTCAAGGACAAGCTCAAGCAGAACGGCACCATGCTCTCCGGCGGGCAGCAGCAGCGCCTTTGCATCGCCCGCGCGGTGGCGGTGAAACCCACCGTGCTGCTGCTGGACGAGCCAGCCTCGGCGCTGGATCCCATCTCCACCGCCAAGATTGAAGAGCTGATTAGCGAGCTCAAGAAGGACTACACCATCGTCATCGTCACCCACAACATGCAGCAGGCGGCACGGGTCTCCGACTACACCGCCTTCATGTACATGGGGCGGCTGGTCGAGATGAACGACACCGATACCCTGTTCACCACGCCGGCCAACAAGCAGACGGAAGACTACATCACAGGCCGCTACGGCTGAGGCTGTCGGCGGAGGAATTGAGGCAATGGGAAAGAACGGCTTTTCGGATCACACCTCCCGACAGTTGAATGAGACGCTGGAAGGGATACACGAGCGGGTCATGGCCATGGGCGGCCTGGTCGAGCAGCAGCTGGGCGATGCCCTGGCCGCCTTGATCAGCGGCGACATGGATGCCGCGGAGAGGCTGCAGGCGACCGGCGAGACCATCAACGCCATGGACGTGGAGCTCGACAATCGCTGCGTGACCATCCTGGCCCGCCGCCAGCCGGCGGCTAGCGACCTGCGGTTGGTGATCGCGGTGATCAAGGCGGTCGCGGATTTGGAGCGCATCGGCGACGAGGCCGAGCGGATCGGGCGCATGGCGCTGCGCGCCGACCAGGCCTCCGCTTATAAGGATTTGCTGGCCGGTCTGCACGAGCTGGGCAGCGGCGTGCGCGCCAGCCTGCGCGACGCCCTCGACAGTCTTGCTCGGCTCGACGCCGAGCAGGCGGTGGCGATGGTGCGGCGCGACGTCATCACCGACCGGCGCTATGCCAAGCTGCTGTCTCGCATCATGGAGCGCATGCGGGAGGAGCCGGAAGCGGTGCGCGAACTGATGAAGCTGATGTGGGCGGCCCGCTCCCTGGAGCGCATCGGCGATCGCTGCTGCAATCTCTGCGAGCACGTCATCTATCTGGTCAAGGGCAAGACCGTGCGGCATACCAGCCCAGAGCAGCTGGGGATCCGGGCCGGCGTGGAGCAGGGCTAGCCCGCGGCCGGTCGCTACGCCGTCACTCCTTGGCGCGGAATACCACTAGGTGCTGGGCGTCGATGCGGATGCCGACTTCTTCCCCGATGGCGTGATCCTGGTGGCTGGGGAACAGCGCCAGGATTTGCGCTTTGTCGCCCACTGCCAGGGTGTAGAGGATTTGCGGGCCCTTGAAGGCCTTCTTCACCACCCGCCCGCGCAGTCCACTGTGCGGGTCGGGCTGGACGTCGTCGGGGCGCAGTAGTAGATCGACCTCGCTGCCGCGCGGCCAGCCGTAGGCCCGGTTGCCGCGGATGACACCGATCTCGGTCTCCAGGCGGTCGTGATCCAGCAGCCGGCCCTTGAGGAAGCTGCCCTGGCCGATGAAGTCGGCGACGAAGCGGTCGGCTGGCTCGTGGTAGATGTTGTACGGCGTGTCCCACTGAGCCAGGCGGCCGCCGTGCATGATGCCGATCTGGTCCGCCATGGCGAATGCCTCGTGCTGGTCGTGAGTGACCAGCAGCGCGGTGATTCCCTGGCTCTTGAAGATTTCCTGGGTCTCCACCGCGAGCCGCTCGCGCAGCTCCACGTCCAGGCTGGAGAAGGGCTCGTCCAGCAGCACCAGGTCCGGTCGCGGAGCCAGCGCTCGGGCGAGCGAGACTCGCTGCTGCTGGCCGCCGGAAAGCTCGTGCGGGTAGCGATCGCCCATGCCCTCCAGGTCCACCAGTCGCAGCAGCTCGTCGACGCGCTGCCGGCGCTCGGCCGGCGATTGGCGACGCAGGCCGAAGCCGATGTTGTCGCGCACCGAGAGGTGCGGGAACAGGGCATAGTCCTGGAACACCATACCGATGCCGCGCCGCTCCGGCGGCAGGGTGTAGCTGGCGGTCGAGACGACCTGACCGCGCAGGAGAATCTCGCCGGCGCTGATCGCTTCCAGGCCGGCCACTGCCCGCAGCAGCGTGGTCTTGCCGCAGCCGCTGGGACCCAGCAGGCAGGCTATGGTGCCGCGGCGGATGCGAAAGCTCAGGTCGTGGATGACCTGGACGGCGCCATAATGGCAACTGACCTGGCGCAGCTCGAGCAGAATGTCATCGTTCGAATCCATCAAGTCGGACCAAGCAGCAAGAACTCCAACAAGGCCTTTTGCGCGTGCAGCCGGTTCTCGGCTTCGTCCCAGACCACGCTTTGCGGTCCATCGATTACTTCGGCGGCGACCTCTTCGCCGCGGTGGGCGGGTAGGCAGTGCATGAAGAGGGCGTCGGGTGCCGCCGCGGCCATGATCTCCGCGGTCACGCAGTAGTCGCGGAAGGCCTCCCGCCGGCGGGCCTGCTCGTCTTCCTGCCCCATGCTGGCCCAGACATCGGTGACCACCAGGTCGGCCCCTTGGGCGGCGGCCAGCGGGTCGTGGATGACCTGGACGCGGTCGCCGGCTTGCTGCAGCAGCGTCTGTTCCGGCAGGAAGCCGGGCGGGCAGGCGATGCGCAGCTGGAAGTCGAACTGCATGGCGGCGTCGATGTAGGAATTGCACATGTTGTTGCCGTCGCCGATCCAGGCCACGGTGCGGCCCTGGATGGAGCCGCGGTGCTCCAGATAGGTTTGCATGTCGGCGAGCAGCTGGCAGGGGTGGTGACGGTCGCTGAGACCGTTGATGATGGGCACGTCGGAGACGGCGGCGAAGCGCTCCAGAACGTCGTGGCCGAAGGTGCGGATCATGACCGCGTCGACCATGCGGGACAGCACCCGGGCGGTGTCCTCAATGGGCTCGCCGCGCTCCAGCTGGGTGTCGCCCGGCGACAGGAACATGGCGCTGCCGCCCAGTTGCGCCATGCCGGCCTCGAAGGAGACGCGGGTGCGGGTTGAGGCCTTCTCGAAGATCATCGCCAGCACCCGCCCGCGCAGCGGCTCGTGCAGGATGCCCTCGGTTCGCATGCGCTTGAGCTCTATGGCCCGCCGCAGCAGGGCGTGTAGCTCGTCGCTGGTGAGATCCTGCAGGGTCAGAAAGTGCCGTACGGTCATGACGCGCCTACCTCAGTGCCGGCCGGGCTGGTTGCAGTCAGAAAATTCTCGATCAATGCAGTTACCGTGTCGACCAGCTGCGTCGCCTGGTCGTCGTCGAGTATCAGCGGCGGCAGCAGGCGGACGACGCGCTCCGCGGTGACGTTGATCAGCAGTCCCTGCGCCAGCGCCTGCTGGACCAGCTCGCCACAGGGACGGTCCAGGGCGATGCCGAGCATGAGGCCCCGGCCGCGGATGGCCGTGACGCCGGCGACGTCCCGCAGCCTGTCCCGGAAGTCGCTCAGCAGCCGCTCGCCGAGCTGCGCGGCACGCTCCACCAGCCCATCTCGTTCCATCGCTTCGATGACAGCCAGCGCGGCGCGGCAGGCCAGCGGGTTGCCACCGAAGGTGGTGCCGTGCATGCCAGGGCCGAACAACGCCGCGGCCTCGCCACGGGCCAGGCAGGCGCCGATGGGCACGCCGTTGCCGAGCGCCTTGGCCAGGGTCATGACGTCCGGCACGATGTCCTCGTGCTGATGCGCGAACCAGCGGCCGGTGCGGCCCATGCCGGTCTGGATCTCGTCGAGCATCAGCAGCCAGCCCTGGCAGTCGCACAGGGCGCGCAGGCTGGCCAGGTAACCGGGTGGAGGCACGTTGATGCCGCCCTCGCCCTGAATTGGCTCGACTAGCACCGCGACCACGCTGGGGTCGTCCGCCAGCGCCTCCACGGCGGCCGAATCGCCGTAGGGCACGCGGATGAAGCCAGCCACCAGCGGCTCGAAGCCCTGGCGGACCTTGGCGTTGCCGGTGGCGGTCAGAGTGGCCAGGGTGCGGCCGTGAAAGCTGCCCTCGGCGACCACGATGGTGGGCAGCTCGACCCCGCGGCGGCGGCCATGCAGACGGGCCAGCTTAATGGCAGCCTCGTTGGCCTCGGCGCCAGAGTTGCAGAAGAACGCCGCGTCCATCCCCGCCAGCCGGCACAGCTCCGCTCCCAGCCGCTCCTGGAGCGGAATGCGGTAGATGTTGGAGGTGTGCAGCAGCCGCGCGGCTTGCTCCTGGATGGCGGCGGTCACGGTTGGGTGGTTGTGGCCGAGTCCGCAGACGGCGATGCCGCTGAGGGCGTCCAGATAGCGGCGCCCGTCCTGGTCCCAGAGCCAGGCGCCTTCACCGCGCTCGAAGGCGACTGGCAGGCGTTGGTAGGTTGGCATGAGATGTTGCCGCATCGGGTGGCTGCTCCTGCGTCGCGAGGGCTTGGCGGGATTTAAAGAAAAAAGCAGCGCCTTTTGGCGCTGCCAATATCAGCATTATAAAAACCGGCCTTTGAGCGGGCAAGTGCCGCGGATGAAAACCATCCGCGGAACAGCGACTTATTTCTCAAAGTTGCTGCTGACAAAGTCCCAGTTGACCAGGTTCCAGAACGCCTCCAGGAACTTCGGCCGCACGTTGCGGTAGTCGATGTAGTAGGCGTGCTCCCAGATGTCGCAGGTCAACAGCACGGTGACCGACTCGTCTTCCAGCGGCGTGTGAGCGTTGCTGGTCTGGCGAATCTCCAGGCTGCCGTCAGCCTTCTTCACCAGCCAGCTCCAGCCCGAGCCGAAGATGGCGACGGTCTTGTCGGTGTACTCCTTCTTGAAGTTCTCGAAGGAGCCGAAGCTCTTGTCGATGGCCGCGGCCAGCGCGCCGGTGGGCTCGCCGCCACCGTTGGGGCTGAGGCAGTTCCAGAAGAAGGTGTGGTTCCAGACCTGAGCGGCGTTGTTGAAGATGGCGCCGGAGGACTTGCGGACGATTTCCTCCAGCGGCATGTTCTCGAACTCGGTGCCCGCAATCAGGTTGTTGAGATTGTTGACGTAGGTCTGGTGATGCTTGCCGTAGTGGTACTCCAAGGTTTCCCGCGACATGTGCGGCTCCAAGGCGTCCATCGCATACGGCAACGGCGGCAATTCGTGCTTCATCGCTTACTCCTTGGCTCGAAAACTTTTCCCGTGCGACTGAACCGGCCCGGCAAGGGGCAGGGACCCAAGTCGGAACGAAACCGATGAGAATAAAGACGAGGTGGTGTGGCGGACCTCGCACAGCTGTCGTGAGGGCCGCAAAAAGCCGCTACAAGTCTAAGCAGACATCGAGAATGCTTGCAACCAAGGGCTTTTCCGGACTGAACCGCTGCCGCGACCGGGAGTCCAAACGGACGGCGCGCCCGTTGCAGGGTTCTGTTGGCAGCCCTCAAGGGGTAAACTGAGGCTATCTTTCGAGCGAGGTGCACATGAACGACGTACTGGAAAGGATCAAAGCGCAGGTGACGGAAAATCCGATCATCCTGTACATGAAGGGCACGCCGCAGTTCCCACAGTGCGGCTTCTCGATGCGCGCCGCCCAGGCGCTGCAGGCCTGCGGTGTCGAGTTCGCCTATGTCAACGTGCTCGAGGACAACGAGATCCGCGAGGGCATCAAGGTCTTCGGCAACTGGCCGACCATTCCGCAGCTCTATGTCAACGGCGAGCTGATTGGCGGCTGCGATATCATTCTGGAAATGTACCAGAGTGGCGAATTGCAGGAGCTGCTCAACAGCGCTAAGGCCTGATGCATTGGGGTCTTCATTGGAACAGGCCGCTGTCATCGCTTCGATGCCGTTCGCCCAGCCTGGGCGAACGGCTTTTTTGTCTCTAGGCACCTGGTGTGGTCGCCAGCTAGCTGCCCGCAGGCCAATGAAGAGGGCTATAGTTCCCCGCGAACCCGGTAGAGCAAGACTCATGGCCGTATGAGCGCACTTCCCGACAATCTGGTCGCCCGCTGGCTGCTGGTCCTGGTGCTGCTGGCCGGGGTTTATTTCTTCAGCGGCTTCCTGGTGCCGGTGCTGGCTGCCCTGGTCATCGGGTTCGCCAGCTGGCCGGCCTATCAGCGGCTGGTGCGGCGATGCAAGGGCAACACCACGCTCGCTGCCAGCATCGCCTTGCTGCTGATCACCGCCGGGCTGGTGATCCCGCTCAGCATCGGCATTTCCTACGCGCTCAAGGAAATCCACGCCTGGTTCGACTGGCTGCTGGCCGTCAACCGCACCGGTTGGCCGGTGCCGGAATGGGTGAGCTCCCTGCCGGGCGAAGGCGAATGGCTGGCCGAGTACTGGCTGCAGTACCTCGGCACGCCGGGCGCCCTCAACGACATCATCCAGGAGCTGACCGGTAAGAACATCGGCAACATCTACCGCTGGCTGCTCACCCTCAGCAGCACCGCGTTCAGTCTCGTCCTGACCATCGTGTTCATGCTGATCACGCTGTTCTTCATCTTCAAGGACGGCGAGAAGCTGGTGGCGCAGATCGATCTGGTGGGGGAGCGGGTGCTGCCGCATCACTGGAAGCGTTTCTCCAGGGTCGTGCCGGCCACGGTCAGCTCCACCGTCTTCGGCATGGGCATCATCGCGGTCGGCGAAGGCGTGGTGCTGGGGATCTCCTATGCCATCGCCGGCGTGCCGTCGCCGGCGGCGCTGGGCGTGGTGACTGGCTTCATGGCACTCATCCCCGGCGGTGCCCCATTGGCCTTCACGTCGGTGTCCATTTACCTGGCGGTGACGGGCAAGTACGTGGCCGCGCTTGGCCTCATGATGTGGGGCACGACCGAGCTGTTCATCGTCGACAAGACGCTGCGGCCCAAGCTGGTCGGCGGGCCGATCAAGCTGCCGTTCCTGCCCACTTTCTTCGGCTTGGTCGGCGGCGTGGCGACCATGGGCTTCGTCGGCCTGTTCGTCGGTCCGGTGCTGATGGCGCTGTTGGTGGCGATCTGGAGCGAATGGGTGCACAGCATCGCGCAGGAGAAGGCGGCGGCAGGAGAGCCCATTCCCTTGCCGCAGCGGCCGGGGCCGGAGGTCGAGGAGGGGGTCAGCCCTGCTCCGGCATCGGCACTCCGATCTTCTGATCCCACAGATTGACGATGGTGCAGAACAGCTCAGCGGTTTTCTCGGCATCGTAGATCGCCGAGTGGGCTTCGCGGCTGTCCCAGCTGATGCCGGCCGCCTCCAGGGCCTTGGCGAGCACGGTCTGGCCGAAAGCCAGTCCGCCCAGGGTGGCGGTGTCGAAGCTGGAGAAGGGATGGAAGGGATTGCGCTTGATGCCTGTGCGCTCGACTGCCGCATTGATGAAGCCGAGGTCGAAGAAGGCGTTGTGCCCGACCAGGATGGCGCGGGTGCAGCCGGTGGCCGAGATTTCTTCCCGGATGGGCTTGAAGATGCGCGTCAGCGCCTCGCGCTCCGGCAGCGCCATGCGCAACGGATGGTCGACCTTGATGCCATTGAACTCGAGCGACTTGGGGTCGATGTTGGCGCCTTCGAAAGGCTCGACATGGCAGGAGTAGGTAGCCGCTGGATAAAGACGGCCGTTTTCGTCCATGCGCAAAATGACGGCGGCAATCTGCAGCAACGCATCGGTCTGGGGATTGAGGCCGCCGGTCTCGACATCGACGACAACAGGCAAATAGGTCCGAAAACGGCGCGAGATCATCGGAAGCTCCGGTCAGGTAAGGCGGGTCGGTCCGTCTAGCGGGCAAACGGACATGGTAGAAAGCGCTGGCATGGGCTGCAAGTTGAGCCTCATCGCTGCAGGCGCCAGGCGAGCCGCTCGCCTCCCTTGAGTGGCACGATGGCGCTGGCGCCGTAGGGGAGCTGCGCTGGCAGCTCATGCTCGGTGCGCACCAGGGTGACGGTGCCGGCGTTGCGGGGCAGCCCGTAGAAGTCGGCGCCGAAGTGGCTGGCAAAGCCTTCCAGCCGCTCCAGGGCGCCGGCTTCCTCGAAGGCGGTGGCGTAAAGCTCCAGCGCGGCCGGCGCGGTGAAGGCGCCGGCGCAGCCGCAGGCGGCTTCCTTGGCGCTGCGGGCATGCGGCGCGCTGTCGGTGCCGAGGAAGAATTTGGGGTTGCCGGAGGTGGCCGCGGCCAGCAGGGCCTGGCGGTGCTCTTCCCTCTTGAGGACCGGCAGGCAGTAGTAGTGCGGCCGGATGCCGCCCACCAGCATGTGGTTGCGGTTGAACAAGAGGTGGTGCGCGGTGATGGTGGCCGCCAGGTTCTCCGGCCCCTGCTGCACGAATTCGACCGCCTGCTGGGTGGTGATGTGCTCAAGCACGACCTTGAGCCTGGGGAAGCGGGCCAACAGGGGAGCCAGCACGGTGTCGAGGAAGACCGCCTCGCGATCGAAGATGTCGACCGACGCGTCGGTCACCTCGCCGTGCACCAGCAGCGGCAGGCCGAGTTCGGCCATGGCTGCCAGGGTCTCATCGCAACGGCGCAGGTCGGTGACGCCGGAGGCCGAGTTGGTGGTGGCGCCGGCTGGGTAGAGCTTGACTGCATGGACCTGGCCCGAGGCTTTGGCGCGCTCGATCTCCGCCGGCGGCGTCTGGTCGGTGAGATAAAGTGTCATCAGCGGCTGGAAGTCGCTGCCGGGCGGCAGGGCGTCCAGAATGCGCTGTCGGTAGGCCAGCGCCTGCGTGGTGGTGGTGACCGGCGGCACCAGATTCGGCATGATGATGGCGCGGGCGAACTGGCGCGCGCTGTAGGGCAGCACGGCCGCAAGCTGCGGACCGTCGCGCAGGTGCAGGTGCCAGTCGTCGGGCCGGGTGATGGTGATGCTGTTCACGTTGCTCGCTCGCTCGTCGCAGGGGCGGCCATTATAGCCTCTCGGCCGGGCGGCTGCAGGGCGCTTGTCTCTTGATTTATCAAGGGTGAGCGAGGATCATGGGCGCCCGCTCGGGCTATCCGGCCGGGCCAGTCTACTCATCTCGGGCAAGGCATATGAGCGAAGTCAAGAAGGTCGTACTCGCGTACTCCGGAGGCCTCGATACCTCCGTCATTCTTAAGTGGCTGCAGGAAACCTACCAATGCGAGGTGGTGACCTTCACCGCCGACCTGGGGCAGGGCGAGGAGCTCGAACCGGCGCGGCAGAAGGCGCAGCAGCTGGGCGTGAAGGAAATCTTCATCGAAGATCTGCGGGAAGAGTTCGTCCGCGATTTCGTCTTTCCCATGTTTCGTGCCAACGCCGTCTACGAGGGCGAATACCTGCTCGGCACCTCCATCGCCCGGCCGCTGATCGCCAAGCGGCAGATGGAGATCGCCGCCCAGGTCGGGGCCGACGCGGTCGCCCACGGCGCCACCGGTAAGGGCAACGATCAGGTCCGCTTCGAGCTCGGCTACTATGCCTTCGACCCGGCCATTAAGGTGATCGCGCCCTGGCGCGAGTGGGACCTTAACTCGCGCGAGAAGCTGCTAGCCTACGCCGACAGGCATGGCATCCCCGTCGATGCCCGCAAGCGGCAAGGCGCGCCGTACTCCATGGACGCCAATCTGTTGCACATCTCCTATGAAGGGCGTCACCTGGAGGATCCGTGGGCCGAGCCCGAAGAGGACATGTGGCGCTGGACGGTGTCGCCCGAGAAAGCGCCCGACAAGCCCACCTACATTGAGATCGCCTTCGAGCGTGGCGATGCGGTCGCCATCGACGGCGAGCGGTTCAGCCCCGCCAGCCTGCTCGCCAGGCTCAACCGGCTGGGCGGCGAGAACGGCATCGGCCGGCTGGACCTGGTGGAGAACCGCTATGTCGGCATGAAGTCGCGCGGCTGCTACGAGACGCCGGGCGGCACCATTCTGCTGAAGGCGCACCGGGCCATCGAGTCCATCACCCTGGACCGCGAGGTGGCACACCTCAAGGACGAGCTCATGCCACGCTACGCCAGCCTCATCTACAATGGTTACTGGTGGAGTCCGGAGCGCAAGGCGCTGCAGGCGCTGATCGACCACACCCAGCAGGTCGTCAACGGCGTGGTGCGGCTCAAGCTCTACAAGGGCAACGTCATGGTGGTGGGCCGCAAGTCCGAGCAGGATTCGCTGTTCGACGAGCGCATGGCCACCTTCGAGGACGATGCTGGTGCCTACGACCAGCGCGATGCCCACGGCTTCATCCGACTGAACGCGTTGCGGCTGCGTATCGCGGCCAAGCTGGGGCGCCGCTGAGCCCCTGCGTCGCGGGCGGCTGGCTGTCCGCCCGCGGCATGTAACCGATGCGCTCTGCCGCACGATGCGGTCATACCCATGGATAGGGCGTGCTCTAGGCAAGAATCATGACGAAGCGCAGCGTCGCGCCTGCCTGGCAGGGGACGACCGGCAGCGGCAGAAGACAAAGATTCCGGCTGCGGTTCGAGCAGCTCCGCAACCTTTACGCGGTCACCAAGTACGCCTACCGCACCAGCATCATCTATGCGGTGCTGGTGTTCCTGAATTTCTATGCCCGGCTGCCGGCCGACTGGCTACTGGCCTGGTTCTTCCTCTCCAGCGGTATCGCCGTCGCCCGTCATTTGGCGGCGCGCTGGTTCGAGCGGGCACAGCCGACGGAGCGGCAGTATCGCCGCTGGGCTGCGCTCGGCAGCGGCCTGGTCGCGCTGCAGGCGATCAGCTGGGCTGCCGTGCTCGGCATGGCCGGCTACACCGGCCATCCCCTGGATCTGGCCTTCGCGGTCTTCCTGGTCTGCGCCCTGGGCTTCGGCAGTCTCCCGCTGTTCGGCTTCCTAGTCATACTCGACTCCTCCCGCAACGCCGTGCAGCTGATTCGCCGCGCCCTGGTGTTGAGCTTCGAGCGCGAGGAGCTGGCGCACCGGCTGAACGAGGAGCAGGAACTGGCCGAGGTGACGTTGCGTTCCATCGGTGACGGCGTGATTGTGGCTGATGCCGGCGGCCGCGTCATCTCGCTCAACCCGGCCGCCGAGCGGCTGACCGGCTGGAGCCGGCAGGAGGCGCGCGGCCGGCCGCTGCAGCAGGTGCTGCAGCTGCGGGATGAGAGTACGGATGCGGTGCCCCCGGATCTGGTGCGGTTGAGCCGCAGCCGGGGCGGGCCGGTGGTGCTGGGGCAGCTGGCCTTGCACAGTGAGGGCGGCGGCAAGCAGGAGGCGGCGGCGGAAGTCTCGGTGGCACCCATCGTCGGCGCCGGCCGCAGCGAGCGTGGGGTCGTGGTGGTGTTGCGCGACGTCACCGAGCTGCGCGGCATGGCTCGGGCGGTCTCCTATCAGGCCAGCCACGATGCGCTGACCGGCCTGAGCAACCGCGCAGCCTTCGAAGGCAGGTTGCAGCAGCTGCTGGAAGAGCTGCGCGAGTCACCGCGCCAGCATGCGCTGTGCTTTCTCGATCTGGACCAGTTCAAGCTGGTGAACGCGGCTTGCGGGCACCAGGCCGGTGATGCCCTGCTGCAGCAGGTTGCCCGGCTGCTGCAGCGCCATGTGCGCGAGACCGACTGCGCCGCCAGGCTGGGGGCCGACGAGTTCGGCATCCTCTTAATGGACTGCGACCTGGCGAGCGCGCAACGGTTGGCGGAGGACATTTGCGGCGCCTTCGGCGATTTCCGCTTCCATTGGGAAAGCCACACCTTCAAGGTATCGGCCTCCATCGGGCTGGTGCCGCTGGACGCTGACAGCACCCCGGCGGCGCTGGCGGCCGCCGAGAGCAGCTGCCTCATCGCCAAGGAGCAGGGACGCGGACGAGTGCACGTCGCCTCGCCGCGGGACGAGAGACTGGCTGTCCGCCACGGCGAAGCACGCTGGACCCAGCGCATCCAGCGCGCGCTGGACCAGGATGCGTTCCGGCTCCGCTACCAGCGCATCGTCCCGCTGCACGAGGCGGGAGAGGAGATGGCGGAGGTGCTGCTGGGGCTAGAGGAGCCGGATGGGACGCTGGTCTTGCCGGGGCGCTTTCTGCCGGCGGCAGAGCGCTTCAACATGATGCCGCACATCGACCGCTGGGTGGTGCACACGGTCTTCGAGCGCATCCGGGCCGGCATGCCGGCGCTGGAGGCCATCCGCCGCTTCAACATCAACCTCTCGGGGCAGTCGCTCAACGACGAACACTTCCTCGATTACGTGCAACAGCAGCTGGCCGTGGCTGCCATCGATCCCCGCCGCATTTGCTTCGAGATCACCGAAACTGCTGTTATCGCCAACCTGGAGCGGGCCCGGCGCTTCATCGATGCCCTCCATGAGGCCGGTTGCGCCTTCGCGCTCGACGATTTCGGCTCCGGGCTGTCCTCGTTCGCCTATCTGCGCACCCTGCCGGTGGACTACCTCAAGATCGACGGCCTGTTCGTCAAGCACATGAGCAGCGATCCCATCGACCATTCCATGGTCGAGGCCATCAACCAGGTGGGGCACATCATGGGGATACGCACCATCGCCGAGTTCGTCGAGGACGAGGCCACCCTGGTCGCCCTGCGCCGGCTGGGGGTGGATTACGCGCAGGGGCACGCCCTGCATCGGCCGGAATGGCTGCCGTGACGAGGCAGGCAGCGGTGCCTTATCGACCCAGCCGCTGCAGCATTTGCTTGAGCTGGGCCAGGTAGGCCGCTTCGTCGGGCGGGGTGCCCTGCCGCTGCGCCAGCCACAGGCTCTCGGCCAGCGCGTCCATCATCAGATGTTCGGCGTCCATCTTGCTGCCCAATGCCTTGCAGAAGCGTCGGTACAGGGCGGCGATGCCTTGCGGGCGGTTGCTGGCGACCTGCTCGCGGATGGCGATGTGCAGTCCCATGTGCATGAACGGATTGGTCTCGCCGTGCTCGGGCAGGAACTCGCGCCCCAGGGCCCGCTCCTCGCTTTCCAGCAGCGCATGGTATTCCGGATGCTCGGCGACGACTTCGGCAACGAGGCGCTCTAGCGGTTCCAGCGGCAGGCCCTGCCTGGCCTTGCGCCAGGATTCGACGTAGAAGCGGCGAAGCTGATTGCGGTCGTGGGAGAACAGCATGGCGGCACCTGCGAGATTCCGGGGTCTGCAAGTTAAACGGAATCGCTGGCGGTTTCAAACCGCGCCGGGCACGGCTAGGCGGTTTTCTCCTTGTACTCGCACAGGTCGTAAATGATGCAGGCGCCGCAGCGCGGTTTGCGGGCCACACAGATGTAGCGGCCGTGCAGAATCAGCCAGTGGTGGGCGTTGCGCAAAAATTCCTTGGGCACGAGCCGGGTCAGCTTGTCCTCGACTTCGCGCACGGTCTTGCCGGGGGCCAGGCCGGTGCGGTTGGCGACGCGAAAGATGTGGGTGTCCACCGCCATCACCGGTTCACCGAAGATGGTGTTGAGGATGACGTTAGCGGTCTTGCGGCCGACCCCGGGCAGGGCTTCCAAGGCCGCCCGGTCGTTGGGGACTTCGCCGCCGTGCCGCTCCAGCAGGATGCGGCAGGTTTTGATGATATTGGCGGCCTTGGTGTTGCAGTAGTTGATGCTGCGAATGCGCTCGCGCAGCCCTTCCTCGCCCAGCGCCAGCATGGCTGCGGGCGTGCCGGCTTCCTGGAACAGGGGCCGCGTGACCTTGTTGACGCCACGGTCGGTCATCTGTGCCGAGAGAATCACGGCCACCAGCAGTTGGAACGGTGTCGCGTATTCCAGCTCGGTGGTGGGGTTGGGATTGGCTTCGCGCAGGCGCTCGAAGATCGCCCGCCGTTTCTCCTTGTTCATTGGTCGATTGTCTTGCTTATCTGTGCCGTGAAGACGCGGATCAGGGTTCGGGCCGCTGGGTCTGGCGGGCGCGCTTCTGCCGCACCCGCTCCAGGGCCGCGGCGATGACCGCCTTGCGCGGGTCTTCCGCAGCCTGCGCGGCTTTCAGCGCTTCCCGCTTGCGGCGGCGGCGCTCGGCCAGCTCGGCCGCCTCCCGCGCCAGCCGTTCCTGCCGTCTCCGGTAGCGCAGCCGCCGGTGCTGCCGCACTCTTGGGTCGGCGCCGGCTTGGCTGGGCGGCTCTTGGCGCAGGTGGATGCAGTCCACCGGGCAGACTGGGATGCACAGCTCGCAGCCGGTGCACTCGGCGGCGATGACGGTGTGCATGCGCTTGCGGGTGCCGACGATGGCGTCGACCGGACAGGCCTTGATGCAGAGCATGCAGCCGATGCAGGTCGCCTCGTCGATCCATGCCACCAGCGGGGCTGCCGGCTCCGTGCCGTGCTGCGGGTCGAGGGGTTTGAACTCGCGACCCAGCAGCCGCGCCAGTGCCCGGATCCCGGCCTCGCCACCCGGCGGGCACTGGTTGATGTCGGCCTCGCCGTTGGCGATGGCCGCGGCATAGGGACGACAGCCAGCGTAGCCGCACTTGGTGCATTGAGTCTGCGGCAGCAGGGCGTCGATGGCGTCGGCAAGGGGCGTGGACATGGAGTGTTCGCTGCCGGGCAGCGGTGCCCGGGTGGTTCAGGTGACCCGCATTCCCGGCTGCGCGCCCGGGTGCGGCTCCAGCAGCCAGATGTCCTTGCCGCCGGGGCCGGCGGCCAGCACCATGCCCTCCGAGACGCCGAAGCGCATCTTGCGCGGTTTGAGATTGGCCACCATCACGGTGAGCTTGCCTTCCAGCTGCTCCGGCTGATAGGCGGATTTGATGCCGGCGAAAACCTGGCGTTGCGCGCCGCCCAGGTCGAGCGTGAGCTTGAGCAGCTTGTCGGCGTCTTCCACGTGCTCGGCCTTGACGATTCGGGCGATGCGCAGATCGATCTTGGCAAAATCGTCGTATTCGATTTCGGGGGCGATGGGTTCCATGTCGCTCGCTTTCGTGTTGTCGGCGGCCTGGTCGCCGATGGTCTCCTTGGATGCCTCGACCATGGCCTCGACGGCCTTGGGGTCGACCCGCGTCAGCAGCGGCTGGTAAGGATTGATGACATGGTCCAGCAAGGGCTGGGCGGCGTCTTTCCAGCTCAGCGGGGCGACGCCCAGGAACTCCTCGGCTTGCCGCGCCAGCCTTGGCACCACCGGCTTGATGTAGACCAGCAGCTGCCGGAACAGGTGCAGCCCCATGGTGCAGATTTCCTGCAGCTGCTGCTCCTGGCCAGCCTGCTTGGCCACCACCCAGGGCTTGACCTCGTCGATGTACTGGTTGGCCCTGTCGGCCAGTTCCATGATGCGACGCATGGCACGGGCGTACTCGCGGCGTTCGTACAGCTCGGCGATGGGCTCGGCGGCGGTGGCGAACTCCTGGAACAGCGCGGGCGCGGCCAGGCTAGTACTGAGGCGGCCGTCGAAACGCTTGTTGATAAAGCCGGCGCAACGGCTGGCGATGTTGACCAGCTTGCCGACCAGGTCGGCGTTCACCCGCTGGACGAAATCGGTCAGGTTGAGGTCCAGGTCGTCCACGCCGGAGCTCAGCTTGGCGGCGAAGTAGTAGCGCAGGTACTCCGGATTGAGGTGCTGCAGATAGGTGCGCGCCATGATGAAGGTGCCGCGCGACTTCGACATCTTCTGGCCGTTGACGGTCAGGAAACCGTTGACGCTGATCCAGGATGGCACCCGAAAGCCGGACCCGCGCAGGATGGCCGGCCAGAACAGGCAGTGGAAGCGTATGATGTCCTTGCCGATGAAGTGCACCAGCTCGGCCTGAGAGTCGGGTTGCCAGAAGCCATCGAAGTCGATGCCAGCCCGCTCGCAGTAGTTCTTGAACGACGCCATGTAGCCGATGGGCGCATCCAGCCAGACGTAGAAGTACTTGCCCGGCACGTCGGGGATCTCGAAGCCAAAGTAGGGGGCGTCGCGGGAGATGTCCCAGTCGCGCAGGCCGTCTTCGAACCACTCCTGCACCTTGTTGGCGACCTCGGCCTCCATGTGCTCGGGGCTGACCCACTGTCTCAGCCAGTCCTCGAAATCGGACAGCTTGAAGAAATACTGCAGCGACTCTTTTTCCACCGGGGTGGCGCCGGTCACCACCGACACCGGGTCGATCAGCTCGGCCGGCGAGTAGGTCATGCCGCAGGCCTCGCAGTTGTCGCCGTACTGATCGGGGGTCTTGCACTGCGGGCAGGTGCCCTTGATGTAGCGGTCCGGCAGGAACATCTTAGCCTCGGGGTCATACATCTGCATGACCGGCCGAGAGACGATGTGCCCGTTGTCGCGCAGCCGGGTGTAGATCAGTTCCGACAGCTCCCGGTTCTCAGGCGAGTGCGTGGTGTGGTAGTTGTCGAACTCGATCAAGAAGTCGGCGAAGTCGGCCTTGTGCTCTTCCCAGATTCGCTGGATCAGCTCCTCCGGGCTGATGCCCTCGGCCTGGGCCTTGAGCATGATGGGGGTGCCGTGCGCATCGTCGGCACAGACATAGTGGCAGACGTGACCGCGCATGCGCTGAAACCGCACCCAAATATCGGCTTGGATGTAACCGAGCAGATGCCCCAGGTGGATGGGGCCATTGGCATAGGGCAGGGCGTTGGTAACGAGAATGGTGCGCGTCATCAGTACTACGTCGGGTTGCGGTGGAAAGCAAGCCATTATGCCAGATCGCGCGCCGGCCGGGGGAAGCGGGCGGGGCGGGCGCCCCGCTATTTCTTCACGATGACCCAGACGGCGTGGATGATGCCCGGGATGTACCCGAGCAGGGTCAGCAGAATGTTGAGCCAGAAGTGCAGGCCGATGCCGACCTGCAGGAAGACGCCGAGCGGCGGCAGTAGGATGGCACAGAGGATGCGGATGACGTCCATGCCAGCGAAGTAATGCCCCGCACGCCGCTTCTCAAGCGCCGGCGGCTCAGTCGAAGATCACGGTGCGGTTGTCGTAGCAGAGCACCTTGCGCTGCAAGTGGGTCCAGATGGCCCGCGCCAGCACCAGCTTCTCCAGGTCGCGCCCCTTGCGCACCAGGTCTTCCACCGAGTCGCGGTGAGTGACGGCGGTGACGTCCTGGGCGATGATGGGGCCGGCATCCAGCTCGGCGGTGACGTAGTGGCTGGTGGCGCCGATGATCTTCACCCCGCGCGCATGCGCCGCATGGTAGGGCTTGGCGCCGGCGAAGGCGGGCAGGAAGGAGTGGTGGATGTTGATGATCCGCTCCGGGTACTGCTCGACGAAGCTGGGCGAGAGAATCTGCATGTAGCGCGCCAGGACGACGAAGTCGATGTCGTGCTCGCGCAGCAGCTCAAGCTGCCTGGCTTCCTGCTCCGGCTTGTTGTCCGGGGTGATGGGCAGGCAGTAGTAGGGGATGCCGAAGCGTTCGGCCACCGGGCGCAGGTCCTCGTGGTTGCTAATGATGAGCGGCACCTCCACTCGCCACTCGCCCGACTGCCAGCGGGCCAGGATGTCGTACAGGCAGTGCGGCAGGCGGGAGACGAACAGCGCCATCCGCTGCACCTCGTCGGAGAAATGCAACGCCCAGTTCATCTGGAAGGGATCGGCGACTTCGCGCTTGAGCTCGTCGGCAATCCGCTCCGGGGCGATGGCAAAGCCCTCCAGCTCCCACTCGATGCGCATGAAGAAGACCTTCTTCTGCGCGTCCACGTGCTGGTCCAGATAGACGATATTGCCGTCGTTGCGGGAGATGAAGTTGGTGATCGCCGAGACCAGGCCGCGACGGTCGGGGCAGTGGATGAGCAGAATCGCGGTGCGGCCGGACTGGTTGTCGCGTTGTGTTGGCATGGTACGACCGTGTCTGAAGTGAAATTCAAGTAGCGAAAGCGCAGGCCGGAAACCATAGCAAGCTCGAGCTCGCCTCGGAAGGGCCGCCGTCCAGGCACGCGACCCGAGCCTTCCACCGGGGCGGCAGGCTCGGGCCAGCGCCAGGCTCGCGCACGACCGGTGGCGCGAGTCCGATCGCGGGCGGCCTCAGCTGGCCAGCCGCCGATACTTGATCCGACGTGGGGTGTCGGCGTCTTCGCCCAGGCGCCGCTTGCGGTCGGCCTCGTATTCCTGATAGTTGCCCTCGAACCAGACCACCTGGGAGTCGCCCTCGAAGGCGAGGATGTGGGTGGCGATGCGGTCGAGGAACCAGCGGTCGTGGGAGATCACCATAGCGCAGCCGGGGAAGGCCAGCAGCGCCTCCTCCAGCGCCCGCAGGGTCTCGACGTCGAGGTCGTTGGTCGGCTCGTCCAGCAGCAACACGTTGCCGCCGCTCTTGAGCAGCTTGGCCAGATGCACGCGGTTGCGCTCGCCGCCGGAGAGATCGCCGATCCGCTTCTGTTGGTCCGGGCCGCGGAAGTTGAAGCGGCCCACGTAGGCGCGCGACGGCATCTCCCACTTGCCGACGGTGACCACGTCCAGCCCGCCGGTGATTTCCTCGAACACTGTCTTATCCGGATTCAGCGAATCGCGGGTCTGGTCCACGTAGGCCAGCTGGACCGTTTCGCCGATGCGGATATCGCCGGCGTCCGGCTGCTCTTGGCCGACGATCATGCGGAACAGCGTGGTCTTGCCGGCGCCGTTGGGACCGATGATGCCGACGATGGCGCCCGGCGGCACGTTGAAGGAGAGATCGTCGTACAGCAGCCGGTCGCCGTAGGCCTTGCGCACGCCCTTGAACTCGATCACCACGTTGCCGAGCCGCGGACCGGGCGGGATGTACAGCTCCTTGGTCTCGTTGCGCTTCTGGAACTCGACGCTGGCGAGCTCTTCGAAGCGCTGCAGGCGGGCCTTGCTCTTGGCCTGCCGGCCCTTGGGATTCTGCCGCACCCATTCGAGCTCGGCCTGCAGCGCCTTGCGATGGGCGTCTTCCCGCTTCTGCTCCTGCTCCAGGCGCTTTTCCTTCTGCTCCAGCCAGGACGAATAGTTGCCCTCCCAGGGAATGCCGTGGCCGCGGTCCAGCTCCAGGATCCAGCCGGCGACGTTGTCGAGGAAATAGCGGTCGTGGGTTACGGCCACCACGGTGCCGGGGAATTCCTTGAGATAGCGCTCCAGCCAGGCCACCGACTCGGCGTCCAGGTGGTTGGTGGGTTCGTCGAGGAGCAGCATGTCCGGATTCGACAGCAGCAGCTTGCACAGCGCCACGCGGCGCTTCTCGCCGCCCGACAGCTTGCTGACGTCGGCATCCCACGGCGGCAACCGCAGCGCCTCGGCGGCCACTTCCAGCTTGCGCTCCAGGTCCCAGGCGCCGACGGCGTCGATCTGGTCCTGCAGCTTGGCCTGCTCGGCCAGCAGGGCGTCGAAGTCGGCGTCCGGCTCGGCGAACTTGGCCGAGATCTCGTTGAAGCGATCCAGCAACGCCCTGATTTCGGCCACGCCTTCTTCCACGTTGCCGCGCACGTCCTTGCTTTCGTCCAGCTGCGGCTCTTGCGGCAGATAGCCGATCTTGATGCCCGGCTGCGGCCGCGCCTCGCCATCGTATTCCTTGTCGGCGCCGGCCATGATGCGCAGCAGGGTGGATTTGCCCGCGCCGTTGAGGCCGAGCACGCCGATCTTAGCGCCAGGGAAGAAGGACAGGGAAATGTCGCGCAGGATCTCCCGTTTCGGCGGGACGACCTTGCTGACGCGATGCATGGTGAAGATGTATTGGGCCATGTTTGGGTGCGTACCTCGAAAAGCTTTGTTTGAGCGGGGATTATGTCCAAACGGCTGACAGGTTGAAAGGCGCCCGCCGGCAGGCTTCGGGCGCTGGCGCTGGGCGCGGTGACGCCCGGCCGGATGAGCAGCCAGCGCCACCCGCGCCGGCCCGGCCTGCAGGGCGTCGGCCGCGGCGTGCCAGCCAGGCGCCGCGCATCCCTCGTTGGCAGGTAGTGTCGGCGTCGCGACGATCAAGCGGCTGCGGTTTCCCAACCATGCCCGGCCGCGTGCTCAGCCCCGGCCGCGGGTCTTGGTGCGGCCGGGGCGGGCGTTTTTCTCGATGAACTCGATGATCAGGCCGGCAATGTTCTTGCCGGTAGCGGACTCGATGCCCTCTAGGCCGGGAGAGGAGTTGACCTCCAGCACCACCGGGCCGTGGTGAGAGCGCATCAGATCGACGCCAGCCACGTTGAGGCCCATGGTACGGGCCGCGCGCACGGCAGTGGCCCGCTCTTGCGGGGTGATCTTGACCGCCATGGCGGTGCCGCCGCGGTGCAGGTTGGAGCGGAACTCGCCGTCTTTGGCCTGACGCTTCATGGCCGCCACTACCCGATCGCCGATGACGAAGCAGCGGATGTCGGCTCCCTTGGCCTCGGCGATGAACTCTTGGGTCAGGAAGTAGGCCTTGAGGCCGCGAAAGGCGTCGATCACGCTCTCCGCCGCCTGGTCGGTTTCGGCCAGCACCACCCCCTTGCCCTGGGTGCCTTCGAGCAGCTTGATGACCAGCGGGGCGCCGCCGACTAGCTGGATCAGGTCGCGGGTGTCGTCGGGCGAGTAGCCGAAGGCGGTCACCGGCAGGCCGATGCCCTTGCGCGATAGCAGCTGCAGGGAGCGCAGCTTGTCGCGGGAGCGGCTGATGGCCACCGACTCGTTCAGGGTGAATACGCCCATCATCTCGAACTGGCGGACGACGGCGGTGCCGTAAAAGGTGATGGAGGCGCCGATGCGGGGGATGACGGCGTCGAAGCCGCTCAGCTCCTCGCCCATGTAATGCACCGTCGGTCGCGAGCTGATGTTCATGTAGCAGCGCAGCGGATCGACCACCCGCACCCGATGGCCGCGCTCGCTGCCGGCCTCCACCAGGCGGCGGGTCGAGTACAACTCGGGGCTGCGGGACAGTACCAGAATGTTCAGCGACTTGGTCATTGCGGGCTCCGCTGCCGTCAGGGCGCGCAAAAAGTCGGCCGCGGGGCGGCGGTTGCGCCTGTGGCGACAAGAAACGAGGCGCTGGGATCGACCAGCAGCCGGCCCTTCATCGCCGTCCGCCCCAGCAGCATGCGAAAGCCCATGGCGTCGCGGTTGGCCAGCGTCAGCTCGATGGGCCAGCGCTGGTCGCCGATCTGCAGCAGGGTGCGCACCACCAGGCGCTTGCTGCGGTGACCGCTGGAGCTGGTCACGTAGCGCTCGTCGAGGACATCGGCTACGCAGGCGACCGTGAGATCGGTGCGCCGCTGCAGCGGATGGACTGCGAAGGCGACGCGCTCGCGGCCGGCTTCACGAAAGCGGCGGATGTGAATGGCGTGGATGGAAGAAGTATGGGCGCCGGTGTCGATTTTGGCTTTGATGCGGTCGATGCCGAGCTCCGGCAGCGCGACCCATTCCCGCCAGCCAACCCAGATGCGTGGTTCCGTCTTCGTCGTCATATCGGCAATCGAGTCCAGGGTTTGCGGCAACCGGGCAGCCGAGCCCTGGGGCGGTTACTGCGGACCCCGGGGAAACGCCGCTGGAAGTGAGAAGGAGAACCACGCCGCGTCCTGGGCTGCTGGTCCCAGTCGGTTTTAACCTCCGGTTGGAGAAATGGCAATGCGGAGCAGCTAGGTGGAGCCCCAAGCCGGCTGCGGAAACCGCCCAGGCCGCGGCCGGCCCGGGCGGACGTGCTCAGGTGGTGTGCGGATAGGTCACCATGGCGTAGGCGGAGTGGTTGTGGATGGACTCGAAGTTTTCCGACTCCACCGTGTAGGAAGCGATGTTGGGGTTTTGCTTCAGCCGCACCGCGACGTCGCGGACCATGTCCTCAACGAACTTGGGGTTGTCGTAGGCGCGCTCGGTGACGTACTTCTCGTCCGGTCGCTTGAGCAGGCCGTAGAGCTCGCAGGATGCCTCTTCCTCGACCAGGTCGATGATCTCCTCGATCCAGACGAAGCCCTTGAGCTTGGCCGTCACCGTGACATGGCTGCGCTGGTTGTGCGCGCCGTAGTCGCTGATCTGCTTGGAGCAAGGGCACAGACTGGTGACTGGCACCATGACCTTGAGGGTGATCTCGGGCGGCCCGCCGTCACGGAATTCGCCGATCAAGGTCACCTCGTAGTCCATTAGGCTGGTCACCCCGGAGACCGGTGCTCGCTTGTGGACGAAGTAGGGAAAGCTCATCTCGATGTGGCTGCTTTCCGCCTCAAGTCGGCTGGCCGTCTCGATGAGGATGTCCTTGAAGGACTCCGTGGTGATCTCGCGCTCGTGGGACTCTAGGATTTCCACGAAGCGCGACATGTGAGTGCCTTTGAAGTTGTGCGGCAGATTGACGTACATGTTGAAGGTGGCGATCGTGTGCTGCTCCTGCTGGGTCCGGTCCTTGACCCGGACCGGATGCCGGATGCCCTTGATGCCGACCTTGTCGATGGGGATCCGCCGCGTGTCCTCGCGGGACTGCACGTCTTCGATGAGAGTGTCGATGCCGGTGGCTGGGTGATTCATGTTCTCGCATCCTTTTGTCTGGCACGCGCCTCGGGTCGCTGCGCGCCAGGCCGTGCCTGCAGCCGGGCCGCCCGCGCGTGACGTCGCTCGCCGGGAACGTCGGTGGTTAGCTGCAGGAATGGGAAGCATGAGCGCAGGTCATGGCTGGTGGCCCGCAGTCCCCTGTCGGCGTGGCGGGCCAGTTTCAGGGCAGCATATGGACAGTGCGGAGACGGTGTCAAGGAAACGACTCAGCTGCGGCGGCTGACGATATAGCGGGCGATGTCGCGCAGTAGGTCGGCCCGCTGATCGAAGCCGTCCAGGCTGGCCAGCGCCTCGTCCACCAGCTCGGCTGCGCGGGCAGCGGCCTGCTCCATGCCCAGCAGGGCCGGGTAGGTCGGTTTGCTGCGTTCGGCATCGGCGCCGGTGGTTTTGCCGGTCTCGTTGCTGTCGCCGATCACGTCCAGGATGTCGTCCTGGATCTGGAAGGCTAGCCCGATGCACTTGGCGTAGTGGTCGAGGGCTTCGAAGTGCGCCATGTCGAGCTCGGGCGCTGCCAGCGCTCCCATGAGCACGCTGGCGCGGATCAAGGCCCCGGTCTTGTGGATGTGCATGTCCTCCAGCTGGGCGATGTCCAGCTGCTGGCCGGTGGCGGCCAGATCGATGGCCTGGCCGCCGACCATGCCGCGGGAACCGGCGGCCATGGATAGTGTCCCAATCATGCGCAGGCGCGCGGCCGGCTCGATGTCGTCGCAGGGGGCGTGGGCCAGCACGTGGAAGGCCAGGGTCTGCAGCGCGTCGCCGACCAGTATCGCCGTCGCCTCGTCATAGTATTTGTGGCAGGTCGGCTTGCCGCGGCGCAGGTCGTCGTCGTCCATGGCCGGCAGGTCGTCGTGGACCAGCGAGTAGGCGTGGATCAATTCCACTGCGCAGGCCGGCGCGTCCAGGTGCTCGGCCGCTACGCCCAAGGCCTCGCCGGCAGCGTAGACCAGGATGGGGCGAATGCGCTTGCCGCCGCCCAGCACCGAGTAGCGCATGGCTTCGTGCAGGCGGGCCGGATGGATGTGCGCTGGCGGCAACCAGGCGTCGAGCTGCTCTTCCACTCGCTGGCGGTAGCGCTCCAGCGCCTGGTCGAAGGCGCTGCTAGCTGTCGGGGTCTTCGAACGGGACGGCACGGACCTGATCGCCCTTGCTGATGAGGATCTCGACTTTTTGTTCGGCTTCCTTGAGCGCCTGCTGGCAGCTGCGAGTCAGCTCGATGCCCCGTTCGAACGTCTTGAGGGATTCTTCGAGCGACAATTCACCCTGCTCCATACGCTCGACCAGCTCTTCGAGCTCTTTCAAGGCGCGCTCGAAGTCGAACGGTGTGGCTTCCTCGGTCATTGTCTCGCCCCAAGCTGGCAGGAGGGCAGAAAACGATAACCCACGGTCTGGCGGGGGTCAATTTGCTGCGCTGCCAAGGCCCGAGGGCGCCGCGTCGCTGGAACCGTGCCGCAGACCCGGCAGGGGCGGCCGTTGTGCTTTATAAGGGGTCCGCGGGGATGATGGGCGCGGTTTTCGCTCGCGCCGAGGCGCGACACCCTTTATAACTATCGCCGGTTTTCCGTCGCGTGGCTGGGCCGGCGAGGGCTGGTCGGACCGATCTGCCTCGCCGCCACCGGACTGCGCCCGGCAAGAATTTGAGAGTGATCTGAGGATTGATGAATACACGCTACGATGCTGCCGCTATCGAGGTGCTGACTGGGCTGGATCCAGTCCGCAAGCGCCCGGGCATGTACACCGACACCACCCGCCCCAATCACCTAGCCCAGGAGGTCATCGACAACAGCGTCGACGAGGCGCTGGCCGGCTTCGCGACCCGGATCGACGTGGTGCTGCACCGCGATGGCTCGCTTTCGGTCAGCGATGACGGCCGCGGCATGCCGGTCGACATCCACCCCGAGGAAGGGCGGCCAGGGGTCGAGGTGATTCTTTGCACTCTGCACGCTGGCGGCAAGTTCTCCAACAAGAGCTATCGCTTTTCCGGTGGCTTGCACGGCGTCGGCGTCTCGGTGGTAAACGCGCTGTCCAAGCGGCTGGAGGTCACGGTCAAGCGCGACGGCGCCGAGTGGCACATGGCCTTCGCCGGCGGCGAGAAGCTGACCGAGCTGGAGAAGGTTGGCGCGGTAGCCCGCCGTGATACCGGCACCCTGCTGCGGTTCTGGCCGGACGCCCAGTACTTCGAGTCGGTCAGGTTTTCCGTGCCGCGGCTCAAGCATGTGTTGCGCGCCAAGGCCGTGCTCTGCCCGGGGTTCAGGGTGCGCTTTTACGACGAGGCGGCTGACGAGGAGACCGTCTGGTGCTACGAGGACGGGCTCAAGGACTACCTGCAAAGCGCGCTCGCCGAGCAGCCGACGGTGCCGCAGGAGCCGTTCGTGGGGCGTTTTGCCACCGAGCGCGAGGCGGCGGAATGGGCGGTGACCTGGCTGGTCGAGGACGGCGAGGTGCTGGCCGAGAGCTACGTCAACCTGATTCCGACTATCCAGGGCGGCACCCACGTCAACGGGCTGCGCACCGGACTCACCGAGGCTATCCGTGAGTTCTGCGAGTTCCGCAACTTGCTGCCGCGCGGCTTGCGTATCACCCCGGACGACGTCTGGGAGCGCATCTGCTACGTGCTGTCGGTCAAGCTGGAAGACCCTCAGTTCTCCGGCCAAACCAAGGAGCGGCTGTCCTCGCGCGAGTGCGCCAGCTTCGTCGCCGGGGTGGCTAAGGATGCCTTCAGCCTGTGGCTCAACCAGCATGTCGACGCCGCCCAGCAAATCGTCGAGCTGGTCATCCAAAGTGCGCAGAAGCGCATGCGCTCGGCGCGGAAGGTGGCCCGCAAGAAGGTGACCAGCGGTCCGGCGCTGCCTGGCAAGCTGGCCGATTGCACGCTGCAGGATCCGGCCCGGACCGAGCTGTTCCTGGTTGAGGGCGACTCCGCCGGCGGCTCGGCCAAGCAGGCCCGCAACCGGGAGTTTCAGGCGGTGATGCCGCTGCGCGGAAAAATCCTCAATACCTGGGAGGTTGACCAGGACCAGGTGCTGGCTTCGCAGGAGGTGCACGATATCGCGGTTGCTATCGGCATGGAGCCCGGATCCGATGATTTGTCCGGGCTGCGCTATGGCAAGATCTGCATCCTGGCCGACGCCGACCCCGATGGCGCCCACATCGCCACCCTGCTGTGTGCCCTGTTCCTGCGGCATTTTCCGGCCCTGGTGCGGGCAGGACACGTGTTCGTCGCCATGCCACCGCTCTATCGTATCGACATCGGCAAGCAGACCTATTACGCCCTCGACGAGCGCGAGCGCGACGCCATCCTGGAGCGGCTCAAGGCCGAGAACGTGCGCGGCAAGCCGAGCATCACCCGCTTCAAGGGCCTGGGCGAGATGAATCCCATGCAGCTGCGCGAGACCACCATGGATCCGGATACGCGCCGTCTGGTCCAGCTGACCATCGAAGACGGCGACGACACCCACGCCATCATGGACATGCTGCTGAGCCGCCGGGCGGTGGCCCAGCGCAAGGCCTGGCTGGAGACCAAGGGCAACTTGGCCGAGGTGCTGGTCTGAGCGCGCTCCGCAACAGAGGGCCGGCGCCCGGGCGGCCCGAGCGCCGGCTACCCCGAGACACTTACCAGGATTGAATGATGACGGAAACCTTCTCCATCGAGGCCAATTACGAACGCAGGCCGCTGAAGGAATTCACCGAGAAGGCGTACCTGGACTATTCCATGTACGTCATCCTTGACCGCGCCCTGCCGCACATCGGCGACGGCCTCAAGCCGGTGCAGCGGCGCATCGTGTACGCCATGTCGGAGCTGGGGCTGAACAGCTTGGCCAAGTACAAGAAGTCGGCGCGCACGGTCGGCGACGTGCTGGGCAAGTACCATCCGCATGGCGATGCCGCCTGCTACGAGGCCATGGTGCTGATGGCCCAGCCGTTCAGCTACCGCTATCCGCTGGTGGACGGCCAGGGCAACTGGGGCTCCATCGACGATCCCAAGTCCTTCGCCGCCATGCGCTACACCGAAGCGCGGCTGGCGCCTTACGCCGACACGCTGCTGGCCGAGCTGGAGCAGGGCACGGTGGACTGGGTGCCCAACTTCGACGGCACACTGGAGGAGCCGGCGCTGCTGCCGGCGCGGTTGCCCAACGTGCTGCTCAACGGCAGCACTGGCATTGCCGTCGGCATGGCTACCGACATTCCGCCACACAACCTGCGGGAGGTGGTGGCGGCCTGCATCCTGCTGCTGAAGCGCCCCAACGCCACGGTGGCGGAGCTGCTCGAGCACATCCAGGGGCCGGATTTCCCGACCGAGGCTGAGATCATCAGCTCGCGGGAGGAGATCCGCAAGCTGTACGAGACCGGCACCGGTACCATCCGCATGCGCGCCACCTATGTGCGTGAGAATGGCGACATCGTCATCACCGCCCTGCCGCACCAGGTCTCCGGCAGTAAGGTGCTGGAGCAGATAGCCGCGCAGATGCAGCAGAAGAAGCTGCCCATGGTGGAGGATTTGCGCGACGAGTCGGATCACGAGAATCCCACCCGTCTGGTCATCATCCCGCGCTCCAACCGCGTCGACGTCGACGAGCTGATGAACCATCTGTTCGCCACCACCGATCTGGAGAAGACCTACCGGGTCAACCTCAACATGATCGGCCTGGACGGCCGACCGCGGGTGCGCAACCTGCGCGAGATCCTCACCGAATGGCTGGAGTTCCGCACCAACACGGTGCGGCGCCGGCTGCAATGGCGGCTGGAGCGGGTGGAGGCGCGGCTGCATGTGCTGGCTGGCCTGTTGGTGGCCTACCTCAACATCGACGAGGTCATCGCCATCATTCGCGAGGCGGACGATCCCAAGGCGGAGCTGATGGCCCGCTTCGGTCTCAGCGAAAGCCAGGCCCACGCCATCCTCGAGCTGCGGCTGCGCCACCTGGCTCGGCTGGAGGAGATCAAGATCCGCGCCGAGCAGGGCGAGCTGGAGCGAGAGCGGGACGAGCTGCGCAGCACCTTGGATGATCCCAGGAAGCTCAGCCGTCTGATCCGCAAGGAGCTGGAACAAGATGCCAAGACCCACGGCGATGAGCGCCGCTCGCCCATCGTCGCCCGCGAAGCGGCCCGGGCGCTGAGCGAATCGGAGCTGGTGCCCAGCGAGCCGGTGACCGTGGTGTTGTCGGCCAAGGGCTGGGCGCGGGCGGCGCGCGGCCACGACGTGGACCCGACCAGGCTGTCCTACCGCGCCGGCGACCGTTTTCTGGCGGCGGCCGCCGGCCGCTCCAATCAGCAGGCGGTGTTCCTCGATTCCACTGGCCGCAGCTATTCGCTGCCGGCCCACAGTCTGCCTTCCGCCCGCGGCCAAGGCGAGCCGCTGACTGGTCGCTTGCAGCCGCCGGCAGGCGCTTCCTTCGAAGCGGTACTGATCGGCGAGCCTGCCGATCAGTACGTGCTGGCGACCGACGCCGGCTACGGCTTCATCGTGCGACTGGAGGAACTCTACGCCCGCAGCCGCTCGGGCAAGGCGGTGGTGACCATTCCAGATGGCGCGCGGCTGGTGCGGCCCGCGCGGCTGTTCGACCTGGAAACCGATCGCCTGGTCGCGGTGACCAGTCAAGGCCGCCTGCTGGTCTTCCCCATCGGCGAGCTGCCTCAGCTCGCCCGCGGCAAAGGCAATAAAATTATTCACATCCCCGCCGACAAGCTGCGCAGCGGCGAAGAGACTATGGTCGGCGTGGTGTGCCTGCCGGAAGGCGGCAACGTGGTGCTGCAAGCGGGCCGGCGCACCATGACGCTGAAGTCCGGCGACCTCGGCGCCTATGCCGGCGAGCGGGGCCGCCGGGGGACGCTGCTGCCGCGAGGATTCCAGCGGGTGGAGGCGATTTGGCTGGATGCCTGAGGCGGGGCCGCCGGGGTGACCCCGCCCTGGTGCCGGCAACGAACTTTTCTACAATTGCTAGGTTCTAATCTTCCGGCTCGAAGCAACATACCAATGGAGCTGTTCCAGTATGAGACGTGTTCTTTTCTTCCTGGCGACCAACCTGGCGATCCTGTTGCTGCTGGGCATCGTGCTGAATGTCATTCGGGCCGTCCTGGCCGCGCAGGGCATTCAGCTGCCGCCGACGGGTGGGCTGCTGGTATTCGCGGCGGTCTTCGGCATGGGCGGCGCCTTCGTGTCGCTGGCGATGTCCAAGTGGATGGCCAAGCGCTTCACGGGTGCCCAGGTCATCGACCAGCCACGCAATGCCACCGAGCAGTGGCTGGTGGAGACCGTGCGGCGGCAGGCGCGGCAGGCCGGCATCGGCATGCCGGAGGTGGCGATCTACGATTCGCCCGAGATCAACGCTTTCGCCACCGGCATGAGCAAGAACAACGCCCTGGTTGCGGTCAGCACCGGCCTGCTGAACTCCATGACCCGAGACGAGGCCGAAGCGGTGCTGGGGCATGAGGTCAGCCATATCGCCAACGGCGACATGGTCACGCTCGCTCTCATCCAGGGGGTGTTGAACACCTTCGTGATCTTCCTGGCGCGCGTGATTGGCGGGCTGGTCGACCGGGTGCTGTTCCGGCGTGAGGATGACGAGCCCGGCTACAGCATCGGCTATTTCGTCTCCGTGATGGTGCTGGAGCTCATCTTCGGCCTGCTAGCCTCCATTATCGTCATGTGGTTCTCGCGCCAGCGCGAGTTTCGCGCCGATGCCGGCGGTGCACGACTGGCCGGCCGCGACAAGATGATCGCTGCCCTGCAGCGGCTGCAGCTCTCCTATGGGCAAAGCCAGCTGCCGGAGCAGGTGCAGGCTTTCGGCATCACGCCTGCTAAGAGCGGCCTCAGCAGGCTGTTTATGTCGCATCCGCCGCTGGAAGAACGCATCGCCGCCCTGCAGCGCGGCGGTCGCTACTGAGCGGCCGCAAGCCTGCCAAGGCTGGAGTACGAAAAAGCGCTGTCCGTCGATTGCGGACAGCGCTTTTTTCATTGCGAGCGCTGGCGCCTTTCGCTACATCGCCATGCCGGCGAAGTCGTAGCTCATGGTCCGCTCCGGGTAGGACAGGAAATTGCCCTGGACGAAGTCGGCCTGCAGCTGCCAGAGCACGGCCAGGCTGGAAGCATCTTCCAAGTAGCCGACGATGACCTGCTTCTGGATGGCGTGAGCGTTGTCGATGATTTGCTTGACCGCCTCGCGGTTTTCCTCGTTGCCGAGCAGATCCTGGCTCAGGGTGCGGTCGATCTTGAGGAATTCGGCTGGCAGGTGCTTGACCAACTGGAAGGGATTGAGGCCGCTGCCGAAGTGATCCAGGCAGAGCGCCACCCCCAGCTGGCGCATCCGGCGGTGGAACTGCTTGGCCTGGGTGAGGTGGGTGACGGCGATGGGCTCGTTGATCTGGAAGCCCAGCCAACTGCCTTCCAGGCCCAGGGCGTTCAACTGCTCGGCGACGAAGTCGGCGAAGCTGGCATCGTCCAGGGTGGAGCCGGCGAGCTTGACGAACAGGCGGGTATCGAAGCCGCGGCTGCGCCGCTCGTGCAGGGCCTGCAGGGCGGTTCGTAGGACCCAGCGGTCGATCTGCGGCATCATCCCCAGCTCCTCGGCCTGGGGGAGGAAATCCAGCGGCATGACGGTCTCGCCGTCCTCCGACATCATCCGCAGCCGGACCTCGTAGCGCTCAGTGGGGTCGCCGCGCAAGCTGGCCACCGGCTGGTAAACCAGGTACAGTCGGCCTTCTTCCAGGGCGTGCTCGATGCGCTGACGCCAGTCGGCGGCGCTCGCTGTGCCGGTGCCTTCTTCCGGCGAATGCAGGTGCACCCGGTTGCCGCCCTCGCCGCGGGCCTGCTCAGCCGCCTTGATGGCGTCGTTGACCGCTGACTGCGCGGTGCCGACGCTCTCGCCAACCATCGTGATGCCGACGCTGCAGGTGGTGGTGATGGTGCGCCCGTCGATGGTGCAGATATGATTCTCGATCACCCGCAGCAGTGCCTCGCCCAGGGCGATGGCGTCGTGCACGCTTTGCTTGGGCAGTAGGATGACGAAGGTGTCGTCGCTGAAGCGGGCCGCCAGGCCGCCGTCGCCGACCTCGCCCTGGATGAGCTGGCCGAGGTCGGCCATGAGCGCATCCAGGGCGCTGATGCCCAGCGTCTTCCGGATCATGTCGACATTGTCGAGCAGGATGTAGAGCAGCCCGCCGCCACCCTCGCCGTCGACCGCCTTGTCGACCGCGTTCTGCAGCTCTTCCATGAAGTGCTGACGGTTGTACAGCCCGGTGAGCAGATCCAGCTTGCTGAGGACGTCGAACTGCAGGGTAATGTCGGCAGCGGCGGACCTGTCGCGGATCAGGATCTGGGTGCAGGCTTCGCCGTCGATGGAGGCGGGCGAGAAGCTCATCACCACCTGTAGGGGCTCGCCCTGCTCGGTGACCATGCTGAGTTCCAGCTCGGCTTCGTCGTCGGGCGAGCGCTGGTAGGCGCGCAGGAACTCCTTGAGGCGGGCCTGGTCGGCGGGCGCCACCATGTCCAGCAGCGGCATGCCTTCCATGTCTTCCATGCTGGCGTAGCCGAATTTTTCCAGATAGGCCCGGTTGGCGTAGATGTGCATGCCGTCATGCACATAGGCGATGGCATCGCGGGAGTTGTCGAGCAGGGCATGGCAGCGCTTCTCCACTTCCCGCAACGCTACCTCCAGCCGGCGCAGCCGGCGGCGGTCGTGCAGATGGCGGATCTCCCGCTCCACCACCAGCTGCAGATGGCGTAAATCGTCCCGGCTGACTGCATCGGCGGCGCCAGCGGCCAGTGCGTTGAGCCGGCCCTGGGGGTCTTCGCTCGGCAGCAGCCCGATCACGGGGATGTCCTTGCCGGACTGCTGAACCAGACGGTTGGCGAGGGACAGCGGCAAGTCGGGCAGAGCGGTAGCGCAGAGGAAAAGGTCGTAGGTTTTCTGATCGAGCGCTTCCCGCAGCTCGTCCTCGGTTTCCACCCGCGACGGACGGACCGCGAAGCCGGCGTTGCGCAGCACGCTGATGAAGGTTTCGGCATCATTCAAGGAAGGCTCGGCGACCAACAGCCTCAGCGCTTCGTCCTGGACCGGCATGGACAGTACCTCACCTCAAGTCATTCCTGTTTAACCGCCGGGGATCATGGAAAGTTCGCGTTCCTCGGTCGGAGTCATGGCGGCCGATTGCAGCGTCTGGTATTCGAACCACATGAACCCCCGGCCGGACTCTAGCAGATCCGCAAGCACGATCTCACGTTCGCCGGTAGCGCCACGCAGCACGACGCACTGCTTGGTTCTGAGCGCATGCGGCTGGACCAGCAGCGTGCTAGGGCGGCGGCTGACCGGGTCGGCCGGCAGCAGCAGGGCGCGGAGCAGGGTGTCCTGCTCGCCTCCGGAGTGGGTCAGCTTGAGCAGCGCTGGCAGCGGCATCGCTCCTAGCCTTTGAATGCCGATCTGCAGGCCGTCGGGCCGCTGCTGCATCCAGCGCACCACAGCCAGCTGCCAGGGCGTCCGCGGCTTGTTTCTCTCCCGCAGCAGCAGCAGCTCGCCGACCCGCACCCGGTAGCCGCAAGCGGCCCTGGCGTGCAGGCAATAGCCGCCGGCACTGGTGTTGATCACGCTCCACTCCTGGCTTTGCAGGGTATCGAAGGGTGGTGGTTCGGCCGCAGGGCGGGGCTGTCGGTCGGCTTTGGCCAGCCGGTGCAGCAGCTCGGTCGGATAGATCAGTTCCCAGATGTCGTCCGGCTGCTCCTGATGCCCTTCATGAGGTACGTCGCGGCTGGTGAAGCGGGCGCGTGGCTGATTGGGGTCCAGGCCGCTTAGGCCGAGGTAGTGGACCAGCCCGCGATGGACCTGGGCGAGGCCCATGTAAACTTGCATCGTGGCCTGGGCCGGCAGCCGCACCGACTGCCGCAGTGGCGGTAGATCGAGCGTCTCCAGCAAGTCCTCAATCAGCTGTCTGCTCGCCGGCGTCTGCTTGCTCCGGTGCCAGAATTGCCAGCGCGGCGGCGGCTGCAGCTGGCGCCGTGCCGCCTCCACCACGGGCGCGGTATCCAGTCGGTAGAGGCTGCTGCCGGTGACACCGAGGCGGCTGGGACGCAACGGCGGGGCGTCGCGGTCCGGGGCAACGAAGAAGGCCTCGTGCGACGCTGCCTCCGCGTGCTGCAGTCGGGCCAGGCCAGCCCAGCGCTCGAGCAGGGCGTCGGCTTGCGTCAAGACCTGCGGCCGCATGCGGGAAGGATTGGCCGCTGCCAGCAGCAGACAGTGCTTGTAGACATCGGCGCAGCTGCGGCGCCGGCGCCAGGCGAGCGGATCGGGCAGTGACAGCTCGGCGACGCCGCGCGACTCGGCCGTGGCGTAGAGGCGATGCAGATGGGCCCACAGGCCCGGTGGCGGCGGCTGGTACAGGCAGACGTAATGGAACAGCAGGCGATTCAGGGCGTGGAGGGAGCGCTGGAGCGGCAGGGCGCGGCGCTTCCGGCTGCTGCGCCAGCGCTCGTCGATCAGGCTGTAGTAGCCGGCCGCCAGCTCGAGCAGCAGCTGCTCGACTTGCCGGGCGTGCACCTGATTGCGCTCCGGTAGCGGAAAGTCCGTTCCATAGACGTTGCGTGCCTGGGCCGAGACGATGCCGGCGAGCGGTCCCCGCAGCGTCTCCAGCGTGCGCAGGCGCTGGCTCGGGGAAAGCTGCAGGCGGTTGATCTCGACCAAGGCGTCGCGCAGCAGCCGGCCGCTCGTGGTCGGGTCGGCGACCGGAAGCTCCGCCAGCCAACGCCGCAGGGCACGGCGGCGGGTGTCGAAGCTGGCGGCATCAGGTTTGTGGCGTGGCGGTGGATCCAGTTGCAGGCGCGGGGAGTCGTCCATGAAGAGTTCCCGTTGTATTCCTGGCCCGATTTTCCATAGGCTAGCGCAGCGTGCGAGGCGAGGCTAGATGAGACGGAGCAGGCGCAAGCGCCGACGGGCGCGCTTGAGCGGCCGGCCGCGCCGCCCGGGACGGCAAGCGGCCCGGCGTGACGTCTAGTACGGCAGCGGGGTCTTGCTGGCCCGGCCAGGCTCCTCGCGCACCGCGCGCGGCACCAGGTAGCCTGGCAGCCGCGCTCTGAGCTTGGGCAGCAGGGAGCGCAGAGCCTGGTCGCTGTTGAAGTGGCTGGCGCCCTGCACCCGGTCCAGAGCGTGCAGATAATAGGGCAGGATGCCGAGTGCGAAGAGGCGCTCGGATAGCTCGACCAGGACCTCGGCGTCGTCGTTGACGCCGGCCAGCAGCACGGCCTGGTTGAGCAGGGTGACGCCCCGTTCGCGCAATCTCGCGGCGGCCGCGGCGACCTCGTCGCTGAGCTCGCGAGGGTGATTGGCATGCACCACCAGCACCGGCTGCAGGCGAGTCCCGGTCAGCCAGTCCAGCAGGTCGGCGTCGATGCGGCTGGGCAGCACGATGGGCAGGCGGCTGTGGATGCGCAGCCGGCGCAGGTGGGGAATGGCCGCCAGCTGGCGCGCCAGCTCGCTCAGCCGGCGGTCGTTGAGAACCAGCGGGTCGCCCCCGCTCAGAATCACTTCGCTGATGTCCGGGCGCGCTCTGATATAGTCGAGGGCGGCGGCGAAACCGCCGGCGGCGGCGTTGGCCTCGGCGTAGGGAAAGTGCCGGCGGAAGCAGTAGCGGCAATGAATGGCGCAGGCGCCGGTGATTACCAGCAGCACCCGGCCGTGGTATTTGTGCAGCACGCCTCCGGCCCGCATGGCCTCGAGGTCGCCGACCGGATCGACGAGATAGTCCTGCGCCGGCCGCAGCTCGTCGGCTAGCGGCAGCACCTGCCGCAACAGCGGGTCGTGCGGGTCGCCCGGCCGCATGCGGGCCACGAAGCCGCGCGGCACCCGCAGCGGGAACTGCGCCGCCGCCGCCTGCGCCGCCGGCAGCAGGGCAGGGTCCAGCTCCAGCAGGCTCAGCAGCTCGGCTGGGTCGCGGATGGCGTCAGCCAGCTCCTGTTGCCAGCGGGGCCTGGCGGATGAGGTGGCGTGCAGTTGGACGGGCATTGACGATGCTTCCAAAGGATTGAAAAAACGGACCACGTATTCTAACTGCAAGCAGAATCCGTTACGATTCGCGCTTTCGCGCAGTCACCGCGGATGGTATCGAGGACACTATGGCGACCTACAGCACCAACGAATTCAAGGCTGGGCTCAAGATCATGCTGGACGGCGAACCGTACGCCATCGTGGAGAACGAGTTCGTCAAGCCCGGCAAGGGGCAGGCCTTCAACCGTGTGAAAGTCCGCAACCTCAAGACGGGACGCGTCATCGACCGCACCTTCAAGTCGGGCGATACGGTGGAAGCCGCCGACGTCGTCGAAGTCGAGATGCAGTATCTCTACAACGACGGCAGTCAGTGGTATTTCATGGATCCCAACACCTATGAGCAGATCGGGGCCGATCGGACCGCGATGGAAGAGGCGCTGCCCTGGATTAAGGAACAGGACATGTGCACCGTGGTCCTCTACAACGGCCAGCCGCTCAGCGTCACGCCGCCCAACTTCGTCAACCTGCGCATCGTGGAGACTGACCCTGGCGTGCGTGGCGATACCAGCAGCGGTGGCACCAAGCCGGCCAAGCTGGAGACCGGTGCTGTGGTGCGGGTGCCGCTGTTCGTGCCGGAAGGCGAGGTGATCCGGGTCGACACCCGCACCGGCGAATACGTCTCCCGCGTCAAGGAGTAATGACGCAGCTCTGGCGGCCGGCGGCCAGCCTGGAGAATCTGCGGCGGCGGGCGGAGATCCTGGCCTCCGTCCGCCGCTTTTTTGCCGAGCGCGGCGTGCTCGAGGTGGAGACGCCGGTGCTGATCGGCTCCGCGGCCGCCGATCCTAACCTCGCCAGCTTCTCGGTTCCCTATTCCGGCCCCGGCGCGCCCGCCTCCGGTCGGCTCTGGCTGCAGACCTCGCCCGAATTCGCTATGAAGCGGCTGCTGGCCGCCGGCAGCGGTTGCATCTACCAGATCTGCCGGGTCTTCCGGCCCGACGAGCGGGGTCGGCGGCACAACCCCGAGTTCACCATGCTCGAATGGTATCGGCTGGGATACGACCATCATCGCCTGATGGCGGAGGTCACCGAGCTGGTGAGTGTGATCCTCGGGCCGCGGCCGGTGGAAGTGCTGAGCTATCGCGAGGCGTTCCGCCGCTTCGCCGCCATCGATCCATTCCAGTGCGCGACCGCGGAGCTCAAGGCCCGTGCCGCGGCGCAGAGCATTCCCTTGCCGGCGCTGGCCGACGATGACCGCGATGGCTGGCTGGATTTGCTGTTCTCCGAGCTGGTTTCGCCCCGGCTGGGACAGGGGACGTTCAGCTACGTCTGCGACTTCCCGGCTTCGCAGGCGGCGCTGGCGCGGTTGCGCATGGACGGCGAGGTGGAAGTGGCTGAGCGCTTCGAGCTGTTCATCGACGGCATGGAAATCGCCAACGGTTACCACGAGCTCACCGATCCCGCGGAGCAGCGCCGCCGCTTCGAACGGGAGCGTGCCCGCCGGCAGGCCGCCGGGCAGCCGGAGTCCGGCGTCGACGAGCGCCTGCTGGCGGCACTGGCCGCTGGCCTGCCGGCCTGCGCCGGTGTCGCCCTGGGGCTCGACCGGCTGGTGATGGTGGCGGTCGGCGCCAGCCACATCGACGAAGTGATGGCCTTCCCCATCGAGCGCTGCTGAAGCCGCGCCAGCCGCGTGGCTAGGACTCGCCTCGGGTGCCCTGTGCCGGATTGCTCAGGCGCACGCAGTGGATGGCAAGGGCGAAGTAGGCCAGGGCCAGCGCGATCTCAGCGGCGCCCAGCCAGGCGGCGCGGCCGCCGCCAGCGACGGCCGCGACCCCGTGCAGGAAGTACAGCAGAATCAGCATGCCGGACCAGGCCATGGTGTAGCGCCGGCCATGCAGGATGCCCCGCAGCGGCAGCAGCAGCGGGCCGAGCAGGAGCAGCAGCGCCGGCGAGCGCAGGCTGGTCGGCGGTGGCGCCAGCCAGATCAGCCACAGCAGCAGCAGGCCGATCAGGCCCAGGTAGACGGCAACGGCGAGCCGATGGGCGCGACGCCAGCGCTTCATGCCCGGCCCGCCTTCAGCTGCTTGGCCAGCCGGGCGACTCGCCGGCCCAGGGCCAGGCACAGCGTACGCTCGTCCTCGCTGATGGGGCGGTCGTTGTTGGGGCCAGCCACGTGGGTGGCGCCGTAGGGCGAGCCGCCGGTGGCGGTGGTGTGCAGCGCCGGCTCGGTGTAGGGGATGCCGGTCAGTAGCATGCCGTGATGAAGCAGCGGCAGCATCATGGTCAGCAGGGTGGACTCCTGGCCACCGTGCATGGTGCCGGTGGAGGTGAACACGGCGGCCGGCTTGCCGCTGAGGGCGCCAGTCAGCCATAACGGCGAGGTGCCGTCGAGGAAATAGCGCAGCGGGGCGGCCATGTTGCCGAAGCGGGTCGGGCTGCCCAGGATGAGGCCGTCGCACTGCTCCAGGTCCTCCAGCTCGGCATAGGGCGGGCCGCTGGACGGGACCGGCGGGGCGATGGCCTCCGAGACCGCGGAGACGGCCGGCACGGTGCGGATGCGCGCCTTGGCGCCCTCCACCTCTTCCACGCCGCGGGCGATCAGGTTGGCCATGCGGGCGGTGGCGCCGAAGCGGCTGTAGTAGAGGATGAGGATCTCGGTCACGATGGCAGGATCTCCAGCACCTTCTCCGGCGGCCGACCGATCGCTGCCGCTTGCGCGGTCACCACGATGGGACGCTGGATGAGCCGCGGATGCTCGTGCATGGCCCGGATCAGCTCCTCCCGGCTCAGCTCGGGCCGGTCCAAAGCCAGCTCCTTGTACTCGGCCTCGTTGCTGCGCATCAGCTCGCGCGGGCCGATGCCGAGCAGGGCGAGGATGCGTTCCAGCTCCTGCGGGCTGGGCGGCGTCTTGAGGTATTCGATCACGATCGGTTCGATCCCGCGCTGGCGCAGCAGCTCCAATGTCTGCCTGGATTTGGAGCAGCGCGGGTTGTGATAAATCCGTACTTCCATGCTTGCGGTCCTCGAGCTTCGGTCTATCCTACAGGGAAACGGATCGGTCTGCCGATGCCGCCGCTTCAATCAAGAGAAAGCATGAATCTTACCGAGCTTGCCCGTATTTCTCACACTGGCGGTGCGCTGCGAGCAAGCATGCGGCGGGCGACGGTACTGAAGCCGGGGTGGCGCGAGTGCGGCTAACGGCGTGCCTGTGGCGGGGAAGGGATGGAGCATGGCTGTGCCACGGATGCTGGGGCGGCGCCTAGAGACGGCAGGGGAGTTCCTGCGTTACCTCGGCGCGCGCTTCATTGGCGACAACGGCTTGCGGCATGCCGCGACCCTGGCCTACACCACCTTGCTGTCTATTGTGCCGCTGGTGACGGTCGCTTTCGCCATACTGGCGGCCTTTCCCGTCTTCGAGCCGATCACGGACCGCATCCGCCTGCTGATCTTCACCAACCTGGTGCCGGCTTCGGGCGAGCTGGTGGAAAGCTACATCGAACGCTTCTCTAGCAAGGCGGCCGGCCTGACCGGCGCCGGCATCGTCGGCTTGCTGGCCTCGGCGCTGCTCATGATGTCGGCCGTCGACCAGGCGCTGAACGAGATCTGGCACGTGCAACGGCGGCGCAGCCTCATGCATGGGTTCATGATTTACTGGACCCTGCTGACCCTCGGACCGCTGCTGATCGGCGCTAGCCTGGTGATGACCTCCTACGTCGAGTCGCTGCAGGCGTTCAGCGCCTTCGAGAAGACTCTACCGCGCCAGCTGCTGTTCAATGCCATGTCGCTGCTGGCGGAGTTCCTCGCCTTCTTCTTCCTCTACTCCGCGGTCCCCAACCGACACGTCCCGCTGCGCCACGCCATCTGCGGCGCGCTGCTCGCCGCTGTGCTGTTCGAGCTGGCCAAGCGCGCTTTCGCCTGGTACGTGACCTCCTTCCCGGTCTACGAGATTATCTACGGCGCCCTGGCGACCCTGCCGCTGTTTCTGATCTGGCTTTATGTGTCCTGGAGCATCGTGCTGTTTGGCGCGGTTTTCACCCATGCCCTGAGCAGCTTCCGCGGCGGCCGCAGCGGTCGGCTCGCCGATCCCGAGCTGCGCCTGCTCCTGGCGGTGCGGCTGGTGGGCCATCTCTGGCATGCCCAGCGCCAGGGCCGCGCCTTGCACCACAAGGAACTGCTGCAGCGCGAGCCGGAGGCGGGCGATGAGGCGATCTACGAATGCCTGCATGCCCTGGAGCGCAGCCGGGTGGTGGTGCGCACCGACGGCGGCGGCTGGGCACTGGCGCGCGATTTAACCGACTATACTTTGTTGGAGCTATACCGTTGCCACCCTTTCGTGCTGCCCGGGCCGGAGCAGTTAGGAACGGCGCCGGACGAATGGGATCAACGGTTGCAGTCCGCATTGCAGGCGGCTGCGGACGGCGTCCGGCAGGGGCTGGAGCTGCCGCTTGAGCGGCTCTTCAAGGACGCGCGGCCGCAGTGGTCGCGGGGGAAGGAAGGGCATGGGTGAAGAAGTCCTGACCAAGCGCTTCCTGGTAGAAGGCAAGGTACAAGGCGTGTTTTTCCGTGCCAGTACCAAGGCCGAGGCCGAGCGGCTGGGCCTGCGCGGCTATGCGCGCAATCTTGCCGACGGCCGGGTGGAAGTGGTGGCCACCGGCAAGCCGAAGGCGTTGCTGGCGTTGACCCGCTGGCTGTACCGGGGGCCGCCGCAGGCCCGCGTGGACTCAGTCACGGAAGCGCCGGTGTTCGAGCAGATATCGACCCAAGGATTCGAGATTCTTTAGGAAGGCAAGACGACGGGCGGTGCGACCGGCGGGGGAGGAGCCAGCGGGGCTCCATCGAGGAAGGGCCGCTCCGATCTCAGGGACATGCGTGCCAGGCCCGTTCCGGCGGGACTGGCACGACAGCAGAGGGACCGCAGCAGCGGAGTGCAGAGTGCCATAGATGGCACGCATAGCGAGAGAAGGCCAATGAGAATCAGAAAGGTGTTCGTGCTTGCCGGCATGGCCATCGGCATGGCCATGCAGCCGGCCTACACGGCCGGCGATCCTGTCGAGGGGGAGAGAAAGGCCAAAACCTGTCTGGGTTGCCACGGGGTGGAGGGCTACCGCAATGCCTACCCGTCCTACCACGTGCCCAAGCTGGGCGGGCAGCATCCGCAGTACATCGTGTCGGCGCTGAAGGATTACGCCTCGGGCGGGCGCCGGCACGCGACCATGCAAATCCAGGCCGAGTCCCTGTCCGAGCAGGACATGCAGGACATCGCCGCGTTCTTCGCGCGCTCGCGCTAGGCCTTCGACAGGAGGAGACAGCATGAAACGGATGCTCGGCGTCACGACGGTCCTGGCTCTCGGCCTGCTCGCGACCCAGGCCCAGGCCGTGAAAAAGGGTGATCCGATGCGGGGGCAGGAGCTGTCCGCCACCTGTGTCGCCTGCCATGGCCCGGACGGCAACAGCCCGGTCCCGGAATTTCCTCGCATCGCCGGCCAATACGCCGACTACATGGTGCAGGCCATGAAGGCGTACAAGACGGGCGAGCGCAACAACCCCATCATGGCGGGGATCGTGGCCTCTTTGTCGGAGCGGGACATGGAAGATCTGGCGGCGTTCTTCTCGCAGCAGAAAGGCGATTTGTACAATCTGCGCCTCAAGTGAGCCGTGGGCCGGCAGGCGAGGTGGCATGAAGGGCTTGATTGTTCTGGCGCACGGCAGCCGGGTCGCTGCATCCAACGATGAAATCCGCCAGATCGCCCGAGCGCTGACGGCGCGGGTCGCCGACCGCTACGGCTGGGGGGCGGCCGCTTTTCTCGAGCTGGCCGAGCCCTCGCTGGGGGCAGCCCTCGCCATGGCGGCTGCCGCTGGCTGCCGCGAGGTGGTGGTGCTGCCGTACTTCCTCGCTGCCGGCTCCCATGTGAGCCGCGACCTGCCAGCGCTGGTGCGGGAGCAGCAGCGCGTCCATCCAGGGCTGGAGATCCGGCTGCACGACCACGTCGGCAAACTGCCCGGATTGCTCGATTTGCTGGCCCGTTCGGTTTAGCGGCAGCCGCTCACTCTTGCAGCGGCTGCTCGCTGGTGGTGGCGCGGAAGATCCGCTCGGCCAGTTCCTGCTCCTGGCGGTTCTTGATGCGCACCAGCACCGCGCAGTAGCCGCACAGTACGGCTCGGTCCAGCAGCCGGCTGAATTCGCTGGCCTCGAGGCGTGTGGCCACGGCAGCGCCGGCCGCGCCGCCAAGCAGGGCGCCCGAGCCGATGGCCAACAGCGGTCCGAGCACGGGTGCGGCGGCGAACACCACGGGAGCGGCCAGGGCGCTGGCCGCCCCTGCGCCCAGGGCACCGCCGATGACGCCGCCGAGCAGCGCATCTTGCGAAGGATCCGGCGGGTCGGCTAGTAAGTCGTCGCCGCTGCGGCCGTGCCGGCCCTCTTCCAGCATCAAGTGCTCCGGCCGGAAGCCGGCTTCCTGAAAGCGTTGCAAGCTCTGTTGGGCGCTGACCAGGTCGGGATAAAGCCCCGCCATCAGCCTGGCGTACTCAGCCATCGCTCCCTCCTTGTCGCTCCATGCCGGCACTATGCCCGCAACGGACGCCCGAGCCCATGACCGGGATCAATGGACATGGCGTCGGTGGCTCAGTTTTGCAGCAGGGCGGCATAGCCTTCGCGATAGCTGGGATAGAGGAAGCGAAATCCGGTCGCCTTGAGCTTGGCGTTGCGGCAGCGCTTGTTGCCGGCCCTAGCACCGTTGGGGGCGCTCGGGATGCGGGTTGGGGCGGGCAGCCCGAGCCGCCCCGCCAGCCATTCCATGAGCTCGCACTGGCTGCAGGGGGCATCGTCGACGGCGAGATAGACGCCGGGAGGGATGCGCTCCTGTGCCACGTGCAAAAGCACCCGGACGCAGTCGTCACGGTGGATGCGGTTGGTGTAGAGCGGAGGCTGGGCGATGCACGGCGCGCCGGCGCGCACCTTGCGCAGCAGGCGCTCGCGTCCCGGTCCGTAGATGCCGCCGAAGCGGACGATGACGGCGGGAATGCCGCTGGCGCGCGCCAGCTGTTCCGCTTCCAGCAGGCGACGACCGGAGAAGCCGCGCGGCTGGGTCGGGGAGTCCTCGTCCACCCACTCGCCGCCGGTTTGCCCGTAGACGGAGGTGCTGGAGACTAGGACCAGCCGGCGCGGGGCCTGCCCCGCCCGCTGCAGCGCAGCCAGCAGGTTGCGCAGGCCGTCGACGTAGGCGGCGCGATAGGCCGCATCATCGTAGCGGTCCGGCGTGGCGATGTAGTAGAGCAGGTCGACGGCCGGCGGCAACCCGGTCAGGCTTGCCGGTCGGGTCAGGTCGGCCTGCAGGCCACGCAGGGGCGGCGGCAGGGGGACGCTGCGGCGACGCAGGCCGTAGACTTGATGGCCTTGCCGCGCCAACTGCAGGCCGACGGCCGTACCCAGGTCGCCGCAGCCGGCGATCAGCGTGGTCGCCATGGGCTGCCCTCTTGCTTACTGCGCGAACCAGTGCCGGTCGAGGGCACGGTAGACGCGCTGCGGATAGTCGTAGCGGCCATAGCTGCCATTGTAGCGGGCCAGGGCCTCGGTCAGGTTGCCCTTGGAGCGATCCAGATAGTGGCGCAGGATGGTGCAGCCGTAGCGCAGATTGGTACCGACATGGAACAGGTTGTCGTCGGGACGACCGATCTCCTTGAGCCAGAACGGCATTATCTGCATCAGCCCCTGCGCTCCGGCCGAGGAGATGGCCCAGCGGTTGAAGGCGCTCTCAACTTCGATCACCGCCAGCACCAGCTCAGGGGGCAGGCCAGCGCGGGTCGCTTCGTAGTGGACCTGCCGCAGCAGCTCCAGGCGCTCATTAGGTTCCGGCAACCAGCGTGCGAGCCGCTGCGACATGTCCATCAGCCAGACTTCCGCCACGTAGCGGTTGGTGAAGCTGTCGCTGGCGTTGATGGCCCGGATCAGTGCCTCGCGCAGCGACGAGTCGACCGCGGCCGGGGCGGCGTCGGCGACTGCCTTCGCCGGCAGCAGCAAAAGCAGCAGCGCGCTCCACCACCCCAGTAGCGGCAGCCTCATCGTCTATGCCTGCTTGAGAAAGTCCACGATCTTGGCGAGCGGGATATCCTGGCTCTCGCTGGCGCGCCGGCTGCGGTACTCGACCGTGCCGGTGGCCAGGCCGCGTTCGCTGACCACGATGCGGTGAGGAATGCCGATCAGCTCCATGTCGGCGAACTTGACTCCGGGCCGGGCGTCGCGGTCGTCCCACAGCACCTCGAAGCCCTGCTCCTGCAGTTGCTGGTACAGCCGCTCGCTGACGGCGGCGACGTCGGCCGACTTGTGCATGTTGAGCGAGACCAGGGCGATGTCGAAGGGTGCGATTGCCGGCGGCCAGATGATGCCTCGGTCGTCATGGTTCTGCTCGATGGCGGCCGCCACCACCCGAGAGACGCCGATGCCGTAGCAGCCCATGAGCGGGACCAGCGCCTTGCCGTTGGCGTCCAGCACAGTGCAGTCCATAGCTTCGCTGTAGGTGCGGCCAAGCTGGAAGATGTGGCCTACCTCGATGCCCCGCCTGATGCGCAGCCTGCCCTTGCCGTCGGGGCTGGGATCGCCGTCGACCACGTTGCGTAGGTCGGCGACTTCGGGCTCCGGCAGGTCGCGTCCCCAGTTGACGCCGACCAGATGCTTGCCGTCGCGGTTGGCGCCGCAGACGAAGTCCGCCACCGCCGCCGCGGCGCGGTCGGCGATGACGCGCACCTTTAAGCCGACCGGGCCGATGGAGCCGGCGTCGGCGCCGGCGACTTGGCGGATGGTCTCGGTGGAGACGAAGGTGAGCGGCGCGGCGATGCCGGGGATTTTTTCAGCCTTGACCGCGTTGAGCTGATGGTCGCCGCGCAGCACCAGGGCCACCGGTTGGCCGTCGCTGCCTTCCACCAGCAGGGTCTTGAGGCAGCGCTCGGGTGGCACGCCGAGCAAGTCGCTGACTTCCTCGATGGTGCCGGCGTTCGGCGTGTCCACTTCCGCCATGTCCTGCGCAGGCGTGGGGCGTGGCCCGGCTGGCGGCAGGGCCTCCGCCAGCTCGACGTTGGCGGCAAAGTCGCTGCCGTCGGAGATGGCGATGGCGTCCTCGCCGGAGTCGGCCAGGACATGGAATTCATGGGAATAGTTGCCGCCGATGGCACCGGTGTCGGCGCGCACGGCGCGGAACTCCAGGCCGATGCGGCTGAAGATCCGGCTGTAGGCATCGTACATGGCTTGGTAGGTCTGGTCCAGCGAGTCCTGATCCAGATGGAAGGAATAGGCGTCCTTCATCAGGAACTCGCGGGCCCGCATGACGCCGAAGCGAGGCCGGATCTCGTCGCGGAACTTGGTCTGGATCTGAAAGAAGTTGACCGGCAGCTGGCGATAGCTCTTGATCTCGCGGCGCACTAGGTCGGTGATGACCTCCTCGTGCGTGGGGCCGAAGCAGAAGTCCCGCTCGTGGCGATCCTTGAAGCGCAGCAGCTCGGGGCCGTACTTGTCCCAGCGGCCTGATTCCTGCCACAGCTCGGCCGGCTGCACCGCCGGCATCAGCACCTCGATGGCGCCGGCGCGCTCCATTTCCTCGCGCACGATGCGTTCGACCCGCCGCAGCACCCGCAGCCCCAGCGGCAGCCAGGTGTACAAGCCGCTGGCCAGGCGCTGGATGAGTCCGGCGCGCAGCATGAGCTGATGGCTGACGATTTCGGCGTCGGCCGGCGTTTCCTTGCTGGTGGACAGGGGAAAACGGGATGCTCGCATGTCGCTATGGCCCTCTGAACCAAACCTGGGCGCAAGGATATACCATGCCGGCGTCGGCGGCAGCTTTGCCGGGAGCGGCTCACTCGCAATAGGTGGCGATCATCTCCCGCGCCTGCGCGATCCTGGCCTGGCGCTCCTCGTCGGTGAGGTAGACCGGCTCGCCGCCGTCAATCCGGAAGCGGCGCTTGGATTCGTCCTCCAGCAGGGCCAGGTTGCGGCGGGCAATCTCGCAGTTCTCCCGGTAGGCAGCCTGGCGGGCGGCTGCCGGATCATCCTGCGCGGTGGATGGCGCCGGCTCTTGCTGCGCCGTGCCGGGCGGCGAGGTCTGCGGCTGGCGCGCCGACGGCGGCGGAGTGATGCGGACTGGCTCGGCCTGGACGTCGCGCGGCGGCTGCGACGAGTAATGCACGCGCCCCTGGGCGTCGGTCCATTTGTAGATCTGTTGCGCCCCGGCGCTGCCGAGGCCGAGGAGGAGAAGACCAGCGATGACGGCGATGCGCATGGCGATGCCCCTCGATTTTCGTTATTGTTGCCTGGCAGATTATGCGTAAGCCTCGGAGCCGACAAGGTGAAGCCGATCACGCCCCGGCGCTTCCCTTGACGCGATCCGCAATCCGCAGTAGCTTGCCTTGATTTGCGGCACGCCGATAATGGGTTAGATGCGCTGCGGCCCACCGCAAGGCGGCAGCGGCGGCCCTCGACAACCCTGACGACCTATACATCAAAGCATATGCGGCACATTATCTCGATCCTCGTCGAAAACGAGTTCGGTGCGCTTTCCCGCATCGCCGGACTGTTCACTGCTCGCGGTTACAACATCGAATCGCTCACCGTCGCTGCGACCGACGATCCTACGCTCTCGCGCATGACGCTGGTAACCATCGGCAACGAGCGCATCATCGAGCAGATCATCAAACAGCTGAACAAGCTGCTGGATGTCGTCAAGGTGATGGACATCACGGAAGCACCGCACATCGAGCGCGAGATGATGCTGCTGAAAGTGCAGGCCATCGGCAATGACAACCGTGCCGAGATCAAGCGGTTGACCGATATCTTCCGCGGCAAGATCCTGGACGTTTCCGACAAGATCTTCACCATCGAGATGACCGGCACCAGCGAGAAGCTGGATGCCTTCATTCAGGCGCTGGGCCGCGGCACCATCCTGGAAGTGGCCCGCTCGGGCGTGCTCGGCATCGCCAGGGGCGAAAAGCAGCTCAGAATTTAACGCGGCGGACTGCCAGGCAAGCGGGCAGCACGGCCGGATTCCGATTGACCAAACTCGTTACACTGCGAGGAAGAGATGAAAGTTTATTACGACAAAGACGCCGATCTTTCCATCATCCAGGGCATGAAGGTGGCCATCATCGGCTACGGCTCCCAGGGGCATGCCCATGCCAACAACCTGAAGGATTCCGGCGTAGAGGTCGTGGTTGGGCTGCGGCCCGGGTCTGCTTCCGCAAAGAAAGCCGAAGCGGCTGGGCTGAAGGTCGCCGGCGTCGAAGAGGCGGTCAAGCAGGCCGACCTGGTCATGGTGCTGATCCCCGACGAGCATCAGGCCCGCACCTATCGTGAGCAGATCGAGCCCAACCTTAAGCAGGGCGCCGTGCTTGCCTTCGCCCACGGTTTCAACATCCACTACGGCCAGATCGAGCCGCGTGCCGATCTCGACGTGATCATGATCGCGCCCAAGGGCCCGGGTCACCTGGTGCGTTCCACCTACGTCGAGGGCGGCGGCGTGCCGACGCTGATCGCCGTCCATCAGGACGCCAGCGGCCGGGCCCGTGACGTCGCGCTGTCCTATGCCTCGGCCAATGGTGGCGGCCGCGCCGGCATCATCGAGACCAGCTTCCGCGAGGAGACCGAGACCGACCTGTTCGGTGAGCAGGCGGTGCTGTGCGGCGGCGCGGTGGCGCTGGTGCAGGCCGGTTTCGAGACCCTGGTGGAGGCCGGCTATGCCCCGGAGATGGCCTACTTCGAGTGCCTGCACGAGCTCAAGCTGATCGTCGACCTCATGTACGAGGGCGGCATCGCCAATATGCGCTACTCCATCTCCAACACCGCCGAGTACGGCGACTTCACGCGCGGCCCGCGGGTGATCAACGAGGCGTCCCGCGCCGCCATGAAGGAAATCCTCAAGGAGATCCAGACCGGGCAGTTCGCGCGCGAATTCATCCTGGAGAACCAGGCTGGCGCGCCCACTCTCAAGGCCATGCGCCGCATCGCCGCCGAGCATCCGATCGAGGAGGTCGGGTCCAAGCTGCGCGACATGATGCCCTGGATCAAGGAAAACAAGCTGGTCGACAAGGAAAGGAACTAAGACTTTGCTGACAGCCGACAAGGCCGGGCCATGCCCGGCCTTTTTGGTTGTGGCCACGCTCGGAGTGCGACGCCGCTCTTAGCGAGCGCGGCAAATCGCGTTACAGTGGAACGGCAGCAAGTTGGCAGAAGGCGATTCCGGCTTCATGGATAGCAACGGACACGAGAGTAAGCGGCGGCGCGGCATTTATTTGCTGCCAAATTTGTTTACCACCATCGCGCTGTTTTTCGGCTTCTTCGCCATCGTCTCGGCCAATGGCGATCAGTTCGGCGTAGCGGCGGTATGCATTTTCGTCGCCATGGTGTTCGATAGCCTGGACGGGCGGGTGGCCCGGCTCACCAACACCCAGAGCGATTTCGGCGTGCAGTACGACAGTATCGCCGACATGGTGTCGTTTGGGGTCGCCCCGGCGCTGGTCATCTACGAGTGGGCGTTGCACAGCTTGGCCAGCATGGGACCGACCTGGGGTAAAATCGGCTGGCTGGGCGCGTTCACCTATACCGCCTGCGCCGGGCTGCGGCTGGCGCGCTTCAATACCATGGTCGGCATCGTCGACAAGAAGTACTTCCAGGGCCTGCCTAGCCCGGCCGCGGCGGCGGCCGTGGTGTCTCTGGTATGGGTGGGGGACGAGCTGAACGCCAGGGGCTGGCCGGTCGGCCTGGTTGCTTGGGTGCTGACGGTGACGGCCGCACTGCTGATGGTCAGCAACATTCGTTATTACAGTTTCAAGGAGTTCGACTTCCGCTATCGGGTGCCGTTCGTGACCATCGTGATCGTCGTGCTGGCCGTTGCCTTCGCGATGATCAATCCGCCGATGGTGCTGTTCCTGGTGTTCCTGACCTATCTGGTTTCCGGGCCGGTCATCACCATCACCGGTCTGCGCGCCCAGCGGCGGGCAAAGCGCGGCGGCATCCCTGAGTGATCGCGGTGGTGCGGGAAGTCATCTAAAGTGAACGGGTACGACAACAAAGCCGCGTCGGCGGTTGTGAGCCTGCGAGAGCCTGGAAAATGAGCGAGAAGAGCAAGCTGATCATATTCGATACCACCCTGCGCGACGGCGAGCAAAGCCCAGGCGCGTCCATGACCCGCGACGAGAAGGTGCGCATCGCCAAGGCTCTGGAGCGCATGCGTGTCGACGTGATCGAGGCCGGCTTCCCGGCCGCAAGTGGCGGCGATTTCGAGGCGGTGCAGGCGGTGGCCCGGGCGGTGCGGGACAGCCGCATCTGCGCCCTGGCCCGCGCCCACGAGCAGGACATCCGTCGCGCCGCCGAGGCCCTCGCCGATGCGGAGGCGGCGCGCATCCATACCTTCCTGGCGACATCGCCCATTCACATGGAAAAGAAGCTGAAGATGACGCCGGAGCAGGTGCTGGAGCAGGCGGTGCGGGCGGTGCGGCTGGCGCGCAGCTTGTGCGATGACGTCGAGTTCTCGCCCGAGGATGCCGGCCGTTCCGATCCCGACTTCCTCTGCCGGGTGATCGAGGCAGTCATCGACGCTGGGGCCACCACGGTCAACATACCCGATACCGTCGGCTACGCGGTGCCGCATCAGTTCGCTGAGCTGATCCGCTCCCTCATCGAGCGCGTGCCCAATTCCGACAAGGCCATCTTCTCTGTGCACTGCCACAATGACCTGGGGCTTGCCGTGGCCAACTCGCTGGCGGCTGTGCTGGCCGGTGCGCGCCAGGTCGAGTGCACCATCAACGGGACTGGGCGAGCGGGCCGGCAATGCGTCGCTGGAGGAAATCGTCATGGCGGTGCGGACTCGCCAGGACGTCTTCCCCTGCGATACCGACATCAACACCCGCGAGATCGTGCCGACCTCGCGGCTGGTGTCCAACATCACCGGCTTCCCGGTGCAACCAAACAAGGCCATCGTCGGCGCCAACGCCTTCGCCCATGAGTCCGGCATCCATCAGGACGGCGTGCTCAAGCACCGCGAGACCTACGAGATCATGCGGGCCGAGGACGTCGGCTGGCATACCAACCGCATGGTGCTGGGCAAGCACTCGGGACGGGCCGCCTTCCGTAGCCGGCTGCAGGAGCTGGGCATCACCTTCGAGTCGGAGGAGCAGCTGAACGAGGCCTTCGCCCGCTTCAAGGAGCTGGCCGACAAGAAGCACGAGATCTTCGACGAAGACTTGCAGGCCCTGGCCACCGAGACCAGCACCGAGCTGGAGAACGAGCGGGTGAAGCTGGTGTTCCTGAGCGTCTGCTCGCAGACCGGCGAGACGCCGCGGGCCAAGGTGACGCTGTCGGTAGACGGGGTCGAGCGGCATGCCGAGGCTGAAGGCAGCGGCCCGGTGGACGCGTCCTTCAAGGCCATCGAGCAAATCGTCGCCTCCGAAAGCGAGCTGGTGCTGTATTCGGTCAACAGCATCACGACCGGCACCGACGCCCAGGGCGAGGTCACGGTGCGGCTGGACAAGGGCGGGCGGATCGTCAATGGGCAGGGCGCCGACACCGATATCGTCATCGCGTCGGCCCGGGCCTATGTCAACGCCGTCAATAAGCTGTGGCAGGGGGGCAGCCGCACGCATCCCCAGGTCGGGGGTATTTGACGCGGGGCATGCGCGGGGTGGCGCCGGAACGACATGAGCGCGACACGGGCTGAGCTGCAGTTGCGCTATCTGCAGCGCATGGGCATCGAGGTCTGGCAGCGGCGGCGCTTGCCGCCGCCCGCTGCTGCCGCCAGCGAGCCGGCCGTGGCCGAGCTGGCTGTGACCGCCGAGCGGCCGGTGGCCGCTACTGCGCCGCTGGCCTGGGAAACGCTGGCGGCCGAGGTCGCGGGTTGCCGGCGGTGCGGTCTGCACACCACCCGCACCCAAACTGTCTTCGGCGTCGGTGATCGCAGCAGCCCGCTGCTGGTGGTCGGGGAGGCGCCGGGGGCGGATGAGGATCGTCAGGGCGAGCCGTTCGTCGGCCGGGCCGGTCAGCTGCTGAATCTGATGCTGAAGGCCATGGGCTGGCCTCGCGACAAGGTCTATATCGCCAATCTGCTCAAGTGTCGTCCGCCCGGCAACCGTGACCCGCAGCTCGACGAGGTGGCAGCCTGTCGACCCTTTCTGCAGCGGCAGATCGAGCTGGTGCAGCCGCGGGTGATGCTGGCGCTGGGGCGGCAGGCGGCCCAGCATTTGCTGCAAAGCACCGCGCCGCTGGCCCAGCTGCGCGGCCGGGTGCTGCACTATGGTGAGCACGGCATTCCCTTGGTGGTGACCTACCATCCGGCCTATTTGTTGCGCTCGCCGCACGACAAGGCGCGCGCCTGGCAGGATCTCAAGCTGCTCCGGACCCTGCTGGCCGACGAGGGGCAGCATGAGCGCGGCGCTGTCTGAGGAAACGCCACGCATCCGGCGCATGACCGCGGACGACCTCGATACCGTCATCGAGATCGAGCGGCGAGCCTATCCCTTCCCCTGGACGCCAGGCATCTTTCGCGATTGCCTGCGAGTCGGTTACGGCGCATGGGTGTGCCTGCTGGGCGAGCGCATCGTCGGTTATGCCCTGATGTCGAGCGGAGGTGGCGAAGCCCATTTGCTCAATCTCTGCGTCGATCCGGATTACCAGCGGCGGGGACTGGGCAGGCTGCTGCTTGAGCATGTGCTGCGGCAGGCCGGGCGGACCGGAGCCGATCAGATTTTCCTCGAGGTGCGGCCTTCCAATGTCGCCGCCCTGCAGCTGTACCATGCCATGGGCTTCATCGAGGTCGGGCGGCGCAAGGGCTATTATCCGGCGGAGCGGGGACGCGAGGACGCCTTGGTGCTGGCCAGATACATTCCGCATGACGAGGACTGGGAGGTCTGAGACCTGCCCGGTCAGGGAACGCGCCATGTCACCTGCTCTAGCTTCCAGCTGCCGTTTTCCAGGCGCAAGATGGCTTCGCCCTGTTCCACCTGGGTGGGGCTGGTGGGAACCAGGATCAGGGTCGCCGTATCCCCGTCGATGATCTCTTCCTTGACTTCCACGCTGGCGGGGGCGGCGGATTTCATGAGATGGAAGGCGCGGCCGCGCATGGCCGGCGGGAACCGGCGTTCGAAATCTTGGCGAGCGGATTCGGTGTAGTAGTGCCAGATCGCCTGGTCGCTGAAGCTACTTTTGAGGGTGGCGTGATATTCCAGGTAGACCTCGCTCGGTGATTTGGCGGCGACGGCGGTGGCGCAGGAAAGCGCCAGCAGCGCGAAGAGCAGAGCCTTGAGACGTGCTTTCACGGTATCTCCCCCCAGGCGAGCGCAGGCAGGTTGCCGGCGCATCTTGTGACACTCTCCTATGCCGTTTTCGCAGGCCATGTGCAGGGCGATGAACGCTGCTGCAGCGGGCGAAGACCACGCTCCGGAAACGCTGTTTTTCCTTGTTCTTGGCCGCTGTTGCAGCAGCATGAGGGCGCGCTTAGGCGCCGCGCGTCTGGCGTGCGAAAGCTCTAGGCGGAACGCTCTTGCTTAATCTATACACTGTTTGTGTCCCGAGGCAATGCACTCTTCGCTGTCCGGTCCGACCCCGTCGGAGCAGCCGGGCGGAAAGGCGAGCGGCAGTGCCTGAGGGCAGATGACAGCGGTAACACAGCGAGGCGCAACGTGAGCGAACAGCGCAAGCCCGGCCAGCGGCCGACGTTCTGGCAGGTCGTCCTGAGCATTCTGGCGGCTGCCTTTGGCGTGCAGTCGCAGCAGGCCCGGATACGGGACTTCACCTATGGCAACCCGGCCGCCTACATCATCGGCGGCATCATCTTCACCGTTTTGTTCGTGCTGATTCTGGTGGCAATCGTTAGGCTCGCCTTGCGCGCCGCCGGCGGCTAGGGCCTGCGGTTTGGCAGGCCCCGGAGTCGCCGGCGCTGGCATCACAGCGCCTGGATGCGGCGCAGCTGCTCTTCCAGGGTTTGCAGGGCCGCCTGCAGGTCCTGCTGCCGGTTGCGCTCCTTCTCGACCACTGCGGCCGGCGCCCGCTCGGTGAAGCTAGCGTTGGCCAGCTTGGCGGAGACCCGCTCCAGCTCCTGGCGGCGGCGGGCGATCTCCTTGTTGAGCCGGGCTAGCTCGGCCTCCTTGTCGATCAGTCCGGCCATGGGCACCAGCAACTTCATGTTGCCGACCAGGGCGATGGCGGACTCGGGCGCCGGCTCGTCCGGCTCCAGCCAGCGAATGGACTCCGGCCGGCCCAGGAACTCGATGAAGCCGCGCATGGCCTGCAGCCGCTCCCGATCTGTAGCGGTCCCGTTTTGCAGCAGCACGGGCACCGGCTTGCTGGGAGCGATGTTCATCTCGCCGCGGATGCGGCGAATGCCGAGCAGGAACGCCTGCAGCCAGCCGATCTCGGCCTCGGCCTCCCGGTCGATCTTGCTTTCCTCCGGGAGCGGGTAGGGCTGCAGCATGATGGTCTCGCCCTGCACGCCGGCCAGCGGCGCCACCCGCTGCCAGATTTCCTCGGTGATGAACGGCATGAGCGGATGCGCCAGGCGCAGGATGGCCTCCAGCACCCGGACCAGGGTGCGGCGGGTTCCACGCAGGGCGGCCGAGTCGCCGGACTGGTTCAGGATGGGCTTGGACAGCTCTAGATACCAGTCGCAGTACTGGTCCCAGACGAACTCGTAGATGGCTTGGGCGGCCTGGTCCAGCCGATAGTTGTCGATGGCCTCGACTACCGCGGCCTCGGTGCGCTGCAGCTGGGAGACGATCCAGCGGTCGGCCACCGACAGCTTCACCTCGCCGTCGCCGATGTCCTGGCCCTCCACGTTCATCAGCACGTAACGTGCGGCGTTCCAGAGCTTGTTGCAGAAATTGCGATAGCCGGCGACGCGCCCCATGTCGAAGATGATGTCGCGGCCGGTAGTGGCCAGCGATGCGAAGGTGAAGCGCAGCGCGTCGGTGCCGTAACTGGCGATGCCCTCGGGGAACTCGCGCCGGGTGGCAGCCTCGATCTTGGGCGCGTCCTGCGGGCGCATCAGTCCGGTGGTGCGCTTGGCCACCAGCGATTCCAGATCGATGCCATCGATGATATCGAGCGGGTCCAGCACGTTGCCGCGCGACTTGGACATCTTGTTGCCTTCGTGGTCGCGCACCAGGCCGTGCACGTAGACCTCGCGGAAAGGGACCTCGTCCATGCAGTAGAGGCCCATCATCACCATCCGCGCCACCCAGAAGAAGATGATGTCGAAGCCGGTGACCAGCACGCTGGTCGGGTAGAACACCTCGAGCGCCTTGGTCTGCTGCGGCCAGCCCAGGGTGGAGAAGGGCCACAGGGCCGAGGAGAACCAGGTGTCGAGCACGTCCTCGTCCTGGCGCAGCGGAATGTCGCCGAGCTGGTGCTTGCGGCGCACCTCCTCCTCGGAGCGGCCCACGTAGACCCGGCCTTCCTCGTCGTACCAGGCGGGAATGCGGTGTCCCCACCAGATCTGCCGCGAGATGCACCAATCCTGGATGTCGTTCAGCCAGTTGAAGTAGGTCTTGGTCCAGTTCTCGGGGATGAACTTGACTCGGCCGTCGCGCACGCACTGGATGGCGGGTTCGGTGATGCGCTTGCGCCCGCCGGGGCGGCCATCCGGCAGCACGTCGCGGGTCAGGTCCACGAACCACTGATCGGTGAGATAGGGTTCGATGATGGCGTTGGTACGGTCACCGCGCGGCACCATCAGGGTGTGGTCCTTCACCGATTCCAGCAGCCCCTGGGCCTGCAGGTCGGCGACGCTGCGCTTGCGCGCCTCGCAGCGGTCCAGGCCGCGGTAGGCGGGCGGCGCCTCGTCGTTGATGCGGGCATCGGCGGTAAAGATGTTGATCAGTGGCAGGTTGTGGCGCTGGCCGACCGCATAGTCGTTGAAGTCGTGGGCCGGCGTGATCTTGACGCAGCCGGTGCCGAACTCGGGGTCGACGTAGTCGTCGGCGATGACCGGGATCTCGCGCTCGGTCAGCGGCAGCCTGACCATCTTGCCGATGAGATGGCGGTAACGGGCGTCGTCAGGGTGCACGGCCACGGCGGTGTCGCCCAGCATGGTCTCGGGCCGGGTGGTGGCCACCACCAGGTGGCCGCTGCCTTCGGCCAGCGGATAGCGCAGCTCCCAGAGGTGGCCCTTCTCCTCGCTGCTGATCACCTCGAGGTCGGAGACCGCGGTCTGCAGCACCGGGTCCCAGTTCACCAGCCGCTTGCCGCGGTAGATCAGGCCGTCCTCGTACAGGCGCACGAACACTTCCTTGACCGCTTCGGACAGCTCCGGGTCCATGGTGAAGCGCTCGCGCGACCAGTCCACCGATGCGCCCATGCGACGCAGCTGGCGGGTGATGGTGCCGCCGGACTGCTCCTTCCATTCCCAAACCTTCTCGACGAAGGCCGCCCGGCCCAGATCGTGACGGGTCTTGCCCTGCTGGTTGAGCTGGCGCTCGACCACCATCTGGGTGGCGATGCCGGCGTGGTCGGTGCCGGGCTGCCACAAGGTGTCATGGCCCCGCATGCGGTGGTAACGGATCAGGGCGTCCATGACCGTCACCTGGAAGGCGTGCCCCATGTGCAGGGTGCCGGTGACGTTGGGCGGCGGGAGCATGATGCAATAGGGCGTGCCTTGGCCGCGCGGAGCGAAATGGCCGGCAGCTTCCCAATCTTGGTAGATTCGCTGCTCGATCGCGTGGGGGTCGTACGTTTTTTCCATCGATACCGTCGATAGTGGTTTGAGAAAAGGACGGAAAGCGGTCCGGCGGCTAGCGCTCGGACCGCTGCAGGGCAGTTTGTACCTCTTTCATCAGCGCATCGCGCAGCGCCGCGGCGGTGCGCTCGGTCACCTTGGGCAACGCGGCTTCGACCGCGGCGCGGATGCGTGCGTCCAGATCCTGCGGCGGCCGGCGCCGGTCCTGGTCGGGCGCCGCGGCGGCGAGCTGAATGCCCAGCCGGCGCGCCTCGGCGCCCGGCAAGGCGATGTCGAACAGGGTCGGCACGGCGTCAGCTTGGTCTGCCGCCGCGGCGGTGTCCGGTTGCTCGGGCTCGACTGTCATGATCTGGAACCAAGATTATGCGATATCGGCTGGTAGCCGTGACGGCGGTAGAAGCGGAACCGCTCCCGGGCCTGGGCGAGCAGGGCGGGCTCGGGTTCCACCACTTCGGCCAGGCGGCGGAACCGCTCCCAGTGCGGCGGCAGCTCGTCACTCAGGTTGATGAGCAGATCGTGCGTGACCTCCGCGGGCACGGTATCGCCCAGCAGTATCGGCTCGTCCTCGCCGCCGACCAGGCCGTGCGGCAGAAAGCTGCTCTGGCGGAAAGTCCAGAGCAGCTCGTCCAGGCTCTCAGCCTGGGCCCGGCTGCGCGTGCGGATGAAGATGCGATGATCCTGCGCGTAGGCCTTTTCCGCAAGGCGGCAGGCGAACAGCTCCGCCGCCTGCGGCTTGGCGCTGGCCAGGATGTAGAAGTCGATTCGCTCCACCCGCGCTTGCTCCGTCCGCATCTTAGCCGCGTCCGGCTCGCTCCAGCAGGAACTGGGTCAGCAGCGGCACCGGCCGGCCGGTCGCGCCTTTCTCCTTGCCCGACTTCCAGGCCGTGCCGGCGATGTCCAGGTGGGCCCAGCGCACGCCTTCGGTGAAGCGGGACAGGAAGCCGGCGGCGGTAATGGTGCCGGCGGCGCGGTCGCCGACGTTGGCAACGTCCGCGAAGTTGCTCTCCAGCGCCTCCTTGTACTCCTCGTACAGCGGCAGCTGCCAGGCCCGGTCGCCGGTCACCTCGCCGGCGGCCAGCAGCTCATGCACTAGCCCGTCGTCGTTGCCCATCAGGCCGTGCACCAGATGGCCCAGGGCGATCACGCAGGCGCCGGTGAGGGTGGCGATGTCCACCACCGTCTCCGGCTCGAAGCGCCGGCTGTAGGTGAGGGCGTCGCACAGGATCAGGCGGCCTTCGGCGTCGGTGTTGAGGATCTCGATGGTCTGCCCCGACATGCTGGTGACGATGTCGCCCGGCTTGGTGGCAGCGCCGCCCGGCATGTTCTCGGTGGCGGGCACGATGCCGACCACGTTGAGCGGCAGCTCCAGCTCGGCGATGGCGCGCATAGTGCCGAGAACGGAGGCCGCGCCGCACATGTCGAACTTCATCTCGTCCATGCCCTGGGCTGGCTTGATGGAGATGCCGCCGGTGTCGAAAGTGATGCCCTTGCCGACCAGCGCGATGGGCTTGGTGTTGCCGCCGCCCTGATAGCGCATGACGATGAGTTTGGGCTCCTCCCGGCTGCCGCGGGCTACGGCCAGCAGCGCGCCCATCCCCAGCTCCTCCATTTGCGGCCGGGAGAGCACCTCGGTGGTGAGCTTGCCGTACTCCTTGGCCAGCGCCTCGGCCTGCTCGGCCAGATAGCTTGGCGTGCAGATGTTGGGTGGCAGGTTGCCCAGATCCTTAGCCATGCTGACGCCAGCGGCGATGGCGCGGCCAATGCGGATGGCCTCCTCGGCGGCAGCGCCGGGGTCGGCGGTGAAGGCGAAGGCCAGCGACTGGAGCGCCCGCGGGCGGGCGTTCTTCTTGCTCTTCAGCCGCTCGAAGCGGTAGAGCGCGTCGCTGACGGCCAGCAGGCCCTCACGGACCCGCCAGGCGGCATCGCGGCCCTTGACCTCAAGGTCGCTGAGGTACGAGACTGCCTCGGCTGCACCGGTGTCGGCCAGGGCCTTGGCCATGGCCGCCATCGCGCGGCGATAGGCGTTGTCGTTGAATTTGTCCGCGGGGCCGCAGCCGACCAGCAGCACCCGCTCGCAGGGGAGCTCGGGCGTGGGCAGCAGCAGGGTCTGGCCGGCACGGCCTTCCATGTCACCGTTGCCGATCAGCCCGGAGAGCAGGCCGCCGTTGGCCTGATCGAACTGCTCGGCGGGCGCCGACAGTCGGCGCGACTCGAAGACCCCGAAAACGATGCATGCAGAACGCTGTTTGTCCGAATTGCCGCTCTTGACCGAGAATTCCATTGAAAACTCCTTCCCTTCTGCCGAAGTGTCGGCAGGTCCTGTAAACTGGCCGATAGTTTAGAGCCTATCCTAGCGGAATGTCTGTAGACGCGTACTTCGGCCGGCTCTCGTCGTCCGCCCGCCCCGGCAGGGGGGGATGGCGGCGCTTGTGCTCGTCCCATTGCAGGCCGGGCGCGACGCGGCTGCGCCTGGCTTTCGGTGCCGCGCTGTCATGACCTCCTCCATACTCAGCCGCTACCTGCTGCGAGAGGTCGGGCTGACCAGCCTGGCCGTTTCGGCCGTGCTGGTGGGCGTGCTGTTCACCAATTCGCTGGTGCGCCTGCTGGGGCAGGTCGCCAAGAACGCCCTGCCCTCGGGTGGAATATTGAGTCTGCTCGGGCTGATGACACTGGGGTATTTCAGCTATCTGCTGCCGGCTGGGATCCTGCTGGGCACGGTGCTGGCCTTCGGCCGCATGTACCGCGACAGCGAAATGCCGGTGTTGGCTGCTTGCGGGGTCGGGCCCTGGCAGCTGCTGCGCGCGCTGCTCTGGATTCTGGTCCCGGCCGTGCTGATGGTGGCCTGGCTGGCGTTGTCGGTGGCGCCCTGGGCGCAGCAGACTGCAGCCAACGTGCGGGCCGTGCTGGAGCAGTCGCTGGAGGCGGAAAGCATCCGTCCCGGGCGCTTTCTGACTTCCGATCGGGCTCGGGGCATGCTGTATGTGGAGCGCATCGCTGCCGACGGCGAAATGCAGGACGTGTTCCTGGAAACCCGAAACGAGGGCGAGACGGTGCTGGTGAGTGCAGCCACCGCCCATCGCCAGCTCGACCCGGTTAGCGGCGCCAGCTTCCTGGTACTGCGCGACGGCTATCGGCTGGAGGGCGTGCCGGGTGCGGGACGCTGGCGCATCCTGCAGTTCGAGGAGCACGGCGTGCGTTTGCGCGAGAGCCCGCTGCCCGACGTGCGCCTCAAGCAGCGGGCCGTGCCGACCCGGGAGCTGCTGGAGCGACGGCAGCCGGCCGACCTCGCCGAGCTGCAGCTGCGGCTGTCGGCGCCGCTGATGGTGGCGGTGCTGATGCTGCTGGCGCTGCCGCTGAGCAAAACCGGGCCACGCGAGGGGCGCTATGGACGCTTGCTGACCGCGGTGCTGCTGTTCGTGGTCTATTTCAGCCTGCTGAATGCCGCCGCCGACGGGATCAAGGCTGGCTGGTTGCCGCCTTGGGTCGGGCTCTGGTGGGTGCACCTGGCGATGCTGGCTCTGGCGCTGTATTGGCTGCGGCAGAGCTTCGGGGTGTTACGCTTCGGGCGGGGGAGCGGGCATTGAAGCGCCTCGACCGCTACCTGATGGCCACCGTGCTGGGCGGCGCGCTGCTCGCGCTGGCCATCATCATCGCCTTGCTGCTGGTGTTCGAGTACATGGAGGAATTCGATGACATCGGCCGCGGCAACTACACGGCCCTGGGGGCGCTGACCTATGTGCTGCTCAAGCTGCCGCACCGGCTCTACCAGGGCTATCCGATGGCGGCGCTGATCGGCAGCCTGATGGGGCTTGGGGCGCTCGCGGCCAACAGCGAGTTGCCCGCCATGCGCGCCGCCGGGATGTCCGTCGCCCGCATCGCCCGCGCGGTGGTCGCGGCCGGTCTACTGCTCGGCCTGGGCGCGCTGGCCATCGGCGAGTGGCTGGCGCCACCGGCCGAGCGCATGGCCCAGGAGCTGCGTTCTATCGCCATCCACGATCGCGTCACCGTCCGCGATCGTGGCTTCTGGGCCCGCGATGGCGACCTGTTCATCGAGGTCCGGCGGGCGGTCAGCCAGGAACAGCTGGCCGGCTTGCGGATCTTCCAGCTCGGCGAGGACGGGCGGCCGCTGCGCATCCTGACGGCGGAAAGCGCGCATCATGCCGACGGTGCCTGGGTGCTGACGGAACCGGTGATGACCGAGTTTGGCGACGATGGCGTGCGGGTGGAGCGGCTGCCGCGCTGGTCCTGGTCCGGGACCCTCGAGCCGCGGCTGCTGGAGGCCGTGGTGGTGGACCCGGACACCCTGCCGATCAGGGACTTGCTGGGGTACATCGGCTATCTGCGGCGCAACGGGCTGGAGACCGAGCACTATCGTCTTGCCTTGTGGAGCAAGGTGGCTACGCCGCTGGCGACCGTGGCCATGTTGCTCCTCACGGTGCCGCTGGTATTCGGGGGGGTGCGTTCCAGCGGCGCCGGTCAGCGGATCTTCCTGGGGGTTTTGATCGGCTTCGCCTTCATCCTGCTCAACCGGCTGCTGATCCGGGTTGGTCTCGTCTACGGGCTGCCGCCGGCGTTGAGCGCGCTGCTGCCGACGCTGCTGGTCCTGTCAGGCGGGATCTACGGCATCGTCCGCCTGCGCCGCTGAGGGGGCGGCCTGGCGCAGGCTGGGCGCGGTGCGCAGCATGTGGAGCAGGGCATCGACGTAGCGCTCGCTCTGCTCCGCTAGGTCGAAGGTGTCCGGAAACAGCAGCCAGGTGTTGAGCACGCCGACCAGTGCGGCATGCATCAGCGGCACCGCGGCCTCGACGTCCAGGTCCGCGGGCAGCTGCTTGAGGGCGACGGCCCGGCGCAGCAGCTCAGTTTCCCGCGCTGTCGCCTCGCAATGCCCCAGGTGCAGGCGCTGCTTGATCTGGCCGCTCTCGGGGACCAGCTCGCAGCGATGCATGATGATGTCTAGGATCTTCCGCCACTGGGGGTCGCTGGCGACGCGGCTCAGCAGATAAAGCCATAGCGAGCGCAGCTTGCCGAGAGGATCGTTGTCGCAGCTGTCCGGGTCGATGGCGCCGATGGCTTCGGCCGGCAGGCGGACGCGGTCGCAGAGAGCGGAGAACAGGTCCACCTTGTTGGCGAAATGGCCGTAGACGGCGCCGCGGGTGACGCTGGCAAGCTTGGCGATGTCGGTCAGCGAGGGGCGGGCGACGCCGCGCTCATAGAAGACCTCGATGGCGCAATCGAGGATACGTTCCCGCGTCTCCAGGGCTCTCTGCTGTCGAGTTTTTTTCATGGGCGAGGTGATACCACTATGGTCGAGGCCGTCATGCTAGCTCAGATTCATGCGTGAACAAACCGTTTACATTCATTCATGAATGAATATAAGATGCAACGTCTTTCCGGGAACGCTCTCTTGCACAAGCCCCGATCCTGACGCATTCCCATTCTGCGCCAGTTGCTCAACTGCTTGAGGTAACAATGTCCTATAAGAAGCGCGCTTTCACCTTTGTCGTTGCGCTGGCAGCGGTCGCCCTGACCGCTTGCGGTCGTGAGCAGCCGACGGCGGCAGTCGATATGCCGCCGCCGCAGGTGGGAGTGGTGACCGTCGAGCCTGAGCCCATCACCCTCGTCACCGAGTTGCCGGGTCGGCTGGAAGCCGTGCGGACGGCGCAAGTGCGGGCCCGTGTCGCCGGCATCGTGCTGGAGCAGACCTTCCGCGAGGGCAGCGAGGTCAAGGCCGGTGATGTGCTGTTCCGCATCGATCCAGCGCCGCTGCAGGCAGCGTTGAACTCGGCCAAGGCGCAGCTGGCCCGGGCCGAGGCCAATTTCAAGCAGGCCAGCAGCCGGGCGCAACGCTTCGCGCCGCTGGTGAAAACCAACGCCATTAGCCAGCAGGATTATGACGACGCCGTGGCGGCCCGGGACCAGGCCGCGGCCGAGGTGGCGGCCGCCAAGGCGGCGGTGGAGACGGCGCGGCTCAATCTCGGCTACGCCACCGTCACTGCGCCTATCGATGGCCGCATCGGTCGCGCGCTGGTCACCGAGGGCACCCTGGTGGGGCAGGGCGAAGCGACGCCGCTGGCAATCATCCAGCAGATCGATCCGCTTTACGTGAATCTGGTCCAGTCCAGCGCCGAGCTTCTGCGCTTGCGGCGCGCGCTGGCCAGCGGGCAGCTGGAGGAGCTGAGCCCGGACGAGGTCAAGATCACGCTGATCACCGAGGACGGCGAGGAGTACCCTCATCCGGGGCGGCTGCTGTTCAGCGACATCAGCGTTGATCCCACCACCGGCGCGGTGATGCTGCGAGCGGTGGTGCCGAATCCGGACCGCTTCCTGCTGCCGGGCATGTACGTGCGGGCACGGCTGGAGCAGGCCGTGGCCAGCAACGCCATCACCGTGCCGCAGCAGGCGGTCAGCCGCACCGGCCAGGGCGACACCGTGATGGTGGTGGACGACGAGGGCAGGGTCGCGGTGCGGCCGGTCCAGGTCGGCCGCGCCTACGTCAACCGCTGGGTCATCAACGCCGGCCTGCAGCCGGGGGACAGGGTGATCGTCGACGGCTTGCAAAAGATCCGCCCCGGCATCCCGGTGACGCCGGTCGCCTGGCGCGACCCGCTGCAGCCGGCCGAGCCGAGCGCCGTCGGCGGGATCGCTGCCGGGCCGTATCCGGCCGTCGCGACCAGCTCTGATCCGGCCACCCAGCCGCAGGCGAATTAGGAGTAGCCATGGCGAGGTTCTTCATCGATCGCCCGGTCTTCGCCTGGGTGATTTCCATTTTCATCATGCTGGCCGGTGCGCTGGCCATCACCCAGTTGCCGGTCTCGCAATACCCCTCGATCGCGCCGCCGTCGGTGGTGATCCAGGCCATCTATCCCGGCGCCACCGCCGAGATCCTCGACGAGAGCGTCACCAGCCTGATCGAGCAGGAACTCAACGGCGCCGAGGGACTGATCTACATTGAGTCGCAGAGCGAGTCCAATGGCGTGGCCCGCATCACCGCCTATTTCCAGCCCGGCACCAACCCGGAGCTGGCGATGGTGGACGTGCAAAACCGCATCAAGCGGGTTGAGGCGCGGCTGCCGGCTGCCGTCAAGCAGCAGGGCGTGCAGGTCAACAAGGCCGTCAGCAACTTCCTGATGATGGTAAGCCTGTACTCGCCCGACGGCAGCGGGAGCAACGTGCAGCTGGGCGACTATATCTCGCGCAACATCATCAACGAGATCCGTCGCGTCCCCGGCGTCGGCGAGGCCCGGTTGTGGGGTACCGAGCAGGCCATGCGGGTCTGGATCGACCCTGCCAAGCTGGTCGGCTTGAATCTGACCCCGTCCGATGTCACCAACGCCATCATGGCGCAAAACGCTCAGGTCGCCTCCGGCAGCATCGGGGCCCTGCCCAGCCCTGCCACCCAGGCGATCGCCAACTCGGTGGTGGTGACCGGCCAGCTCGGCACGCCCGAGGAGTTCGGAGAGATTCTGCTGCGCGCCAATCCGGACGGCTCGGTGGTGCGGCTGCGCGACGTCGCCACCATCGAGGTCGGCGCTCAGGATTATCAGTACGCCGCCCGCCTCAATGGCGGGCCGAGCGCGGCCATCGGCATCATGCTCTCGCCGACCGGCAATGCGCTGGAGACGGCGAACGCGGTCAAGCAGAAGATGGAGGAGCTAGGGCGTTACTTCCCGGTTGGGGTGGCCTGGGACGTGCCGTACGACACCTCGAACTTCGTCCGCATCTCCATCTTCAACGTGGTGAAGACGCTGTTCGAGGCCATCGCCCTGGTCTTCGTGGTGATGTACCTGTTCATGCAGAACTGGCGCGCCACCCTGATCCCGACCCTGGCGGTGCCGGTGGCCTTGCTCGGCACCTTCGCCACCATGCTGGCGCTAGGCTACTCCATCAACGTGCTGACCCTGTTCGGCATGGTGCTGGCCATCGGCATCCTGGTCGACGACGCCATCGTGGTGGTGGAGAACGTCGAGCGCATCATGCAGGAAGAGGGGCTGCCGCCGCGGGAGGCGACTTACAAGGCCATGGGCCAGATCACCGGCGCCATCATCGGCATTACCCTGGTGCTGACCGCGGTCTTCGTCCCGATGGCCTTCTTCCCCGGCTCGGTGGGCGCGATCTACCGCCAGTTCTCGCTGTCGCTGGCGGTGTCCATCCTGTTCTCGGCGCTGATGGCGCTATCGCTCACCCCGGCGCTGTGCGCCTCGCTGCTCAAGCCCGTCGCCAAGGGCGAAGGCTTGCGCAGGAAGGGCTTCTTCGGCTGGTTCAACCGCACCTTTTACCGCGTCACCGACGGCTACCAGGGCCTGGTCGCTAGCCTCCTGCGCCGCACCGGCCGGGTGATGCTGATCTACGCCGCTATCGTGGTGGTGCTGGGGGTGCTGTACGTTCGCCTGCCGTCGGCCTTCCTGCCCACCGAGGACCAGGGCGTGCTGCTGACCAACATTCAGCTGCCGGCCGGCGCCAGTGCCCACCGCACCGACGAGGTGATCAAGCAGGTCGAGGACTTTTACCTGAACCACCCGGCGGTTGAGAAAATGGTGGCGGTCAGGGGCTTCAGCTTCATGGGCAGCGGGCAGAACGCGGCGGTTGCCTTCGTGACCCTCAAGCACTGGGACGAGCGCGGGCCGCAGGAGTCGGCCCAGACCGTTGCCGCCGAGGCGATGGCCGCCTTCTCGCAGATCCGCGATGCCGTCGTCTTCGCCCTGGTGCCGCCGCCCATCCCGGAGCTGGGCACCGCCACCGGCTTCAACTTCCGCCTGCAGGACCGCGGCGGGCTGGGCTACGAAAAGCTGCAGGAGGCGCGCGACCAGCTGCTCGCCATGGCGGCGCAAAGCCCAGTTCTGGTCGGGGTGCGGCCGGAGGGCATGCCTGAGGCGCCGCAGCTGGAGCTGAAAATCGATCGCAGCAAGGCCAGCGCCATGGGCGTGTCGTTCGCCGACATCAACAGCGCCCTGTCGACCGCGCTCGGCTCCGCCTACGTCAACGATTTCCCCAACCGCGGCCGCCAGCAGCGGGTGATCGTGCAGGCCGATGCCGACAACCGCGCCACGCCGGAAGACCTGATGGACATCTACGTGCGCAACGGCCAGGGCCGCATGGTGCCCCTGTCCAGCTTCGCTACCGCGAGCTGGACCACGGGGCCGGTGCAGCTGACCCGCTACAATGGCTACCCGGCCTTCAAGATCGCCGGCGACGCCGCGCCCGGCTACAGCACCGGCCAGGCGATGGAGGAAATGGAGCGGCTGGCGACGCAGCTGCCGGAGGGCATCGGCTACGAGTGGACCGGCCAGTCCCGCGAGGAAAAGCTGTCCGGCGCCCAGGCCCCTATGCTGTATGCCCTGTCCATCCTGGCGGTGTTTCTGTGCCTGGCGGCACTGTACGAGAGCTGGTCGATCCCGACCGCGGTGATGCTGGTGGTGCCGCTGGGCATCATCGGCGCCGTGCTCGGGGTGTTGCTGCGCGGCATGCCCAACGACATCTATTTCAAGGTCGGCCTGATCG
>JAAYIK010000003.1 GCA_012523465.1 Lysobacteraceae bacterium | reverse complement strand
CGCTCTCGAGGGTGATGAGCGACTGTTCTTTCGCGACGGTATCGCCGGGCTGGATCAGCACTTCGATGACGGTGACGTCTTCGAAGTCGCCGATGTCCGGAACCTTCAGCTCGATGAGTTCTGCCATTCCCTATCCTTTTGCTCTAACACGGAAACTGCGCGCGGCCACGGGCCAGGGCGGCCCGCAGCCGGCGGCGGTCGACTCGATCAGACGGTTGCCGGATTCGGCTTGGCCGGATCGATACCGTATTTCTTGATGGCTTCCGCTACCTTGCTGGCGGGCAGCTTGCCGTCATCAGCAAGCGCCTTGAGCGCAGCGACGGTGACGAAGTAGCGGTCGACCTCGAAGAACGCCCGCAGCGCTTCGCGGGTGTCCGAGCGACCGAAGCCATCGGTGCCAAGAGCAACGTAGCGCCGATCCAGGTAAGGCCGGATCTGATCGGCGAAGGCCCGGATGTAGTCCGTGGCGGCGATGGCCGGACCTTCCCTGCCTTGCAGGCAGCGGGCCACCCAGGGTTGGCGTGGCTCGGCTTCCGGGTTGAGCATGTTCCAGCGCTCGCAGTCGATGCCGTCGCGGCGCAGTTCGGTGAACGAGGTGCAGCTCCAGATGTCGGCTTCGACGCCCCAGTCTTCCCGCAGCAGGTCGGCGGCGGCGATCACCTCGCGTAGGATGGTGCCAGAGCCCATCAGCTGCACCTTGAGCGGACCCTCGCCGCCTTCGCGGAACAGGTACATGCCGCGCCGGATACCGTCCTCCGCGCCTTCCGGCATCGGCGGATGAGGGTAGTTCTCGTTCATCATGGTGATGTAGTAGAAGACGCTCTCGCGCTCCTGGTACATCCGCCGCAGCCCGTCCTGGATGATCACCGCCATCTCGTAGGCGAAGGTGGGATCGTAGGAGATGCAGTTGGGAATGACCGAGGCCAGGATGTGGCTATGGCCATCCTGGTGCTGCAGCCCTTCGCCGTTCAGCGTGGTGCGGCCGGCGGTGCCGCCCATGAGGAAGCCGCGGGTGCGGGCGTCGGCCGCCGCCCAGGCGAGGTCGCCCACGCGCTGGAAGCCGAACATCGAGTAGAAGGCATAGAAGGGAATGGTGGGCACGCCATGATTGGCGTAGGCCGTGCCGGCAGCGATCCAGGACGACATGGCGCCGGCTTCGGTGATGCCTTCCTGCAGCACCTGCCCCTTCTTGTCCTCCTTGTAGAACATGAGCTGGTCGGCGTCCTGCGGCTCATACAGCTGGCCCACGGCGGAGTAGATGCCGTACTGACGGAACAGCCCCTCCATGCCGAAGGTGCGCGCCTCGTCGGGGACGATGGGCACGATGTACTTGCCGATGGTCTTGTCGCGCAGCAGGGTGGACAGGATGCGGACGAAGGCCATGGTGGTGGACATTTCCCGCTCGCCGGTGCCCTGCAGCAGCAGCTCGAAGGCCGACAGCGGTGGCACCTCCAGCGGCGGCGCCCAGTCGCTCCGACGCACCGGCAGGTAGCCGCCCAAGGCCTTGCGCCGCTCCCGCATGTAGCGGATTTCCGGGCTGTCCTCGGGGGGCCGGTAGAAAGGCGCATCCTTGATCTGATCGTCGGAAATGGGGATGCGGAAGCGGTCGCGGAACGCCCGCAACGCGTCCTCGCCCATCTTTTTCTGCTGGTGGGTGATGTTCTGCCCTTCGCCGGCCTCGCCCATGCCGTAGCCCTTGACGGTCTTGGCGAGGATGACGGTGGGCTGTCCCTTGTGGTTCACCGCCGCATGGTAGGCGGCATAGATCTTGTGCGGGTCATGCCCGCCGCGGTTGAGCCGCCAGATGTCATCGTCGGACAGGTTGGCGACCATCGCGGCCAGCTCCGGATACTTGCCGAAGAAGTGCTCGCGGGTGTACTTGCCGCCCTTGGCCTTGTAGTTCTGGTACTCGCCGTCGACGCATTCCTCCATGCGCTTGCGCAGCAGGCCGTGGGTGTCCTGCAGCAGCAGCGGATCCCAGTACGAGCCCCAGATGACCTTAATGACGTTCCAGCCGGCGCCGCGGAAGGTGCCCTCCAGCTCCTGGATGATCTTGCCGTTGCCACGCACCGGGCCGTCTAGCCGCTGCAGGTTGCAGTTGATGACGAAGATTAGGTTGTCCAGCTGCTCGCGTGCGGCCAGGCCGATGGCACCCAGCGCTTCCGGCTCGTCCATCTCGCCGTCGCCGCAGAACACCCAGACCTTGCGGTCCTTGGCGTCGATCAGCCCGCGGTTGTGCAAGTACTTCATGAAGCGGGCCTGATAGATGCCCATGATCGGCCCCAGTCCCATGGAGACGGTGGGGAACTGCCAGAAATCGGGCATCAGCCAGGGGTGGGGATAGGACGAAATCCCCTTGCCGCTGACCTCGGTGCGGAAGTTGTGCAGCTGCTCTTCAGTGATACGCCCTTCCAGGAAGGCGCGGGCGTAGATGCCGGGGGAGGAATGGCCCTGAATGTAAATCAGGTCGCCACCATGGTCCTCGCTAGGTGCGCGCCAGAAATGGTTGAAGCCGACGTCGTACAGCGTGGCGCTGGACGCGAAGCTGGCGATGTGGCCGCCGATACCGTCGTGCTCTCGGTTGGCTTTCACCACCATGGCCATAGCGTTCCAGCGGATCAGCGAGCGGATCCGCCACTCCAGGTCATGGTCCCCGGGGGAGCGGACCTGCTTGTCGGCCGGGATGGTGTTGAGATAGGCGGTGGTTGCCTTGAAGGGGGCGTCGACGCCGCGTCGACGGGCCTTGTCGATCAGGGCTTCGAGCAGGTAGTGCGCCCGCTCGGGCCCTTCGGCCTCGATCAGCGCTTCCAGCGCGTCCAGCCATTCCCGCGTTTCCTGCGGGTCGATGTCCTGGTGGAGTACAGTCGCCATTCTTCCTCCTCTGCCACGAAATCAGCCGCCGGGTAGGCGAGCACGATTCGCGATCGCCGGCGAACCGCTTTTTGGGCGGTTCCCCGGCAGGCTCATTTCCTTGTGGCCGTTGTTGCCTATTGTTGGGGCAAGTCGGAGCTCACCGAAGGTTGGGGCGAGCCCTTGGCAATCATATAGCATCGGCGTCGGAAAGGCCGCAATGTCGCCTCGGCTGCCGTGCGGGCAGGGCAGGCCGGCGGCGATGCCCTGCGCGGTTGGCGTCGCTGGAGCCGGCCCCCCATCTTGAGAGGACGAGCTTTCCTGGCCGCAGCAAGAGGGTGCTTGCCGTGTCCGTTGCCGCCGTCCAGCTGGATCCAGCACAGGCCGCGTCGCTGGCGCAGCTGCGTTACGTCAGCGATGACGTGCCCGGCTACCGGCGGCGCCGCTGCGGCAGAGGGTTCAGCTACCACCATGCCGACGGCCGGCTGGTCGAGGCCCCGGAGCAGCGGGCCTGGATCCGCTCGCTGCGGATTCCGCCGGCCTGGGAGGACGTCTGGATCTCGCCCTACCGCAACGGCCATCTGCTTGCCACCGGTCGCGATGGCAAGGGGCGCAAGCAGTACATCTACCACCCGCGCTGGAGCGCTCAGCGCGCGGCGGGGATCTTCCACCAGATGCCGGCGTTCGGGCAGGCACTGCCCGGGCTGCGGGCGCGGCTGGAGAGCGATCTCGGTCAGCGCGGGCTGGGTCGCGAGCGGATTCTGGCACTGGTGGTGCGGCTGCTGGATCTGACCTTGGTCCGGGTCGGCAATGCCGAATACGCCAAGCGCAACGATTCGTTCGGCCTGACCACGCTGCGCAGCCGGCATCTGGATTTGGCCGGGTCACGGATCCGCTTCGAGTTCCGTGGCAAGTCCGGCAAGCAGCACACGCTCACCCTGCGCGACCGTCGCCTGGCCGGCCTCATCCGCCGCTGCCAGGAGCTACCCGGCCAGGAACTGTTCCAGTATGTCGACGAGGCCAAGCAGCGGCACGGCATCGACTCGGCCGATGTCAACGCCTATCTGGCCGAGGTCACCGGACAGCCGTTCACGGCCAAATGCTTTCGTACCTGGGGCGGCAGCGTCGCCGTGGTGGAGGCGCTGCACAAGCTGCCGCCGCCTGGGACCGCGGCCGAGGCGGAGCAGCGCCTGCGCACGGCCGTCGATTGCGCCGCCCGGCGGCTAGGGAACACGGTCGCGGTCTGCCGCCGCCACTACGTTCACCCCGCCATCGCCGAGTGCTATCGGGCGGGTCGCTTCTTCGCCCTCTGCCGACTCGATGACGGGGGCGACGGGCTTGCCCCTGCTGAGCGCGCCCTGCTGTGGCTGCTGCAGGCAAGCCGCTAGCGCTGCGCGGGCGCGGTCGTCAGGCGAAAGACGCCCTTGTTGCTGAACGGGACGGCGCCGACGAAGGGCAGGTCAACTTCCAGGGCGCCGGATAGCTGGTATTCGATGCTTTCCTGGGTGCCTGCCAGCAGCGCCTGGATCTTGCTCAGCACGGTGAGCAGGTTGGTGGTCATTTCCACTTCGATGTCAGTTTCACCGTAGGCGGGCACCGTGAAAGCCTGGGGGCTGACGCCGGTGGCGAACTGCTCCCCGCCGAGGTGCACGCCATAGCGCAAGCCGCGCACGGGCAGGGTGACGGCGTTGGGATTTTGCACGTTGAGGGTAAGCGCGTAGCGCTGTCGCAGCAGCCCGAGCTCGCGAATTTCCAGCCCGACCAGGCTGATGGTCGGTTCCTGCAACCGTTGCTGCCACAAGGCGCAGCCGGGCAGCAGGAGAATCAGGCTCAAGAGCGGCAACAGAAAGCGCATGCGTTCACTCCATGAACGGGTCGTGGAAAGTATGAGCTGCGACCGGCCGCGCCGCCAGCCGCAGCTGGCAGCTCAGCCCGATTGCAGCCAGTCGCGCGGCTGCAGGAATTCGCTGTACAGGGCTGCTTCTGGTGAGCCGGGCTCGGGCTGCCAGTCGTATTCCCAGCGCACCAGCGGCGGCAGCGACATCAGGATGGACTCGGCGCGGCCGCCCGATTGCAGGCCGAAGCGAGTGCCGCGGTCGTAGAGCAGGTTGAACTCGACATAGCGGCCGCGGCGATACAGTTGGAACTGCCGCTCGCGCTCGCCGTAGGGCATGCCGCGGCGCCGCTCGACGATGGGCAGGTAGGCCGGTAGGAAGGCGTCGCCCACCGAGCGCATGAAGGCGAAGGCACGCTCGAAGCCGCCCTCGTCGAAGTCGTCGAAGAAGATGCCGCCGATGCCGCGGTGCTCGCCGCGGTGGGGCAGGTAGAAATACTGGTCGCACCAGCGCTTGAAGCGCGGGTAGAGATCGGCACCGAAGGGAGCGCAGGCCTGCTCGGCGCAGCGGTGCCAGTGCACCGCGTCTTCCACGAAGCCGTAGTAGGGGGTGAGATCGAAGCCGCCGCCGAACCACCAGATCGGCGCCTTGCCCGGTTTTTCGGCGATGAAGAAGCGGACATTGGCATGGGTGGTGGGCACATAGGGGTTGCGCGGGTGGAATACCAGCGACACTCCCATGGCCTGGAAGCTGCGGCCGGCCAGCTCCGGGCGCCGCTCGCTGGCGGTCGGTGGCAGGTTGCTGCCGTGGACATGGGAGAAGCCGATGCCGGCCTGCTCGAACACCGCGCCATCGCGCAGCACCCGAGTACGGCCGCCGCCGCCATCGGGGCGAGTCCAGGGGTCTTCCCGGAACCGGGCCCTGCCGTCGACCTGCTCGATGGCCTGGCAGATCCTGTCCTGCAGCTCGCTGAGGTATTGCTTGACTTGCTCCAGAGGGATGTCCTGCATGGCTTGCTCACTCGCGAATGGTGGCTCCGGTGCGGGCGTCGCAGATCCGGGTGGGACGCTCCAGCCCGCCCAGCGGACCGACCAGGATATCATCGAGCCGGTCGCCAAACTGCCGGCGCACTTCTTCTGCGCTGCGGGCCGGCTCTTCCCCGCTGCGGTTGGCGCTGGTGGAGACCAGGGCGCCGCCGAAAGCTCGGCACAGTGCCGCCGCCATGGAATGCGCGGTAACGCGCACGGCGATGGTGTCACGGCCGCCGGTCAGCCAGGCGGGCACGCCGGGCGCTGCCGGCACGATCCAGGTCACCGGCCCCGGCCAGGTCTGCCGTAGGCGCTGCAGCATGGGCTCCGGCAGGTCTCCCAGGTAGGGCCTGAGCTGGCCTTCCTCGGCGGCGATCAGGATGACGCCCTTGTCACCGGGGCGCTGCTTGAGCGCCAGCAGACGGGCGAAGGCGGCCTCGTTCAGCGGATCGCAGCCTAGCCCATAGACGGCCTCCGTCGGATAGGCGACCACGCCGCCTGCTCGCAGGCAGCGGGCAGCGCGTTCGATGCGGGCCTGGTCGTTCACGGGCCGAGCTACGACTGGCTTCTGCGGCGGCTGCCAGCACGTCGCGCCGGGGCCTTCTCCAGCAGCGCTAGGCATTCCTCCAGCGTCAGGCTCTCGGGCTCCCGATCCTTGGGGACGCGGGCATTCTTGGTGCCGTCGGTGATGTAAGGACCGTAGCGGCCGCGCAGCACCTGCACCTTGCCGTCGAAGTCCTGGATGACGCGGTTGGCGTCGGCCTCCTGCTTGGCACGGATCAGCTCCAGGGCTCGTTCCCGGGTAATGGTGTAGGGATCGTCGTCGCGGATGGAGACGTAGTTCTTGCCGTAGCGTACGTAGGGGCCGAAGCGACCGATGTTGACCTGGATGGGCTCGCCCTCGGGGGTGGTGCCCAGGTCGCGCGGCAGGTCGAACAGCGGCAGCGCTTCTTCCAGGGTGATGGTCTCCATGCTCTGGCCCTCGCGCAGGCTGGCAAAGCGGGGTTTCTCGGGGTCGTCTTTGCTGCCCAGCTGCACGTAAGGCCCGTAGCGGCCCAGACGCACGCTGACCGTCTTGCCGGTCTTGGGGTCGATGCCCAGCTCCCGGCTCTGGACCACCTCGTCGCGCGAGACCTTGGATTTTTCCTCCACCCGGGTGCGGAAGGGGACCCAGAACTCTTCCATCAGCGGAATCCATTCCCGCTCGCCGCGGGAGATGGCGTCGAGCTCGTCTTCCAGGCGCGCGGTGAAGTCGTAGTCGACGTACTGATCGAAGTGCTCGGTAAGGAATTTGTTCACCACCCGGCCGATGTCGGTGGGCCGGAAGCGCCGCGACTCCAGCGTGACGTAGTTGCGCTGCAACAGTGTCGAGATGATGGTGGCGTAGGTGGAAGGCCGGCCGATGCCGTATTCCTCCAGCGCCCGCACCAGGCTGGCCTCGGTGTAGCGCGGCGGCGGCTCGGTGAAGTGCTGCTCGGTGCGAATCGCCTTGAGATCCACCTGGTCGCCTTCCTTCATCGGTGGCAGGATGCGGTCGCCGTCGGCGCTTTTACCGTCGTCCTGGCCTTCCTGATAAACCGTCATGAAGCCAGGATCGGCGATGGTCGAGCCGGTGGCGCGAAAGATGTGGCGCTCATCGCCGGCTGCCAGATCGATGCTCACGGTATCGATGGTGGCATGGATCATCTGGCAGGCGATGCTACGCTTCCAGATCAGCTCGTACAGCTTGTACTGGTCCTCGGTCATGTGGGGTCTGACCAGGGCCGGCTCGTTGCGGATCGAGGTGGGGCGAATGGCCTCGTGCGCTTCCTGGGCGTTTTTGGATTTGGTCCGGTAGATCTGCGGCTGCGGCGGCAGCTTGTCCGCCCCGAACCGTTCGGCAATGAGCTGGCGCATCTCCGCGATGGCTTCCTGCGACAGGTTCACCGAGTCGGTGCGCATGTAGGTGATCAGACCCTCGGTGGAATCGCCCGTGCGCAGGCCTTCGTACAGCTGCTGGGCGATGCGCATGGTGCGCTGGGCCGAGAAGCCAAGCTTGCGCGCGGCCTCTTGCTGCAGGGTGGAGGTGGTGAAGGGCGGCGCCGGGAAGCGGCGGCGCTGCTTCTTCTCGACCTTGAGCACGCGCAGCTTGCCCTGGGCAGCCTCGGCGAGGGTCTTCTCGGCTGCCGCGGCCTGCTCGGCGGTGGTGATGGTGAACTGCTCCACCCGCTCGCCGTTCAGAGTGTGCAGCTTGGCGCTGAAGTCCTGGCCGGCGGCGTTGGCGTCGGCAAGCACCGACCAGTACTCGCGCGGCTTGAAATTCTCGATCTCGATCTCGCGTTCGACGATGAGCCGTAGCGCCGGGCTTTGCACGCGGCCGGCCGACAGCCCGGTCTGGATCTTCTTCCACAGCAGCGGCGAGAGATTGAAGCCGACCAGGTAGTCCAGGGCGCGCCGGGCCTGCTGAGCATTGACCAGCTCCATGGAGATGTCGCGCGGATTGGCGATAGCCTCCTCAATCGCCCGTTTGGTGATCTCGTGGAACACCACGCGGTAAACCTTCTTGTTCTCCAGCACGCCGCGCTCTTTCAGCAGCTCCAGCAGGTGCCAGGAGATGGCTTCGCCTTCGCGGTCGGGGTCGGTGGCCAGATAAAGGGCTTCCGCCTTCGTCGCCGCCTTGGCGATGGCATCGACATGCTTGGCGTTCCTGTCGATGATCTCGTATTTCATGGCGAAGCCGTTCTGCGGATCGACAGCGCCTTCCTTGGGGACCAGGTCGCGCACATGACCATACGAGGCGAGGACCTGGAAGTCCTTGCCGAGGTATCTGTTGATGGTGCGCGCCTTGGCAGGCGATTCGACGATAACCAGGTTCTTGCTCATGTGCGCGAGTTTCCGGCAAGCGCCGGCGGCTTGCAACTGAGTTGCGGTCGAAAAAGGGAGTTTTACAGCCGCCGACGCGACTGAACAGCGAACGGGACGGAGCGTCCCGGGACGCTAGTGAATGGAATGCAGCGTCCCGTCGAACATCAGATCTTCCATCGAAGCCAGCGCCGCTTCCTCGCCAGGCTGGCCGAGCAACACCATGAGGATGACCCACTTCAGGGTCTCGATGTCGATCTCCTCGTGGTCCAGCGCCATGATGCGGTCGATGACCAACTCCCGGCTGATGGGGCTGAGTATGCCGGCCTGTTCCAGGTAAAGCAGAAAGCCGCGGCAGTCGGTATCGAGGCGCGCCATCTCGTCCTGGGTATAGACGCGGAGCGCACGGCTGTTGTCGGCCGCCGGACTGGTATGCCGCCGCGAGAGCGCGAGGCCGTCCAGCCAGTCGAACGCCATATTGATCTCGTTGCTGGTGAAGCCGGCCTGGTGGAGTTCGGATTCGAGGGAGGCACGGTCGGGTTGGGGCTCGTCGTCGTAGAAATAATTCTCAAACAGATACATCAAGACGTCGAACATGCTTTCCTTCATTGAGAGCCCTTTCGTTCCAGCGTCTTCAGCTGGTCATTGCGCGCGGCTGTAGCGACCACCTGGGGCGGCGCTGACCAGACCCTTGAGTTCCAGAACAAGCAGCATGGAGGAAACCTCGGCGGGGGTCAATCCAGTTCGTTGCAACAGCGTCTCCAGCGGCACCGGATCGTATCCCAGCGCGTCCAGCAGGCGGCGGTAATCGTCGTCGAGCTCGGGCTCGGCGACAGGCTCCGCTGCGGGCGTGCCGGCAGCGGCCGGGCGCCAGGGCAGCTCGTCCAGGATATCGTCAATGGTCTCAGTCAGCTTTGCGCCGTTGCGGATCAGCGCGTGGCAGCCTTTGCTGAGGGGATTGTGGATGGAGCCGGGGATGGCGAAGACTTCCCGGCCCTGCTCCAGAGTGTAGCGGGCGGTGATGAGCGAGCCGCTGCGCACGCCGGCCTCGACCACCAGGGTGCCCAGCGCGAGGCCGGAGATGATGCGGTTGCGACGGGGAAAGTGGTCACGGCGCGCCGGGGTGCCGGGCGGGAACTCCGAGACCAGGCAGCCCCGCTCGGCGATGGCATGGGCCAGGTCGCGGTTGCGCGCTGGATAGACCCGATCCAGCCCGGTGGCGGTGACGGCGATGGTGGCGCCGCCACCGGCCAGCGCTCCGCGGTGGGCGGCGGCATCGATGCCTTCGGCCAGGCCGCTGGTGATGGCGAGTCCCGCGGCGGCCAGGTGCTCGGCGAACTGCTCGGCGATCTGCACGCCGCCGGCGGTGGGATTACGGCTGCCGACGATGGCCAGCTGAGGACGCTGCAGCAGCGCGGGGTCGCCGAGCGCGAACAGTAGCGGCGGCGCGGCGGGAATATCCTGCAGCTGTTGCGGATAGCCGGGGTCGCCCCAGGTAAGTAGGTGGCGTCCGGGCCGCTCCAGCCAGCGCAGATCGGCCTCGGCCTGCTCCCAGGGCGGCTCGCGCAGCGCATCCTGGATGGCCGGCGGCAGCTGCAGGCGCTGCAGCTCGGCGCGCGGCAGCGAGAACACCGGAGCGATGCTGCCGCAGTGCTCCAGCAGCCGGGCAAACGTCTGCGGGCCTATGCCGGGGATGCGCCACAGGGCCAGCCAGGCCCGCCGTTCCTCGACGGAATCCACTCGCCGCTCCGCGGTCATGGCAGAACGGAGAGGCGGCTTACGGGTTGCGGACGATGTCCAACACGTGCATGGGCTGGGCGGCCTTCATGATCAGCCCCAGGCTCATCTTCTCGAAGGTGCGAAACACGATCAGCTCGCCGGCCCGCTCGTCCGGCAGCTTGACGGTCTCGCCGCGACGTCCGCCGATGGTGTCGCGCACCACCTCGCCGACCTTGTAGACCGCGAGCACGTCGCCGACTTCCAGGCCCTGCTCCTGGCCGCGGTTGAGCGCCACGATGCTGAACTGGCCGATCTGGCTGACGCCGTCAAGCACGGCGATGATCCGCCCCTCGACCGGCTTGCTTGGCGCCTTGGGGACGAAGTTGGCCTGGAAGATGTCGTCGGCCGGCGGCAGGACGCGGTCGCCTTTGAGGATCTCGCGGTTGGCGCTGACCACCATCAGGGTGGCCGGGTCGCCGCTGCTGACGGTGCGGGCGGTGCCGATGTGGCGAGCTTCGCGGCCGATCACCTGCTTGGTGTCGGGGTCAATGAAGGCGTCGCCCTTGCGTACGATGGCGTAGCTGGGGAGCGGCTCGGCGCTCAGGCCGCGCACGTAGATCCTGTCGTTGGCGGCGCTCATGACACGCGCGTCGTGGCTGGCCAGCACGTAGGGCGCGTCGTCCAGCGCGCCTTCCTCGACGATGCGCGATTCGGTCAGGAACGGCCGGATTGCTTCCAGCGGAATGGTCGGAATCGCGCTGCTAATGGACTCCTCCCGGACCCGCGGCGACAACTTGACAGTCTCGCCGGCGCGGTCACCGGTCTGCACGGTGAGGCGGGGCCGACCATCGATGTAGACCAGGCTGATGACGTCGCCCGGGTAGATCAGGTGCGGGTTGTGGATCTCGGGATTGTGGTACCAGATTTCAGGCCACAGCCAGGGGTCGCGCAGGAACTGCTCGGCGATGTCCCAGAGCGTGTCCCCCTTTTGAACTATGTAGCGCTCCGGGTGTCCATTTTTGAGAGGCGTGTTGTCGGTTGCTGCGAAGGCGGGCAGGCTCAGCAGCAAGATGGCGATAAGCTGGCTTATCCTTTTTTTGAATGGCATGAACGTCACCTTATTATACGCCGGTAGCGGATGAGTCCCCGCATTCGTTATAGTTGGGCGCATGTTTCACGGCCAAGGCTAACAGCTAGTTAGCGAAACTCGCAACGAGCAGATATGGCGATCTTAGACATACTTCACTTTCCGGACCCGCGGCTGCGTATCAAGGCCAAGCCCGTTGAAAAGGTCGACGACGAGCTGCGTCAGCTGATCGACGACATGTTCGAGACCATGTATGCGGCCCCCGGGATCGGTCTGGCGGCGACCCAGGTCAACGTCCACAAACGGGTCATCGTCATCGACGTCTCCGAGGAGAAGAACCAGCCGTTGGTGCTGGTCAACCCGGAAATCCTCGACAAGCGTGGCACGGAGGAAATGCAGGAAGGCTGCCTGTCGGTGCCTGACTATTACGACACGGTGCGGCGCGCCGAATGGGTGCGGGTGCGCGCCCTCGACCGCGACGGTAAGCCTTTCGAGCTGGAGACCGACGGCTTGCTGGCGGTTTGCATCCAGCATGAAATCGACCATCTCGACGGCAAGCTCTTCGTCGACTATCTCTCCGAACTCAAGCGCAACCGCGTGCGCAAGAAGCTGGAAAAGCAGGCTCGCCTGCGGGCGCCGCAAGCCGCTGCGCTGTAGAGCCGCTGCGCTGCAAGAACGGTTCACTCAGGCCTGGGGTTACTCGGGCCTTTTTCCTTGTTGGACAGGGCCAAGTCGTGAACATCGTCTTCGCCGGCACGCCCGATTTCGCCGTGCCCACTCTGCTGCGCCTCATCGAAGCCGGCTTCAAGCCAGTCGCGGTCTATACCCAACCGGACCGTCCGGCCGGGCGCGGCCGGCAGCCTCGGCCCAGCCCAGTCAAACAGCAGGCGGAACTCCACGGCATCCCAGTCAAACAGCCGGCCAGCCTGCGTGACTCCGAAGCCCAGGCCGAACTGGCGGCCCTGGCGCCCGATCTCATGGTGGTGGTGGCCTACGGGCTGATCCTGCCGGAGGCCGTGCTGCGGTTGCCGCGCCTGGGCTGCGTCAATGTGCACGCTTCCCTGCTGCCGCGCTGGCGCGGCGCGGCCCCCATCCAGCGGGCGCTGCTGGCTGGCGACGCCAAGACCGGCGTCACCATCATGCAGATGGATGCCGGTCTGGACACCGGCCCTATGCTGGCGCGCCGCGAATGCATTATCGAGCCGCAGGATACCGCTGGCAGCCTGCATGACCGGCTGGCCGAGCTCGGCGCCGAGCTGCTGGTTGAGGTGTTGCCGGAGCTTATCGCCGGCCGCCTGCAGCCCGAGCCGCAGGATGCGGCGCAGGCGACCTATGCCGAGAAGCTGCGCAAGGACGAGGCGCCGCTGGACTGGCGCCGGCCGGCAGTCGAGCTGGCTCGCCAGGTGCGCGCCTTCAATCCCTGGCCGGTGGCGGAAGCGCGCCTGGGTCAGAAGGTGCTGCGCATCTGGGAGGCGGAAGCCTTGGCCGCCACGGCTGCTGCCGAGCCGGGCGAGGTCGTGGCGGCCGGCCGCCACGGCATCGATGTCGCCACCGGCGACGGGCTTTTGCGGTTGCTGCGCCTGCAGGCGCCGGGCGGGCGGCCGCTGGCGGCGGCCGAGTTCCTCAATGGTCACCCGCTGCGTCCGGGTGAGCGCTTCAGCCTGGACTGAGCGCATGGCGAAGGCAGTGACGAATGCGCGCACGGCAGCAGTCAAGGTGCTGGGGCGAGTGCTGGCTGGTCGCTCCCTCGGCGACGTGCTGGAGGACGGGCTGCGCGCCGTGCCGGCAGGGGCCGAGCAAGCCCTGGCCCGCGAGCTGATCTATGGTGTGCTGCGCTGGTACTCGCGACTGGCGGCGGTGCGCGACAACCTGCTGGCGCGACCGCTGAAGGCGCGCGACGCCGATATCGGTCTGCTGCTGCTGCTGGGGCTCTACCAGTGCATCGAACTGCGCACGCCACCGCACGCCGCGGTGGCGGCGACCGCCGAGGTCGCCCGCAGCCTTGGCAAGCCTTGGGCGGTCGGGCTGGTCAACGCCGTCCTGCGGCGCTTTCTGCGCGAGCGGGAAACCCGGCTCGCCGCGGCCGATGCCGATCCCGCCATCCGCCATGCCCACCCGCAATGGTTGCTGGCGCGCTACCAGGAAGCCTGGCCGGACCGCTGGCAGCAGCTGCTGGAAGCCAACAACCGCCGTCCGCCCATGACGCTGCGGGTCAACCGCCGCCGGCTCGACCGCGCGCAGTATCTTGAGCTGCTGCAGGACGCCGGCCTGAGTGCCACGCCCCATCCCTACGCAGCCGATGCACTGACGCTGGCGACGCCGGTGCCAGTGACCAGGCTGCCGGGCTTCGACGCCGGGCTGGTGTCGGTGCAGGACGCCGCTGCCCAGCTGGCGGTCGACCTCTTGGACGTGCCGGAAGGCGGGCGGGTGCTGGACGCCTGCGCGGCGCCGGGCGGCAAGACCTGCCACCTGCTGGAGCGCTACCCGGCAGCGGGCGAAGTCGTGGCCCTCGACATCGCGCCCGAGCGGCTGGCGCGAATCGAAGATAACCTGCGCCGGCTCGGGCTGCAGGCGACGGTGCTGGCCGGCGACGCCACTAAGCCAGCGTCTTGGTGGGACGGCACCGGCTTCGAGCGTATTCTGATCGACGCGCCCTGCTCCGGAAGTGGCGTCATCCGGCGCAATCCGGACATCAAATGGCTGCGACGGGACAGCGACCTCCCGGCGCTGGTGGCGACCCAGCGACAACTGCTCGCTGCGTTGTGGCCCTTGTTGGTGCCTGGCGGTAAGCTTGTTTACGCGACGTGCTCAGTGCTGCCGGAGGAGAACGAGCGCGTGCTCGCGGACTTCGTCGCTGCTCAGCCGGACGCGCAGCCCCTGTCTCTGGCGCAGGAGTGGGGTGTACAACAACGCTACGGCCGTTACATCCTGACCGGGGATGCGGGGATGGACGGCTTCTACTACGGGTGCCTGCTGAAGACGTGAAATTCGCCCCCTTGCTTGAGGGTCGTTTCGCGCCATTGCTGCTCGGTTTTTGCCTGCTGGCGCTGTTGCTCAGGTCAGGGGGAGCAGGCGCGGAATCGCTGGATCCGCATGCCTTCGTGGTGCGGGGCGGCGAGGTCGTGCTCAGCGACGGGCAGTACTTTCTTGATGCCGAAGTGGATTTCAACCTGAGCCCGGCCGCCACCGAGGCCCTGGAAAGCGGAGTCCCGCTGACCTTCGAGCTGCAGATCGAGCTGACCCGGCCGCGGCGGTTCTGGCTGGACGAAGTCGTCGTGAAGATGACCCAGCGCTACCGGGTCCGCTATCACGCCCTCAGCGAGCGCTACGTTCTTACCGATCTTACTACCGGCGACAGCCGTACCTTTCCGACTCGCACCAGCGTGCTGAACGCGCTGGGCACGATTCGCGGCTTGCCGCTCATCGAGCGCCGCCGGCGCAACCCCGGGCAGGCGTACCAGATCTGGCTGCGGGCTGGGTTGGACGTGGATGACTTGCCGGCGCCGCTCAAGACCGGAGCCTACCTCTCGCCGCAATGGCGCCTACTCAGCGACTGGCATTTGTGGGAGTTCGAGGCATGAGGCGCAGCGCGCTCCAGGCCTGGCTGCGGATCGGCGCCTTGTTTTTGCTGCTGGTGTCGCTGACGCTGCTGTCCGAGGCCACCCAGAACTCCGCCCGCTTCGGCAGTCTGTATGTCTGGCTGCTGCTGATCAATGTGCTCGGGCTGCTGGTGCTGCTGGGCCTGATTGTCGGTAATGTCTGGCAGCTGCTGCGGCAGCGGCGGCGCGGCCAGGTCGGGAGCCGGCTAACGGTGCGGCTGGTGCTGGTGCTGGGAGCGGTCGCCGTGATCCCGGTCAGCGTCGTGTACTACTTCTCGATGCAGTTCTTGCGCGCCGGCATCGACAGCTGGTTCGACGTGCGGGTCGAAGCTGCCCTGCGGGACGCGCTGCGGCTGTCGCAGGCCTCGCTGGACCTGCGTATGCGCGAGCTGCTGCGCCGGGTGCAGGCCGCGGCCGACGCGGTGGCGTTCGTCACCGCCGAAGAGGCGGTGGTCGATCTGGGCGAGCTGCGGGAAGAGCTAGAGGCGCTTGAGCTGGCGCTCTTGGAGAGCAGCGGCAACGTCATCGCCGCTAGTAGCGAGGATTCGCTCAGCATCCTGCCCGAGCGCCCCGACGAGGCCTTGCTGCTGCAGCTGCGCCAAGGGGGAACCTATGTCGGCTTGAATCCGCAGGAAACGGGCGGACTGAGCATCCAGGTCCTAGTGCCGGTGCCGGCTGTGCAGGGCGCCGCGGGCAATCGCATCTTGCAGGCCGTCTTTCCCATCTCGCCGCGGCTGACCGACCTAGCGGAAAGCGTGCAGGACGCCTTCGCCGAGTACCGGGAGCTGCTCTATCTGCGCCAGCCGCTGAAAGTCAGCTTCATGTTGTCGCTGTCTTTGGTGCTGCTGCTGAGCCTGCTGTTCGCGGTTTGGAGCGCGTTTTACTTGGCGCGGCGGATGACTGCGCCCATTCGCGATCTGGCCGAGGGAACCCGAGCCGTCGCCGCCGGTGACTACGGCACCCAGCTGCCGCCGGCCGGGCGCGACGAACTGGGCTTTCTGGTGCAGTCCTTCAACGACATGAGCCGGCGCATCGCCCAGGCGCGGGAGGCGGCTAAGCGGGGGCAAATCCAGGCGGAGAATCAGCGGGCTTATCTGCAGGCGGTGCTGTCGCGGCTGTCGACCGGTGTGGTGGCGCTGGATCTGCAGCACGCCGTGCGCACGTTCAACCAGGCCGCCTGCGATATCCTCGCGGTGCCGTTGGAGCAAATGGTGGGGCGGCCGCTGAGCCAGCTGGCGGAGACTTGGCCGCACGTGGAACCGTTCGTTCGTGTGGTCAGCGCCCATCTGGAGAGCGGCAGCGACGACTGGCGTGAGGAGCTGGCGCTGGATGGCCCGGAGGGCCGGCGCACGCTGATTGCCAGTGGTGCCAGGCTGCCGGGCGGGCTGAACAGCGGCGGCCATGTGCTGGTGTTCGACGACGTCACCCAGCTGATCCAGGCCCAGCGCGACGCTGCCTGGGGTGAAGTGGCGCGACGCCTGGCCCACGAGATCAAGAATCCGCTGACGCCCATCCAGCTGTCGGCCGAGCGCATACGCCACCGCTACCTGAGCCGCATGGAAGGCCGCGACGCCGAGGTGCTGGAACGCGCCACCCGCACCATCGTGCAGCAGGTGGACGAGATGAAGGAGATGGTCAACGCTTTCTCCGATTATGCCCGCCCCCCGCCGCTGGTGTTCGAGCAGGTGGATCTCAATGGCCTGATCCAGGAAGTGGTGGAGCTGTACCAACACGCGCCGGAGCGGCTGCATTTCAACCTGCAGCTGGAGCCGGATCTGCCGCCGTTGCGGGCCGATAGTGGGCGGCTGCGGCAGCTGCTGCACAATCTACTCAAGAACGCCGAAGAGGCCTGCCAGGAGCAGCCGCGCTGCGAGATCACCCTGACCACGCGGCGACTGCAGGTGCGCTATGGTGGTCTCATAGAGCTGGTGGTAGCCGACAACGGCCCGGGCTTTGCCGAGGCTATGTTGGCCCGGCCGTTCGAGCCCTACGTCACCAACAAGTACAAGGGCACTGGCCTGGGGCTGGCCATCGTCAAGAAAATCGTGGAAGAGCACAATGGCAGCATCAGCGTGCGCAATCCGGGCGTCGGCGCGCAGGTGACCATCCGCCTGCCGGCGACGATGCAGCCGAAACAGGAGTCAGGAAAAGATGAGCGCCGAGGAGCCTGAGCCGCTCCGGCGTCGAGATGGAGGCATGACCATGGCGGCACCGCACATTCTGGTGGTGGATGACGAGAAGGAGATCCGCAATCTGGTCTGCGAGATCCTGGAGGATGAAGGCTACGACGTGGCCGTCGCCGAGGACGGCCGCAGCGCCCGCCGGCAGCGTGAAGCACGGCGGCCGGACCTGATCCTGCTGGATATCTGGATGCCGGACGTGGACGGCGTCACCCTGCTCAAGGAGTGGACCCAAAGCGGCCTGGACTGCCCGGTGGTGATGATGTCCGGGCACGGCACGGTGGAGACGGCGGTCGAGGCGACCCGTCTGGGCGCCTACGATTTCATCGAGAAGCCGCTGTCGCTGGCCAAGCTGCTGCTGACCGTGGAGCGTGCGCTCGACAGCCGCCGGGAGCAGCCGGAGCGGAGCGGCCCGGCGGTGCGTCTGGCCGAGCCTCTGGAGCCGGTTGGCCGCAGCGCGGTGATGCGGGAGTTGCGGGAGCAGGTGCGGCGCATCGTCGCTCACGACAGCCCGGTGCTGATCAGTGGCGAGCCGGGTTCCGGCAAGCGCTGCTTTGCCCGCTACCTGCACGCCAGTAGCGTGCGCGCCCAGCAGCCGCTGGTGGAAGTGATCACCGGCGCCCTGAGCGAGGAGCAGATCGCCCTGGAGCTGTTCGGCAGTGACGATGGCAAGGTTGCCGGCGCTCTGGAGCGGGCCGGCAGCGGTATGCTGCTCATCGACGACATCATGGACCTCGATCTGCGCACCCAGGCGCGGCTGCAGAGCGCGCTGCAGCGCGGCGAGCTGCCGCGGCCCGGCAGCTCGCCGTTGCCGGTGAAGGCGCGCATCCTGGCGCTGACCCGGCATGATTTGGCCCAGGAAGTGGCGGCTGGGCGCTTCCACGAGGAGCTGTATTACCAGCTCAACGTCGTGCCCATACGCGTGCCTCCCCTACGCGAGCATGTCGAGGACGTGCCCGAGCTTCTCACGCATTTCGTCAATCGCCTGGTCGACCGCGACGGACTGCCCTATCGCCGCTTCTCGCTGGCGGCGCAGAACCGGCTGCGCAACCACAACTGGCCCGGCAACGTGCGCGAGCTACACAACCTGGTGCAGCGGTTGCTCATCATCGGCGGCGACGAGGAGATCGGGGTGGAGGAGGTCGAGGAGGCCTTGGGCAGTCCCCAGCTGACCGGCACTGCGGTGGAGACGGCCGAGCTGGGCAACTTGTCGCTGTCACTGGATTTGCCGATGCGGGAGGCGCGGGAGCAGTTCGAGCGGGTCTACCTGCTCTATCAGCTGCGCAAGGCCGGCGGCAGCGTGGGGCAGCTGGCCAAGCTGACCGGTATGGAGCGTACCCACTTGTACCGCAAGCTAAAGTCGCTGGGCATTGCCCCCAAGGAGGCCGGCTAACCGGCGGTCGTCCTTCGGCAAGCCGCCATCCAAGCGTCGGAGCGGGCAGGGCAGGCGTTCATGAAGATCCTCATCTTGGGAGCGGGCCAGGTTGGCGGTTCGGTGGCCTACAACTTGGTGTCGGAAGCCAGCGACATCACGGTGGTGGATACCAATCCGGTCATCCTGCAGGAGCTGCAGGAAAAGCTCGACATCCGCACCGTGGTCGGCAATGCCACCTATCCGAGCGTGCTGCGTCGCGCCGGCGCCGAGGACGCCGACATGATCATCGCCGTCACCAACAGCGACGAGACCAACATGATCGCTTGCCAGGTGGCGGCCACTTTGTTCCGCACGCCCATGAAAATCGCCCGGGTGCGGGCGCAGGAGTACCTCGGCCAGCCGGAGCTGTTCGGGGAAGGCGGGCTGCCCATCGACGTACTGATCAGCCCGGAGAAGCTGGTGACCGAGTACGTGATGCGTCTGATCGAACATCCGGGTGCTCTGCAGGTGCTGGACTTTGCCGGCGGCAAGGTGCGGCTGGTCGGGGTCAAGGCCTACCACGGCGGGCCGCTGGTCGGCAATGAGCTGGCCGCGCTGCGCGAGCACATGCCGGGGATACCGGTGCGGGTGGCGGCCATCTTCCGCCGTGGCCGGTCCATTCCGCCCACCGGGCAGACCATCATCGAGGCCGACGACGAGGTGTTTTTCATCGCTGCGCCGCGGGACATACGGGCCGTGATGAGCGAGCTGCGGCGGCTGGAGAAGCCGGTCAAGCGCATTATGATTGCCGGCGGCGGCAACATCGGCAAACGGCTGGCGCTAGAGCTGGAGCAGCGCTACCAGGTCAAGCTCATCGAGCGCGATCCGGAGCGGGCGCGGCGCGTGTCGGAGGAGCTGCGGCGTGCTATCGTGCTGCTGGGCGACGCCGCCGACGAGGACTTGCTGCTGCAGGAGAACATCGAGAAGACCGATGTGTTTTGCAGCCTTACCAACGACGACCAGGTCAACATTCTCTCCTCCATGCTGGCCAAGCGCAGGGGGGCGCGCATGGTCATCACCCTCATCAACCGTCCGGCCTATGTCGATCTGATGCAGGGCAGCGCGGACATCGACGTCGCGGTTTCGCCGCAGCAGGCGACCATCGGCAGCGTGCTGGCCCATATCCGCCGTGGCGACGTCGTCAACGTCTACTCGCTGCGGCGGGGCGCGGCGGAGGCCATCGAAGCGGTCGCACATGGCGACCGCCACAGCTCGCGGGTGGTGGGCCGGCGCATCGACGAGATACCCCTGCCGGAAGGCGCCACCATCGGCGCCATCGTGCGCGGCGACGAGGTGCTGATGGGGCACCACGACATCGTGATCGAGCCCGAAGACCACCTGGTCCTGTTCCTGGTCGACAAGCGCAAGGTCCGCGAGATCGAGCGCCTGTTCCAGGTCGGCGTGACCTTCTTCCAATAACGAGCACAGCGAGCGCGCGGTATGCACCTGCATTCGGTCCTGCGAATCCCGGGCCTGCTGCTGATGGTGTTCAGTACCACCATGCTGCCACCGGCGGCGTTCGCGCTAGCGGCGGACGATCCCACGCTGGCGCCGTTCCTGATCGCCTTCGGCCTGCTGCTGACGCTGGGAGTCCTGCTGTGGCTGCCGGTGCGCAAGGTGCGGCGCGAGCTCAAGACCCGCGACGGTTTCTTCGTGGTCGCCATGTTCTGGATCGTGCTGGGGCTGAGCGGCGCGCTGCCGCTGTACCTGTCGCCGCTGCCGGAGATGTCGCTGACCGATGCGGTGTTTGAGAGCGTCTCGGGGCTGACCACGACCGGCGCCACCGTGCTGACCGGGATCGCCCAGCTGCCGCTGTCCATCCGCTATTACCGGCAGCAGCTGCAGTGGCTAGGCGGCATCGGCATCATCGTGTTGGCTGTGGCCATCCTGCCCATGCTGGGCATCGGCGGCATGCAGCTGTACCGCGCCGAGACCCCGGGGCCGATCAAGGATGACAAGCTCACCCCGCGCATCACCGAGACCGCCAAGGCCTTTTGGTATCTCTATCTCGGGCTGACCGGCATTTGCGCGCTGGCCTACTGGCTGGCCGGCATGACGCCCTTCGATGCCCTCACCCATAGTTTCGCGACGGTCTCCACCGCCGGTTTTTCCACCCACGACGCCAGCATCGGCTACTTCGACAGCGCGTTGATCGAAGCCATCGCCTGCGTGTTCATGTTCGCTGGCGGCGTCAATTTCGCCCTGCATTTCGCCGCCTGGCGGCGCCTGAGCACCCAGCCTTACCGTGACGACAGCGAGTTCCGCTTCTATGCCAAGGTGCTGCTCGCCGGCCTGGCGGTAGTGGTGGCGACGCTGCTGCTGTGCGGGGTTTACCCGCAGCACGGCGAAGCCATCCGCAAGGGGATTTTCCAACTGGTGTCGTTCGGCACCACCACTGGCTTTACCACGGCGGCCTATCACGACTGGCCGCTGTTCTTGCCGATGCTGCTGCTGTTTTTCGGCATGGCCGGCGCCTGCGCCGGCTCCACCTCGGGCGGGATCAAGATGGTGCGGGTGCTGTTGCTGTACAAGCAGGGACGGCGGGAAATCATGCGGCTAATCCATCCGCAGGCGCAAATCCTGGTGAAGTTCGGCAGGCGCGAGGTGGACGAACGGGTGATTGACGCCGTCTGGGGCTACTTGGCCGCCTATGTCGGGCTGTTCGCGGTCATGCTGCTGATCCTGCTGGGGCTAGGGCTGGAGCCGGTCACAGCCTTCTCGGCGCTGGCCAGCGCCATGAGCAATCTGGGTCCGGGGTTGGGCGAGGTGGCTGTGACCTATCTCGGTGTGCCGCCGGCGGGCAAGTGGTTGCTGAGCTTCGCCATGGTGCTGGGTCGGCTGGAAATCTTCACCCTGCTGGTGGTGCTCACGCCGGCCTTCTGGCGCCGCTGACGCGCGGCCCGAGGCCGGCCGGCTACAGCGGCTGCCCGGAATAGGGGTTGCCCTCCACGGGGTGGCGGCGGAAGCGGCGATAGGTCCACTGGTACTGGAGCAACGCCATGCGGGCGCACCGTTCGACCCCAGCGTTGAGCGCCGTGGCCGCCTTGATGGGATCCGGATCGGCGATGCCTGCCGGCGCCGGCAGCATGTGGATGCGGTAGCCGCGGCCCCAGGGCAGCCGCTCGGCGAAGCCGAAGACCACCGGGGTGTCGGCGCGGTGCGCCAGCTTGGAGAGCAGCGTCATGGTCAACGCCGGCCGGCCAAAGAAAGGGGCGAACACGCCTTGTCCTGCCGATGGTTCCTGGTCGGGCAGGATGCCGACCACGTGACCCTGGGCCAGCGCCCGGTAGAGGCGACGGACACCAGCGGCGGTGGCGGGCACCAGCTCGGCTCCGCTACGCTCCCGCACACGGGTCAGCAAGGGCTCGAATTCCCGTTTCCGCGGGGGACGGTACATGTTGTGCATGGGCAGGCGCGCGGCCCAGTACAGGCCCAGCAGCTCCCAGGCGCCCAGATGTGGCGCTGCCAGGATCAGACCGCGCCCTTTGGCCAGCTCGTCGTAAAGCAGGTCGGCGCCCCGTATCTCGACCACCACCCGGTCCAGCTGTTCCGGGCTGCGGGTCCAGGCGTAGGCCGCCTCGGTGGCGGTTTTGCCGGTCTCGATAAAGATGCGGCGCAGCATGCGGCGCCGCTCCCGCTCGCTGAGTTCCGGGAAGCAGAGCGCGAGATTGACGCGGGTATCACGCCGCATCTTGCTGGGCACGAAGCTCGCCAGCAGGCCGATGGTGCCGCCCAGCAGGTGGTTGAGCGGCAACGGCAGCAGACCGAGCAGGCGGATGAGCAGGTAGGCGAGACGGGCTTTCAGGGCAATACTCCTCGTCGTTACGCTGGGTGGAACGCGAGGCAAGCTAGCGCGGATCGAAGCGATCGGCAAGGCTGACGGGGGCAGGCAATAAAAGACCGGCGCAACGGGTGCGCCGATTTCGGGTGCCTTAGCGGCCAGGTCTATCGCGTCAGGCCAGCTTCCGTGCCGGCAGCCCCATCCTTGTGTTGGCTTGCGCGAGTCGTCGAGGTTTTTATTGTTGTAATGCCCTTCCGTGGTACTGCGTTTCCGCATCCCGCGGATCACAAATGATGCCATCGACGTACGGGTATGGCTGTCGGCTGGTGATGACAAAGCATGTAAGAAATTTCTTAGATGCATGGGAATTTTGCACGTGAGGTCTTGGTTGTCGTGATTGGGTTGATACAGCGCGTCAGTGAGGCGCAAGTCGAGGTTGGCGGGGAAGTGGTCGGAGCCATCGGCCAAGGGTTGCTGGCTCTGATCGGGGTGGAGCGCGACGATACGCAGGCGGTGGCCGAGCGTCTGCTCGAGCGCATGCTCAATTACCGGGTATTCCCCGATGCGGAAGGGAAAATGAACCTTTCGCTGCGGGACATCGGCGGCGGGTTGCTGCTGGTGCCGCAGTTCACGCTGCCTGCCGACACCCGGCGCGGCAACCGTCCGAGCTTCACGCCGGCCGCTCCGCCGGAGCAGGGACAGGCGCTGTTCACGCATCTGCTGGAGCTGGCTCGGCAACGGCATGCTCCGGTGGCCAGCGGCAGCTTCGGCGCCGACATGAAGGTCAAGCTGATCAACGACGGCCCGGTCACCTTCTGGCTGCAGGTCGCTGCCTCCCGCGTTTGAGGCGCCAATGCCCTCGGGGGCTTCCCGAGATGGCGACAGCCGTGATCTGCTTTATGTTATGCTTGCCCGTCCCAAGAGCGAGGCTTGAAGATCATGACGATGCGTACCGCCCGAATCGAACGCAAGACCCTGGAAACTGAAGTAGAAGTGGCCATCAATCTGGATGGCACCGGGGAGCGGACGCTCGATATCGGGATTCCTTTCTTGGAGCATATGCTGGACCAGATCGCTCGACACGGCTTGATCGATCTGGAAATCCGCGCCAAGGGGGATTTGCACATCGACGACCATCACACGGTGGAGGATGTCGGCATCACCCTGGGGCAGGCGCTGAAGCAGGCGCTCGGCGACAAGCGCGGTATCCGTCGCTATGGCCATGCCTACGTGCCGCTGGACGAGTCGCTCTCCAGGGTGGTCATCGATCTCTCCGGCCGCCCGGGGCTGGAATATCACGTGGAGTTTCCGCGCGCACGGGTCGGCAACTTCGACGTCGATCTGTTCCGTGAATTCTTCCAGAGCTTCGTCAACCACGCCCAGGTGACGCTGCACATCGATTGCCTGCGCGGGTTCAACGCTCATCACATGATCGAGACCGTCTTCAAGGCTTTCGGCCGCGCCCTGCGCATGGCGGTGGAATACGATCCGCGCGCCGAGGGTGTGCTCCCATCGACCAAGGGTCATTTATAGGCAGACAACATTGGCGGGCCTGCATTCGCCATGGCCACCCCCGCAGTGTTCGCATACGGCCTGGATTGTTTGCACTCCGCGAGCAGCGCGGAGCGCCGGTCCATTGTGCCCGCCGGAGCGGCGGGAATCCTGCCGGCCGGCGTGTTACGCGGCCGAGAGTGGCGGGAATGGAGCTGCGGGAACCCGGCCAATGCAGGCGTCCTGACGTTGGCTCAAGGCCATGTCTCTGCTACCCAGTTTCATCCGGAAAGAAGCCGGCGGATCGGGCTGCTGGTGCAGATCGCCCGGCGGGGCGGCGCCCGACGGCTATGAGAGGGCGGTGCCGGGTGAGTCATCGCATCACTTAGCCCATCACTTCGAGAGTGTGAGGACCGCATGCTGCTGATACCTGCGATCGATCTTAAAGACGGCCGTTGCGTGCGCCTGCGCCAGGGCGACATGAACGACGAAACGGTGTTCTCCGACGACCCCCTGGCCGTGGCTGCGCAATGGGTGAAGGCCGGTGGCCGGCGGCTGCACCTGGTCGATTTGAACGGTGCCGTGCGCGGCCATCCGGTCAATGCCGAGATCATCCGCAGCATCGTCAAGGCCCACCCGGAGGTGCCGGTGCAGGTCGGGGGCGGCATCCGCGATTTCGACACCATCCAGGCCTACCTGGACGTGGGCGTGGAGTACGTCATCATCGGCACTCAGGCGGTGCGGGCGCCGCATTTCGTCCACGACGCCTGCCTGGAGTTCCCAGGGCGCATCATCGTTGGCCTGGACGCCCGCGACGGCAAGGTTGCAACCGACGGCTGGTCCAAGCTGTCCAAGCATAGTGCGGTCGAGCTGGCGAAACGTTTCGAGCAGGCTGGTGTCGAAGCCATCATCTTCACCGATATCGGGCGCGACGGGATGATGGGCGGCGTCAACGTGGAGGCGACCCAGCAGCTGGCGCAGCAGATCAACATCCCGGTGATCGCCTCTGGCGGTGTCTCCTCGCTGGACGACGTGCGCCGCCTGTGCGAGGCGGCTGAGGACGGCATCGCCGGCGCCATCGTCGGCCGCGCCCTTTATGAAGGTTCGCTGGATTTGGCCGAAGCCCAGCGTCTGGCGGATTCCCTGACTGGTAGCAAAAACTGAGGTGAACATGGAACGTACCCGACGCATCATTCCCTGCCTGGACGTCGAGGGCGGCAGGGTGGTCAAAGGAGTCCGCTTCGTCGATATCCAGGATGCCGGCGATCCGGTCGAGATCGCCCGCCGCTATGACGCCGCCGGCGCCGACGAGCTGGTGTTGCTGGACATCAGCGCCACCGCCGAAGGGCGCGACACCATGGTGTCGGTGGTCGAGCGGGTCGCCAGCCGGATTTCCATTCCCTTGACCGTCGGCGGCGGCATCCGCTCCGTCGACGATATCGAGCGGATCCTGCAGGCCGGTGCTACCAAGGTTTCCATCGGCACCGCCGCGGTGCGGGATCCGGACTTCGTGCGCCAGGCGGCGCAGCGCTTCGGCTCCGAGCGCATCGTGGTCGCCATCGACGCCAAGCAGGTGGCGAGCGAGCCGCCGCGCTGGGAGGTCTTTACCCACGGCGGGCGCACCGCCACCGGCCTGGACGCGGTGGAGTGGGCACGGCGCATGGCTGATGCCGGCGCCGGCGAGCTGCTGGTCACCAGCATGGATCGTGACGGCACCAAGGACGGCTTCGATAATGCGCTGAATCGTGCCGTGGCTGAAGCGGTGACAGTGCCGCTGATCGCCTCCGGTGGCGTCGGCAATCTGCAGCATTTGGTCGATGGGGTGCTGGAAGGCAAGGCCGATGCGGTGCTGGCGGCCAGCATCTTTCATTTCGGCGAATACACCATCGAGGAAGCCAAACGTTACATGGCAGAGCATGGCATCGAGGTACGGCTGTGAGCGCATGGCTGGATCGAGTGCGCTGGGACGAGAACGGGCTGGTGCCGGTGATCGCCCAGGACGCCGAGAGCGGCGAGGTGCTGATGCTGGCTTGGATGAACCGCGCGGCGCTGGAAGCGACCGTCGTCAGTGGTCAGGCGGTATACTGGTCGCGCTCCCGCGGCCGGTTGTGGCGCAAGGGGGAGAGCTCCGGCCACACTCAGCGGGTGCGGGCAATCTTGCTCGACTGCGACGCCGATGCCATTGTGTTGAAGGTCGAGCAAGTCGGCGGCATCGCCTGCCATACCGGTAGACGGTCCTGCTTTTACCAGCGGCTGAACGACGGCAGCTGGGAGACCGTGGTGCCGGTGTTGAAGGAACCGGAAAGCATTTATGGCGGGGGCAGCAGCGATGAGTGATATTCTGCAGCGGCTGGCCGACATCATCGAGCAGCGTCGTCAGGCCGATCCGGCCCAGTCCTATGTCGCCAGTCTGTTCCACAAGGGCCAGGATGGCATCCTACAGAAAGTGGGCGAGGAGGCAGTCGAGGCGATCCTGGCGGCCAAGTCCGGGAAGCGCGACCAGGTCATATCAGAAACCGCTGATCTATGGTTTCATACCCTGGTGATGCTCGCCGATTGCCGGCTCAAGCCGGCTGACGTGCTGATGGAACTCGAGCGGCGCTTCGGCCTGTCCGGCCTGGAAGAGAAGGCTGCGCGGCAGCGTGGCTAGGTTGACGAACTAGGAGGGAGGATGCCATGACCGGCATCGGTAGCATTTGGCATTGGCTGGTGGTTCTCTTGGTGGTGATGCTGGTGTTCGGCACCAAGAAGCTGCGCAACATCGGCAGCGACTTGGGTTCCGCGATCCGGGGCTTCAAGGAGGCCATGAACAATCCGGAGACCGAAGAGGCCGACAAGGCCCGCCTGACGGCGAGCCGTGAGTCCGAGCAGCAGGCTACTGCCGACAAAGAGCGTCACTCGTCCTGAGCGGCCCGCCAGCGTGGCGCAGCCTGCCCGTTCACCGAGGTAAGACATGTTCGATGTCAGCTTCCCGGAGATGGTGATCATTTTCGTGATCGCCCTCCTGGTGCTTGGTCCGGAGCGCCTGCCCAGGGTGGCGCGCACCGTCGGGCGCTGGCTGGGGCAGGCGCGTGATGCGTTCAATCGACTGCGCAGCGAGCTGGAGCGGGAAGCCAACTTTCAGGAGCTGCAGGAAGCGCAGCGCGAGCTGCGCAAGGCGCTGGACGAAGGCGGCAAGACCATTAGCGACAGCGTCAAGCCAGTGATCGACGCCGTGGAGGCGCCGCCCAGCCGGCCGAGCGGTGACGGCAGCGAGGCTGCGGCGCCTTCCGCGCCAGACCCAATCGAACGGACCGGTACCGATGTCCGCCATTGCCCCCATCGACGAAGAGCGCCCATTCATCGCTCACCTGCTGGAGCTGCGCAACCGCCTGCTGCGCTGCGTGGTGGCGATTCTGATCGCCTTCTTTGCCGCGGTTCCCTTCGCCGACCGGCTGTATCTCTGGCTGTCTGGCCCGTTGCGGTCCGTGCTGCCCGACGGGGCGTCGATGATCGCCATCAAGCCGATCGCGCCCTTCATGATCCCGCTCAAGCTGGCTTTTCTCACCGCGCTGGCGCTGACGGTGCCTTACATCCTTTATCAGGTGTGGGCCTTCGTCGCGCCGGGGCTGTATCGGCACGAGCGGCGGCTGGTCTGGCCGCTGATGGTCTCCAGTTCGGTGCTGTTCTATCTGGGCGCGGCCTTCGCCTATTTCGTGGTGTTCCCGGTGGTCTTCCGCTTCCTGATCGGCTCGGCGCCCGACGGCGTGGTGCCGATGACCGACATCGGCGAATACCTGGATTTCGTCATCACCATGTTCATTGCCTTCGGCGCCGCTTTCGAGGTGCCGGTGGCCATCATCCTGCTGACCTACACCGGCGCGGTAGCGACCGACGATCTGCGCAAGGCGCGGCCTTATGTCATCGTGGGCGCCTTCGTCATCGGCGCCATCTTCACCCCGCCGGACATCCTCTCGCAGTTCCTGCTCGCCGTCCCGACCTGGCTGCTGTACGAGCTGGGCCTGCTGCTGGCCGGCTGGTTTGTGCGCGGCAAGGAAGAGGAGCGGCCGCAGCAGACGCCCTAGGGACCTATGGGCCGGTCGCCCCTGGGTTCCTGCTTGACCAGCTTGAAGCGGAAGTGGGCGAACAGCCGGGTCGCCTCCAGGAGCTCGGTCAGGCGGACCTGCAGCACCAGATCCTGCATCTGCAGGCGCAGCACCGTGCCGACGTCGTAGAAGCTGGCCGGCGTCAGCAGCGTCGCCATCCGGGCGATGGGGTTGATGCGCGGAATGAGTATGCCGCGCAGGTGCTCCGCGCCTGTGCCGGGGCCGCTGATGGCTTGTACCGCCACGGCATGGCCGTTGTCGGCCAGCTTCTGGACCCCCAGCTCCAGGCCGCCGTTAGGGCGGGTGCGCAGCCAGCGGGTCGCGCCAATCCGCCACTGGTCGGCCGGCGCGTCGTCGGTATCGGCATAGGCCAGCAGCTCTCCGACGCGCAGCTGCATGGGCGAGTCTTTGGCGCAGAACAGCGCCAGCCCACCTTCGCTTTCGTTCTTGCGGTTCCAGGGTGTCGCCGGCTGCGGCACGTATTCCATGGGCTCTGGTGGTGGCGTCGCCAGCGTGGCACGCCGCCAGACGTCGTCGGCGTCGGGATCGATGCCGACGAAGCGGGATGCCCGGCTGCCGTTGCCGGAATGCGCCGGCGCCTGCTGCCAGTCCTCCAGCAAGCTCAGTGTCGTGGCGCCGCTGCTGGCGCTTGTAGGATCCTGCCTGGCGTCTTTGTCCTCCTCGGGCGCGAAAGGCTGGCGGTCGTTGAGCAGGAAGTGCGCAGCGGTCAGACCGCGCACTGCCACCAGCCGGGCCAGGGTTGGCTTGCGCTCGCTGCGGCGCTCCCCGCGGTCGCTGAGCGCGGCCCGAAAGCGGATGTACATGTCGCGCTGCAGGCGGGTGGACAAGGACTCGCCCGAGCGGCGGGCGGCCAGCAGTGCGTTGGCGGCGTCGATCTGCTCGCTGACAGCAGCGATCAGCCGGCTCAGGTCGAGCACCCGCAGGTCGCTGCTGCCGGGCGTGGCCGGCGCGCGGTGCGGCAGGTAGCGGGCCGGGAGGTCGGAGTTGAGATCGATGGCGAACACGCCGGCCGGTTGGCTCGCGGCGGGCAGCAGTTGCACGAAATGCACCCAGCGGCCGATGCGGGGGTAGAGCTCGTCCGCCTCTCCCTGCATCAGGTGATACGGATTGGCCAGCGCCAAGACGGCGATGCGTAGGTAGGCCTGCTTGATGGTCAGCGCCGTTTCGTCGGTGTCCGGGGTGCCGTAGAAGGGCAGGTTTTGCAGCCGCGCCTGCTCGCCGTTGCGGAACAGGGTATGGATGTCCCGCCACAGCAGCGGCGGTTCCGGCGCATAGATGCGGTAGCAGCCGAGCAGCGCCCGGCCGAGACTGAGCAGGGCACGCTGGATGGCGAACTGCAGCAGGTCCGGGTTGCCCTTGCCGGCGGCATAGCTGTCAATGGCGTCGTTGACGACGATCTTGAAGCCGGTGGCAAGCTCGGCGTAGATCTGCTGCACGCGGTCGGCAGCAGACTGCTGCTGGCTGCTTAGCGGCAGGGGACTGTGGCGGAACTGGCCGATCAGCATGGCGCAGGCATCGTTGGCGACCGGCCGCAGCCGCTCCATGACTTCGCTGCGTTGCAGCCGCTTCAGCCGGGTGCGGTTGAGCGAGAGCAGCAGACCGTGCACGGCTGCACTGAAGGCCTCGGCATCGCCGCGGGGCAGGGATTCGATCCAGGCCTCAAGATCCTGTGTCCGCCACTCGGCGTAGGGCGAGTCGAACCGGTCCTGGGGCGGGGTTTTCAGCAGCGTCAGGTTCATTGGAGTCGAGCCTATTCTGGTCGCAGAGGGCCGCTCGCTGTGGGCCAGCGGCTGCACCGTGGCAAAGACTAGCACGAGCCGTAGCGAGCCGGTGCGTCGCGCCGGCAGCCGGGGCTCAAACCCGCGCCTCAACTTGCTTCCAAGCGTCGTGGCGGGTATGGTATTCGGCGCTGCCGGTGGCCTCACAAGGGCCCGCCAGGCGGTCGAGTGGAGGCGATGGAACAGAGCTTGCATCGCCGTATTTGCGCCCGCAGCTGGAACTGCGTCAAGAACCCGGCCGGTGCGCGCCGCTCGAAGCAATCCGGTCACCTTAAAAGGAGACTGTCCTCGACATGCTGCATGCCGTTGGCAACCTTGCGTCGTCCGCAGGTGCGTTGCGCCTGCCGCCAACGGTATTTCTTCTTCCTGTCCTCCTTGAGCCAGCGCCCCGGATTCTGCCAAGCGCCGCCGCAGGCGGGCTTGCTCTCGACGGGCGAGAGTCTATTCCAAAGCAAGGGCCAGCCGCCGTTGCCAGCCCCTGTCGTCGTGGCAGGCAGGCACGCCCGTGCACGTCCGCATTTGGAATAGCTTCTCAACCTCACCCATCCAGCGCTTCCATCCCAACGTTTAAGGGTCCAGGTGACGATCAATGAGCGTTTTTGAACAGCTTCGACGCAGCTCTTACCTTAGCGGCAACAACGCGGCCTTTCTTGAGGAGCTTTACGAAAACTACCTGCAGGATCCGGATTCGGTTCCTACGGCTTGGCGACTGTATTTCCAAGGGCTGGAAGCCGGCGATGGCCAGCCCATGCGAGACATCCCCCACGGCCCGATCCGGGAGGAATTCGCCGCCCGCGCGCGGATGGGCGGTTTCCGCGCCCCCTTGCAGCTGGTCACGTCCGAGCCTGGCCTGTCGCGGGAAGCGGCTGAGAAGCAGGCGGCGGTGCTGCGCCTGATCAACGCCTATCGCTACCGCGGCCATCAGGCCGCCAACCTGGATCCGCTGGATCTGCGCGAGAAGCCGGAAGTGCCCGATCTGGACCCGGCCTTCCACAATCTGACCGAAGCGGACATGGACCGCTCCTTCAACACCGGCTCGCTGTTCACCGATGAGCAGCTGCCGCTGCGCGAGATCATCCAGCTGCTGAAGGACGTGTACGCGGGCACCATCGGCTCGGAGTACATGCACATCACCGACACAGTGGAGAAGCGCTGGATCCAGGAGCGCCTGGAGCGCACCCGCGGTCGCTTCAATTACTCCGCCGAGCAGAAGATCCTGCTGCTGGAACGGCTGACCGCCGCCGAAGGGCTGGAGCGCTATCTCAACAGCAAGTACGTCGGCCAGAAGCGCTTCTCGCTGGAGGGTGGCGAGGCGCTGATCCCCATGCTGGACCATCTGATCCAGCGCGCCGGCGCGCAGGGGATCAAGGAGATCGCCATGGGGATGGCGCATCGCGGCCGGCTGAACGTGCTGGTCAACATCCTCGGCAAGTCGCCGACCGAGCTGTTTGCCGAGTTCGAGGAGACCGCCAACCCGCGCTTCCGCTCGGGCGACGTGAAGTACCACATGGGCTATTCGTCCGACATCCAGACTCCGGGCGGACCGGTGCACCTGGCGCTGGCGTTCAACCCGTCCCACCTGGAGATCGTCAACCCGGTGGTGGTCGGCTCGGCCCGCGCCCGCATGCAGCGGCGCAAGGACTACCTGGGCGAGCAGGTGCTGCCCATCCTGATCCACGGCGACGCGGCCTTCGCCGGCCAGGGCGTGGTGATGGAGACCCTGCAGCTGTCGCAGGCGCGCGGCTTCTACACCGGCGGCACGGTGCACATCATCGTTAACAACCAGATCGGCTTCACCACCTCCAACCCGCTCGACGCTCGTTCGACCTTCTACTGCACCGAGGTCGCCAAGATGGTGCAGGCGCCGATCTTCCACGTGAACGGCGACGATCCCGAGGCGGTGCTGTTCGTCACCGAGCTGGCCCTGGACTTCCGGCAGCGCTTCAAGAAGGACGTGGTGATCGACCTGGTCTGCTATCGCCGCCACGGCCACAACGAAGCTGACGAGCCCGCGGCCACGCAGCCGGTCATGTATCGCAAGATCCGTTCCCATCGCCCGGTGCGGGAGCTGTACGCCGAGAAGCTGGAACGGGAGGGGATTTACAGCGCCGGCGACGCCGAACGTCTGGTGGAGCGTTATCGCGAGGCCCTGGACAAGGGGCAGATCGTCGCCCGCGGTGTGCTGGAAGGCATGCACAACCAATACGGGGTCGACTGGACGCCTTACCTCGACACCCGCTGGGACGAGCCGGTCGATACCGCCGTGCCGATCGCCAGAATCCGCGAGTTGCAAGAGAAGCTGCAGAAGCTGCCGGAGGGCTTCGAGCTGCATCCGCGGGTGGCGACCATCTACGAGAGCCGGCGCAAGATGGCGGCCGGGGCGCTGCCCATGGACTGGGGCTTTGCCGAGACCATGGCCTATGCCACCCTGCTGGCGGAAGGCCACAAGATCCGCATCTCGGGCCAGGACTCGGGCCGCGGCACCTTCTTCCATCGCCATGCGGTGCTGCATAACGCCATCGACGGCAGCACCTACGTGCCGCTGAAGAGTCTGACCGCCGACGTCAACGATTTCCTTATCATCGACTCGGTGCTATCGGAGGAGGCCGTGCTGGGCTACGAGTACGGCTTCGCCAGCTCCGACCCGCACACGTTGGTGATCTGGGAAGCCCAGTTCGGCGACTTCGCCAACGGCGCCCAGGTTGTGATCGACCAGTTCATCAGCTCCGGTGAGGCCAAGTGGGGCCGTCTGTGCGGGCTGACCATGTACCTGCCGCATGGCTACGAAGGGCAGGGGCCGGAGCATTCGTCGGCGCGGCTGGAGCGCTATCTGCAGCTGTGCGCCGAGCACAACATCCAGGTCGTGATTCCGTCCACGCCGGCGCAGTTCTTCCACATGATCCGGCGCCAGCAGCTGCGGCCGTACCGCAAGCCGCTGATCGTCATGACGCCGAAGAGTCTGCTGCGCCACAAGCTGTCGGTCTCCACGCTGGACGAGCTTGCCGATGGCGGCTTCCAGCTGGTGATCGACGAGATCGACGACATCAAGCCGAAGAACGTCGAGCGCGTCATCCTGTGCAGCGGCAAGGTCTACTTCGACCTGCTGGAGGAGCGGCGCAAGCGGGAGATCGACAATATCGCGATCATCCGCATCGAGCAGCTCTATCCGTTCCCAGAGAAGGAGCTGGCTCAGTTGCTGCGGCGCCGTTATGCCAACGCCAAGCAGGTGGTCTGGTGCCAGGAGGAGCCCAAGAACCAGGGCGCTTGGTACTCCAGCCAGCACCACTTCCGGCGCTGCATGCGCGAGGACCAGACGCTGTACTATGCGGGGCGCGAGGCCTCGGCTTCACCCGCGGTCGGGTACTCCAAGGTGCACTTCGAGCAGCAGCGGCGTCTCGTCGACCAGGCGCTCGACCTCGACCATACTGAAAAGTAGTCACAGCCAATGCCGTCAGGACCAGGCCAACCGTCCTAAAGCGAGGAGTAGATGAGCATAGAAGTCAAAGTACCGCCACTGCCGGAATCGGTCTCCGAGGCCACCATCGCCGCCTGGCACAAGAAGCCGGGCGACAAGGTTCGCCGCGACGAGAATCTGGTTGATCTCGAAACCGACAAGGTCGTGCTGGAAGTCCCGGCCCCGGCGGACGGAGTGCTGGTGGAAATTCTGGCCCAGGAAGGCGACACCGTGACAGCCGGCCAAGTCCTGGCGCGGCTGGACGAGCAGGCGGCTGCTGCCTCCGCACCCGCCGCTGCCGCGCCTGTCGCGGAGCCGGCTCCGACGCCCCCTGCTGCCGCTGCTGCAGCGCCGACCAACACCGAGGATCTCAGCCCGGCAGTGCGGCGCCTGATCGCCGAGCATGGCCTGGATCCGGCGCAGATCCCGGCGACCGGTCGCGGCGGCCGGCTGACCAAGGAAGACGTGCTGAACTACATGGAAGCCAGTACCGGCTCGGCCGGCGATTCCATCCGCCCGCGCGGCACCTCGGCCGCCGCGCCGGAAGCGCAGCCGGCCCGGATCGAGCCCGAGGCGCCGGCGCAGCCGGCCGTGCAAGTGCAGCAGCAGCCGGTGGGCGAGCGCACCGAGCGGCGGGTGCCCATGACCCGGCTGCGCCAGCGCATCGCCGAGCGCCTGGTGGAGGCCCAGCAGACCGCGGCCCTGCTGACGACCTTCAACGAGGTCAACATGAAGCCGGTCATGGACCTGCGGGCCAAGTACCGGGATCAGTTCGAGAAGGCCCACGGCGTCAAGCTCGGCTTCATGTCGTTCTTCGTCAAGGCCTCGGTCGAGGCGCTGAAGCGCTTCCCGGTGCTCAACGCCTCGGTCGACGGCAGCGACATCATCTACCACGGCTACTACGATATTGGCATTGCCGTCAGCACGCCGCGGGGGCTGGTCGTGCCCATTATCCGCGATGCCGACCGGCTCAGCCTGGCCGACATCGAGAAGGCGGTACTCGACTACGGCAGCCGGGCCCGTGAGGGCAAGCTCTCCATCGACGAGCTCAGCGGCGGCACCTTCTCGATCACCAACGGCGGCGTGTTCGGCTCGCTGATGTCGACGCCCATCCTCAATCCGCCGCAAAGCGCCATCCTCGGCATGCATGCCATCAAGGAGCGGCCGGTGGTGGAGAACGGCGAGATCGTGATTCGGCCCATGATGTATCTGGCCCTCACCTACGACCACCGGATCATCGACGGTCGGGAGGCGGTGTCGGCGCTGGTGACCATCAAGGAAATGATCGAGGATCCGGCGCGTCTGTTGCTGGAACTCTGAGAGCCAGCAAAGGAAGACCAGTTCAATGAAAAAATATGACGTCATCGTGATCGGTGCCGGCCCCGCCGGCTATGTGGCAGCGATCCGCAGCGCCCAGCTCGGCATGAAGACCGCCTGCATCGAGTCGTACCGCAACAAGCACGGCGAGCCGGCTCTGGGCGGGACTTGCCTCAACGTCGGCTGCATCCCGTCCAAGGCCTTGCTGGACTCGTCGGATCAGTACTATCGCCTGCTGAACACCTTTCCGGAGCACGGCATCAAGGCGGAGAAGGTGACGCTGGACGTCGAGGCCATGATCGCCCGCAAGGACCAGATCGTGCGCGACATGACCGGCGGTATCCGCCAGCTGTTCGCGGCCAACAAGGTCGAGTGGCTGCAAGGCCACGGCAAGCTGCTGGACGGCAAGGTCGTCGAGTTCACGCCGCACGAGGGCGAGCCGGAGCGGTTGCAGGCCGAGAACGTGATCCTGGCGACCGGCTCCACCCCGATCGAGCTGAGCGCGGTGCCGCTGGACGGCGAGCGGGTGGTGGATTCCAGCGGCGCGCTGGAGTTCACTAGTGTGCCGAAGCGGCTGGGCATCATCGGCGCTGGTGTGATCGGTCTGGAGATGGGATCGGTCTGGAGCAGGCTCGGCTCGCAGGTGGTGTTGCTGGAGGCGCAGACCGAGTTTCTCGCCGCGGCCGACACCCGCATCGCCAGGGAAGCCCTGCGCCAGTTCGAGCGCCAGGGCCTGGATATCCGCCTCGGCGCCCGCGTCACCGGCAGCAAGGTCACCAGCCGCAACGTTACCATCACCTACGAGGACGACAAGGGCGAGCAAACCCTGACGGTCGACAAGGTTATCGTTGCCGTCGGCCGCCGGCCGAACACCGAGCACCTGTTCGCCGACGACTCCAACCTGCTGCTGGACGAGCGCGGTTTCATCCACGTCGATGAGCAGTGCCGGACCAACATTCCCGGGGTTTATGCCATTGGCGACGTGGTGCGCGGCCCCATGCTGGCGCATAAGGGCTCGGAAGAGGGCATCATGGTGGCCGAGATCATCGCCGGCAAGCCGGGGTTCGTGAACTACAACACCATCCCCTGGGTGATTTACACCGACCCCGAAATCGCCTGGGTGGGTCGCACCGAGCAGGCGCTGAAGGCGGCCGGCATCCCGGTCAAGAGCGGCACCTTCAATTTCGCCGCCAACGGGCGGGCGCGGGCCATGCAGAGCACCGCCGGTCTGGTGAAGATCGTCGCTCATGCCGAGACCGACCGCATTCTCGGGGTGCACGTTATCGGCCCCATGGCCTCCGAGCTGATCGCGGAAGCGGTCGTGGCCATGGAATACGGCGCCAGCTCCGAGGATCTGGCCCGCACCATCCACGCTCACCCGACCTTGTCGGAGACGGTGCGTGAAGCGGCTCTTTCGGTGCACAAGCAGGCCATCCACAAGGCTAACTGAGGCGCCATGGGGCAGTGAACGATAAAGGCCGATCCCGGCCTTGCCGGGAGCGGCCTTTTCGTTCCAAGCCGGGGCTGTAGCCCCGGCTCTGGGTGGCCGGCGCTGCCCGGAGCCGAGAGAACAATCATTCGATGTCCATTCGGACCGAGAGCCGCGGCCGTGCGGATTCCGCTGGACGGCCAAGGCCATGGAGGAGAGGAGCCAACCGATGAGCCGATTCAGGGCCCTGCGTGTCTATCAAGAGGCTGAGGGAGTGGCCGCGCGCGTGGACGAGCTCGGGCTGGACGATTTGTCCCCCGGCAACGTGGTCATTCAGGCCAGCTATTCCTGCATCAATTACAAGGACGCCATGGCCGTCACCGGCACCGGGCGCGTGGTGCGTCGCTATCCGCTGGTGCCCGGCATCGACGTGGCCGGCCGCATCGTCCATTCCGACGATGAGCGCTATAAGGAAGGCGAGCGAGTATTGGTCACCGGCTACGGGCTCGGTGAGCATCATGACGGCGGCTACAGCGAGCTGGTACGCGTCAACGCCGACTGGCTAATCCGCATCCCCGATGGTCTGAGCGAACGCGAAGCGATGCAAATCGGCACCGCCGGCTTCACCGCTGCGCTGGCGTTGGAGCGGCTGGAACGCGCCGGCACCAATCCGGCCGCCGGGCCGGTGCTGGTGACGGGCGCCACCGGTGGCGTCGGCAGCCTGGCCATCGACATCTTCAGCAAAGCCGGCTACAGCGTGACCGCGCTCACCGGCAAGGCCGACCAGACGGATTACCTCAAGTCGCTGGGCGCCGACGAGGTCATGCTGAGCGACCAGCTGGAGCTCGGCAAGAAGCCGTTGGAAAGCGGGCGCTGGGGCGCAGCCGTGGACAGCCTGGGGGGCGAGGTGCTGGCATGGATCCTGGCCAGCACCAAGCCCTGGTGCAACGTTGCCAGCATCGGCCTGGCCGCCGGCGTGCAGCTCACAACCACGGTGATGCCGTTCATCATCCGCGGCGTGAGCCTCATCGGCATCGACTCGCCGCTCTGCCCGCACGACATCCGCGAACGCGTCTGGCAGCGCCTGGCGCAGGAGTTGAAGCCGCGCCACCTGGAGCGCATAGGAGGACAGGAAATCGCTTTGGCCGATGTGCCCGAGGCGTGCCGGGAGCTCATGGCGCGCAAGGTCACCGGACGCTACATCGTGAAGCTTTGAACCCAACTACCAGAGAGGGTCCTATGGCAACCATCGAATCCGCTGGCGCGCGTTTCCGCGCCGCGCTGGAAGCCGAGAAGCCACTGCAAATCGTCGGCACCATCAATGCCTATACCGCCTTGCTGGCGCAGCGGGCCGGCTTCCGCGCCATTTATCTTTCCGGCGCCGGGGTGGCCAACGCTTCCTTCGGCCTGCCGGACCTGGCCATCACCACGCTCAATGACGTGGTCGAGGACGCCCGCCGCATCACGGGCGCCGTCGACCTGCCGCTGCTGGTGGACGTGGACACCGGCTGGGGCACGGCCTTCAACATCGCCCGCACTGTCAAGGAAATGATTCGCGCCGGCGTCGCCTGCGTGCACATCGAGGACCAGGTCCAGGCCAAGCGTTGCGGTCACCGCCCCGGCAAGGCCCTGGTCGGCAAGGAAGAGATGGTGGATCGCATCAAGGCGGCGGTGGATGCGCGCTTCGATCCTGGCTTCTGCATCATGGCGCGCACCGATGCGCGTGCATCGGAAGGGCTGGAGGGGGCCATCGAGCGCTCGTTGGCCTATGTTGAGGCCGGCGCCGACATGATCTTCGCGGAGGCGCTGAAGAGCAAAGAAGAGTTCGCTGCCTTCACCAAGGCGGTGCCGGTGCCGGTGCTGGCCAACATCACCGAATTCGGCCAGACGCCGATGCTTACCGTCGACGAGTTGCGCGAGGCGGGCGTCGCCATGGCGCTTTACCCGCTGTCGGCGTTTCGCGCCATGAGCCGGGCGGCGGAGATGGTCTATGGCGCCATCCGGCGCGACGGCACCCAGCAGGCCGTGCTCGACAGCATGCAGACGCGGGCCGAACTGTACGAAGTGCTCGACTACCACAGCTACGAGCAGAAGCTGGACGAACTCTTTTCCAAAGAACGAAGCTAAGCAACGAGAGGAGTTGGAGAAATGGCTGAGGCCAAGAAACTCGGTGGTGCCGGGCTGCGTGGGCAGACCGCCGGCCAGACAGCTCTGTGCACGGTTGGCAAGGAAGGCACCGGCCTGACCTACCGCGGCTACGACGTCCGCGACCTGGCCGAGAACGTCCGTTTCGAGGAGGTCGCCTATCTGCTGCTGTACGGCGAGCTGCCGACCCAGGCGCAGCTGGATGCCTACCTGCAAAAGCTTAAGAGCCGGCGTGGCTTGCCGCAGCCGCTTAAGGAAGTGCTGGAGCGGATTCCCAAGAGCGCGCATCCCATGGACGTCATGCGCACCGGCTGCTCCGTGCTTGGCACCCTGGAGCCGGAGGAGGACTTCTCTCAGCAGCAGGACGTCGCCGACCGGCTGCTGGCAGTGTTCCCGTCCATCATCACCTACTGGTATCGCTACTCCCACGACGGCGTGCGTATCGATACCGAGACCGACGATGACAGTATCGGCGCGCACTTCCTCCGCTGCCTGCACGGCAAGGAGCCGAGCGAGCTGCATGCCAAGGTGATGAACACCTCGCTCATCCTCTACGCCGAGCACGAATTTAACGCCTCCACCTTCACCGCGCGGGTGTGCGCCTCCACCCTGTCCGACATGTACTCCTGCATTACCGGTGCCATCGGCTCGCTGCGCGGTCCGCTGCATGGCGGCGCCAACGAGGCGGCCATGGAGATGCTGGAGCGCTGGAGCGATCCGGACGAGGCCGAGCGCGGCGTGCTGGAGATGCTGGCTCGTAAGGAAAAGATCATGGGCTTCGGCCACGCCATCTATCGCGAGTCCGATCCCCGCAACGAGATCATTAAGGGCTGGGCCAAGAAGCTGGCCGAGGAGGTCGGCGACAAGACCCTGTTCCCGGTGTCGGAGCGGGTGGATCAGGTCATGTGGCGGGAGAAGCGGCTGTTCCCGAATGCCGACTTCTATCACGCCAGCGCCTACCACTTCATGGGCATCCCCACCAAGCTGTTCACGCCCATCTTCGTGATGAGCCGGGTGACTGGCTGGGCGGCGCACGTGATGGAGCAGCGGGCCAATAACCGCATCATCCGCCCCAGCGCCGAGTACATCGGCCCGGACCTGCGCAAGGTGGTGCCGATCGAGCAGCGCGGCTGACGCGCTTTCAACCCACCAGGCCGGCTGGCCTGGCGGCGATCATAGCAGCGAACGAGACGAAGGCGCAGCCTGCGGCTGCGCCTTCGTTGCTGAAGGATGAAACTTCCCGCCTATGTTGCCGGCATGTCCCATGAAGTTGCCCGTGCCGGCGGAGTGGTGAACGCGGGCCGGTCAGCCCAGCACGTTCGGCACCCGCACCCAGCCTTCCATCAGCACCCGCGCCGAGCGCGACATGATGGCTTTGGTGATGGTCCAGCCGTGCTCGCCGCGGGCCACCTCGGCGCCAACCCGCAGGGTGCCGCTGGGATGGCCGAAGCAGACCGAAGTGCGCTCGCCGCCGCCGGCGGCGAGGTTCACCAGCGTGCCTGGCGTGGCGGCCGCGGCGGCGATAGCGACCGCGGCGGTGCCCATCATGGCGTGATGCAGCCTGCCCATGGATAGCGCCCGCACCAGCAGATCGACGTCCTCGGCCCGTACCTGCTTACCGCTGGAAGCGGTATAGCTCTTGGGAGGGGCGACGAAGGCGATCTTGGGGGTGTGCTGCCGACTGGCGGCTTCGGCCAGGTCCTGGATCAGGCCCATGCGCAGTGCTCCGTGGGCGCGGATGGTCTCGAAGCGCGCCAGCGCCTCGGCGTCCTCGTTGATGTCCGGCTGCAGCTCAGTGCCGCTGTAGCCGATGTCGGCTGCGTTGACGAATATGGTGGGGATGCCGGCATTGATCAGTGTGGCCGGTAGCCTGCCGATGCCGGGCACGTCCAGCTCATCGACCACGTTGCCGGTGGGGTACATGGAGCCGGCGTCCTCGGCCGGATCCAGGAACTCGATCTTCACTTCGGCGGCAGGGAAGGTGACACCGTCCAGCTCGAAATCGCCGGTCTCCTGGACCTCGCAGTTGCGGATGGGAATGTGGGCGATGATGGTCTTGCCGATGTTGGCCTGCCAGATGCGCACGGTGCAGTGGCCGTTGGCAGGGATGCGGCTGCGCTCGACCAGGCCGGCGTTGATGGCGAAGGCGCCGACTGCGGCGGTCAGGTTGCCGCAATTGCCGCTCCAGTCGATGACCGGTTGATCAATGGCTACCTGGCCGAACAGATAATCGACGTCGTGATCCGGCCGCTGACTCTTGGACAGGATGACCACCTTGCTGGTACTGGAGAAGCCGCCGCCCATGCCGTCAATCTGCTTGCCGTAAGGATCGGGGCTGCCGATGACCCGCAGCAGCAAGGCATCGCGGGCGGGGCCCGGCACCTGCGCCGGCTCTGGCAAGTCCTGCAGGCGGAAAAAGACGCCCTTGCTGGTGCCGCCGCGCATGTAGGTGGCTGGGATGCGAAGCTGGGGGGAATGCGTCATGGTGTACTCGCTCGGCATTGATGTTAATTGAGCTTGCCTTGTTCGCGCCTCGCAGCGTCCCCGGTGCGGCGCCGGCGGCAGGCTGCAAGGCTCACCACCGGCGCCGCAGCCGTGCCTGTTTAGGCGCGTGATGCCGCCTCCGCTTCCAGGAAGTCCTGGGCGAAGCGCTGCAGCACGCCGCCGGCTTCGTAGATCGAGACCTCCTCGTCGCTGTCCAGGCGGCAGAGGACCGGCACTTCCACCCGTTCGCCGTTGCGCCGGTTGATGACCAGCGTCAGCGTGGCCCCGGGCCGGCGCTCGCCGATCACGTCGTAGGTCTCGGTGCCGTCCAGCTCCAGCGTCTTGCGATTGGTGCCGGGCATGAACTGCAGCGGCAGCACGCCCATGCCGATCAGGTTGGTGCGGTGGATGCGCTCGAAGCCTTCGGCGACGATAGCTTCCACACCCGCCAGCCGCACGCCCTTGGCGGCCCAGTCGCGCGACGAGCCCTGGCCGTAGTCGGCGCCGGCGATGATGATGAGCGGCTGCCTGCGTTCCATGTAGGTCTCGATGGCCTCCCACATCCGCATCACCTTGCCGTCCGGCTCCACCCGCGCCAGCGAGCCCTGGATGATCTGGCCCTTCTCGTCCCGCACCATCTCGTTCAGCAGCTTGGGATTGGCGAAGGTGGCGCGCTGCGCGGTGAGGTGGTCGCCGCGGTGCGTGGCATAGGTATTAAAGTCCTCTTCCGGCAGGCCCATCTTGGCCAGGTATTCGCCCGCCGCGCTATCCGGCAGGATGGCGTTGGAGGGAGAGATGTGGTCGGTGGTGATGTTGTCGCCCAGGATGGCTAGGGGCCGCATGCCCTTGAGGGTGCGCTCGCCGGCCAAGGCGCCCTCCCAGTAGGGTGGGCGGCGGATGTAGGTGCTCATGGGCCGCCAGTCGTACAGCGGGCTCACCTGCTCGCCCTGCTCGGCCCTGATGGTGAACATGGGCTCGTAGACCTTGCGGAAGTGCTCCGGCTTTACGAACTTGGCGACCATGGTGTCGATTTCCTCGTCCGATGGCCACAGGTCCTTGAGGGTGATCGGCTTGCCAGCGGCGTCGTGGCCCAGCGGGTCGCGCTCGATGTCGAAGCGAATGGTGCCGGCGATGGCGTAGGCGACCACCAGCGGCGGCGAGGCCAGGAAGGCCTGCTTGGCATAGGGGTGGATGCGGCCGTCGAAGTTGCGGTTGCCGGACAGCACCGCCACCGTGTACAAGTCGCGGGCGATGATCTCTTGCTGGATCTTGGGGTCCAGCGCTCCGGACATGCCGTTGCAGGTAGTGCAGGCGAAGCCGACGATGCCGAAGCCGAGCCTTTCCAGCTCCGGCAGCAGGCCGGCTTCTTCCAGATACAGCTTCACCGCTACCGAGCCCGGCGCTAGCGAGGTCTTCACCCACGGCTTGCGGGTCAGCCCCAGGCGATTGGCATTGCGCGCCAGAAGCCCCGCGGCGATGACGTTGCGTGGGTTGGAGGTGTTGGTGCAGCTGGTGATGGCGGCAATGATGATGGCGCCGTCCGGCATTTGCCCCGGCACCTCTTCCCAGGGGCCGGCGATGCCACGCTCGGCCAGCTCGGTGGTGGCGACGCGGCGGTGCGGGTTGCTGGGGCCAGCGACATTGCGCACCACGGAGGATAGGTCGAACTTGAGCACCCGCTCGTAGTGTGCGTTCTTGAGGCTGTCCGCCCACAGGCCGGCCTGCTTGGCGTAGATTTCCACTAGCCTGACCTGTTGCTCGTCGCGACCGGTCAGCTTCAGATACTCGATGGTCTGCTCATCAATGTAGAACATGCCGGTGGTGGCGCCGTACTCCGGAGCCATGTTGGAGATGGTGGCACGGTCGCCCAGCGTCAGGCTGGCGGCGCCCTCGCCGTAGAACTCGAGATAGGCGCCCACCACCCGCTCCTTGCGCAGGAACTCGGTCAGCGCCAGCACGATGTCGGTGGCGGTGATGCCCGGTCCGGGCTTGCCGGCCAGCTCGACGCCGACGATCTCCGGCAGCCGCATCCAGGAGGCCCGGCCCAGCATCACGTTCTCGGCCTCCAGTCCGCCGACGCCGACAGCGATCACGCCGAGCGCGTTGACATGTGGCGTGTGGCTGTCGGTGCCGACGCAGGTGTCGGGGAAGGCCACGCCGTCCTGCACCTGGATGACCGGCGACATCTTCTCCAGGTTGATCTGGTGCATGATGCCGTTACCGGGCGGGATGACGTCGACGTTCTTGAAGGCCTTCTTGCACCAGTTAATGAAATGAAAGCGATCCTCGTTGCGCCGCTCTTCGATGGCGCGGTTCTTTTCGAAAGCCTCGGGGTCGTAGCCGGCGTGCTCCACCGCCAGCGAATGGTCGACGATCAGCTGCACCGGCACCACCGGATTGACCTTAGCCGGATCGCCGCCTCGCTCGGCAATGGCGTCGCGCAGGCCGGCCAGGTCGACCAGCGCGGTCTGCCCGAGAATGTCATGGCAGACCACTCGCGCCGGATACCAGGGGAAGTCGCGATCGCGCCGGCGATAGACGATCTGCTCCAGGCACTCCCTGACGATCGCCGGCTCGGCCCGGCGCACGATGTTTTCGGCGTGCACGCGGGCGGTATAGGGCAGCTTGTCCCAGGCGCCGGGCTGGATTTCCTCCACCGCGGCGCGGGCGTCGTAGTACTCCAGCTGAGTGCCCGGCAAGAGCTTGCGATATTCGGTATTCATGCAGTCGGACTCCTGAAGCTGTCGATGGAAGTGGCTGCCGCCCGTGCCGGCGGCTCGGTGCCGTCGCTCGCCGCCGTTGCGGCCGACTGGCTCAACGTTCCCGTCGTTGCCGTTCCTCCAGGTACTGGCGGGCCCGGCTGATGTGACGGCGCATCAGCAACTCGGCCATCTCGCCGTCGCGCGCCTCTATCGCTTCCACGATGTGGCGGTGCTCGGCCAGCGCCTTGCGTGGCCGGTTGGCGGTCATGGAGAACTGATAGCGGTACATGCGTACCCGGTGGTAAATCTCGTCGATTAGTAGGTCGATGAGGGTGCGGTTGTGGCTGCCCTGGATAACGCGGTAATGGAAATCCAGGTCGCCGGCGCGCTGGAAGTAGGCCGTATCCTCCTGCAGATCCTGCTGCTGCTCGTGCAGGGCCAGCAATTCCCACAAGCCAGCGATCTCGGCCTGGCTCATGTTCTCGGCCGCCTGCCGCGCCGCCATTCCTTCCAGGGCCTCGCGCACCCGGTAGATCTCGATCAAGTCCTCTAGCTTCAGCGTGGCGACCCGGGTGCCGACGTGGGGAATACGCTCTAGCAGCTTGCGGGATTCCAGCCGCCGGATGGCCTCACGCAGCGGGCCGCGGCTTACCCCGTAGCGGGCGGCCAGCTCCGCCTCGCCCAGCTTGGTGCCGGGCGGCAGCACGCCGAGCACGATGTCATCCTGCAGCCGCTCCACGACCTGGTCGGCAAGCGTGCGGCTGTCCTGGTGTGCGTCCTGGAGGGGGGCGGTCATTGGTTGCTGAATTGTCGACAATATTCTTGATGATTTGCCATTGTAAGCCAGGTCGGGCTGAATTCAAGGTATTTTTGTCGACAATTCCGGGAAGCGTGATCGCGCAGTGCCGTCGCCGCCGAGCGCTGGCGGGGTGGGCGGGGCCAGGCCCCCGCCATCCGCTGCTTGCCTGGCGAGGGATCCTCCCCAGAAAAAAGGAAGCCGCAAGGCGCAAGCGGTCGCCTCGCGCCGCCAACGTCGATCAATCAGGAGGGCCGCCATGACAGTCCAGGGAACCCGCAGCGCCGAACGACCGGCGCCCGACCAGGTGCTGGTCGAGATCGCTCGCTACGCCGTCGAGCATCAAATCGACAGCAAGGAAGCCTACGACACCGCGCGCTACTGCCTCATGGACACGCTGGCCTGCGGCATCATGGCGCTACGCTACCCTGCCTGCACCAAGCTGCTGGGACCGGTGGTGGAAGGCGCGGATATGCCGGACGGGGTCAAGATTCCTGGCACCCACTACCGGCTCGATCCGGTGACGGCGGCCTGGAACATCGGTGCCATGGTGCGCTGGCTGGACTTCAACGACACCTGGCTGGCCGCCGAGTGGGGGCATCCTTCCGACAACTTGGGCGCCATCCTGGCGGTGGCGGACTGGCTGTCGCGGCGCCGCGTCGCCGCCGGCAAGGCGCCGCTGACTATGCACGATGTGCTGACCTACATGATCAAGGCGCATGAGATCCAGGGCGTGCTGGCGCTGGAGAACGCCTTCAACCGGGTCGGGCTGGACCATGTGCTGCTGGTGCGGGTGGCCTCCACGGCGGTCGCCGCCGCCATGCTGGACGGCACGCTGGAGGAGGTGATCAGCGCGGTATCGCACGCCTGGATCGACGGTGGTGCGCTGCGGGCCTACCGCCATGCGCCGCAGGCCGGGCCGCGCAAGAGCTGGGCGGCAGGGGACGCCACCTCGCGCGGGGGGCGGCTGGCACTGATCGCGTTGAGAGGCGAGCTGGGGTATCCGGCAGCGCTGTCGGCGCCGGTGTGGGGATTCCAGGATGCGCTGTTCAGAGGCAGCGAGATCAGGCTGGCCAGATCCTTTGGAAGCTATGTCATGGAGAACGTGCTGTTCAAGATTTCCTACCCAGCCGAGTTCCATGCCCAGACCGCGGTGGAATGCGCGGTCCAGTTACACCCCGAGGTCAAGGATAGGCTGGATGAGATCGACAGGATCGTCATCGAGACCCAGGAGGCCGGCATCCGCATCATCGACAAGACCGGTCCGCTCGCCAACCCGGCCGCCCGCGATCACTGTCTGCAGTACATGGTCGCTGTGCCCCTAATTTACGGCACGCTGGCCGCCGAGCACTACGAAGACCATATCGCCGCCGATCCGCGCATCGATGCCCTGCGCGCCAAGATGGAGGTCCGGGAGAACGCGCAGTTCTCGCGCGACTACCTGGATCCGGACAAGCGCTCCATCGGCAACGCGGTGCAAGTGTTCTTCCGCGACGGCAGCAGGACGCAGCGCATTGCGGTGGAATATCCCATCGGTCATCGCCGCCGCCGTGCGGAGGGAATTCCGTTGCTGCTGGAGAAATTCGAGCGCGCACTGAGCGAGCATTTCGCGCCCAAGCAGGTCGCCGCCATCAAAGCCGCCTGCATGGAGCAAAGCGATCTGCTGCCCATGCCGGTGCACGAGTTCATGGATCTGTGGCACCTCTAGCCGGCGCGGGGCCTGCCACGGGCAGGCCCGGACAGAGGCCTGCCTAGTCCGGCAGATACTCCCGGATGGTCGCGATCAGCTCCTGCACGTCCTCATCGCTCAACTTGCCGGCGCGGTAGAACACCAGCGCGCCGTCGGGCGCGAACACCAGGACGTCGTTGTTATCGTCGTCGACGTCCCAGGCCTGCACCAGAACCTTGCGCAGGTCCTTGACATAGACAGTGTCGGGGAATTCCTTTTGCTTGCTCTTCAGTGAGCGGTTGATGAGGAAATTGGGCAGCCCTGTCGCCGCCATGTTGATGACCGCGACAGAGCCGTACTTGTCCCGGGGGAAGCCTTCCGCCTTGAGTGCCTCGGTGACGTGATCGTTGATGTCCCGCTCGTCGGGGTCGACGTAGAACATCACATGGACCTTGCCGCTGAGCTCACTACTGCTCCAGGCCTCGCCGGTGACGCGGCCGCCATCCTTGTCGGCCAGGGTGACTTCCGGGAGCGGCTGGCCCAGCGGAGGGGCGGCCAAGGCAAGGACGGGCAGCAGCGCCAAGATGCAGCCGAGGGCCCATTGTTTCATCGCGTTCTCCTTCCTCGTGTTCATTATCATTGTGGTTGGACGGGCCGCGCGAGACGGACGCCGTGTCGTCAATCCTAGCCGATGCCGCGGCCAGGGCGCATCCACCGCCTGCGCTCATTCCGCGCGCTGCGGCGTGGCCGGGGCTGGCGTATGCTGTGGGAAGGAAAACTTCGGTGAAGGAGCATGGCGATAAGAATCCACTACAACGCGCCGGTCGTGCTGACCTTCTCGCTGCTCGCCATCGCGGTGGTGGTGCTCAGCGCGACGCTGATGCCGCGTCTCAATCTGCAGTACTTCGCCGCCGGCGGGGGCATGAACTGGAGCAGCGTCGGCGACTGGTTCCGCCTGTTCAGCCACGTGCTGGGGCACGGCGGCTGGAGCCAGCTGGCTGCCCAGCTGCCTTTCATCCTGTTGCTGGGGCCGCTGCTGGAGACGCGCTATGGCAGCGGGCGCATGCTGCTGCTCATCCTGGTGACCGCGCTCGCCACCGGGCTCATCAATCTGCTCTTGTTCAGGACCGGGCTGATGGGCGCGGACGGCGTCGTGCTCATGCTGATCCTGCTGTCCGCCATGGCGGATGTCCGCGCCGGCAGTCTGCCGTTGAGCTTTTTGCTGCTGGCTGTCATTTTTCTGGGCCATGAGGTCATGCTGATCCTTCGCGATGGCAGCCTAGCGCAGCTGGCGCAATTGCTGGGCGGGCTGATCGGTGCGGGGACAGGGCTTGTGCTGCGGCGCTGAATGCGAAAGCAGCGCCGGGGGCGGCGCTGCTGCGGGGAATTTGGAGCGGGCGATGGGAATCGAACCCACACTGTCGGCTTGGGAAGCCGAAGTTCTACCATTGAACTACGCCCGCGCTCGGAGTGCGTTGCCCTCATATTATGGCGCCTTCTTGCGCAGCTGCAAAGCGGCAGCGCGCATTTGCTGCAGCAAGACTATGTGCAGTTGCGGTAAAATATTTGTATGGAAATCATCGTCAACGGAGAACCCTTCATTCTTTCCCGTGGCAGTTCCGTCGCCGATTTGCTCGAGGAGCTCGAGCTGACCGGGCGGCGCATTGCGCTGGAAGTCAATGAGGTCATCGTGCCGCGCAGCCGCTACGCTGAGTACCAGCTTTCGGCTGGCGACAAGGTCGAAATTGTTCATGCGATCGGGGGTGGCTGAGGTTGGCCGCCCCTGCATCCGTTCCATGCCCCAACAGCTCGCAGGAGCCGCTATGACGGACCACCACGATCCGCTGATCATTGCCGGTCGCGCTTTCCGTTCCCGCCTGCTGGTCGGCACCGGCAAGTACAAGGACCTGGAAGAGACGCGGCGGGCGACCGAAGCCAGCGGCGCGGAAATCGTGACAGTGGCGATCCGGCGCACCAACATCGGCCAGAACCCCGACGAGCCCAACCTGCTCGATGTGCTGCCGCCCGATCGCTATACCATCCTGCCCAATACCGCCGGCTGCCGGACTGCCCAGGAGGCCGTCCGCACCTGCCGCCTGGCGCGCGAGCTGCTGGACGGACACGACCTGGTCAAGCTGGAGGTCTTGAGCGACCACGAGACCCTGTACCCGGACATTTCGGCGACTTTGGAAGCCGCTGAGCTGCTGGTCAAGGATGGCTTCAAGGTCATGGTCTATACCAACGACGACCCCGTGGTCGCCAAGCGGCTGGAGGAAATCGGCTGCGTCGCCGTCATGCCGCTGGCCGCGCCCATCGGCTCCGGCCTGGGGATCCTCAATCCCTACGCGATCTGGACCATCATCGAGAACGCCAGGGTGCCCATCCTGATCGATGCCGGTCTGGGCACGGCATCGGATGCGGCCTTCGCCATGGAGTTGGGCTGCGATGGCGTGCTGATGAACAGCGCCATCGCCGGTGCCAAGGATCCGGTCCTCATGGCCTCTGCCATGAGGAAGGCCGTTGAGGCCGGCCGTGAGGCCTATCTTGCCGGCCGCATGCCGCGGCGGCGCCACGCCAGCGCATCGTCGCCGCTGGAGGGGCTGTTCTTCTAGCCCTAGCCGGAACCGACGCAGCAGGGGAGCCGAGGCTCCCCTGCTGCGTCGTCCAGGTCACAGGCCCGGGGTGCTACCAGTTCGCCGGCCGGGCGGCATCGCCCAGGCTGTAGTCGCACACGCCCGTCGCGCCGAAGATCTTCCGCAGCCGTTTTCTTTGTTCTTCGTTGAAGTGGACGATACCGTAGGTACCGTCGCGCAGCGCCACCTCGACCGGTTTGGTGTGGCATTTGAAGGTGAAGCCGGTGAGATCCTCGCCGGCGACGATGCGGGGACTGGCATAGTGGCGGAAGAACGCCGCGCAGTGCCCCAGCGGCACGCCTTCCCAGCTGTCCCATACGTTCTGGCCGCGCGCCATGAGCCGGCCCCCGGCGTCGAAGCAGGCGTCTTCCGCCTCGATCGACTTGGCTTTGCGCTCCAGCCATTCTTCCAGAAGCTCAAGGCCCTTTAGCACCAGCTTGGCCATGGCTGTGTCGTCGTCGCCGTCTAGCGCCCAGAGCACCAGATTGCTAGCATCGCCATCGTGGTCCAGCATGCGCTGGCGGATGGCGAACTTCTGCCGCGAGTTGTGCATGTCGAGTTCGGGTTCGAGGTAGGCATCAAGGAGTATCGTGGGCGCCTCAATGTCGCCTCTGAACACCAGACCCGCCTCGTAGGCTGCCTGCATCGCTTCCAGGTCGCCTTCCGTGCGCGGCGCCACCGCGCCCGGCACGGCGTGGGTCGGCGGCGGTGGCCTGGCGCGCGCTCCAGGGGTCGAGGCCGGCGCTAGGCGGCCCGAACGGATAGCCCTCTTCCACCATCGCGGACGGCTTCTTCCAGCCGCCGACGTGGGCGTTGAGCAGCAGGAACTCGTCCACCGTGATCTTGCCGTGCTTGAGCGCCCTCAGGCCATACTGGACGCCGACGTTGTCGAAGGTAGTGCGGGCGTAGCCGGTCATTGGATCGACGCCGAAGATGTCCTTGAGGTCCTCGAAGTAGCTAAAGCGCGTTTGAGCGAACACCTCCGGCTGGGTTTGCCGCATCATCTCGTAGGTGTCGCCGACGACGAAGTTGGGGTTGAGCGCCAGCGGGGTCAGCCCGCGCCAGCCTTCGATGCACTCGGTGGAGCCAGGGTTGGCCTGCGAGCCGATCGGTCGTCCGCTGCCGTCGTCCCAATCCGCCGCCGCGCCGTCGTAGCCGTTCACGCCGGAAATCAGGCGGCGGCCTTCCCAGCTGGCCCATTTGGGGTTCATCTGCCCGCTGCCGTTGACCTTGGCGTCGACCACATCGAAGTAGTACTCCAGCAGCTCGCAGTCGCCGACCGGATTGATCTGGGTGATCATGTCGGTGTAATTCTCGATCGCCATCAGACCGTCCAGCAGATCTGGGATGTTCTGCTCGTAGATCAGCTGCTGGATGGCGCCGCCGGACTCTCCCAGGCCGAAGGTGAAGCGCGGCTTGGCGTAGGCCGTCACGAACTGTTTTTTCACCATCTGCGCCGTCTGGCCGCCGAGGCGCAGGTTATAGGTGGTGTTGGTGGTGGTGCCGGTGGAACTCACCACCGCATAGCCGCGTTCCAGCAGCGGCACATTGAGCCTACGGCCGTCGGGGCGGTCCACGTAGCTGATGGCGAAGCCGTTCGATTGCGAGAATCCCACTCCGACGCCGCCGCCGAAGTGGTACACTAGGTTGCCGTTCCAGGCGGAAAGATTGGGCTTGTCAGGCTTTTTGCTCGGATTGGGCTCGAGCACGAAGATGGCGTAAATGAAGCGGTTGATCGTGCCGAGCTCGTGGCGGACGATGTAATTCACCTCCTTGCCGCCGATCTTCACCGTGGCCAGGTCGGCAGGCAGCTGATGCGGGTCTGGTAGTGGCTTGAGGCTGCCGCCCTCGGTCGAGCGGTACCAGTACTGCACCATGGTCGGCGCCCCGCAATCGGCGCTGTAGCCGATGATGTCCGCCGGGTCGATTGCACCGTGGTTAGCCGGTGGCGGCCCGCCTTCCTGGGTCACCGGATAGCCGATGCCGTCGTGATTGTCCACCAGCGGTTGCCCCAGCGCGGTCTTGAACGTCTGACAGCCGAAGGGCTGCTGGCGCGGATTGTCCTTGGCGATCGGCCCTACCTTGCCGATGGGGATCGGGAAGCTGTCCGAAACATCGGGCGGTTGGCCGTCGTCGGGATTGGTGCCTCCGGGCGGATTGCCAGCACCGGGGTCGGTTCCGTCGGCAGGCGGCTGATTGCCGCTGGGGTCGGTGATGCCGGGCGGCGGCTCGGTCCCGGCGTTCTTGCTCTTGCCCCCGCCGCCGCAGGCGGTCAGCAAGGCACATGCCAGTAAGGTGGTCAGCACCAGCCGGCCGGTGTCCCCTCGGATGGTCCCCATTTCACTCCTCCTTGAGTGCGGCGCCTCGCGTAAACGAGGACGCTTTTGTCCTTATTGCTTGTGCATTTCTAGAATAGTGCAGGAGAATGGGGTTAAAAATACGGGTTTTGTTTATCTTTTTTTCACTATTGATTTGTATCAATAGTGAGAATGCGGTTTTTATTTGGGATAGGAGGGCGGGACAGGGCGGCGGCAGGCGGCCGCCGCGGGCAGGGTCAGCCGGCAACCAACAAGGCCGTCACCGCCTGGCGCAGCGGCGGCGGCAGCGGGGTGGGCCGCATGCTGGCCCGGTTGACGTAGACGTGGACGAAATGGCCCTGAGCCGAGGCCGTGTCGTCGCCGTCGCGGAAAACCGCCAGCTCGTAGCGGACACTGCTGTTGCCGATGTGCCGCACTCTTAGCCCGACTTGTACTTGGCCCGGGAATTCAATGGGTCGAAAATACTGGCATTGAGTCTCAACAACGAGGCCGATTACTTCGCCTTTGTCAACATCGAGCACGCCTTGCTGAATGAGATATTCATTTACTGCCGTGTCGAAATAAGAATAATAAACAACATTATTGACATGCCGATAAGCGTCGACATCCATCCAGCGGATGGCAATCGGGCAGAAATGCGGAAACGCCGAGCGCTTCTCGGGCTCTGGCCTGGTCTTCATCGAACCTCCCCGTCGATGGCCTGCTGCCGTGCACGGGCGGCAGGAAGCGAAGCTTTGCTGCGCCTGCAGCAGCAGACGCGCGCGTTGCGGCCTGGCTGGGCGCAACGCAGTCGGCATGGTAGCCGAGCACCAAGTAATTACCGGATTTCTCGTCCAGTTCAAGCTGCAGCAGCTTGCGTTTCTGGGCTTCCAGCAGCAATTGACTGAAGGAGCGAAAGCCGTAATAGGACTCGTTGAAGCTTGGTTTGCGGCGCTTCAGCGCCTGCTTGACCATGGATGACCAGATCTTGCCTTCCTCGCCCCGTTCGGCGTAGAGCGCCTCTACCGTCTCTAGCACCAGCGCGATGGCTTCCTGGGCCTTGTCGGTTTCCTTGGGTTCGGTGGCCTTGGGGGCTTTGCGGGCCGAGCGGGCGGCCGCCCGGCGCCTGTTCTCCTGGTCGCGGGCGAGGTCGTCGTAAAGGATGAACTCGTCGCAGTTGTTCATCAGCAAATCCGAGGTCGAGCTTTTGACCCCTACCCCGATGACGACCTTGTTGTTCTCGCGCAACTTACTCACCAGCGGGGAGAAGTCGGAGTCGCCGCTGATGATGACGAAGGTGTCGACGTGGGCTTTGGTGTAGCAGAGGTCGAGGGCGTCGACCACCATGCGGATGTCGGCCGAGTTCTTTCCGGATTGGCGCAAATGGGGGATTTCGATCAGCTCGAAGGAGGCTTCGTGCATGTCCTTCTTGAATTCCTTGTAGCGGTCCCAGTCGCAATAGGCTTTCTTGACGACGATGTTGCCCTTGAGCAGCAGGCGCTCAAGCACGCGGGTGATGTCGAACTTGTCGTACTTGGCGTCGCGCACGCCGAGGGCGATGTTCTCGAAGTCGCAGAACACGGCCATGTTGCGGATGGTGACGGCCGGATCGGCCATGAGCCATGCCTCCATGCTGGAAACCCCGCCCCACGACTCCCCGACGCGCTTCCCTGGGCGGGATCAAGGGCAAGCAGGCCTGCGAGCGGAATGCCGCAGCCCCCGGGATGGCCAGCATAGCCGAAAGCGGCACCGCCGGGCGACTCAGACGCTGGCCTGCGCAGCTGCCTGCCGCAGGCGGCGAGAGCCACTGCCGACGCCAATGGCGGTGGCGATGGCGAGGAACTGGCAGGCACCGGCGGCAGCGAACAGCCAGCCCGGCTGGCTCAGGTCCATGATGGCGCCGCAAACGAGCGGCGCCGTGGCCATACCGGCATCCAGGCCGGAGTAGACCGTGCCGTAGACCAGGCCGGTGGCGCCTTCGGGAGCGGCTGCCCGCACCAGCAGATCCCGCGATGGGTTGGCCACCCCGGTGCCGAAGCCGGCCAGCGCCATGATGGGCAGAACGGCGGCGGCGGGGACGACGTCGAGCCCCAGTAGGATGAGCAGGGTACCGGAGACGGTGAAGCAGGCAGCGATCAGGCGGTCATGATCGCTGGTGCGGGCGGCGGCGAAGCCGCCGACCAGCATGCCACCGGCGCTTGCCAGCATGAACACAGTGTAGGCCAGCGCCGCCAGGGTCAGCGGCAGCCCGTAGAGCTGCACCAGCGCGGCGGGAGCGAAGCTTTGGATGCCACCGATGGTAACGCTGGCGACGAAGAAGAAGGCGAAGCAGGCCCAGACCTGGGGTAGCTTCAGGAAATCCAGGCTGGAGCCAGTACTGGAGCCAGCAGTGGCGTCGGCAGCAGGGCGGGCCTGGCCAGCCGCAGCAGGACGGTCGTCCAGCAGGCCGCGACACAGCCAGACCAGGAGCAGCACCGTCAGGCCGATGCCGGCCGCCGCCAAGGCCGCGGTCCGCCAGGAGCCGCTGAGCTGGGCGAGGGCGACGAGAAAGACCGGGGCTGCCGCATAGCCCAGATTGCCGCTAATGCCATGCGCGGAGAAAGCATGCGCCAGCCGCCCCGGCGACACCCGTCGGTTGAGCAGGGTGAAGTCGACGGGATGGAATACGCAATTGCCCAGTCCCGCTAGGGCCGCGCCGAGCGCCAGGCCGGCATGGCCGGAGCTGCCGGCCACCACCACCCCGGAGGCGACCAGGGCGGCCAGGCCGAAGAACAGCACGCGCCGGGCGCCGACGCGGTCGACCACGAATCCGGCTAGGGCTTGACCGACACCGGAGATGACGAAGAACACCGTCATCAGCGAACCCAGTTCCACGTAGCTGAGTTCCAGCTCGGCCCTGATCCAGGGGAACAGTGGCGGCAGCAGCAGCTGGAAGAAGTGGGAGACGCCATGCGCCAGGCCGACCAGGCCGATGACCGCGGCGTCGGTACGGAAAGTCGAGGCGGCGTTGGCGGACATGCTGGGGGCGGATGCTCCGTTGCGACAGACGACCGGCAAGTATATCAGCCTGGAAAGGCGGCTCAGGGCGCGCCGTAGCCCCCGCCGCCCGGCGTCTCGATGACGATGGCATCCCCCGCCTGCATCTCGACCTGGGCGGTGGAGCCGAGCGGCTCGCTGTGGCCGTCGGCGCGGCGCACCCAGGCCCGGCCAGGCTTGCCGGGCTGCCCGCCGGCGAGCCCGAACGGCGCCACCCTGTGGTTGTTGGCGAGCAGCGCCGCGGTCATCGGCACCCGGAACGCGATCTCGCGGATCACGCCGTCGCCGCCGCGCCAGCGGCCGGCGCCGCCGGAGCCGCAGCGGATCTGGAAGCGGCGCAGCAGCACCGGGAAGCGCTGCTCCAGCACCTCCGGATCGGTGAGCCGCGAGTTGGTCATGTGGGTGTGCACGGCGCTCGCGCCGTCGAAGCCAGGCCCAGCTCCGGCGCCGCCGCAGATGGTCTCGTAGTACTGATAGTCGCGGTTGCCGAAGGTAAGGTTGTTCATGGTGCCCTGGCTGGCGGCGAGCAACCCGAGCGCGCCGTAGAGCGCGTTGGTGATCGCCTGCGAGGTCTCGACGTTGCCGGCCGCGACCGCGGCAGGATAGCGGGGGCTCAGCATGCTGCCCTCCGGCACGATGATCTCCAGCGGCTCCAGGCAGCCGTCGTTGAGCGGGATGTCGTCCTCGACCAGGGTGCGGAAGACGTACAGCACCGCCGCCTGCACCACCGCGGTCGGCGCGTTGAAGTTGCTCGCGAGCTGGGCGCTGCTGCCGGTGAAGTCGATCACCGCGCACCGCCGCGCATGATCGATGCGGATTTCGACGTGGATCTCGGCGCCGTTGTCGAGCGGCTGCACGAAGCGACCGGGCTTGAGCACGTCCAGCACCCGCCGCACCTGCTCGGCGGCGTTGGCGCGCACGTGCCCCATGTAGGCCTGCACCACCGGCAGGCCGTACTGGCGCACCATGTTGCGCAGCTCCTGCACGCCCTTGGCGTTGGCGGCGATCTGGGCGCGCAGGTCGGCGAGGTTCTGCTCAATGTTGCGGGCCGGATACGGACCGCTCCCGAACAGCGCCCGCATCGCCTGCTCCTGGAACTCGCCGCCGGCGACCAGCTGGAAGTCGTCGATTAGGATGCCCTCTTCCTCGATGCGGCTGCTCGCGGGCGGCATGGATCCCGGCGTGATGCCGCCGATGTCGGCGTGGTGACCGCGGCTTGCCACGTAGAACAGCACCTCGCGGCCCTCCTCGTCGAACACCGGCGTGATCACCGTGACGTCCGGCAGGTGGGTGCCGCCGCCGTAGGGGTTGTTGAGCATGTACACGTCGCCGGGGCGCATGGTGCCGCGCCGGTGCTCGATCACCGAGCGCACGCTGGCGCCCATGGAGCCCAGGTGCACCGGCACATGCGGGGCGTTGGTGATGAGCCGTCCCTCGGCGTCGAACAGGGCGCAGGAGAAGTCCAGCCGCTCCTTGATGTTCACCGAGTACGAGGTGTTGCGCAGCGCCACCCCCATCTGCTCCGCCACCGAGCGGAACAGGTTGTTGAACACCTCCAGCAGCACCGGATCGACGTCGGTGCCGGCCGCCTTGCGCCGCGGCAGCGGCTGCACCCGGGTAAGCAGCAGGTGGCCCAGCGCGTTGAGCTCGGCGCGCCAGCCGGGTTCGACCACGGTGGTGGCGGTGCGCTCGCGCAGGATGGCCGGGCCGTCCACCACGTCGCCGGGCCGCATGGCGTCGCGGTCGTAGACCGGGGTGGCGCGCATCTGGCCGGCGAAGTAGGCCTGCACCGTGGCAAGCGGCGTCAAGCTGCCCTCCCGCCGCGGCTCGAGCGGCGGCTCGACCACGTCGGAGCCGCCGCCGTCCAGCTCCACGGAAACCGCATCCACCACCAGCGCCCGTCCCCGCATGACGAAGCCAAACTGCTGCCGGTAGGCGGCCTCGAAGCGCGCCACCACGCTCGCCTCGTCTGCCAGCGGCACCGCAAGCGCGGTGTCGGTGCCCTGGTACTTGAGGTGGACGCGCACGTAGGTGCGGTAGCGGGGGATGCCCTGCGCGGCCAGCTCGGCGGCGGCGTCCTCGATCAGCTCCGCTGCCAGCCGCTCGGCCTCGGCGAGCCCGCCTTCCGCGAGCGGCAGCTCCACGGAGCGCTCGCGCAGGGCGCGCACGTCGGCAAGCCCCATGCCGTAGGCCGACAGCACGCCGGCGAAGGGATGGATCAGTACGCGCTGCATCCCCAGCGCGTCGGCCACCAGGCAGGCGTGCTGGCCGCCAGCGCCGCCGAAGCTCACCAGGGTGTAGCGGGAGACGTCGTGGCCGCGCTGGATGGAGATGCGTTTGATGGCGTTCGCCATGTTCTCCACGGCGATGTCGAGAAAGCCCTGCGCCACCTCCACCGGCGTGCGGGTGTCGCCGGTCTGGGCGCGGATCTTTTCGGCGAGCTCCGTGAAACGCTGGCGGACGATGTCGGCGTCCAGCGGCTCATCAGCGTTGGGGCCGAACACGTGCGGGAAGAACTCCGGCTGCAGCTTGCCCAGCATGACGTTGCAGTCGGTCACCGTGAGCGGGCCGCCGCGGCGGTAGCAAGCCGGCCCCGGATCGGCGCCGGCGCTGTCCGGGCCCACCCGGTAGCGGGTGCCGTCGAAGTGGCAGATCGAGCCGCCGCCGGCGGCGACGGTATGGATCTGCATCATAGGGGCGCGCATGCGCACGCCCGCCACCTGGGTCTCGAAGCTGCGCTCGAACTCGCCGGCGTAGTGGGTAACGTCGGTGCTGGTGCCGCCCATGTCGAAGCCGATGATGCGATCAAGCCCCGCGAGCTCCGCCACCCGCGCCGCGCCGACGATGCCCCCGGCCGGCCCGGAGAGGATGCTGTCCTTGCCCTGGAACAGCCGGGCGGCGGTCAGCCCGCCGCTGGACTGCATGAAAAGCAGCCGCACGCCGCCGAGCTCCGCGGCCACCTGCTCGACGTAGCGGCGCAGAATGGGCGAGAGATAGGCGTCCACCACCGTGGTGTCGCCGCGGCCAACGAACTTGATGAGGGGGCTCACCTCGTGCGAGGCGCTCACTTGGGTAAAGCCCACCTCCCGGGCAAGTGCTGCCACCGCCCGCTCGTGCTGCGGGTAGCGGTAGCCGTGCATGAACACGATGGCGCAGGCACGCAGGCCGTCGCGCCAGGCCTGCTCCAGCGCGCGGCGGGCGGCGGCAAGGTCGAGCGGCTCGAGCTCCTCGCCCGCCGCCGACAGCCGGCCCGGGACCTCCACCACCCGCTCGTACAGCAGTTCCGGCAGCACGATGCGGCGCTCAAACAGCCGTGGTCGCTCCTGGTAGCCGATGCGGAGCGCGTCGGCGAAGCCGACGTTGGTGACGAGCAGGGTGCGCTCGCCCTTGCGCTCGAGGAGCGCGTTGGTGGCCACCGTGGTGCCCATCTTCACCGCCTCGATCTGCTCGGCCGGCACCGGCTCGCCGGGCTTGAGTCCCATCAGCTCGCGGATGCCCTGCACGGCGGCGTCGCGGTACTGCTCGGGGTTCTCGGAGAGCAGTTTGTGGGTTACCAGGCGGCCGTCCGGGCGGCGGGCGACGATGTCGGTGAAGGTGCCGCCGCGGTCGATCCAGAACTGCCAGCGGGCGGCGCCGTGACGATCAGCTGGGGCGGCCATGGGCGTGGTCCTTGTGCAACGGGTGACGGTTCAGCAACGGTTACGGCCAGGAGCAAGGCTGTGGGACCGGTTGCGCTGCCCCAAAGGCAGCGCAACCGGCCGCGGCCTCGGCAACTCTACCGAAGATGGGCGCGACTCACCACTGCGGACCGGCCGACAGGGCCTCAGGCCCAGACGTCGATACCAAGGGGCGGCTCGGGCCAGCGCCGCCGGCCCGGGTCATAGACGGCGCGGCGCTGCCGGCGGCGGCGCTCACCGCTGTTGGCCCGCATGTCGAACGGCACGGGCAAGCGGCGCTGGCGCCGGTCGAAGGGCCGGTGACCGGCAGCGCACTCGAAAAGGCTGATCCGCTCGCGGGGCTGCGGAAGGCGGCTCGCCTCCGGCAGCGGAAGCATGGCGTTATTCTTCATCGGCTTGCCTCCTCGATCCATGCCTGGCGGCTTCTTTCAACCTGGGGCGTGGGCCGCGGCATGGCAAGCCGCGAGCAGGTCAGCGCTGCTTGAGCTTGGCGAAGGCGGCGGCCATGGCGGTCTGCGGCTGCGCCGGTTGCCGCCGGATCGGGCGTTCGCCGCTGCGGCTTTTGCCGCCCGGTGCGTCGGGGCTGCGCATGCTGAGCGCGATACGGCGGCGCTTCAGGTCCACTTCCAACACCCGCACCTTGACGATGTCGCCGGGTTTGACTACCTCGCGCGGATCCTTAACGAAGCGGTCAGCCAGCTCCGAGATGTGCACTAGGCCGTCCTGGTGGACGCCGATGTCGACGAAGGCGCCGAAGTTGGTGACGTTGGTGACCACTCCCTCCAGCTGCATGCCTTCGCGCAGATCCTCCAGCGTGTGCACGTCGTCGCGGAAGGTCGCGGTCTTGAAGGCAGGGCGGGGGTCGCGGCCGGGCTTCTCCAGCTCCCTGAGGATGTCGGTGACCGTCGGCAGGCCGAAGCGTTCGTCGGTGAAGTCCTCCGGCCGCACCTGCTTGAGTAAGGTGGTGTTGCCGATCACTTCCTCCACCGGCCGCTGCAGCTTGGCCAGGATCCGCTGCACCAGCGGATAGGCTTCCGGGTGCACGGCGGAAGCGTCCAGCGGCTCCTCGCCGTTGCGGATGCGCAGAAAGCCGGCCGCCTGCTCGATGGTCTTCTCGCCGAAGCGGGGCACGTTGCGCAGCGCGGCGCGGCTGGGGAAGGGGCCGTGCTGGTCGCGGTACTCGACGATTTTCTCCGCCAGGCTGGGCGATAGTCCCGACACCCGCGCCAGCAGCGCTGCCGAGGCGGTGTTGAGATCGACCCCGACGGCATTCACGCAGTCCTCGACCACCGCGTCCAGGGTGCGGGCGAGCTGCGTTTGGGACACGTCGTGCTGGTACTGGCCGACGCCGATGGACTTGGGCTCGATCTTGACTAGCTCGGCCAGCGGGTCCTGCAGCCGGCGGGCGATGGAGACCGCGCTGCGCAGCGAGACGTCCAGCTCGGGGAATTCCTTGGCGGCCAGCGGCGAGGCGGAGTACACCGAGGCGCCGGCCTCGGAAACGATCACCTTCTGCGCCTTGAGCTCCGGATGGCGGGCGAGCAGGTCGGCCACCAGGCGCTCGGTCTCGCGCGAGGCGGTGCCGTTGCCGATGGCGATTAGCTCGACGCCGAACCGCTGGCAGGCTGCGGCCAGGGTCGCGATGGAACCGTCCCAGTCGCGCTTGGGTTCGTGCGGGTAGATGGTGTCGGTGTGCAGCAGCTTGCCGGTGGCGTCGACGACCGCGACCTTGCAGCCGGTGCGAATGCCGGGGTCGATGCCCATCACCACCTTCTGGCCGGCCGGCGCGGCCAGCAGCAAATCCTTCAGGTTGCGGGCGAAGACCTTGATCGCTTCGGTTTCCGCCGCCTCCCGCAGCTGCATGAACAGATCGGTCTCCAGCCGGGTCAGCAGCTTGACTTGCCAGGTGTAGCGGCAGACGTCCCACAGCCAGCCGTCGGCGGGACGGCCCAGGTTCTGGATGCCGAAGCGAGCCGCCACCATGCCGATGCAGGGGTGGTTCTCCTGGGTGAGCTCAGCGGGCAGGTCCAGCCGCAGGCGCAGGACTTTTTCCTTGCGGCCGCGGAACAGCGCCAGCGCTCGGTGCGAGGGAATGCCGCGGATCGGCTCCGCATGGGCGAAGTAGTCGGAGAACTTGGCGCCGGCCTCCTCCTGACCGCTGACTACCTCCGAGTACAGCAGGCCGTGTTGCCAGAGATAGTCGCGCAGCTGGCCGACCAGGTTGGGATCCTCGCTGAACTCTTCCGCCAGAATGGCGCGGGCGCCTTCCAGGGCCGCCGCGGCGTCGAGGACGTTCTTGTCAGGGGCGACGTACTGCGCTGCCAGTGCCTGGGGATCCTGGCCGGGGTCGGCCAGCAGCGCGCGCGCCAGCGGCTCCAGCCCGGCCTCGATGGCGATCTGGCCCTTGGTGCGGCGCTTTTGCCGATAGGGCAGGTAAAGGTCCTCCAGGCGCTGCTTGGTGTTGGCGGCGCGGATCTCGCGTTCCAGCTCCGGGGTGAGCTTGCCCTGTTCGGCGATCAGCTTGAGGATGGCTTCGCGCCGTTCCTCCAGCTCGCGCAGGTAGGCGAGCCGCTCTTCCAGCGCGCGCAGCTGCGTGTCGTCCAGGCCGCCGGTCGCCTCTTTGCGGTAGCGGGCGATGAAGGGCACGGTGGCGCCTTCGTCCAGCAGGGCGATGGCGGCCGCCACCTGCTGCGGTCGGACGTTCAGTTCGGTGGCGATGGTCTGCAGGATCTTCTCGGAGCTCATGTCGGTCCGTTGCTGTGTGACTGCGAAGCCGGCAATCCTGCCAGAAAACGCGCCGCCATTCAGCGTTCGGTGTCCGCCTGCGCGCCTTGCGCGTTCTGCTGCTGGCGCTGGCGTTGCCGTTCCTCCCAGGCGGCTAGCTCCTCGTAATAGACGTCGAGTATGCAGGGGTCGCAACCGCTCCCGCAGCAGGCCGACGGATCGGGGGGGAGGGGGCGGGGATCGCGCGGGGGTGATGGATTCGACATGCCTGGACCTGTATTGCTGAGCGGCGCCTTGCTTTGATTCCGGCCGCGGCGCCGCAATCTCTCCATTCGAGCCCATTGTACCTTTGCCGGTTCCCCGGCAGGGCGTCTGCTGTCACAGGCCAGGAGACCAATCGATGGCGGAGCGGTTATCCGCGGAAGAGCTTCGAGAGTTCGAAGCGCTGTTGCGCCAGCGCCATTGGCAGCTGCGCCAGGAAATCCATCAGACACTGATGGAAAGCGACGACATCCACTGGCAGGAGCTGGCCGGCCGGGTGCACGATCCAGGCGATGAGTCGGTGGCGGACTTGATCACCGATCTCAACATCCGCCAGCTCGACCAGCAGGTGCAGGAGCTGCATGCCGTGGAGTCGGCGCTGGCGCGCCAGCGCAATGGCAGCTACGGCATCTGCGCCGACTGCGGCCGCGAGATCCGCATCGAGCGGCTGCGAGCGATACCAACCGCCATCCGCTGCATCGATTGCCAGAGCCGCTACGAGCGCGACTTCACCCGAAGCGTCCCGTCGGCACACTAGCGCGGCGCCGATCCGCGGCCGCCCCTCTCCCGCCGGGGAGAGGGGGCGAGCAGGTCATGCTTAGCCGCGCGGCTGGCGCGTGACGTCGCCAGCCGGTGCAGGACGTGTGGCTTGCTGCATCTCGCGCCGGGTGGGCGGCGTGTTTCCTTCCGCGACCACCACTTCCACGCGCCGGTTCTGGCTGCGGCCGGAGGGAGTGCTGTTGTCGGCGACCGGGAAGTCCTTGCCGAGGCCCGCGATGCGCAGGCGGGAGGGATCGACCCCGCGCTGCACCAGGGCCCGATAGACCGTCTCGGCCCGTCGCTCCGACAGCCGCTGGTTGTAGTCGGCGTCGCCGGTGGCGTCGGTGTGGCCTTCGACCAGGATGTTGTGATCGGGATGGGCCTGGAGATAGCTTGCCAGCCGGTCCAGGGCGCGGTGGGCGCCCGGCTGTAGCTCGGCGCTGTCGAAGGGGAAGAGCACTTCACCCAGGGTCAGCACGATGCCGCGTTCGGTTTGCTGCGGTTGCAGGTCGGCCAACTGGCGCTGCGCTTCCTCCAGCGCCTGGCGGCTTTCCTCGGCCTCGCGCTGTGCCCGGGCGACGGCACGCTCCCTGGCCTCCAGCTGGATGCGGGCACGCTCCTGCTCGGCTTCGCGGACCGACTGCGCCAGCACCTCGCGGCGGGCCTGAGCCTGGGCCGTCTGGGCGCGCTTGAGCGCGAGATAGGCGTAGTGGTCGGTTGCTCTGGGATCGTCGCCCTGCTGGGCCGACTGCTCGGCTTGGCGCAGACTCTCCTGCGCTTCGCGCAGCGCGACCGGGGCATGCCGCACCACATCGGGGTTGTTTTCAATCTCGTCGACGGCCTGGCGAGCCTGCGCCAGCATGTTGCTTTCGGTAGGCTGCTGGGTGGCGCAGGCGCCGAGCAGCAGCATGATCAGGACGGGGAAGGCGAGTCTCAGCCGTGTCATTGCCGCACCTCCTGGCGTTCGAGCTCATCGCGCAGGACTTGCAGGCTGCGCTGGTTCTCCTCGGCCAGCTGCTCGGCGCGGGCGGTCTCGGATTCGGCCAACGCCAGCTGGGCGCTGGCCTGCGCCTCGGCAGCCAGGCGGCGCGCTTCCAGGAAATTCTCCTCGTACAGGGCCTGGCGTGCCTGCTCCATTTTCTGCCGCGCCTCCCGCAGGGCGAGCGGCGCGTGCTGGGTGGCGCCGGTTGATACCGCCTGCTCGATCGCCAGATCGGCACGGGCGAACTCTGCCCGTGGCGGGGGTACGTCTTGCGACGCACAGCCTGCCAGGGCAGCGGCTGCGGCTGTCGCCGCCAGCCAGCCGCGTGTGCTGCTGCGCATGGGTCGTCCTCCTCTGCGTCCATGAAGCTGATACAGCGTTGTTCGCGGAGCGCGGCAGCTGCATCGCAGCTACGCGCTGTGAAACAGCGCACAGGAATCAAGTCGGTCTGGCAAAAAGGAAAATCAAGATTTTCTGAACTAGCTGAAATGCGTATCCGTGCCGGCGCCAGGGCGATTCGGTTCGACGGGCTTGGTGCTAAGCTTTGCCAACAAGCGTGGACTGAGACAAAAGAAGGAGACGGCGTCGTGCGCTTCCCTGTCCGCGAGCTCATCTGGATGAGCCTGTTTCTGCTGCTGGTGGCCGTGGTGGCGACGCTGCTGGCGGCACCGCTGCAGCGCGCCTACCTGGCCAATCCGTTTTTCAACACCCTGATCTTGAGCGTGCTCGTCATCGGCATCCTGGTCCACGTACGCCAAATCCTGCGGTTGTGGCCGGAAATCCGCTGGCTGGACGAATACCGGCGCGGCGATAGCCGCGAGCTGGAGCCGCCGCGGCGCGGCCTGATGGCCTCCATGGCGCAGATGCTGATCGCCCGCCAGCGACAGCGGCTGGTGCTATCGCCGTCGACCATGCGGGTGCTGCTGGACGGCATCCGCGCCCGCCTCGACGAATCGCGCGACGTCGCCCGCTATCTGATCGGCCTGCTGATCTTCCTCGGGCTGCTCGGAACCTTCTGGGGACTGCTGGATACCCTGACCTCTGTCAGCGCCGTGCTCGGCAGCCTGGAGGTCGACAGCGACGACGCTGGGGCGATGTTCGGCGCCCTCAAAAGCGGCCTGGAGGAGCCGCTGCGGGGGATGGGCACGGCCTTCAGTTCTTCCCTGTTCGGTTTGGCCGGAGCGCTAGTGCTGGGCTTCTGCGATCTGCAGGCGGGACACGCGCAAAACCGCTTCTTCAACGACCTGGAGGAGTGGCTGGCGAGCGTGACGCAGGTCGGCGGGCCGCTGGGCATGGAAGGCGAGCCGGCCCTGCCCAGCTACATTCAGGCGCTGCTGGAGCAAGCGGCGGACGGCCTGGACAAGCTGCAACGCAGCCTGGCGCAAGGGGAGGACGACCGGCGTGCCCTCAACAACCGGGTCATGGCGCTGACGGCCCAGCTGGCGGCGCTGGCGGAGCAGATGCAGGGCGGGCAGCGGCAGGTGGCGGAGCTGCCGGAGCTGCTGCAGCGGTTGTGCCGGGATGTCGATGTGCTGCGGGAGCAGAACGAGGTGCTGATTCGCCATCTCGGCAACATCGAAGTTGGCGTTACCACGCTCTTGGGCGACATCAATTTGCACGGGGGCAAGGCCCTGGAAGAGCTGCGGGCCGAGCTGCGTCTGCTGGCGAAGGCGATTGGGCGGCAGGTGGGTTGAGCCATGTTCGAAGGGCGTCGTCGCGGCCGCAGCGGCATCAACATCTGGCCAGGGTTTGTCGACATCCTGTCCACCCTGCTGCTGATGTTCATCTTCGTGCTGACCATCTTCATGGTCTCGCAGCACTACCTGAGCGTCACGCTCAGCGGTCGCACCAGCGCCTTGCAACGGCTGCAGGCGGAGATCGAGGCGCTGGCGGAGGTGCTCAGCCTGGAGCGAGCGCGCAGCGCGGAGCTGGCCAGCGAGGTGGAACGGCTCAGTGCGGAGCTGGTGGCGACGCTAGGGGAGCGCGACCAAGCCCGGCAGCAGCTGGCGGAACAGGCGGCCCGCGCAAGCGCTCTGGCCGCCGAGCTTGCGGCTGCGGAAGAAGAGCTGGAGCGGCGCCAGCGGCAGCTGGAGATGGCGGCCGAGGAGCTGGAGCGACGGCAGGCGCAGCTGACAGCGGCTGCGGAACGGGAGCAGGGGCTGCAGGCCCGGCTGGCGGCGCAGGGGGCGGCGCTGGCGCAAGCCGAGGAGCGGGCCGGCGCGGCCGCCGAGCAGGTGGCGCTACTCAATCGCCAGCTGGCGGCGCTGCGCGAGCAGCTAGCGCAATTGGCGCAGGCCCTCGAGCTGGCCGAGGGCACGGTGGCGCGGCAACGGCTGGAAATCGAGGAGCTGGGGCGGCAACTCAACGTGGCCCTGGCCGCCAAGGTGCAGGAGCTGCAGCGTTATCGCTCCGAGTTCTTCGGCCGGCTGCGGGAAGTGTTGGGCGAGCGGGAGGACATCCGCATCGTCGGCGACCGCTTCGTGTTCCAGTCGGAGCTGTTCTTCGAGACCGCTTCCGCCGAGATCGGACCGGCTGGCCGCCGACAGCTACAGCAGGTGGCGGCGACGTTGAAAGAGCTGGCCGCCCAGATTCCGCCTGACATCGACTGGGTGCTGCAGGTGGAAGGGCACACCGACATCCGTCCCATACGCACGCCGGAGTTTCCCTCCAACTGGGAGCTGTCGACGGCGCGGGCCAACTCCATCGTCCACTTCCTCATCCAGCAGGGCATCCCGCCGCAGCGCCTGGCCGCGGCAGGCTTTGCCGAGTTCCAGCCGGTCGCCCCCGGCCGCAGCGAGGAAGCGTTCCGGCGCAATCGGCGCATCGAGCTGCGCCTCACCAGCCGCTAGGCCGGCTGCATCGCCGCCTCGACATCCGCCAGGAAACGGCGGAACAGGAATTCCAGATAGGGGATCTGGTCGTTTAGCGTGTGCTGGCTGTCGAGAAGATGCAGCCGGGCGTGGTGGCGACAGGCCAGGCGGATGGCGTTGTCGACTGGGATGACCGGATCGTGCCAGCCATGGACGATTTCGATGAGATCGGCGCGGGGGTCCGGTTCGGCCTCGTAGCCGGGCATGTAGACCGCCGGGGCCAGGAGAAACAGGCCGTTGGGCCTGAGGGTCCGGCTGGCGACGGCGGAGACGTAGCCGCCCATGCTGGAGCCAACCAGCACCAGGCAGTCCGCTGCCGGCGCCAGCTCCAGCAGATGGCGAACCCGCCGGTCGGGATCGTGGGTGAAGCTGTAGTCCGGGCTCTCGACGGCATAGCCGCAATCTCGGCCGACGGCGGCCAGGGCCTGGATCTTGCGGCCCCAGGGACCGCTTTCCTTGCCGTGGGCGAAATAAATCACTTTCTGCATCGGTCGGATCTTCCGGTTGCTCGCATTGCCGCTCAGGATAAGCCATGGCCGGCCCGCCCGGCGAAAACGGCTTCCCGCTGCGACGAATTCGGTCTAAGGTGGGCGGGGAAATTTTTGAGCAATTTCGTACGGTCATGAGCAAAACGGAACAGCATTATCTGATCGAAACCGATTCCCGCGGCGTCGCAACGCTTACCCTGAACCGTCCCGAAGTCCACAACGCCTTCGACGATCGCCTGATCGCCGCGCTGACCCAGGAGCTCAAGCGCCTGGAAGCCGATCCGACGGTCCGGGTGGTGGTGATCGCGGCGGTTGGTCAGAGCTTCTGCGCCGGCGGCGATCTCAACTGGATGCGTCGCTCCGCCAATTACACAGAGCAGGAGAACTTCGAGGACGCGCTGGCGCTCAGTGGCTTGATGGAGACCATCTACCAGCTCAACAAGCCGACCATCGCCCGCGTGCAGGGGCCGGCCTACGGTGGCGGTGTGGGCGTGGTGGCCTGCTGCGACATCGCCATCGCCAGTACCGCCGCCAGCTTCACCTTATCGGAAGTGCGGTTGGGCATCATCCCCGGCGCCATCAGCCCTTTTGTCATCGCCGCGATCGGACCGCGCCAGGCAACGCGCTATTTCATGAGCGCCGAGCGCATCGACGCCGAGGAGGCGCGGCGGATCGGGCTGGTGCACGAGGTGGTTCCGCCGGAGCAGCTCGATGCCCGTATTGAGGCGCTGCTGCAGGAGATGGCGCGCAATGCACCCGGCGCCATGGTCAGGGCCAAGCGCCTGGTGCGCGACGTCGCCGGGCGGCCCATTGATCGGACCATCATCGAAGCGACCGCCCGGCGAATCGCCGAAGCGCGCGCTTCCGAGGAGGGACGCGAAGGACTGAGCGCCTTTCTAGAAAAGCGCCGGCCGGCCTGGCGCAGCGCGTAGAGGAAATTCAGGAAACTGTTGAGCAGTCCTGCCGGATGACTGCAAATTATGCGTCAGGACCAGGCGCTGGATCCGACTGACAGAGGAGAGCTTTTGTGAACGGCTATTCCGCCCCTGTCCGCGACATGCGGTTCGTCATTACCGAATTGATGGATTTTGCGGCGCTCAAGGCGCTGCCCGGCTTCGAGGAAGTGAGCGAGGACATGGTTGATGCCATCCTCGCCGAGGCGCAGCGCTTCAGCGGCCAGGAGCTGGCCCCGCTGAACGTGATTGGCGACCGCGAGGGTGCGGTCTGGGAAGATGGCGAGGTCCGCGTGCCACAGGGCTTCATCGACGCCTACCGGAAGTTTGTGGAAGGCGGCTGGAATGGCGTGTCCTCGGACCCGGCGTTCGGCGGCATGGGCCTGCCGCAGCTGCTGGCGGCGGCGACCCAGGAGATGTGGCAGTCGGCCAACATGGCCTGGGCCCTGTGCCCGCTGCTGACCGCTGGTGCGGTGCAGGCGCTCACCCTGCATGGCAGCGAGGAGCAGAAGGCGCTGTACCTGCCCAAGCTGGTTTCCGGCGAGTGGACTGGCACCATGAACCTCACCGAGCCGCAGGCCGGCTCCGACCTGTCGGTGGTGCGCACCCGGGCGGTGCCCGAGGGCGACCATTACCGCATCAGCGGGCAGAAGATTTTCATCACCTGGGGCGAGCATCGGATGGCGGAGAACATCATCCATCTGGTGCTGGCGCGTACCCCCGATGCGCCGGAAGGCGTGAAGGGCATCTCGCTATTTATCGTGCCCAAGTTCCTGCTGGATGAGAACGGCAACCCGGGTCAGCGCAACGACCTGCGGTGCGTGTCCATTGAGCACAAGCTGGGCATCCACGGTAGCCCCACCTGTACCATGGCTTTCGGCGATGCCGGCGGCGCGATCGGCTATCTGGTGGGCGAGGAAGGCCGCGGCCTGGAGTACATGTTCACCATGATGAACGAAGCCCGCCACAAAGTCGGCATCCAGGGGCTGGCCATTGCCGAGCGTGCCTACCAGCAGGCCCGCGCCTACGCCCGCGAGCGGGTCCAGGGGCGCCCGGCCGGCTATCCGGGCGGCGGGCGGGGGCCCATCATCCATCACCCCGACGTGCGCCGCATGCTGCTTACCATGCGCGCCGCCATCGAGGCGATGCGAGGACTGGCCTATCAGGCCGCCGCGCACTTCGACTTCGCTCACCGGCATCCGGATGTCGACGTGCGGCGAGCGCACCAGGCCCGGGCCGACCTGCTGATTCCGGTGGTCAAGGGCTGGTGCACCGAGCTGGGGGTGGAGATGGCCTCGATCGGCGTGCAGGTCCATGGCGGCATGGGCTTCATCGAGGAAACCGGCGCCGCGCAGCATCTGCGCGATGCCCGCATCGCGCCCATCTACGAAGGTACCAATGGAATCCAGGCCAACGACCTGGTCGGTCGCAAGGTGCTGCGCGACCGCGGCGAGGCCATGCAAGGCCTGCTGGCCGAGCTGGACGGCATCGCCGGCAACGCCTCGAATGCGCTGCAGGCGCCGCTGCGGGAAGCCATAGCCCAGCTGCGCCAGGCCACCGATTGGCTGCTTGAGCACGGCGCGGCCGATCCGGCGGCGGCCCAAGCCAATAGCCATCACTACTTGATGCTCACCGGCTACATCATCGGCGGCGCGCTCATGGCGCGGGCGGCGACCATTGCTGACACGGCGTTGGAGAGCGGTAGCGACGACGTGTTCTATCACAACAAGATCGCGCTGGCCCGCTTCTACATGCAGCAGTTGCTGCCGCGTGCGCAGGCGCATGCCGCTGCCGTGCTGGCCGGCGCCGATGCGGTGCTGGAGCTGGATGTCGAGCAGTTTTGACCGCCGCGACCGCCGCCGCAGGGACGCGCTCGCGGCGGCGGTCGTTGCACCGCCGCCCTGCCTGGGCCCGGCGGGTGGCGGGAGGCAGGCATCTTTACCCATCGCCGCAGAGTGCGCCAAGATGGAGCCAGGAGTCCCTGGTCGTGCGGGGGGATGGGCGCTGCCGGCGCGCGATTGTTGGCAGCGGGCGCGGAGGGAGAGGATATAACAAAGCCAACGGGTTCGGTTTGCTGCATCGACCGGACTGCAAAACAACAAGGGGGGTAGATGCATGAAGGGCTTGAGCAAATGGTTGTGCGGCCTGGGACTGGCCTTGCCGCTGGCCGTCGTCCAGGCGGCGATCTCGGACGGCGAGATCCGCATCGGCCTGATCACCGACATGACCAGCGTTTATCGCGACGTCGGCCTGGGCGCCGAAGTCGCCGCCGAGATGGCGATCGAGGACTTCGGCGGCAAGATCAACGGCAAGCCGATCCGGCTTTACGTGCGCGACCACCGCCTGGATCCGGAAGTGGCCATGGCCCACGCCAAGGAGCTGCACCAGGAAAAGAACGTCGACGTGTTCATCGAGATGGTCGGCACCAACGTTGCCATCCCCTTGCAGCGCTACGCCAGAGAAAACAACATCCTGGCCATCCACACCGGTACCGGCAGCTCCATTCTGACCAGCGAAGAGTGCTCGCCGACCGGCGTCCATTGGTCATACGACACCTATGCCCTGGCCGGCGGTACGGCGGCTGCCATCATCAAGGAGGGCGCGGACACCTGGTTCTTCATCACCGCTGACTACCTCTTCGGCAAGGTGCTGCAGGCCGAGGCCACAGCGGTGATAGAGCGGCACGGCGGCAAGGTGATCGGCACCGCCTACCATCCGCTCAAGGCGGTCGACTTCACCAGCCAGCTGGCCGAGGCGGTGCAGTCCGGCGCCAAGGTGATCGCGCTGGCCAATGCCGGCCATGACACCATCCGTGCCATCCAGCAGGCCTACGAGTTCGGCATCGGCCGCAGCGGCGATCAAAAGCTGGTCGGTCTGCTGGTCACCGAGGGCACGGTGCGCGACCTGGGGCCGTACGTGGCGCAGAACCTGCTGCTGACGACCGCCTACTACCAGTACTACGACGAGCAGACCACACGCTGGGGAGAGCGCTTCCGGGCCCGGTCCGGCCAGAATTCCTCCATGTTCACTGCCAGCGTCTACTCGGCGCTGATGCACTACTTCAAGGCGGTGGAGGCGACCGGCTCGGACGATCCGCGGACGGTGATCGCCAAGATGCGGGAGCTGCCGATCAACGACTTCTTTGCCCGCAACGGCCGGCTGCGTGAGGACGGGCGCATGGTCCACGATATGTACCTGGCGCGGGTCAAGGCTCCTTCGGAAGCGCAAAGCTACGGCGACTACTACGAGATTCTTCAGGTCATCCCCGGCGACCAGGCCTTCCGGCCGCTGGAAGAGGGCAACTGCCCGTACCTGAAAGGCAGCTGAGCTGCCCGCGCGGCAGATGCCGCAGCGTCATCGTGCAGCCGGCCGCCGCCTCAGGCCGGCCTGCTGCGTGCGGTTGCGCCTTTCGATTGATGCAGGTCAATGGGGGACAGGAGCCGGTTGCTAGACTGCCCTGCGGACGATCACCCCGACAGGAGGAGAAGGGCGTGAGGAAAGCGGGCAACTGGCTCATGGGCTTGCTGCTGGGGGCAGGGCTTGGCAGTGCGCAGGCCACCATTTCCGACAACGAGATCCGGATCGGCTTGGTCAGCGACTTTTCCAGCGTTTATCGGGAAATCGGCTGGGGGTCCGAGATCGCCGCCGAGATGGCGATCGAGGACTTCGGCGGCACGGTGCGCGGCAAGAAAATCCGCCTCCTGGTGCGGGATCATGCCGTGGATACCGAGCGGGCCATGCGGCATGCCCGTGATCTGCACGAGAACCACCGCGTCGATGTGTTCCTCGACATGGCGGGCACGGACATCTCCATCGCCATGCAGCGCTATGCCCGGGAGAACGACATCCTGGCCATCCACACCGGCACCGCCAGCTCCATCCTGACCGGTGCGGAGTGCTCTCCGCTGGGAATTCACTGGGTCTACGATACCTATGCCCTGGCCGGCGGCACCGTGGCGGCGGCTCTCGCGGAGGGGGCGGACAGCTGGTATTTCATCACCGTCGACTACACCTACGGCCACACGCTGCAAGCTGACGCTACCGCCGTGATCGAGCGTCATGGCGGCCGCGTGCTGGGCAGCTCCCCACATCCGCTGCGAGCGGCCGACTTCAGCCGTCAGCTGGCCGAGGCGGCGCAGTCCGGTGCCAAGGCAATCGCCTTTGCTAGTTCCGGTCGCGACACCAATCTGGCTCTGCTCCAGGCCTACGAGCTGGGCATGAGACAGGATGGCCGCCAGATGTTGGTTCCGCTGCAGCTGATGGAGTCGGCGCTGGGCGAGCTGGGGCAGTACGCGATCCAGGGCCTCAGGACCACGGTGGCCTTCTACTGGAACTTTGATGAGCAGACCCGGGCCTGGAGCGAGCGCTTCCGCGCCCGCGCCGGCTACAACCCGGCCATGTACCATGCCGGCGTCTACTCGGCGCTGATGCACTACTTTAAGGCGGTGGAGGCGACCGGCTCGGACGATCCGCGGACGGTGATCGCCAAGATGCGGGAGCTGCCGATCAACGACTTCTTCGCCCGCAACGGCCGGCTGCGCGAGGACGGGCGCATGGTCCACGATATGTATCTGCTGGAAGTGAAAAGGCCGACCGAGGTCGGCGAGCTGGGCGACTACTACAAGGTGGTGCGGGTCATCCCCGGTGAGGAGGCCTTTCGGCCGCTGGCTGACGGCGGCTGTCCTTATCTGGCAGACTGAACCGGCACGGCACAGTGCGCGGCGCTTCGGGCGCCGTTTTTGTTTGCGGGGCGTTTTTTCGAGACGTGGATCGGCTGTATGCTGCCGGCAAACCGAATATAGTTATTCGCCGACTCGACTATATCCCCCCCTTTCGCTGAATCTGAGGAGAGGAAGAATGACATCTGTCTTGTCCATGCCGGTGTATGCCAAGCCGGTGATAGAAGGCGAAACCTTTCTGCCGGTGCCGCAAATGATCCGGCAGACGGCCGCTACCCAGCCCGACAAGCCGGCCATCTACGACGGCGAGCGCTGTGTTCGCTGGGGCGAGCTGGGGCGGCAAGTGAACCAGATTGCCAACGCGCTCATCGCCGCCGGCGTCAGGCCGGGCGATATGGTGGCCGGGCTGTCGGAGAACACGGCCGAGTACGTCGCGCTCTTCCTCGGCGTGCTGTCCGCCGGCGCCTGCATGGTGCCGCTGTCCGGCATGGCGACGGGGGAAACCCTGCAGCTGATGATCGATGACTGCGGCTCGCGCTGGCTGTTCGTCTCCGCGCGTAACCGCGAGCTGGCCGAGCCGCTGCGCGGCAAGCTCAAGAACGTCGCGTCCGAGCGTATGATCGGGCTGGATTTCAGCGACGAAGGCTGGCAAGGTTTCGCGGAGTGGCTGGCCGGGGCCCCCACCAGCGCGCCGGAGGTGGAGATCACGCCCGACCATCCCTTCAACGTCATCTACAGCTCCGGCACCACAGGCACGCCCAAGGGCATCGTGCACGACCATCGCATGCGCAGTCGCCAGATCAACCGGCTCTGCGCCGCCTACGGACTGAACGGCGACGCCATCACCCTGGTGTCTACCCCGCTGTACTCCAACACCACCCTGGTCAGCGTGCTGCCCACCCTGGTTTTTGGCGGCACGCTGGTGCTGATGCGCAAGTTTGATGCCCGTCATTTCCTCGAGCTCGCGCAGCGGCACAAGGTCACCCACGCCATGCTGGTGCCGGTGCAGTACCAGCGCATCCTGGCCGTGCCCGATTTCGACCAGTTCGACCTCTCCAGCTTCAAGGTCAAGCTGTCGACCTCGGCGCCGCTGCGTGCCGCGGTGATCCGCGAGGCGTTGGACCGCTGGCCGGGCAAGTTGTACGAGATCTACGGCCTGACCGAAGGCGGTATCAGCACCTCCCTGGATGCGGCCAGCTATCCGGACAAGCTGGATTCGGTGGGCAAGCCAGCCGAAGGCGTGGAGGTGCGGATCATCGACGAGGAGGGCCGCGAGCTGCCGGTGGGCGAGATCGGCGAGATCGTCGGGCGTGCCGGCACCATGATGCGCGGCTATCTCAACCGCGACGACCTGACCCGGGAAATGCTTTGGAAGAGCCCGGAAGGCGAGTGGTTTTTCCGCACTGGCGACATGGGGCGCTTGGACGAGGACGGCTTCCTCTACGTGCTCGATCGCCGCAAGGACATGATCATCTCCGGCGGCTTCAACATCTACGCCAGCGACCTGGAGCAGGTGCTGCTCCAGCATCCAGAGGTGGCCGATGCCGCCGTCATCGGCATCCCCAGCGAGCAGTGGGGCGAGACGCCCCTGGGTCTCGTCGTGCCGCGCCCTGGCGCCAAGGTCACCGAGGTCGAGTTGCTCGAGTGGGCCAACAGCCGGCTCGGCAAGGCCCAGCGCCTGTCCGGCATCGAGTTCCGCGATGACCTGCCGCGCTCGACCATCGGCAAGGTGCTCAAGCGCGAGCTGCGCCAGGCCTACATCGAGCGGATGGAAAAGCAACGCCAGAGCGCGTGAGAACAAGACTTTCGGCCCTCCCGCTTCGGCAGGGCCGGAGTCGTCGCTGCAGCCGCAGCCAAGTCCTCCCAACGGTCTCGTCAGAAAGCCGACCGCGAGCTTCCCGCAGAAGATACTGCCGCATACGAAACGCTGTGCAGCTGCTGGCGGACAGCGTTCGGGCGATCAAACGGGCCCGAGCGAGTCGCCCGAGCCGAAGCGGCGAAAATTTCGTCAGGTGCGGGCAGGCCTGATCGGGTGCGGCTCAGGCGAAGTTATCCACAAGCTTGTCCACGGAAAATGTGGATAACAGAGGGGCGGCCAACCCAACGTCACCGGAGGGGTCTGGCGTGATCGCTGAAGCGCGTGCTTGCCAGGAATGGCCGCTGCGGCCGGCGGCTCGGGGCGCTCCCAAGGCCGTGCCGGTCTGCATGCCAGGCTCTCACGCACTGTCGTCAGCGCGGCAATGCTGTCATGCGATGGCGCGATGGGCTCCCGCTATTGCCGAACCGATGGGTCAAGTCAGCAAGGTTCGCGAGCTTTTGGGTTATGCAGCGAGGGAGCCATTGAGGAAAGGTTGCGACCAGAGCCTGCCGGCTCTGGTGGCGCTTGGCCTTGGTGGTTGGCTAGCGGCTTAGATTGGTGGGCCCACCAGGATTCGAACCTGGAACCAAAGGATTATGAGTCCTCTGCTCTAACCGTTGAGCTATAGGCCCATCGCGAGATCATGCCGAGCGGGAGCGGCGGCTTGCGTGGGGCTGTCCTGACAAGCGCTCCCTTGCCGAGCACCGCGCATTATAGCGGCGCCGCCAGGTGGAGCCAATGCGCCTCAGCCGTCCAGCAGCTCGTAATGGTTGGTCCAGCTCGGGGGGCTGTGCTCGCCCGGCCGTAGCCGGATGTGGCGGCCATCGACCCGGTCGATCAGCAGGCAGTCGTCGACGTCGATGACTGCGTCGGCATGTGGCAACAGCCACTCGCGCTCCGCCTGTTGCTTGCCTTTGCGCTTGGCCTCGGCGGCGTCGTGGGCGACCACGGGGACGTATTTGTGCTGCTCGCCGAACGCGTGCGCCAGGTAGCCGCCCAGGTTGATCAGGTAGAGGCGAGGCGCGTCGGACGCGGGAGGCTCAGCGGAGAACTCCAGGCGGTATCCTTCGAGCCCGTCGAGACAGAACCAGCCATCGACGTGGGCCCCTTCCGGGGTGCCGAACCACTGCCGGAGCAGTTGCGGAAAGGCCTCGCGGTAATGCCTGGCGATGGCAGGGACGATGTCATGGACCTCAATGCGGGCGCACGGATGCTTACCACCCAGCAGGAAGATGAACAGCTTGTCCATGTGTCGATTCGGTGCCAGTGGGCCTGAAAACGGAAGCCCCGGACGGAGCCGGGGCTTCGTGGGGCAAGAGGCTTAGTCTTCCAGGAAGCTGCGCAGCGAATCCGAGCGGGACGGATGACGCAGCTTGCGTAGCGCCTTCGCCTCGATCTGGCGGATGCGCTCGCGGGTGACGTCGAACTGCTTGCCGACCTCCTCAAGGGTGTGGTCGGTGTTCATGTCGATGCCGAAGCGCATGCGCAGCACTTTGGCTTCGCGCGGCGTCAGACCAGCCAGGACCTCGTGGATGGCCTCGCGCAGGCCTTCGCTGGTGGCAGCATCCACCGGCGAGATCGCATTGACGTCCTCGATGAAGTCGCCGAGATGCGAATCCTCGTCATCGCCGATGGGGGTCTCCAGGGAGATCGGCTCGCGAGCGATCTTGAGGACCTTGCGGACCCGGTCTTCCGGCATGTCCATGCGCTTGGCCAGCTCCTCCGGGGTGGGTTCGCGGCCCATCTCCTGCAGCATCTGCCGGGACACCCGATTGAGCTTGTTGATGGTTTCGATCATGTGGACCGGGATGCGGATGGTCCGCGCCTGGTCGGCGATGGAACGCGTGATAGCCTGCCGGATCCACCAGGTGGCGTAGGTGGAGAACTTGTAGCCGCGGCGGTACTCGAACTTGTCCACCGCCTTCATCAGGCCGATGTTGCCTTCCTGGATCAGGTCCAGGAACTGCAGGCCGCGGTTGGTGTAGCGCTTGGCGATGGAAATCACCAGCCGCAGGTTGGCCTCGACCATTTCCTTCTTAGCACGCATGGCCTTGGCCTCGCCGATGGACATGCGGCGGTTGATTTCCTTGATCTCGCTGATGCTCAGCCCGCTGGCACGCTCGATCTTGCGCAGCTCGGCCTGGGCCGCCCGGATCTCGTCGGCCACCTCGGCCAGCTTGGCGGCATACTCGGCACCGCTGTTGGCGTGCTCGTCCACCCAGTTGGGATCGGTCTCGCGGCCCGGGAAGCTCTCCAGGAACACCTTGCGCGGCATGCCGGCCTTGCGCACGCAGGCGCGCATGATGTCGCGTTCATTGCTGCGGATCCGGTCGATGTCGGCCCGCAGATTGGCGACCATCTCGTCGACGATCTTGGGATTGAACTTGAAGGCCAGGAACATGTTGCTGATTTCTTCGCGCACCGTCTTGATGCGTTCCTGGTCTTCGGCCGCCAGCGCCTCCTCCATGTTCTGGTGGAGGGTCTTCAGGCGCTCGAACATCTCGGCGGCAATGGCTGGGTCCGGGCCGGTGTCGGTCGGCGGCGCCGCATCCTCGTCATCGAGGTCCTCGTCCTCGTCGTCGGCCGGGATGTCGTCATCCTCAGCCAGCAGCTCGGACTCCAGGCTTTCCTCCGGCATCGCGGCTTCCATGTTGTTATCGCGGAAGCCGGAGATGATGTCGGTCAGGCGGCCTTCGCCTTCGGTGAATTTGTTGTAGGCATCCAGCAGGATGGCGACCGAGGCCGGGTAGGCGGAAACGGCGGACAGCGCCTGGTCCAGTCCTTCCTCGATGCGCTTGGCGAGTTCGATCTCGCCTTCCCGGGTCAGCAGCTCCACCGTGCCCATCTCCCGCATGTACATGCGGACCGGGTCAGTGGTGCGGCCGAACTCGGAGTCCACGGCGGCTAGGGCGGCGGCGGCTTCTTCGGCTTCCTCGTCGTCGGCCGTGGCGGCGGCATCGGTCAGCAACAGAGTATCCGGATCCGGCGCGACCTCATGGACGGGAATGCCCATGTCGTTGATCATGCTGATGATATCCTCGATCTGCTCGGGATCGACGATGTCATCAGGCAGATGATCGTTGACCTCGGCGTAGGTCAGGTAGCCTTGCTCCTTCCCTTTGGCGATGAGATCCTTGATTTGTGACTGTTGATCTGTCATAACAAGTCGGATACCGCTGCTGTGAGTTGGTGGCGCAAAACGAACCGCGCATTATAGCGCTGAATTGCGGCCTTACAATGTGTTAGCCCCGGACGGGGCGGTATGCCGTCGCCTGAGCAGTTCCTGCCATTCCCGCAGTTCGGCTTCCGACAAGTCGCCTTGCCGTAGCCTTTCATCCAAGTATTGCAGGCGTTTCTCGTCTAGCAATCTTTCCATCCATGCAAGCGCGCCCTTGAACTCGGCCTCCATGCCTTCGTCGGGAACGGCATGCTCCCAGGCGGCCAGCTTCCCGAGCGCTGCTGCATGAGGGCTGTCCCTGAAGCGCTCAAGAATTCCTGCCGTGTTCAGGCTCGGCTCGGCGCCGGCGAGCCTGACCATGTCGATAAATAGATCCATGCCGGGCACATTCAGTTCCGCCAGGCGCTGCGGATTCGTGACCAGCTTGGCAAGCTGCGGCCGCTGCAGCAGCAGGGCGATGGCAAGCCTGATCGGCCGGCGGGTTAGCCCCTGCGCGGCTGGCCGCGCCGCGGGCGCTAACGCCGGCCTCGGGGGGGTGCCGTCCTCCAGCATGGCTTCCAGGCGGGCGACGTGCACCTTGGCCAACTCGGCCAGCTGCTCAAGCATCATGCCGCGAAAAATGCCAGGCGGCAGCCGCCGCAGCCCTGGCATGGCCCGCTCGACCAGCCGGGCACGGCCGTCCACGCTGCTGATGTCGATGTCCTCGGCGACTTGCGCAAAGAATACTTGCGACAGCGGCTGCGCCTGCTGCAGCCGTTGCTCGAAGGCGGCGACGCCTTCGCTCCGGATCAGCGAGTCCGGGTCGTGGCCTTCCTGCAGGAACAGGAAAAAGGCCTGCCGGCCATCCCGCATGGCGGGCAGGGCAGCTTCCAGGGCGCGCCAGGCCGCTTGCCGGCCGGCTTGGTCGCCATCGAAGCAGAACACCACGGTGGACGTGTGCTGGAACAGGCGCTCCACTTGGCGCGTCGAGGTGGCCGTGCCCAGCGTGGCGACTGCCTCGCGCAGGCCGAACTGGGCGAGAGCTACCACGTCCATGTAGCCTTCGACCACGATCAGCCGTTTCGGCCGCGGATCCATCCGCAGACACTCGTACAGCCCGTAGAGTTCCCGGCCCTTGTGAAACACGGCTGTCTCGGGCGAGTTCAAATACTTGGGCTGGCCGTCTCCCAGCACCCGGCCGCCAAAACCCAATACTCGGCCGCGGCGGTCGCGGATGGGAAACATGATGCGCTGCCGGAAGCGGTCATAAAGGCCGCGTTCGCTGCGCGCGGCCAGACCGGCGGCCAGCAGCAGCTGCTCGTTACGCAGGGCCCGCAGCAGATTGCTGCCGCCGCCGGGAGCGAAGCCCAGTCCGTACTCGGCGGCGATTTCCCCGCTCACGCCGCGCTGGCGTAGATAGTCCACCGCCAGGTTCCGCTCGGGGTGCTGGCGCAGCCAGTGCTGAAACTGCTGCATGGCCCGCTTCAGTACTTCGTAGAGCAGCTCCAGCCGCTGCCCGGCGGTATCCTGCGCCGTCCTGGGCAGCTCCATTCCGACCCGCTGGGCGAGGTATTCCACCGCTTCCCGGAAATCCATCCGGTCGTATTCCATGAGGAAGCGGATGGCGGTGCCGTGTGCGCCGCAGCCGAAGCAGTGATAGAACTGCTTGCTCGGGCTGACGGTGAAGGACGGCGTCTTTTCCGCGTGAAACGGACAGCGCGCATGAAGGTTGCTGCCGACCCGCCGCAGCTCGAGTCGCTCGCCGATGATGTCGACGATGTCGACCCGGTGCATGAGCTCATCGATGAATTGGTCGGGAATGCGGCCAGCCATACCGTGCGCGTTATTGTCGATGTCCGCCGCCGGCTGCGGCAGCTACCAGCATAGCCTACACGCGGCAGGCAGCCTGTGAGGCCGGTGCCAGGAATGGCCCGACGGAGCGGGCGGCGCAGCTCAGCCGCTCAGGCGCTGCTTGACGCGGGCGCTGACCACTGCGGGATCGGCGCGTCCCTGGATCCTGGGGCGCAGGTGGCCCATCACCTTGCCCATGTCGCGCATGCTGGCGGCGCCAGTGTCGGCGATCGCCTGATCGATGAGGGCATCGAGCTCCGCCGCGCTCAGTGGCTCGGGCAGGAACTCGCTGATGATGTCGATTTCCGCTTGCTCGCGAGCCGCCAGCTCGTGACGACCGGCTTGCTCGTAGTGACTGATCGACTCGCGCCGCTGCTTGACCATCCTGGAGAGGATTTCCAGGACGTCGGCATCGGTCAGCTCGATCCGCTCGTCGATCTCGCGCTGCTTGAGCGCGGCAGAGATCAGCCGCAGCGTGCCGAGGCGCGCCTTGTCGCCGGCACGCATGGCGGCTTTGACAGACTCGTTGATTTTGGCCTTGAGTTCGCTCATCGAGCGAAAGCCCCAGGCTCAGTCTCAGTACAGGCGAGTGCGGCGAGCCTGTTCGCGGGCAAGGCGCTTGAGGTGACGCTTGATGGCGGCGGCAGCCTTGCGCTTGCGCTCCTGGGTCGGCTTTTCGTAATACTCGCGGCGGCGAACCTCGGAGAGAACGCCGGCCTTCTCGCAAGAACGCTTGAAGCGACGCAGAGCGACCTCGAACGGCTCGTTTTCCCGTACCTTAACGCTGGGCATGTAAAATCACACTTCCTTTGACTTGAATGGGCTTTGATGACGAATCCGTTGCCGAACAAAACTTTCGGCGGGCGCCGTATTCTAAGCGGCCCGAGAGACAATTGCAAAATCAGGAGCTAGTTGCAGCGTGCGAGTACTGGGCATAGAGACCTCCTGCGACGAGACCGGCGTGGCCATCTATGGCGAGCCCGGCGGACTGCTGGCACATCGGGTGCACAGCCAGATCGCGCTGCACGCCCGTTATGGCGGCGTGGTGCCGGAACTGGCTTCCCGCGACCATGTGCGGCGGCTACTGCCGCTGGTGGACGCCGTGCTAGAGGATGCCGGTATGCAGCGCCATGAGCTGGACGGGGTAGCCTATACCCGCGGTCCCGGCTTGATCGGCGCGCTCATGGTGGGGGCCGCTTTAGCCCGCAGCCTGGCTTGGACGCTGCAGATCCCGGCCGTCGGCGTGCACCACATGGAGGCGCACCTGCTGGCACCCATGCTGGACCAGCCGGCGCCGGAGTTTCCCTTCGTCGCCTTGTTGGTCTCGGGCGGCCATACCATGCTGGTGCAGGTGGCCGGCATCGGCCGCTACCGGCTGCTGGGAGAGTCGCTGGACGATGCTGCCGGCGAGGCCTTCGACAAGACCGCCAAGCTGCTCGAATTGCCATACCCCGGCGGGCCGGCGCTGGAGGCCTTGGCCGCCCAGGGTGACCCTGGCCGCTTCCAGTTCCCCCGTCCCATGACCGACCGGCCTGGCCTGGATTTCAGCTTCAGCGGCCTCAAGACCTATGCCCTCAACACCATCCGCGCCCACGATCGAGAGGCGCGGGCCGACATCGCGCGCGCCTTCCAGGATGCGGTGGTGGATACGCTGGCCATCAAGTGCCGCCGGGCGCTGGAGCAGACCGGGATTCGGCGCTTGGTCGTGGCCGGCGGTGTGGGCGCCAACAAGGCGCTGCGGGAGCGGCTGCGGCAGGAGGCGCAGTCGCTGGGCGCCGCGGTGTACTATCCGCGCCTCGAGCTGTGCACCGACAACGGCGCCATGGTCGCCTACGCTGGCTTTTGCCGGCTGCGGGCCGGCGAGCGCAGCGGGCTGGACTTCTCGCCGACCGCGCGCTGGCCGCTGGAGCAGCTGCGCGAGCCGGGCGGCGGCGCCTGAGTTGCCTGCAACGGTCAGTTCTTTTCGCCGATGCGGCTTTCCGTGCCGGCCAGCAGCTTGCTGATGTTGCTGCGATGCCGCCAGTAGGTGACGATGGTAAGGACGACGGTGGCCCCGATCAGCTCCGTGGAGCCGGTGGAGAACCAGACATAGAGCGGAGCCAGCAGAAAGGCGGTGAGCGCCGCCAGCGAGGAGATCTTGCCGACGCGGGCCACGATCAGCCAGGTCAGCGCCGTCGCCACAAAGGCCGCCCAGTGCCAGCCCAGCAGTACGCCCAGCCCGGTGGCGACCCCTTTGCCTCCCTTGAAACCGAAGAAGATCGGGTAAAGATGGCCGAAGAAGGCAGCCATGCCGACCAGGGCGAGGGTGAGCGGCTCAGGCTCGATGGCCCGCGCGATCAACAGCGGTATGGTGCCTTTCAGCAGGTCGCCCAGCAGCGTGAGGGCGGCTGCCTTCTTGCCGCCGACGCGCAGCACGTTGGTGGCGCCGGGGTTGCCGGAGCCCTCGGTGCGCGGATCCGGCAGGCGCATCAGACGGCAGACGATGATGGCCGCGGAAACCGAGCCGAACAAATAGCCAAGCAGGGTAAGGACGAAGGTGCTCATGGGCGCTATTGGACTGGCTGGCAGGGCCGCGGTCAAGGGGGCGAAAAGCAATCCGCGTCCTGTCGGCGGGGCTCAACTCGTGGGCGCCGGCCCGGCTTTGCTATAGTCCGCCACACCTGCGGTCGGGCCGCATTGATTGGAGCGATCATGGATTACGTTTTTCTGCGAGGCCTCAAGGTCGACACGGTCATCGGCGTCTATCAGTGGGAGCGGCGCATTCGGCAGACGCTGCTGCTTGATCTCGAGCTCGGCACGAATGTGGCGGCAGCCGCAGCTAGCGACGACATCGCCAAGGCGCTGGACTACTATGCGGTTGCGGTGCGGGTGCGGGAGTTCGTCGAGTCGAGCGAGTTTCGGCTGGTGGAGACCTTGGCGGAGCGGGTCGCCGAAATGGTGCTGACGGAGTTCCCGGCCGATTGGCTGCGGCTGACGGTGTCCAAGCCGGGCGCCATCCGCGACTGCGCAGCGGTAGGGGTGCATCTCGAGCGGAGGCGCTAATGGCGCGGGTGTTCGTCGGCATCGGCAGCAACAGTGAGCCGGAGCGCCATCTGCGCCTGGCGGTGCAGGCGTTGCGTCAGCGCTTCGGCGCACTGCGCTGCTCGACCATTTACGCCAGTGCGCCGGTCGGCTTCGAGGGCCCGGATTTCCTCAATCTGGTGGTGGGCTTCGACGCTGCCGACCCGCCGCGCGCGCTGGTTGCGACCTTGAAAGCGCTGGAGCAGGAGCTTTCCCAAACGCGGACGCCGCGGGGGCTGGATTTGGATCTTCTGCTGTACGACGACCTGGTCCTCGACGAGGACGGCTTGCGGCTGCCGCGCGCGGACATCGAGCGCTATGCGTTCGTGCTGCGGCCGCTCGCGGAGCTGGCGCCCGAGCAACGCCACCCGGTCACGAGACAGCGCTTCGCCGACATGTGGGCCGCTTTCCCCGCCCATGGCCAGCCGCTCAGACCGGTGGAGGTGCAGCTGTGGTGAGCACGCCGCGCGCGCGCATGCTGATCGAGCAGATACGCCGCGACTGGCCATTGCCGGACGAGGCCGCCGTGGAGAGCAGCCTGCAGCTGGTGGAGCGCATCATGGCTGCCATCGCCGCCGCCGGCGGTGCCATCGGCTTCGATGAATACATGCGGATGGCGCTGTACGAGCCGGGGCTCGGCTACTACAGTGGCGGCAGCGCGCGCTTCGGCAAGGGGGGCGACTTCGTCACCGCGCCGCTGCTGTCGCCGCTGTTCTCGCGCACGCTGGCCCGGCAATGCGCCGACTGCCTGGAGGCGATGGCGCAGCCGGTGATCCTGGAGCTGGGCGCTGGCACCGGCGAGATGGCGGCCGAGCTGCTGGCGGAGCTTGCGACGCTGGAACGGCTGCCGAGCAAGTACTTGATCCTGGAGCTGAGCGGCAGCCTGCGCGCGCAGCAGCAGGAAACCCTGCAGCGCAGGGTGCCGGAGCTGCTGCCGCGCATCGAATGGCTGGATCGTCTGCCGGAGCAGCCGTTCGAAGGGATGGTGCTGGCCAACGAAGTGCTGGATGCCTTGCCTGTGCAGCTCTTCAGGATCCGGGCGGGGGAGGTCCTGGAGCTGGCGGTGGGGCAGGAGGATGGTCGCTTGGTCTGGATCGAGCGGCCGGCGCCAGAGCCGCTGCAACGGGCGGTGGCGCGGATCCAGGAGGATCTGGGCGGGCCGCTGCCGGACGGCTACACCTCCGAGTACTGCCCGCGGCTCGAGCCGTGGCTGGCCAGCCTGGCGGAGGTGCTGCGGCGGGGCGTCATGCTGTTCATCGACTACGGCTATCCTCGTGCCGAGTACTACCATCCGCAGCGCCACATGGGTACCTTGATCTGCCATTACCGGCACCGGGCGCATTCCGATCCGCTCATCCTGCCGGGGCTGCAGGACATCACGGCGTTCGTCGACTTCACAGCAGTGGCCGATGCCGGTACCGCGGCCGGGCTGGAGCTGCTCGGGTTCGCGCCACAGGGGCAGTTCCTGCTCGGGGCCGGCTTGCTCGATTTGTTGCAGGAGGCGATGACCGAGCCGGGATCGCGGGAGAGCCTGCTGCTGGCTCAGCAGGTCAAGACCCTGACCTTGCCGGGGGAGATGGGCGAGCGCTTCAAGGTTATGGCCTTCGGGCGCGATTTCGCTGCGCCGTTGCGAGGATTTTCTCTCGCCGATCAGCGCTTTCGGTTATAGTGGCGCAAGGCACCGACTCGAGTGCTGGGGCACATCATCATGGCCGAGTATGGGTAACACGAAGCGTCAGAACAGGGTGTTGGTGGTGGATAGCCACCCGGCATCGGTGGCTGCTCTGACACGCATTCTTGAATCGGCAGGTTTTGCCGTCACGGCTGCCGAAAACACCGAGCAGGCGCTGGCGGCTGCCGAGGATGTGCCGGACGCCTTCATCATCGACGTCGAAATGCCCGACATGGACGGCTTCGAGCTGTGCCAGCGCCTGCGGCAGGATCCCCGCTACCGCTTCACCCCCATCATCATGATGACCGCGCTGGAAGAGGGTTCTGTGCTGCGGCGGGCCTTCGCCGCCGGGTGTGACGATTTTTTGCAGAAGCCGCTGGAGCCCATCGCCGTCATCGCCCGCCTGACCGGCCAGCTGCAAAAATACGAGATCTTCGCCCAGCTGGACCGGGTGCGGCGCAACCTAGCGCGCTACATCTCGCCGCGGCTGCGGCGGCTGATCGAGGAGAGCAGCAATGGCAGCGGCTATCTGCCGCCGCAGGAGCGCGAGGTCTGCATCCTGTTCTCCGACATCCGCGGTTTTACCGCGCTCTCGCAGACCATCCCCGCCCCCATGCTGTTCTCGACCATCAGCCGCCAGCTAGGCACCCAGGTGGACGCTGTCTACCGTCATCGGGGCTACGTCGACAAGTTCGGCGGCGACGGCATCATGGCTGTCTTCGACAGCGACTGCATGGCCTGGGACGCCTGCCATTGCGCGCTGGAGATCATGCGTCTGACCGAGAGCATGCGCAGCGACGACGTACCGCCGATGCCGGTCGGCATCGGCATCCACATGGGGATGGTGGTCGAGGGCAACATCGGCAGCGGCGAGCACCTCGATTTCTCGGTGATCGGCAATACGGTCAACCTGGCAGCGCGGCTATGCGGCTACGCCCACTCCCGCGACATCATCGTCTCCGAGCATGTGCGCGAGGCGGTCGGGGACGATCCGGAGCTGCGTTTCGTCGAGCCGCAACAGGCGCACATCCGCGGCTTGCGCGAGCCCATTCGGCTCTATCGGCTGGTGCGGGTAGAGTCGGCCGAGCGCCGTCAGGCCGACTGAGCGCTGCGCTAGCCTGGCAATTGCGGATCCGCTCATGAACGACGTCTTCCAGCCGATCGAACCCGCCGCTGTGGTGCGGGACGGCACTGCCCTCTACGCCCCCCGCTTCGACGATCACTACTATGCCAACAGCCCGGCCTCCGCGGACGGCGTGGCGGAGACCGACTATGTGTTTATCGATGGCAATGCGCTGACCGAGCGCTTCTGCCAGCTGCCCGAGCAGAGCGTCTTCGTGATCGGCGAGACCGGTTTCGGCTCGGGGCTGAACTTCTTCCGTGCGGCCACCCGCTTTCTCGAGCAGGCGCCCGCAAGCTGCCGGCTGTTCTACTACAGCTCCGAGAAGCATCCGCTGCCGTTGCCCGAATTCGCCGCCATCCAGCGGCAGCGCCCGTGGATTCCTGCGGAGCTGCTGCACGATTTTGTCGCCAACCCGGCGCCGGCTGCGCCAGGCTTCCATAAGCGGGTGCTCGCCGGAGGGCGCATCCACCTGTGCCTACTCTACGGCGATTCTGGTGCGCTTTGGCCGCTCGCTCGGCTGCGCTGCGACGCCTGGTTCCTGGACGGTTTCGCTCCGCGCAAGAATCCGGACATGTGGCGGGACGAGCTGTTCCAGGCCTTGGCCCGCCGCAGCAGCGCCGGTGCCACGCTGGCGACCTTCACCGCTGCCGGCTTCGTGCGCCGTGGGCTGCAGCAGGCCCGCTTCCTGGTCGAGCGGCGCAAGGGCTTCGGCGGCAAGCGGGAAATGCTGGTGGCGCGTTTCCCCGGCGAGTGGCGGCCGGCGCGCATTCGCCCTCGGCAGGTGGCGGTGATCGGCGCAGGCCTTGCCGGCAGCACCACGGCTCGGGCGCTGGCCGAGCTGGACTGCCGGGTGACGGTTTACGACGGTCGGGGCGTGGCCCAGGGCGCCTCCGGCAACCCGGCCGGCGTACTCTATTGCAGCGCCACGCCGCACTTCAGCGACCGCAATCGCTTCTACCAGAGCAGCTATTTCCATGCCCTGGCCTGGTTGCGGCGGCTCGGCTTCCCGGCCGATCCGGCCCAGGGTCGGCTCAACGGGGTCTGGCACCTGCCGACGGATGCGGGCCGGCTGGAGCGGATGCGCAAGGCGCAGGAGGCTGGCTATTGGCCACCGGAGGAGCTGCAGTTTGGCACGCATGCCGGGCGCGCGGGCGCCTGCTTCGTGCATGCCGGCTACCTGTCGCCGCCGCTCTGGTGTCAGCGACTGCTCACGCATGCCGGCGTACGGCTGCTGCAGCAGCGCGTGCGGTCGTTGCAGGCGGCGCCCGGCGGCTGGCGTATCGAGAGCGAAGCTGGCACGGAGGAATTCGACGCGGTGGTGCTGTGCGCCGGCCACGAGACGCAGCGACTGCTGGACACCGGGCCGGCCCGGTTGCGGACGCTGCGCGGCCAGATCACGCTGGTCAAGGCAACCGCTGCCTCGCAGCGCTGGCGGCAGGCAGTGTGCCATAGTGGCAGCGTGATTCCCGCTGTCGGGGGGCTGCACGTGGTCGGCGCCACCTTCAACCGGGGCAATGACAGCCTAGCGCCCGACCCGGCGGACGACGCCGCCAACATCGTCGCCCTTCGCGCAGCGCTGCCGATGTATTGGCAGGAGCTGGGGGGAGTGGCGCTGACGCTGGCCGGCAGGCGGGTGGGTTTGCGGTGCTACAGCGCGGATTCGCTGCCTTTGGCCGGGCCGGCAGCGGACGCTGCGGGGCAGGCGATTCCAGGACTCTGGATCTCCGCCGGTCACGGCAGCCGGGGGCTTACTAGCACGCCGCTGTGCGCCGATCTCATCGCCGCGCAGCTGCTGGCGCTGCCTCTGCCTTGCGATGGGCGGCTGCAGGAGGCGCTGGTGCCGGCGCGGTTTTACCGCCAGCCGTAGTCGGGCAGCACCGTCACTCGCCCTGCTGCTGCCAGCGCTGCTTGATCGCAGCGATCCGGGCGATGCGTTCCTGCCGCACCGCCGCGGCGACTGCAGTGCCTTTCAGGCCCTGGCGGGCAAAGCTGCCGCCGCTAACCTCCATGGCGGCGGCATGGGCTTCGCGTAGATAGTCGGCCTGCGGGTAGGGGCGATCTTCCAGGCCGGTGCGGCCGCGGGCGTCCGCTTCGCAAGCGCGCACGAACTGCTCCAGCCGCTGCGGCCGGCGAAAGGCGTCGAGCTGCTCGAACAGCTTGAGTACGGTTTGCGGCCGCAGCTGGAAGGCCGTGTGGCAGTGCAGGTGCAGCTTGGCGACCAGGCAGCCGAGGTCGCGGCAATCGTTGGGAGCTCGCAGCCGCCGGCACAGCGCCTCCACCAGCGGCACGCCGCGATGCTCATGGCCGCGGTGGCGGGGCAGCTCCTCCGGCGGCGTGGTTCCCTTGCCGAGGTCGTGTACCAGCACCGCGAAGCGGACACAGAGATCGTCGCTGAGACGGGCGGCCTGACGCAGCGCCAGCAGCACGTGCACGCCGGTGTCGATCTCGGGATGATGCTGCGGCGGCTGCGGGATGCCGAACAGGCGGTCGACTTCTGGCATCAGCCTAGCCAAGGCGCCGCACTCCCGCAGCACTGTGATGAAGACTTCTGGCGAGGGCTCCATCAACGCCTTGGCCAGCTCCTGCCAGACGCGCTCCGGCACCAGCGCATCGACCTCGCCGGCGGCTACCATCCGCTGGCACAGCGCCATGGTTTCCGGCGCGACCTTGAAGCCGAGCCGGTGGTAGCGGGCTGCGAAGCGGGCCAGCCGAAGGATGCGTACCGGGTCTTCGGCGAAGGCAGGAGAGACGTGGCGCAGTAGACGCTGCTCCAGATCCCGCTTGCCGCCGAAGGGATCGACCAGCTCGCCATCGGTCGTCTCCGCGATGGCGTTGATGGTGAGGTCGCGTCGCGCCAGATCTTGCTCCAGGGTCACGTCCGGCGCGGCATGGAAGGCAAAGCCCCGGTAGCCGGGGCCGGTCTTGCGCTCGGTTCGCGCCAGGGCGTACTCCTCCTTGGTGCGCGGGTGCAGGAAGACCGGAAAATCTTTGCCCACGGCCTTGAAGCCCCGCCGCAGCATCTCTTCCGGGCTGGCGCCGACCACCACCCAGTCGCGCTCCGTGACCGGCAGCCCCAGCAGCTTGTCGCGGACGGCACCGCCTACCAGGTAGACGCGCAGCCCAGCCGTTTCAGACACGTCGCGCTTCCTTGCGAAACTCGTTGTAGCGACTGCGGGCGCCAAAGTTCCCCAGGTAGCCGGGAACAATGGCCTCCACGGCGGTCGGCCGGATGCCGAGCCTTTCCAGGTCCTCCGTGGTGCCGACGTTGTCGCGGGTGGAGGAGAGGTAGTTGTCGTAGCTGTATGGCTGCCCAGGCAGACGCTCAAGGATGCGCGCTTGCAGCCGAGAGAGGCCGTCGCCGAGGCCGATGATGCGGCGCTTGTGGCCGGTGACCTCGGTGGTGTATTCCACCAGCTCGCGCAGGGTATAGGTGCGCGGACCGCACAGCTCGTAGGAGCGGCCGTAGGCGTCGCGCTCGTCCAGGCTGTTGATGAAGGCGCGGGCTACGTCGCCGACGTACACCGGGCTGAAGCGTGCATTCGGCGTCGGCAGCGGGAAGAAGCCCGGGGCTAGCCTGAGCAGCCTGGCGAAGCGATTGAAGAAGCTGTCGCCCCGGCCAAAGATCACCGAGGGCCGGAAGGTGGTGGTGGCGAGCTGCGAGGAGTTGGCGTCCAGCACTAGCGCCTCGCCCTCAGCCTTGGTCTGCTGGTACTTGCTGGGTGCGTCGCTGGCGGCGCCAAGAGCGCTCATGTGCAGCAGGCGGCGGATGCCGGTCTGGCGGCAGATGTCCACGATCTGGCGCGGCAGCTCCACATGCACGCGCCGGAAGGTGCGGCCGTCGCGATGCGGATCGTTGAGGATGCCGACCAGGTTGATGACCACATCCGACTCGCCGAAGTGCTTGCGCAGCACGGTTGGGTCGTGGATGTCGGCTTCCACCAGCTCCAGGCTGGGAATGACGAGCAGGTCGCGGTTGCGTTCGCGGTTGCGGGTCAGCACCCGGATGGATACGTTCTCCTTGCCGAGGGCGCTGGCCAGATGCCGCCCGACGAAGCCGGACCCACCAAGAATGCAGATTCGTCGCTTGCTCATGGTTGCCTCTTACTTCTCATGCTTGTACGAGCAGGAAAAAGCTTCCAGCTGTCTGATCCGCAACGACCGTGGAAGGGATAGTTTAAGGCATGCGGATGCTTCGTGGCGGGAAGGCCGAGGCGGCCGTGGCTGGTTTGGCTGGCCGTGGGGAGCGCAGGCTGCGCAGCCGATGAGACGGGGTCCGTCGGCGGGATGCTCCCGCCGACGGCGCTGAGGATCAAGTGATTCCCAGCTTCTTTTCCAGGTAGTGGATGTTGGTGCCGCCGCGCTGGAAGTTGGTGTCGGCCATGATCTCCTGGAGCAGCGGGACATTGGTCTTGATGCCCTCGATGACCAGCTCCGACAGCGCCATGCGTATGCGGGCGATGGCGGACTCCCGGGTGTCGCCGTGGGCGATCAGCTTGCCGACCATGGAATCGTAGTAGGGCGGCACGTGATAGCCGCTGTAGAGGTGCGACTCGACCCGGATGCCGGCGCCGCCGGGCGCATGGAATTCCTCCACCTTGCCCGGCGAAGGGATGAAGGTGTGCGGATCTTCGGCGTTGATCCGGCATTCGATGGCATGGCCCTGTATGCGGACATCCGACTGCTTGTAGCGCAGCGGCTGCCCGGCCGCGATCAGCAGCTGCTCACGGACGAGGTCGATGCCGGTCACCATCTCCGTCACCGGATGCTCGACCTGGATCCGGGTGTTCATCTCGATGAAATAGAATTGGCCGTCCTGGTAGAGGAACTCGAAGGTGCCGGCGCTGCGGTAGTCCAGGCGGCGGCAGGCCTCGACGCACAACTCGCCGATGCGCTGGCGTTCTTCCTCACTGATGCCGGGGGCCGGGCTTTCCTCGATGACCTTCTGGTGGCGGCGCTGCATGGAGCAGTCGCGCTCGCCTAGATGGATCACGTTGCCCTGTCCGTCGGCCAGCACCTGCACCTCGATGTGACGCGGGTTGTCGAGGAATTTCTCCATGTAGACGGTACTGTTGCCAAAGGCCGTGCGGGCCTCGGAACGCGTCATGGCGATGGCTGACAGCAACTGGTCCTCGCTGTAGACCACCCGCATCCCGCGGCCGCCGCCGCCGCCTGAGGCCTTGATGATCACCGGGTAGCCGATCTCGGCGGCGATCCGCAGGTTCTCGTCGTCGTCGTCGCCCAGCGGGCCGGCGGAGCCCGGCACGCAGGGGATGCCGGCCTCGCGCATGGCGTTGATGGCGGAGACCTTGTCTCCCATCAGACGAATGGTCTCTGGCCTGGGGCCGATGAAGATGAAGCCGGAGCGCTCGACCCGCTCGGCGAAATCGGCGTTCTCGGCCAGAAAGCCGTAGCCAGGGTGGATGGCGACGGCGCCGGTCACCTCGGCGGCGGAGATGATGGCGGGAATGTTGAGGTAGCTCTGGCCCGACTGCGGCGGGCCGATGCAGACTGACTCATCAGCCAGTCGCACGTGTTTGAGGTCGCGGTCCGCGGTGGAATGCACGGCGACCGTCTTGATACCCAGCTCGCGGCAGGCGCGCAGGATGCGTAGCGCGATTTCGCCGCGGTTGGCAATGACGATTTTTTCAAGCATGGAAGAGTGCGTGTCCCGTTGGCGAACGTTATTCGATGACGAACAGCGGCTGGTCGAACTCGACCGGCTGGGCGTTTTCGACCAGGATGGCCTTGATGACCCCATCCTTGTCCGCTTCGATCTGGTTCAGCATCTTCATGGCTTCGATGATGCAGAGCGGATCGCCAACCTTGACCCGGGTTCCGACCTCAACGAAGGGCTTGGCGCCCGGCGCCGGCGCACGGTAGAAGGTGCCGACCATGGGGGAGCGGACGACGTGGCCTTCCGGCAGCTCGGATGCCGGGTCGGCAGCCGCCTCCTGGGCAGGCGCCGCCGCCGGGATGGTGTAATGCTGCACGGTGGGCACCGCAGGGCCGCTGGGGGTGCGGGTGATGCGCACCGATTCCTCGCCTTCCTTGATCTCGATTTCGTTGATCCCGGACTCCTCCAGGAGCTCGATCAGGCGTTTGAGTTTGCGGATATCCATCAGCGTGAATCCTTACTTGTTCTTCTGAAGGTGGTTCAGGGCAGCCTTCAGAGCGAGTTCATAGCCAAATGCGCCGAAGCCGGTGATGACCCCGACGGCGATGTCCGATAGGTAAGAGCGTTGCCGGAACGCCTCCCGGGCATGCACGTTGGAAAGGTGCAGCTCGATGAAGGGGATGGCGACGCCGAGCAATGCGTCGCGCAGTGCCACGCTGGTGTGGGTGTAGGCGCCGGGGTTGAAGATGATGAAGTCCGTGCCATCGTCGGCGGCGGCGTGGATTCGCTCGATCAGGGCATGCTCGGCATTGCTCTGGAAGCACTGCAACGCCGCGCCGGCCTCCTGCGCCAGCTTGGCCAGACGAGCCTCGATATCCGCCAGCGTGTCGCTGCCGTAGATTTCCGGCTCCCGCCGTCCCAGCAGATTCAAATTCGGCCCGTTGAGTACAAGCAGCTTCGCCATCGTTTCCTCGTACGCCTCCAGCGCAGCATGTGCGCTGGAGGCGGATTCTGGCGGAAGCCGAGCGGGTTGTCCACCACATCGCTGCAGTTTCCGTGGAGTTTGCCGGATTTTCAGGCCAAATTCGCGACAAAGTCACAACAGCGACGTGACCAGCTCGAGCAGCTGTTCGCGCTCCAGCTCGCCGCGGATGATGTGGCGAATGTAGCCTTGACGGTCGACGATGGCCGTGTGCGGCAGCGTTCCGGCATCGTTGCCGTAGAGCAGAGAGACTTCCAGCGCCGACTGGACGCCGTAGAGGACCGGGTAGTTTACCTTGAGCTGATGGACGAAACTGCGGGCTGGATCACGTTTGTCGACGGCAATCCCCACGATTTGCAGGCCCTGCTCGCCCAGCTCTTGCTGGATCTCGACCAGCATAGGGATCTCGCGTATGCAGGGCGGGCACCAGGTGGCCCAGAAATTCAATACCAGCACCTTACCGTCCCATTGGTTGACCGACTGCAGTCGGTCGTCGAGGTCGGGCAGCTGGAATGCCGGACGCGGCTCCGCCCCGGCCGACTGCAGCCGGGATTCATAGAGCATGTAACCGCCGATGCCGGCACCGGCGCCGATCAGGGCGGCCAAGACCATCGATGCCAGCAAGCGACCGTTCATAGCGGTTGAGCCTCGTCAAGCAGGGCCTGGCGCGCCCGAGCGGCGAAGGCAGCCGGCTCCAGGAAGCCCACCACGCGGAACTCGCGGCGCTCGTTGCCGTTGGCATCGTAGAAGATCACCGCGGGGGGCAGGAACACGTCCAGATGATTGAGCAGCGCCTTGTCGTCGTTGCTCATGGCGGTAACGTCAACGGTTAGTAGCAGCGCATCACGCAGTACCTGCTGCACTTCGGGCGCTGGGAAGGTGGTCCGCTCCAGCTGGATGCAGTAGACGCACCAATCGGCGCGTACGTCCAGCATCACCGGGCGGCGGGCGGCACGGGCCTGGGCGAGCGCCGCCTCCAGTTCGGCGACGGTATGCACGCGGCGGGAAGTCGCTGTCACTTGGCCGTCGCCGGGGACGGTCGCGGCGGTGAAGCCGGCCAGGGGGCGCCAGAAATCCGAGCTGCCGCCTGCAGCCCCCAGGAGCAGCAGGCTGCCCCAGATCAGCAGCAGCACGCCGGCGAACTTGCGCAGCCGCAGCAGGCTGCCGGCGTCGCGGGTGATTTGGTCGCAGGCGCCCAAGAAAACTGCGATCCCCAGCAGCAGGGCGCCCCACAGCGCCAGCGCCAGATGCCCCGGCAGCAGCCGCTCCAGCAGCCAGACGGCAACCACCAGGAAGGCGATCCCGAACAATTGGCGGATCCGCTCCATCCAGGGGCCAGAGCGGGGCAAGAAGCGCCCGGCGGCAGTGCCGATCAGCAGCAGCGGTAGGCCCATGCCATTGGCGAGTGTGAACAGCGCAAGGCCGCCGAGCGCATAGTCGCCGGTGGTGCTGATAAAGGCGAGGGCTGCGATCAGGGCCGGACCGGAGCAGGCGCCAACGATGAGCGCCGACAGCACGCCCATGACCGCTGCGCCGATGAAGGTGCCGCCTTTCTGGGCAGCGGACAGCGCGGAGAGGCGGGTTTGCACGGCGGCTGGCATTTGCAGGTTGAAGACGCCGAACATGGACAGCGACAGCAGCACGAACAGGCCGGCGAAGCTGCCCAGGATCCAGGGATTTTGCAGATTGGCTTGGATGGCGATGCCGGAGAAGCCGGCAGCGACCCCGGCCAGGGCGTAGGTGACGGCTGTGGCCTCGACATAGGTCAGCGACAGCAGGAAGGAGCGCAGGCCGCTGCCGCGGTGGCGGTCGCCGGCGATGATCCCGGAGAGGATTGGGATCATCGGGTACATGCAGGCAGTGAAGGCCAGCAGCAGGCCAGCGACGAAGAAGGCTCCCAGGATCAGCGGCAGGTTGCCGCCGGCCAGCAGTGACTGCAGGCGGCTGCCCTCATCGAGCGGCGGGGGCGGGCTGGTTGCCGTCGCCGGCGCGGCCGAGGCCGTGCCGGCGGTCAGCGTCCAGTGCACGGTTTGCGGTGGATAGCAAAGCCCGGCCTCGGCGCAACCCTGGTATTCGATCTGCAGCAAGGCCTGCCGCGTCAGCGGCCGATCCAGCCGCAGGCGGGCTTCTATCGGGCCGTACAATACCTGCATGGGGCCGAAGTAAGGATCGTCCAGCAGCTTGCCTTCCGGCAGCGTCAGCTCGATGATCCGGGCCTCGCCGTTGGGCAGGGCAAAGGCGATCTTGTCGCGGTAGAGATAGAAGCCGTCGCGGGTGTCCCAGCGGGCCAGGACCTCCTGCGGCGCCGCCAGCTCGACGCTGAGCGGGAAGGCTTCCTCGACCGGGGGGAAGCTGGAGGTGACGCTG
>JAAYIK010000013.1 GCA_012523465.1 Lysobacteraceae bacterium | reverse complement strand
GTCTCCTGCATCGTGGTGGAGAAGGACACGCCGGGCCTGCGGTTCGGCAAGCCGGAGCGGAAGATGGGCTGGAACAGCCAGCCGACCCGGGCAGTGAACTTCGACGGCGTGCGGGTACCGGCCGAGTACCGCCTGGGGGAGGAAGGCGAGGGCTTCAAGATCGCCATGCGCGGCCTCGACGGCGGCCGCATCAACATCGCCAGCTGCTCGGTGGGCACGGCGCAGGCGGCGCTGGAGGCGGCGCAGCGCCACCTCAACGAGCGCCGCCAGTTTGGCCGCGCGCTGGCCGAGTTCCAGGCGCTGCAGTTCCGGCTCGCCGACATGGCCACCGAGTTGGTGGCGGCGCGCCAGCTGGTGCGGCTGGCGGCCTGGAAGCTGGATCGTAACGATCCCGACGCCAGCGTCTACTGTGCCATGGCCAAGCGCTTCGCCACCGACGTCGGCTTCAACGTCTGCAACCAGGCACTGCAGCTGCATGGCGGCTATGGCTATATCCGCGAATATCCGCTGGAGCGCTACGTGCGCGATACCCGAGTGCACCAGATCCTGGAGGGGACCAACGAGATCATGCGCGTGATCGTTGCTCGGCGCCTGCTGCAGGAAGGAGGTGCGGAGGACATTCAATGAAGCAATACACCAATCTGCACGTCGAGCGTCGCGGCCACACGGCGCTGGTCACCATCAGCAATCCACCGGCCAATACCTGGACCCGCGATGGCCTGATGGCACTGCGCGAGCTGGTTCTCGACCTCGACGCCGACCGCGAAATCTACGCCCTGGTGCTGACCGGCGAAGGCGAGAAGTTCTTCTCGGCCGGCGCCGATCTCAACCAGTTCAAGGATGGCGACGCCGCCGTCGCTGCCGAGGCCGCCCGCCGCTTCGGCGAGGCTTTCGAGACCCTGGCGGCGTTCCGCGGCGTGGCCATCGCCGCCATCAACGGCTATGCCATGGGCGGCGGACTGGAAGTGGCGCTGGCCTGCGACATCCGCATCGCCGAGGAACAGGCGCGCCTGGGGCTGCCGGAGGCGCGGGTCGGCCTGCTGCCCTGCGCCGGTGGCACCCAGCGGCTGCCGCGATTGGTGGGCGAGGGCTGGGCCAAGCGGATGATCCTGTGCGGCGAGCAGGTGGACGCGGCCACCGCCCTGCGCATCGGCCTGGTGGAGGAGGTGGTCGGCCGGGGGCAGGCGCTGCAGCGAGCGCTCGAGTTGGCCGAGCAGGTCGGCAACCAGAGCCCGATCGCCGTCTCCTTCTGCAAGCAGCTGATCGACGCCAGCCAGACCCGGCCCATGGCCGACTGCCTACCGCTGGAGCGCGAGCGCTTCGTCGCCTTGTTCGACACCCAGGACCAGAAGGAAGGTGTCAACGCCTTCTTGGAGAAGCGCAAGCCGGTGTGGAAGAACCGATAGCCGGGATTAACGTGCACGGTTTACGGGAGGAGGAGCGACGGCCAGCGTCGGGCGCGTTTTGGCGCCGGGGCGATTCGCCCCGTGCGCCTCTTCTACTTCGAGCGGCCAGTGCTGAGGCGAACGAATCTGGTGCCTGAAACAGCGGGAGCAATTCTATGACGCAAATCGCCTTTATCGGACTCGGAAACATGGGAGCGCCCATGGCCGCCAACCTGCTCAAGGCCGGCCACCAGCTCGCGGTCTTCGACCTGGCGTCGGAGGCCGTCGCCAAGTTGGCGCAGGCGGGCGCCAGAGCGGCGAGCTCGGCGGCGGAGGCGGCCGCAGGTGCCGAAGTGGTGATCACCATGCTGCCGGCAGGTCCCCACGTTAAGGGCGTGTATCTCGGCGCCGGCCGGGTGCTGACGGCGGTTGCCTCGGGGACGCTGCTGATCGACTGCAGCACCATCGATGCCGAGACCGCGCGCGCGCTGCACGCGGCAGCGGCTGAGCGCGGCCTGGACATGCTGGATGCGCCGGTCTCCGGCGGCGTGGCCGGTGCCGAGGCCGCCACGCTCACATTCATCGTCGGCGGCGAGGCGGCGGCGCTGGAGCGCGCCCGCCCCATCCTCGAGGCTATGGGGAAGAAAATCTTTCACGCCGGAGCCGCAGGCGCTGGGCAGGTTGCCAAGATGTGCAACAACATGCTGCTCGGCATTCTGATGACGGGCACTGCCGAGGCGCTCAACCTCGGCGTCGCCAACGGTCTCGATCCCAAGGTGCTGTCGGAAATCATGAAGGCAAGTTCGGGCAACAACTGGGCATTGCAAGTCTATAACCCGTATCCTGGCGTCATGGAGGGCACGCCGGCCAGCCGCGGTTACCAAGGCGGCTTCGGCGTCGACTTGCTGGTCAAGGATTTGGAACTGGCGCTGAAAGCCGGGCTGGCCACCCGCACCTCGCTGCCGCTGGGCTCGCTGGTGCGCCAGCTCTACGTGGCTTACAGCAAGCAGGGCGCCGGCCGGATGGACTTCTCCAGCATCATCAAGTACCTGGATCCTGAACTGGAGAAAAAATGACAACCGAGGTAGTGGTATTCGAGGAGCGCGCGGCTGGCGGCGGCAAGCGCGTCGGTTTCGCCCGGCTGAACGCTGAAAAATCGCTCAACGCGCTCAGCCAGGCCATGATCGATCTGCTGCGCCCGCGGCTGGCGCAGTGGGCGGAGGACGACGATATCGCTTGCGTGGTGCTGCTGGGCAGCGGCGAGCGCGCCTTTTGCGCCGGCGGCGACGTAGTCAGCCTCTACCATGCCATGAAGGCCAATCCGGGCGGGCCGGTCGCGCCGGCGGAACGTTTCTTCGAAACCGAGTACCGGCTGGACTACCAGATCCATACCTACCCTAAGCCCATGCTGTGCTGGGGCGACGGCATCGTGATGGGCGGCGGGCTGGGGTTGATGTCCGGCTGCAGCCACCGGGTGGTGACCGAGCGCTCACGCATCGCCATGCCGGAGGGGGTGATCGGCTTCTTCCCGGATGTAGCGGGGACGTGGTTCCTCACGCGCATGCCGGGCCGCACCGGTCTCTTCCTGGGGCTGACCGGCGCCCACATGAATGCCGGCGACGCGCTCTATCTGGGGCTGGCCGACTTCTGCATCGGCGCCGCGCAGCGCGACGCCGTCTTCGTCGGCCTGACCGAAATCGCCTGGAGCGGGGACGCCGAGCTGGACCGGCAGCAGCTCTCGCTGCTGCTGCGCCGGCTTGCCGCTGCAAGCGGCGATCTGCTGCCGGAGTCTAACGTCGCGCGCCACCGGGCTTTGATCGACCGGGTCACCGACTACACCAGCGTGGAAGGCATGTTGGCAGCCTTGCGATCGGAGCGGAGCGATGACAAGTGGATCGTCGCCGCGCTAGAGTCGCTGGAGCGCAGTTCGCCGACCGCCTCCAAGGTGTTTGTCGAGCAGTATCGCCGCGGCCGACACTTGTCGCTCAAAGAAGTGTTCATGCTGGAGCTCAACATGGCGGTGCAGTTCACTCGCCGGCACGATTTCGCCGAAGGCGTGCGGGCGCTGTTGGTGGACAAGGACCGCAACCCGCGATGGCGGCCGAGCCGCCTGGAGGACGTCAGCGCCGCCGATGTGGCAGCGCATTTCGAGCCGCCTGCCGGCTTCGATCCCTCGCCGTTGGCGGATCTTTGAGCGTTTTCGGTGGTCTGAACCCGGACCGCCCACACGAGGAACCCTGCAGCCATGTCAGATGATTCCATCGTCATCGTCAGTTATGCCCGCACGCCCATCGGCAGCTTTCAGGGCAGCCTGTCGCCGCTGTCCGCCACCGAGCTGGGCGCCATCGCCATCCAGGCCGCGGTCGAGCGCGCCGGCCTGGCACCGGAGGACGTGCAAGAAGTCTTCATGGGCAACGTGCTGCCGGCAGGTCTCGGGCAGGCGCCGGCGCGCCAGGCCGCCATTGGTGCTGGCATCCCCAAGAGCGTGCCCTGCACCACCATCAGTAAGGTCTGCGGTTCTGGCATGAAGGCGGTCATGCTAGCCCACGATCTCATTAAGGCCGGCACCAACGACATCATGGTCGCCGGCGGCATGGAGAGCATGAGCAACGCCCCATACCTGCTGGACCGAGCCCGTCAGGGCTACCGCTTCGGCCATGCCCAGGTGATTGACCACATGCTGTTCGACGGCCTGGAGGACGCCTACGAGCGGGGCCGTTCCATGGGGACCTTCGCCGAGGATACGGCGGAAAAATACGGCTTCAGCCGCGAGGCGCAGGACGAATACGCAATCGAGTCGGTTAAGCGCGCGCAGCGAGCGATTGCCGATGGCAGCTTCGACGCCGAGATCGTGCCGGTGAAGGTGGCGGGTCGCCGGGGCGAGGTCGAGGTGCGCCATGACGAGCAGCCCGGTCGCAGCGACATCGCCAAGATCCCGACCTTGAAGCCGGCCTTCCGCAAGGACGGCACCGTCACCGCAGCCAGCTCCAGCTCCATCTCCGACGGCGCCGCCGCGCTGGTTCTGATGCGCCGCTCCGAGGCCGAGCGGCGCGGCCTCGAGCCGAAGGCGGTCATCCGTGGCCACTTCGGCCATGCCCAGGAGCCGGCCTGGTTCACCACCGCGCCGGTCGGCGCCATCAAGGGCTTGCTGGACCGGCTCGGCTGGAGCGTGAACGATGTCGACCTGTTCGAAATCAACGAGGCCTTTGCCGTGGTCACCATGGCCGCCATGCGCGATCTCGACCTGCCGCACGCCAAGCTCAACGTGCACGGTGGCGCCTGCGCCCTCGGGCATCCCATCGGTGCCTCTGGCGCCCGCATCCTGGTGACCCTGCTGGCCGCTATGGAGCAGCGCGGCGCCAAGCGTGGCGTCGCCTCGCTCTGCATAGGCGGTGGCGAAGCCACGGCCATCGCGGTGGAACGCATCTAGCGAGCGCATGAGCGGCCAGGCCCTGTCCTGCTTGCAGGACAGGGCCGTTTCGGTGCGAGCGGCGGGACGGCCCGAACTGAAGGCCTCGGCTAAGGAGACCGGGCGGCCGGTCTTGCTGTCGGGGAACCGGCGGCGCGGTCGCCGGCTTCGGCTCGGATATGGACTTGTAACCGGCTCGCTGCCAGGGCGAGCTTTTTTTCGGCGATGATGCCGAGCATGATCTCGTCGGCTCTGCCTCGATTGTCCCTATCGGCGCGTGTCGCAGCAGGGCGTCCGCTTCGGCGCTTGATGCGAGGAATTCCCGGGCAAAAAGCAGCGGCTGGCGCGCCGGTCGCAGCAAGCCGTTTCACGGCGGGGCGGCCAAGGCCGCGGCCGGCGTGGACGATTCAGGCGCGCTGCACGAGGCGGTTGCGCTCGTCGCAGCGAAGCACGATTGGTCGATGGCTTTTGGCCTGCTCCGGAGTCAGGGTGGCGTAGGCGCAGATCTCCAGGCGGTCGCCGATGCGAACCTTGTGCGCTGCGGCACCGTTGACTGAGATGATGCCGGAGCCCGGCTCGCCGCGGATCGTATATGTGCTGAAGCGCTCCCCGTTTTCCAGGTTGTGGATATGGACGAGCTCGTCCTCGCCGATGCCGGCCGCATCGAGCAACGCGGCATCGATGGCGCAGGAGCCTTCGTAGTCGAGCTCGGCATGAGTGACCCGAACCTGGTCGAGCTTGCTTCTTAGTACTGTCAGGTACATCGCTCTTGCTTGTATCGTCGTCTCTCTGGCTGCCGCAACCAGGACGCCGAGAATCGCAGGCCAGCCTGCAGAAGCACCGTATGGCCAGGGTTGGTGCGTCCCCACGTCGCGAAAGCGAGGTGCGCGGATCGCAAGCGTCCTGGAGAGTAGCGCGGCGGTATCGCTGCCAAACATAAGGATACGCTCATGTTGCGGTGAAGCAACAGCCGCCGCTAGGCAGGCGCGCCGCGGCTCGTGGCCGGAAAAACCAAGTGAATGTTTGGCTGGTGCTGCTCCCGGCCGGCAGAGGTGCAGAACCTGGCCGGAGCGCAGCGGTCGTCAGCTGTTGGCGCGACTGGACATGGGCGCGGAATGTCTTTCAAATGGGGGCTCTGAGCGATCGTGGATCCGACTTTCCACCAACGGAGAGGAGAGCTTCAACTTGAACCAGACAGTCGTGACCCTCGACAAGAACGGCGACATCGGCGTCATCCGGATCGACAATCCGCCAGTCAACGCCCTGTCCCAGCCAGTGCGCGCCGGTCTCCAGGCCGCCATTGAGCAGGTGCAGGCCGACGCCACCATCCGCGCCGTCGTTGTCCATGCGGCCGGCAGGACCTTCGTCGCCGGCGCTGACATCAACGAATTTTCGTTGCCGGAACTGCCGCCGCCAGGCTTCCATGAGATTTTCGATCAGCTCGAGCGCCTCAATCGTCCCGTGATCGCCGCGATACATGGCACGGCTCTGGGCGGTGGCCTGGAACTTGCGCTGGCCTGCCATTACCGCATCGCCCTAGAGTCGGCCAAGGTGGGGTTGCCGGAGGTGCATCTGGGCATCCTGCCGGGCGCGGGAGGCACTCAGCGTCTGCCGCGGCTGATCGGCGCCCAGGCGGCGCTGAACATGATTCTCAAGGGCGAGCACGTGGCGGCGGCGAAGGCGCTGCAGCTAGGTATCCTCGACGCCGTGGTGGGAGACGAAGATCTGCTGGCGGCCGCGCTACGCTATGCCCGCGAACTGCTGAGCCAGGGCAAGGGGCCGCGCCGCACCAGCGAACTGACGGTCGATCCGGCTTCGGTGCCCGCTGGCCTGTTCGAACAGGCGCGAGCGGCACTGCAGAAGCGCCCCACCGGCAATCCGGCCCCGGCCCGCATCATTGACTGCGTGGAAGCCGCCGTTAGCAAGACCTTTGCCGAAGGCGCCGCGCTGGAAAAGAGGCTGGTCGAAGAGTGCCGGCGCACTCAGGAGTCTGCCGCGCTGCGCCACCGCTTCTTCGCCGAGCGCGAGGCGGCCAAGATCCCGGGACTGCCGCGCGATCTCGAGCTGCGTACCATCAAGCGGGTCGGGGTGGTCGGCGCCGGCACCATGGGCGGCGGCATCGCCATGAACTTCGTTAACGTCGGCATTCCCGTGCGCATCGTCGAGGTCGAGCAGGCGGCACTGGAGCGCGGGCTGGGCGTGGTGCGCAAGAACTACGAGATCAGCGTAACCCGCGGGCGGCTGACCGCCGAAGAGGTCGAGCAGCGCATGGCCCTGCTGCAGGGCACGCTGGATTATGCCGATCTTGCCGACTGCGACCTGGTGATCGAGGCAGTGTTCGAGGACCTCGAGTTGAAGAAAAAGGTTTGCACCCGCCTGGGCGAGGTCTGCAAGCCCGGCGCCATCATCGCCTCCAACACCTCGACCCTGGACATCGACGTGCTGGCCGAGGCCTCCGGCCGTCCAGCCGACTTCCTCGGCATGCACTTCTTCAGCCCTGCCAACGTCATGCGGCTGCTGGAGGTGGTGCGCGGCGCCAAGACCGCGCCCGCCGTGCTGGTGACGGTAGTGAACCTCGCGAAGACCATCGGCAAGGTGCCTGTCGTCTCCGGCGTCTGCTTCGGCTTCATCGGCAATCGCATGCTGGAGAGCTACCTGCGCGAAGCCGAGTTCCTGCTGCTGGAGGGTGCCAGCCCGGCGCAGATCGACGCCGCTATTCAGTCGCTGGGCCTGCCGATGGGACCTTGCCGCATGCTGGATCTGGCCGGCGTGGATGTGGGCGCCAAGGTGGTATTCGAGCAGGCCAAGGCCGGCATCCTGCCGCCCGACCCGAGCTACCGGGTGGTCGTGCAGAAGCTATACGAGCTTGGCCGCTATGGGCAGAAGACCGGTGCCGGCTATTACAAGTACGACGGCCGCATGCCGCTGGAGGATCCGGAAGTCGAGACGATCTGCCGCCAGCTGGCCGCCGAGCACGGGATCCAGCGCCGTAGCGACATCAGCGAGCAGGAGATCATCGAGCGCTGCCTCTATCCGCTGATCAATGAAGGCGCCAAGATCCTCGAGGAGGGCATCGCCTACCGCGCCTCCGACATCGACGTGGTGTGGATCAACGGCTACGGCTTCCCCGACTATCGTGGCGGCCCGATGTTCTGGGCCGACAGCATCGGGCTGGACCGGATCGCCGAGCGTCTGGACCACTACGCGCAAGTGCGCGGCAACGAGTATGGCTACTGGACCCGGGCGGCGCTGTTGACCCGGCTGGTGAACGAGGGCCGCAAGTTCGCCGACCTCGGCATCATGCAGGGCTGAGCCTGCTTGACGTGGTTCGACGCTTGCGGCTGGCGCTGCCATGGTGCCGGCCGCAAGCGTCCGACGCGTTGCTGTCGGCGGAGAGGAGAGACTGCATGATCGTGGCCTTGCCGTGCCCTGCCGCAACCCGGCAGCGGGCAGTGGGCGCGGATGACGCCACTGTCTGGCGGCTGCGGCAGGAGCATGACCATGGAAAAATGTTGCTTCCTCGGCAGCCGGGACGTGCGGCTCCTAGCCGAGGTGGCCGGTTCGCCGACGGCACCGGGCGTGATTTTGCTGCACGGTGGCGGCCAAACCCGCCATCCCTTGAAAACCCTGGCTGCCACCCTGGCAGGGCGGGGCTACCACGTGAATCACCCTCAACCAGCGCGGGCACGGCGAGAGCGAATGGGCGGTGGATGGCGATTACCGGCTCGACGCCTATGCTGCCGACCTGTGCGCGGTGATCGCCAGCTGCCCCGGCCGCCGGTCGTTGTCAGAGCCTCGCTGGGCGGGTTGCGGCGCTGCTTGCGGTCGGAGAAAGCGAGCGGGAGCTCGCCGCCGGCCTGGTGCTGGTGGACGTGGTGCCGCGACTGGAGCCGGATGGCTTGCGGCGGATACGCGAATTCATGCAGGCTCACATCGACGGTTTCGCTTCCCTCGAGGAGGCTGCCGCTGCGGTGGCCCGCTATCTGCTGTATCGACCCCGCCCCGCCAAACCGCGAGGGCTCAAGAGGAATCTGCGAGCAGGCGCCGACGGCTGCCTGTATTGGCACTGGGATTCGGCCTTCATCATCGGCACCAAGCGGCCCGACGTCGCCGCCCAGAGCGAGCGCATCAGGTCCGCGGCGCGACGGATTCGGGTGCCGGTGCTGATGCTGCGTGGCCAGATCAGCGATGTGGTCAGCCGGGATGGGTTCCTGAGCGAGCTGTTCCGAACGGTCGCCGTGTCGGAAAGCGCCTGGTCTGGGCGCAGGCGCTGCTGCCGTAGGGCGAATGCCGCGCCTCCTGGGGAAAACGCCGACAAGCCGATGGTCAGGGCGGAAAAACCGCCTATGCTGATTCGATGACTGCGATTCAACAACAGGAGGAGAGATGGGAGAGGCGTATATCGTTGCGGCGCTGCGCACGGCGGGCGGACGCAGGGGCGGCCGGCTGTCCGGCTGGCATCCGGCCGATCTGGCGGCGCAAGTGCTGAATGGGTTGGTGGACCGCGTCGGTGCCGATCCGGCCATCGTCGATGACGTGATCATGGGATGCGTCGGCCAGGCCGGGGAGCAGGCGATGAATATCGCCCGCAATGCCATCCTGGCTTCCAGGCTGCCGGAGTCAGTGCCGGGCGTCTCTGTCGATCGCTAATGCGGTAGCTCGCAGCAGGCGCTGCATTTCGCCGCCCAGGCGGTGATGTCCGGCACCATGGACGTAGTCATTGCCGCCGGCGTCGAGAGCATGACCCGGGTGCCGATGTTCACACCGATCAGGCTGCCGCAGGAGGCGGGGCTGGGCCATTACATGAGTCCCAATATCCGCGCCCGATATCCCAATGTGTCGGAGTTCAGCCAGTTCGTGGGCGCTGAGATGATGGCGCGCAAATACGATCTTTCCAAGGACGAGCTCGATGCCTACGCCTTGCAGAGTCATCGGCGGGCCATCGCGGCGACTGAGAACGGCTGGTTCGAGAAGGAAATCCTGCCGGTCGAGGTGCGCACCCAGGACGGCGCGACCGGCGAAATGCACGTGGTGGACGAGGGCATCCGTTTCGACGTTTCGCTCGAAGGCATCCAGGGCGTTAAGCTGCTGCAGGAAGGCGGACGGCTGACGGCTACCACCGCCAGCCAGATCTGCGACGGCGCAGCTGGCGTGATGGTGGTCAACGAGCGCGGTCTGAAGGCCCTAGGGGTGGAGCCGATGGCGCGCATCCATCACATGACGGTGCTTGGCCATGATCCGGTGATCATGCTAGAGGCGCCCATCCCAGCGACCCAACGGGCGCTTCGCAAGGCCGGCCTGCACCTTGATGACATCGACTTGTACGAGGTCAATGAGGCCTTCGCCTCGGTGCCGCTGGCCTGGCTCAAGGCACTGGACGCCGATCCCGAGCGCCTCAACGTCCACGGCGGCGCCATTGCCCTGGGCCATCCTCTGGGCGGCACCGGAGCCAAGCTCATGGCGACCCTGCTGCACGCTCTGGAACTGCGTGGCGGGCGCTATGGCCTGCAGACCATGTGCGAAGGCGGCGGGCTGGCCAATGTCGCCATCGTTGAGCGCCTGTAGCTGATCGCGGCGGCGGGCCGGCGGCCTGCCGGTCCGCCATCATGGCGGGAAAACGCCGCTGTTGGTCCACCATGACCGGCGGCGCGACCGCTTCGAAGTCGTGCCAGTCCGGCGACGCAGCCCGTGGCGGCGGTTGCGGGTTACCGTGATCCCGACTGCAATGACGGGTGCGGTTGCTGGCGCGGTTCGCCAAGGGAGCGCCTGTCGGTGAACCGTGGTTGATCGTCGGATGTTCCCGGGGCAGGCGAGCGCAAGCGGCTGTGGATGGCATCGTCGCGTTGACAGCATCAAGATTCGTGCTTATGATTCGTGGCCTCACAAGGGCGCGTAGCTCAGCGGGAGAGCACTGCCTTCACACGGCAGGGGTCCCTGGTTCGATCCCAGGCGCGCCCACCAACAAAATCAAGGGGTTAGGTTAAAAGCCCAACCCCTTTTGTCTTTCTGTATTCCTGTCTTCCGACCCAAGCCTGGCCGCGACAAGCCTCTGACGGACGTTTGGAGCGCGGACACTGCCTGCGCCCGGTCGGTGCCTGCCTTGGCGACGGCTGTGTCGCGATTTGCCAACCAGTCTAGCAAATGCGAATCGTTATCATATAGAATTCGCATGATTCGCATGTCATGTAGCCATGGACGGCAGCGGCCCTGCCATCGCCATGCAGCTCGAATAACTTGTTGTACCGTCCAGAGCGCAAGTGAAAGCACGCCTGACATCGCTGGTGGTCTTCCTGGTGGTGGTGTCCGCCCACGCCGGAGTGATCGCCGGCGCAATTCATCTCACCGGTCGCGACTCCGGCGAGATCACCCTGCCCGTCATCGAAGGGGTGCTGATCATGGCGCCGCCGGCCGCGGCCGCTCAGGCTCCTGTCGCGCCCGACCCAAACCCGACGCCGCCACCCAAGCCCAAGCCCGAGCCAAAACCGGAACCGAAACTCAAACCCAAGCCGAAGCTCAAACCGGAACCCAAGCCGAAGCCGCCGCCTAAGCCTGAGCTGCCGGCGCCGCCGGTGAAGGCGCCGCCATCCGAGAAGGCCATCACCGCGCCTCCCGAAGAGGAACCGGTCGAGCAGGTCGTCGAGGAGACGTCCGAAAAGGAAATCGAGGAACGGCCGACCGAGCCCGCCGAGGAAAGCGCGCCGCTGCCGGCGGAGCAGGCCAGCCGGCAGACCGACGCACCGCCACGCGGTGCCGCAGAAGAGAGCAGCGGCGACACCGCCGCTGCCGTGGTGCAGCCTCGTGAAGATGCCCGTGCTTTCAACAACCGGCAGCCCCGATACCCCAACCTGTCCCGCCGGCTGGGCGAGCAGGGGACTGTGGTCTTGGAGTTAGTCATCGAGCCGGACGGCACCGTGTCCGACTTGCGCGTGCTGGAGAGCAGCGGCTACCCGCGCCTGGACAAGGCGGCTCTGGAGGCCGTGCAGACCTGGCGCTATCACCCGGCCACCCGGGGCGGCAAGCCGATCCGAATGCGCTACGTGCAGGAAATTACTTTTCGCCTGGATTGAGGAACCGAGATGGAAGCGAATCCCTACGGCATAGAGGCCCTGTGGAACCAGGGCGACCTGGTGATCAAGTTCGTCGCCGTGCTGTTGCTGGGCATGTCCATCGCCTCCTGGTACGTAATGATCCGCCGCAGCATTCAGCTGCTGATGCTGCGCCGGGCGCACCGCGCGGCGTCCATGTTCTGGCATGCCCAGAGTCTGTCCGAGGGGATAGGCATCCTCAGCCAGGCCGGCGCCTCTAACCCCTATCTTTATCTGGTCGAGGAAGGACAGGCGGCGCTGGACCATCACAACGAGCACAAGGCCGATCTGCACGGCAATCTGCCGCTGACGGACTGGCTCAGCAGCAGCCTGCGCGACGCCATTGACACCTCCACCGAGCGGCTGCAAAGGGGGCTGCCGCTGCTGGCTTCGGTGGGCTCGACCTCGCCCTTCATTGGACTGTTCGGCACGGTGTGGGGGATTTACCATGCCCTAGTCGGCATCGGTGTCAGTGGCCAGGCCAGCATCGACAAGGTTGCCGGCCCGGTTGGCGAGGCCCTGATCATGACCGCCTTCGGGTTGGCCGTCGCCATTCCGGCGGTGCTTGGCTACAACGCGCTCAGCCGGGCCAACAAGGACGTGCGCAGCAAGCTCAACCGCTTCGCCCATCAGCTCCATGCCTATTTCCTGACCGGCGCGCCGCCATCCCGCCGCGCCAAGCCGGCGGCGTTGCCCGCCAATGCCCATGCGGAGGCAGGCTGACATGGCCCTTGACAATCAGTTCGAAGACGACGAGGAGGTGATGAGTGAAATCAACATGACGCCGCTGGTGGACGTCATGTTGGTGCTGCTCATCATCTTCATCATCACGGTGCCGGTGCTGACCCAGTCGGTCAAGCTGGACCTGCCGCGCGCCGAGAGCTCGCCGGCGGACATCAAGCCCGACACCATCACGCTGTCGGTGACGGCCGACGGGCAGGTGCATTGGGGTGAGACGCCCGTCAGCGAGGAGGAGCTGCTGACGCGGCTGGCGGAGGCGGCGGCCCAGGATCCGCAGCCGGACGTACACATCCGCGGCGCCCGCACCGCCAATTACGAGAGCGTGCTGAAGGTGATGGCGGCAGCGCAAAGGGCTGGCTTGCAGCGGCTCGGCTTCGTCACCGACCCGGTCGGCGCCGGCGGGGCGGAGGGAGCCCAATAGCACGGATCGCGGCGGCGACAGAGTGTGACGAAAATTTGACGTCGATTTTCGGACGCTCCAGGGCGTTGCCATTGCGGCGATGGGGGCCCTGCCGGCCCCGGCCGTCATCGTTGTCCTGCAGGACGGCGCATTTGCTAACATAGCTCGCCACTTCGCATTGAGCTTAAAGGGCAGCTGATGACGGTTAAAACTCGTTTCGCTCCTTCCCCCACCGGCTACCTGCATATCGGCGGCGCGCGCACGGCGCTGTATTCCTATCTTTACGCCCGCCGCCACGGCGGCAGCTTCGTCCTGCGCATTGAGGACACCGACCGGGAGCGCTCGACCGAGGAGGCGGTGAACGCCATCCTGGAAGGCATGGCCTGGCTGGGCCTGGAATACGACGAGGGCCCCTTCTATCAGACCAAGCGCTTCGACCGCTACAAGGAAGTCATCCAGCAATTGCTTGATGAAGGCAAGGCCTACTACTGCTTTTGCACCCGCGAGCGGCTCGACAAGCTGCGCGAGGAGCAGATGGCGCGCAAGCAAAAGCCCCGCTATGACGGCCATTGCCGCAATCTGAACCGGACGCCGAAGCAGGGCGAGGAGGCTGTGGTGCGCTTCCGCAACCCACTCGACGGCGAAGTGGTGGTGGACGACCGTGTCAAGGGCAAGGTGGTCTTCCAGAATGCCGAGCTGGATGACTTGATCATCGCCCGCGCTGACGGCACGCCTACCTACAATTTCACCGTGGTGGTGGATGACATGGACATGCAGATCACCCATGTCATCCGCGGTGATGACCATCTGAATAATACTCCGCGCCAGATCAATATCCTGCGGGCGCTGGGCGTCGAGCCGCCGGTGTACGCCCACGTGCCCATGATCCTGGACGAGCACGGCAAGAAGCTCTCCAAGCGGGCTGGCGCCGCCAGTGTGATGGAGTACCGCGACATGGGCTTCCTGCCTGAGGCGGTGCTCAATTATCTGGTCCGGCTTGGCTGGTCGCACGGGGATCAGGAGATCTTTTCCCTCGACGAGATGGTGGCGCTGTTCGACATTGACGACATCAACAGCGCCCCGTCCAGCATGAATCCGAGCAAGCTGCTGTGGCTCAACCAGCATTACATTAAGCACTCCGACCGCAAGCATGTGGCTCGCCATTTGTCCTGGCACATGGGGCGGCTCGGCATCGCCCCCAGCCAGGGACCGGCGCTGGAGCGGGTGGTGGAAGCGCTGTCGGAGCGCGCCAAGACGTTGGTGGAGATGGCGCAGAGTGCCCGTTTTTTCTACCAGGCGCCCACCGAGTACGACGCCAAGGCATACAAAAAGCACGTCACCGAGGCTATCCTGCCGGTGCTGAAGGAGCTGCGCGAGCGCCTGGCGGCGCTGTCCACATGGACCGGGGAGGCGATCCACGCGCAAATCCACGCCCTTGCCGAGGAGCGCGCGCTGGGACTGGGCAAGATCGCGCAGCCGCTGCGGGTGGCGGTGGCTGGCGTGGCGGTGTCGCCACCCATAGACGTGACGCTGGAGCTGCTGGGGCAGGAGCAGGTGCTAAGCCGCATCGACCGGCTGCTCAATCACGCGGCTACAGAAGGCTCGTCTTAGGGGCTTCCCTTTCTCGAACGGCCTGCTATAATGCACGCCATTCCAAGGGGCCATAGCTCAGCTGGGAGAGCGCTTGCATGGCATGCAAGAGGTCGGCGGTTCGATCCCGCCTGGCTCCACCAAACAGCAAAAAGCCGGACACAAGTCCGGCTTTTTTTATTGTTTCCGCAAGAGTCCCACAGCGAGCAGCCGGCCTCATTCCCAGGCCAGCGGCCGTCGCGTCGGAGCGCTGCGCCGGGCCGCTACATGGCGTGCGGGCAGCTCGCCGGCGCCGGCACGCGTCTGACTGTGCCCCAGGCGGGCAGGGTGGGGGGATTCAGGCTTTGGCGAGGGAGCTGCCGCCGCCGCGATTGGGGCGGCCGCTGGGGCCGTAGAGGAGGGGGTTCTGGCCGTCCTCGCCGCGGAGTATGGCGAGGATTTGCGTGGTTTGCTCCAGGCTGCGGTGAATGATGCGGCCGTTGGCTTCGTTGAGCGCCTGGACCCGCCGCAGCGTGTCCAGGATGGCCTCCCAGGCCGGGAGCAGGGAGGCGTCGCAGCGCTCACGCAGGTAGCGCCGCATGGCGCTGTCGCCGCCGTCGAAGCCGGCCTGGGCGAGCAGCTCGCGCCGCTGCGCTTCCAGCGCCTCCAGCGCTTGCAGCGCAGCTTGTTTGTCGGCCAGCAAGCGGTCGACGCCGTCGATCTGACGCTGGCTGAGGCGGTCCGCCTCCTCTTGCAAAATGCCATGCAGGCGATCCAGGCTGGCGCTCAGCTGCGCCAGGATCGCCTGCATGGAGTCCGCGCCCGTCGACCGGTTCGAGTCAGTCACCGAGCAAGCCTTCGAGATCGATGAACTTCTGCGCGATGCGCTGGGGGTCGAAGGTGAGCCGGCCTTCGGCCAGCGCCTGCTTGATTTCTTCCACCCGCTCTCTGTTCACGTCGGGCGTGGCGGCGATGCGCTCCCGCAGCTGCTGCAGCCGACTCGATTCGATGCTGGCGTCCGCTTTGCCGTCGACATGGCTCTGGCTGTCGCCGGTGGCGGGGCGGGTCTCCTCTGCCTTGTCGGCACGCACCGCCCTGCTGTTGGCCGGGATGGCCGTGCTGATGCGCGTGCTGTTGTCGACCGGGTTGGTCATCATCTCTCTCCTGGGTGCAAATCCATTGTTCGCCACCGTCTCCGGGGAGCCAACGGGCGCTTGTTACATCCTTCCGCCCCATGCATCGGCAGCGCGGCGGAAATCTTTAGCGCGGGTGGCGAAGAAATCGGCATGCCGGAAATTATCCTCTGCCGAAGCTGCGGCGTACAGGGGTTAACGACCGCACGCTCCCCCGGCATTAGCTCGGTCGCGCTTACCAGGGCACCCGCACCAGGCTGTCGCTGACGACTTCGGCCTCCACCACGCGCTTGGAGGAGAGGTTGCGAACCCGGATGCGTTCGCCGGCTGCGCCGTCCTGAAGCGCCTCACCTTCCATGGCGACGTTGACGCCGCCGCCTTGGGTGGCGATCCAAACCTTCTGCCCGCGCTGCACCAGCGGCGCCGGCGCCACCATGGCTGGCGTCAGGATGTCACCGGCGCGGACGGAACGCTTGAGCTGCTGACCGATCAGCTGCGCTGGATCGGTGAAATAGCCGTAGGGCAGGCCGGCGGCGTCGCGCTCGACCGTGACCAGATCGTCGGCGGCAAGGACGGTTCCACGCGACAATGGCCGGCGGGCCGTCAGGATGTTGACGCTGCTGGTGATGCGGACCGGCACGTACAGCGTCCAGGGCCGCTGGCCATCGCAGCGAACACCGATGGTAGCGTTGCCAAGGCGGCGCTGGCCGTTGGGTACAAACGGCTCCAGCGGCTGCTCGCAGCGCGCCAGCGCCAGCCGCGGGTCGAGCCGGGTGACTTCCACCGCGGTGATGTTGCCCAGCGACGCAAATTCGGCGTGAACAAACCGCTCGACGTTTTGACGGATGTCCTCCAGCGGATGCTTGGCGGTCGCCGGCGACGCCGAGACCAGCAGCAATAGCAGCACAGCATGCCGCCAGGCCGTGCCGGTGACAGCAGATTGGCGTTGCCTCATGTCCATGCCCGGCTTAATGCAGGCTTCGTGCCAGGCCTGGGTGCCACCGCTCGCGGTCCCGCTAAAGAAAACGCGCCATTGTGCCGATAGTATGGGGGTAAATCCGGAGCAACACATGAGCAACATCCTCGAGAACGTCGACCAGCGGACCCAGCTCGCCGGCCACAACCGCATGGAGCTGTTGCTGTTTCGCCTCAATGGGCGGCAGCGATTCGGCATCAATGTGTTCAAGGTCCGCGAGGTGATCAAGGCGCCGCCCTTGTCGCGGCTGCCGAAGGCCAATGCCATCGTGCGCGGTATCGCCCATATCCGCGGCAAGACCATCCCCATCATCGACTTGAGCCTGGCTACCACCGGACGGCCGACGCCGGTCGACGACGGCAGCTCGGTCATCGTCAGTGAATACAACCGCTCGGTGCAGGGTTTTCTGGTCTCCCAGGTGGACCGGATCATCAACCTGAACTGGCGCGACGTGTTGCCGCCGCCGCCGGGCGCTTCCCACAACACCTATGTGACTGCCGTCGCCAAGGTCGACGACGAGCTGGTGCAGATCATCGACGTGGAAAAAATCCTGGCCCAGCTTAATCCGCAAGGGGTGGACTCCCTCGATCAGACGGTGCCGCAGCGCCAGCCAAGCGATTATCACGTGCTGGTAGTGGACGACTCCGCCGTCGCCCGTGGACAGATCCGCCGCACGCTGGAGAAGCTGGGGGTGGGCATTACCCTGGCCAATGACGGCGAGCAGGGGCTGCAGTTGCTGCAAGCATGGGCGGATGATCCCGGCTCGCCGTTCGAGCGGCTACTTATGGTGATCTCCGACATCGAGATGCCGCGCATGGACGGCTACGCCCTCACCAACGCCATCCGCCAGGACGCGCGGCTTTCGCATCTCTACGTTCTGCTGCACACCTCGCTCAGCGGCATGTTCAACGAAGAGCTGGCGAGGCGCATCGGCGCCAGCGACTTTCTGACCAAGTTCCATCCAGCCGAGCTGGCCGAGCGCGTGGCGAAACGGCTGGACGAAGTCATGACGGCCGTCTAAATATTCTTCTTTTGCGATCTTTTGCCGAGACGAAGCGAGGGTGTTGCGGAGCAAGCTTGCTTTGGCAGAGGAAGTCATTTATCTAGCTTGGCGAATCATGCCGCCTGGTCCCGTCACGATTTCAAAACCTCGCTCACAGAACTAAAACATGCGGTCTGGCAGCCTCGATCCGATTCGACGCCTGGCGCTTCAACGGTAAGGCGAACCGAGACTTGGGAGTGTGCGGCATGGTGCGGCTCTCGGACGAGCAGTATCGTTCTTTTACCAAATTTCTGGAGGAATCCAGCGGAATCGTCCTGGGTGACAACCGGCAATATCTGGTTGCCAGCCGACTCAATCCGCATGTCCAAGCCCGCGGCTATTCGTCGCTGGGGGAGCTGATCGACGCCCTGTGCAGCGGTCGCGACGCCAGCCTGCGCGCCCAGGTCATCGAGGCGATGACCACCAACGAGACCCAGTTCTTCCGCGACGGCTATCCGTTCGAGATCCTCAAACACGTGCTGTTTCCCGAGTACCAGCGTAACCACGGCGGGCGGCTGCGGCTGTGGTCGGCCGGCTGCTCCTCGGGGCAGGAAGCCTATTCCGTGCTCATGACAGCCCAGGAATACAACGATGCCGGGGGGCGAATCGAGGTCGAGGTGCTCGGGACCGATATTTCCAGGAACATGATCGAGCAGGCCAGGACCGGCCGCTATCACGCCTCCAGCATCCGGCGCGGGCTGAGCGCCGAGCGCCTCAAGCGCTTTTTCACCCAGATCGACGCCGAGACCTGGGAAGTGCGTCCCGAGATCCGGCGCCGCGCCTCGTTCCGGCAGCACAACCTTCAGGACAGCTTTCTGCTGCTCGGCAAGTTCGACGTGATCTTCTGCCGCAACGTGCTCATTTACTTTTCCCAGGAGACCCGGCGCGACATCCTCACGCGCATGGCCGAGATCCTGAATCCGGGCGGCTATCTGATGCTGGGCGGCTCCGAGTCCATCGGCCGGCAGGTCGACTGCTACAAGCTGGTACGCACGCCGCACGGCACCATCTACCAGTTGCAAAGCTGAGCCGCAGGCCAGGCCGCAGCGACGGCCGGCTGGCGGTGCCGCAGGAGCGCTCCTGCGTCCGCAACGTCCATTCCTTCGCTCCTTTCCTTTCGGTTGGCACACACCTTGCAGCTATTGCCGCGAGCAATTCTGCGAGGTGAGCCATGAGCTTAAACCTGGACAAGACCTTCGCCTTGCCGGCGGCGGCGCTGCAGCTGCGCGCGCAGCGGACCAAGCTGCTGGCCGAGAACCTGGCGAATGCCGACACTCCGAACTACAAGGCGCGGGACATCGATTTCAAGAGCGCCATGCGGCAGGCGCTCGGCCAGCAGCAGCCTCTGCGCACCACCCGGCCGCTGCACCTGCAGCCGCCAGGCCATGAGCCTCTGAATCCCAAGGTGCTGTTTCGCCAGCCCTATGCGGCAGCCCTGGACGGCAACAGCGTGGAAAGCCACGTCGAGCAGGCGGCCTTCGCCGAGAACGCCGTCAGCTACCAGGCCACGCTGACCTTCCTCGGAGCGCGTATTCAGGGCCTGATGGGCGCATTGCGGGGGGATTGATAGGTCATGAGCTTGTTCAAGATCTTCGAAGTCGCGGGTTCGGCCATGAGCGCCCAGACCCTGCGCCTCAACACCACCGCCAGTAACCTGGCCAACGCTGAAACGGTGGCCGGCAGCCCGGAGCAAGCCTACAAGGCCCGCCAGCCGGTGTTCGCCGCGGCGCTCAAGGCGCAGCAAGGGCTGCAGCAGACGGTTCCGGTGCAAATCAAGGGCATCATCGAGAGCCAGGCGCCCAACACGCCGTTGTACATGCCGAATCATCCCGAGGCGGACGCCGACGGCTACGTCTATCGTTCCAACGTCAATCCAGTGGAGGAGCTGGTGAACATGATTTCCGCTTCCCGCTCCTACCAGAACAACGTCGAAGTGATGAACACGTCCAAGGAGCTGCTGTTGCAGACTCTGCGGCTCGGCAGCTAGCGCCGACTAGGAGGACGCCATGATCAACCTCAATGCGCTGACTGGCAGCGGAGTGACGCAGCAGAGCGAGCAGAAGAGCGCACCTGGCGAGATCGGGCAGGAAGATTTCCTGCGCTTAATGGTGGCCCAGCTGCGCAATCAGGACCCTTTCTCGCCCATGGACAGCGGCGAGTTTTTGTCGCAGATCGCGCAGCTCACCACCGCCACCGGTATCCAGGGACTGCAGCAAAGCTTCGAGCAATTTACCGCCAACATTCGTGCCGACCAGGCTCTGCAGGCGGCCAGCCTCATCGGGCGGACCGTGGTGGTGGAAAGCGAAGTCGGTTATCTGACAAGCGACGGTTCTTTGACGGGAATGCTGCAGCTGCCGGTCCGGGCCGGCGACGTCAAGGTCGCCATTTATGCCATGAACGGCGAGCTGGTTCAGGAAATCGCCCTGGGGCAGCTCGAGCCCGGCGAGATCGATTTCGAGTGGGATGGCAAGAACGCCCAGGGCAAGGCCATGCCGCCCGGCAACTACTACATGGTCGCCAGCGCCGTGATCGACGGACAGGCGTGGTCGGTGCCGACCTACGTCACCGCCGAGGTGCAAAGCGTCGCGTTAGGCAAGGGCGGCAACGCGCCTCGGCTCAGCCTGGCTGGCTTGGGCGAAGTCGACCTGACTGCCGTAAGCAAGGTTCGATAGGAGGTAACGATGAGCTTTGGAACGTCATTAACCGGCCTCAATGCCGCGGCAGCGGATCTGGATGTCACCGGCAACAACCTCGCCAACAGCCAGACCGTCGGATTCAAGGCTTCGCGGGCCGAGTTCGCCGACATCTTCGCCGTCAGCAAGACCGGCCTGCCCAGGCTATCAGTGGGGCAGGGCGTGCGCCTAGCTGCCGTCAGCCAGCAATTCACCCAGGGCCAGCTGTCGTTCACCGGCAATGTGCTGGATCTGGCCATCACTGACGACGGCTTCTTCCGCATGAATGACCGCGGCAGCGTCGTCTACACCCGCGCCGGCGCCTTCCACCTCGACCGCGAGGGCTACATCGTCGACAACAACGGTCGCCGCCTGACCGGCAAGAGCGTGGACAGCCCGCTGCCCTGGACCGATCTGCGCGTCAACATCAACGACATGGCGCCGCAGCAGTCCAATCGCCTTGAAATCAACGCCAATCTGCAGGCGCGCTCGGAGCCGCCACTGACCGCGCCCTTCGATCCAAGCGATCCCGACAGCTACAACTATTCCACCTCGACCACGGTGTACGACTCGCTGGGCGGGGCGCACCAGATTACCTTCTTCTTCATCAAGGCGGATCCGGCCGCCGACCCGGCAGGGGAGGCGATCTGGACGGTGCGGGCCCAGGTGGGCGACAACTTGCTGCCGGAGACGGTCACCCTGTCCTTCTCCGACGCCACCGGCCGGCTGACCGCCCCTGTGGCCCAGGACTTCGACCTCACCGGCCTCATGCCGCGTGACACCACGGCGCCGAACTCGCCCATGCTGGCGGTCGACTTCTCCAACCTGACCCAGTATGGGACGCCGTTCGGTGTCACCCGGCTGATCCCCGACGGCTACCCGCCGGGGCAGTTCACCGATCTGACCATCGAATCCAACGGCATCATCATGGCCCGCTACTCCAACGGTCAGACCATGGAGATCGGTCAGATCATGCTGGCCCGCTTCAACAGCCCGGAGAATCTCCAGGCCATTGGCAATAACGCCTGGATAGAGACCCACGGGTCGGGCCAGCCGATCATCGATGCGCCGGGCGCTTCAGGCATGGGCAACATCCAGTCCGGGGCGCTGGAACTGTCCAACGTCAATGTGTCGGAGCAGCTGGTCAAGATGATCACGGCGCAGCGCGCCTACCAGGCCAACGCCAAGATGATCTCTACCCAGGACCAGATCACCCAGGAAATCCTCAATATCCGTTAAGTCTTGCCGAGTCGCCCGCCCGGCCGCGGCGGCGCCTGCTGTCAGGCCGGCCGGGCGGGCTCGGAGACGAGGGGGAAGACACATGGACCGCGCGCTTTACCTTGCCATGGCAGGCGCCAAGCATGCCCTGCAGGCGCAGCAGCACAACAGCAACAATCTGGCGAACGCCAACACCCCGGGCTTTCGCGCCGACCTGGAGTCGCTGCTGAGCACACCGATGTACGGGCCCGGCTACCCGTCCCGCGTCTATGCCCAGACCACGACGGTGGGGCACGACTTTCGCCAGGGGGCCATGATCACCACAGGCCGGCCCCTGGATGTTGCCATCAATGGCGACGGCTGGATCGCAGTGCAGGCGGCCGACGGCGGCGAGGCCTATACCCGCCGTGGCGATTTGCGCATCAATGTGCTCGGGCAGATGGAGACCGGCAGCGGTCATCTGGTGCTCGGCAACGCCGGTCCCATCGCCATCCCACCGGCCGATCGCATTGAAATCGGCAGCGATGGCACCATCAGCATCGTCCCGGCAGGACAGGATCCTAATACCCTGGTGGTCATCGACCGCATTCGCCTGGTCCGGGCCGACAATGCGCAGCTGGTGAAAGGCAACGATGGCCTGTTCCGCCAAAAGGACGGCGCGCCAGCCGAGCCGGATGCCGGCATTCAGCTGACCAGCGGTGTGCTGGAGGGGTCGAACGTCAACATGGTCGATGCGCTGGTGAAGATGATCGACCATGCGCGCAGTTACGAGACATACGTAAAGCTGATGGCAACCACCAAGGAGAACGACGAGGCGAGCAGCCGACTGCTGCGCGCCGGTGGCTAAGTCTTTGCTGTCGGCGCGCCGCCGCATCCTGATGCGGCCGCGATCGCCGGCATCGTTCCAGGAAGATTGCATCCCGTTCGCTCCCGGGGGCGCCAACCCGCCGCGCCCCGCATCGCCAGGCGCGAGGCTCGGGCAATCCTTTGCGCCTGCTCCAGCCGTTGCCAGGCGGCGCGGCCGAGCATTGTAACGCCAAAAGCCCAACAGCCCATGCCTCGCGCAAGCTGGCCCGTTTCTTGCTTCGCTTGAGGCACCGCCGCCATTCCGGCGGCAGCAGACTTGGAGGTGAAGTCATGAACCCAGCACTGTGGGTCGCCAAAACCGGGCTGGATGCCCAGCAGATGCGGATGACGGTGGTGTCCAACAACCTGGCCAACGTCAGCACCACCGGCTTCAAGAAGGACAGGGCCAATTTCCAGGACCTGGTCTATCAGACTGTGCGCCAGGCCGGCGGCCAGTCCTCGCAGGACACCTTGCTGCCGTCGGGCCTCATGCTCGGAACCGGCGTGCGGGTGGTGGCGACGGAAAAGCAGCACACCCAAGGCAACCTGATCCAGACCGGCAACAGCCTGGACATGGCCATCGAGGGGCGCGGCTTTTTCCAGGTGCTGATGCCGGACGGCACCGGCGCCTACACCCGCGACGGCTCGTTCCAGGTCGACGAGCAGGGCCGCCTGGTCACCTCCGGCGGCTATCTGCTGGAGCCGGGCATCACCCTGCCCGAGGATGTCGAGAGCGTGACCATCGGCATGGATGGCACGGTCACCGTGCAGCTGCCTGGACAGGCGGCCGGCGCCCAGATCGGCGTCATTCAACTGGCGGATTTCATCAATCCGGCCGGGCTGCAGCCGATAGGCCAAAACCTCTACCAGGAGACCACGGCCAGCGGCGCGCCGCTGATCGGCACGCCCGGTCTGGAAGGCCTGGGGCGCATCCATCAAGGGGCGCTGGAGGCTTCCAACGTCAATATCGCCGAGGAGCTGGTCAACATGATCGAGACCCAGCGCGCCTTCGAGACCAACACCAAGGCCATCCAGACCACCGACCAGATGCTGCAGTTCATCACAAACAACGTTTAAAGCATAGGGTAAGCCCATGAAAATGCTGCGTCTCAATGTGCTGGCTGCAGCGCTGCTCCTGGCCGGTTGCGCGACCACGCCCAAGCCGTCGGTGCCGGAGCCGCTGGCGCTGCCAGAGATCGAAATGCCGCCGCGCGAGATCAACGGCGCCATCTACCAGGCCGGCTATGACGTGCGGCTGTACGATGACCGCATCGCCCGCCGGGTGGGCGATCTGGTCACGGTGGTGTTCGAGGAGTCGACCAACGCCCGCAAGGGTGTCAGCAGCAACATCTCCAAGGACACCTCCATCGACATGGGCGTGCCGGTGGTCTTCGGCCGGCCGATGACGGTGGGTGGCAACCCGCTCTCGGCTTCGGTCGGTGCGCGGCGCGACTTCGAGGGCCAGGCGGCGGCCGACCAGAGCAATTTGTTCAAGGGCGTGTTGACGGCCACCGTGATCGCGGTGCATCCCAACGGCAACCTAGTCATCCAGGGCCAGAAGAAGCTCACCCTTAATCGGGGTGATGAGTACGTCACCATTACCGGCGTCATCCGCCGAGAGGACTTGAATCCGGACAACACCATCTCTTCGCAGCGGGTTGCCAACGCCCAGATCAGCTACACCGGCACCGGCGAGCTGGCCGATGCCAGCCGCATGGGTTGGCTGAGCCGGATCTTCAACAGCGTGATCTGGCCTTTCTAGGAGAGTGGGCAGATGACGGAGTCTTTGCTTGAGAGAAAACGCTCTGTGGGCGCGCGGTCGCTGCGTGGCATCGTGGCGGCAGCACTTGCCGTGCTGCTGATCGTGCCGGTCGCGGCGCAGGCGGAGCGGATCAAGGACTTGGTGTCCATCTCCGGGGTGCGGTCCAACCAGCTGGTCGGCTACGGGCTGGTGGTGGGCCTGGACGGCACCGGCGACCAGACCACCCAGTCGCCGTTCACCGTGCAAAGCATCCGCGCCATGCTGTCGGCGCAGGGGGTGACGATACCAAGCAATGTCAACCTGCAGCTGAAGAACGTGGCTGCCGTCATGGTCACGGCGGAGCTACCGCCGTTCGCCAAACCGGGCCAGACCATCGACGTCACCGTCTCTTCGCTCGGCAACGCTAAGAGCCTGCGCGGCGGCACCTTGCTGATGACGCCGCTCAAGGGTGCGGACGGCGAGATCTATGCCATGGCGCAGGGCAGCCTGTTGGTCAGCGGCTTCGGCGCGGAAGGCCGTGACGGCTCCCGGGTTACTGTCAACGTGCCCTCTACCGGCACCATCCCCAACGGCGCTACCGTCGAGCGCGAGGTGCTGACGCCGTTCACCAGGCACGATTTCATCACTCTCAACCTGCACACTCCGGACTTTACCACCGCCAGGCGACTGGTTGAGGTCATCAACGACAACCTCGGGCCGGGCACGGCGGAGGCGATGGACGCCGTATCGGTGCGGGTGCGAGCGCCAGTGGACAGCAGCCAGCGGGTTGGCTTCGTCTCCTATCTGGAGAACCTGGAAGTCACGCCTGGTGAGGCGCCGGCCAGGGTCATCGTCAATTCGCGCACCGGCACCGTGGTCATCGGCAGCGAAGTGCGCGTCTCGCCGGCGGCGGTCACCCACGGCAGCCTGACGGTGAGCATTAGCGAGAGCTTCGACGTCAGCCAGCCGCAGCCGTTCAGCCAGGGCCAGACGGTTGTCACGCCGGACAGCGCCGTGGAGATCGTGCAGGAGCGCAATCCCATGTTCCTGTTCGGGCCGGGCACCACGCTGCAGGAGATCGTCAACGCGGTCAATCGCGTGGGGGCTGCCCCGGGCGACCTGGTCGCCATTCTGGAGGCGCTCAAGCGCGCCGGTGCGCTGCGGGCGGAGCTGATCATCCTCTAGCGGCAGGCCTCAACCTGAACCAACGGTGACGCCATGTCGAGCAACAGCCTCAACAGCCTCGACCCGGCCGCCATGATGCGGCTGCGGGCCGACCTCAAGAACCCGACGCCGGAGACGGCGCGGGAGGTGGCGCGCCAGTTCGAGGCGCTGTTCGTACAGACCATGCTGAAGAGCATGCGGGCGGCGACGCCGGGTGACACCTTGTTCGGTGGTCGGGCCGAGCAGCAATACCGCGACCTGCTGGATCGGCAGCTGTCGGTGCAGCTGGCGCAGGGCCGGGGGCTGGGGCTGGCGCCGCTGATCGAGCAGCAGTTGCTGGCAAACATGGGACTGGAACAGAAGCCGCAGGAACCGGTGACGATCAAGGCTGATCTGGCCCGCTACCGTGCTGCGCCCGTGCCCAGCCAGCCACCGCGGCAGGCCGAGCCAGTTGCGCCGGCATCGGCTGCCCGGAAGGCTACCACCGTCGGCGACAAGGGGCCGGTGTTCGACTCGCCGGAGGAGTTCGTGCGCGCCATCTGGAGCGTCGCCGAGCGCACCGCCAGGCGGCTGGGGGTGGCGACCAAGGCGCTGGTGGCGCAGGCGGTGCTGGAGACCGGCTGGGGCCGGCACGTCATCCGCTGCGGCGACGGTGCCTCCAGCAACAATCTGTTCAACATCAAGGCGCACAACGGCTGGCAAGGGCCGGCGGTCAAGGTCAGCACGGTGGAGTATCGCGACGGCATCGCCCGGCGGGAGCTGGCGAGCTTTCGGGCTTATGAGTCGCTCGAGGACAGCTTCGAGGACTATGCCCGCTTCATAGAAAGCAACCCGCGCTACCGCAAGGCGCTGGAGGCCGCTGCCGACGCCGAGGCCTATGTGCGCGAGCTGCAAAGGGCCGGCTACGCCACCGATCCCAAATACGCGGAGAAGATCACCCGCATCATGCACAGCCCGGTGCTGAGCCAGCAGGACGCGGAGCAGACGAGTCGGCGGGCTTGAGTGGCGCTAAAGATTTTCCGGCTAATGACGATAACGGCATGAGGATAGCCCGGCCCAGGCAGGCCGGTGGAGCAGACAGTCATGGCGGACATTTTTCAGACGAGCATCTCCGGCCTGCTGGCCTTTCAGCGGGCGCTGGCGACCACCTCGCACAACGTCAGCAACGTGAACACGCCCGGCTATAGCCGGCAGCGCACCGAGTTCACCACGCTGACGCCGCACTTCGGCTCTGGCGGCTGGATAGGCACCGGTGTGGGCATCGACGCTATCCGACGCCTGGCTGACGACCACTTGACGCAGTCGGTGCGCAGCAACAGCAGCGAGTTCGCTCGGCTGGACGCTTTCGCCCAACTGAGCGAGCGCGTCGACAATCTGTTGGCGGACCAGAAGGCTGGGCTGCTGCCAGCCATGCAGGCATTCTTCGATGCGGTGCAGGCAGCCGCCGCCGATCCCACTTCGGCGCCGACCCGCAACGTCATGCTCACCGAGGCGCAAAACCTCGCCAGCCGCTTCCACTTCCTCGACGCTCGCCTCGCCGAGCTGGACGCCGAGATCAACCATCGCATCGAGCTCACCATCGATGAGATCAACGAGATGGCTTCGGCCATCGCCAGGCTCAATCAGGACATCGCCACGGGGCTGGGGCGCTCGCAGGGGCTGCCGCCCAACGACTTGCTCGACAAGCGCGACCTGCTGCTGGAGCAAATCGCCGAGCGGGTCGGCGTGCAAGTGGTAGAGCAGCCCAACGGCATGGTCAGCGTCTTCATCGGCAACGGCCAGGCCCTGGTCAACGGGGTGCACACCAACCGCCTGGTCGTCGCCCACGACGAGTACGATCCCACCCGCGCCGAAATCGCCATTGCCTCCGGCAGCGACCACGTGCGCATCAGTCGTCAAATATCCGGCGGCGCGCTGGGCGGGATGCTGGATTTTCGGCGCGAGAGCCTGGATCCGTTACGCAACGAGCTGGGGCTGACCGCAAGGGCCCTCATCATGCAGTTCAACGCCCAGCATGCCCAGGGCGTGAGCTTCGACGGCGGCCAGGCGCGAGCTGGCGGCGAGTTCTTCAAGGATATTCCGGTGCTGGTCCAGGCTAGCGAGCGCAACACGGGGACGGAGCTGCCCACCGTGTCGATCAATCCGGATCAGCTGGGCGAACTCACCAATTCCGACTACCGGCTGCGCTACGATGCCGGCGGCTGGCAGCTGATCCGGCTCAACGACGGGCATGCCTGGAGCTTGCCCGCCAGCCCCGCCCCGGACGGTCTGGAAATCACCCTGCCGGCCAATCCCGCCGAGGGCGACAGCTTCCTCATTCGCCCAACTCACGACGTCGCCCGCCACATTGAAGTAGCGCTGCGCCGGCCGGAGGAGATCGCTTGGGCCAACCCGCTGCTGGCCGCCGAGCGGACTGGCCCCAACGGGGAAGCGCTCAATCGCGGCAACGGTCAGATCAGCCGGCCCCAGTTCAGTGGTGACGTGGCGACGCTCCTGCAAAGCGGTCCGGTCACGCTGACCTACAGCGAGGACGCCGACGGAGCGGGAAATCCGGGCTTCATCGTCACGGGCGCCACGACCACCTTCATTCCCTATGACGGCACCCCGGGCAGCTTTACGCTCGAGGTCGATGCCGGCAGCATACACTTCGATTTCGCCGGCACGCCCCAGGAGGGTGACGCCTTCGTCATCGAGCCCAACGCCAATGGCCGCGGCGACAACAGCAACCTGCTGGTACTCGCCGGGGTCAAGGACCGGCCCGTCCTCAATGGAGGCGATGCCTCCCTGCAGGAGTTCTACAGCGGCATGGTAGGGCGGGTCGGAGCGCTGACGCTGCGCGCCAACGTCAACCGCGATGCCCAGGGCGTGCTGCTGGAGCAAGCCCAGGCCGCCAGGGATTCCGTCTCTGGCGTCAACCTGGAGGAGGAGGCAGCCGACATGCTGCGCTACCAGCAGGCCTACCAGGCCTCCGCCCAGATGGTGGTGGTGGCCAACAGTTTGTTTCAGTCCCTGCTCGATGCGGTGGGGAGATAACCAGCCATGCGGATATCCACGGCGCGGTTTCAGACGGTCAGCATCAGCAACGTGCTAGAGCAGCAGGCCAAGCTCACCAAGCTGCAGCAGCAGCTCAGCACCGGCCGGCGCATACTCACCCCGGCTGACGATCCGGCCGGCGCGGCGCAGGCCCTGCAGCTTGCCGCCAGGATCGGCAACCTGGAGCGGTTGCAGCAGAACGCCACCTTGGCCGGCAACCAGCTGGGGCAGGAGGAGGTGGCGCTGGAGCAGGTCAGCAATCTGATCCAGCGGGTGCGCGACCTTACCCTGGACGCCAAGAACGACAGCAAGGCCGCCGCCGATCGCAACCTGATCGCGGCAGAGCTGCGCGAGCGCTTTAACGAGCTGCTGCAGATCGCCAACGCCCAGGATGGCAACGGCGAGTACCTGTTCGCCGGCGCCGCCAGTCGGGAAGCACCGTTCCACGTGGTCACGGGCCGCGAGGTCGCCTACACCGGTGATCAAACCATCCGCTACGTGCAGGTCGGGCCGACCCGCCAGCTACCGGTCAATCACACTGGCTTCGACGTCTTCATGCGCATTCCCGAGGGTAGCGGCAGCTTCGTTGCGCGCTCGACTGCGAAGAACCAGGGCAGTGCGCTTATCGAGAACGCCCACCTGGTCGCCGGCGCGACCTACAGCGGCAGCGAGTACCGGCTGCGCTTCGAGGAAAACACGGCAGGGGAGCTGGTCTACCTGGTCGAGCGCGACGGCGAGCTCATCGTGCCGGCGCCGCCGGCCACTGATCCCGACGCCGCGCCCGTGTTCGTCGCCGGCGAGCGCATCGAGTTCGACGGCGTTTCTCTCATCATCCGCGGCGAGCCGGTAGTGGGCGACAGCATCGAGGTCGCGCCTGCTGGCCATCAGTCGCTGTTCCAGACCCTGGACGAGCTGATCACCGTGCTGGAGCAGGCCGAGGACACTGCCTCCAATCGGGCGCACATGCACAATGTTCTCAGCAACGTGCTGGACAACCTCGACAGTGCCCGCGAGAACATCCTTCGCGTGCGCGCCGAGGTCGGCTCCCGCCTGCACGCCATCGACGCCGAGACCGAAGGCAACGCCGACACCCTGCTGGCCCTGCAGACTACCCGCTCCAAGCTGGAAGACCTCGATTACGCCAGCGCCATCAGTGACTTCAGCCTGCAGCTGGTTGGCCTGCAGGCCGCACAAAAGACCTATCTCCAGGTCCAGGGCCTGTCGCTGTTCAACCTGCTCTAGTCCCGGCGACCCGCTGTGGGCCCGGGCGGCAAGCGCAGCCGCAAGGTGGGCGCGGTTACCACCGCCTGCGGGCGGTTGCGGACATGCCCCGCCTGCGCTGCCGCTCTAGGCGCGTCCCGGCCGTCAGGCCTTGCCATCCAGGCGATAAAAATTTCGTCTCCGGGGCTAAAGCTTTTTCGGCAGGTGCCGTTATAGGGCGTGAGGACGATCACCAAGCACAAATCCTCGGTCAGGTGTGGCAACTAGCCGTTCGAGTATCACAAGGAGACGAGCCATGGCTCAGGTAATCAATACCAACATCGCTTCGCTCAACGCGCAGCGCAACCTCAACAGCTCGCAGTCGAGCCTGCAGACCTCGCTGCAGCGCCTGTCCTCCGGCCTGCGCATCAACAGCGCCAAGGACGACGCGGCGGGCCTTGCCATCTCCGAGCGCTTCACCGCCCAGATCCGCGGCCTCAACCAGGCCATGCGCAATGCCAACGACGGCATTTCTTTTGCCCAGACCGCCGAAGGCGCCCTGGGCGAGATCGGCAACGCCTTGCAGCGCATCCGTGAGCTGGCGGTGCAGTCGGCCAACGACACCAACTCCCCGTCCGACCGTCAGGCGATCAACAAGGAGGTCAACGCCCTCATCGCCGAAATCAACCGCATCGCCGGCTCGACCCAGTTCAACGGTCAGAACATTCTCGACGGCACCATGAGCGAGCTGGTGTTCCAGGTCGGCGCCAACCGCGGCCAGGCGATCAGCGTCACCGGCGTCGATGCCCGCGGCGCGCAGCTGGGTGCGACCGTTGCGACCGGTGCGACAGTCAATACCGAAGGCTTGACCTATCCTGCCAATATCACGGTCCAGGGGGTGGCCATCGATCTGTCCAGCGCTGCCAGCCTCGATGACGTGGTGGCGGCTATCAACGCCAGCTACGGTAGCACGGGGGTGCAGGCCGTGCGCGCCGATTCGGTGGAGACCGGGGCGCTGAGCCTGAGTGCCACGCCGGGCGCCGGTGAGAGCTTTGAGCTCACCATCAATGGCGTCAAGATTGAGCTCAGCGAGGGCGAAGACCTCGATACGCTTCGAGACAGGATTAACGCCCATGCCATGCAAACCGGCGTGACCATGACCGAAGACTACACGCTGGTGTCGGCTGGCGATATCACGCTTGAGGCTAGCGGCGATGTCGATCTACAGATTGCTGGCATTACCGATCCTGTGACCAGCGCCAAATTCGAGCGTGGCATCGAGCTGATGGCCGATGTCGGCAAGGAAATCATCGTCGGCGGCGATGCTAATGATCTGGCTGCGCTCGGCCTCGACGACCTTGCAAACGCGACCGAAACTTACACGGTGAACGCCATCAGCGTCGCCACCCGCGAGGGTGCGTCCAACGCCATCCGCACCGTGGACTTCGCGCTGCAACAGGTCGCCGGGTTGCGTGCCGAGCTCGGTGCGGTGCAGAGCCGCTTCGAGTCCACCATCGCCAACCTGAGCACCAGCTCGGAGAACCTCTCCGCTGCCCGCTCCCGCATCCTGGATGCGGACTTCGCCGCGGAGACGGCCAACCTGACCCGGGCCCAGATCCTGCAGCAGGCCGGCGTGGCCATGCTGGCGCAGGCCAACGCCCTGCCGCAGAATGTGCTCTCGCTGCTGCGGTAAGCGAGCGGCAGTTGAACCGGCGGCTGCCTCCCACAGGCGGTCGCCGGCTTTCCTGACGGAGGCTGGCAATGGACAAGATTCGGGCAACCACGGCGGCCGAGCTGTCCGGGCTGCGCACCGCCGCCGGCGGGCAGCAGCAGCGGCCCGAGACGCCGCGGCAGGCCACAGTCGAGCACAAGGTCGGGCCGAAGGCCGAGGCGGCCGTTCCCGCAGCCGACCTGGCCCGGGCCGTGGAGCAGATCAACGAGTTCATCCGCATGGCCCGCTGCGATCTGGTGTTCAGCGTCGACGAAGCCACTGGCAAGCTGGTGGTCACGGTCGTGGACGCGGAGACCCGGGAAGTCATCCGCCAGATCCCGAGCGAGGAAGTGCTCGCCATCGCGGCCCGTCTGGACGAGGCGCGGGGGCTGCTGTTCGAGACTAAGGTCTGAGCGTCCAGGGCGCGCTCCTGCACGTCGTGCGGGGCGATGGGCAGGAGCACGTCCTGCGGAGCGGCGCGGTTGTTGCATGCGTGGGGTCGGGCCGGATCGTGCCGGCGACGGTTTGAGGTAAGACACGATGGCTGGAATCACGACGAGTGGGCTGGGCTCTGGAATCGACATCCGTGCGCTGGTGGAGCAGCTGGTCGCTGCTGAACGAGCGCCGGTACAGAACCGCCTCGACCGTCAGCAGTATTCGGTGCAAAGCCAGCTGTCCGCTTACGGCACCCTCAAGAGCGCGCTGTCGAGCTTTCGCGATCAGGTCCGGGAGCTGGCCAAGCTCGACAACTTCGGCCTGATGCGAGCCAGCTCCAGCAACGGCGATGCGGTGGCAATCAATGCCTCCAGCTCCGCTCGGGTCGGCAGCTACCAGATCGAGGTCCAGGCTCTAGCGCAGGCACAAAGCGTGGCTTCCGCCGGCTTTGCCGAAGGCGCGGTGCTGGCGGGCGGCACGCTTACCTTTCGCTTCGGCACCCTGACGCCGGGAGAAGAGATGGCTTTCGAGCCCAATCCCGTGCTCGGCATCAAGACCGTCGAGATCGCGCCCGGCAGCACCCTGCAGCAGATCCGCGATGCGGTGAACGCGGCCAAGATCGGCGTGCAGGCTGCCGTCATCAACGATGGCCAGCAGGACCGGCTGGTGTTCACCGCCGACAAGACGGGAGCAGCCAATGGCTTCGTGATCGAGGCGGATCCTGGCCTCGCGGCGCTGGCCTTCGACGGCAGCGGCAACGGGCAGGCCGAGCTGACCCGCGCTGCGGCCGACGCCGAGGTCATCATCAACGGCCTTAGGATCACCCGCAGCCAGAATACTATCAGCGACGCCATCGAAGGCGTGACGCTGACCCTCAAGGACACCACCACGGGCAGCGTCCGGCTGGACATCAGCCAGGACAAGGCGGCCGTGGCCGGCAAGATCAAGAGCTTCGTCGAGAGCTACAACAAGCTGCAGCAGCAGATCACCCAGCTCACCCGCTACGACGCGGAAAACCAGCGCGCCTCGGTGCTCACTGGCAATGCCCTGGTGCGCACGCTGAACAGCAGCTTGCGCAACCTGCTCACCAGCCCGGTGGCGGTGCTGGAGGGTAGCGGCATCCGCGCTCTTGCCGACCTGGGCATCATCACCAAGATGGACGGCACGCTGGAGCTGGACAACGCTCGCCTAGACAAGGCCATCGAGAGCAATTTTGAGCAGATCGGGTCGCTGTTCGCTGCTATGGGACTCACTGCCGAGGCCGAGGGCGTGGAGTTCGTCGGCAGCAGCAAGGACACCCGGGCCGGCGTCTATGCGGTAGAAATCACTCAGGCCGCGACTCAGGGCCGTTACCTGGCGGCACCGCTGCCGAGCCTGGAGGGGGAGCAGGGTGGCAGCTTCACGCTCAAGCTCGACGGCGTCACCAGCAACACCATCGCGCTGCCGCGGCGCAGCTATGCCGACGGCGCGGAGCTTGCCGCCGTGCTGCAGGCGCAAATCAACAGCGACGCCAAGCTGCGCGATGCCGGCCTGAGCGTGTCGGTGGAATTCCGCGACGGTCGCCTGGAGATCGTCTCCAGCCGCTACGGCAGCGAATCCACCGTCGAGATTTTGACGGCTGATGCCGATTTTCGGGCGCTGGGGTTCGAGGTCGGAGAGGGCGAGGCGGGGCTGGATGTGGCCGGAACCATCGGCGGGCTGCCGGCCACCGGCAACGGGCAGATTCTGACCGGCACTGGCGCCGCCGAGGGGCTGCAGCTGCGCATCAGCGGCACCGGGCTGGGAAGCCGTGGTACGGTCACCTTCTCCCGCGGCATTCTCGACGACATCGACAGCCTGCTGAGCGATTACCTGGATTCCGACGGCATCCTCAACAGCACGACCAAAAGCCTGGATGCCCAGCTGAAAGATATTGACAAACGCCGGGAAGCTCTTGATGCGCGCATGGAGAGCGTGCATGCGCGCCTGCTGTCGCAGTTCATCGCCATGGACGCGCTGCTGGCGCAAATGAACCAGACCAGCAGTTTTCTGGCGCAGCAACTGGCCGGCCTGGAGCGAATGATCAATGCATGAGAGGTGCAGCATGAGCTACGGTTTTGCGCGCGGTGCGCAGATGTATCAGCAGGTGGGGGTGAGCAGTGCCGCCTATGCTGATCCGCACCGTCTGGTGCAAATGCTGATGGAAGGTGGCCTGGAGCGCATCGCCCGCGCCCGCGGGGCCATCGAGCGGGGCGACGTGGCGGAGAAGGGCGCCTTGATCGGCAAGGCCATTGCCATCATTGACGGCCTGGCTGCCAGCCTCAACCACGATGCCGGCGGCGACATTGCCGCCAACCTCGCGGCGCTGTATGACTATATGCAGCGGCGCCTGCTGCATGCCAACCTGCACAGCGATGTGGCGGCGCTGGACGAAGTCGCCGGCCTGCTGCGCGAGATTAAGCAGGCCTGGGACGCCATTCCGCCCGAAGCGCGGGGCTCTGCTTCGGCCCCCGCCTGACGGGCGCCGGGTCGGAGACTGCCATGGCAGGCGTCGGGGAAGAAAAACGGAGGAAAGCCTTTCAGCTGCTGGAGCTGACCCGCTCGTTGCTGAAACATGCCCGTGCCGGCGACTGGGTTGCTCTGGCTCGCGGCGAGCAGGAGCGCCAGGATCTTGCCCGCAGTCTCTTCTCCACGCCGGTGCCCCCCGACGCCGCTCCCACCGTCGCCGAGTGCATCCGCCAGGTGCTGGCGCTGGACACCGAGCTGCTGGCGCTGATCAGCGCCTCCCGCGAGGAGGCCGCCAAGGCCATGCAGGAGGCCCGTCAGGGCCGCAAAGCCGTGGAAGCCTATCGGCGCTTCTCGCGCTGACGACGCTCCGACTCGCTGCCTGCGTCGTTTTCGGCGCCTTGTGCCTGCCAGCCGTCGCCCGGCTCGCCGTAGGGCGGGATACTGACGATTTCTGACCGCGGTCCGATCACGCCTGCTTGCATCTACGCTTATACTGGCCTAAAGGCTACCGATGCGGAGCGCAAAATGAACGCCTTACGCTATCAGGACAACGTCCCACTGCGCTGGCAGGAGCTGACTGCGCTGCCCAGCGGGGCGGAAGAGGAACGGATCGCCCGCGACAACAGCCGCCTGCTGCAGTTGCTGCCGTTTCTGGAAGAAAGCGGACAGGAGCAACACCCTCACGACGAAGAGCCGCCGCCGCGTTATATCCAGCTGCTGGAGCAGCGGCTGCTGCTGCTGACCGAGCTGCTGGCCGACTTGCTGGCACAATCGCGCCCGTTGCCACCATCGCACGAGATCGGCATCACCGCCAACACCCTCGACTGGATCGATGACGAGCCGCCCGCGCCTGGCGCCCTGCTGCTGGTCGAGCTGTTTCTGCACCCGCTGCAACCGCGGCCACTGCGGTTGCCGGTGGAGGTGCTCGCGGTTGAGCCGCACGAGGACGGGCAGCAGGTGCACGCCCGGCTGCACGTCAACGCCGACCATGCCCAGGCCGAGCTGGAGAAGCTGATTTTCCGGCAGCACCGGCGGATCATCGCCAGCCGCCGCCAGGGCAGAAGTCAAGTATCGTAAAAAAGCCTAAAAAGCGCTCAATTTCCGTCATTGCGAGGCGCTTCCGTTGACTTTATGACGCATTGCCGGTAGTTTCAGAGAGATGCCGGTATTTTGACGGTACTGCACGATCAAGAATAAAAGTAGTTCGCGGCGCCGGACGGCCACGCAAGGTGGCAAGCATGCAGGCGCTCGACAGGATGTCAACGAACTGCATCCTTTTATGGGGTTGGGTGCGTGGTTAAAGTTCTCGTGATCGATTCCGACCCGCAAAGGGCCGCCGCCGTTGAGGCGATCGCAAGTTTTCTTGAGCATGAAGCCACGGTCATCCCCTACGACAGCGATTTCAGCCGCCTGCCTGACGCCGGACGCTACAGCCTGGCTCTCCTGATGGTGGATGCGGACACACGCCGTTGGCAACACGCCTTGGGCGGGCTGTGGGAAGCGCTGCCGAGCCTGCCGGTTTTCCTGCTCGCGCCCCACGGCGTGGGCCGGGTCAGCAGCCAGACATCCTGCCCCAGTGTGCTCGGCACCTTGGAGTATCCCTTGCGGCAGACGCAGTTCCAGGCCGCCCTCAAGCAGGCTCTCACCCACAACGCGCAGCATAGGTCGAACGCGCCGCCTTCGACGACGGTGCCGCGGCTGGTCGGACAAAGCCGCGCCATGCAGCGTGTCCAGCAGCTGATCCGACAGGTGGCGGCCAGCGACGCCAACGTGCTCATCCTGGGTGAGTCCGGCACCGGCAAGGAAGTGGTGGCGCGCAACCTGCACGCCCAGTCGCCGCGCCGGGACAAGCCCTTCGTGCCCATCAACTGCGGCGCCATCCCGCCCGATCTGCTGGAGAGCGAGCTGTTCGGCCACGAGAAAGGAGCCTTCACCGGTGCCATCAGTGCCCGTCAAGGCCGCTTCGAGATGGCCCAGGGCGGCACCCTGTTCCTGGACGAGATCGGCGACATGAGCCTGAACATGCAGGTCAAGCTGCTGCGGGTGCTGCAGGAGCGCTGCTTCGAGCGGGTGGGGAGCAACAAGACCATTGAGGCCGACGTGCGCATCATTGCCGCTACCCACCGCAACTTGGAGCAGCGCATCGCCGAGGGCGAGTTTCGCGAGGACCTCTACTACCGCCTTAACGTCTTTCCCATCGAGCTGCCCGCCTTGCGCGAGCGCCCCGGCGACATCCCAGTGTTGATCGAGGAAATGGTGCGCCGAATCGAGGAAGAGGGACGTGGCTCGGTGCGCTTCTCGGCCGCGGCGCTGTCGGCGCTTGCCCAGTATTCCTGGCCAGGCAACGTCCGCGAGCTGGCCAATCTGGTCGAGCGCATGGCCATCCTCCATCCCTTCGACGAGGTGCAGCTGGAGGATCTGCCGGAGCGCATCTTGCAGCAGTGCAACGGCGAGACGGTCGCGCAGCCGCAGGAGGCGGAGGCGCCGGCGGCGCGCCGCGATCCCTGCGCGCTGCCGGCGGTGGACTGGTCCAACGGCGGCATCGACCTGCGGGAGTTCCTGGCCAATCAGGAAGCCGGCCTGATCCGCCAGGCGCTGGAAGCGGCCGAGGGAGTGGTGGCTCAGGCAGCAAAGCTGCTCGGGCTGCGCCGCACCACGTTGGTCGAGAAGCTGCGCAAGTACGGCATTCGGCGCCCGGAAGAGGAAGCATTCGGCTAGAGGGCGCCGCAGCTCGATCGCGCCCGCCTGCGCTGGCCTGCCTTCATAATCCCCCGCACTGGCCGTCGCCCGCAGATTTCTCCAGTAGGTCTGTGAGATTGGCCCGAAACCTGCATGCATTCCTGCAGCAATGTATCGGGGAGTAGGGCAATGACTGTCGACAAGGTCAACCATCTACTGCGCGAGATGCGAGCCATGGCGATGCAGGCCGGCGCGCTACCGAAGGAGTCGGCGCCGACGGCCAAGCCGGCTGGGTTCGGCGAGGTGCTCAAGAACGCCGTAGACAACGTCAATCGTCAGCAGCTGCAGGCGACCGCCCTGCAGGATGCCTTCATGCGCGGCGAGGACGTGCCACTGACCGAGGTGGTAGTCTCCATGCAGAAGGCGCGGGTTTCCTTCGAGGCGGTCAAGCAGGTGCGCAACCGCTTGCTGGAAGCGTATCAAGAGATTGCACGGATGCAGGTCTAGCCGATGCGCGAGCGCGTGACCAGGTAGCAGGGCTTTGGCCGCCCGCTGCGGCGGCATGACGGAAGAATAGAGAAAAACGATGGCAGAAACGGGCCAAGCGCTTTCCACTACCAACTCGAACACGCCTCCTGCCGACGGCAATGTCCCGCTTCCGCAGCAGCTGCTGCAAATGGTAAACCCGCAGCTGTTGCGACAGATCGGGTTGCTGGTCGGGCTGGCGCTAGCGGTCGCTGTCGGCATCGGCCTGTTCATGTGGGCGCAGGAGCCCGTGTACCGCCCCTTGTACGGCCGCCTTCCCGAGCAGGAGGTGCCCGCCGTGCTGGACGCCCTGCAGGCCGCTGGCGTTCGCTACAAGCTGGATCCACAGAGTGGTACCGTGCTGGTGCCGGCCCGCGACGTGCATACTGCGCGGCTGCATCTGGCCTCGCAGGGCCTGCCGCAGAGCGGTAGCGGCATGGGCTATGAGCTGCTACAGCAAGACCAGCGCTTCGGTACCAGCCAGTTCATCGAGAGCGCGCGCTTCCATCGGGCGCTGGAAACCGAGCTGGCGCGCACCATCAGCTCGATCCAGGGGGTAGAGAGCGCGCGCGTGCATCTCGCCATCCCCAAGCAGTCCGTCTTCCTGCGCGACCGCAGCCTGCCGTCGGCTTCGGTCATGGTGCATCTCTATTCCGGCCGCAGCCTGAGCGAAGGGCAGGTGGCGTCCATCGTGCACCTGGTGGCCAGCAGCGTGCCGGAGCTGCTGCACGAGCGGGTCACGGTGGTAGACCAGCGGGGGCGGCTGCTTACTCGCAGCGACGACAGGCCGCTCGACGCCACCGCCCAGCAACTCGAGTACAAGCAGCAGATCGAGGAAGCTTACGTTCGCCGTATTGAGAACCTGCTTGCGCCCATGCTCGGCGCCAACCGGGTACGGGCCCAGGTCAACGCCACCCTCGACTTCACCTTCGAGGAGAGCACCCAGGAGCTGTACGACCCGGCCGCCAGCGCCGTGCGCAGCGAGCAGCTAGCCGAGGAGCAGTCGCAGCGCAGCAGCGTCGGCGGCGTACCGGGCGCGCTGACCAACCAGCCGCCGCAGGCCGGCGTGCTGGCCCCGGGCGAGCCGCTGGACGAGGCCGACGCGGAAATCGTCGACTTCAGCCGCAACGAGACACGCAACTTCGAGATCAGTAAGACCATCCGCCACAATCGCCGTCCCCTCGGCACCATCGAGCGGCTGTCGCTGGCAGTCCTGGTCGACGAGCGGCTGGTGGAGGACGAGGAAGGCAACCTGGTGCGCCAGCCCCTGTCCGCGGAGGAGCTGGAACGCATCAGCCTGCTGGTGCAGCAGGCCGTGGGCTTCGACGCCGCCCGGGGTGATACGATCACGGTCATCAGCGCGCCCTTTGAGGGCGGCACCGGCGAGGAACCGACGAGGATGCCCTGGCTGCAGCATCCGCTGGTGCTGGAGGGCGGCAAGCTGCTGCTAGCAGCCATCCTGGGACTGGTGTTCATCCTGGCGGTGCTGCGGCCGCTCATACGCGCGTTGTTCGGCATCGAGGACAAGCCCGAGGAGGCTGAAACCGAGGACAAGCAAGGCGACGAGACGCCGCAGCTGGAGGGGCCGACGGAAGAGACGCCGCAGCTGCCGGGAATCACCGGGCCGACCTCCTACGAGGACATGTTGACTGCCGCGCGTCAGGTGGTCAGTCAGGAGCCGGCGTTGGCTGCAAGCGTGGTGAAGAGCTGGTTGGACGAAGATGAGTGAGCAGAAGCAGGCAAGCAAGACTTCCCTCACCGGCGCCGAGCGCGCGGCCATCTTTCTGATGTCCTTGGGTGAGGACGAGGCGGCCGAGATTCTCAAGCACTTCGGCCCCCGCGAGGTGCAAAAGCTTGGCACGGCCATGACCTCGCTGCGCAACGTCAACCGCGAGCAGGTGAGCCAGGTCCTGAACGAGTTCGTCACCGCGGTCTCGGAGCAGGCCGGCTTCGGCGTGGGCAATACGGACTACATCCGCAAGGTGCTGGTCAAGGCGCTGGGCGAGGATCGCGCCAGCAGCATCATCGATCGCATCCTGATGGGCGGCAGCACCCGCGGACTGGAGCAGCTGAAGTGGCTGGATAGCAAGACCATCGCCGAGATGATCCGGCTGGAGCACCCGCAGATCATCGCCATCGTGCTTTCCTACCTGGATCCCGACCAGGCGGCGCTGGTGCTGGAAGAGCTGCCGGAGCGCATTCGCTTCGACGTGGTGGTGCGCATCGCCACCATGGAAGGCGTGCAGCCGGCCGCCCTGCAGGAGCTGGACGAGATCATGGAGCGTCAATTTGCCGGCAAGCAGCGGCTGAAGTCCTCCTCCCTGGGCGGTCCACAGGCGGCGGCCAGCATACTCAACCACCTCGACTCCAGCATCGAAAGCGCGATCATGGACAAGATCAGCGAGCACGACAGCGAGCTGTCGCAGCGCATCCAGGATCTGATGTTTGTCTTCGACGACCTGAAAGAGATCGACGATCGTGGCATTCAGCTGCTGCTGCGCGAGGTCACCACCGATACCCTGGTGGTCGCGCTCAAGGGCGCCGATACTGCTCTGCGCGACAAGATCGTCAAGAACCTCTCCAAGCGGGCCGGCGAAATGCTGCTGGATGATCTCGAGACGCGCGGACCGGTGCGGGTCAGCGAAGTCGAGGTGGCGCAGAAGGAAATCCTGGCCATTGCCAAGCGCCTGGCCGACGAAGGCAAGCTTGCGCTCGGCAGCAGCGGTGAGGAATACCTGTAATGACCACCTCCACGCCCAAGATCATCCGGGGAGACGAAATCGAGGGCTTCGATCGCTGGGAGCTTCCTCTGGTGGATGAACCCTCCCCGGCAGCTACGGAGGCGGCCGCCGCCCCGCCGGGGCCGACTGTGCGCGAGCTGGAGGAGCTGCAGCAGGTGGCCTACGAGGAAGGCTTCGCCGCGGGGCGCGCCGCCGGCTTCGAGCAGGGCAGAGAAGAGGGCCGGGCGGAAGGCAGGAAAGAAGGCCATGCCGAAGGCTATGCGCAAGGCCGGGAGGAAGGTTTCGCTGCGGGCGAGCGGGAAGCTCGCGAGCTAGTCGAGCGCATGCGACGGATCCTTGACGCCCTTGCCGCGCCGGCCCGTCAACTCGACGACGAGGTCGAGCAGGCCTTGAGCCGTCTGGCTATGACGCTGGCGCGGCAAATCATCCATCACGAGCTCACGGTGCAGCCTGCGGAAATCCTGACGCTGGTGCGGCGAACGGTAGCCATGCTGCCGCTGGCCGAGCGCGAGGTCCGCATCCATCTACATCCGGACGACGCCAGTTTTCTGCGCCAAGCCTTGGCGGGCAGCGACGAGGCGGCGTCCTGGCGGCTGGTGGAAGATGCTTCGCTCGCCCGCGGCGGCTGCAGGGTGGTCAGCGGCAGTTCCCGCATTGATGCCAGCCTGGAGCACCGCCTAGCACTGCTGGCCGAGCAATTGCTCAGCGCACGTAGCGGCGAGGACGAGGACGCGGCCGACGCCGTTGTTGACGACGAGGCTGCGGGCGAGACCGACGGCGAGGTGGCGGAGTGAGCGCGCTGGAAGCGAACCGGGCCCCGGAGTGGGTGAGGCGGCTGGAGCGGCGGCGGGCGTGCCTGCGGCGGCCCGAGCTGGTGGTCGAAGGCTCGCTGCGGCGGCTGGTCGGCCTCACCTTGGAGGCGGAAGGCTGCGTCGCCCCGGTCGGTTCCCGTTGCCTGATCCGCAACACCGACGGCAGCGAGGTCGAGGCTGAGGTGGTCGGTTTTGCCGGCGAGCGGCTCTACCTGATGCCGACCGGCGACTTGTACGGGCTGACGCCCAACGCCCGGGTGGTGCCGGTGCCGGGCGCCTCTGCCGTGCCGGTCGGACCTGGACTGCTGGGCAGAGTGCTGGACGGCAGCGGTCGCCCGCTGGACGGGCGCGGGCCGCTGGAGGCCGAAGCGCAGATGCCGCTGGTGGGGCGGCCGGTTAACCCGCTGCTGCGGGCTCCCATCGAGCAGCCGCTGGATGTCGGCGTGCGCGCCATCAACGCCATGCTGACGGTCGGCCGCGGACAGCGCATGGGGCTGTTCGCCGGTTCCGGCGTCGGCAAGTCGGTGCTGCTCGGCATGATGACCCGCTACACCGAGGCTGATGTAGTGGTGGTCGGGCTGATCGGCGAGCGTGGCCGCGAGGTCAAGGAGTTCATCGAGCAGATCCTGGGACCGGAGGGGCTGGCCCGGGCCGTGGTGGTGGCGGCGCCCGCCGATGCCTCGCCCCTGATGCGCCTGCACGGCGCCATGCTGGCCACCACCATCGCCGAGTACTTCCGCGACCAGGGGCGGCAGGTCCTGTTGCTGATGGACTCGCTGACCCGCTACGCCCAAGCCCAGCGCGAGATCGGGCGCGCCATCGGCGAGCCGCCCACAACCAAGGGCTATCCGCCGTCGGTGTTCGCCAAGCTGCCGGCGCTGGTAGAGCGGGCCGGCAATGGCCCCGAAGGCGGCGGCTCGATTACCGCTTTCTATACCGTGCTGACCGAAGGCGACGATCAGCAGGATCCCATCGCCGATGCTGCCCGCGCCATCCTCGACGGCCACGTCGTGCTGTCGCGCCAGCTGGCCGAGCAGGGCCACTATCCAGCCATCGACATCGAGCAGTCGGTCAGCCGGGTGATGATCAACGTCGCTTCCGAGGAACACCGGCGGCCGGCGCAGAAGTTCAAGCAAATGTACTCGCTGTACCGGCAGAACCAGGACCTCATTAGCGTCGGCGCCTACCAGAAGGGGAGCGATGCGCGCATCGACGAGGCCATCCTGTTCTATCCCAGGCTGCAGCAGTTCCTGCGCCAGGACGTGTCCGAAGCCTGCGACTTCGAGAGCAGCCTGCAGCAGCTGCAGGCGCTGATGGAGCCGATCAGCGATTGAACGCGATGGAGCTTGAACCATGACCCGTTCCGAGCGCATGCGGCCGGTCCGGAAGATCGCCGACGACAAGGCGGAGGCGGCCGCCACGGCCTATGCCGCCCTGCAACAGCGGCTGCAGGAGCAGCAGGCCCGCCTGCAGCAGCTGGAAGAGTTCCGCGCCCAGTACCAGGAGCAGCGCATTCGCAGCGGCGCTGCCGGCATCGACGGGTTCCGGCTGCGCGACTACAACGCTTTCGTCGGCCGCATCGATGCCGCCATCCGGCAGCAGCAGCACGAGGTGGAACAGCTGAGCGCCGCGGTCGAGCAAAAGCGGCAGCAATGGCTGGCGCTGCTGAGCAAGGCAAAAGCCATCGACAAGGTGGTGCAGCGCTATGCCGAGGCCGAGCGTCAGGAGGTGCAGCGTCGCGAGCAGCAGCAGAATGACGCCATGGCGCTGCGCCGGCGGCACAAGTTGCCGGACGACTGACGGCGGCGTTGCCGCCGGCCGGGACGACGGAGCTTTGGCCCGAAGCTTGCAGTGCAAATCGGGCCGATCGCCTGCTAGTGGGGGCAAGACATGATTTCTGAGTTGTCAATAGTGCAAATGCTGTCCGAGCGCGCCCAGCCCGAGTCCGTCCAGCCGGCCGCGGGCGAAGGGTTTCTGGAGGCGCTGCTGAGCAGCCTGCCGCCGGAGCTGCAGAGCCTGTCGCCACGGGAACTGCAGGACTGGCTGCATGAGCAGGGCCGGGCGGAGCTTGCCGCGCTGGTGGCGATAGCGACGCCGGCGCAGCCGTCGGCGGCGGGCATTGCTGCTGCCGCCAGGACGGTCGGGGACGAGGCCGTTACCGGTGAGGCCGCTGGTGATCCCGCAGCGCTGCTCGGCTTCATCGCTAACAGCCGCGGCCAGCTGAGCGGGCAGGCGAGCGAGCAGCAGCTGCTCGCGGAGGCGCTGGCCGCAGAGCAGGCGCAACAGGCCGAGCAGACCCGCTTCGCCGAGCGAGCCACGCTGGAGCGGGGCGGCCTGGAGGCGGAGGGACCGGAGTTCAACCTGCTGCTGCAGGCGCAGCGGAGCGAGCGAACCGGCGTCGCCGCCGAAGCGGAACGCCCGCTGTCGGTGCCGGTGCGCCACTCGGATTTCGGTCAGGCGGTGGGCGAGCGCCTGCTGTGGCTGGTACGCAACGACGTACAGCAGGCTACAATCCGGCTCGATCCGCCCGAGCTGGGACCGCTGGAGATCAGTATCGCGGTCAAGGACAACCAGGCCGCGATTACCTTGCAGGCGCAGCACGCTGTCACCCGGGAGGTGCTGGAGGCGGAGCTGCCGCGCCTGCGCGGTATGCTGGGCGAGAGCGGCTTTACCCAGGTCGACGTCGATGTGGCGCGGGACCAGAGCGGGTGGAGTGGAGGACGCAGCGAGGGTGGCGGCGGCGCGCCGCGCACGGGCCTCGCTGCGGTTGACGAACAGAGCGCGGTCGGCGCCGTGGAGGCCCGGGTGCGGGTCTCGCGGGGGCTGATCGACCAATACGTGTAAGCCTGGATCGAGGCGGAAGGAGTTCCTGGATGTCCATGACTGATGGCAACACGTCGGGCCCGCCGGGGGCGACGGCGGTCGTGACGCTACTGATCATTTTGATCGTGCTGGTCAGCGCTATCGGCGTCAGCGGCGCTCTTTACGTGACCGGCGTCATCGGCCAGCCGAGCAACAGCGAGATCACCATTGCCGCTCCCAAGCCAAAGCCACCGATCTACATCTCGCTCGAGCCCCTGGTGGTCAATTTCGAGCGCAGTGACGGACGGATGGGATTTCTGCAGGCGGACATCGAGATCATGACCCGCGACGAGCGCGTGCGGGATGCGATCATGCAGCACATGCCGGTAATCCGTAACAATCTGCTGATGCTGCTATCCAGTAAGACCTTCGCCGACGTCGCCGACCGGGAAGGCAAGGAGCGGCTGCGCGTGGAGGCCCTCACCGAGGTCAACAACATCCTGTTCGACCACGATGTCGGCGGCCAGGCCTCCGATCTGTATTTCACCGGATTCGTGATGCAATAGCCCATGGCGATGCACGACGTCTTAACCCAGGACGAAATCGATGCCCTCTTGCACGGCATCGAGGGCGGCGCCGTCGAGACGGAGACCGATGCGGCTGCCGACCCGGACGGCGTAAGAAGGTACGACTTCAACCAGGAGCGCATCGTCCGCGGACGGATGCCGACCCTGGAGATGATCAACGAGCGCTTCGCGCGCCTGTTCCGGATCGGTCTGTTCAACATGCTGCGCCGCACGCCGGAGGTCTCCGTTGGCGGCGTGGAGATGCTCAAGTTCGGCGAATACGTCCACAGCCTCTACGTGCCGACCAGCCTCAACCTGGTGAAGATGCATCCGCTGCGCGGAACCGGGCTGTTCGTCATCGACCCCAAACTGGTGTTCATCGCGGTCGACAATTTCTTCGGCGGCGATGGCCGCTTCGCTCCCAAGATCGAGGGCCGCGAGTTCACCCCGACCGAGCAGCGTGTCATCCAGAACATGCTGAACCAGGCTTTTGCCGATCTGGAGCAGGCCTGGGCGCCGGTGCTGGAGGTGAAGTTCGAGTACCAGGGCTCGGAGGTCAATCCCCAGTTCGCCAACATCGTCAGTCCCACCGAGGTGGTGGTGGTCAGCAAGTTCCATGTCGAGCTGGACGGCGGTGGCGGCGATCTCCACGTGGCGCTGCCGTACTACACCATCGAGCCGATCCGTAGCCTGCTAGATGCCGGCTTGCAGAGCGACCGCAACGAGGTCGATGAGCGTTGGAGCCGCTCCCTGCGCGAGGAGATCAAGGACGCCCCCGTCACCCTGACCAGCCGGCTGTGCGAGATTGAGCTGACGCTGCGCGAGCTGGCCTTGCTGCGTCCCGGCGACGTCATCCCCATCGACAAGCCGGAGGAGGCCATCATCTTCGCCGAGGACATCCCTCTGTTCAAAGGAATCTACGGCGCCGCCAACGGACAGGCGGCTGTCAAGATCACCCGGCGCATCACGATTCCCAAATCCGATGCGGACGTCATTCTCAACCTAAAGGCGAAAAATGAGCGAGAAGACTGACAACGACATCATGGAGGACTGGGCGGCAGCGCTCGCCGAGCAGGCTCGGCAGGAGGAGGCTGCCCAGGCGAAGTCGGACGAGGCGGTGCCGATGCCGCTCGACGAACTGACCGACGAGACCGAGGAAAAAGGCAACGAGGACAAGAACCTGGAGGCGATACTGGATATTCCGGTAACGCTCTCGGTGGAGATCGGCAGCACCAAGATCAACATCCGCAACCTGCTGCAGCTCAACCACGGTTCGGTGGTGGAGTTGGACCGGCTGGCCGGCGAGCCGCTAGACGTGAAGGTCAACGGCACCCTTATCGCCCACGGCGAGGTGGTAGTGGTGAATGAGCGCTTCGGCATCCGGCTCACCGACGTGGTCAGCCCGGCGGATCGGGTGCGCAAGCTGCGGTAAGGACAAGCGATGCGAAAGAGCGTGATTCTGCCGTCGCTGTTCTGCTGCAGCCCGGCGGCCCTTGCCGCCGCCGAGCCGGCCGGGGTCGATGTCAGTTCTCTGGTGCGGCTTATCGTCGGTTTGCTGGCGGTGATCGTGGCCATTCTCGTGCTGGCATGGCTGATGCGCCGCATGGGTAGCATCGGTGGCCACGGCGGCGGCCAGCTGCGCGTGCTGGGCGGGCTGGCGGTGGGCCAGCGCGAGCGGGTGGTGCTGATCCAGGTCGGCGACAAGCAGCTCTTGATCGGGGTTGCGCCGGGACGGGTACAGACCTTGCATGTGCTGGAGGAGCCGCTGGCCGAGGACGGCATCGGCAGCGGCACCCGTCCGGCGCCCGGGGGCAATTCCTTCGCCGAGCGGCTGCGCCGGGTCATGCAGCAGTCGGAAGGCAAGCGTTGAGCTGGTCGCCGACGCGGTGAGCAACATGCCCAGAATGTTTCGTTTTCGCCTTTTGCCATGCCTCGCCTGCGGGCTGCTCCTGCCCGGCACGGCGCTAGCGCAGCTGCCCGCCATCGAGGCGCTGACGGTGCAAGCCGGCCCCGAGGGCGAAACCTACAGCGTGACGTTCCAGATCCTGGTCGTCATGACGCTGCTGACGCTGCTGCCGGCGCTGCTGCTCACCATGACGGCCTTCACACGCATCATCATCGTGCTGCGCCTGTTGCGTACCGCGCTCGGCACGGCGGCGGCCCCATCCAACCAGGTGCTGATCGGGCTGGCGCTGTTCCTGACCCTGTTCGTCATGGCGCCGGTCTTCAATGCCATCAACGAGCAGGCGTTGCAGCCATATCTGGCGGAAGAGATCACCTCGGAGCAGGCGCTGCGCCAGGCCAGCGTGCCGCTGCGGAGCTTCATGCTGGCGCAGACGCGGGAGGAGGACATTGCCCTGTTCCTGCGCATCGCCAGGGCGGAGCCGGTGGAGGGGCCGGAAGATTTGCCGCTGAGCATCATCATTCCGGCCTTTCTGACCAGCGAGCTGAAGACGGCTTTCCAGATTGGCTTCATCATCTTTCTGCCGTTTTTGGTCATCGACCTGGTGGTGGCCAGCACCCTGATGTCTATGGGCATGATTATGCTCTCGCCCATGATCATTTCGCTGCCGTTCAAGATCATGCTGTTCGTGCTAGTGGACGGCTGGTCGCTGATTATCGGGTCGTTGGCATCGAGCTTCACCGCCTGAGAGGGCTGCCGCCGGCAGCTCAGGCGCAGTCGTAACCGGGAGGTAGGCATGAGTCCTGACATCGTGGTCGAGCTGGGGCGTCAGGCGCTGTGGATCATCGTTCTGCTGGCGGCACCGGTCCTGCTCAGCGCCCTCGGCGTCGGCCTGCTCATCGGGATGTTCCAGGCCGCCACCCAGATCAACGAGCAGACCTTGAGCTTCGTGCCAAAACTGGCCGTGCTAGCGCTGACGCTCTTCATCGCCGCTCCCTGGATGCTAACCGTGCTGCTGGACTTCACCCGCGGCCTGCTGACGGCGATACCGGAGCTGGTCAGCTACGGGCCGTGAGGTGGGTCGGGAAGCCGGCATGCATTTCAGTAGCGCCGAGATCGGCCAGTTGGTCGCCCATTTCGGCTGGCCCTGGATACGCATCACTGCCATGCTGCTGACGGCGCCGCTGTTCAGCAACGTGCAGGTGCCGATCCGGGTACGGGTGCTGCTCAGCCTGGCGCTCACCGTGGCCGTGCTGCCGGCGGTGCCGCCTCCGCCGGCCATGGACTTGCTCTCGCCGACAGCGCTGTTGGTGGCGGTTCAGGAAGCCTTGATCGGGATGCTGACCGGGCTGGTGCTGGCGGCAGCCTTTCAGGCCGTGGTCATTGCCGGTGAGGGCATCGGCCTGACCATGGGCCTGGGCTTCGCCACCATGGTGGACCCGCAAAGTGGCGCCAGCGTGCCCATGCTGTCGCAGTTCCTGCTGATCCTGGCGACGCTGCTGTTTCTTGGCATTGGTGGCCATCACATGCTGATCGAGCTGCTGGCGACCAGCTTCGAGACCATGCCGGTGGCCGGCTTCGGCCTACAGCAGGCCGACTTCATGGCCGTGGCTGCCTTCGGCACCCAGATGTTCGCCGGCGGGGTGCTGATCGCGCTGCCGGCAGTGGTGGTGCTGCTGGTGGTGCAGCTGGCCATGGGCGTGATGACCCGGGCCGCGCCGCAGATGAACCTTTTCTCAGTCGGCTTCCCGGTCACCATCATGCTGGGCTTTCTGACGGTGCTGTTTTTCGTGCTGCCAGTGCTGCAAACGCGGCTGCTGCAGATCTGGAGCACGGCGTTCGGCGCGCTGCGCCAGCTGCTGGCGGCCTGATTGCCTGGCGCTTTTGCGCTACAGTAGCGTCATGAGCAAGGCATTCGTGAAAGAGGACGACGCCCAGGATGTGCCTCTGGTGGTGCCGGCCCGCCCGCCGTTGCCCCCCGGCACGCCCAATTACGTGACGCCGCGCGGCTTGCGGTTGCTGCAGGAAGAGCGAGAGCGGCTGGCTCGCCAGCGCGATGCCTTGGACGAGCTGGCGGACGAGGGCGAGCGGCGCCGGCGCCACGCGGTTCTGGCCCAGCAGCTCGCCGAGCTGGACGCCAGGCTGGCCAGCGCCGTAGTAGTGGACCCTGCCGGCCAGGATCCCGAGGTGGTGCGCTTCGGCGCGACGGTCACGGTGTCGACCGAAGCGGGCGAGGAGCGGCGCTATCGCATCGTCGGCGTCGACGAAGCCAATGCCGCCGAAGGCCGGGTCTCCTTCCTGGCGCCTGTCGCCCGTGCCCTGCTGGGACGCAGCCTGGACGACGAGGTGCGGCTGGAGACCGCGAATGGCGTGGAAGTCCTCGAAATCATCGCGATCGATTACGAACAGGAATAGCCCTTCAATGCCATCCAAAGCAAGCACGGTTCGGGATTTGCATTTGTGCCCATTCTGCGGCGGCGTTGCCGACATCTATCGCGACCCCGGCCAGCCCGGCTATGAGCCTTTCTACGTGGTGTACTGCACTCGCTGCGAGGCCCGTGGTCCGGAGAAGGAAAAGCGGGAGGACGCCATCGCCGGCTGGAACCGCCGCAGCACGCGGGAGCGAGGCTGATCTGCGACCTAGCGCTGTCAAGAGGGCGAAGCGGTCGGCGACCGCACCCTCAGCAGCTGAACCGACACTGCGAGCGTACTTTGCCAGCACGCCGCATCGATAGCATGGCGGCGGCTGCCTGGCAGCCGGGCCTGTTCCTGTCGTTGCGCCGATGGCGAGCAGGCCGTCGAATCCTTGACAGCCGGCGCTGGATTCCGCCGAACCGGTGATCATCCCCCGGATGCCAGCGAGCATTTCATCGTCCCCGGCTCGTCGGCGACGCCGTCCGAGATGGTGACGGTGTTCAAGATCGGGTTTTGCCGCCGTTGGCGCCGGCACCGCGGGCGATTCCCTCGGCCAGGTAGTCGATGCGCATATAGCAAGGCATGACCATGCTCCACCAGGTGGAGGTGGTGCCGACCGGAGCTTGGCGAAGTCCCTGGCGCTGAAGCCGACAGCGCCTGCGGCCTGCCAACAGGGCAGGGGCGACGGTGGGCAGACCTCGGGGCGGGCGGCGAGTTGCCGCCGTGCGGCCCGATTGCCACAATTCAGGCAGCACTGTTCGGCACCGGCAGGCCGTCTTGCCCGGTGCCTCCTAGGAACCCCCCAAGCGGAGAACAACAACAATGGTGCAACAGACCCGAGAGCAGTGGAGCGGCAGCCGCGGCTTCGTGCTGGCGGTGGCCGGCTCCGCCATAGGCCTGGGGAACATCTGGAAATTTCCCTACATGGCCGGGGCTAATGGAGGTGGAGCCTTCGTTCTGGTTTACCTGCTCTGCATACTCGCCATCGGCGTGCCCATTATGATTGCTGAGATCCTGGTCGGACGCCGCGGGCAGAGCAATCCGGTGGCCGCGATGCGGGCGGCGGCGGAGGAGAGCGGTGTAAGCCCTGTCTGGCGCCTGATCGGCGGCATGGGCGTTCTGGCTGGGTTTTTGATCCTTTCCTTCTACAGTGTGATCGCCGGCTGGGCACTGGACTATACGCTGAGGGGCCTGACCGGCGCGCTTTCAGGGTTGGGGGCGGAGGAAGCTCAGGCCCAGTTCGGCAGCCTGTTGGACAGCCCGGGGCTGCAGATTTTCTGGCACACCCTGTTCATGCTGATTTGCTTCCTCATCGTCGCCCGCGGCGTGCGCGGCGGCATCGAGTGGGCGGTGGGCTGGATGATGCCGCTGCTGTTCCTGCTGATCCTGGTTCTGGTCGGCTACGGCGCCTGGATCGGTGCCTTTGCCGAGGGCTTTACGTTCCTGTTTAGGCCGGATTTCAGCCAGCTCGGTCCGGAGTCGGTGCTCATGGCACTGGGCCAGGCTTTCTTCAGTCTTAGCCTGGGGATGGGAGCAGTGATGGCCTACGGCTCTTATCTCTCTCCCCAAGAGTCCATCGGTCGCAACACGGTGGTGGTCATCACTACGGACACCATCGTCGCTCTGCTGGCAGGGCTGATGATCTTCCCCATTGTCTTCTCCATCGGCCTGGAGCCGCAAGCTGGCCCCGGTTTGTTGTTCCAGACGCTGCCGTATGTCTTCGGCCAGATGGTCGCCGGCAGCTTCTTCGGTTTCCTGTTCTTCCTACTGGTGGTGTTCGCCGCGCTGACCTCGGCGATCTCGCTGCTGGAGCCGGCCACCGCCTATCTGATGGCCCGGCGCGGGTTAAGCCGATTGCAGGCGGCCGGAATTCTGGCGGTCATCGCCTGGATCCTCGGGATTTTCAGTGCGCTGTCATTCAACCTGATGAGCGGTTTCCACCCGCTTGGCTTCATCGATGCGTTGAGTGGCAAGACCTTCTTCGATCTGCTGGACGGCGTGACCAGCAACATCATGCTGCCGCTAGGCGGGCTGGGTGTGGCGCTGTTCGTCGGCTGGCGGATGAAGCGGGCCGCGGTTGCGGAGGAGGTGCGGCTCGGCAGCTACTTCGGGCTCTGGTACTTCGTGCTGCGCTTTGTCTCGCCGGTGCTGGTCGTTTTGGTGCTGCTCTATAGTGTGGGCGTGCTGAGGGGCTGAAACGAGAAGGCCGCAGCCCTTGGGCTGCGGCCTTGCGCTTGCGGCGACCGCAAGGCGGCGGTCAGTCTTCGTAGCGGCGCAGCACCAGCGTTGCGTTGGTGCCGCCAAAGCCGAAGCTGTTGGTCATCACCGTGCGCAGGCCGGCGTTGTCGACGCGCTGGGTGACGATGGGCATGCCTTCGGCTTCCGGATCGAGGTTTTCCACGTTGGCGGAAGCGACGATGAAGTCCTCCTGCAGCATCAGCAGGCAGTAAATCGCCTCCTGCACGCCGGTGGCGCCCAGCGAGTGGCCGGTCAACGACTTGGTCGAGCTGACGGGCGGCATGCGGTCGCCGAAGACTTCGCGGATAGCCTTGAGCTCGCTGATGTCACCCACTGGGGTGCTGGTGCCGTGGGTGTTGATGTAGTCGATGGAACCCTCGACGCCCTCCAGAGCCATGCGCATGCAGCGCACGGCGCCCTCGCCGGAAGGCGCGACCATGTCAAAGCCGTCGGAGGTGGCGCCGTAGCCGACGATCTCGGCATAGATCTTGGCGCCGCGCGCCTTGGCGTGCTCCAGCTCCTCCACCACCACGATGCCGGCTCCGCCGGCGATGACGAAGCCGTCGCGGTCGGCGTCATAGGGACGGGAGGCTTTCTCAGGCGTGTCGTTGTACCTGGAGGAGAGGGCGCCCATGGCGGCGAAGCACATGGCCATGGTCCAGTTCTCTTCCTCGCCGCCGCCGGCAAACACGATGTCCTGCTTGCCGAGCTGGATCAGCTCCAGGGCATGGCCGATGCAGTGAGCGCTGGTGGCGCAGGCAGAGGTGATCGAGTAGTTCACGCCCTTGATCTGGAATGGCGTCGCCAGGCAGGCCGAGACGGTGCTGGCCATGGTCTTGGGGACGCCATAGGGTCCTACGCGCCGGATGCCGCGCTCGCGCAGGGTATCGGCGGCAATGACCAGATGTTCGGTAGAGCCGCCGCCAGAGCCGGCCACGAGGCCGGTGCGGGGGTTGGACACCATGTCTTCGGTCAGGCCGGCGTCGCGAATGGCCTGGTCCATGGCGACGTAGGCGTAGGCGGCCGAGTCGCCCATGAAGCGGCGCGCCTTGCGCGGCACCAGTTCGTCGAGGTCGATGTCGATGACGCCGGCGACCTGGCTGCGCAGTCCTCGCTCAGCATAATCCGGCTTGTAGCGGATTCCCGAGCGTCCCTGCTTCAGCGAGTCGGTGACCGTCGCGGCATCGTTGCCGATGCAGGAAACGATGCCGATGCCTGTAATGACTGCTCGTCGCACGATTCACTCCTAAGGTCAGTTCCCTTCGCGGCAGTGGCGGCGGCGAAGCGGCGCCAGAACCCGCCTTGATGCGCATTTACGAGCCGGCAGCCAGCGTAGCCGGATCCTTGAACAGCCCAACTTTGAGGTCTGTTGCCTTATAAATGGTGGTGCCGTCGACTGCCAAAGAGCCGTCGGCGATACCCATGACTAGCCTGCGGTTGATGAGGCGCTTGATGTCCAGCGTGTAGGTGACGAGCTTGGCATCCGGCAGGACCTGGCCGAAAAACTTGACTTCGCCGCAGCCGAGCGCGCGCCCCTTGCCGGAGTGGTCGGTCCAAGCCAGGAAGAAGCCGAGCAGCTGCCACATGGCGTCCAGGCCGAGGCAGCCAGGCATGACCGGATCTCCTGGAAAATGGCATTCGAAGAACCACAGATCGGGCCTGATGTCGAGTTCGGCGATGATCTGGCCGCGCTCGTACGCACCGCCGTCCCTGGATATGTGGGTGATGCGGTCGAACATCAGCATGGGCGGCGTTGGCAGTTGCGGTTTGCCAGGCCCAAACAGGCGGCCGAAGCCGCATTCGAGTATCTCTTCCCGGTTGTAGCTGGATTTATAAATCATTCCTGTACCTAAAAAGACGCCAACGGTCCTAGCGTCGGCATCGTTCCATTTTGCGGGATAAGGATTGCCACAGCGTTGCGTTGCTGATCCCGGCAAGCGCGAATAGTAATGCACCGCGGCCCGCGGGTCACGCCGATTCGTCGATTTCCGGGCTGCGGCTCGGATTGTCGAGCCATTCCGGTTTCGCTGGAACGCCACCAGATAGACTGGCTAAGGAATCCAAACGTCCCGAATGCCGCCATCATGGCGCCGACCATTCGCTGCTTATGCCGTCGATCATGCAAAAGCTGGTGGTGCTCCTCCTGTTGTTGGTCTTGGCGCCGCTGCCGTCCGGCGCTGCGGCCGAGATCGAGTCGCAGCGGCAGCGCTTTCTGAGCGCACAGCAGCGAATCTTGCGGGGAGAAGCGGTCGATGTGCAAGCCGAGACGGCCGCGTTGCGGGGCTACGTGCTGGCGCCCTACCTCGAATATTTTTCCCTGCAGCGCAACCTGGCCGCCAGCTCGCCGGAGCACGTGGCGGCCTTCCTCGCCGCGCATGCCGACTTGCCGGTAACCGAGCAGCTGCGCTTCGCCTATCTGCGGCAGCTGGCCAAGCAGCGGCGCTGGCGGGAGTTCGAGCGCTTTTACCAGCCAGTCGCCGATGCCGAGCTGCGCTGCCATCACCTGCAGGCCAGGCTGGCGCGCGGCGCGATCGATCAAACCTGGCTGGACGAGGCGCTGGCGCTGTGGCTGGTGGGACGGTCCCAGCCGGCGGCTTGCGATCCGGTGTTCGAGCAGCTGTACCGGCGTGACGTCATCAGCGCCGATCAGATCTGGGAGCGAGTGACCCTGCTGCTCGAGAACGGCCACGCCAGCCTGGCGGCGCATTTTCGCAAGCAGCTGGATCCGGCCCGGCAGGAATGGCTGGAACGCTGGCTAGCTGCCCATCGCCAGCCGCGGGATGTCCTGGAGCGGCCGGGCTTTGCGCTCGATCACCCTTTTGCCGGCAAGGTCCTGGCCCATGCCCTGCGCCGCCTCGCTAGTAACGATGCGGCCGCCGCCATGGACCATCTGGAGCGCTACCGGGAGCAGCTGCCATTCGGCACAGTCCAGCTGGGGCGGTTGCAACGCCATGTCGCGCTGCAGGCGGCTTACAGCCAGGACCCGCGGACCCTGGCTTGGCTGGATGCGCTTCCGCCTGGCCTGGTCGACGACCACGTGCGCGTCTGGATGGCGCGCATGGCGCTGCGCAACCAGAACTGGCCGCGGCTGCTGCGGGCGATCGCGGCGTTGCCACCGGCCGAGCGCCGTCGCAGCCAGTGGCGCTACTGGCGGGCGCATGCGCTGGAGGCAGTGGGCGAGCCCGGGGCGGCGCAGACCGAGTTCACCCTGCTGGCCCTGGAAAGGCATTACTACGGCTTTCTCGCCGCCGACCGGGTGTCGCTGCCGTACAGCCTGAACCATGCCGCCACCACGCTGGCTGCCGACGTGATGGCCCAGGTCAAGACCATGCCCGGCATTGTCCGCGCCGGCGAGCTGTACAGGCTCGGCCTGCTCCCGGAAGCGCGACGCGAGTGGCAGGCCGCGCTGCGGCGGATGGATCAGGCCCAGCAGGCTCAGGCTGCCATCCTGGCGCTGCGCTGGGGTTGGTACGAGCGTGCCGTGGCGACCGCCAACCAGGCTGGGCTGAGCGACGACCTGGAGCTGCGTTTCCCGACCCCATACCGCGACCAGATTGAGCGCTACAGCCGCATGCACAGCCTGGAGCCGCACATTACATACGCCGTGGTACGCAAGGAAAGCGCGTTTCAGCCGGATGCTAGGTCGCGGGTGGGGGCACTGGGGTTGATGCAGGTGATGCCGCAGACCGGGCGGCAAGTGGCCCGCCGGCTGCAGGTGGAGCTGCCGTCACGGGGCAGCCTGCTCGATGTTGATACCAACCTCAAGCTGGGCAGCGCCTATTTGCGGGCGATGCTGGATCGCTACGGCGGCAGCCTGGTGCTGGCTGCTGCGGCCTACAACGCCGGACCGCAGCGGGTCGCCGATTGGTTGCAGCGCAACGCCGACCTGCCGCCGGCATTGTGGATCGAGGCGATCAGCTATTACGAAAACGGCAAGCCGCAGCGCATTTCTGACTACCTGCGTTCCTTCGACCCGCAGACGCTATGCCTGGTCGAGAGCGGGAATGCATGCTAGTCATCGTCGATGATGTAATCCTCAAGCGGCGCGTCGCCGATGTCGCTTTCCGAGACGATGCGGCCGCGCACCGAGATCCCGGCCTTGTGCACGCTCTCGGGATCGCCCGAGACCAGCGGATGCCACCAGGGCAACGGCTTGCCCTCTGCCAGCAGCCGATAGGCGCAGGTCTCCGGCAGCCAGTCGTAATAGGGGATGCTGTTCGCGCTCAAAGACACGCAATCGGGCACCAGGTCCTGCCGGTTGGGGTAGGAGCGGCAGCGGCCCGTATAGGGATCGAGCAGATGGCAGGAGACATTGGTCTGGAACAGCTCGCCGGTGTCGGGATTGCGCAGCTTGTGTAGGCAGCAGTTGCCGCAGCCGTCGCAAAGCGACTCCCATTCTTCCTCGCTCATCTCTTGCAGCGTCTTGCGCTCCCAGAAGGGGTGGGGAGCGTCTGCGGACCGACCGCGGCCCTCGGCTGGCTGCTGCGAGCCGGCCTTCTGTATAATCGCGCGATTTACCAAGGAATTGCCTCGTTACATATGGCTGCACTGAAAAAAGAAATCGAGCGGCGGCGCACTTTCGCGATCATATCGCATCCGGACGCCGGCAAGACCACGCTGACCGAGAAATTGCTCCTTTTCGGTGGCGCTATCCAAATGGCGGGCACGGTCAAGGCGCGCAAGGCCAAGGCCTACGCCAGCTCCGACTGGATGGAGCTGGAGAAGCAGCGCGGCATCTCGGTGACCTCGTCGGTGATGCAGTTCCCCTACGGCGGCTGCATCGTTAACCTGCTCGATACCCCCGGTCACGAGGACTTCTCCGAGGATACCTACCGGACGCTGACCGCGGTGGACTCGGCGCTGATGGTGATCGACAGCGGCAAAGGGGTCGAGGAGCGCACCATCAAACTGATGGAAGTCTGCCGCATGCGTTCCACGCCCATCATGACTTTCATCAACAAGCTCGACCGCGAGGGCCGCGACCCCATGGAGCTGTTGGACGAGGTCGAGGAGGTGCTCAAGATCCGTTGCGCACCGGTCACTTGGCCCATCGGCATGGGCAAGCGCTTCCGCGGGGTCTTCCATCTCTACGACGACTGCATCCATTTGTTCAGTCCCTCCGCCGGCGAACGGGTGAGCAGCGGCGAAGTGATCCAGGGGCTGGACAATCCCCGCTTGGACGAGCTGTTCGGCAGCCAGATCGAGGAGTTCCGCGAGGAAGTGGAATTAGTGCGCGGGGCCAGCAACCAATTCGACGTCGCAGCCTACCTGCGCGGCGAGCTGCCGCCGGTGTTCTTCGGCTCGGCCATCAACAACTTTGGCGTCAAGGAGCTGTTGGATACCTTCATCAGGTACGCACCGCCGCCGCAGCCGCGCGATGCCACGGTGCGGGTGGTGCGACCGGATGAAGAAGCCTTCACCGGCTTCGTGTTCAAGATCCAGGCCAACATGGACCCGCAGCACCGTGACCGCATCGCTTTCCTGCGGGTCTGCTCGGGCAAGTACAGCAAGGGCATGAAGCTGTTTCAGCCGCGCAGCGGCAAGGAGGTGCGGGTGTCGCAGGCGATCACTTTCATGGCCAGCGAACGCGAGCACATCGAAGAAGCCTATCCGGGCGACATCATCGGTTTGCACAACCACGGCACCATCCAGATCGGCGACACCTTCACCCAGGGCGAGGACCTCAAGTTCAGCGGCATCCCCAACTTCGCCCCCGAGCTGTTCCGCCGCGCCGTGTTGCGCGATCCCATGCGAATGAAGGCCTTGCAGAAAGGCATCGAGCAGCTTTGCGAGGAAGGGGCGTCGCAGCTGATGCGCCCGCTCAACAACAACGATCTCATCATCGGCGCGGTCGGTGTGCTGCAGTTCGACGTGGTCGCCTTCCGGCTGAAGCATGAGTACAACGTGGACTGCGTCTTCGAGCCGGTCAACATCACCACTGCCCGCTGGGTGAGCTCCAAGGATCCCAAGAAGCTAGAAGAATTCCGCAACCGCATGTCGGAATATCTGGCCGTGGACGCGTCTGGCAGCCTGATCTATCTCGCGCCGTCGCGGGTCAACCTGCAGCTGACCATGGAACGCTGGCCCGAGATCGAGTTTCACGTCACCCGGGAGCACTGACGGCGTCATGCTGGCTTGGCTGCGAGACTGGCGGCATCGGCGCATCCTGGCGCGGACTCGGCTGGACGCGCGGCTCTGGCAGGAGGTTGTGGCCGACTTGCCGTTGCTGGCGGGCCTTGCGGCCGAGGAGGAGCGGCGCCTGCAAGCGCTGGCGCTGCTGTTCCTGCATGACAAGACCCTGGAGCCGGTGGCGGGACTGGAACTGGATCAGGCCATGCGGTTGCGCATTGCCTGCCTGGCGGCGCTGCCGGTACTCAACCTCGGCCTGGACTGGTACCGCAACTGGTACAGCGTCATCGTCTACCCGTCTGGCTTTCTCGCGCGCCGCCACCATGTCGATGAGGCGGAAGTGGTGCATGAGTACACCGAAGAGCTGGTCGGCGAGGCCTGGGAGCGTGGGCCGGTGCTGCTCTCCTGGGAAGAAGTGGAGGCGTCGGGCCGGCTGGACGGCTTCAATGTGGTCATCCACGAGCTGGCGCACAAACTCGACATGCTGAATGGACCACCGAACGGCCTGCCGCCGCTGCATCGGGACATGCGCCTGCAAGACTGGAGCCAGGCATTCAGTGCCGCCTACGCGGACATGAACCGCAGGCTGGATGCCGGCGAGGAGACCGAGGTCGACCCTTATGCGGCCGAGGATCCGGCCGAGTTTTTCGCTGTGATTTCTGAATATTTCTTTGAGTTGCCGCAACTTGTGGCCGGAACTTATCCTGATGTCTATGCTCAGTTGCGTGCTTTCTACCGGCAGGATCCGCTGCAGCGGCTGGAGCAGGCTGAACGGGGCGGCTTGCTGTCGCTGTAATGACTGCGAGGAGGGATGGGATGAAGCATCTGGCAATCGTGACCGGTGGCGGCACGGGCCTGGGACGGGCGATCGCCGTGGAGATTGGCCAGCGTGGCCATCCGGTGATGGTCGTGGGCCGGCGCGCGCAACCCTTGCAGGAGACCGCGGCGCTGCTCGACGATCGCTGCGAAACGGTGGTCGCCGACGTCGCTAACCCGGCCGGGCGCGAGCAAATCGTGGCCGCCGTCGGCGAGCGCCGGGTCGCTTTCCTGGTGCACAACGCCGCCGTGCTGACCCCGGTCGGACCGCTGGCGCGGATCGGGCTGGAGGACTGGCGCCAGGCCATGCAAATCAACGTGGAAGCGCCGTTGTTTCTGACCCAGGCGCTGTTGCCGCGGCTGGTCGGCGGGCGGGTGCTGCACATCTCCTCAGGCGCGGCCCACAATGCGCTGGCAGGTTGGGGGGCTTACTGCGTGTCCAAGGCGGCGCTTTACATGCTGTACCAGATGCTGAATGCAGAGCATGGCGACATTGCCGCTGGCAGCGTACGCCCGGGGGTGGTCGATACGCCCATGCAGGAGCTGATCCGCGCACAAAGCGAGGATGATTTCCCCGCGGTGGAGCGCTTCCGCCAGCTGCATCGGGAAGGGCAGCTGCGCTCGCCGGCCGAGGTCGCCAGCTTCATTGGCTGGGTGCTGACCGAAACCACGACCGAGGCCTATCGGCTGCACGAATGGGACATCAACAACCCCGACCATGTCGCCCAATGGCGGGCTGGCCACCGCTAGCGCCGAACACTCCTGCGCCGGCAGCGGCGCAATGCTTGCTGCTGCGGTTGGTGCCTGCTCCCTGGAGGTTGCTCCCCCGCGGCTCTGTCAGCAGGCGGTTTTCCATGCCGATGCGCAACAAGCGCTGGGTCTCTAGCTCGGCGATGGCTTCCTGAATGTCGCGCACGGTGGGCAGGCTGGCGCTGTTCCAGCGCAGCACCGGGATATTGGCTGCCCGCAACAGCGCAGCGCTTTCCCGGCCGTGCTCGCGGGCGCCGACCACGCCTTCAAGCTCCACTGCAGCAACCACGCGGAAGTCGCTGCTACAAATGAGGAAATCGGCTGTCTGACGCGCCAACTCCGCCTGCTTGGCGGCAGTGGCGGCCTTGTCGGCGCCACGGGCCTCGACGAACGCATCCAGGCTGGCGCGGGCGAAGATCAGGTACTGCGGCAGGGCGGCCCGCAGGCGCAGATACATGGCCTGGGCGTCGCGGCGCAGCATGTCGCGGGCATGCAAGGTCACGCGGGGGGCGCGGGGCCAGTAGCGATGGACGCACCACCAGGCGAACAGCGCCGCTGGAGGCAAGGCAAAAAGCATCACCAATGCGAATGTCGTCATACGCTACCACCCGTCGCTTTTGAGGGCGGCGTTAGTCCATCATCAGCTCGATCGCCTCAGCCGGTTGGCCCGCTGCTTGGCTTCCACATAGCGGCGGCAGGCCGCCTCTGCCGCCGCGCGATCTATGTATGGGCCGTGGCCGCTCGATTCACGCGATGCGAAATACCATTCGCCGTTGACGTAGAAGAATCTGCCGCTGCGGAATGGAAAATCCGTCGTGCTGTTCTGCCTGCGCGGCATAAGGTCCGCTCCTGGTGCTTCTTGGTGTTGCCGACCGGCCCTGCTGCGGGCGTGGTCCCGTGCCGTCGTGCCTAGCCCAGGTATATGGGCGGTTTTCCGCAGCTGCCATATGGAATCTCCCCAGGATCCTTGGCCACCGTCTTGCGGCGACGCGGCCAGGCCTTTACATCAAGCGATGGCTCGAAGGAGAAGGCGCGGTCCCTCCGCAGGACTGCGCCGACAAGGAAGTCGGAATGCATCTCGTCGACGCAACCATGTTCTTTGCCCACTGCAGCGGGGGCGTGAAGCGCTATTTGATGGCGAAGCGGGAGTGGCTGTCCGGCCGCGCTGGGCTGCAGCATACCTTACTGATCCCCGACGCGCGCAGTCGCCCCGCGGCAAGCGGCGTCGCCACCATCGCCGCGCTGCCGCTGCCTTTCAGTGGCGGCTATCGGTTCCCGCTGCGCACCGGGCCGTGGTACCGGCAGCTGGTCGAGCTTCAACCCGACCTCATCGAGGCCGGTGATCCCTACGTGCCGGCCTGGGGCGCGGCCAGAGCGGCCCAGACGCTGGGCGTGCCGGCCCTCGCCTTCCACCATTCCGACATCGAGCGCTTGGCCCAGCTGCATTTCGGTTCCTGGTCGGTGCCGGTGGTGCAGTGCTACCTGCGTTCGCTTTATGGCGAGTTCGACGCGGTGGCTGCGCCCAGCCGTTACGTCCAGGAGCGGCTGGAGGCATTCGGGATACGACGCACCGTGCTGCAGCCGCTGGGCGTGGACACCCGGCTGTTCCATCCGTCCCGTCGTGACGAAGCGCTGCGCTCCGAGTTGGGGGCCGGGCCGCAGACGCGGCTGCTGGTCTACGCCGGACGCCTGGTCCGGGAGAAGAACGTGCAGATGCTGGTCAAGGTTGCACGCCGGCTTGGGCCTGGCTATCGGCTGCTGCTGATCGGCGGTAGCCGGCGCCGGCAGCTGGAGGCCAACGTCAGCCTGCTGCCGTACCAGGAGCGGCCGGAGTTTCTGGCGCGCTATCTTGCCAGCGCCGACCTGTTCGTGCATGCTGGGGTGACGGAAACCTTCGGCCTGGTTCTGGCCGAGGCCATGGCCTGCGGTCGGCCGGTGGTCGCAGTGGCCGCCGGCTCGGTCCCGGAGCTGGTGGATGAGAGTGTCGGTCAACTGGCTGCGGCGCCGACTGTGTCTGCCCTCATCGAAGCCGTCGAAAGCGTCTTCGAGCGCGGCATCGAGCAGCTGGGACGCAACGCCCGCCACCGCGCCGAAAGCCGCTACGATTGGAACGTGACCTTCGATCGGCTACTGGCGCTCTACCAGGACCTGACCGGTATCTCCGGCACGCCGAGCGCGCTGAGGGCCCAGGATGCGCTGTCCTGAGCGCCGTTCCACGCTTCTGCCCAGCAGCCAGATACCCTGGCCCGCCGTAGTCGGGGCTACGGGGTGGCCATGAAGCGCTCCTGGCCGCTTCTGGTCTCCGCCAGCCTGGTGCTCAGCCTGGCGGTACCGCTGCTGCACGGCGGCCTGGTCAGCCTCGAGGTACTGCGAGCGGTGCCGGTGCGGGAGATCCTGCTGCTGCTGGGCATGATCGTGCTGGCCTGGCTGTGCAACGCCGCCCGCATCCGGCTGCTGGCAGGTGCGCTTGGACGACGGCTGGCGCGGCGCGATGCGTTCGCCATCGTCGTGGCTAGCGAGTTCGCCGGCGTGGCGACGCCGGCTGGCGCCGGCTGCCCGGCCACCTACGTGCTGTTGCTGTCGCGCCATGGGCTGCCGGTCAGCAGCGGCGCGGCGGTCGTGGCGGTGGATAGCGCCGTCGATCTGATCTTCTTCGGCACCGCCTTGCCCGTGGTCGCTGTGCTCGTCGTCGCCGACGGGAACATGGCCAGCCCGCTGCGACTGCTGGGACTAATGTCGGTCCTTGCGGTGCTGGGCTCGGCAGCGCTGTTCTTCCTGCTGAGCAACGGCCGTGCCCTGGCCGGCGCCTGTGCCTTGACCCTGTGCCGCTGGGGCTGGCTGCAAGGGGTTCGCTTTCGCCTCCTGCGCGGTCTGCTACGGTTCCGCCGCAGCGCCCGCCTGCTGGCCGGCATGGGGGCCGCCCGGCTGGGGCTGCTGTATTTCTATTGCCTGTTGCATTGGCTGCTACGCTACAGCGTCTTGCCGCTGGTACTGCTTGCTCTCGGCAAGTCGCTGTCCTGGGGCTATTTGTTCGCCATGCAGGGGCTGCTGCTGTTCGTGGGGCAGGCGACCTTCCTGCCCGGCGGCGGTGGCGGGGTGGAGCTCGGCTTCAGCGCGCTGCTGGCTCCGCACCTGGATGCAGGCACCACGGCAGCTGCCTTGCTGTTGTGGCGCTTCGTCACCTTTTACTGGTATTTGCTCGCCGGCGCACCGGTTTTTGCCCTGGTCGCCAGCCAGCTCGGCGGCCTGGCTCGAACGCCCTCCCCGTAAGCGGCTGCGCTGCTCTTGACGCTGCGGCGGCGGCTGTGGCTTGGTATCGGCTCCAAGTTCAGGAGTGAAAGGGATGCGCCAAAGCTTTCTTGGGAAATCGCTACTTGGCTTAGCCGCCGCGTTGACGGCCGCGACGGCTGCGGCGGAAGCGACAGCCGACCGCAACGATCAGGCCGACCTGTCCTTGACGATTTACCAGCAAGGCTTCGCGTTGGTGCGGGACGAGCGCACGATCGATCTGCCGCTGGGGCGGCAGCGTCTCCACGTGCTCGACGTCAGCGACCAAATCGTCAGCGAAAGCCTGTTCGTCGGCAGCCAAGGGGTGGTGCTAAGCGGCATCGAGTACGGCCGCGCGACACTGACGCCCGAGAGCCTGCTGCGGCAAAGCATCGGTCGAGAGGTGCGCGTCCTGCATCAGAGCTCGGCATCGGGCGCACCGGTGGAGGAGACCGGCGTGCTGATCGGCGCGCAGGGCGACGTTCCCATCGTCCGTTTCCAGGACCGGGTGGAGTTCGGCGGTCCCGGCGCGCCGTGGCGGCTGGCACTGACGGATTTGCCCGCGTCCCTGCAGGGACAGGACAAGCTCATCCTCGAACTCGACAATCAGGTACGCGGGCCGCAATCGCTGCAGCTGGCTTATCTCAGCCGCGGCCTGCGCTGGCAGGCGGATTACGTTGGCCTGCTGGAGAACGAATCCTCGCTTTCCCTGAGCGGCTGGGTAACGGTGGAAAACAACACTCAAGCCAGCTTCCTCAATGCCCGCGTCCAGTTGCTGGCGGGCGAGCCCAACCGTAGCAACGACGTCCAGCCGTTCGTCGCCATGGCGCGCACGGCGGAAGCCGCCCCGGCGGACATGGCCAGTCAGCCGCTCGACGACTACCACTTGTACGAGCTGCCGGAGCCACTGGACCTGTTGCCGCAGCAACGCCGCCAGCTGCCGCTGCTCGTCCCGCGCAGCGTGCCCGTCGAGCGCGAGTACCGCATCGAGGGCAATGCTCTGCGTAACAGTGCCCAAGAGGAAGCCATCCCGGTCATCATGCTGTTGTATCTGCGCAACAGCGAGCCGGGGCTGGGCCAGCCGTTGCCGGCGGGCGTGGTGCGCATCTATGGCCATGATTTGCAGGGGAGACCGCAGTTCCTGGGTGAGGATCGGCTGGATCATACCGCCAAGGATCAGCCCATCAAGTTGCGCCTGGGTACGGCCTTCGATGTGCGGGCAGCCAAGACCACTGTCGATTACCGCCGCCTGGCGCCTCAGGTGGTGGAGCTAGAGCAGCGCTTCCAGCTGCGCAACGGCAAGAGCCAGCCGGTAACCGTGGTCATCGCCGAGCGGATGTCCGGGGATTGGGAGATCCAAAGCAGCGACCATGCTTACGAGAAGGTTGCCGCTCAGCTGGTGGAGTGGCGCATTGAGCTCCCGCCCGAGAGCGAACAGACCTTTGGCTACAGGGTGCGGGTGCAACACTGAGCGCGGCGCGCTCATAGCTGGCTCGCGGCTGCCAGCAGCACGGCGTAGCGCGCGCCCTTGCCGAGCGCGGTAAGAGCGAAGAATAGGGCGAATTGCACCCGCATGATGCCGGCGATGAAGGTCAGCGCATCGCCGCCCAGCGGCAGCCAGGAAAACAGCAGCGACCAGACGCCGAAGCGCTGGAACCAGCGCTGCGCCGTGGCCAGGCCTTCGCCCTTGAAGGGAAACCAGCGCCTGTCCTGGAAGTGGAGCAGATGGCGGCCGAGCGCCCAGTTGATCGCCGCCCCGAGCGTGTTGCCCAGGGTCGCGGCCAGCCAGGTCCAGGCCGGGTCATGACCGGCGGCAAGCAGGCCCAGGAACAGGACTTCTGAATAAAAGGGCAGTATGGTGGCGGCCAGCAGCGCGGTCAGGAAAAGGCTGGCGTAGGGGATGAGCTCCACGCAACACCTGCAGGCAAAGGACGGTTGGCAGGATTGACCATGTTACGTCGCTTTGGCTGGCAGGAGGGAGACGCTCCGCCGGAACGGGCGGCGGAGCAGGGAAGGTTCGGTCGGCTCTGTCAGTTGTAGCCGAGGACGGCGACGTGATGGATGCCGGCCTGGTCAGCGGCCTCTTTCTTGTCTCGCTGCAGATGCTTGGTGTTGGCCGGAGCGACCTGCTTGGGCGCGGTCTTGGGGCGTCGTTGCCGTGGGGTATTCTGAGCTCGCATGTCGTTCACCTCTGTCGACGGATTGAAAGGCTCCATGTCTCTACCGACAGCCGAGTCGGTCGGCCGTTCCCTGGCCGCAGCGACTTTCTTGTCGCTTTTTTGCGACAGCGCTTCGGGCAAGGTTGCGGTTTTGCGTCAATCCGACTTCGTATGATGAACTCCCGCCCGGAAGAACCACGCAAGGGTTTACATATGGTCAGTCACTTTTTTGCCTATCTCAGCAAGCTGCGCTGGATCCGCCGCTGGGGATTGAAGCGCAACGCCATCGATGAGAATGTGATGGAGCACTCCTGGGAGGTAGCCACCATTGCCCATGCGCTGGCCCTGATCCACAACCGCCGATGCGGCGGGCAGGTTGATGCCAATGCGGTGGCCGCAGCGGCGCTGTTCCACGACGCCACCGAAGTCATCACCGGGGATCTCCCCAGCCCCGTCAAGTACCACAACCCCGAAATCACCCAGGCCTACAAGGCGCTGGAGCGCACCGCGGAACGCAATCTGCTGGCACTGCTGCCGGACGATCTGCGCGAGGACTACCGTCGGCTGCTGTTGGAGGATGACATTCCCGAGCTGCACCGCGCTTTCATCAAGGCGGCCGACGTGCTGGCGGCATACATCAAGTGCGAGGCCGAGCTGAGAGCCGGCAATGTGGAGTTCACCGACGCCGCCGAGGATATCCGGGCCAGGCTGGCGACGCTGGACATGCCAGAGGTCGAGCATTTCATCAAGACCTTCCTGCCCAGCTACGGACTGACCCTGGACCAGCTGCTGACCAAGAAAAGCCCTCCGCATTGGCCTGAGCCCGGCGCCTGAGACGAGGCGGCAAGTTGAGCTGCGCTCGACAAACATCCTATGATTGGATGTTTGTCGGCGGGGGGTGGATCATGACCTTGTCACACGTGCCGCACACCTCCCGGGTGGAGGCGGTGATACAGCAGCTGCGCGCGCAGATTGAAAGCGGCGCCTGGCCGCGGGGCGAGCGCATTCCGTCGGAGAATCAGCTGGCCGCCCAGCTCGGAGTCGGTCGCAACACTGTGCGCGAGGCGGTGCGGGCACTGGCCCATATCGGCATGCTCGAAGTCCGTCAGGGCGATGGCACCTATGTGCGCTCGCAGCGCGATCCCAGCGCGGCCTTGCGGCGCATCGACGCCGCCACGCTGCGCGATCTGCTGGAGGTGCGCCGCGCGCTGGAGGTAGAAGCGGCCAGGCTAGCCGCGTTGCGGCGGACGGAAAGCGACTTGGCCGCCATGCGGCGAGCACTGGATGCCCGCGGCAGTTGGAGCGACGAGGCTTCGCTGGCGGCCTTCGTCGAGCGCGATGCCCGGTTCCATCTCAGCATCGTGCAGGCCAGTCACAATGCCGCGCTGATCGCGCTTTACCGTTATTTCCTCGACAGCATCGAGATCACTATCGCCCGGACCGAGGACGAGCCTTGCCTGCCGGAGCCGACCCAGGAGGCACACGAAGCGATCTACCAAGCCATTCTGAAAGGCGACCCGGAGACTGCCGCTGCGGCGGCCCATCGCCTGCTGACGCCTGCCATAGCAACCATTTCGTGATGCTTAGCGGATTTGCCTGGATGAAAACCCTGCTGGAGGCGGGGCGCAAGCTGATGCAGCGGCTGCGCCTGTCGCCGTTTACCTGCCTGATCTTGCTGGCCGTGGTAGTGGCCTTCCTCTGGCCAGTGGAAGGCGAGGCGGCGGTGTGGTTCGGACGCTTGACCACCGCCGGCGTCGCCCTGTTGTTCTATGTGCACGGTGCCGCCCTACCACGGGAAGCCGTGATCGGTGGGCTGACCCAGTGGCGGCTGCACTTATTCATCTTCTCCATCACCTTCGTGGTGTTCCCGCTGCTGGTGGTGCCGCTGGCTCCTATCGGCCGGCTCTGGCTGCCGCCGGATCTGGTGCTGGGCTTTCTTTACCTGGCCGCCCTGCCGTCAGCGGTCTCGTCCTCCATCGCCTATACCTCCATCGCCCGTGGCAATGTGCCGGCCGCCGTCTGCAGCGCCGCCGGTTCTAACGTGTTCGGCATGATGCTCACGCCCGTTCTGCTCAGCCTGATGATAGGCAGCGCAGGGGAGGGCGGGTTCAGCCTGATCGAATCGTTGCGGGATATCTTCCTGATCATGCTGCTGCCGTTCGCGGCCGGACAGCTCAGCCGTCCCTGGCTAGCTGGGCCGCTGGAGCGCAATCCAGTGCTGGGCGACCGGATCGATCAGGTGGTGCTGCTGCTGATCATTTACGTCGCCTTCGCTCAGTCGGTGACCGACGGGCTTTGGCAGAACGTGCCGACGCTGGTGTTGGTGCTGGCAGTGGTGCTGTGCCTGGTGCTGCTGATGGGTGTGCTGGGGCTGACCTGGTGGCTGGCGCGGCGGCTTAGATTTTCCCGCGCCGACGAGATCGCTGCGGTTTTCTGCGGCTCCAAGAAAAGCCTCGCTTCCGGGCTGCCCATGGCCAAGGTGATGTTCGCCGCGCACCCCGGGTTCGGCCTGATCGTGCTACCCATCATTATCTACAACCAGGTGCAGATCATGGTGGGAGCCATGCTGGCCCAGCGCTACGCTGAGCGCGACCGGGCCAGCGGGTGAAGGGGGTTCATTCGGTGTAGCGGCCGTTCTGATAGTCGCGTATCGCCTGCTCGACCTCGGCCATGGTGTTCATCACGAAAGGCCCGTACTGAGCGATCGGCTCGCCGATGGGGCGGGCCGCCAGCACCAGCGCCCGGCCGGCACCATCCGAGCCCTGCAGGCAGATAAAGGCGCCCGGTCCGAGCCGCGCCAGCTGCCCTTGCCTGACGGCCTGGTCGGCGACCATCAGCTCGCCTTCGAAGACGTAGACCAGGGCGGTGTAATCGGCGGGGGTGGGTACGTCGAGCCGCTTGCCTGCCGCCAGCTGCACGTCGAGATACAGTGGATCGGTGGTGACGCCGCGCACGGGGCCCGTGACGACCCGGTCCTGATGCGGGAAGCGGCCAGCGATGACCTTGACCCGCCCGCCGTCGAGCGCGACCACCGGGATCTGCTCCGGCGCGATGTCCTGATAGGCCGGCGGTTTCATTTTTTCCGCCGCCGGGAGGTTGATCCAGAGTTGGAAGCCGCGCATACGGCCCTCTTCCTGCTGCGGCATCTCCGAGTGAATGATGCCGCGGCCGGCGGTCATCCACTGCACGGCGCCGCTGGTCAGCAGCCCCCGGTTGCCCAGGTGGTCTTCGTGCAGCATCTTGCCTTCGATCATGTAGGTGACCGTCTCGAAGCCGCGGTGGGGATGGGGCGGGAAACCCGCGATGTAATCGTCAGCCTGGTCGGAATTGAACTCGTCCAGCATCAGAAAGGGGTCCAGTGGCCGTTGCGGGTGCAGCACCCGGGTCAAGCGGACACCGGCACCGTCGGATGCCCGCTGGCCGACCAGGATTTGTCGAATCTCACGCTCGTTCATGCAAACCTCCACATGCCTGCTGCCGACAGCCTGTCCGGGGCGTCGGCGCTGATAGCGGCCTTCGCCTGCAGCCTCCCTCGTCGAGGGCAAGATCAGAGACAGTCGCGAAAGCAGGCGCAAGAGTTTGATCGTTCGCCGCTTTCATGTTCCAAGCTTACTCCTGCTTTTTCGACGTCATGCGCGCAATATTTGCTTGAATAGATCAATTTTTTTGCGCAACGTCTTGTCGTCAGGGGTACATAACCGGTGGCGGGCGTTCGCCTGGCAATGGGATGTGATCGGTCTCGCCGGGAATCATGGAGAAGCGCCCGCCACGCCAGTCCTCCTTGGCTTGCTCGATGCGCTCTCGCGAGCTGGAGACGAAGTTCCACCAGATGTAGCGTGGGCCGTCCAACGGCTCGCCACCCAGCAGCAGGCGGACCGGGGCGCAGGCGGCCTGCAGCGTGACCGGGATCCTGGGTTTGAAGACCGCCAGCCGTCCGGCCTCGATGCGGCTGGCGCCGGTCTCGACCGCTCCTTCGACCACATAGATCGCCCGCTCCTCGTAATCGGTCGGGACCACCAGGCTGGCGCCTGTGGCCAGCGCGACGTCGGCGTAGAACAGCGGCGACAGCACAGCGACGGGCGATCGTGCGCCGTACAGCTCGCCGGCGATCAGGCGCACCTGCTTGCCCTCACCTTCGAGCACGGGCAGCTCGGCCGCACCGTGGTGGCTGAAACTGGGCGCGATCTCCTCATGCTCCTGGGGCAAGGCGACCCAGGCCTGCGCGCCGAACAGCTCGGACTCGGCGTTGCGCAGCTCTGGTGGTGTGCGCTCTGAGTGGACGATGCCACGCCCGGCCGTCATCCAGTTCAGCTCACCAGGTCGGATGGGTTGCACCACGCCCAGGCTGTCGCGGTGCAAAAGCTCGCCGCTAAAAAGATAGGTGACGGTGGCCAGTCCGATGTGCGGATGGGGCCTGACGTCCAGCCCGCCGCCCCGGGGGAACAGCCCCGGGCCCATCTGGTCGAGAAAAACGAACGGTCCCACCATACGCCGCCGCGCCGCGGGCAGGGTGCGCTGCATCTGGAAGCCGTCGCCGAGATCGCTGCTGCGGGGAACGATCAGTGTCTCAAGGTTTTCGTCCGGTCCGAACGCCGACCAATCCCGTGGTTCCCAGGTCATGCCTGCCTCCTGCGCTCGCGCGCGATGCCTGTCTGCAAGGGTCTTGTTGGCGTACGATGTCGCCATGGTCAGCATAGCCGCTCACGACGAATGGAGGCGAAGGCCGCAGATGACCAGCCGAATTCCCCGGGTCACGCTTGAGCAATGGGCAGTGCTGCAAGCCGTGGTGGAAGAGGGCAGCTTCGCCCGTGCTGCCGAGGCGCTCAACAAGAGTCAGTCGGCTGTCAGTTACGCTCTCAAGGGCATGCAGCAGCAGTTGCCAGTGGAGGTGTTGACCCTGAAGGGGAGAAAGGCCGAGCTCACCGAAGCCGGCCGCCTGCTGCTGCGGCGGGCCAGCGCGCTGCTGGAGGAGGCGCGCAGCCTGGAGCGGCTGGCCGCAACCTTGGCGCAAGGCTGGGAGCCGGAGGTGCGGCTGGCAGTGGAGGCCATCTTCCCGCCTGATCTGCTGCTGGAGACGCTGGCCGAGTTCGCGCCGGTCAGCGGCCGCTCGCGGGTGCAGGTGATCGAGTCGGTGCTGTTCGGTACTCTGGAAATCCTGCTCAATCGACAAGCCGATCTGGTGATCACGGCCAGGACGCCGCCCGGCTTTCTTGGCGAGGCGCTGCTGCCCATCGAGTTCGTTGCGGTGGCCAGCCCTAAGCATCCGCTGCATCAGCTGGGCCGCGAACTGACCGAGCATGACTTGCGCATGCATCGCCAGCTCGTGGTGCGCGACACCGGCCTGCGGCGGCAGGAGGACGCGGGCTGGCTCGGCGCCGAGGAGCGCTGGACGGTATCCAACTTGGCCACCTCCATCCGCTTCGTCACGCAAGGGCTGGGTTTCGCCTGGATCCCGAAGGAGCACATCCGGACCGAGCTGGAACAGGGCTTGCTGCGACCGTTGCCGCTGGAGTCCGGCGCCAGGCGCAAGGTGGAGCTGTATTTGGTGTTTGCCGATCGCGACAACGCCGGCCCCGCCACCCAAACCTTGGCCAGGCTGCTGCGCGAGATCTGCGATCGCGCTCGTTCCCGTTATGCGCGACTGGCAGCCGACGCGCCGTCCTGAACGGCCTCAGCCGTCGCGAAACAGCCGTGGATTGGCTTCGATGAAGGCGATGATCCAGCGCTCGAGGAAGGAGTCGCGCCTGTCGCGGCGCAGATAGACGTAGCCGAGAACGGACACCACCAGCGCGCCCAGGGCGTCGACGATGAGGTCCGTCATGGTGTCCATCAGGCCGCTTTTCTGCATGTTGAGTCCGAACAGCTGGTCCATGGCGAACTCGAAGATCTCCCACAAGGTGCCTGCGGCCAAGGCGAAGGAGAAGGCGAACAGCGCCACGAACCCCGGGTTCATGTGATTGTCGATGCGGCGCTTTTCGTTGAGCACGTGGACCAACAGAAAGCCCAGGATGCCGAGCAAGAAGCCAGAGCAGGTATGCAGCAGGCTGTCCCACCACCAATAGCGGATGTAGTAGCCGCGCAGCTCGCCAAGGAATAACGAGGCATAGACGAACACCACCGCCAGCGACTCGAATTCCGCCGGCACCCGGATGTCGAAGCGCCGACCCAGGAAAAACGGCATCAGCGCCACCGCCAGCACGCCGGCCGTGGCGGCTGCGGTTAGCCAGTTTCCCTGCAGCAGCGACAGCACGACGCCAACCGACAGCAGGCCGAGCAGCACCACGGTCAGCCCACGATGAACCCGACTGGCGTAGGGGCTGGGCAGGTGCTGTCGCGCTGGCTGCAGGGCTTGCGAGGGACGCTCCGGCAATGCCTTCTCCTGAAAATCCATTGGGCCGCCCTTGTGTTGGCGGCTGTTGCCATCATAGCAAGGCGGGCGCGTCCGCCATTGCGGCGCGGGCGTGAGCGAGCTCGAAAAGAGGCTTGCAAATTCCAACGATAACAATGGGTTGTCCGAGGTTTGCTTACCAGGGTGGGAAACCTGTTCTACAGTTCATTGAGAAAGCAACGACAACCACGGAGGAGCGAGGGAGATGAAAGCACGTGCTGCGGTTGCCTGGGAGGCCGGCAAGCCTCTCAGCATCGAGATGGTGGACGTTGAAGGCCCGCGGGCCGGCGAGGTCCTGCTGCGCATGGTCGCCAGCGGCGTCTGCCACACCGACGCTTATACCCTGTCGGGGCAGGACCCGGAAGGGATTTTCCCCGCCATCCTCGGTCACGAGGGCGGGGCGGTGGTGGAGGATGTCGGTCCCGGGGTTACCAGCGTCAAGCCTGGCGACCACGTGATTCCGCTCTACACACCGGAATGCGGCAAGTGCAAGTACTGCACCTCCGGCAAGACCAACCTCTGCAACCGGCCGAACTCGAATCGGCCACCGTGCAGGGCGATCTGCTGCGGCTCAGCATTCGCGACAGCGAAAGAGAGCGGCCGGTATTCATCAGGGCGCGCTATGTCGATGGCCGTCTGGTGGTCGGCAACGGTGCCAACGCCAGCGCCTGGAGGAGGCTCGAGTAGGTCGACCGTCAGCGTTGCCGCCTGCCCGCGGCCGATCGCGAGCCGAACAAAACGGCGCCGCTTCAGTCATAATGCGTGTCTCGATGGCATCAGGGGATACCGAAATTGTTTATGGAACTTGCTGACGAGCTGTTCCCCGACCCGGAACCCGATGTGGCCGTTCCTTTCGTGCCCACCGACGACAGGGTGGTTGCGGCGATGCTGGAGCTGGCCGGGGTCAACGAGCAGGACCTGCTCTACGACCTCGGTTGCGGCGATGGCCGCATCGTGGTGGCGGCGGCCAGGGACAGGCGCGCCCGGGCTGTCGGCATCGACCTGGATGCGGGCCTGCTCGAAGAGGCGCGGGAGTACGCCGGCTGGACCGGGGTCGAGCATTTGGTCGACTTCATCGAGGACGACATCTTCTGCGCCGAGTTCAGGGACGCCACCGTGGTGACCATGTATTTGCTGCGGACCATCAACCTGGAACTGCGGCCGCGGCTGCTCAGGGAGCTTAAGCCCGGCACCCGCATCGTCTCGCACGATTTCGACATGGGCGACTGGCCGCCGGACGAGAAAATCGACGCCGGCGGCGCCAAGGTGTTCCTCTGGCTCGTACCGGCTCCGGTGGCCGGTACCTGGCGCTGGCAAGCCGCTGACGGCCGCAGCTTCCAGGTTGAGCTGAAGCAGCGTTTCCAGAAACTGAGCGGCCAAGCCTGGGTGGATGGCCAGCCCGCAGAGCTGCGCTCCGCCACGCTGCGCGGAACCAGGCTGCGGCTGTCGATCCGCGCGCCCGGTGCGGCCAGGGCAGAAACCTTCGTCGCCCGCTACAATGACGGCTTCTTGGTGCCCGTGCCGTCGAAGCGGAGCGGGGCGACGTTGGCACCCTGGGAAAAACTCGACGGCGGCGCGTAACCCTGCATTCCGCTGAGCAAGAACAAGACTGCCGATGACATCGTGTATCCGTTTTGCAGTGGCCGGCTGCCTCATGTTTCTCGCCGTCGGCGCCGGCGCCTTCGGCTCGCATGGCCTGCGCAATCTGGTCGCCCCGGACCGAGTCGAGGCCTGGGAAACCGCGGTGCTGTACCACCTGGTTCATGGCCTGGCACTGCTGGTTGTCGCTCTCCTGCATGCCTGGCGCCCTTCCAAGCCATTGGCTTGGGCCTGGGGATTCATGCTGCTGGGCGTGTGCCTGTTCAGTGGCAGCATTTACACGATCGTGCTGACCGGAGCCCGCTGGCTCGGGCCAGTGACGCCGCTGGGAGGCGTGACGCTGATGCTCTCCTGGCTGCTCTTGGCCTGGGCCGGCACTAGACGAGGGTAGGTGCGGCGCACCGGCTCTTTTGCTTAGCGTGTGCTCGGCAGCGGGCTTGCCGCGATCGGCAGGCGTTGGCGGAGCTTGGTCCACTTGGCTGTCAGCCTGCGTGACAGCAGGTTAAGCAGCCAAATCCGCTGTATCCGCCGCCATTCCCGCTCCGACAGCTCGGGAGAAGCCTGGCGTGCGCGCAACCAGTCCAATAGCTCGCTGACCGTGCAAAACCAGCCGTTTCTGCTGCTCAGCTCCTCCAGCAGTTCCTGCACCCTGGGATCGACCTGGCCATCGACGACGAAGTTCTTGCCAAAGTGCGTGGCGACGATCGCAAAGCCCTGGTTGGCCTCCAGCGCTTTCTGATTGCGGCTGTCTAGCAGGCGCACGAACTCGTCGGCGCTCTCGGCATCGGCCGCCGAGAACCAACGCCTGACCAGCGGGCGCGTGCGGTCCGCATAGGGCATGCCTGGATTAATGCGCGACAGATCGAGCGAATTGAAGGTGAGGTTGCGCACGTACTCGATGCGGCTTTGACACAGATCGCGCCACCAGTAGGCCGAGCCAGGAATGTGGCCGGCGTAGTAACCGTCCGGGACGCCAATGGCACGGCCATAAATCCACTTGATCAAGGGCTGATCGATACGGCTTCTCCCCCAGTAGATGTTTTCCCGATTGCAGCCGTGATTGGCGTGGACGCGAGGATAGCTGCCGAAGCATTCCTTGAAGCGCTCCAAGGCCCGGCAGGTTCGCTCACGGGTGCTGCTTTCCATGGTGGCGCCATGGAAGGCGATCTCGAAACCGCGCCGCTGCAGGTCCTGAACGAAGTCCAGATAGTCGGGATCGTCCAGGGTTTGCGAACCAGCGAAGTGACGACTGCCCTCCGGGCAGGAAACCGGCCATACCGTCTTGGTCGCCCGCAGTCCAAGCCGTTCGAGCAGGCGGTAGATGGGACGGACATTGGCTACGGTCGCGACATCGGTATCGTCGATGATGGAGAAGGCGAATCGCTTTCCCTGCGGCCAGCGCTCGGGCTCGGGAGGCGCCGTGGAGGTTTCTTGCCCGGAAGCTGCGGAAGCCGCCTGGTCGGCATGGACTTTCATTCTTCGCCTCCTGTCACTGGCAATCCGTTTGGTCTAGAGCGCGTCATCGGCCTCACCGTCGCCGCGTAGCAACCAGCAGTCGGCTAGGTCGATGGCCGCTATTCCGTCGCCGCGGGCCATGAAATGCACGTTGCCGCCGAGCGGGACGTAGCCGCGCCGCCGCAACAAAGGGCGCAAGGCACGATGGCTGCTGCTACAGAGCAGGGCATCGGCCCCGAGCTCGCGCGCCATCTGCTCGGCAGCGGCCAGCAGCCGCAACCCCAGCCGGGGCTGGTCGAGGGGATAGAACAGATCGGCGAGGGTGGCTAGGCGGACGTTACCCAACCGCCGATCGCCCGTCTGTCGTGGGCGACGAAGAATGGCGAAGCCAAGCCGCGGATCTTGCAAGGTGACCGCCTGGTAGATGTCCCTCTTGCCGATGTAGCGCGCCCTGAGGTGGGCATGATCGCTGCTTGGCGCCAGCAGCAGCCGGTCGCGGTTGTGCCGCCAAAGTCGATCCACGGCATCCGGGTCGAGCCCGGCGACTGGCTCGAGCGCGGCTCGCCGCGCCGATGGCTGGGGGAGGGTCCAGGCCTTGAGTGCGAGTCCAGCGGCAGCACCAGCTGCCTTGGCGCAGAGCCGCTGGCTGGCGAGCCTGGCGAGCCAGGCCGGAACGATGCCATGGCCCGAGCGGTCCAAGCGTTGCAGCACGCCGGCCGGGTTCAGCAGACGGACGTAGTTCGGGATCACGCCCAAATCGCGCAGGCCAAAGGCGGCAAAGAGCCGCCGCGGCGCTGGCTGCACCACCATCGACAGGCTGGCCTCTAGGTGACGCATCGCCTCCTTCAACAGCAGGAAGCCGACCGGGCCGTTGCGATGCTCAGGCCTGACCCAGAATCCCTTGAACCAGTAAGCCCGATGTTCGCGACCATCCGCCCAGAGCACAACGGGAATCGTCGTCAGATGCCCCAGTGCGCGCCCATCCGCCATGAACAAAAAGGTCGGCACCTCCTCGCCCTGGCCGTGCGGGTTGACCGCAGCCGCGGCGCGGCGGGCCTGGCGGACGTGCTCGACGCTGGCAGCGGGCGACCAGGCCAGCCGAATCAGCTCCGTCAGGAGTTCCAGATGCGCCTCGTCCACCCGAACCACCCCCGTTGCAGCAGCGGGCAGGCGCTTCGTGTCATGCCTCGTCATCAATGCACCCCGTGCCTGCATAGAATACGCCTGATGCTGGCCACGTCGGTCATCATCAGCACCTCGTCGATGGACAGGGACACGCCGTAAGCTGACTCCAGCTCCATGACCAGCGTCATGTGCCCCATGGAGTCCCAGTTCGGGATGGTTTGATTCGAGGTGTCGTCGTCAACCTGCGACTCCGGCAACCCGAAAACGCGGGCGATGATGCGTTCCAGATCGCTCATGCCGGCTCTCCAGTGACGCTTATCCATGCGGGTTGAGGCACCGATCGCTGCCGCAGGTCCAGCGCCCACAGCTGCAGGTCGCCTTCTTGCCGGTACAGCTCGAAGCCGTGCCGACGATAGAGGTCCTGGGCTGGCCGGTTTTTGGCGGAAGGGACGAGCTCGCCGAGCACGTGTCGGCAGCCGGCCGCCTTTGCGTCGTTGCAGATTCGAGCCAGCAGCGCCGTTTCGATGCCAAGGCCGATCACCCGACAGCTCATCAGAAAGCTGTCGATCCGCCAGGGCTCGCCTTCCGCGCGTACCAGGGCAGCAGCGACCAGTCCGTGATCGCCGAAGCGGTCCCAAGCCGAAAGGCCGTAGAGCCGCTGCCCGGGGTCGGCATTGGCGTGACACAGCGCCTCGCCCCCATGCCGTCGGGTCGTGAGGTTGAATTGGTTGGTGCGCTGGAACAGTTGCTGGATTCGCGGCAGGGCCTGCTCCGGGACGGGCTCTTCGATGCGCACCTGCAGATCGAGCGAACGGAAGTAGTCGTCCAGCGATCCTGCCCCGGTCAGAACGGCGCGGCGCTGCCGGTTGCCGCGGTAGAGCTCGGTGCGCTTGCGATCTTCCTCGGTGACCTCCAGGGCTTGCAGCTGGGGCAGGGTCTCCAGGGTGCTGCGGTAAAGCGCAGGATCGGTCGGCAGATCGACGGTCAGCACGTCCGGCAGGGCTTGCCGCATGAGTTCTCGCTCGTGCGGATTGTCGTCAACGAAGATCAGCGCATCTAGGCCGATGTTCAGCTCGCTTGCAATGCGCCGCATGTTGTCGGGCTTGGAGTCCCAGTTGATGGCAATGGCACTGAAGGCCTCTTCCCGCAGCACCATCCAGGGATTGTCGCGCAGCGCGGCCAGGGCATCGTCCGGATTGTTCTTGGAATTGATGGCCAACAGCACGCCGCGCTCGCTCAAGGCCAGCAGGAAGCGCTGGAACTCAAGGTATTCCGATCCCGGGGAAGCATTGCCAAGCTTGATCCCATACGGTCCGTCCTCACCCACGACGCCGCCCCAGAGCGTGTTGTCGAGGTCGAGAACGACGCATTTGCGGGTCAGCCCCTTCAGGGCGGCGATATAGCCGGCGCTAGCTCGCGCCACTTCGGCCAGGGCAGTCTCGCCCAAGCGCATGGCGGCATAATGGCGTAGCTTGGCGTTCTCCAGCGTCCCGCCGGCACGGCGCAGCAAGAGATCCTGCATATCAAGCAGCCGGGCGCGGCGCAGCGGAGCCAGAGCTTCGGCCAGCCGGGCATTGAGCTGCGAAATCCAGGCTGATCTGAAGCCCGAGACGCCGGCTATCCCTTGGGGGTCGCGATAGCTGGAGAAAAAGCCGTGCACCACGACCAACGCATCGCATCGCTCAACGCAGCTGGTCACAGCATAGAGCACGCGCTGCAGCGCTTGTTCTCCCAGCTGCTCCAACTCGGCAGCTGTCGGTGCTGCCGCCAGTTCCGGGACCAGATCGTCCAGCGCCAACGCGAAGAAAACAATGTCGGGCCGGAAGGCCAGTAGAGGCGAGTCGTCAGCGACGGCATCCTGGGTCCAGGCATTGAATGGCGACTGATAGAACGTCGGTGCCAAGCCCAGCAATGCGCATTCCTGCTCCAGGTAGGGGACGAGCGGGTCGATGGTGTAACTGCTGGCGAGCGCGATGCGGACCGTTTTGTCGACAATTCGCGGCAGCGTCGCTCGCAGCCTGGAGATCCGGCTCAGGGTGGCCAGCCGCATGTCGGCCTGCCCCCAGCGATTCAGCAGAGCATGAGCGCTGGCGGTATCCCGGCGCTGCACTGCCTGCAGCGCAGCCAACCGCAGCAGCTCGGCGCTGTTAGGAAAGCGCTGCAGCAGCCGCTCCAGCAAGCGTTCGGCATCCGGCTCCGGCAGCAACCGCTCGAGGAGGCCAGCGCTGGCCCGTTCCGGCAGCAGGTCGAAATAGGCATGACCCAGGCGCAGCAACAGTGGCGGTGGCACCGCGGCGCCGGCAAGAAGCTGGGCGAGCAGCTCTTGTAGCTGTAGCCGGGACAAGCTGCCGCAAACCTGGTCCTGGCGCTCAAGCAGCCAGCGCGCTGCCGTCTCGGGGGCAAGAAGAGCGAGCGCAGCAAGCGTTGTGAAGTCATCATGTGGCTCCGCTAGAACGGAGCGAAGCAATTCGCTCAGCTCAAGATTCGGCCGCGACTTGGCAGATGCCTGCGTCCATGGCTGCATGTTCAGGCTCCCGATTTGTTGACATCCGATTTTTCAGGAAGGGGTGTGGGCCGACCAGGCAGGCTTTCATCAAAGCCTGATCTCAACATGCCAGTTTCGGCTCCTTATTTGAGATGTTCACATGACATGATGCAGCTGTGGGTCAGGTTTAAAATTTTCAAGAAACATAAAAGTAACGCCAAAGTCAGAATATTATCAAATTAATGGTGTCTTTTTTTGGAAGCAAACCACCTTTCATTGCCTCTAAAAAACTAAGAGTGCTTTATCATCAAGGGCTTAAAAAGGATATCTCGTGCTTTTTGTAGGAAATATCTGCGCGCGAATTTGCAAGACTGGTCGACGGGCCTTTGACCGATAGCGCGGTCTGACGCGACCAGATGAAGGAGTTCTAGTGCAGCCAGGTTTGTATCTGGCTTGGGCGGACATTTTATTGTCGCACCAGTCGTCTTGATGGGCGATCGATTTAAATATTGGTTATGCAGGCTCGCTGGAAAAGTGGAATGAAATGATTGCGGTCCGCGGCGTCAATCCTGCGGAGGCGGTTTGGCTGCGTAAATGCGGAGTCGATTCCCGCAGTCTGAAACACTTCCGTTGCGCCTTGGACGACGACCCCGGCCATGCAGTCGATCTGCCGCCTGTTAGGGCTTGCGGAGGGGCCAATGAGTACGGCAGATAAATCGCTTCCGGCGGCACACCTGCCGGCAAGTCCACGTCGACAACTCCACCGAGTTCACTGGTTCGAAGGTGTCAGCGACGGTGCCGACTCCCCAGTGCACGAGACATGAAGCGAGTAGGGTGCGCATCCCAGGCGCCATCGCGCTTCTCCCTCAGCCGCCATCCTGGGGAAAGGCTGGAGCAGTCGTAACCAGCGGCAAAGCCGTATGTGACTGCCCGGCAACAGACCCGCTGGCGACCGTGATAGCCTTCCGACCGCGCATCGAGCTCAAGAGCTGGTCATGCCCCTTTGAGAAGGTGCTGCAGCGCCCGCGCCTGGCTTGCGCTTTTCCTGCAACGCTTGCGCCCATGGAGCATGGAAGCAACGTGGACTGTGGCCGCTTTGCGTGGTCAGGGTGTACTGAAACTGCTCGGCATGGTGGCCGTCGCCGAACCACAGTGTTGCCGTTTGCCATCCCGAAACGCGACGTTTTCACCACCAGCGGCGGCAAGCCGGCTCCGGAAGAGTCACACATACTGCGTATAATGCATATTATGTTAAATGAGCCCGGAACCGCACTTGTGGCTGCCGCTGCGCATGTGGAAATGCGTTTGGGATGAGAACGTGGGATAACGTAAGAACGCTCTCAGCCATGAATATGCCGCTACAAGCGTTGCTACCGATTGGAGGTCTGCCCAGCCTGCATGCGGCTTGGTCTCCTGCTGCGGATCCACATACTGCTCGGCATGCTTGTATCCGGAGCGCAAGCTGCGCTATCACCCCTGGGAACTCACGTTGCCCTTCAGCGCTGCTTGCTCCCTTCAGAAACTTCCAACCTAGGTCGCATCTGTCCGCCGGCTCCGGCGAGTGCTCGTGGCAAAGCCGACTACAAGGGTCTGTTCGATAGCGGACGGAATGGCGACGGCGAGCAGTCGCTCTGCACGTGTTGCACCAACGTAGATGACGCTCTTTGCTTCAGCTGCCTGTTGTCCGCCCCAAGTTCAAAAAGACTACGCGTGCGATCGCTTCCGCTCGCATCAGGAGGAACAACACGAAGGACAAAGTCAAAGGAGCATCCCTTTGCGGAGTGAATATATGCGGGAACAGCATCATCCTCTGCCTGCGACGAAGCTATCTTTTTTGTTTCGCGATAGTCTGACCGTCTCATGCCGGAGCCAACGCTGGCACCGTTCAGACAGATGGGCCCTAGGCCGTTAAGCACCTCTCTCGCTTCAGCAGCCTACGCAGCTACTCCTCTTCCGAAGCCGATTCTAGATCTGGGAGGTCAATGAGAGCTTTTAGAGCAAGTCTCCTAATCCAGCGCCGGTCGAGTTGAGACTCCTCACGGATTAAGTCTGCCGGCATTTCGTCTATGCCTGTGATCTTAAGAACGAGAGTTCTCTCGACACACAAAAGCGCCTTCTCGCGGGCCATTGGCCGACTGGAAGCTGCGACCAGCTCTTTCTTCGCGAGAAGAAGCTGGAGCAATTGGTTTTGCCCAAGGTCTTCAGCGGGCGTGAGATCAGCACACCTGCAGCTGTCCTTCAGGCGATGGGCGAGAACAGCGGATCGGATGAGGGCGAAGCCGAGCCCAACCACAAGGTCTCTAAAGTATCCCTCCTATCAGAGGATAAGTGACCTTGATAGGACAGTAGTTTTACAGGGACATTGAGGCTGCTGTACTTGCCAATCGGCTCGTCGGCGGCACGGCTATTGCGAAACGTTCCTGCAAAACGATATATGGCAGAGCTGCTACAAAAGTTTCCGGCAAGCTGCCTATGCTCAAAGTTGTGCTGTCGAGACTGCCTCTAAAGCCAGTCTATTGATGTCCGCCTCCTTAGGCAGCAAGCGGTTGAAAAGTGTTCTATAACCCCCAGCCTGTTTGAAGGGCGGCGGTGCACTTCCACGAATCTCCACCGGTCACCGCGCGTCGAACGCAGCCTCAGGCTTGGCTACCGCCCGGCAGGCTGTGTCGAAGCCACAACAATAGATCCCCCCGAAACCTACTCGCGGCGGATCGAGCGAAGCAAGAAGTAACTAGAACCGGAGGTTAACGAGGAATAACTACAGTCAGGAGCAAAATTAAAGTGCGCTTATTAGCAGTTCAGGAACTGAGAGCGTTCGCTGCCTTACTAGTCGTTGTCCAACACGCCTTCAGCACCATCCACCAATATGACCTCGGAACGAGTGCACTGGCGGAGTTCGGCCAGTTCCGCCTGTTCGGCAATGCTGGCGTCGACATCTTCTTCGTCATCAGCGGCTTCAATCATGATGTACAGGCTGTCGCAACGACGGGCGCCGATGACCTGGCACGGTTTCCTGATAAAGCGCATCAAGCGCATCGTGCCGCTCTACTGGCTGCTGACCACGGTGTTGATAGGTCTGATGCTCCTGCTTCCCGGACTGTTTTCGGGCTCCCACCTGGATCCCGTGCACGCGATGGCGTCCTACTTGCTCATTCCGTACTCGGACAGCCAGGACATCATTCGGCCGCTGCTGGTTCCAGGCTGGACGCTGACATTCGAGATGCTCTTCTATGCGATCTTTGCAGCCCTCCTGTCACTTCGAGTTGAGCGCATAGTGCCGGCACTCGCGCTTGTGTTTGCCTGCTACATTGCCGCCGTCGAGTGGCTGGTGCCCGAGAACAGAGTCCTCACTTGGCTTGCCAACCCTGTCGTCTTCGAGTTCGTGTTTGGTTGCTTCGTCGCGCGCCTGTACTTGCAAGTCCGCTCCCGACCCGCTTGGTTGCCGCACCTGCTGGCCGCCGCAGCGATCTTGCTATTTAGCGGATCGATACTGTTCGATGTCGGCTGGATGGGGCGGACTCTGATCTGGGGAGTCCCGGCGATGCTGCTCGTCGCTGCAGCAGCGTTGCCTCAACGCCTGAGGGCAGGCTAGCCCCCTGGCGTCGCCTGACGGTGGCACTCGGTGATGCCTCCTATTCGCTCTATCTCACGCACCTTTTCCTGCTGCCGGCTGTCGCCAAGGCCTGGCGGCTTGTCGGACTGGAGGAGATCCTACCTGCGGACGCTTACATGTTCGCCGTTACCGTTGGATCATGTATCGCCGCTTTCTGTACTTATTACGTCGTGGAGCGTCCATTGGGGCTTGCTCTGTCAAGCAGAAGGCCGACGAGGCAGGCGAGTGCAGCGACCGATGTCCATGACGGCAGCGGCACACTTGGCCGCATCTGAGGTGCGAGTTCGTTGAGGATCCGTGATAGTGTCGGCACGTCCGACTGCCGCGACTGCTGGTGCGATTTATTGAACACGGCTGAGGGCCAACGGTCGGAAGTCGAGACCGCGCACCAACTGATCCGAGTCAGTCGCGATCTCGCGACGAATCCTCCTGAATGATTGGTGAGGCAATTAAACGTCGTCACCGGTATCAGAAATAGGGTCAAGCGCGACGCTCGACCTACTCTATCGGCGACCGAACTGAACCACTAGCGGTTCAAGCAGCCATCGCGGAAATGCCGTTGAAGCTCTCGTTGTGCCCATTTTGCTATGGGCTTCCAGGGGCGATGTAGTGTGTCTGCACGCCCTTTTGTGCGAGCCACTTCCGCACGGTCTCTGCCACGAACTCCGGGCCGTTATCTCTCTTGAGATAAGCTGGCGCACCAAAGTAGGCGAAAAGCGCTTCCAGTTTCAGCAATACGCCCAGACGGGTCGATCCCTCCATGTCCATTAACATGGTGACGATCGGCCCATACTCCTGACGATCTGTTCCTTTCAGGTGTGCGTAGTCAAGATGGTCACCGAAGTCAGCCGGTCCGCGCCGCCCCTTTGCCATATAGCTGCCGAATTCCGTCCTGCAGGCGCCCCGCCGGGACTAGTGCGCTACCGGACTGGCCGTCTGAAGAAAAGCTGTGCGTAGCAGTTTCTGTACGCAGGCGAGGCTGCTGGTAGTAAGTGTAAGCCTCGCTCAGCAGGCTGCGTAGATCGGAGGGTTGGGCTCGGATGCACAAGGGGCGGTCTCCTCTAGCCTGGGATCTTAATCGCGGCGAACAGCGCGAGCCCGCGGAGCTGGATCCAGAACAAGGCGGATACCGTCCACCTGATCCAGCGGAACTTCGCGGAGGCGCCTTTGGCAACCACGAATATTTGGTCTGCCAGCTCGTCTACTAGCGCGTGGCCGTCGGCTCTTCGGAACCTGGGCTGAAACGCAAGCTGCAGTGCCCGGTCAATGATGCCCAGGGAAAGCAAGGGGTATGGCGCCACAAGCCGGGATGACGTGGCTTGCGGGATGCGCCGAGCACGGCGGGAGAAGCGGCTCGCGCCCCATCGCGGGCTGCTTCCGTGCTCGCCGAGCACTCAGCCGACGAGAGCAGACGCGGTAGCGTCCACCTTTCCCGCTCTTTACGGTTTCAAGCCCAGCCCCAGCGACAAGGCCGCTTCCAGCAGCGGCTTGGCCCAGTCGGGCGTTTTCCTCAGCTCTTCGGGAGCGGTTGGCCAGACGAGGTGGCCGCCTTCCATCTGGGCTAGCAAGAGCGGATCGGGGATAGGCTCGCCGGGCTCGGCTTCCCTGCTGTTGTCGTAAATCTGCAGGCCGGCAAGATAAGGCATGAGAGCGATCAGGTTCTCTTGCGCCAGACGGTAGCGGCGGCGGATAAGATCCGCAGGTATGTCGTGCCCTCCTCTGGCCACTCTGGCGCGCACGCGGGCGATGTGCTGTTCGGGGGAAGAGAGTCCGCAAAACCAGATCAGGACGTCATGCGTTTCCGTCGCAGCCTTGATGCGCGCAGGCACGCTGCGCCCGCCCAGCGTGGTCTCGAAGGCGTAATTCCGTCCCTCCCTCAAGGCTGCGTCCAGGCGCCGCATGCCCTCCTGCCAGGCAATGGCGTTGGCTTCTTCCTGGGCGCAGCCCAGTTCCGCGACCAGCTCGCGGGCGAAGGCGTCCGGGTTGAACCAGTTCAAGCCAGCCTGTCGCAGCAGATGCCCGCCCACCGAGCTTTTGCCAGCGCCGTTGGTGCCCGCGAGCACGTAGAGAACAGGTCGCGGCATAAGACTCGCCGGCTAGAACCCCTCGCCCGCCCTGGCTTGGCCGTCGAGGCGAGCCGGCTGGCGCAGCAGGTTGTGCAGACGTTCACCAGCATCAGGCTCCTGCAGCGCGGCCAGCCGCTCGTCGAAACGGCGACGCAGGATTTCCAGGACCGGCTCCTGCCGAGCAGCGGCATGGCTCAGGGCCTGGCGAATGGCGTCATATTCCTCGATGGAAAGGATCACTGCTTCGGGCCGTTTGTGATTGGTGACCACGACCTTGCCCGCGCGGTCGACCACCTGCATCACGCCGCGCCAGCCAAGCTTCTTGACGTCGGATGCAGCCTTGCGCGGCAGCTTGTCGATCGCATCAAGCTTCAGCGAGGACTGAGACATGTCGCCACCTCTTCGAGGATATTTTGGCCATATTACCCATTATGGGTATTTTTCAGCAACAAGCCCTGCCTCGCTGCAAGCGGCTGCGTGATCCCTAAACGTGGTCGGCAACGCCCTGCACGCCCGCCGAGCGGGCGCAGTGCGCGCAGCAAAAGAAGGTGCCATTCGCCTCGATGCCGTGACCAATAATCCGGCAGCCACAGTGGTCGCAAATTGGTGCTAGGCGTTGAATGGCGCACTCGAAACTGTCGAAGACATGCCGTTCACCGCCGGCAATGATCTCGAAGGACAGATGGTAGTCGTTGCCGCAGACTTCGCACGTGGCCATTGGCTGATTCTCCTGCATGCCCATGGCGGGCAGCACCGGGCCGCTCGGCGGTGCTGCCATAACAACCAAGGGATAGCGTCCCCAATGTACATAACCAAGCCTGCCGCTTCGGACCATCGCGACCACCCCTATCCTTCCCGTGAGAATTGCTTGCAGGGAGAGCCGGGGAAATGCGTAGCCAGGATGCCGAAGCGGTGCGCCTGTTCCTGTGTGGAGACGTGATGCTGGGGCGCGGCATCGACCAGATTCTGCCTCACCCCAGCGATCCCCGACTGTTCGAAGAGTACGTGCACGACGCCAGCGCTTACGTCGCCATGGCGGAACGACGGCAAGGCGCGATGCCGCGCGGTGTAGGCTTCGACTATGTCTGGGGCGATGCGCTGGCGGAGCTCGAGCAGCGCACGCCGTGGCTGCGGCTGGTGAATCTGGAGACTGCCGTCACCACGAGCGATGCGCCCTGGTCCGGCAAGGGCATCCACTACCGCATGCAGCCGGCCAACCTGCCCTGCCTTGCCGCCGCCGGCATCAACTGTTGTGCGCTCGCTAACAATCATGTGCTCGACTGGGGGTATGCAGGCCTGCGCGAGACGCTGGCAAGCCTTCACGGCGCGGGCATTGCGACAGTTGGAGCCGGCGAGGACGATGAGGCCGCGGCACGGCCGGCCGTATTTCCGCTGTGCAGCGGCGGGCGACTGCTGGTGTTCGCGTTTGGGGCCCGCGATAGCGGCATTCCCGAAACCTGGACGGCGAGTCCCGGACACGCGGGCGTCAATCTGCTGCCGGATTTCACCATTACGACCGTCGAGTGCATCGCTCGCCGGATCGATGCCGTCAGGCGCTTGGGCGATCTGGTGGTCGCATCCATCCACTGGGGCGACAACTGGGGTTATGCCGTTGCGCGCGAGCACCGTCGGTTCGCCCACGCGCTGATCGACCATGCCGGGGTGGACTTGCTGCACGGTCACTCGTCGCACCACCCTCGCCCACTGGAAGTCCATCGGGAGCGGCTAATCTTGTACGGCTGCGGCGATTTCATCAACGACTACGAAGGCATTAGCGGCTACGAAGTGTTCCGCAGCGATCTGTGCCTGGCCTACTGGCCGGAACTCGACCCAAGGGATGGCCGGCTGCTCGCGCTGGCAATGACACCGCTCCAGATCAGGCAGTTCCGTCTGCGGCGCGCATGCCCGACCGATGCCGAATGGCTGGCGACACGGCTGCGCAAAGCTAGCCAGCCGTTCGGCGCCGAAACGCAGCTTGCGTCGGACGGCGCGCTGGAGATGCACTGGCGCTAAGAGCCCCTGGTGGCGGCCCAGCGAACCGGCAGCCATGACAGGATGAGACTCGTGCCGCCACCAGCGTGAGAGGCAAATGCTGCCGCCAAGCAGTATCAGCAGCCAGGCGATCTCCAGTGGACAGGACTGCCAGTGCTGGCTGCGGATCCCAATCCGCAGCAAAAGCCAGGCCGCCTCGGCCTGATCCGGAACCTTTTCGATAGCAAGCCAAACCCGCAAGCATGGGCCCAGCGATGGGCGCTGGTACACCCGTCTGCTGGGACAAAAGGAGCGTAGCATGGCCAACAAAATGCTGCCGCACGTGGGCGTCGGAGCCGTCGTATTCCGTGGCGATGCGGTGCTGCTGGTGCTGCGTGGCCGCTCACCCAACCAGGGCGAATGGGCCATTCCTGGCGGCAAGATACGGTGGTGCGAGACGCTGCAGGCAGCCGCGGAGCGTGAAGTGCTGGAAGAGACCGGCGAGCGCATCCGCGGACGTCTTCGAACGCGACGAGAAGGGCAACTGCTTCCGACACTACGTGGTCATCGACCTCGAGGCCGAATACCTCGCCGGCGAACCCAGGCCCGGCGACGACGCCCTGGACGCACGCTGGGTGACAGCGGCGGAACTGCGCCAGCTCCCCGTCAACGCCACCACCCGCCGGCTGCTGCGCGAGCGCTACGGCATGGGCTAGCAAGGCGCCTTGCGTCATCGGCACCGGTCTGGTCGCGTTGGCCCTTTAGCGATCGGCAATGCCGGTCGTGAACGATCTGCTTTTTCAAATGTCTTCAATAAATCACAAAGAAATTTAACAATTTGCTGTTACCATCAACGCTCAAGCGCCGCCCCCGCCACCGTGTGGACAGGGCGCGCTCGGGCCTGTGGCGACCGCATGAACTGGATCTGCTCGTTCGCATGAAACGCTTTTCTTCCTTCCGCATTCTCGGATTGATTGCCGCTTTTCTGCTCATCGGCGTGGGCAGCGCGGTTGGGTTCTGGCGCCAGCAGGACGCCGTGCGCGCCGTGACGGCGCAACCGGCAGCGATACCCGTGGCGGTGGCCGTCGTCGAGCAGCGCGATGTCCCACACCTGGTGAACGCCATCGGCTACGTGCGCCCCATCCACAGCGTGACACTGCACACGCAAGTCGACGGGATACTCACCGAGGTGCTGTTCGAGGAAGGTCAGCAGGTGGCCAAGGGCGATCTGCTGGCGCGCATCGATGACCGCGCCATTCAGGCCGCGCTCAAGCAGGCGCAGGCGGAGCTGGCGCGGGTCGAGGCCGAGCTGGAAGCGGCGCGACTTGATCTCGAACGCTACGCCCAGCTGGTGAGACAGAACGCAGTCTCGCGCCAGGAATACGATCGACAAAAAGCGCTGGTAGCGCAGCTGGAAGCGATGCGAGCCGCCAGCGAGGCGACCGTGGCTGCGATCGAGGTCGAGCTGTCCTACACGCGTATCGTCTCGCCGGTGAGCGGTCGGATCGGCTTCCGTCGCGTCGATGCCGGCAACTATGTACGCGCCAGCGACTCGGAGGGGCTGTTCAGCATTACTCAGATCAAGCCCATCGAGGTGGTATTCTCGCTGTCGCAGTCGCTGCTGCCGCAGCTGCGGGCCATAAGCAGCCCGGCCCCTGTCAGAGTCTACGACCGGGTCGGCGGCATCCTGCTTGGTGAAGGCCAGTTGACCACCATCGACAACCAGGTCGATCGCGCCACCGGCACCATTCGCCTTAAGGCCACGCTTCCCAATCGCGACGGCATGCTGTGGCCCGGCCAGGCGGTGGTCGTGCAGCTGCAGACCGGGACCACTCAGGGCGCGCTGGTCGTGCCAGCGGTGGCGGTGCGTCATGGCCTCGAAGGCCGCTATGTCTTCCGCATCACCAGGGACTACCAAGCCGAACCGGTGCCGGTGCAGGTGGCATTCGAGGATGACGAGATGGCCGTCATCGATGCGGGCCTGGCCGCCGGGGACGTGGTGGTCATCGACGGCCACGCGCGTCTCCGGGCGGGCTCGCGGGTCACGCCCATCGCCGCAACCGGCGCGGAGGCCTAACGTGCCTCCGGCCAAGCCAAGCCTTTCCGCCTGGTTCATTCGGCGGCCCGTCGCCACCGCCCTGTTGACGTTGGCAGTACTGCTGCTCGGCGTCGTGGCCTTTCCACTGCTGCCGGTGGCGTCGCTGCCGGAGGCGGACTATCCCACTATTCGCGTCGATGCACGTCTGCCCGGCGCCAGCCCCGAGACCATGGCCTCGGCGGTAGCAACACCATTGGAAGTGGAACTGAGCGCCATCCCGGGCGTGTCCGAGATGACCTCGAGCAGCACCATGGGTTCGACCTCGATCACGCTGCAATTCTCGCTGGAGAAGGACATCGACGTCGCCGCCCAGGAGGTACAGGCGGCCATCAACGCCGCCATGGGCCGGCTGCCCTCGGAACTGCCCAGTCCGCCCACCTGGCGCAAGGTCAATCCGGGTGACTGGGCGATACTGATTCTTTCCGTCCAGTCCGAGCTGCTCTCCCTGACCGAGCTGAGCGAGTTGGCGGAAACGGTGCTTGTTCGGCAGATGAGCCAGATCGAGGGCGTCGCAGAAGTCGACATCTTCGGCGCCCACCGCCCGGCCATTCGCATCCAGGCCTCGCCGGAGCGGCTACATGCCTTCGGTCTCACCATGGCCGACATCCGCGCCGCGGTGCAGGCTGCCAGCCTCAATCAGCCCAAGGGCATGCTGATGGGACGCAGCCGCGTCTCGGTGCTGGACGCCAACGATCAGCTGCTCGAGCCGGAGGACTACGGCGACGTCATCCTCAAGTACCAGGACGGCGCACCGGTGCGGATCCGCGATGTAGCTAGGGTCTATCTTGGCCCCGAGGACCAGTATCGGCTGGGTTGGCAGAACGGAAAGCTGGGCGTAACCCTGGGTGTGCGTCGTCAGCCCGATGCCAACGTCGTGGCGACGGTGGACCGGGTCAAGGCCGCTCTGCCGAAGCTGCTGGAGAACATGCCGGCCTCGGTGGAGGTGCAGGTTATCAACGACCGCACCCGCACCATTCGCGCCTCGCTGCAAGAGGTTGAGTTCACCCTGCTGGCCACCACGCTGCTGGTGGTAGCCGTGATGGGGCTGTTCCTGCGGCAGCTGCCGGCGACCCTCATCGTCGGCGCGGTGCTGGCAGTATCGCTGGTCGCCACCTTCGCTGCCATGTACGCCCTGGGCTTCAGCCTCAACAATTTGACATTGGTGGCGCTCATCATCGCGGTCGGTTTCATCGTCGATGATGCCATCGTAGTGGTGGAAAACATCCACCGCCACCTTGAGCAAGGCAGGTCCAGGTGCGAGGCGGCGCTCGCCGGCTCCGCCGAAATCGGCTTCACCGTGATCTCGATCAGCTTCTCACTGATCGCCGCCTTCATTCCGCTGCTATTCATGGGCGGCATCGTCGGCCGGCTGTTCCGCGAGTTCGCGTTGACCACCACGGCAGCGATACTGCTTTCGGTGGTCGCGTCCCTGACTCTGGGACCCATGCTGGCCTCGCGCTTCATGAAGGCGCCCGCCAGGCGCCAAAACCCGCGTCCCGGCTGGAACGAGCGGCTGCTGGCCAGCTATGGCCGGGCGCTGGGCTGGGCGCTCGATCGCCCGCGGCTGATGTTGGGCGTGTTCGCCCTCACCATCGCCGTCGCGGTGGCCGGCTACGTGTACATTCCCAAAGGCTTCTTTCCGCTGCAAGACACGGCCTTCGTCAACGGCACCACGACCGCGGTCGAGGACATTTCCTTTGAGGAGATGGTGGCCAAGCACAAGCAGCTAGAGGCCATCATCGCCGCCGATCCGGCGGTGCTCAGCTACAGCCACTCGGTGGGCGGTGGCCAGCTTTCCAGCGGCCGCTTCTGGATCAGCCTCAAGGACCGCAAGGAGCGGGACGTATCGGTGTCGGAGTGGATAGACCACATCCGGCCGCAGCTGGCACAGGTGCCGGGGATCACGCTGTCGCTGCAGGCAGCGCAGGACATCGTCATCGGCGCCACCCGCGCCCGCGCCCAATATCAATACGCCCTGACCAGCCCCGATTCGGCCCTGCTCGCCGAGTGGGCGCCACGCCTGAGCGAGCGCCTGGCCGAGCTGCCCTCGCTGCGCGACGTCTCGCACGACCTGGAGCTGGGCGCCAACATGCTCAACATCGAGATCGACCGCGCCGCCGCCGCGCGCTATGGACTGGCCGCGCGCGACATCAGTCAGGCGCTCTACGACGCCTTCGGCCAGCGGCAAATCGGCGAGATCCAGACCGAGACCAACCAGTACAAAATCGTGCTGGAGATCGCTCCGATCCTGCGCGGCCGCCCTGATGCGCTGGAGTTCCTCCACCTGCGCTCGCCCGCCACTGGCGAGATGGTGCCACTGGCGGCGGTGGCGCGCGTGCTGCCGCCTACCAGCGGGCCGGTTTCGATCAACCACAAGGGCATGTTCCCGGCGGTGAACATCTTCTTCAATCTGGCGCCGGGGGTGTCGCTGGGTGAAGTGGTGCAGCAGGTAGCCAGGGTGGAAGCCGAGATCGGCATGCCCGCGGCCATCCAGGGCAGCTTCCAGGGAGCGGCGCAGGCCTTCCAGGAGTCGTTGGCGACCCAACCGTGGCTGATCCTGGCGGCAGTGGTGAGCGTCTATATCATCCTGGGTGTGCTTTACGAGAGCTTCGTGCACCCGTTGACGATACTTTCCACCTTGCCCTCCGCCGGCATCGGCGCGCTGGCGCTACTGTGGCTGTGGGGGCTGGACTTCTCGGTGATGGCACTGATCGGCCTTGTGCTTTTGATCGGCATCGTCAAGAAGAACGGCATCTTGATGGTGGACTTCGCTCTCGATGCCCAGCGCCGTCTTGGTCTTGCCCCCCGTGAGGCGATTTACCAGGCCTGCCTGACCCGATTCCGCCCCATCCTGATGACCACCATTGCCGCCATGCTGGGCGCCTTGCCCCTGATGCTGGCCTTCGGCACCGGGGCCGAGCTGCGCCAGCCGCTGGGCGTGGCGGTAGTCGGCGGACTCATGGTGAGCCAAGTGCTGACGCTGTTCACTACGCCCGTGGTTTATCTGGCGCTGGATCGGTTGTTCCGGTGGCGCCGGGAGAGTGATCACGCGGCGAAGGATAGCTGGTCGCCGACCCTGGCGCTGGAGGAGCGACGGCGAGACTGAGCGCGCGAGAACGGCTTCCGCCGAGCCTGGGCGCTCTCGACCGAGGGGCAACGGTTCGCCGGTGAGGCCGAATCCGTTCAGGAGCGCTGCGGAAGGCGCGCCAGCAACTCGTCGATGAGTTCGTGCAGGACGATGACTTGCTCGGCGCCGAACAGCTGGTTGATCCGCTCTTGTGCCCGCTTCCAGTAACGCTGCGCCTCGCTGTATTTGGCAAGTCCTGCTTCGGTGATGGTGACAAGCCGGCTGCGGCCGTCGGCGCCCACCTCCACGCGCAGCCAGCCGGCTTCGGTCAAGGGCTTGAGATTGCGAGTCAGGGTGGAGGCATCAAGCCGCATCTCCCGCGCTAGATCGCTGAGCCGGACCGGCCCGAGCTTGCGCACATGCCCCATCAGCGCATACTGAGTGCCCTTCAGGCCGGCCTTGCCGATCTCGGTATCGTAGTAATGCGAGACTTCACGCACCAGCTGCCGCAGCTTGTAATGCGTACAGCCCTGGGGTTTTCCAGCCGGGCTGACCGCCATCTTCGCTCTCGCCTAACGTTTGCATATGCAAATTTTGTAGCCACGCCCCGAGGGCCAGACCGGGACAGTCGCACGCGGTACCGACGGCGTGCCCTTGCCCCGGCCCAACCACACGGAAACAAGATGCAGCATTCAGTTTCTTCCCAGCATGCGCTCGATCAAGCAATCGCGCTGTCGCCCGCAGGCGATGACACCTTCATCGGCCACACCAGTCCGGCCTACGCCAACATGGTCGGGCTCTTCGGCGGGATCATCGCCGCCACTCTGCTCAATGCCGTGATGAAGCACCCCGCCCGTCTGGGCGAGCCAGTATCACAGACCGTGCATTACGCCGCTCCCGTCGCTGACGGCGAGTTTACCGTCACCGCCCGCGCCATGCGGACCAACCGCAGCACCCAGCATTGGCTGGTGGAGCTGCGGCAGGACGAACAGGTCGCGGCTTACGCCACCGCGGTCACCGGGCTGCGTCGCGACACCTGGAGCGCGACCGACGCGTCATTCCCCGCTGTGCCGCCAGCGAACTCCATCGAGCCCACGCCGCCGCTGTCGTTTGCCGTCTGGACCAAACGTTACGAGATGCGCTTCGTCGAGGGCGGGCCTCATGATCAGCCGGGCGCAGAGTATCCGTCGCGCACCACGGTTTGGCTACGCGACCAACCGCCGCGAGCACTGGACTTTCCTTCCCTGGCCTCGCTTTGCGATGCCTTCTTTCCGCGGATTTTCCTGCGTCGCCAGCGCCGCGCTCCGATTGGGACGGTCGTGCTGACGACGTTTTTCCATGTCGACGCGGGGCAGCTGCGAACGCTGGGCAGCCACCATGTGCTGGGCGTGGCCCGAGGCCTGCACTACGGTAAGGGCTTCTTCGATCAGAGCGCCGAGATCTGGAGCGCGGACAGCGTCATGCTGGCGAGCAGCCACCAAATGGTCTACTTCAAGGAATAGCCCCTCCGGCAGCAAGGCTTACCGCCGTCAGTGACGGTTAAAAACCTTCAACTTGCCGTCCTTGATGAAGGCGATGACGTTGTACGGCTGGCGCACCGGGCCTTCCATGCCAGGCGAGCCCATCGGCATGCCGGGCACGGCCAGGCCGGCGACATCCGGACGCTCGGCCAGCAGGCGCTTGACGTCTTTTGCCGGCACGTGGCCTTCGATGATGTAGCCATCGACGACCGCGGTATGGCAGGACGCCAGCTCGCGGCTCAGCCCATGGGCGAGCTTGACGCTGGCTATGTCGTTGGTCACCACCTCTTTCACAGCAAAACCGTGGCTGCGCATGTGCTCTGCCCAGGCGCTGCAGCAGCCGCAATAAGGATCCTTGTGCATGACAATCTCGCCTGCGGCAAGGGCGGCGGCGGGCAACACGAACAGGGCCAGCAAGGCAGCAAGTTTGTATGCGTGCAACATGAAGCCTCCTTGGTTTCACTGCCAGTGTAACCGATCCCGTGCGAATCGAGCCGTTATCCCTGTCTTGTTTCGTCCCGGCGCGGGACGCACTGCAAGCCGGGGACGAGGTTGACCTTGCCTGGAACCGGCCGCTAATTTGTGCCCCTTTGCTGCCGCGGCTTTCCGCCATCCGGGGCGAATGCTCGCAAGCGCGGCAAGAATCGGCACCAAGATTCTGATTTTCCTTGTTTCGTTGGCAGATCCACTCGACCAGCCTGCAAGAGAGCACATATGGAAACGTTTTGGCTTTGGGCCGGTTTCATCCTGTTCATCGTCGCCCTGCTCGCCCTGGATCTGGGCCTACTGCATCGCGAGGACAAGGTCGTCACCATCCGGCAGGCGCTGTGGCAGAGCCTGGGCTATGTGGTGCTTGCGCTGATCTTTGCCGCTGGGGTGTTCGCCTTCAAAGGCAAGGTTGCAGGCTATCAGTTCCTGACTGGCTATCTGATCGAGAAAAGTCTCAGTGTCGACAACATCTTCGTCTTCGTTCTGATTTTCACCCATTTCGCCGTCCCGCCACAGTACCAGTACCGGGTGCTGTTCTGGGGCATTTTCGGCGCACTGGTGCTGCGGGCCAGCCTGATCCTGGCCGGTGCGGCGATCATCGAAGCCTTCCACTGGGTGATTTACCTGTTCGGCGCCTTCCTCATCTTCACCGGCATCCGCATGCTGATCGCGGTCGAGGCCGAACCGGACATCGAGAACAACCGAATCGTCGGCTTCATGCGACGGCGCTTCCGCATGACCGAGGGCTTCGTCGGCAGCCACTTCTTCGTGGTGCAGAACGGGGTCCGCTACATGACGCCCTTGTTCGTGGTGCTGGTGCTGGTGGAGCTGACCGACGTGGTGTTCGCGCTGGATTCCATCCCGGCCATCTTCGCCATCACCACTGACCCGTTCATCATCTTCACCTCCAACGTGTTCGCCATCCTGGGCCTGCGCGCCATGTACTTCGCGCTGGCGGGTATCATCCACCGGTTCCATTACCTGAAGTACGGGCTGTCTCTGATCCTGGTCTTCGTCGGCGGGAAAATGATCGTCAATGCCTGGTTCGACGAGGACGTGATTTCCATCGAAGCGGCGCTGCTGGTCACCGCGGTCATGATCATCGCCTCGGTGCTGTTCTCGATGTGGAAGACGCGGCACCTACCGCCGGAAGAGATCGAGGCCGCCAGCGTGCGCTGGTGGGTGCCGGGCAGCCCGCCCCGCAAGGACCCCCCCAAAGAGAAAAGATCGGATTGACCGCCTCGCCCGTGGCCGCGTGCGCCTATTGCGCCTGTGGCGCGGGCGCGTCGTCCTCGCCTTCCCGCGAGACCACACACTGGCCGACCGCGTGGCCCTCCACCGTGAGCACGGTGATCTGCAGCCCGGCGTAGCGGACGCTGTCGCCCACCTGCGGCTCGCGCTCCAGCAGGAGCAGCACCAGGCCGCCGATGCTGTCGACCTCGGGATGCTCCAGCTCGATGCCCAGCTCTTCGCCCACCTCATCCAGCCGCCAGTCGCCCGCCACGTAGAGGCGGCCTTCGGCGTCGAAAAGGGCCTCGCTCCCCTCGCCGTCCTCGCCGATCTCTCCGACCACCTCTTCGCCCAAATCCTCGATGGTCGCGATGCCGGCGGTGCCGCCGTATTCGTCGATGACCACCACCATGTGGGTACGGGCGCTGCGCATGGCGTTCAGCGCCGCGTCCAGACGCGCGGTCTCGGGCAGGAAAGCAGTGACGTGGACGTCCTCGCGCGAGATGGGGCGGCCTGAAACCAGCAGTCGCAGCAGTTCCTTGATGTGAATGATGCCGACGATGTTGTCCAGGCTGCCTTCGTAGACCGGATAGCGAGTGCGCGCGCTCTGGCGGATGACAGCAGCGATCTCTTCGGGGCGCGCTCCGAGCGGCAGGCCGGTCACCTGCACCCGCGGCACCATGACCTCGCCCAGGGTGCGCTCGCGGAAAGCCAGCAGATCGCGCAGGATCTGGCCGGCCTCCGGATCCAGCACCCCGCTCTGCTCACTCTCCTCGACGATCATCTCCAGCTCCTCGGTGCTGTGGTAGTGGCCGCTGGTGAGACGCCGCTCAATGCCCATGAGGCGCAGAACACCAATCCCCAGGCCATTGAGGGCGACTACCAGCGGATAGCCGAGGCGCTTCAGCCACAGCATCGGCTGCGAGATCCACAGCACGGTTTGCTCGGCGCAGATCAGCGCCAGCGACTTGGGCACCATCTCGCCAAGCACGATGTGCAGATAGGTCAGCACGCCGATGGCCACCACGCTAGCGATGGCGTGCACGCCGATCCATTGCGGCAGGCTGACCGGTTCCAGGAGCGAAGCCAGCCCCCTAGCCAGGGTCTGCTCGCCGTACATGCCAAGCGCCAGGCTGGCGAAAGTGATGCCGAGCTGGGCGGTGGCGATATAGCGGTCTTGTCGCAACGGGTCCTGGATGATCGCCAGCACGCGCTGGGCGCTCTTCTCGCCATCCTGGGCGCGGCGCTCGATGGCGGTCCTTGGTGCGCTGATGATGGCGAACTCGGCGGCGACGAACAGGCCGTTGAGCGCGATCAGCGCAAGTATCACCAGGGTCGGTATCAGCCAGCTCATGCTCACAGACCCTCTGCGTCCGAAGCAGCCTCAGCCATGGGCGTCACCAGCACGGATTCGATGGCGGGGCCGTCCATGCGCTCGATCTCGATGTCGATGCCTTCAATTTCGAACCGCTCGCCAGTGGAAGGAATACGCTCCAGCGCTGTGATGATGAACCCGGCAACCGTGCTGGCTTCGCTGGTCCAGGCATGGCCGGTGGCGGCGATGGCATCATCCAGCCGCATGATTCCGGGCAGCCGCACGCGCCCGTCGGGCAGCGGCTCGGCCTGCGGCCCTTCGCTCTTGTACTCGTCGGCGACGCCGCCGACCAGCACCGACAGCACGTCGTCCAGGGTCACCAGGCCACGCATAGAGCCATACTCGTCGATGACGATGAGTTTGCGCACGCCGCGCTCGCGCATGACGGCCAGCAGGCGGGCCCCGGTCACGTTCTCCAGGACGACCACCAGCGGCCGCATGATCTCGCGGGGGGTGGGCAGCTTGCCGGTGGCGACGAAGTGGGTGGCGATGTCCTTGGTGTGCAGCATACCAATGGGCCGCTGGTCCGATCCGGTGTAGACCGGCAGGGTGGAATAAGGCGACTCCACCGCCAGCCGCATCAACTCCCGTGCCGAGACGTCGGCGTCGACGCCGTTCACGAAGCGGCGCGGCACCATGAGCTGGCGCGCCGTGCGCCGGCTCAGGAACAGTGCCTCATGCAGCCGCTGCTGCTCGTCCACGTCCAGCAGCCCGAGCTCGCGGCTTTCCGCGATCAACAGGTCGATTTCCTCGGGCGAATGGATGTGGCGGTGACGGGAATGGCGTATCCCCAGCGCCTTGAGGATGAGGTTGCCGCTGCCGTTCAGGACCATGATGAACCACTTCATCACGGCCAGCGACCAGCGCATCGGAAGATAGGTGTAAAGCGCGGTCTGCAGAGGGTATTGCAATGCCAGCGACTTCGGCACCAGCTCGCCGATCACCATCTGCAGGCCGGTTAGCACGACGAGTACGATGACCGTGGCCGCGGATTGGGCGGCCAGCTCTTGCATGCCGCCGAAAGCCTGGAACATGGGCGTGAGATCGCGCGCCAGAGTGGCCTGGCCGTAGGCGCCCAGCACGAGACTGGAGATGGTAATGCCGATCTGGCAGGCAGCGATGTAGCGGTCTAGCGCCGCGGTGTCGCTGACGATGGGCATCAGCCGCTTGGCGAGCGCGCTACCCTCTTCCGCTTTTTGCTGGACTTGACTGTGACGGACGCCGACGGTGGCGAATTCCGCAGCGACGTAGAGTGCGTTGACGAGAATAAGCGCCGTTATGACGATGAAAGCGGTGAGAGTCACGACGAAGCAACATCCTGGCTTGCGCCTAGGCGAACGATCGAGGAACTGACAGGACTCGGCGCGGTATCGAGCATGTCCGCAGTCTACGACAAAGCTATCGGTCTGACCAACTGCCCCCAAGGCTGGCCTCTTCCTCGCGACGGGGCTAGAATTGCTAGCGTCTTAGGGGAGTAGTCGCCTTCCTCCTTCGGGAAGGGCGCCCGTCAACATGCTTGGCGCCTCAATGCGCCGTGGCGGGTGCGGCGTTTCGCTTGACGAGACCTATGACATGACACCGCGAAATCGGGATGGGACCGCGGTGTCGTGTCATTGGTCGAAACGCTCCCATCCCAAAGGCGCAAACGATTGACGGCCCTGCTCGTCTCCTTCTTTGCAGTCACCCTGGCTGAAATCGGCGACAAGACCCAGCTGCTGGCGCTGATTCTCGCGGCACGTCTCCGTCGCCCCTTTCCGATCATCGCCGGCATTCTCGTCGCCACCCTCGCCAACCACGCCATTGCCGCCGACCTGGGTTCCTGGCTGGCGGGCCGCATCCCCGAAGAGACCCTGAACTGGCTGGCGGCCGTGCTGTTCGTCGCCATGGGACTGTGGATTCTGGTTCCCGACCGCGAAGACGAGGCAGAGGCCTCATATCGCTTTGGCCCTTTTCTGACGACCTTGATCACCTTCTTCCTCGCCGAGATCGGCGACAAGACGCAGATCGCCACCGTGGTGCTGGCGCTGGAATATCAGGCCGTGGCGATGGTCGTGGTCGGCACCACGATCGGCATGCTGGCGGCCAACGTACCGGCGGTGCTGGCCGGGCAGCTGACGGCGGACAGGTTGCCACTGCGCGCCATCCGCGTGATCGCCGCCACGGTCTTCGTCGCCCTGGGCGCGTTCGCCTATTTCACCGGCGCAGCCCCTTCCCCGCTGCCCGCCCCTACACAACTCGAATGACCGCCATCATGCCGCCCAGCTGGTGATCGAGGATATGGCAATGGAACATCCAGTCGCCGGGGTTGTCAGCCACCAAGGCGATCTCGACTTCTTCCCGAGGCGCCATCAGGACCGTGTCCCGCCACTCTCTGTGCGCGGTCGGCACACCGTTGCGGCTCAGGACCCGGAAGCTGTGCCCATGCAGATGGATGGGATGGTGCCAGGCCGTGTCGTTGACCAGTTGCAGCAGGTAGCTGCGATTCCGCCGCAGGGTGAGAATCGGCTCGTGCACGTGGCCGGTCGCTACCACGCCGTTAACCGCCCAGGCCTTGCCGGCATGCAGCATCTGGCGGATGTCGACCGGCTTGCCGTCCATGATGGCCTGGCGCAGCTCGCCATGCATGCCGCCCTGAAAGCGGATTTGGTGGCGCTCGGCCGCTTGCAGGTCTGGCTCCTGTAGCGGATTCGGTGGCAGCTCGAAGCTGGCCGGCAGTGGCACGTCGCGCAGCGGCACATCGGCATAGACCAGCTCCAGCAGCTCATAGGCAGCATGCGGATAAAAGGTGTCGTGCACCGGATAGCGCTGGCCGGACTCGCCACTGGCGGTCAGCAGCAGGTCCGCTCGCATGGCCGGGCCAAGCACGATGCGCCCGCCTTCGGGGCGGTGCGGCGTCACCGGCTGGCCGTCGTAGGCGATGACGATGGGATCGTGCTGGAGAAAACTCAGCGCGAAGATGCGCGCGTTGGCGGCATTGAGCAGGCGCAACCGGATGCGCTCGCCGCGGCGGACGGGGAACTCCAGCAGCCGCTCACCGTTGAGCGTGATGGCATTGCCGAGACGGCCGGCATGGGCGATGTCGTGCCGGTGCCCGAACGGCTCGGCCAGCTGGCCGCTCCGATCGATGCGCCAGTCATCCAGGATCCAGACCACGTCCCTGTCGACGGCAATCGGCGCGCTTTCCTCGACGACGAGGGCCCCGTAAAGCCCGCGGCCGACTTGCTCGTGCGAGCGCTGGTGCGGGTGATACCAGAAGGTCCCCGCATCCGGGCAGACGAACTCATAGACATGCCTGCCGCCGGGCGCGATCGGCTCTTGCGTGAGATGCGGCACGCCGTCCTGGTCGTTGGGCACGCGCAGGCCGTGCCAGTGGACCGTGGTTTCCTCGGTAAGCCGGTTTTCCACCACCACCCGCAGCCGCTCGCCCTGGCGAACCCGCAGCAGCGGTCCCGGCACCTGGCCGTTGTAAGACCAGACCGGCACCGCCGGATGCTCGGGCCCAAGCAGCTTAGCTTCGGCGGGGGTCAGGGTCAGCTGGTACTCGCGCAAGCCGGGGCGTGCGCCGCTCGCCGTCAACGGCCGCAACGCGGCTGCCACGGCCACGGCTCCTGCTACCTGCAGGAAACCACGCCGGCTGAAAAGCAAACCTTGCCAATGCGTTCCGAATCGCTGCAACGCCGCCTCCGAGCGAATATCCCCACATGAGCACCATGTTACCGGACGCGGACGGCGGCGGGCAGCTAGCGGATGACACCGGCTCAGGCGGATTTAGCGCTGCGCTCCGGCTCGACGAAGACACGACTGTTCAGGGGGCGCAGATAGCTGATGGCGCCACGGGTCAGGCGCAGCTGACGGTAGCGCCCTTTGTCCAGCTCGACCGAGATGGGTGTGCCGCTGGCCTCGTCGGTTAGCTCCACCCGCACCACGGGGCCGACGATGGACACCTCTTCCACCCTGGCGCGCAGCGTATCGGTGGCCGGCTGCTCCAGCACCTCCCATTCGTGTGGACGCACGTAAGCCACCGCAGCGCTGTCCTCGACGTTGGCCAACTCCGGCGCCGGAATTTCTAGCTCGCCAATGCGCGCCTTGCCCCGGACGACGCGACCATGGAACAGATTCACGTGGCCCAGGAACTGATAGACGAAGGGCGTGGCGGGATGGTCGTAGACCTCTTCCGGGCTGCCGATCTGCTCAATGTTGCCACGGTTCATGACCACCACTCGGTCGGCGACCTCAAGGGCCTCTTCCTGATCGTGGGTGACGAACACACTGGTGACGTGGATCTCGTCGTGCAGCCGCCGCAGCCAACGTCGCAGCTCCTTGCGCACTTGGGCGTCGAGGGCGCCGAAGGGCTCGTCGAGCAGCAGCACCTTGGGCTCCACGGCCAGCGCCCGCGCCAAGGCCACGCGCTGTCGCTGGCCTCCGGAAAGCTGCGAAGGATAGCGGTCGGCCAGCCACTCCAGCTGGACCAGCTCCAGCAGCTTATTGACCCGAGCCCGAATTTCCGACTCCTTGGGCCGCTGGCGCCGCGGCCGTACGCGCAGCCCGAAGGCGACGTTGTCGAACACCGTCATGTGGCGGAACAGCGCATAGTGCTGGAAGACGAAGCCAACCTGGCGCTCGCGCACATGGACGTTGGTCGCGTCTTCGCCGTGAAACAGGATCTGGCCGGAGTCGGGCCGCTCCAGGCCAGCAATGACGCGCAGCAAGGTCGTCTTGCCAGAACCGGACGGACCGAGCAGGGCTACGAGCTCACCTTGCGGAATTTCCAAATCCACGTTGTTCAGGGCTACGAAGCTGCCGAAGCGCTTGTAAACCTGGCGCACAGTAATGCTCATGGGCTTGCCGCCTCCTTCACGTCGTCGCGCACACCATAAGCCCTTTCGCTCATAAGAAGAAGGAATGACTTCGCATAGGTTTATATAGCAAGGGAATATGCGACTTATTCCAGGTGAGCATGACCACATTATCATTAATTCTTTATCGCTATTTGGACGCGGCTTATGATGACGCATCGCATCATCGACTCGCTGTTCATGGAGCTCATGCAATGAAACACCGTCTGTTGGGCGCTCTGGCCCTGTCGATTGGGCTGGCGGTGACGCCGGCCAAGGCAGCAACCGAGATCCTCAACGCGTCCTACGACATCGCGCGCGAGCTGTTCGCCGAGATCAATCCGAAGTTCCAGTCCTACTGGAAGGCGGAGACCGGCGAGGACGTCACCATCCGGCAGTCGCACGCCGGCACCTCGCGGCAGGCGCGAGCGATTATCGAGGGCCTGCAGGCGGATGTGGTGACTTTCAACCAGTACACCGACATCGAAATGCTGGCCAAGAACGGCCTGATCGCGGCCGACTGGAAGAGCCGGCTACCGCACGACAGCTCGCCCTACTACTCGGCGCCGGCCTTCCTGGTGCGCAAGGGCAACCCCAAGAACATCCGTGACTGGGGCGACCTGGCCGCCGAAGGGGTCAAGGTGGTCTTCCCCAATCCCAAGACTTCCGGCAATGCGCGCTATACCTACCTGGGTGCCTGGACCTGGGCCCTGAAACAGTTCGACGGCGACGAGGAGAAGATCAAGGACTTCATGGTCCGTTTTCTCGCCAACGTGCCGGTGTTCGACACCGGCGGCCGTGGCGCCACCACGACCTTCGTCGAGCGCAAGATCGGCGATGTGTTGATCACCTTCGAGGCCGAGACCCACAACATCCGCAAGGAATACGGTGACCAGGCCTTCGAGGTGGTGGTGCCTTCGACCACGGTGGTGGCCGACTTCCCGGTCAGCGTGGTCGACCGGGTGGCGGATCGGCGCGGCAGCCGCAAGGTCGCCGAGGCGTATCTGAACTACCTCTACAGCGACGAGGCGCAGGAACTGCTGGCACAGCGCTACTATCGGGTGCGTTCGCCGGCGATCGCCGAGAAATATGCCGATCAGTTCCCGCCCACCGAGCTGATCAAGGTCGAGGAAGTGATCGGCGACTGGGACAAGATCCAGGAGCTCCACTTCGCATCCGATGCGATGTTCGACCAGCTGATGCGCAGGACCCGGCGTTGATGCCCTGCACCGCCTTCGCTTCGGAACGAGCCGCCGCAGCGGCGGCCGAACCGGCCAGCTGTCGAGGACAGGCTGCCTCTGCAGGCAGCCTGTCTCATTGGGCTGCGGAGACCGTGCACAGCTTGCCGGTCACTTAACGGAACTGACCATGCTTGCGACTGCCTTGCCAATGCCACGGACGAAACGCGTGCTGCCGGGCTTCGGTCTGACGCTGGGCACGACACTGCTGTTTGTCGCCATCATCATCCTGCTGCCGCTGGCCGGCCTGGTCCTCAAGGCTGGTGGCCTGGGGCTGCAGGAATTCTGGTCACTGGTGACCTCGGAGCGGGCGCTGGCATCGTACAAAGTAACGCTCGGATCTGCGCTCGGCGCGTCCGTTTTCAACCTCTTTCTCGGCCTCCTGCTGGCCTGGATTCTGGTGCGCTACCGCTTTCCGGGGCGGACCATGCTGGATGCCGTGATCGACCTGCCCTTCGCCCTGCCGACCGCGGTCGCCGGCCTGGCCTTGACTGGCCTGTTCGCCGGCAACGGCTGGTACGGCAAACTGCTGGAGCCACTCGGCATCCAGGTCGCCTACACGACCTTGGGCATCACGGTCGCCATGGCCTTCACCACGCTGCCCTTCGTGGTGCGCAGCGTGCAGCCGGTGCTGGAGGATCTGGAGCCGGAGCTGGAGGAAGCCGCCCAGACCCTGGGCGCCACGGCCTGGCAAACCTTCCGGCGGGTCATCTTCCCGCCCATTCTGCCAGCGCTGCTAAGCGGCTTCGTGCTCTCGCTGGCGCGCGGACTGGGCGAGTTCGGCGCCGTCATTTTCATTGCCGGCAACATGCCTTATGAGACCGAGGTGATCTCTCTGCTGATTATGATCCGACTGGAGGAGTACGACTATGCCTCGGCCGCCGCGCTGGCCAGCGTCATGCTCGCCGCCGCGTTCGCGCTGCTGATCAGCATTAGCCTGCTGCAGGGCTACCTCAACCGTCATAGCCGCAAGAGCTGACTATGCGCATCGCAACCGAACAAACCGCAACCAAACCCGCCAGGCAGCGGCTGTCCCCGGCCGCCCTGGCCTTGATCGGCGTGGGCGTGATCGGCGCGCTGCTGATCATCGTCATGCCGCTGCTGGTGATTTTTGCCCAAGCCTTCTCCGCTGGCTGGCAGGTCTACGTCGCCAACCTCACCCACCCCGACACCCTGCACGCCATCGGCCTGACTCTGCTGACCGCCGCCATCGCCGTCCCGGTGAGCACCCTGTTCGGTGTCGCCGCGGCCTGGCTGGTGACGCGCTTCGACTTCCCGGGCAAGCGGCTGGTGAGCGCATTCATCGACATTCCCTTTTCGGTATCCCCCGTGGTGGCCGGCGTCATGTACCTCATGTTGTACGGCTCCCGCGGCTGGCTGGGCAGCTGGCTGGACGCTTATGGCATCCAGCTAATGTTCAACGTCGCCGGCGTCATCCTGGTAACCATCTTCATCACCAGTCCCTTCGTCGCCCGCGAGCTGATTCCTTTCATGGAGGCTCAGGGCAGCGAGGAAGAGGAGGCCGCGACTTCGCTGGGTGCCAGCGGCTGGCAAACCTTCTGGCGGGTCACCCTGCCCAACATCAAGTGGGCGCTCATCTATGGCGTCATTCTCTGCAATGCCCGAGCAGTGGGCGAGTTCGGCGCCGTCTCCGTGGTTTCCGGAAACATTCGCGGCGAAACCAACACGTTGCCGCTGCATGTTGAACTGCTTTATCAGGATTACAACGCCACCGGCGCCTTTGCCGCCGCCTCCCTGCTGGCCTTGATCGCGGTCATCACCCTGGTGCTGAAGACCATTGCCGAATGGCGCCAGCGCCACCTCCTGAGTTCAGTTTGAGGCGGCCGGGATGCCCCGGCCGCCTCAGAGCGGCTTGAACACCATGAAATACAGGTTGGCCAGCGGCAGCAGGGTGGCGATGGTGCCGAACACGGCCCAGAGCCTAGCCAGCCGCCAGTAGGACGGCGCTATCCCCTCCTCGCCGAATCTCCGGGCCAGTCGCGCCTGCCGGTATTGAATCGGGAGCAGCAATAGCAGCCAGACCAGGCCCGAGAGCACGAACAGCGCAACCCCCCCACCGCAGCCAGTAAGTTTCCAGGACGGCGGCATGGCTGCCCGCCATCAGCAAGCCGGTGACGAGAATCAGGACAGCGCCTGGCGCGGTAAAGACGATGTCGGTGATGGTCACCAGCCGCTGCGCGTAAGCGATGATGGTCGCGTTGCGGCTCTGGTCGGCCGCGGCTTTCCAAGCCGCGGTAATGACGATATTGCCGAGGAACAGCACCACACCGAACAAATGCAGTGACTTGAGCAGCTGATAGCTCATGGTCCCCTCCTCCGATGTTTCTCGCGTCAACATTGCACCTGGGGCAAAGATATGGTTGCATGTTACCGTTGTCAACATTCATCCCGAGCAGTCCTATGAATAGCAGCAAGCCTGTCAAGCAACATCCCCGGCCCTACCACCACGGCGACCTGCGACGCACGCTGATCGCCACCGCGCTCAAGATGCTACGCCAGGATCAGGCCTGGGACTTCACGCTGCGGGAGCTGGCCAGACGAGCCGGCGTCAGCCATGCTGCGCCCTACCGTCACTTTGCCGACAAGCGGGAGCTGCTGGCGGAAGTAGCGGCGCTCGGCCATGCGGCCCTCCAGGAGAAGATGCAGGAGGCCACGCAGCGGCACCCGGACGATCCTAAGGCCCAGCTGAGCGCGCTGGGACAAGCCTATGTGGCGTTCGCCGTGGAAAACCCGGCGCATTTCCGTCTGATGTTCGGGCCCGAATTAGCCACCGATCCACGCCATCCGGTTCTGCAGAAGGCCGCCGACGCCACCCATGCGCTCATGATCGAAGCGGTACGGCGCAGTGCGGCAGCCGGGCTGTTCGGAACCGAGGACTCGCGCATCCAGGCCTTGGCCGCCTGGTCGCTGGTGCATGGCCTGGCCATGCTACTGATCGACAACCGGGTCCGCCCCATGCCGGCCGACGTCAACCGACTCACTGCCGCCATCACCAAGGCTTTCGTGCAGGGAGCGGATGCGGCGACACGCTAGCTGGGTCCATGGTCAGGGGGCCACGCCTCCATGCACGCGCGGCTACAAGCCTGCTATCCTTGCCGTTTCGCGAGCTAGGGTACGAGAAAGCTACTGCGGCGCCAGGCCGGTCCGAGCCAGGCAATGGCCGCGGTGACAATATTGAGGGAGGAGAGCGTTGGCGCTGGGGCCAGCCGTCATTTCGTTGCCGCGCTTGTTCCTGCTTCTCGCCGTGGTCGCCATCCTGCTGACCGGAAGCCGGTGGGAGAAGCGGCTTGGCGTCAGCCTAGAAAAGCCGCTGTGGCTAAGCCTGCTGGCCGGGCTGCTGGCGGCGCGCCTGGGCTACGTCGTTGGCCATCTGGCCGATTTTCGGGACGCGCCCTGGGAAGCGCTTTATTTTTGGCAGGACGGTTACCTCCCCTGGGTCGGCGCGCTGGTGACCGCCAGCGTCGCCGGCTGGTTCGTGTTGCGCGGCAAGTATGCGGCCAAGCCGCTGTTCGTGCCGCTGCTGATCGGGCTCGTCATCTGGAGTGGCGGCAACTGGGTTTACCACGCGCTGCGCCAGGCGACCAGCAAGCCCCTGCCGGCGCTGGTGCTGAGCGACTTGCAAGGGCGGCCGGTCCAGCTGGACGACTTCCGCGGCAAGCCGGTGGTGCTCAATCTCTGGGCCAGCTGGTGTCCGCCCTGTCGCCGCGAGATGCCCGTGCTGGAGCGCGGCCAGCAGGAATCCCCGGACGTGCATTTCGTTTTCGTCAATCAGGGCGAAGGGCCGAATGCCGTCCGCAGCTATCTTGCTGCTGAGCAGCTGACGCTCGACAACGTGCTGCTTGACCTAGGCGAGGAGACCGGCCGTTATTTCCGCGCTCCCGGCCTGCCCACCACTTTGTTTTTCGATGCAGATGGCATGCTGACCGACACCCACATCGGGGAGCTCTCGCGAGCCCGCCTCGGCGACTATCTGCGCAACCTTCGTGCACCACAGGAGTAGTCATTTCAATGAAACAGCCAATCGCAGCCGCTCTCATGCTGCTGGCCGCAGGCGCGGCCCATGCCGCTGAGCATCCCGCACCGGTCCAAGCCCTGGTGGAACAGGGCGTCAAGGTCGAGGCCGAGTTCGAGGCGCCGGGCGGAATGCGGGGTTATGCAGCCCGCTACCAAGGCGAGCCCATGGTGTTTTACATGACGCCGGACGGCGAGCAAGTCATCCTAGGCACCATGCTGGGCGCCGAGGGCGAAAACTTGAGCGTCGATCACCTACGGCGTTACCTGCCCGAGCCGGATTTCAACGAGGCCTGGCCGCTGTTGGAGAAAGCCGCCTGGGTGGGCGACGGCCCGTCCAACGCCAAGCGCATCGTCTACGTCTTCAGCGACCCCAACTGCCCCTACTGCAACGCCTTCTGGCGCGCCACCCGGCCTTACGTGGGCAAGGATTTGCAGGTGCGCCACATCATGGTGGGGGTGCTGTCGCAGTCGAGCGCCGGCAAGGCGGCAGCCATCCTGGCGGCCGAGGATCCTGCCGCCGCGCTGGCTCGGCATGAGGAAAACCACAGCGCCGGCGGCATCGAGCCGCTGGAGAAGATCCCGTTCGAGATCGAGCAGCATCTGAAGCTGAATGTCGAGCTGATGCGCCAGCTCGGGGCGCGCGGCACGCCGGCCATTTTCTACCGCGACCGGGAAGGCAAGGTACGTCGGATGATCGGCCTGCCGTCGGAACAGGCGCTCAAGGAGGAAATCCTGCAGCTGTCGGGCGACAGATAGTCCGGACGACTAGAACGTCCCGCAGCCAGTCGCCTCCAGGAAGCGGTAGACGAGATACTTGGGCAGCGAGCGCAGCCGCCGGCCGTTGTGGTATGGCAGGCTGCGCGGCGCGCTCGCCATCCACTCCGCATAACTCAGCGCCTTGCGACTCACCTCGGCCTGCCGGGGCGCGTCAATGCGCACGTTAGCTTCCAGCACCGTGTTGGACAGGCTGCGGCGGTTGTAATTGGCCGAGCCTACGTGCAGGATGCAGCGGTCCGGGCCACACAGCAGCATGAACTGGTTGTGGTATTCTTCCCGGCGAATGTTGGCCCAGCGGATCTCAAAGCCGGTCCGCCGCGCCAGCTCGGGCCCGGCCAGCTGATTTGGGAACCCCAGCTTCGGGTTGCCGAAATCGACCTTGTTCTGGTCCAGCACCAGCACGCCGGGCACTCCCCGCCGGCTGGCTGCGATCAAGGCGTCGATGACCCGCCGCTCGGACAGGAACTGCGCGAACAGGTAGAGAAAGTCCTGTGGTGTGGCGGCGGCGAGATCGCACAGGAGCGCACGCTTGATGTCTGCCCCCATCAGCGGGGTCACGACCGCATCGCCTTCGCTTTCGGCGTCCGCAATGGTGACCGGAATATCGAGCCCGGACACCCTGGCAATGGCCTTCTCTGCCTCCAAAAAGTGCCGCGCCACGGCCGCGCTGCGGATGGTGACGGCCGTATTGCCGAAATGGCTGCTGGCGTCCTCGAAATTGGCCGAGGTGATCAGCGTCACATAGCTGTCGCCCTGGTCGCAGATCAAGAGCTTGCGATGGTTGCCGCGGGCATTGATGGCATCCAACAGGCTCCACAGCGACATGGTGGCGCCAGGCTCGAGCAGGTTGCCGATCTTCGGCGGCCAGGACTTGTCCATCCAGCGGAAGAGCAGCCGCCAGAACGGCGAATATAAGAGGTTGTTGTCCCGCAGCTTGTTCAGGTCGGTGATGCAGACCCGGGCGCCCGCGCGCTCCAGCCAGCGCAGCGGCGGGCTGACCCAGCTGCCGTAGCTGGTGTTGATGGGATCGGTAATGAACCAGACCGGACGCTCCCTGGCGGCCACCGCCTCGGCCACCCAGCCAGTGGTCGGGAGGTAGTCCCTGGCGCGGTCGATATGGTGATGGCTGAACAGAAAAATGTCCGCCACCACCCAGCGCTGCGCGCCTTCGATGAGCCGCAGCAGCTCGGGGGTGATTTGGTGCACGGTCCAGCGCTGGCCATTCTCGTACCAGGTCGTATTGTGAAAAAAGCGGATGTCTTCGGCCGGCACCCGATAGCTGCGAAGACGGCCATTGATGCCGGCTGGCAGCGGTCGCCAACGGTAGTAGGCGCTGATGGCCGCCAGGACCGCGACCGGCACCATCCAGCGTAGCCAGCGGCGACGCTTGGAATTCGTGTTGCTTCGTGTTCTCACACTGGTTGTCTATGGGCTGGCGCAGCAAAGACAAGCGCCAGCGGGCCCTCACGGAACAAGAACCTGGGCAGGGTTGCCATGACCATCATGAGCGTGCTTTCTTTCGCCGGCGGTATTGGGCTGTTCTTGCTCGGCATGCGGCTGATGACCGATGGCCTCAAGCTGGCCGCCGGCAACGCGCTACGTGACATCCTGGCGCACTGGACGGCGACCCCGCTGCGCGGCATCGTGGCCGGCGTGCTCATCACCACGGCCGTCCAGTCTTCCAGCGCGGTCATCTTCGCCACCTTGGGCTTTGTCAACGCCGGCCTGCTGACGCTGAACCAGGCCATCGGCGTCATCCTGGGCAGCAGCCTGGGCAGCACATCGACCAGCTGGCTGGTTGCCTTAGTCGGCTTCAAGCTGGAGCTGCGCCTGTTGGCCCTACCTGCGGTGGCCTTGGGCACGGCGCTGCGGCTAAGCGGGGGTCGGCGAGCCGCCTTTGGCGATGCGCTCACCGGCTTCGGCGTGTTTTTCATCGGCATCGACGTGCTCAAGGGCAGCTGCGACGCATCCTCATTAAAGCTGCCGCTGGAGCAGTTCGAGACGGCCGGCATCGCCGAGGTCCTGCTCTTCACGTTGATCGGTATCGTTCTGACAGCGCTGATGCAGTCGTCCGGCGCCTCGCTGGCGCTGACCCTGACGGCCGTGGCGGGCGGCCTGATCCCGGTCAGCCTGGGCGCCGCTGTGGTCATCGGCGCCAACGTCGGCACCACCAGCACCAGCATCATTGCCATGATCGACGCAACCGCCGACGCTCGCCGTGCGGCGCTCGGCTATGTGCTGTTCAAGCTCGGCCTAGCGTTGGTGTCGCTGCTGGCCCTCACGCCCCTGCTCTGGGTGGTGGAGCAAATCGGTGGCTGGCTCGGCCTGAGCGACTCCCCGGCCGTACTGCTAGCCATCTTCCACAGCCTGATCAACCTGCTGGGAGTCATCTCGATGCGGCCGTTGATCGAGCCTTTGGCCAGATTCCTGCAGGGCCGCTTCCGTACCCAGGATGAGGACGAGAGCCGGCCCAGGCATCTTGACCGCAACGTGGCCGACACGCCGGCGATGGCCCTGGATGCCATCAAGCTGGAGCTGGCCCGCATCGATGCCATCGTGCAGCGAGCCGCCCTCGGAGCCTTGAGCGATGCGGCAGAAGAGCGGGAGCGCAGCATCCGGGATCAGCAAATCGTGCGCACCTTGCTGGAGGCGGTCAACGAATTCGTGATGCAGCTCCAGCGGCGCGAGCTGACGGAAAAAATCGTGCATGAGCTGCCGGTGGTGCTCGCCATTTGCCGCCACTACAGCGGAGTGATCGACAATGCCAGGCTCTATCGGCAGCTGCAGCCGCAACTGGAGCCCATTGCCGACGAACCCCTGCGCCGGCAGGTCAGGGAGTTCCGCGAGGAGGCGCGCAGGTTGCTCAGCGAGCCCGAAGTGCTGGCGCGCATCGAGGCCGGCGAGGCCGCGCAGATCCTGGAGGCCTGGGACGACAGCTATCGCGCCTGCAAGGCCAAGCTGCTGCGTGCTGGCAGCGTCGGCCGCCTCACCATCCCGCAGATGGTGGCGCGGCTGGACGAGGCAACCGCCATCCGGCGCCTGGTGCAGCAAGCCATTCGCGCTGCCGCGCAAGCGGTCCTGCTCGACCAAGCGGCAGCCGATACGACCTCGAAGGCGGCCGAGCTGGTCGACCTAGAAGCGGATCAAGACGTGGCAGCGACGAGCTGAAAGCTCCTCCTCCATCCCTCTGGGATTCGCCCGGCAAGCGACACATATCAAATGGGCCGGCGAGCCGATGCGACCGGCCCGGCAGCAGGCTCGCGCGGCGATGGGCTATCGCAGGAGGCAGACATGGCAAGCGCGCGACTCAGGGAGCTGCTGGAACGCAGCTCCGTTCCCTATCAAACCCTGTCGCATCCGACCAGCATCGATGCTCAGCGCACCGCGGAAAGGCTGCATGTCCGCGGCGACGAGTTCGCCAAGACGGTCGGGGTGCGAGTCGACGGCCGGCTCTGTCTGGTCGTGCTGCCCGCTTCGGATCATGTTGATCTGGAGCGTCTCCGCCAGGGCCTGGGTGCCCGGGAGGTGGAGCTGGCCGACCCAGACGAGCTGCGCGAGGCCTTCCCGGACTGCGAGGTGGGCGCGATGCCGCCGTTCGGCTCGTTGTACGGGGTGGAGGTCTTCGTCAGTCCCCGCTTGCGGGAAGACGAGCGGATCACCTTCAAGGCCGGCAGCCACGAGGAAGCCATCTGCATGCGCTACGGCGACTACGAGCGCCTGGCCGCGCCGACGGTGGTCCGCTGCTGACACCGCTGCCGGCAGCGCTCACTGCGTCGCACTGTCGACGGTCGCCAGCGGCAGCTCGCGCAGCAGCTGGGCTTCCCAGTCGGGCTGATCGGTGGGAACCCGCAGCAGGCGGCCTTCGTCCGAGCTGGGCCACTCGGCCTGCCGAAGCTGCTGCCCGAGCACGGCCAGGGTGGCATCGGACGGGTCGTCGGCCGCCAGCGCACGCGCGCTGACCCTGGCCCGCAACACGGATTCCGCCGCCGTGGTGTGAATGATGGTCAACGGCAGCTCCATACTTGCCGCCAGCGCCTTGAACGGCTGCCGGCGCGCCTTGCGCAGGAAGGTGGCATCGATCACGACCCGCTCCCCTGCCGCTAGCACGATTTCGCTGAGTTGCAGCAGGCGGCGATAGGTTTGGTCGCTCATCTCGGAGCTATAGGCTCCCTGCCCCACTTCGGCATCGGCTCGCTGCCGCGGCGAGAGGCCCAGCAAGCGCTTGCGCTCTACGTCCGAGCGGATGCGGAGATAGCCTAAGTGGTTGACCAGCTGGAGCGCGGCAGTGCTCTTGCCGCTGCCCGAGCAGCCGCTGGTAATGGCCAAGGCGGGCGTAGGCTCCCGGCAATGGCGCACGGCCAGCTCCAGATAGCGCCGGCATTCCGCCAGCGCCGCCTGCCGCTCGGCGCCTTCCTCGACCTGCTGCGCGCGCAGGATGGCGATCTTGGCCCTTACCATAGCCCGGTAAACCAGATACAGCCGCAGTAGCGCCAAGCCCTGGTAATCGCCGCTGGCTTCGAGATAGGCATTCTTGAGCCGGTGGGCGTGCTGCAGGGCGCCCCGCGCCTCCAGATCCATCAGCACAAAGGCCAGGTCGCTCATGAGGTCGATCCAGCGCAGCCCCGGATCGAATTCAATGGCGTCGAACAAGACGAACTCGCCCTGCCACTGCAGCGTGTTTCCGAGGTGCAAGTCGCCGTGGCACTCGCGGATGTAGCCCTGCTGGGCGCGCAGCTCCATCACCGGGGCGAGCTTGTCCAGGCCGCGACAGGTCCAGTCCCTGGCGTTCTGCACCAGCTCACGCCAGTCGTCAGGTGCCAGGGCCTGCAGCACCTCGAAATTGTCTAGCATGGGCGCACCAATGCGCTCGGGGCGTCCATGAGGGCTATCGGCCGGCGCGCGCGGCGCGGCGTCATGCAACGCGGCCAGCGTCTCGCCCAGCGCGTCCATGGCTGCCACCGGCAGCTGGTTGGCCACGAGCAGGCTGTCAAGGCGCGCCTGCTGTGGAAAGCGGCGCATCATGACAGCGTACTCGATCGGCTCGCCCTCGCCGTCGAAGACGGGCCGATCGATGCTGCCGGTGATGGGGACGGTGCGCAGATAAAGCGACGGCGCAAGCCGCTGGTTGAGGCGGACTTCCTCGGTGCAGAAATACCTGCGGCGGGCCAGCGTGCTGTAGTCGACGAAGCCCAGGTCGAGAGGCTTCTTGATCTTGTAGGCGTGGTCACCCGCCAGCAGCACCGTGGACAGATGGGTCTCCAGCCGCTCAATGCGCTCGGCGGGCTCCGGCAGGCAGGCCGGATTGGCCATGATGTTGTCGATCAGCTGCCGCTGTCGCTGGCAATCGTCCATGACACCCTCGCCTGAGCCGGTCAGGCCCGGCGTTGCCAGGCCAGACCTATTGGGCATGCCGACATCAGCCAATCTCGATGCGACGCCGTCTGGAGCGCTCCAGCTTGGGCAGCGTCACTTCCAGGATGCCGTTCTTGAAATCGGCCTTGGCCTTGCCGGCATCAACGATGGCTGGCAACGGCACGGTGCGAGCGAGGGATCCGCGGCTGATCTCGCGCCGGTAATACTCGCCGCTCTCTTCCTCGCTCTCGTGCGAAGTGGTCGCCCTGATGGTCAGGCTGTTGTCGCTGACCGTGACCTCCAAATCCTTCTTGTCCACGCCTGGCAGTTCCGCCCGGACCACGATCTCGCTTTCGCGATCCAGCAAATCGATGCGAGGCGCGCGCTCGGCGAACGCCCGCAGCTCGGGCCGCAGTCCGCGCGACAACAGGCCAGGACGCAGCAAGCTCGACGACAAAAACTCGTCGAACAGGCGGTCGATCTCGTCGAACGGGCTGATCCAGTAAGTCGGCGCTGCCGATGGGGCCTTTTCAATGGTGCCAGTTGCGGTGTCTTCCTGTTTGGCCATTTCGTCCTCCTTGTCGCAGGGAAAAAGCCCGATGGCTGGGACGTGTCAGCAGCCATGCGGTCGTTGCGGTACCTTCGAGCAGCTAACATCGTCCCTGCCGCGGGCAAAACCAAGCCCGCCCGCGAACGGGCGTCATTCGGCATGCCGTCACCGCTAGCATACCGACTGCGCCAGCGACCGCGAGGGCAATCTTGCCTGCGCTTGACTGCGGTCAAGAATCCATTTGCGACCGATTCAGCTCTCCAGTACCGGCGACTCCGCATGGCCGTGCAGGGCCAAGATCGCCCTGGCGAACAGCGCTCCACCGGAACCACCTGCAGCCGGCCGCGCGCCACCGCCGGCGCCTTGGCCAGCACGCTGTTAGTTACGTATAACCAGTCGAGTGCGCCGCTCGACCACAGTGTCTGCGCGCCCGCGGCAAAGACGGCATGGGTGGCAAGGCCGATGACGGCAGCGGCGCCATGTCTGCGGCAAGTCTGGGCGGCATGCAGCATGGTGGCACCGCTGCTGATGAGATCGTCCACGACCAGCGCCGTGCTTGCCTCGACCTCCCCGGCCAGGAAGCCGCCGCTTATCCTGCCTTCGCTGCGGTGCTTTTCCACCATCGCCAGGCCTGGCTCGCTGCCGGTGCACTCCGCCAGGGCCTGGCGAAACAGCTCAGCCCGCTCAAGCCCGCCGGAGTCGGGAGAGACCACCGTACAGGCCTGCTCGCCCAGGCGCTCGAGGACGGCTTCTGCCAGTGCCACCCGTGCTTCCAGATGCTCGGTGCGGCAGCGAAAGGCATTCTCGAAAGCCTGGCGGTTGTGCACCTCCAGCGCCATCACGCAATCCACGCCCATGGCCTCCAGCAGCTCGCAAAGCTTGTCGTGCACGCTGACCCACGGCTCGTCGTGCAGGGCATGCAGGACATAGACGTCGCGCCCGCGCACGCCACGCAGGGGGCGCAGTTTGCTCTCGCGATCCTCGAAGCGGCGCTCCTCATGCGCAGCCAGCGCCAAGCCCAGCTCCGCCGCCACCTGGGCGCCAAACGGCTGGCTGGTGCCCAATGCGAACAGCAGCGGTTCTTCCAGCATTACGCCACCTCCTCCGTTTGGGCAAGCCGGTCGCGTTATGCATGACACAGAGGCACTTGCGAAAACCACTTCACCCGGTTTCTTGCCTGCGTGCGCCAGCCGCTGCTTGCCTGCTCCTGGCGCTTGTTGCCGGCACGCTGTTGTCGTCCTTGTTTTTCAGATAGGGACGAAACGCCCAGCAAACGAGAGCCTCGGCATGGCGTTGCCAACGTGTCGCCGCCAAGTCCATTTGAGACTTTCACTCGCCCGGCGATAATGAAAGAAACACACCGAAACACGCTAAAAACGGCGAGTCGGACGGTGCTCCGCAGTGCGGAGCACGCCCCGGCCGTGCTTACGGGAATCGCCCAGGGGGGCTGAGCCGGCTTCCCAGCTGCGGGGCATGGCTGGGGTATAATCGGGCTCAAGCCAAGACAACGCACCAGGCTTTGCACTCGGTTGCACGGCCCGCCAGAGAGGAGAGGAATTCCTTGGCCCTCAGACCTGAAGAGTCCGTGATTTGCGGTCAAGGGAAGCGCCAGCTTTCACTGACCGAGGCGTTGGCGATCATCCGCCGCGAGCTCCAGCCCTGCGCCGATCGCCAGCGCCTGTCACTTACCGCCGCTCTCGGGCGGGTGCTGGCGAAGCCCGTGCATGCCACGCTGGACGTCCCCGGCCATGACAACTCGGCGATGGACGGCTATGCCGTGCGGCATGCCGACCTGCAGACTGGACAGCCATTACGCGTCATCGGTTCGGCTTTCGCCGGCCGGATGTTTTCCGGCACCGTGGCTCCCGGCCAGTGCGTGCGGATCATGACCGGCGCCGTCGTGCCGGACGGCGCCGACACCGTGGTCATGCAGGAGCAGGTGCGACGGGAAGGCGACCTGGTCTGGGTCGACGGCCAGCACGTGCCGGGCAGCTACATTCGTCGGCGCGGCGAAGACTTGCGGGCAGGTGACCTGGTGCTGCCGGCCGGGCATCGGCTTGGACCGGCCGACCTCGGGCTGCTGGCCTCCCTTGGCATCGCCGAGGTCGACGTGCGGCGGCCGCTGCGGGTCGCCATCCTGTCCACCGGCGACGAGCTGCGCCTCCCCGGCGAGACGCTGGCGCCGGGGCAAATCTACGACAGCAACCGCTACACCTTGCACGGTATGCTGCAACGGTACGGGGCTGAGGTGCTGGACTTCGGCGTGGTCCCGGACCAGCCCGAGCGGCTGCATCAGGCGCTGCGGCAGGCAAGCGCCGCAGCCGACGTCGTTATCACCTCCGGCGGCGTGTCGGTCGGCGAAGCCGACTACATCACCGGCCTGCTGGCCGAGCATGGCAGCATCGGCTTCTGGCGACTGCATACGCGCCCGGGCCGGCCGCTGGCCTTCGGCCGCATGGGATCGGCGGTCTTCTTCGGCCTGCCCGGCAACCCGGTGTCGGTGATGGTGACGTTCTACCAAATCGTCATGCCGGCCCTGGAGTGTCTGGAAGGCAAGACGCCGACGCCGCGCCTGCAGCTGCGCGCCCGCCTGGAGCGCCCCATCGTCAAGCGGGACCCGCGCCTTGAATTCCAGCGCGGCGTCATGACCGTCAGCAGCGACGGCACCATTACGGTGCGCCCCACCGGCAACCAGAGCTCTGGCGTGCTGCGCTCGATGAGCGAGGCCAACTGCTTCATCGTTCTGCCGGAAGGCGCCTACGAGTTGCAGCCTCAGGACTGGGTCAACATCGAGCCGCTGGTCGGCTTCAACTGACGGCGCCGGCGAGCGAGTCCTGCCATGACCTTCTCCCTCGATCAAGGCCGGCAGCTTCAGGACCGGTTCGGGCGCAGCAAGCACAAGCTGCGCATCTCGATTACCGACCGCTGCAACATGCGCTGCCACTATTGCATGCCGGAGGATCCCGCCTGGCTGCCGCGCAGCCAGATCCTGAGCTTCGAAGAGCTGCTGCGGCTGGCGGGTTTGTTCGTGCGCGAACTCGGCATTCGGAGTATTCGCATCACCGGTGGCGAACCGCTGCTGCGCAAGGGGGCGGTCGACTTCATCGCCGCCCTGCAGGCGCTGCGCGCCGAGGGGCTGGAGCGGGTCTCACTGACCAGCAACGCCACCCTGCTGGAGCGCCATGCTGCCGGCCTGAAGGCGGCCGGCCTGGACGACATCAACATCAGCCTGGACGCTATGAACCCGACGCTGTTCGAGCGGATGACTAAAAGCCCCCTTGAGCCGGTGCTGCGCGGTATCCTGGCCGCCCGCGAAGCCGGCCTGGCGATCAAGCTCAACGCCGTGGTGATCCGTGACGAGAACGAACAGGAAATCCTGCCCTTGGTTGCCTGGGCGCGAGAGCATGGCCTGCCGCTGCGCTTCATCGAGTTCATGCCGCTGGACGGCAAGGGAGGCTGGCGGCCCGAACGGGTGGTGCCCGAAGCCGAGATCATCGCGCGCCTGCAGCAGCGCTACGCGGTGGCGGCCCTACCCCGGACCCGTGAGCCGGCCCGTTACTATCTTCTGGACGGAGACTACCGGATCGGCGTAATATCGACTGTATCGAACCCGTTCTGCGCAAGCTGCGACCGCGTTCGCCTCACCGCCACTGGTAAAATCTTCCCCTGCCTGTTCTCGCCCCGCGGCGTGGACCTCAAGCACGCGCTGCGCGCCGGCGCCAGCGACGCCGAGCTAATCGCGCGGATCCGCGCGGCGGTCTGGCACAAGGGCAAGGGTTTCGTCGACGTCGCCGGCTATGTGCAGCGCGATGCGACCATGCATACGCTGGGAGGATAGGAGGCGGCATGATAGAGATTCAGTTCTACGGCGTGCTGCAGGAAGTCGCCGGCAAGCGCAGCACATCCTTCCCCCTGGAAGAGCCGACCGCTCTCGTCGAGGTGCTGGAACGGCTGCAGGAGCAGCTCCCCGGCCTGGCCGCCCACATGCCCCGACTGGCCTGCGCCATCGATGACGAGATCGTCCCCCGCACCCATACCATCGAGCCCGGCGCCACGTTGGCCCTGCTGCCGCCGGTCAGCGGCGGCTGAAGGAGTATCGCCATGACTGTTTCACGCCACCTGCAATCCGAGCCCTTCGACATCATGCGCCTGCTGGAAGAGACCGAGAACGATGCCAGTGGAGCGCTGGTGGTCTTCTCCGGCACCGTTCGCAACCACCACGACGGCAAGGAGGTCGTGAAGCTGGAGTACAGCGCGCACCGAGCGCTGGTCGAAAAGGTGCTGGCGGAGCTGGAGCAGGAAGTGATCGAGAAGTTCGGCGTCCACCGCTGCCGCATCGTGCACCGGGAAGGCACGCTCAATATTGGCGAGGACAGCGTGCTGATCGTGGTCCGCGCCGGTCACCGGCCCGAAGCCTTCGAGGCCGCTCGCTACGCCATCGACACACTGAAGAAGCGCGCCCCCATCTGGAAGCGGGAACATTACGCCGACGGCAGTGTGGTCTATCAGGACGGCGAGCAGCTGGTGCCGGAAGAACGCAGCGCCGATTGAGCCCTTGTGGAGGCACGGAGGACATGTCGATGCAAGCCTGGATCATCGAGAAGGCCGCCGACGGCAAGTCGAGCATGGTCCTGCGCACCGTCGAGCCGCCCCCGCTGGGGCCCGGTGACATACGGGTGAAAACCGAAGCTGTCGGCGTCAACCGCGCCGACCTGCTGCAGGTCCGCGGCCTGTACCCTGCCCCGCCCGGGGTGGATCCACGCATCCCCGGCCTAGAATATGCTGGCACCGTCATCGAGGTCGGCTCGCGGGTGCAGCAGTTCAAGGTGGGCGATCGCGTGATGGGGCTGGTTCCTGGCGGCTCTTACGCTGAGCAAATCGTCACCAGCGAGCGCGAAGCCGTGCCGGTGCCGGACGGCATGGACATGGTAACGGCAGCGTCGCTGCCGGAAATCTTCATGACCGCCTACCGCGCCCTTTTCATCGAAGGTGGACTGCAGCCTGGCCAGTGGGCCTTGATTCGACCGGCCACTTCGGGGGTCGGGCTGGCGGCCGTGCAGCTGGTGCGCGCGTTAGGCGCGCGCAGCCTCGGCACCAGCCGCAGCGAGGAGCGGCTGCAGGAAGCTGTGCGCCTTGGCCTGGACGTGCCACTGCTCGATAGCGACGCCATCGACTTGCCGCAGCGGGTGCGGGAAGCGACAGCGGGCCAAGGCGCCAATGTCATTCTCGACATGCTGGGCGGCGCCGCTTTTGCCGCCAACATCGCCAGTCTGGCGCTGGAAGGCTGCATGGTCATGATCGGCCGCATGACCGGAGGCAACGGCGAGCTCGATCCCGGCCTTATGCTGATGCGGCGGCTGCGCCTGCGCGGCATGACCATGCGCGCGCAGCCGCTGGAGGAACGCATTCGCATCGCCCAGGCCTTCCGGGAACGGCTGCTGCCGCTGTTCGAGCGCGATCGGCTGCAGCCGCTGCAGCTGCTGGTGCACGCGTTCAACGATGCGCCGCAGGCGTACGCCGACATGCTGGCCAACAAGCACTTGGGCAAGATCGTGCTGCGGCTGAGCCAAGCGCAATAAACCGTGGGCTGCAATTCCAACCACCTGTCCTTGCAGCCGCTATCTGGGAGAGGAAGAGCAATGACAACGAGTGCACTGAAGATGCCCGCCGGAATGACCGAGGCGGAATGGCAGGTACGGGTCGACCTGGCCGCCTGCTACCGCTTGGTAGCCCATTTCGGCTGGGACGACCTGATCTTCACCCATCTCTCGGCCCGCGTGCCGGGACCTGAGGAGCATTTCCTGATCAACCCCTATGGCTGGCTGTTCGACGAGATCACGGCATCGTCGCTAGTCAAGGTGGATCAAGACGGCAACATTGTCGATCCGGGCGAGAACAAGCGCATCAATCCGGCCGGCTTCACCATTCACAGCGCGGTACACATGGCCCGCAAGGATGCCGGCGCTGTCATGCACTTGCATGCTGCCGACGGCGTGGCAGTCGCCTCGCATGCGGAGGGCCTGCTGCCACTGAGCCAGACCGCCCTGCTGGTGCACAAGCATGTCGCCTACCATGAGTTCGAGGGCGTGGCGCTCAATCTAGAGGAGCGGGAGCGCCTGATCGCCGACCTGGGCGACAAGAACGTCATGCTGCTACACAACCACGGTACGCTGACGGTGGGTCGCACGGTGCCGGAAGCCTTCACCTGGATGTACTTCCTGATGAAGGCCTGCGAAATTCAGGTGAAGACGCTGGCCTGCGGCAAGCCGCACTATCCGCCGCAGGAGGCCATCGAGACCACCCACGCGCAGTCGGACGACCTGCCCAGGGTGGCGAACCTGGTCTGGAGGCCGCTGATTCGGATGCTGGATCGCACCCAACCCGACTACAAGGAGTAAATAGCAAGCGGCGAGGGGAAGGCGTCGCCATCCCCTCGCCGCGCTTTTGGGAACGCGGGAGGCTACTGCGCGTTGCTGGCCTTGTTCGCCACCAGCAGCTGCAGCAGGCCGTACATGGTCTCCAGCCTTGGCACGGGCACGCCGTGCTTCCTTGCGATGCGCACCACGTTGCCGAGCATCGGCTCGATCTCCATTTCCCGGCCGTTGAGGAAGTCGAGCGCCATGCTGTTGTGGTAGGCCGGCATCTTTTTGGTCGCGCTGATGTTCTTGTCGATGATATCGGCCGGCAACGGGTAGCCGGCAGCGGCCGCCGTCGCGCACACTTCTTCCATGAAGCCGCGGATCAGCTCCTCCCCGCCCGGGGTGGTCAGCAGGGTCTGGGTGTCGGCACCGCCGGCCAGCACCGACGACGGGTTGAATGCCGTGTTCCAGACACTCTTGAGCCAGCGCTCCCTAACCACGTCCTCGCTGAGCTGGGTGTTGATTCCGCCGGCCTCCAGTAGCGCCGACAGACGCTCCGCCTCCGCACTCACGCCCCGCGGATAATTGCCGAACACCAGGCGGCCATAGGCCTTGTGCTCCAGCTTGCCCGGAGCCACCCGGCTGACGCCGACGAAAGCCAGGCAGCTGATCAGGGGATTGTTCGGGAACGCTTCGACGACTTCCGGCTCTATGTCGATGCCGTTCTGGATCAGCACGATGGCGGTGTTCGGACCCACCGCCGGGCGCATGATGCCGATCCGGTCGACGCTCTTGATCAGCTTAAGCGAGACAATTAGGTAGTCCGGGCTCTCCTCGACTTCTTCGGTGGAGGCATAGACCTTGCTGGGCTGGAAGGAAAGGTCGCCCAGCGGGCTGCTGATCCGGTAGCCCCGCTCGCGCAGGACGGCGAGGTCCGAGCGGGCCACGACCGACACCTCGGCACCCGCACGATGCAGGATAGCGCCGTAAAAGCCGCCGATGGCGCCGGCGCCCACGACCAGAATCTTCACCGGTGAACTCATTGCTTCTCCTCTCCCGCCGCCGGCTTGGGGTCATAGCCAAACCGGCTCGGCGCTTGATCGCTCGGCATGAACTGGACCGGCAAGCGCAACCCGCCGACGCACAGGACGAGATCCGCCGGCTCGCCCGCCATCAGGGTCTCAATGGCGCTGGCCAGCCTGCTTTCGTCGAGTGGGCCTTGGCTGCCCTGCAAGCGGCTCATGCCCCAGTCGAGATCGGTTTCGGCCAGCAGGCCGAGACCGCGTTCGAAGTAGATGAGCAAGCTGCCCTGCTCGTCCAGGAATGCTTGGTACGGGCGCTCTACCGGCAAGCCCGTATGGGTGCGCAGGCCGCCTTCCGGCTGTGCCTGTAGCACCCACGGGGTGTAGTCGAGCTCGACATAGCAGCGCTGCGGGCCATTCTGGAAGAACCAGCGACCCCGCTCGTCCTTGTCGTAGTTGCGGCCGATGAACGCCACCAGCGCAGCGCGGGTGACCCGTTCTCCCTGGATGTACCAGTTGCCGCGACGGTCCAGACGCACCCAACCGTACAGGGCGGGCACGTTGGGCCATTTCAACATTGCGCGTATGACGTCCTCGTCCATGTCGGCTCCTTTCGCTCCCGGGCTAGAAGTACTCCTCCCTGGCCTGCAGAAGCACGTCGTCCAGCTTGCTCAGCAAGGCGGCCCACTGATGGACCTTGGGCAGCTCGTAGAGGTAGAAGAAGCGGCAAGTCAGCAGCTTGCCACGGTAGAAGTCCTCATCGCTGCCATGCTCCAGAGCGGCCTGGGCCACCAGGGCCTGCTTCAACCACAGCCAGCCGACCACGGTGTGGCCCATCATCTCCAGGTAGTGCCAGGCATTGCCGAAAGCGAGTGAGACTTCGCCCTGCGCGGCGCGTGCCAGCAGCAGCTCGGTTACCTCACGCACGGCCGCCACGGCCTGCTGCAGCTGTCGGGCCCACTCGCTCAGCGGCGCCTTGGCCATCGCTGCCTGGTCGATGGTTTCCTGGATCCGCTTCAACAGCAGCTTGAATGCGGCCCCGTCCTGCATGCGCACCTTCCGGCCCAGCAGGTCGAGGCCCTGGATGCCGTTGGTGCCCTCGTGGATGGGGTTGAGGCGGTTGTCGCGATAGATCTGCTCGACCGGATATTCGCGGGTATAGCCGTAGCCACCGAAGATCTGGATGGCGTGGTAGTTGGCCTCCAGGCAATAGTGTGAGGTCCAGGCCTTGACCATGGGAGTGAGGATGTCCAACACCAGCGCCGCCTCCGCGCGCTCCTGCTCGGACTCGGCGGTATGCTGGTCATCGAGCTGGCGCGCGGCGTACAGGCACAGCGCCAGCGAACCCTCGACATAGGCTTTCTGCGCCAGCAGCATGCGGCGCACGTCTGGATGCTCGATGATGTTGACCGGCGGCGCGCTGGGATCCTTGTTGTCGAGGAGCCGGCCTTGCTTGCGGGTGCGGGCGTAATCCAGCGACTCCAGGTAGCCGGCGTAGCCGAGCATGGTCGCACCCATGCCGACGCCGATGCGGGCGGCATTCATCATGTGGAACATGTAGGACAGGCCCTTGTTGGGCTCGCCGACCAGGTAGCCCACCGCGCCGCCCTTCTCGCCGAAATTGAGCATAGTGGAAGTGGTGCCGCGGTAGCCCATCTTGTGGATAAGGCCCGCCAGTGCGACGTCGTTGCGCTCGCCCAGGCTGCCGTCGTCGTTGACAAGGAACTTGGGCACGATGAACAGCGAAATGCCCTTGACGCCGGGCGGCGCGCCCTTGATGCGGGCAAGCACTAGATGGACGATGTTCTCCGACAGCTCGTGATCGCCGGCGGAGATGAAAATCTTGTTACCGCGAATGCGATAGGTGCCGTCTTCGGCAGGTTCCGCCGTGGTGCGAAGGTCGCCCAGCGAGGAGCCGGCATGCGGCTCGGTCAGCACCATAGTGCCGAAGAAGCGGCCGGCCAGCATGGGCTTGGCGAATTTCTCGATTTGCTCCTCGGTGCCGTGGGCCAGCAGCAGGTTGGCGGCTGAGGCGGTCAGCATGACGTAGGCGGACGTGCTGACATTGGCGCCCTTGATGAGAGCCAGCGCCGCCTGCGACAGGGTGAACGGCAGCTGCATGCCGCCCAGCTCGTAGTCGTGGGCCGCCGTCATCAGGCCAGCCTCGCAGTATGCGTCCACCGCCTCCTTCACTTCCGGAATCATGGTGACCCGCTGGCCGTCGAACTGCGGCTCGTTGGCGTCGGCCTTGCGGTTGTGGGGGGCGAACTTCTCGGCCGCGACGCGCAGCGCCAGGTCGATGGCGGAGTCGAAGGTCTCCCGGTCGTGCTCGGCATAGCGCGGGCGCCTGGTCAGCGCTTCCACATCGAGCAGCTCGTAAAGCAGGAAATCGAGATCGCGACGGTTGACGATTTTTGCGTCCATATGATGCGTACCCATGGCGCCGGCAGAGCCGGCGCGGACGTTTCTAGGATTTGTTAGAAAAACGGCAGCTTACGCTGCCGTTTCCTCCTCAGCTCCTTGCATCAGCCTAGAGAAGCGCTCCAGATGGTATTCGGTGTCTCCCAGCTGATGGTCCAGCATGACCAGCCGTTTGGCGTAATGAGTCATGGCATACTCCCAGGTCATGCCGATGCCGCCGTGCATCTGGATGGCCTGCTCGGCGATGAAGCGGCCGGCCTTGCCGATGTAGTGCTTGGCGGCGCTGATGGTGCGCTCCCGCTCCTCGTCGTCGGCGTTCAAGCGACCAGCGGCCAGGATGGCCATGGAGCGGGCCTGCTCCAGCTCCAGCTGCATGTCGACCATGCGATGCTGCAGCACTTGGAACTTGCCGATGGGCACGCCGAACTGCTTGCGGGTCTTGAGGTAGTCGAGGGTGAACTCGTTGGTCACCTCCATCGCGCCCACCGCCTCGGCGCACAGGGCGACGATACCGCGCGCCACCGCCTTCTCGATGGCGGGATAAGCCTGGCCCGGCTCGCCCAGCACGGCGTCGGCCGCGACCTTGACCCCGGCGAGGGAGATTTCCGCTGCCCGCAGCCCGTCGATGGTCTGGTAGCCGCGAATCCGCACGCCCTCGGCCTTGGGATCGATCAGGAACAGGCCGATGCCGTCGCGATCACGGACGTCGCCGCCGACCCGGGCGGAAACGATGAGCAGATCGGCGCGGTCGCCGTGCAGCACTACCGCTTTATCGCCGCTGAGCGTCCAGCCATCGCCGTCCTTCTCGGCGCGGGTCTGCACCTCGCTCAGGCTATAGCGAGACTGCGGCTCGCCGTGCGCGAAGGCCAGCAGCAGCTCGCCACCGATCAGGCGCCCCAGCAGGTCCTCCTTCTGCGCCTCGGAACCGGCCAGCTCGATCAGAGCGCCGCCCAGCACCACCGTGGCGAGGTACGGCTCCAGGATCAGCCCACGGCCCAGCTGCTCGGCCACGACCATCAGCTCGATGGCGCTGCCGTAGCCGCCGTACTGCTCGGGGAGGCCGATGCCGAGCAGGCCCAACTCGGCGTACTGCGCCCACATGTCGCGGCTAAACCCTTCTTCGCTGTCCAGGAACTTCTGGCGGTTCTCGAAGGTGTATTGCTCGCGCATCAACCGGGCGACGGTGTCCTGCAGCATCCGCTGCTCGTCATTGAGTCTGAAATCCATGCTCCGGCCTCCTAGAGTCCGAGAATCATCTTGGCGATGATGTTCTTCTGAATTTCGTTGGAGCCGCCGTAGATGGTGATCTTGCGGCGGTTGAAGTACTGCGCAGCCAGCCCGGCCGCATAGTCCGGACCCACCGGCTCGTCGTCGTAGTCGGCATCCAGCGCCTCGGGGATGAAGGGCAGCGCGTACGGGCCGACGGCGCGTCGCAGCAGGTCGGTGATCGCCTGCCGGATCTCGGTGCCCTTGATTTTGAGGACCGAGCTCTCGGGGCCGGGCACGCCGCCCTTCTCCGCCGCCGCCACCACCCGCAGGTTGGTCAGCTCCAGCGCCATCAGGTCGATCTCGACGGCGGCGATGCGGGCACGGAACAGCGGATCTTCGATCAGTGGCCGGCCGTCCTTGAGCTGCTTGGAAGCGACGTACTTCAGGTGCCGCAGCGCCTGCTTGGCAATCCCCACGCCGGCGATGCCGGTGCGCTCGTAGGTAAGCAGGTACTTGGCGTAGGTCCAGCCCTTGTTCTCTTCGCCGACCAGGTTCTCGACCGGAACCTTGACGTTCTCGAGGAACACCTCGTTGACTTCGTGCTCGCCATCGAGGGTGATGATGGGCCGTACCGTGACGCCCGGGGAGTTCATGTCGATCAGCAGGAAGGAGATGCCTTCCTGCGGCTTGACCTCGGTATTGGTGCGCACCAGGCAGAACATCATGTTGGCGTACTGGCCCAGCGTGGTCCAGGTCTTCTGCCCATTGACGATGTAGTAGTCGCCTTCGCGCACCGCACGGGTCTTCAGCGAAGCCAGGTCGGAGCCGGCGCCTGGCTCGGAGTAGCCCTGACACCACCAGTCCTCGCTGTTAAGGATGCGCGGCAGGTAGTAGCGTTTCTGCTCCTCGCTGCCGAACCGGATGATGACAGGCGCCACCATCGATACGCCAAACGGAATGATGCCTGGCGCACCGGCGGCGGCCGCCTCTTCATCGAAGATGTGCCGCTGGATCGGGCTCCAGCCGGTGCCGCCGTACTCCACAGGCCAGTGCTGTGCCAGCCAGCCCTTTTCGCCCAAGATCTTGTGCCAGCGAACGTAATCGTCCCGGGAAAGGCGCTTGTTGCCCTTAACCTTGGCGGCGATATCGGGCGGCAGCTTCTCGCGCAGAAACTGCCGCACTTCTTCCCGAAAGGCCTGCTCTTCGGGGCTGTAGTGCAGTTCCATCTATCTACCCTCTCGTTGCCGTTGCGCTCAGACCACTTCGAACAGACCGGCAGCGCCCTGGCCGCCGCCGATGCACATGGTGACCACCACGTACTTGGCGCCGCGACGCTTGCCTTCAATCAAGGCGTGGCCGGTCAGCCGCGAGCCAGTCATGCCGTATGGATGGCCGATGGAGATGGAACCGCCGTTGACGTTGAGCTTTTCCATCGGAATGCCCAGCTTGTCGCGACAGTAGATGACCTGGGAAGCGAACGCCTCGTTGAGCTCCCACAGATCGATGTCGTCCATGGTAAGTCCCGTGCGCTCCAGCAGCCGCGGAACCGCGTAGATCGGGCCGATGCCCATCTCGTCGGGCTCGCAGCCGGCGACAGCAAAACCGCGGAAGATGCCCAGGGGCTCGATGTTGTTGCGCTCGGCGAACTTGGAGTCCATCACCACGCAGACCGAGGCGCCGTCAGACAGCTGGCTGGCATTGCCGGCAGTGATGAACCACTCGGGGCCGCGCACCGGCTCCAGCTTGGCGAGCCCCTCCAGCGTGGTGTTGGGCCGGTTGCACTCGTCGCGGTCGAGGGTCACCTCCTTGTAGCTGATCTCGCCGGTTTCCTTGTCCTGCACCATCATGGTGGTGGTGATCGGCACGATCTCGTCGTCAAACTTGCCCTCGCGCTGCGCCGCAGCGGTGCGCTGCTGGCTGATGAGCGCATACTCGTCCTGCGCCTCGCGGCTGATGCCGTAGCGCTTGGCGACGATATCCGCGGTCTCGATCATGGACATGTACAGCGCGGGCTTGTGTTCCATGATCCAGTCGTTGGTGGCGCGGTAGGTGTTCAGCTTGTCGTTCTGCACCAGGCTGATCGACTCCACCCCGCCGGCCACCATGACCGGGACCTTCTCGGAGACGCTGCGCTGCGCGGCGATGGCGATCGCCTGCAGGCCCGAGGAGCAGAAGCGATTGATGGACATGCCGGCGGTGGTCACCGGCAGGCCGGCGCGGATCGCGGCCAGCCGCGCCATGTTCTTGCCCTGGGCACCTTCGTGGAAGGTGGCGCCGAGGATGACGTCCTCGACCAGCGCCGGGTCGATGCCAGCGCGGTCTACGGCATGCTTGATGACGTGTGCGGCCAGATCGATGCTGTGGGTGTTGTTGAGCGAGCCGCGATAAGACTTGCCCAGCCCGGTGCGAGCGGTTGAAACGATGACTGCTTCAGACATGGCAATGCTCCACTGCGTGATTGGACGGCAGCCTCAGAGGCTGCCGAACCCCTTGCCCTCTTTGACGAGCCGCTCCAGCAACGGTGCCGGCTCCCACTGTGCGCCGCCGAGGCGCTGGTGATAGCCCTTGATGGCCTCCAGGATCTTGTCGAGGCCAACCTGGTCGGCCCAGAACATCGGTCCACCCCGATAGACCGGGAAGCCGTAGCCGTAAATCCAGACCACGTCGACATCCGACGAGCGTTGAGCGATGCCTTCCTCGAGGATCTTGGCGCCCTCGTTGATCATCACGTACATGCAGCGCTCGAGGATTTCCTGCTCGCTGATCTCGCGCGGGGTGATGCCCTGCTCCTTACGGAACTCCTCGATCAGGCGATCGACCTCGGGGTCGGGGATGGGCGTGCGGCTGCCTTCCTCGTAGCGGTAGACACCGGCGTTGGTCTTCTGCCCCAGACGACCCTGCTCGGCGAGCTTGTCCAACCAGCTGGGCGGCACGTTCTCGCCGGCCTTGCGCCGCTCCTGCCGAATCCGGTAGCCGACGTCGATGCCGGCCAGGTCAGACATGGCAAACTGGCCCATGGGGAAGCCGAAATCGGTCAGCACCTTGTCGACCTGGGCAGGCGTGGCGCCCTCGTTGACCAGGGCGATCGCCTCGGCGCCACGCTGGTGCAGCATGCGATTGCCGACGAAGCCATAGCAGTTGCCAACCAGCACGCCGACCTTGCCGATGCGTTTGGACAAATCCATGACCGTGGCGATGACTTCATTGGAAGTCTTCGCGCCGCGCACGTTCTCCAGCAGCTTCATGACGTTGGCGGGGCTGAAGAAGTGCATGCCGATCACGTCCTCAGGCCGCTTGGTGGCCGAGGCGATCTCGTCGATGCTGAGCGTGGAGGTGTTGGAGGCGAGGATAGCGCCCGGCTTGCAGACCTCGTCCAGCCTGGCGAAGATCTGCTTCTTGAGCTCCATATTCTCGAACACCGCCTCAATCACCAGGTCGACCTCCTTGAGGTCGTCGTAGGACAGCGTCGGCCGGATCAGGCTCATGCGCTGCTCGACCTGCTCCATGGTGATGCGACCGCGCTTGGCGGAGTTCTCGTAGTTGCGGCGCACCACGGCCAGACCACGATCCAGGGCTTCCTGGCTGACATCCACGATGTAGACCGGGATGCCAGCATTGGCGAAGTTCATGGCGATGCCGCCGCCCATGGTGCCGGCGCCGATGACCGCCGCCGTCTTGATCTCACGCCGGGGCGTATTCTTGTCGATCCCAGGCACGCGAGCCACTTCGCGCTCGGCGAAGAACACGTGGCGCTGCGCCTTGGACTGGGGAGAGTCGACCAACTCCTTGAACAGCTCGCGTTCGCGCTTGAGGCCTTCCTCGATGGGCAGCTCCACCACCGCCTTCACCGCCTTGATGCAGTGGAACGGCGCCAGGAAGCCGCGCTGCTTCTTGGCGATGCCGGCTTCAAACTCCTCGAACAGGTTGGGGTTGTCCAGCTTGACCTGCATGTCGCGGATCGGCCGACGCGGGGCGTTGTCGGCAACCAGCTTCTTGGCGTAGGCGATAGCGCCTTCCAGCAGATCGCCGTCGATGATTTCGTCGATGATGCCCAGCTCCTTGGCCTTGGGCGCAGGCACATGCTCGCCGCTGACGATCATCTCCAGCGCTGGCTTCACGCCAATCAGGCGCGGCAGGCGCTGGGTGCCGCCGGCGCCGGGAAGAATGCCCAGCTTGACCTCGGGCAGCCCGACCTTGGCGCTCGGCACCGCCACCCGGTAGTCGCAGCCAAGGGCCACTTCCAGTCCTCCGCCCAGGGCCGTTCCGTGAATCGCGGCAACGATCAGCTTCTCGCTGCGCTCGTAGGCGTCAATGACCTCCGGCAGGCTCGGCTCCTGCGGCGGCTGACCGAACTCGCGGATGTCGGCCCCGGCCGGAAAGGTGCGACCCGCACCAATGACGACCAGCGCCTGGGCGCCAGCATCCGCCAACCCGGTGCGCAATGCCTCCGCCAAACCGGCGCGAACGTCCCTGCCAAGCGCATTAACCGGCGGGTAATCGACAGTGATCACACCGATCCCGTCGCGCAATTCATAGCGAACGACCTGACTCATGTATCCTCCTTATGTGGCTGGTCAACCTCGGGCGGGAAAATTTTCCTAGCCATCAAGCACACTTAACGCATCTTTTTCTTGCTGTAGGAGGCCGCCAATGCTGCGGCCCCAGCTTGCGATGGGCCCCAGTATAAGCTAAAAAAGTCCAGTCGCAATTATTTGAAACCGATTTCCGCCATGCGGAATAAGACCGGGAGGAGGTCCTCATGCGCGTCATCCAGGGCGTGGAAGAATTGCAGCGGCTGGTCGGCCAGGAGCTCGGTGTCGGCGACTGGTTCACTCTGGATCAGGAACGGATCAACGCCTTTGCCGACGTCACCGGCGACCATCAATGGATCCACCTCGACGTCGAGCGCGCCAAGCGCGAAACCCCCTGGGGCACGACCATCGCCCACGGTTTTCTGACCCTTTCCATGCTGCCAGCGCTGACTCAAGCCATATATGAGGTCAAGGGCGTCCATGCCCGCATCAATTACGGCCTCGACAAGGTGCGCTTCATTAGCCCGGTGCCAGCTGGCGGCCGCATCCGCGCTCGAGTCGCGCTGACGGCGGTCGAAAGCCAGGGGGACGGCCGCTACAAGGCCAAATTCTCGACCACCATCGAGCTGGAGGGCAGCGAGCGGCCAGCCTGCGTGGCCGAGACCATCGCCTTGCTGCTCACCTGACATCCACACTTCGCGCTAAGGAGCGCTGACATGACCGAACGCAAAGTGGCCATCGTGACCGGCTCCTCCTCAGGAGTCGGCGCCGCCACCGCCAAGGCCCTGGCGGCCCGTGGTTGGCGCGTTACCATCAACTACAGCCGCAGCGCCGAGGCAGCGGAGCAGGTCGCCGCTGCCTGCCGCGAGCTGGGCGGCGAGGCACTGGTGATCCAGGCCAACGTGGCGGAAGACGCTGACTGCCGGCGGCTGGTGGCAAAGACCCTGGAACGCTGGGGACGGCTTGATGCCTTGGTCAACAACGCCGGCACCACCAAATTCTGTGATCACGCCAACTTGGAAGGCCTCAGCAAGCAGGACTTTCTCGACATCTACGCCGTCAACACCATCGGCCCGTTCCAGATGGTGCGGGCGGCCGAGCAGGCGCTGCGTGCCAGCGGCAATGGCGCGGTGGTGAACGTGGCTTCCATCGCCGGCGTGATGGGGGTTGGCAGCTCGATCGCCTATGCTGCCTCCAAGGGCGCGCTGATCACCATGACCAAGTCGCTGGCGCGAGTGCTGGGCCCGGAGATTCGGGTCAACGCGGTCTGCCCCGGCTTCATCCAGGGAGATTGGCTGCGCCAAGGCATGGGTGAGGAACGTTACGAATCCGTCAGACAAACGCTAGAGAAGACCACGCCTCTGCGCATGACGGCGACGCCGGAGCAGGTGGCGGAGGGAATCCTGTTCTTCATCGACGGCCCCGCTCTCACCACCGGCGAGACGCTGCTGCTCGACGGCGGCGCCCACCTTGGCCGGCGCTGACGGCGCCGGCTGCCACGGCAACCGGCGTCGTCATCCAATGCAACATGACCCCTATCTGCCGCGCCGCGGCTCCAGATGGGTCTGTCCCCCCATATAGGGCTGCAGCGCTGCAGGCAGGCGGATGCGGCCGTCGGCTTCCTGGAAGTTCTCGATCAGCGCCACCAAGCAGCGGCCAACTGCCAGTCCCGAACCATTGAGGGTGTGCAGCAGCTCCGGCTTGCCGGTCTCCGGATTGCGCCAGCGAGCCTGCATGCGCCGGGCCTGGAAATCCTCGAAATTACTGCAGGATGAGATCTCCCGATAGCGCTGCTGGCCAGGCAGCCACACCTCGATGTCGTAGGTCTTGGCAGAGGAGAAGCCTAGATCGCCAGCGCACAGCGCCACCACCCGGTATGGCAGCTCCAGCCGCTGCAGCACGGTTTCGGCGTGCCTGGTCAGCTCCTCCAGCGCCGCATAGGAATCCTGCGGCCGCACCAGCTGGACCAGTTCCACTTTCTCGAACTGGTGCTGCCGTATCATGCCACGCACGTCCTTGCCGTAGCTGCCGGCCTCGGAGCGGAAGCAAGGGGTGTGACAAACCAGCCGCTGCGGCAGCTCGGCCGCGTCGAGGATGCGGTCCCGGGCCAGGTTGGTGACCGGCACCTCCGCCGTCGGGATCAGGTAATAGCCAGACTCGTCGCGGATGGCGAACAAGTCCTCCTCGAACTTGGGCAGCTGCCCGGTGCCACGCATGCTGTCGGCGTTGACCAGGTACGGCACGTAGACCTCTTCGTAGCCATGCTCACGGGTGTGCAGGTCGAGCATGAACTGCGTCAGCGCCCGCTGCAGTCGGGCCAGGGCGCCGCGCAGCACCACGAAGCGGGAGCCGGCGATCTTGCTGGCGGCCTCGAAGTCCATGCCGTGCAGCGCCCCCAGCTCAACGTGATCGAGCGGCTTGAAATCGAAGCTGGGTGGCGCGCCCCAGCGGCGAATCTCGACATTGTCATCCTCGCTGGCGCCGTCCGGCACGCTCTCGTGGGGCACGTTGGGCATGTCCAGCATCATGGTCGCTAGCTCCTGCTGGACTTCCTCGAGCTCCCGCGCCACCTGCTCCAGCCGTGCGCCGATCTCGCCGACCTGGGCACGCAACGGCTCGATATCCTCGCCTCTGGCCTTGGCCTGGCCGATGGCCTTGGAGCGTGCGTTGCGCTCATTCTGCAGCTGCTGGGTCTCCACCTGCAGCTTCTTGCGCCGCTCCTCCAAGGCCTGGAAGCGCTCGCTATCCAGCCGGTAGCCGCGCCGGGCCAACGCCGCCGCCACTTCGGCCAGGTTCGATCTCAGCCGTCTCGAATCGAGCATTCTCAAACTCCGCTAGTCAGATAAGCGAAACGGTTCATGACTTGCGACGCCGGTCCAGCTCGCGCAAGCGCGCCAGCCGCTCGCCGATCCTGATCTCCAGGCCGCGATCGCTGGGCTCATAATACCGGCGCGGCGACATGCCATCGGGAAAATAATTTTCCCCTGCCGCATACGCCTCCGGTTCATCGTGGGCATAGCGGTAACCAGCACCGTGCCCAAGCTGTTTCATGAGGCGGGTCGGCGCGTTGCGCAGGTGCATGGGCACCGGCAGCGAGCCATGGGCTCTGACATCGGCCATGGCGGCCTTGAAGGCGGTGTAGACGCGGTTGCTCTTGGGCACGCAGGCCAGATACACCGCCGCCTGGGCCAAAGCCAGCTCCCCTTCGGGGCTGCCCAGCCGCTCCTGCGCGTCCCAGGCGGCCAAAGCCACCTGCAGGCTGCGGGGGTCGGCATTGCCAATGTCCTCGGAAGCGATCCGCACCAGCCGTCGAGCCAGGTAGAGCGGATCGCAGCCGCCGTCCAGCATGCGGCACAGCCAATAAAGCGCGGCGTCCGGATCGGAGCCGCGGATCGATTTGTGCAACGCCGAAATTTGGTCATAGAAAGCGTCGCCGCCCTTGTCGAAGCGGCGCAGCGTGCCGGCGCCAGCCTGCGCGATGAGCTCCTCCACCAGCTCCTCACCGTCTTCGGCCAGATCGGCAGCGATCTCCAACAGGTTGAGCACTCTGCGGCCATCGCCGTCGGCCGCCTGGATCAGCAGCTCGCGCGCCTTGGGCGTCAAGCGCAACCGGCGCGCGCCCAGGCCGCGCTCGCTGTCCTGCAGCGCCTGGTCGACGAGGCGGCCGAGATCCTCGGCGCTCAATGCCTTCAGCACATAGGTGCGGACCCGGGACAGCAGCGCGTTGTTGAGCTCGAAGGACGGATTTTCTGTGGTGGCGCCGATAAAGATGACGGTGCCGTTTTCGACGTAAGGCAGAAAAGCGTCCTGCTGCGCCTTGTTGAAGCGGTGCACCTCGTCGACGAAAAGAATGGTACGGCGGCCTGCCTGGCGGGCCCGGGTCGCCGCCTCGACCGCCTCGCGGATGTCCTTCACGCCCGAGGTGACCGCCGACAGGGTCATAAACTCGGCGTCGGCATGGGCGGCCACCAGCCGCGCCAGGGTGGTCTTGCCCGTGCCTGGCGGTCCCCACTGCACCATGGAGTGCGGCTTGCCAGCCAGAATGGCCGCGCGTAGCGGCTTGTCGGGGCCCAGCAAATGCGCCTGGCCCACGTATTCGTCAAGGCTGCGGGGACGCATGCGATCCGCCAGCGGCTGCACGTCAGTTCTCCAGCGAAGGCGCGATCACGTCTACCCCGGGCGGCGGCGTGAACACGAAGCGCTGCGGGTCGATGGCGATGTTGCGCTGCAGCTCGCTCAGCTCCAAGCGGGTGCTCTGCCCCAGCCCGGTGTCGACGTCGATGATGTGCGGCACCCCGCCCTCGAGCCGAAGCAGGATCGACTGGAAATCCCAGTCTTGCCGCCGAGGGAGCAGCAGCAGGCTGCCGTCGGCCTGCACCTCGATGGTGAAATTCTGCTCTAGCGCCGCGTAGTCACCACTCAGCAGCAGCGCCGGCCCTACTCCCAGCACTTCGTCCAAGGGTCGCACCGTCACCTGCTCAAGATCGACGTCATAGACCCACAGCTTGCGGCCATCTGCGACGATCTCCTGCGCGAATGGCTCGCTGTAGGACCAGCGGAAGCGATCGGGACGCTGCAGCCAGAGCGTGCCGCGGGAGATCTCCAGCACCTCGCCGGAGTCGCTGTAGGTGGTTTGCACGAACCGGCCATGCAGCGATTCGACCGAACGGAAATACTCCTGCAGCGCGGCCTCGCCTTGGCCGAACACCGGCAGGGCGAGCAGCAACAGCAGGATCGGCATCAAGCGCTTGAGCATGAAGACTCCCCAGTCAGGCGATGACTGATGACTTTCCGCCTGGGCAAGTGATCAAAGAACGCGGCAAAGCTTACCAGGAAGCGCCTCGTTCTTCCTCCGCAATCGGACGGCAAGGGTTGGCAAGCGGCGTCGGTCATTCGCCGGTTGGCGGCGGCACCAGGATCTCACGCGTGCCGTTGCTTTGCAGCGGCCCGACCAGACCGGCCGCCTCCATCTCCTCGACCAACCTGGCGGCACGGTTATAGCCGATCTTGAGACGGCGCTGGATACCGGAAACCGAAGCCCGCCGTGTCTCCAGCACGATGCGCACCGCCTGATCGTAGAGCGGGTCGGACTCACCGCCTTCCGGGGTCAGCCCGGGGATGGCGGCGGCATGCTCGCCGGGGTCGCTGAGCACGTCGTCGATGTACTGCGGCTCACCGGTTTGCTTGAGATACTCCACCACCCGGTGCACTTCCTGATCAGCCACGAACGCGCCATGGACGCGCTGCGGCAACCCGGTGCCGGGGGCGAGGTAAAGCATGTCGCCCTGCCCCAGCAGCGCCTCGGCACCGATCTGGTCGAGAATGGTGCGGGAGTCGACCTTGGAGGAGACCTGATAGGCGATGCGGGTCGGGATGTTGGCCTTGATCAGGCCGGTTATCACGTCCACTGAGGGCCGCTGGGTAGCCAGGATCAGGTGGATGCCGGCGGCACGGGCCTTCTGCGCCAGGCGAGCGATCAGCTCCTCGACTTTCTTACCCACCATCATCATCATGTCGGCGAACTCGTCGACGACGATGACGATATAGGGCAGCGGCTCCAGCTCCGGCACCTGTGGCGGCTCGCCATCCGCTCGCGCCAGCTCGGCCGGATCGTGCTTGTGGAGCGGATCGCGGATCGGTTCGCCACGCTCGCGCGCTTCGGCCACCTTTTTGTTGAAGCCGCCAATGTTGCGCACGCCGAGCGCCGCCATCAGCTGGTAGCGCCGTTCCATTTCGGCGACGCTCCAGCGCAGCGCATTGCCGGCATCCTTCATGTCGGTGACCACCGGTGTGAGCAAGTGCGGAATACCGTCATAAACCGACAGCTCCAGCATCTTCGGGTCGATCAGGATCAGTCGCACCTGCTCGGGCGTGTTCTTGTACAGCAGGCTCAGGATCATTCCGTTGACGCCCACTGACTTGCCTGAGCCGGTGGTGCCGGCCACCAGCAGGTGCGGCATGCGGGCAAGGTCGGCCACCACCGGCCGCCCGCCGATATCCTTGCCTAACGCCAGCGTGAGCGGCGAGCTGGCGCGCTCGAACTCCTGCGAGCGGACGATCTCGCTGAAGGCGATGAGCTGGCGCTGCTCGTTAGGAATCTCCAGGCCGACCACTGACTTGCCCGGTATCACCTCCACCACACGCACCGAAACCACCGAAAGCGAGCGCGCAAGATCCTTCTCCAAGTTGCTGATCTGGCTGACCTTGACCCCGGGAGCCGGCTGCAGCTCGAAGCGCGTGATCACCGGCCCAGGCTGCACTGCGACCACCTCGACCTCGACGCCGAAATCGCGCAGTTTCAACTCGACCTGCTTAGACATGGCCTCCAGCGCTTCGCTGGAGTAACCCTTGGTCTGCTGCGGCGGCGGTTCCAGCAGGCTGACCGGCGGCAGCTTGTCGTCGCTGCCGTTCTTGAACAGCGGAATCTGCCGCTCCTTGCGAGCCCGCTCGCCCTCCGGAATCACCGTGAACACCGGCTCGATCTGCGGTGGCTTGCGCTTGCGACTGCGCTCGGTTTCTCGCACCAGCACTTCAGCCCGCACCCGCTTAGCGCGGCGGCCGGCGCGATACTCAGCGAAGCGGCGCAGCTGCGCCGCGATCAGCCCTAGCAGGCGCAGCACCAGGCGGCCAAGAAAATCCATCAAGCCGATCCAGGACAACCCGGTGAACAAGGTCACCCCGCCCAGGAAAGCCGCCAGCGAGAACAGCGTGGCACCGACGAAGCTGAACGAGCCAACCAGGGCCGAGCTGACCAGATCGCCCAGCACGCCGCCGGAGGCCAGCGGTACGGTGCCGGGAATGGCCTTGAAGTGCAGGGTCGCCAGGACGCAGCCGGAGACCACGGTAACCAGGAAACCGCCGAAACGCAGCCCGAGCACGCCCCAGCGGATCGGCTCCTCGCGCCGCTGCCAGCAGTAGACCTGCAGTGCGCCCCAGCCGATCATGACCGGGAACAAATAGGCCAGATAGCCCAACAGATAGAGAGCGATGTCGGCGAAATAGGCGCCGACGGTGCCGCCCGCGTTGCGCACCTGAGTGCTGGCAGCGCTGTAGCTCCAGCCCGGATCACGCACGTCGTAGGTAAGCAGCGACACCAGGAGGTAGACGGCCAGAGCCAGCAGCAACAGCAGCCCGGCTTCTCGCATCCCACGGTTGATATGGTGCCGCAGCGGCGCGGGCGCGGTCTTGGCGGTTTCTGATTTAGCCACGACGGATATCGTTATCTTTTACTGCAAGAAACAGATGCAAGGTACCGAGTTGACGCAGGTTTTCCAAGTGGCAAGATGTGTCTTCCCGGCGCGCCGCCGGAGGCGTTGCATCCCTGCCAAAGCCCCGTTTGCCTGAGTATACAACAGCGCCTCCACGGCCACTGTCGACGAGTTACCGGCCCAGCCCGTGAATATCCGAGTCATCCAGAACCTGAACGAGATCGAGCCAGCCGCCTGGAACCGGCTGCAGGGAACCGACAATCCGTTCCTGCGCCACGAGTTCCTGCACGCCTTCGAGACACACCGCTGCATCCATCCAGGCAATGGCTGGCAACCGTTCCATTTGCTGCTGGAAGACGGCGGACGGATTCTTGCCGCCGCGCCCGCTTACCTCAAAGGGCATTCCTGGGGCGAGTTCGTATTCGACTTCAGCTGGGCCGATGCCCATGCCCAGCGCGGCCCGCCCTATTACCCCAAGCTCATCTTCGGCGTCCCCTACTCGCCCGCGACCGGTCCCCGGGTGCTGAGCGCGCCGGAGCTGTCGACGGCCACAGCTGCCGCTGCCCTGGCCGATGCAGCCCGCCAACTGCTGAGCGAGCACGCGCTTAGCTCGGCGCATTGGCTGTTCCCGACCGCCGAGCAAGCGCGGCTACTCGCAGAGTCGGGCTATATGCTTCGCCACGGCTGCCAGTTCCATTGGGAGAACCGCGGCTATCGGGACTTCGACGACTTTCTGGCCGCCCTCAGCGCCAAAAAGCGAAAAAATCTGCGCCAGGAACGGCGTCGCGTCCGCGAAGCCGGGATCGAGTTCGAATGGCTGCACGGCACCGACGCCAGCAGCACCGACTGGCTGACTTTCGAGCGCTTCTACCGTGACACTTTTCTCGCCTACGGCAACGTTCCCATTCTTAACGCCTCCTTCTTCCAGGACGTCGGGCGCCACCTGGGCGATCGCGTCCTGCTGGTGCTGGCCAGGCAACGGGGCCGCACGGTAGCCGGTGCCCTGTTCCTGCGCAGCAGCGACACCCTCTACGGCCGCTACTGGGGCAGCAGCATCGCGCTTTCCGGCCTGCATTTCGAGACTTGCTACTATCAGGGCATCGAGTACTGTATCCGCCATGGCCTGCAGCGCTTCGAGCCGGGGGCACAGGGTGAGCACAAGGTGGCTCGCGGCTTTCTTCCCAGCCGCACCTACTCGGCGCACTGGATCAAGGATCCACAGCTGCAGCGCGTCATCGCGGCGTTTCTACAGCGCGAGAAGCCCCAGGTCGCGGCCTACATGGAATACATGTCGCGGCAGAGCCCGTTTCGGCAAGCTCCGGACACTTGAACCGACAACCACGGCCAGCAAGCCATCATGTTCTACCGTCCTGTCCTGATTCATCCCGACGACGAGAGCACGCCCTTCCCGCCGGCGGAAACCGCGCTGGACGAACCCAACGGACTACTTGCCATCGGCGGCTCGCTCAGCCCGTGGCGGCTGGAGGAGGCTTATCGCAACGGCATCTTCCCCTGGTACTCTGAAGGCCAGCCCATCCTTTGGTGGAGTCCGGATCCGCGCGCCGTCATGACACCGGACGCCATCCGCGTCAGCCGCAGCCTGCGCAAGCGTGTTCGCAACGGCGGCTTCGAGGTTCGGCTCGATACGGCCTTCGAGGAGGTGATGCGGGCCTGCGCGGCTAAACGTCCCGGCCAGTCCGGCACCTGGATCACGCCGGAAATGATCGCTGCCTATTGCGTGCTGCACGAGCGCGGACTTGCCCATTCGGTCGAGGTCTATCGCCAAGATCGCCTGGTCGGCGGACTCTACGGGGTGGCGCTCGGCGCCGCCTTCTTCGGAGAGTCCATGTTCAGCAGCGAGTCGGATGCCTCCAAGGTGGCCCTGGTCTGGCTGGCAGCGCAACTGCGCCGCTGGGGGTATCAGCTGCTCGATTGCCAAATCCCCTCCCCCCACCTCGAGAGCCTTGGCGCCATCGCCATCCCGCGCAGTGAATTTCTCCTGCGGCTCCGGGAAGCGCTAGAGCATCCGGGCCAGCAAGGCCGCTGGCGCTTCGACCCGGATCTCGATCCCTTGGCGCCGCAGGCGATGGGCTCCACGTAGTAAGCAACCCATGCGCTGCGGCCCGGCCGTTCTGCTATGGTGAATGGGTGCGAAATACGGCATGGCCTGCCAAAGGGAATTTGGACGACGATGACATTCCAGGGAGCTCCAGGTCAGCGATGAAGCCACACACCCGGCCGCCCAAGCTGCCGCTGCCCATCTATGCCACCGGCGAGCACGATTGCGCCTACCTGCCCGACCGCAAGGCGCGCACGCTGTTCGTCGACCCTCGGCAGCCGCTCGACAGCTCCATCTACACCTCACTCGTCGAGCAGGGCTTCCGTCGCAGCGGCGATTATGTCTATCGTCCGGGCTGCCATGGCTGCAGCGCCTGCATATCACTGCGCATTCCGGTGCAGGAGTTCCGCCTGAGCCGGCGTCACAAGCGCTGCCTCAAGGCCAACCGCGCCGTTACAGTGCATGAGCGCACGGCAGTGTTCCGCGCAGAGCAATTCGAGCTATACCGGCGCTACATCAATGAGCGTCACGTCGGCAGCCAGATGGCGGACCCGACGCCGCAGCAGTATCTCGAATTCCTGACCACCTCATGGGGGGACTGCGTGTTCTATGAATTCCGGGAGAAAGGGGAACTGCTGGCGGTCAGCGTGGTCGATATTCTTAGCAACGCTTTATCGGCGGTCTACACCTTTTATCAACCATCCCTGTCCAAGCGCAGCCTGGGCACGCTGGCCATCGTCTGGCTGATCGGCGAAGCGCAGCGTCGCGATTTCGATTACCTTTATCTCGGTTACTGGATTGCCGAATCCGACAAGATGCGCTACAAGGCCGACTTCGTGCCTCACGAGATTTATGTCGACAATCGGTGGCAGCGCATCGCGCAGCAGCCGAGCAGGTGACATCGCCTTGGACTTTGGTAGAATCCCGCGACGGCTTTTGTTGTCTAACCATCCTGTCGTCACAGGTATTGAATGAGAGGCTGAATGGCGAAGGAAGAATCCATCAAAATGCAGGGCAAGGTCATCGAAACCCTGCCCAACACGATGTTCCGCGTTGAGCTGGAGAACGGGCATGTCGTAACGGCCCATATCTCCGGGAAAATGCGCAAGAATTACATCCGCATCCTGACCGGCGATACGGTGACGGTGGAGCTCACCCCGTACGACCTTACCAAAGGCCGTATCACCTACCGCGCCCGCTAGCCGAGGGTCGCGCTCGACGACGCTACCCTAGAACGCCGATTCCTGGCGCCGCTTGAGCGCGCCAGGCGTTTCTCCGCTCGGTCAGACGCGTGCGGCGCCGCCAACCGGCGACGCCGCCCAGTCGTTTCTCGCGCCATCCTCAGTGGACTAGCTCCGCCTTGCGGCTGAGGTCGAACGTCAGCTCGCCGCCTTCGAGCCGAATGGTCACGTGGCCGCCGCCGGCCAGCTCGCCAAAGAGTAGCTTCTCGGCCAGCGGTCGCTTGATGTGATCCTGGATCACACGGGCCATGGGGCGAGCGCCCATCTTCGGGTCGTACCCCTTCTCGGCCAGCCACAAGCGGGCTTCGTCGCAGACCTCCAGCGTCACCTTGCGCTCGGCCAGCTGGTTCTCCAGCTCGCGGATGAACTTGTCCACCACCCGCAGCACCACGTCCGGCCCCAGCGGGTTGAACTGAATGATGGCATCCAGCCGGTTGCGGAACTCCGGCGAGAAGGTCCGGCGGATGGCCTCCATGCCGTCGGAGCTGTTGTCCTGGGGCGTGAACCCGATCGACGGCCGGCTCATCTCTTCGGCACCGGCGTTGGTGGTCATCACCAGGATCACGTTGCGGAAATCAGCCTGCCGGCCGTTGTTATCGGTGAGCGTACCGTGGTCCATCACCTGCAGCAGCAGGTTGAAGACATCCGGGTGCGCCTTCTCGATTTCGTCCAGCAGAACCACCGAGTGCGGGTGCTTGATCACCTCCTCGGTGAGCAGACCACCCTGGTCAAAGCCGACGTAACCCGGCGGCGCGCCGATGAGGCGGGAGACCGTATGCCGCTCCATGTACTCGGACATGTCGAAGCGCAATAGCGGAATTCCCAGAATCTCCGCCAGCTGCTTGGTCACCTCAGTCTTGCCGACACCGGTCGGGCCAGCAAACAGGAAGCTGCCCACCGGCTTGTTGGGCGAGCTTAGGCCGGCCCGCGACATCTTGATGGTGGAAGCTAGCGCCTCGATGGCCTGGTCCTGACCGAAGATGACCCGCTTGAGCTCGGCCTCCAGGTTGGCCAGCACCCGCATGTCGCTGGAAGAAACGCGCTTCGGCGGAATCCGGGCGATGTGGGCGACGATGGCTTCCACGTCCTGCACATTGACCGTCTTACGGCGCTTGGATGGCGGCGCCAGTTGGACCCGCGCGCCGGCCTCGTCGATGACGTCGATGGCCTTGTCGGGCAGACGCCGGTCGGTAATGTAGCGGGCCGACAACTCGGCCGCTGCCACCAGGGCGGAGTCCGTGTAGCGCACGCCGTGGTGCTTCTCGAAGCGGTCCTTGAGACCGCGCAGGATCTGGATCGTTTCCTCCACGCTCGGTTCGCTGACGTCGATCTTCTGGAAGCGGCGGGCTAGCGCCCTGTCCTTCTCGAAGATGCTGCGGTATTCCTGGTAGGTGGTCGAGCCGATGCACTTCAGTTCGCCGCTCGCAAGCATCGGCTTGATCAGGTTGGAGGCGTCCATCACCCCGCCCGACGCCGAGCCGGCACCGATAATGGTGTGAATCTCGTCGATGAAAAGTATCGCGCCCTTGTCTTTCTTCAGCTGCTGCAGCAGGCTCTTCAGCCGCTTCTCGAAGTCGCCGCGGTACTTGGTCCCGGCGACCAGGGCGCCGAGATCCAGCGAGTAAATAGTGCAATTGCGCAGCACTTCCGGCACCTCGCCGTCGACGATCATCTTCGCCAGGCCTTCGGCAATGGCGGTCTTGCCGACCCCGGCCTCGCCGACATACAGCGGGTTGTTCTTGCGCCGACGGCACAGGACCTGGATGGTGCGCTCGATTTCCTGACGCCGGCCGATCAGTGGATCGATCAACCCCTGACGGGCGCGCTGATTCAAATTGGTTGCAAACTGTTCCAACGGACTCTTACCGCTGACCTCACCCGTTTCCTCGTCCACTGAGGGATTCACGTTACCTAGATCCTCTTCGCTAGGACCACTGCTCGATATCCCGTGCGAGATGTAGTTGACGACGTCCAGTCGCGTGATGTTCTGCTTGTGCAGAAAATAAGCCGCTTGCGACTCCTGCTCGCTGAAGATGGCGACCAGGACGTTGGCGCCGGTCACCTCGGTCTTACCGGAGGACTGCACATGCAGGATGGCGCGCTGCAGCACGCGCTGGAAGCCGAGCGTCGGCTGCGTCTCCCGGGTGTCGTTCAGAGGCAGCAGCGGGGTCGTTTCTTCCAGAAAGGTGATCAGATCGCGGCGCAATTGCTCGAGATCGGCGCCGCAGGCGCGCAGGACCGCGGCCGCGACAGGGTTGTCCGTCAGCGCCAGCAGCAGATGCTCTACGGTGAGGAATTCATGGCGCTTTTCTCTGGCCTCCTTGAAAGCCAGATTGAGCGTAAACTCCAGCTCCTTGCTTAACATTGACCCACCTCACTGACCGGCGCATCCAATCGCGCGCCTTGATTTGACCTTTGGCAAGGCGCCGGGTTCCGGCTACTCGGCCGGCTCCATCTGGCACAACAGCGGATGCTGATGCTGCCGGGAATACGTATTGACCTGCTCGACCTTGGTCTCCGCAACGTCGCGGCTGTAGACGCCACAGACACCTTTGCCCCGGGTGTGGACATGCAGCATGACCTGGGTCGCCCGGCTGCGATCCATGCCGAAGAACTTCTCCAGCACCTCAACGACGAAATCCATCGGGGTGTAATCGTCGTTGAGCAGAACCACGCGATAGAGAGGCGGCCGCTTGAGTTTCGGCTGCGCCTCCTTTACTGCAAGATCCCCGTCCCAGTCGCGTTTCGTGTCGTGTCCGGTCATCGCCTTCCAAACTATCTGAGTGCGTTGCAGCTAGTTTAAAAGACCCCTCATGCGACCTCCAACCACCGATAGCCACACTCCACGCGTGACGGGAACCGCCTTCAGCAGGCATGACGCTCTCGCCCTGCCATCAAATGGCGACTGGCGGAACGGATTCAAGCGGTTGAGCGCGATTCCCGGCGTGCGAGGCTGCGGTGGTATGGTGCTACATTCTACCACCGTACGACTCCTGGCAAGGCCGGATGGTTCCTGAGCAAGGCCTTGCCGAAGGTCGGGAGGACCCAGCTGCGGCGAGATCCTGCTTTCTGCCGGGTCGAACAGGCAGGCGTCTGCCGCCGCTTAACGGCGAGGAACTCAAGGCCCAATGAAAATAAAAAGGCGAGCCCAGGGGCTCGCCTTTGTTCAATGTGCGCGGACCGGGTCCGCGCCGCAGCTCGGCTCTTACTCGAACTGGTTCATGGTGTTGGCGGCACCACCTGCCTTCAGCGCGGCCTCGCCGGAGAAGTACTCCTTGTGGTCGTCGCCGATGTTGGTGCCGGCCATGTCCTGGTGCTTGACGGTGGCGATGCCCTCACGGATCTCGCGCCGCTGCACCCCGGCCACATAGGCCAGCATGCCTTCCTCGCCGAAGTAGCCGCGCACCAGCTCGTCGGTGGACAGCGCTGCGGTGTGGTAGGTCGGCAACGTGATCAGGTGGTGGAAGATGTTGGCCTCACGGGAAGCCTCGCGCTGGAAGTTCTGGATCCGGCGATCAGCCTCCTGACACAGCTCGCTGCCGTCATACTCGGCGCTCATCAGGTTGTTGCGATCGTAATCGGAGACGTCGCGGCCCTGCTTGACCCAGTCGTCGTACACCTGCTGGCGGAAGTTCAGCGTCCAGTTGAAGGACGGGCTGTTGTTGTAGACCAGCTTGGCGTTCGGGATCACCTCGCGGATCCGATTCATCATGCCGGCGATCTGGCCGACATGCGGCTTTTCGGTCTCGATCCACAGCAGGTCGGCGCCGTTCTCCAGCGCGGTGATGCAGTCGAGCACCACGCGATCCTCGCCAGTGCCTTCCTTGAAGCAGAACAGGCCGGACGGCAGCCGCTTGACCTTCTTCAGCTTGCCCTCGGCCTTGATCACCACGTCACCGTTCTCGATGTCGTCGGCGCTGGTGATGTACTCGCCGTCGAGGAAGCTGTTGTACTTGTCACCCAGGTCGCCCGGCTCCTTGGTGACCGCGATCTGCTTGGTGAGCCCGGCGCCCAGCGAGTCGGTGCGGGCAACGATGATGCCGTCGTTGACGCCCAACTCGAGGAAGGCGTAGCGGATGGCGTTAATCTTGGCCAGGAAGTCCTGGTGCGGCACGGTGACCTTGCCGTCCTGGTGGCCGCACTGCTTCTCGTCCGACACCTGGTTCTCGATCTGGATGGCGCAGGCGCCGGCCTCGATCATCTTCTTGGCCAGCAGGTAGGTCGCCTCCTCGTTGCCGAAGCCGGCGTCGATGTCGGCGATGATCGGCACCACGTGGGTTTCGAAGTTGTCGATCTTATGCAGGATCTCGGCTTCCTTCTCGCGGTTGCCGGCCTTGCGAGCGACGTCCAGCTCCCTGAACAGGTGATTGAGCTCCCACGCGTCGGCCTGCTTGAGGAAGGTGTAGATCTCCTCGATCAGTTCCGGCACGGCGGTCTTCTCGTGCATGGACTGATCGGGCAGCGGGCCGAACTTGGAGCGCAGCGCGGCCACCATCCAGCCGGACAGGTACAGGTAGCGGCCCTTGGTGGTGCCGTGGCGGCGCTTGATGGAGATCATCTTCTGCTGCGCGATGAAGCCATGCCAGCAGCCCAGCGACTGGGTGTATTTGCTGGGATCCGCGTCGAATTCGGCCATGTCCCGGCGCATGATGGCTGCCGTGTATTTGGCGATATCCAGACCGGTCTTGAAACGGTTCTGGGCACGCATGCGGGCAGCATATTCAGGGTTGATCGCATTCCAGGCGCTGCCGTACGGCTTTCGCAGCTCAGCGACCTCTTGGATGTCCTTAGAATACTGAGACATGGTCATTCCTCTGAAATTGGGGGTTGAATACCGCAGCAGCCATGACCGCCTCCTCACGGAGGACCGATGGCCTAGGCACCCATATATGGGCACCACATCCAGTGCGTTGAGCACTCGAACAAGCGCCGCACGTGGTGATTGATCCGGCGGCCGGGGCTGGTAGCCCCAGCCGCGGAAGCAATCCGTCGCGCCGCGTTCGGAGCGATCGTCTGCAGTTCTACACGCACGGGTTAGGCATGAAGAACCCCACGCAGGCAGCGCAGCCTTGATCCAGAAATGCCCGGGATCGAGCCGCGCCGGCATCAAGACTGGCGACTGCAAGACAAGATCGGCGGTCTGCGGCGGCTCGATCACCGACCCATTCCGCTTCCGCGCTTCGACCGAATGGGATGACAACACATCCGGGCGGATTTGACCGCATCGCCAGCGGCCCGCAATTATATTGCGGCAACGCAGCATTAAGCAATCTTTCGCAAGATTGCAACCGCTTGCATATTTGCGCTTTGGACTTGCCGGGCTGGCGAGACGAAAACCGCCGCCAGCGCCAGGAGCTGACATGCACTGGAGACCGCATTTGACCGTCGCCGCCGTGATCGAGCGCGACCACCGCTTCCTCCTGGTTGAGGAGCACATCCAAGGCCACCTTATGCTGAACCAGCCGGCCGGCCATGTCGAGCCGAACGAATCGCTGCTGCAGGCCATCGTGCGCGAGGTCCGAGAAGAGCCCGCCTGGGAGTTCGTCCCCGAGGCCTTGGTCGGCATCTACCGCTGGCGGCAGGATGAGAGCGACGCCACGTTTTTCCGCTTCTGCTTCACCGGCCGGCTGGGGCGCCATCATGCTGCGCAGCCGCTGGATCCGGACATCACCGCCACGGTCTGGCTAAGCGCGGCCGAGATCGCCGCCCAAGCCAACCGCTTCCGCAGTCCCCTGGTCGGCCGCTGCCTGGAGGACTACCTGGCCGGCCAGCGGCTGCCGCTGACGGCCTTGGTCGACCTCGACTAGCGGCGAGCTTTGCAGCATCCTCGTGGTATCCTTGGCGCCGCGCCGGCGATCGGCGCGAACCGGGCGCGCGCCTTGCCGGTCGATGGCAACGGGCAACCTGAGACCGACTCTAACCTCAACGCTCTCGAACCTTTATTCATGAATTCATCAAAGCTCGTCATCGTCGGCCTTTCCGGAGGCGTGGACTCTTCCGTCGCCGCCCTGCTGCTGCTTGAGCAGGGCTATCGAGTGGAAGGCATGTTCATGAAAAATTGGGAAGAAGACGACGATGCCACCACCTGCACCGCCGAGCAGGACCTAGCCGATGCCAAGCAGGTCTGCGCCGAGCTGGGCATCCCCCTGCATCAGGTCAATTTCAGCAAGGAATACCGGCAGCAGGTGTTCGACCATTGCCTGCGCGAGTTCGCCGCCGGCCGCACGCCGAACCCGGACGTGCTTTGCAATCAGCGCATCAAGTTCAAGGCGTTTCTCGATTACGCGCTGCGGCTGGGAGCGGATCTGGTGGCGACCGGCCATTACGCGCGCATCGGGCGCGACGGCGAACGCTGGCAACTGTTGAAAGGCGAGGATCGTAACAAGGATCAGAGTTATTTTCTCTACACCCTGGGGCAGGAACAGCTTTCCCGTACCCTGTTCCCGCTCGGCAGCCTGGAAAAGCCGGCCGTGCGGGAATTGGCCGAACAGGCCGGATTCGCCAATTTCGACAAAAAGGACAGCACCGGCATTTGCTTCATCGGCGAGCGCGATTTTGCCGAGTTTCTTGGCCGTTACCTGCCGCGCCAGCCCGGCGACATCGTCACGCCCAAGGGCGAAGTGATCGGCCGCCACCGCGGTCTGGCCTTCTATACCCTGGGGCAGCGCCAGGGGCTGGGCATCGGTGGCCTGCGCGGCTACGAAGGCGCCACCTGGTACGTGGCCGCCAAGGACGCCGAGCGCAATACCCTGATCGTGGTGCCTTCCCATGACCATCCACTGCTCTACTCCAGCGGGCTGGACGCCGAGCAGCCGAGCTGGGTCGCCGGCGCGCCACCGGCAGCCGAATTTCGCTGCCGCGCCAAGATCCGCTACCGACAGTCCGATCAGCCCTGCCTCGTGCGGGTCGTTGCCGACGATCGCATCCAGGTGCAGTTCGACGAGCCGCAGCGGGCCGTCACGCCCGGTCAGTCTGTGGTGCTGTACGACGGCGACGTCTGCCTGGGTGGAGGCATCATCAGTCTCGGTCACCCTCTCGCGTCATGAACAAAGCCATTCGTCATCAGACCTTGGCCCTTGCCGCCGCCTTCCAGGCGATCTCTCTCATCGTCGACATCGCCCGCCGTGGCCGCGCCGACCAAGCCTTGGTCAAAGTCTGCCTGCAGGGGCTGCTGCAACCATACGAGGGCGACGTTGAGACGCTTTACGGCGGCACTGCCGCGCTGCGGCCGGGGCTCATCAACCTGCGGGCGCAGCTGACCCATGTGCGCGACCCGGAACAGATGCGCTATGCCGCGGTGCTACTACACCTGGAGAACCGCCTGCGGCGGCAGCCGAAACGGCTTCAGGCCATTGCGCAGGGCCTGGAGAAGGTGCGCCGGCAAGCATCGTACTTCGACGGCGAAACCAATGGCCCGGTCATCGCGGCACTGGCCCATCTCTACAGCGAGCAGGTCAGTACGCTGCGGCCGCGGGTCCTGGTCACCGGCGAGCGCGCATACCTGGAGCAACCGCAGAATGCCGATCTGATCCGGGCTCTGCTGCTGGCCGCACTGCGGGCACTGGCTTTCTGGCGCCAGCACGGTGGCAGCCGGCTGGGGCTGCTGCTGCGGCGCTCGGCCTTGCTGGGGACAGTGGACGGTCTGCTGGCGGAACGCTGAGATCCCGGCCCGAGCTGCGCCGGCGGCAAGAGGGACCATTTATTGCCGCCTTAGTGTATGATTAGCGCCGCATTCCGAGGGGCTTGGCCGCGTGCCGAGAGGAATCAAGCGCTGCGTGCCGAGCTGTGCAGCATGGCTAACCTGACAATACGCTATGGGAGGTACGATGAGCGATAGCTTTGGCACCCGTTCGACACTCGATGTCAACGGCAAGAACTACGAGATTTTCCACTTCAACGCCCTGCGAGAGAAATACGACATCGATCGCCTCCCGTACTCGCTCAAGGTGCTGCTGGAAAACCTGCTCCGTACCGAGGACGGCGAGAACATCACCAAGGAGCACATCGAGGCGCTGCTCAACTGGGACCCCAAGGCCGAGCCCAGCACTGAAATCTCCTTTACCCCGGCGCGGGTCGTCATGCAAGACTTCACCGGTGTACCGGCAGTGGTCGCCCTGGCCGCCATGCGCGACGCCATGACCCGCCTGGGCGGCGACCCCAAGCGCATCAATCCGCTCTCCCCGGCCGACCTGGTCATTGACCACTCGGTCATGGTCGACTACTTCGGCACCCCGGACGCGGTGGCCAAGAACACCGCCATCGAATTCGAGCGCAACAAGGAACGCTACACCTTCCTGCGCTGGGGCCAGAATGCCTTCTCCAACTTCCGCGTCGTACCGCCGGGCACCGGCATTGTCCACCAGGTCAACATCGAGTATCTGGCCAGCGTCGTCTTCTCGCGTGAGGAAAACGGCGTGCTGCGCGCCTATCCCGACACCGTAGTCGGCACCGACTCCCACACCACCATGGTCAACGGCCTGGGCGTACTGGGCTGGGGCGTGGGCGGCATCGAGGCCGAAGCGGCCATGCTGGGGCAGCCGATCTCCATGCTGATTCCGCAGGTGGTCGGCTTCCGTCTCACTGGCAAGCTGCCGGAGGGCGCCACCGCCACCGACCTGGTGCTGACCGTCACCGAGATGCTGCGCAAGAAGGGCGTGGTCGGCAAGTTCGTCGAGTTCTTCGGCGACGGCCTCGACAACCTGCCGCTGGCAGACCGCGCCACCATCGCCAACATGGCTCCCGAGTACGGCGCCACCTGCGGCATCTTCCCGATCGACGCCGAGGTCATCAACTATCTGCGCCTGACCGGCCGCGACGAGCAGCAGCTGGCGCTGGTGGAGGCCTACGCCAAGGCCAACCGCATGTGGCGCGACTCCGGCGCGCGCGAAGCCGAGTACAGCGACGTGCTCGAGCTTGACATGTCGACCGTGAAGCCGTCGCTGGCGGGGCCGCGCCGGCCGCAGGATCGAGTCAACCTGGACAGCGCGCCGACCGCCTTCAACGACTACGTCAAGAGTTACAACGAGGAGATGGCGGCCAAGGGCAAGTCCCGGGCCACAGACGGCGTCGAGGTTGAGCTGAACGGCGAGAAGCACGTCCTCAAGGACGGCGCTGTGGTCATCGCGGCGATCACCTCCTGCACCAACACCTCCAACCCGGCCGTGCTGATGGCTGCCGGCCTGCTGGCCAAGAAGGCCAACGAACGCGGCCTGAAGACCAAGCCCTGGGTGAAGACCTCGCTGGCTCCGGGCTCCCAGGTGGTGCCCTCCTACCTCAAGGCCGCTGGCCTGCTGGAGCACCTGGAGGCGCTCAACTTCCATGTTACGGGCTTCGGCTGCACCACCTGCATCGGCAACGCCGGCCCGCTGCCGGAGGCCATCGGCAACGCGGTGCAGCAGGGCAACCTGGTGGTGGCCGCCGTGCTGTCCGGCAACCGCAACTTCGAAGGCCGCATTCATCCGGACGTGCGCACCAACTGGCTGGCGTCGCCGCCGTTGGTGGTCGCTTACGCTCTGGCCGGCAACATGAACATCAATCTGGCCACCGACCCGATCGGCAAGGACAAGGACGGCAACGACGTCTACCTCAAGGACATCTGGCCAACCCAGCAGGAAATCTCCGACGCCATCGCCAAGAGCGTCAACCGCGAGGCCTTCCTGCGCTCCTACGAGAACGTCTTCGAGGGCGACCAGAACTGGCGCAGCCTGGAGGTGCCGACCGGCGATCTGTATTCCTGGCCGGAGTCGACCTACATCGCCAATCCGCCCTACTTCGAGGGTATGACCATGGAAGAGCCCGGCATTCCGGCCATCAAGGATGCCCGGGTACTGGTCTATGTGGGTGATTCCATCACCACCGACCACATCTCTCCCGCTGGCTCCTTCCGGCCCGACACCCCGGCCGGCAAATATCTCATGTCGCTGGGCGTGGAGCCCAAGGACTTCAACTCCTACGGCTCGCGTCGTGGCAACCACGAGGTGATGATGCGCGGCACCTTCGCTAACGTGCGGCTGCGCAACAAAATGGCGCCAGGCACCGAGGGCGGCTGGACCACCCACCAGCCCAGCGGCGAGCAGATGACCGTCTACGACGCCGCCATGCGCTACAAGCAGGAGGGCGTGCCGCTGGTGGTGCTGGCCGGCAAGGAGTACGGCACCGGCTCCTCCCGAGACTGGGCGGCCAAGGGCACGGCGCTGCTGGGCATCAAGGCGGTCATCGCCGAGAGCTACGAGCGCATCCACCGCTCCAACCTGGTGGGCATGGGCGTACTGCCGTTGCAATTCAAGCCCGGCGACAGCGCCGAGTCCCTGGGCTTGACCGGCCAGGAGACCTTCACCATCGGCGATCTGCAGAACCAGCCGAAGACGGTGCAGGTCACCGCCACCAGCCCGGACGGCAAGACCGCGACCTTCGAGGTCATCGTCCGCATCGACACGCCGAAGGAGTGGGTGTACTACCGCAACGGCGGCATCCTGCACTACGTGCTCAGGGAGCTGGCGCGGCAGCAGGCTGCGTAAGACGACGGCAGCCCGACAGCGAGTCTGTCTTCATGTCGACCGGCAAAATGCCCGCCAGCCTTCCCCTGGCGGGCATTTTTTTATGGCGGCGGCAATGGGCCGCAACGGCTTTCCGGGGCACGCCTGACGCGCTGCCTTATAATGCAGCCACACGATGCTTCTCGGCCTCCTCGCCCGCATCCGCCAGGCCCGGCCAGCGTGGGCGCGCCGACGCGCTTCACCCTGCGTAAAAAGGATCAGGAATCGGCAATGAAACAACCTGTATTCGACACGATCGTCATCGGCAGCGGACCCGGCGGCGAAGGCGCCGCCATGAAACTGGCGAAGGATGGACAGCGGGTCGCCGTCATCGAGCGCCATCGTGAAGTTGGCGGCGGCTCGACCCACTGGGGCACCATCCCCTCCAAAGCGCTGCGCCATACCGTGCGGCGCATGATGGAGTACAACGCCAATCCCCTGTTCCGCTCGGCGGCCGCGCCCAAGCGGCTGTCCTTCCCAGAGGTCATGAGCTGGACGGAATCCGTCATCCGCAGCCAGGTCAGCCTGCGGGCCAGTTTCTACGCCCGCAACGACGTCCCGGTGCTGCAAGGGCGCGCGCGCTTCCTCGACGCCCATACCATAGAGCTCGATTCCGGCCGCGGCCGGGTCCGACAGCTGACCGCGAAGAACTTCGTCATCGCCACCGGCTCGCGGCCCTATCGGCCCGAAGACGTCGATTTCAACCACCCTCGCATCTTCGACAGCGATACCATCCTGAGCCTGGACTACACTCCCCGCTCCATCATCATCTACGGCGCGGGCACCATCGGTTGCGAGTACGCCTCGATTTTCCGCGGCCTGGGTGTCAAGGTCGATCTGATCAACACTCGGGACCGCCTGCTGTCCTTTCTCGACGACGAGATTTCGGACGCCCTCAGCTACCACTTGCGCGAGCTGGGCGTGGTCATCCGCCACAATGAAAGCTACGTCAAGGTCGAACCTAGCAGCCGGGACGTAGTGGTGCATCTGGCCTCGGGCAAGCGCGTCCGCGGCGAGATCCTGCTATGGGCCAACGGCCGCACCGGCAACAGCCAGGACATGGGACTGGAAGACCTAGGCATCATTCCCAACGAGCGCGGCCAGCTGACCGTCAACGAGAATTACCAGACCGCTCAGCCGCACATCTATGCCGTGGGCGACATCATCGGCTACCCGAGCCTCGCCAGCGCTGCCTACGACCAGGGCCGCTTCGCTGCCACCCACATCACCAAGGGGGTGTGCGACGTCAAGCTCGGGCAGGACATCCCGACTGGCATCTACACTATCCCCGAGATCAGCTCGGTGGGCAAACCGGAGCGCGAGCTGACAGCGGCGCAAATCCCGTACGAAATCGGCCATGCCTTCTTTAAGGATCTGGCCCGCGCACAAATTTCCGGTCAGACCGTCGGCATGCTGAAGCTCTTGTTCCACACCGAGACGCTGGAGCTGCTCGGCATCCACTGCTTCGGCGACCAGGCCGCGGAGATCGTCCACATCGGCCAGGCCATCATGTCGCAGAAAGGAGAGGCCAATAACCTGATGTATTTCATCAACACCACCTTCAACTACCCGACCATGGCCGAGGCCTACCGAGTGGCCGCGCTCAACGGCTACAACCGGCTCTTCTGACATGCCCAGAGCCCGAGTGGCCGTTCCGGTCAGCTTCTTCTTCGACTACAACTGCCCTTTCTGCTACATCGGCAGCGTTCACCTGCTGCGGCTGGGCGAACGCTTCCCGCTTCTCATTCACTGGCGCTTCATCGAGATCCACCCGGGCACGCCGGTGCAAGGCCGCCGGCTCGACGAGCTGGGCTACTCGCCGACCCAGCTGGCCCAGGTCCATGCGAATCTGCTGCGGCTGGCGCAGGAGAATGCCATCCCGCTGTCTCCGCCTGACTTCGTCGTCAATTCCCGCAAGGCGCTGCTGCTCGGCATGGCTGCCCTTGCGCAGCGCCCCGAACGCTTTCCCGCCTTGCACGAAGCCATATTCACCGCCTATTTCGTCGATGGCCGCAACATCGGCGACCCCGAGGTGCTGACCGGCCTGGCGCAGCGACATGGGGTCGCCGACCTGCTGCCGGTCGCCTGGGAAAGCCCCACCTATTTGACCCGGCTGCTCAAGCACGTCGAAGCGGCCACGGAATTGCAGCTGAGCGGCGTGCCGGCGCTCCAGGTCGGCTCGCGGGTGTTCACCGGCGCAGACTCGCTCGAGACGCTCGCGCAGGCGCTGGAGCGCCAGCACTAAGCGGGCATGCAGCGAGCCTGGCCGCGCCTTCCAGCAGCCGGCAGCCGACTTCACCCTGCCCATGTGGCGCAGACTTGAGCCAGGTCGATTGCACTGCTGTCGAGCTCATCGCATCATCATGGCAGGGGAAACGAGGCAGGGCTGGCATGACGACGCACTATCTCAAAAACTTTTTCGCCCCTTCCAGTGTTGCCATGATCGGCGCCAGCGACCGGCCGGGGGCGCTGGGTTCGCTGGCCTTCGAAAATCTGCTGTCGGCAGGTTTCAAGGGCAGCCTGCACGCCGTCAATCCCAAGCATCGCAGCGTCTGCGGCCTGCCCTGCTACCGCACAGTGGAAGAGATCGAGGAGAAAGTCGATCTCGCCGTGATCGCCAGTCCCAACAGGGTCCTTGCCGACGTTCTCAAGCAGTGCGGCAAAAAGGGCATCCGGGCCGTCATCGTCCTCAGCAGCCAGCCGCTCACCGACCGGCAGATGGCGGAGATCAAAAAAATCTGCCAGCAGCACGGCATCCGCCTGGTCGGACCCGACTGCCTCGGCATCATGCGGCCCAGCCTTCATTTGAATGCCACCCCCAGTGGCGACATGCCGACGCCAGGGCAGCTCGCCCTGGTGGCGCAATCCTCGACCCTGTGCTCCGTGACACTGGACTGGGCCAAGGAGAGGAATATCGGCTTTTCCACCGTGGTCTCACTCGGCAATGCCAGCGACGTTGAGTTCGGCGAAGTGCTCGATTTTCTCGCCACCGACAGCGAGACTCGCAGCATACTCCTGCACATCGAGGCCGTGCCCCAGCCGCGCCGCTTCATGAGCGGCCTGCGTGCCGCCGCCCGCATCAAGCCCGTCATAGTCATGAAAAGCGGGCGCCATCAGGAGACGGCCGGACTGGTCACCGCCCGCACGCGCACCGCGATCGGTGCCGATGACGTCTTTGACGCCGCGCTAGCCCGCGCCGGCGCCGTGCGCGTGCGCTCCATCGATCAGCTGTTTGCTGCCGCCGCCGTGCTCGCCGCTGGTCAACGCGCCGCCGGCGACAGGCTGGCTATCATCACCAACGGCGGCGGTCCTGCGGTGGTGGCTGCGGATCGGGCCGTGGAGCTAGGCTTGAGCCTGCCAGAACTGGATGCCGACAGCGCCGACCGACTCGCTCCCCTGCTGCCTCGACCGCAACTGCTCGGCAACCCGCTCGATTTGCCCGCCGACATCGCGCCCGAAGCCTATGCCAAGGCGGTCGACGTTTGTCTCAAGGACGCCAACGTCGACGGCGCCGTGGCGCTTTACATTCCCCGCAGCGAGCGGCTGGCTTCGGCGACGGCAGCGGCCCTGGTCGCTGGCGGCCGGCGCAACAAGCCGCTGCTGGCGGGCTGGCTGGGCGAGAGCCGAGCCCAGCCAGCCAGAGAAATGTTCGCCGCCAACCGCCTGCCCCATTTCGACACCCCGGAGGCGGCGGTCGAAGCATTCAGCTATCTGGCCCAGTACCAGCGCAACCAGCGCCTACTGCTGCAAGTGCCCGGCGCCATGGCGTTCCGTCCCGAGCCCGGCATACAGAACGCACGCCTCATCATCGAGAGCGCGCTCGGCGAAGGCCGACAACATTTGACGCCGATGGAGGCCAAGGCCCTGCTCACGGCCTTCGGAATTCCGGTCGTCCGCAGCCTGGAAGCGCGCAACGTCAACGAAGCCCTGCAGCTGGCGGAATCCCTGGGTTTTCCGGTGGCAATGAAGATCAGCTCACCGGACATCCAGCACAAATCAGCCATCGGCGGCGTGCGACTCAACATCAACACCCCGCAGGCGGTGCGCATGGCCTTCAACGACCTGGTTAGCGCCGCCCACAACGCGGTGCCCGGCGCGCATATCACTGGCGTTACTCTGGAGCGCATGTACGACAGTCCGCATGGCCGCGAGCTGTCGGTAGGCATCGACACCGATCCGGTGTTCGGCCCGGTAGTGACGCTGGCCGCCGGGGGCGGCATGGTGGCGCTGGTCCAGGAGCGCGCCGTAGGATTGCCGCCGCTGAACGAGATCATCGCCCGCGACATGATCCGCCGCTCGCGGCTGGTCCGCCTGCTGCAGGCCTACGATGGCCGGCCGGCCGCCGATCAGGAGGCGCTGGTCCGCGTGCTGCTGCAGCTGTCGGAAATGATTTGCAAGCTGCCGCACATTCGGGCGCTGGAGATTAATCCGCTGGTCCTTGACGAGACCGGCGCGCTGGCTTTGGACGCGCGCTTCGTGATCGGCCCGCCCCCGACGGGCAGTGATCACTATCCGCACATGGCGATCTCGCCCTACCCCATGCACCTGGTATCACAGGCCGCGTTGCGTGACGGCACGCCCATCACCATCCGTCCCATCCGTCCCGAGGACGCGGAGCTCGAGCAGGATTTCGTGTATCGGCTGTCGGCCGAGTCGAAGTACTTCCGCTTCATGGAGCAGCGGCGCGAGCTGACGCCGAGCATGCTGGTGCGCTTTACCCAGATCGACTACGACCGCGAAATGGCCCTGATTGCCACCCGTGACCTAAACGGCGAGGAGCAACAAATCGGGGTCGCCCGCTACGTCATCCTGCCGGACGGCGAAAGCTGCGAATTCGCCATCGCCATCAGCGACGAGGTGCAGGGCCAAGGGCTGGGCACCCTGCTGATGAACCGCCTGATGGACGTGGCCACTGCCAAGGGGCTGAAGAAAATCCAAGGCGATGTTCTCAGCAACAACACCAAGATGTTGGCACTGATGCGTCGTCTCGGCTTTACGGTCCGCCCCAGCCGAGACGACTTCAACATCCGCATCGTCGAGAAAAGCCTGCTCGATTAGGGCCGCGCAGGCAGCCAAGTCCTTGAATTCTCGCTCCAGACGCTGCACATCAGCTTCTCTGGCAACGGCTTGGAGCGTTTTTCCATCCTGGCTTGGAACCTTCTATATCACTGTATGTCTATACAGTCATGTAACTGTATTCGATCATTCTCCTGAGCCTCGCCTCAACATACTAAAGGCCTCGCAGCGTTCATCCCGCCGACGTGTGCCAGCCATGAGCCATTGCGCGGTCAGGCCGGCCCCAGCGCCCGCCGCCGCCTTCGGGAGAGCCGAGAAATGGAAGACGCATCTTTCCGTCAGCAGGAAGAGTGCGAACACCGTCGCTACGTTGAGGAATTCGAGATGGCAACCAGCAAGAGCGCTGCGACCGATAGTCGCGCCAATCGCAACGTCAAGGCCGCGCAGCTGAAACAGGAACAGCGGGCCGCCGCCGAGAACCTGGCGCTTTGGCAGCGAGTCGAGAAAACTGACCCGCAGTACACCAAGCCCTTCAGTCGCGGCGGAGGCTTTCGGGGCACGGCGACCAATGCCACCTATCTGGCCAAGAAGGCGACCGAGATCTTCGGCCCGATCGGCATCGGCTGGGGACTGGAGATCCTGGACGAAGCTATCATGGAAGGCGCTCCGCTCGACGCCCAAGGCAACCACGAGAAGATTCACAAGGTTCGAGTCAAGCTCTGGTATCGCCTCGACGGCGTGCGCGGGGAGGTCGTGCAGTTCGGCCAGACCACCTTCGTCGGCCGCAACCGCAACGGCCTGTTCACCGACGAGGAAGCGCCGAAGAAATCTCTCACCGACGCCATGAGCAAGTGCCTGTCGCTGCTCGGCTTCTCCGCTGACGTGTATCTGGGCCGCTTCGACGACAACAAATATGTCAGTGACCTGCAGCAGGAATTTGCAGAAAAACATGAGGCCGAGCAGCGCCAGCTGGCACCTAAGATCAGCGCCGAGCAAGTCAGCATCCTTGAGCAGCTGATCGCGGAAACCGATACCGACGACGTCAAGTTCCGCCGCTTTTTCAAGGTCGATGATCTGCACGAGCTGCCACGCGACGACTTCGAGCGCGCCCGGCGCATGCTGGAGAAGAAGAAGCAGGACAAGGAGGACGTGGCATGAGCTCGGTGGTTCGCCTGCACGAGTGGCAGGGCAGCCGGGAATGGCGGGAATACCGCAGCCGCATGGGCAATGCGTCGGAGCTGGCTGCCCTGATGGATTGCTCGCCCTGGTTTCCGCGCACGCCCTACGAGCTCTGGCTGCTGAAAAGCGGTCGGGTCGAGCCGGGAGTGACGCCCGCCATGCGACGAGGCCTGGCGCTGGAGCCTGCCGCCAGAGCCTTCATCGAAGGCAGGCTCGGCGAGGTGTTCGAACCGCAGGTGATTGCTCGAGGACGCATCAGCGCCAGCCTCGACGGGCTCTCCTTCGACGGCCGGACGGTGCTGGAAATCAAGTGTCCGACCCGAGGCCGTGACTCCGATCTCTGGTGCTATGTGGCGCGCCATGGTGGCCCACCAGAGCATTACTGGTGGCAGCTCCAGCAAGGGCTGTACTGCGCGACCGCAGCCAAGGCCCATTTCGTCGTCTGCCACGCCGAAGGCAGCGTCGTCACCGACTGCCTGGTCTGCGAGGTTGGCCCGGACCCGGCGGCGCAAGTGGCGTTGGCAGCGGCCTGGGAGACCTTCTTCCACTACCTGGACGAAGATCAGGCACCGCCGCTGACCGATCGCGATGTCCATGAGCGCACCGATCCTGCCTGGCGCGACGCCGTCGCCAGCTGGCGGGAAGCCAAGATGTGGCTGGACGAGGCCCGACGCGCCGAAGCCGAAGCCCGCGCCGCGCTGATCAGGGAAGCCGGCAACCGCGACACCAAAGGCGCCGGTGTCAAGCTCACCCGCTATTTCAAGCGGGGCGAGATCGACTGGCAGCGGGTGAGTGCCGACATCGATCTTGATCTGGAGCGATACCGCAAACCCGGCAGCTGGCGCTTCCGCATCACCGAACAGGAGTAACCATGGCCATCAAGCGCTATGACGTGGTCGCGGTCACCGGTAGCTACATCGACCGCAACGGACAGGAAAGACGGCGCTACATGAATTGCGGCGCCGTCTTCGAAACCGAGAAAGGTCTTAGCCCCAAGCTTGAGGCGGTCCCACTGGGCAGCGACGGCTGGTTCCAGCTGTGCGAGGTCAACTCCGAACAGCAGCGGCCAGCGCCGCGCAACGCGGCGGGGCGGCCCGCTGCCTACCGCAAGGCGGTCGCTGCGGCGGCGGTGCAGGACGACTTCGATGACGAGATTCCCTTTTAGGAAATTCACGCAACCGAATGGAATACAAATAAAAAGCCCCGCTCCGTAGAGCGGGGCCTTGCCTTGCAGGGTGGTCCGGCAAGCTTCCGCCAATCTAGGATCAGCTTCCGTTGCCTACGTTTCCCTACAAGGTAAAAACAGGTATATGGCCTGCCGTTCCGGTTTCAAGGGGAGACAGAAAATTATTTTTCGGCCTTCCCTGATGACCACCTGGCTAGATCATGCCGCCCGCGGGAGCAGCGGCTCCCGCGGGCGGCACCCTTCTGCGCCGAAGCGCCGCTTCAGCAGCCGTACTTGCGCTTGGCCTCTTGCCGGCGGCGGTGCAGGATCGGCTCGGTGTAGCCGTTAGGCTGTTCCCGCCCCTTAAAGACCAGATCGCAGGCGGCCTGGAAGGCGACGCTGTTGTCGAAGTCCGGCGCCATGTTGCGGTAGTTTGGATCGCCCGCGTTCTGGCGATCCACCACTGCCGCCATGCGCTTCAGGGTTTCCATTACCTGCTCTTCGGTGACGATGCCGTGATAGAGCCAGTTGGCGATGTGCTGGCTGGAGATGCGCAGGGTCGCCCGGTCTTCCATCAGAGCGATGTCGTGGATGTCGGGCACCTTGGAGCAGCCGACCCCCTGCTCGACCCAACGCACCACGTAGCCCAGAATACCTTGGGCGTTGTTGTCCAACTCTTCCTGGATCTCCTCCGCCGTCAGCTTGCTGGGATCCTTGAGCAGCGGAATGGTGAGGATATCGTCCAGGCTGGCCCGTTCACGCTTGCGGATTTCCTCCTGCCGCGCCCAGACGTCGACCTGATGGTAATGCAGCGCATGCAAGGTGGCGGCGGTGGGCGATGGCACCCAAGCGGTGTTGGCGCCGGCCATAGGATGGGCCACCTTGGACTCCAGCATGGCCTTCATCTCGTCCGGCATCGCCCACATGCCCTTGCCGATCTGCGCCTTGCCGCTCAGGCCGCAGGCCAGGCCGATGTCGACGTTCCAGTTCTCGTAGGCGGCAATCCAGGGCTGAGCGCGCATGTCGTTCTTGCGCACCATCGGCCCGGCTTCCATGGAGGTGTGGATCTCGTCGCCGGTGCGATCGAGGAAGCCGGTGTTGATGAAGATGACCCGATCCTTGGCGGCGCGGATGCACTCCTTGAGGTTGACCGTGGTGCGCCGCTCCTCGTCCATGATGCCCATCTTCAGGGTGTTGCGCTCCAAACCCAGCATGTCCTCGACGCGCGCGAACAGCTCGTTGGCGAACGCCACTTCCTCCGGCCCATGCATCTTGGGCTTGACGATGTAGATGCTGCCGGTGCGGCTGTTGCGGAACTTGCCGGTGCCCTTGAGGTCGTGCATGGCCGCCAGCGTAGTGACCGCCGCGTCCAGAATGCCCTCGGGAATCTCGTTGCCGTCTTTGTCCAGCACGGCGTCCGTGGTCATCAAGTGACCGACGTTGCGCACCAGCATCAGGCTGCGGCCAGGCAGCACCAGCTCGCTGCCGTCGGCAGCGGTGTAGCGACGGTCCTCGTTAAGGCGGCGGGTCATCTGCTTGCCGCCCTTGACGAAGGTATCCTCCAGGTCGCCCTTCATCAGGCCCGCCCAGTTACGATAGGCCAGCACCTTGTCCTGGGCATCGACGGCGGCAACCGAGTCCTCAAGGTCCTGGATGGTGGTAATGGCCGCCTCGAGGAGGATGTCCTTGACGCCGGCGGCGTCAGTCTTGCCGACGAAGCTGGCGCGGTCGATCTGGATCTCGACGTGCAGCCCGTTATGCTTGAGCAGGATGGCGCTGGGACTGTCGGCGGGGCCGGCATAGGCGACGAACTGGCCCGGATCCTTGAGGCCGGTGGTGCTGCCGTCCTGCAGCTTTACCTGCAGCCGCTTGCGCCCCCCCTCGTCGGCCAGGCCGTATTCGACGACGTCCTTGTGCGAGCCGGTGGCCAGCGGCAGATGCTCGTCCAGGAACTGACGAGCGAAGGCGATGACCTTTTCGCCGCGGGTCGGATTGTAGCTATCGCCCTTCTCGGCGCCGCCAGACTCGGGCAGCACATCGGTGCCGTACAGCGCATCGTAGAGGCTGCCCCAGCGCGCATTGGCGGCGTTGAGGGCATAGCGGGCGTTGGTTACCGGCACCACCAGCTGCGGACCGGCCATGGTGGCGATCTCGGGATCGACGTTCTCTGTGCCGATGGTGAAATCCTCGCCTTCTGGCACCAGGTAGCCGATTTCGCTCAAAAACTGCTTATAGGCGGCCAAATCGATCTCTTGGCCTTTACGCTCCTTGTGCCAGGCGTCGATCTGCCGCTGCAGCTCGGCCCGCTTCTCGAGCAGCGCCTTGTTCCTGGGCCCCAAGTCCTCGACGATACGGCCGAACTCCGTCCAGAAGGTATCCGGATCGATACCCGTCCCTGGCGCAATCTCCTTGGCTACCAGATCGTACAGCTCTTTCGCGATCTGCAGTCCACCTATCTGAACTCGTTCTGTCATATTTGGGCCTCGCTCTCCGGATCCATGTGTGAAAAGCAGCCGCCGTCGGCCGCAAAAGACCGACAGTCTAGCCGAAATCGCCGACTTCGGCATGCTTGACGCGCCCGCCGAGCCTCGCCGGCACGCGGCTGCAGCGACTAGCCACGAGGTTTGCAATCGTACCAATGGGCGGGGAGCACGTTGCGGAAAACGAAACCCCGCTCGACCTCGCCAAAGGTGCGTTCCAAATCCCGCAGCACTTTGTTGGAAAATTGATACACGAGGAACGCGCCATCAGGCTTGAGCACCTCGTGCGTACTGGCCAGTATCGCCTGGCGCAGCTCGTCCGGCATGACGCTGAAGGGAATGCCGGAGATCACGTAGTCTACCCTGTCCAGCCCGCGGCGCTGCAGAATGTCTCTGACGTCGGCCGCGGAACCGCACTCCACGTGCAGGCGCGGGTCCTGCAATTCCTGCTGCAGATAGTCAACGAAATCGCGATTGGTCTCGATAGCGATGAGCTTTCCGTCAGCCGGCAGGCGCTCCAGGATCGCTTCGGTAAAGGTACCGATGCCGGGTCCGTACTCGACGATCACGTGCGCCCGCTTCCAGTCCACCCGCGACAGCAGCCGCTCGACCAAAATGCGGGAGCTGGGAATGAGGGATCCCAGCATTGCCGGATATCTTATGAAATTTTTTGCAAAAAGCAGCCGCCCATTGCCGAATCCTTCCACGCTCGTCGCCTCCCATCGAGTTCTTGCTGCAAGTCATGCTTGCGGCGTCCGCAGCTGACGCACCACCGGGCGCCGGCTGTCTTAGCGCGGCGATTTGGGACCTTGCGATCCCATGCTGCCGGGCAGGCAAGCCCGGCAAGCCAAGACGGCGCCGCTGGAAAAGCGCAGCGCCAACAAATTCGTCCAGACGATCGTATCTTTTTCATGTAGAAATCTGAAGAAATCAAGTCGGCTGATAGGAAAGCGCGCGGCCATCTCCGCGACCCTCTTCAATTCTACCCCGCGCTCCCGTTTGCAAGGCAGCCTTCCGGCCGCATCTCCACAGACGTCGTCTTGTGCAGGAGCCTCCAATGAGAATTCGGCTCAAGCCGCTGCGCGAGCAGGTCATGGTCATCGCCAATGCCACCGGGGGCGTCGGTCCGGTCCTCGCCCGCCGCGCGGCCCAGGCGGGAGCGCGCCTGCTGCTGGCCGCGGACGAAGAGCCCGCCCTGCGTGCCCTCGCCGAGGACATCCGCGCCGACGGCGGCGAGGTCGAGATCGTGGTCGCCGACGCTACTGCGGCCAGCGCGGCCCGGCGCATTACCGAGGCGGCATTGGCGCGTTTCGGCGGCTTCGACACCTGGATCAACATGGCGGCAACGGCAAGCGCAGGGCCCTTGCTGGAGCAGTCCTTGGAAGCACTGCAGGATGGCTTCGCCCCCACTTACTGGCGGGTCGTGCATGGGTCGCTGGCTGCCGTCCACCACTTGCAACGTACCGGTGGCGCGCTGATCACGGTCGGCATTCCCGCGCCGGCAGAGGATGGGCCGCAGGGAATGGACGCCGTCGCCCGACAAGCGATCAAAGGCTTCACTGACACGCTGCGCGCCGAAATCGAGCAGGCCAAGACCCCCGTGGCCGTTACCTTGATCACGCCGACCGCGCGCTCCTCCACGGGCTTGCCGCGCAGCACCGATTCACCGGCCGGCGAGTCTGCCGGAGCGCGTCCGTCCTATGCCGCCGGACCGGTCGCCGAGGCGGTGCTCCATGCTGCCCAGCACCCGCTGCGCAATCTGGTGCTGGGTAGCCGCGGTGGCCGGCGCATCAACCTGGCCGGACGCCTGCCGCCGCGCCTGAACAGGCGTTTGACCGCAGGCGCCGCTGCGTCCCAAGCCCCCGCCGAGGATGGCAGCGCACTGCCGGGCGTCTCCACGCCAGCCTTGCCCTATACGCCGGATGTTCGCGGTGTCGGCCGACCGGCTCTTGCCGCTGTATTGGTGACAGCGGCCGGCTTGCTCATCTGGGCGGCGCTGAGCCGCCCCGAGCGCTGACTCAGGATGCCGGAACCTTGGTGTAGGAAATCGTCATTACCCGGATGGTGCCGTCCTGGATCAAAAAGGAATCGGCACCATCATCAACCCGGACATCGTCCGCCTCGGCCGACCAACCAAGAAAGCAAAGCTCACCTTCACGTATGCACTCTTCGTAGTTATAACGGGCATTTGGAAGATATTCTTCCAGTAGAATGGCAGCCTGCCGCACGCCCTCATGGCCGTGAAAGGTGCCAAAACAGGTGACCAGCACGCAGTCCTCGGAAAACAGGCTGCAGATGTCACTGCAAGGGAGTTCCTGGAGCGCCTGCTGCAGGTGATCCCGGAAAACCGCTCGTATCGTTCGCATAGGCTTCGGTCCCCTTGGCATCCATCGATCAGGCCGGCAAGCCGCCTCAATCGGCGCGTTGAAAATAGCGGCCAAGCATGCCCTTGACCGTCTGCGCCACGATTCCCGCCGCCTCGGGCTCGCGCAACAGAGCGCCGATGTAGTTGCGAGCCTGCTCCAGAGTGATGTGCGGCGGCAGCGGCGGCACGTTGGGGTCGGTGTAGGCGTTGATCACCACCGGCCGGTCCCAGCGCCAGGCCTCGTCGAGCAGCGGGCCGATGTCCTCGGGCCGTTCCAGACGCAGTCCAACCAGACCGAGCATCTGCGCATACTTGTCGTAATCGAAATCGGGAATGTCCTGGGACACCGCCAGCTTGGGGTCACCCTGCAGCGCCCGCTGCTCCCAGGTCACTTGATTGAGATCACGGTTGTTGGCCACCAACACCACCAACTGGGGGTTGGCCCACTGGCGCCAGTATTTGGCCACCGTGATCAGGGCCGAATTGCCCAGCATTTGCATGGCACCGTCGCCGGTGATGGCCAGCGCCGGACGCTCCGGATAAACGAACTTGGCCGCAGCGACATAGGGAATGGCCGGGCCCATGCTAGCCATGTTGCCCGACAGGGAGCCGAGCATGCCGCGCCGCACGCGCAAGACGCTGGCATACCAGTTGGTGGTGGAACCGCTGTCGGCGGCAATCAGGCAGTTGTCCGGCAGGCGGCCGGACAGCTCCCAGAACACCCGCTGCGGGTTGATCGGCTTGGCTCCCATCCGGGCGCGATTTTCCACGGTCTTCCACCAATCGGCGACCCAGCCCTCGATGCGCCGGCGCCAGCCCCGGCTGGTTTTGCGCCGCAGCAGCGGCAGCAGCGCCTGCAGTGTCACCCGCGCATCACCCTGCAGATTCACTTCCATGGGATAGCGCACCCCCAGCATGCGAGCATCGATGTCGATCTGCACGCCTAGGGCCTGACCGGGCGGCGGCAGGAATTCCGCATAGGGGAAGCTGGAGCCCACAACCAGCAGGGTGTCGCAGTTGCGCATCATCTGATCGGTCGCCGTGGTCCCCAGCAGGCCAATGGCGCCGGTGACGAAAGGCAAATCGTCGGGCACCGTAGTCTTGCCCAGCAGCGCCTTGGCGACACCGGCTCCCAACAGCTCCGCCACCTCGATGACCTCGTTGACCGCATCCCGCACGCCGGCGCCGACCAGCATCGCCACCTTGCGGCCGCTGTTGAGCACCTCCGCCGCACGCTGCAGATCCTCTCGCTGCGGGACCAGCCGCGGCGCGCTGTAGCCGAGGCCCCGAGAAGGTCGAGCCGTGCTTGCGCGGCGGCTCCTCCATCGGCAGGTCCTGCACGTCCTGCGGCACAATCAATCAGGTGACGCAGCGCTGGGAGAGCGCGATGCGCACGCTTTCATCGATCAAATGACGCATCTGCGCCGGCACCATGGCGGTTTGCACATAGTCACCAGCGACATCCTTAAACAGGCTGGCCAGGTCAACTTCCTGCTGGTACTGGGCGCCGAGGCTGATTCGTGCCGCCTGGCCAACGATGGCCAGTACCGGCTGGTGGTCCTTGCGGGCATCGTACAGGCCGTTCAGGAGATGGATAGCGCCGGGACCTGAGGTCGCCAGGCACACGCCCAGCTTGCCGTTGGAGTACTTGGCATGCGCCGACGCCATGAATGCCGCCTCTTCCTCATGGCGCACTTGGATGAGCTCGATCAGCCCGGGATTGCGGCCGACGGCGCCCAGGATGCCGTTGATGCCATCACCAGGATAGCCGTAAACCCGGCGCACGCCCCACTGATGCAGGTGCTCCAGCATGAAGTCGCTGACGGTTGCCGCCATCTGCACCCACTCCCTCGGTTGCCAGCCCGCGCGATCCATGCATTTGAGCTTGTGGGCAAAGACGGTCAATACAAGGGAATGCTAATCAAGACGATAGCAGGGACCGCTCCGGGCCAGCGGCGTGCAGGTGTGCGGTCATTCGTTGAAGTCGGCCGCGTCGGTACGCCGGCGTCCGCCGCTCTGGCTATCCTTGCGCCGGTCCCGGATGCCCGTGCGGCGCTCGACCGGTGGCATATTAACCGGTGGATCGAACTCCGGATTGCGCGGATCGACTTCCATGATGACCGGCGTCGCGACCACACTGACCGGCACGTACTCGGCCTGTTCCTCCACGACAATGGGCTTGGCCCGTAGGTAGCGGTATAGCCCGAAAGCCGAGACCAACGCCATCGCGGCGCCGAGAAACGTGAACAGCCCGGCGCCACCGAGATACTGCATCGCCAGGGATCCCCCGACCGGACCGACAATGGTGCCGATGCCAAAGATCAGCAGCAGCGTGCCACTGGCACTGACCATCTGGTGGGAATGCAGCTGATCATTGGTGAGAGCGACGCACATGGGATACATGGTGCCTGCAATGCCGACGAAGGCCGCGGCCAGCGCCACCAGCAGCATAAAACTGTCGCCTTCCTGCCGGCTCAGCGGCAGTGATACCAGCAGGCCCAGCAAGGCTAGCAGGACGATCAAGGCGCGCCGATCGACCCGGTCCGACAGCCGTCCTACCGGCCATTGCGTTGCCATGCTGGCCAGCACGGCGATCCCCATCAGCAGGGAGATGCTCTGCACGCTGTAGCCTTCCTGCTGCGCGTAGACCGGCAGCACCGCCATCATGCCGGCCATGGCAACGCCGGCAATGAAAGCGCCGACGATGCCGATCGGAGCCAGATCGAAAAGCTTGCGCACTCCCATCCGCTCATGACTTTCGAGCAGCGGCGCCTTGGAGCGGGTCAGGGCCAGCGGCACCAGCGAAGCCGCGATCAAGGCAGCGCAGATGCTGAACAGCACGTAGCTTTCCGGCTTGCCCAGGCCCAGACCGAACTGTCCGCTGCTTTGCGCCAGATTGGATGTGGCGGCATAGGTGGCCATGATGGTGCCCCGGATCTGGTTGCTGGCCCGGTCGTTGATCCAGCTCTCCATCACCATCACCAGCCCGGCGCCGCAAAACCCCGTCACCGCCCGCAGCAAGGCCCAGAACACGCCATCGATCCAAAGCGGGTGAGCCAGTGCCGAGATGCAGGCTATGGCGGCGAAAGCGGCGAACGAGCGGATGTGGCCCACCCGGCGAATGACCCGGACCATGTACAGCGTGCCCAGCACGAAGCCGAACGAATAGCAGGCCAGGATGGGCCCGATGGAGTGATGGCTGAATCCCTCGATCGCCATGCGCACGCCCAGCAGCGTGCCCAGCATGCCGCTACCGGCGGTAAACAGCGCGAGGCTGACCAGGATCACGTAGATGGAGCGTAGCGCCTGCGTCATTCCTTGACTTGCTTTCCTGACTTGGAAGGAATCGCGCTGGTCACCGCACTTGCCTGTAGCCAAGGCGGCCACCAAATCTCTGACGCATCCCTAGCTTGGGCCAGATGTCGACAGGTCCAAGCATCCGCCCTGCATGCAGCGCATCGACGGCCGCAGCAGCGGGCCCGAACCGGCTCGCCGCCGGAAGACTGTCGTCACTTGGCAACGGAAAATCCAAACCCAACCTTGAATATTAAAGTTTGCTTAATTACGCGCGCCGCCTCGCCCACTCCGGGCGACTGCCTGCCAAGGCGCGTGCCGTCGCGGCACCCTGCCGCCTGGCCTCGCCCTGCAGATGGCAGCCGCGTCCCATCCACTGTCAAGGCAAGGGATTGTCTTGGTGAGGTGCAGTGATGCTTCGCAATCGTCAAAGAGACCCAGTGCCGGATCGCCTGATCGTCGTTTCCAACCGTCTCCCCCTGGTGCTCAATCAACGCGAAGACGGCCAATGGGAAGCCAAGCCGTCCAGCGGCGGATTGGTCAGCGCACTGGTGCCGGTGCTGCAGCGGCGCGGCGGAATCTGGATCGGCTGGCCGGGCACGACGGATGCCACTGAATTCCAGGTCGGACCGGCGCTGGAGCAGGTCAGCAGCGACTACGGCTGCACCTTCAAGCCGGTCATGCTCAGCGAAGAGGACGTCAACGGCTTTTATTTCGGCTTCTCCAACGAGGTCATCTGGCCGCTGTTCCACGACCTGTTCACGAACTGCAACTTCGAGCCTACTTACTGGCAGACCTATCAGGAGGTCAATCGCCGCTTCGCCGCGGTAACTGCCGAGGTCTGCGATGCCGACGACTTCGTTTGGGTGCACGACTACCACCTGATGTCGGTCGCCTCCGAGCTGCAACGCTTGGGTGTGCCGGCCACCACCGGGTTCTTTTTGCACACGCCTTTTCCGCCGCTGGAGATCTTCCTGAAGATGCCGTGGCGCTTTGACATCCTCAGCGATTTGCTGGCCTACGACGCCATCGGCTTCCAGACCCTGCGCGATCGCCGCAACTTCCTCTATTGCGTGCGCGCCCTCTTCCACGCCAACGTCGAAGGTACGGGTTCCGTTGTACGGCTGCGGGTGCACGACAGCTTGGGCGAAGACGGCAGGACCCACATTGGCAAGGAAATCGCCGTCGGCGTCTTTCCCATCGGCATCGATTTCGATCGCCTGGCCAACACCGCCGCCACCGATCAGGTGCAGCAACGCGCCCGGCAACTGCGGGCCGATCTCGGCGACCGCAAGATCATCCTCGGCGTTGACCGCCTCGACTACACCAAGGGGCTGCTGAACCGGCTCAATGCCTTCCGTTACGCGCTGCGCCGCTATCCGGAAATGCACGGTCAGGTCCATCTGGTGCAGCATGTCGTGCCCAGCCGGCGGGAGATCCCCGACTACAACCAGCTGCGCCTCGACATGGAAGGGCTGATCAGCGAGATCAACGGCGAGTTCACCGAATCGGGCTGGGTCCCCATCCACTACATGTTCCACAGCCTTCCCTTCGAAGAGCTGGTGGCCTACTACGTCGCCGCCGACATCGCCCTAGTGACGTCGCTCAAGGACGGAATGAATCTGGTTGCCAAGGAGTACTGCGCCTCCAAGATCGACAACGACGGCGTCCTGATCCTGTCGGAGTTTGCCGGCGCCGCGGCCCAACTGCACAAAGGCGCCCTGCTGATCAACCCTCACGACATCGAGCAATCGGCCGAGCGCATTCATCGCGCTTTCGACATGCGGATCGACCAGCGCAAACAGCGCATGCGGCTACTGAGACGGACGATACGCAGCCAGGACGTCCACCGCTGGGCTGACGCCTTCCTGGCCGCCTCGGCCAAGCGCAGGCCGAGTCCAAGCGCCGTTGCAGGCGAGTACCTGCCGCGTGCCTACTGAGCCGCGCCCGTCCCGCGCCCAGCAGCCCGTCCCACGCGAAGCCAGGTCGCGCAGCCGCGCTGGGGCAGGCCCTTCCCTGCTCGTCTGCCTCGACTACGACACTGCCTTGCGCGACGCCACCCCGGGAACCAAGCCGGCCGCCTTGGACATGTTGCGCGACCTGGCGGGGCACCATCCCACCGCCGTCATCAGCCGCCTGGAGCTCATCGAGCTGCGCCGGCGGGTCGGCCTACCGCAGCTGTTCTATCTCGGCAACCACGGCCTGGAGATCGCCGGCCCGAGCGAATCGGACATTTGCTGGGAATTCGGCGCCGATTACCGCGCCGAGCTGGACGACTGTTACGAGGCCTGTCTCATCGAGCTGCCGCCCGTAGCGGGGCTGGTCGTCGAGCACCGGCGCTATGCACTGTCGGTATGCACCAGACGGGTTGCTGCCGAGCATGTGTCGCAGCTCGACGCCGCATTAGCGATACTGCTGGCGCAGCGCCCGCGCCTGCGGGCGCGGCAGCGCGAGGACGGGCACGAGATCGAACCGGCCATCGACTGGCATCGCGGCAAGGCCTTGCGGCGCCTGCGCGAGCTGCCCCGGCTGCTGGCTCGGCTGAGCCGGCACTGACACCGCGTTCTCACAGTCGGACTTGTTCCCCGCGCCAAGCTGGGCCAGGATAGCGACCGGCATGGGGAGCATGCATGGCAATCAGGTACGATTCTCACAACACGCTGCGCGCCGAAAAACTGGCCTGCCTGCGGGGCGATCTGCTGCTGTTCGATGAGCTCAATCTGCAGGTCGGAGCCGGAGAGCTGCTGCAGATCGAAGGTCCGAACGGCTCCGGCAAGACCAGCCTGCTGCGCATGCTGGCCGGGCTCAGCCTGCCCGAGGACGGCGAGATTTACTGGAACGACGTTCCCATCCGACGCCAACGCGCCGAGTATGCGCTGGCGTTGCACTACGTCGGCCATCAGACGGGGCTCAAGAGCGGCCTGACCGGGACGGAAAACCTGCGTTTCGTGGTCGACTTCATGGGTGGCGGCGGCATCGGAGTCGCGCTGGAGACCATGGGCGTGGCTGCCCACGCCGAACAGCCCGCCTACACCCTGTCGGCCGGCCAGCAGCGTCGCACCGCGCTGGCGCGCCTGCTGCTGCGACCGGCCCCTCTCTGGATACTCGATGAACCCTTTACCGCGCTGGACCACACTGGCGTCGAACTCATGACCGAGCTGATCAAGCGCCACCTCGACCGCGGCGGCATGGTGGTCATGACCTCGCACCAGCCAGTCGAGGTCCCGCAGCGGCGCCGACTGAAGCTAGGCACATGAACCAGCCTTCCTTGCTCCGGGCGATACTCGCCCTGCTGCGTCGCGATTTGCTGCTGGCGTTTCGGGCCCGTAGCGAGCTGCTCAACCCGCTGATCTTCTTCGCTCTAGTGGTGAGCCTGTTTCCGCTGGCCACCAGTCCGGAACCGGGCGTACTGCGCCTGCTAGCGCCAGGCATCATTTGGGTCGCCGCGCTGCTCGCCACCCTGCTCTCGCTGGATCAGCTGTTCCGCTCCGACCACGATGACGGTAGCCTGGAGCAGCTCGTGCTGAGCCCCCATCCCTTGCCGTTGCTGGTGCTGGCCAAGATCTTCGCCCACTGGCTGGTGACCGGGCTGCCGCTGGTGCTGGTCGCCCCCCTGCTTGGCGCTATGCTCAATCTGCCAGCCCCGGCCCTCCTCACCCTGGCCAGCGGGCTTTTGCTGGGCACCCCCATCCTGAGCGCCATCGGCGCCATTGGGGCGGCGCTGACGGTACGCCTGCGGCGGGGCGGCATGCTGCTGTCGCTGCTGATACTGCCGCTCTACGTGCCGGTGCTGGTGTTTGCCGCGGCGGCCGTCGAGGCCTCCGCCGCCGGCCTGCCGGCCCGCGGCCAGCTGTATCTGATCGCCAGCCTCATGCTGTTCTCGCTAAGCTTTGCGCCCATGGCTATCGCCGCCGCCCTCAGGGTCAGCGTCGATTGAAGCCGCCCCAGGGCGAGCGAGACGCCGGACCGCAGCGGCCGGCGTAGGCGGACAGCGGGAGGGTAAAGCACCGCTTACACTGCGCCTTTCAGGCCCAGCACGTCCTGCATGTCATAGAGGCCGGGCGGCTGGTCGAGCAGCCAGTGCGCAGCGCGCACCGCACCGGAAGCAAAGTTCATGCGGCTGGACGCGCGGTGGGTGATCTCCAGCCGCTCGCCCGAGGCGGCGAACAGCACCGTATGATCGCCGATGATGTCACCAGCGCGGATGGTGGCAAAGCCAATGGTCTTGCGGTCACGCTCGCCGGTGTGGCCCTGGCGGCCATAGACGACGCACTCCTCGAGATCCCGGCCGAGCTCGCGGGCGACCACCTGGCCCAGGGCGAGTGCGGTGCCCGAGGGCGCGTCCACCTTGTGGCGATGGTGGGCCTCGATGATCTCCACATCCACCGAGTCGCCCAGGATGCGCGCCGCCACCTCGGCCAGCTTGAGCGTCAGGTTGACGCCGACGCTGAAATTGGGGGCAGCGGCGATGGCGATGTCGCGACTGGCCTGCTCCAGCACCAGCTGCTGATCGCGCGACAAGCCGGTGGTCCCGATCACCATGCGGGTGCCGACATGACGGCAGATGCCAATGTGCTCAAGCGTCGCCATGGGGGTGGTGAAATCGATCACCACGGCCGCCCCGTTGCTGAGCACGGAACCCAGGCTGCTCTGCAGGGTGATGCCCAGCGGATCGCGGCCGACCAGTGCGCCGACGTCGCTGCCCAGCAACGCATGTCCGGAACGTTCCACCGCGCCTACCAGGGTTGCGTCGGGATCGTTCAACACGGCCTCAATGAGGGTGCGGCCCATGCGGCCAGCGGCGCCAGTGATAACGATTCGGGTCATGCGATCACCTTCCTTAGAACTTCAGGTCTTCGAAGAACTTCTTCACGCCGTCCAGCCAGGAGCTGCTCTGCGGATTGTGCTTCTCGCCGCCGGCCTCCAGGGTGGCGGCGAACTTCTCCAGCAGCTCCCTTTGCTCCTTGGTCAGGTTCACCGGCGTCTCCAACCGTACCCGGCACAGCAGGTCGCCCGGCGGGCCGCCGCGCACGGGTGTCACGCCCTTGCCGCGCAGACGGAAGACCTTGCCGGTCTGCGTGCCGGCCGGAATTTGAATGGTAGCCCGTCCATCCAGAGTTGGCACCTCGATGGTGCCGCCTAGCGCCGCCAGCACGAAGCTGATGGGGATCTCGCAGCGCAGGTCCGGCCCTTCCCGGGTGAAGATGGGGTGCGGCCTGACCACGATATGAACATATAAATCGCCCGGCGGGCCGCCGTTTTCGCCCGGCTCACCCTCGCCGGTGAGGCGGATACGGTCACCAGTATCGACGCCGGCCGGCACCTTGACCGACAAGGTCTTGCGGGCTTCCTTGCGGCCACGGCCCTGGCAGCTCTGGCACGGGTCGGTGACGATGGTCCCGGCCCCGTGGCAGCGCGGACAGGTCTGCTGGATGGCGAAAAAGCCCTGCTGAATCCGGACCTCGCCATGGCCCTGGCAAGTCGGGCAAACGTCGCGCTGCCGCCCGCTGCGCACGCCGGTGCCGGTGCAATCGTCGCAGATCTCCAGTGTCGGCACCTCGATCCTGACTTCGGTGCCGCGCACCGCTTCCTCGAGGGAAAGCTCGAGGGTATAGCGCAGGTCCGCGCCGCGAAACATGCTCGCGCTGCGCCTGGCGCCGCCGGAGAAGATGTCGCCGAAAACGTCGGAGAAGATGTCGGCGAAACTGCTGGCCCCGCGCGCACCGCCACCCATGCCGACGGACCCCTCCAGGCCGGCATGGCCGAACTGGTCGTAGAGCGCCCGCTTGCGGGGATCGGAGAGCGTTTCGTAGGCCTCCTTGACTTCCTTGAAGCGCTCCTCGGCCTCCGCGTCTCCGGGGTTGCGGTCCGGGTGATAGCGCATGGCAAGCCGGCGGTAGGCCTTTTTCAGCTCGGCCTCCGAGGCGTTGCGGGGCACCCCCAGAACTTCGTAGTAATCTCGTTTCGCCATCTCGTCTTGCTGCTCGTGCTCGAATTGCGCCGCGCATTATAGGGCAACGGCGGAGAAACGCATTCCAACCGGCTGGCAAGTTCCGCAGCAGGCTGGGATGCGCTTCCCTACCCCCAAATACGAAGGCGCAGGAATTCCCGCGCCTTCGTCGTTGCCGCTGTTGGCAGCTGCCGCCTCAGTTCTTGCGGTCGTCGTCCTTGACCTCCTCGAACTCGGCATCGACCACGTCCTCGTCCCGCTGCTGGCCGCTCTGCGACTGCTGCTCCGTACCGGAGGTCTGGTTCTGGGCATAAAGCCGCTCCGCCAGCTTGCCGGAGCGCTCGGCCAAGGCCTGCGCCTTGCGCTCGATGGCCTGCTTGTCGTCGCCCTGCAGGACATCCTCCAGCTCCTTGATTGCGGCCTCCAGCTCCTGCTTCTCGCCTTCACTGAGCTTGTCACCGAGTTCCTTCATCGACTTGCGGGTGGCGTGGATCAGGTTGTCGGCCTGGTTGCGCGCCTCCACCAGCTCGCGAGCGCGCCGGTCCTCTTCCTTATGGAGCTCGGCGTCGCGAATCATGCGCTCGATCTCTTCCTCGCTCAGCCCGGAAGAGGCCTTGATGACAATGGACTGCTGCTTACCAGTGGCCTTGTCGCGCGCCGAGACGTGCAGAATGCCGTTGGCATCGATGTCGAAGGTGACCTCGATTTGCGGCACGCCACGCGGAGCCGGCGGGATGTCGGTCAAGTCGAAGCGACCCAGCGACTTGTTGTCGCGCGCCATTTCCCGCTCGCCCTGCAACACGTGCACGGTCACGGCGGTCTGGTTGTCCTCGGCGGTAGAGAACACCTGCGTCGCCTTGGTCGGGATGGTGGTGTTCTTCTCGATGATCTTGGTCATCACGCCGCCGAGCGTCTCGATGCCCAGTGACAGCGGCGTCACGTCGAGCAGCAGGACGTCCTTAACCTCGCCGGCCAGCACGCCGCCCTGGATGGCAGCGCCCAACGCCACGGCTTCGTCCGGATTGACGTCACGCCGAGGCTCCTTGCCGAAGAATGCCTTGACCGCCTCCTGGACCTTGGGCATGCGGGTCTGACCGCCGACCAGGATGACCTCGTCGATCTCGGAAGCGGACAGCCCCGAGTCCTTGAGCGCAATCCGGCACGGCTCGATGGCACGCTCGATGAGGTCCTCCACCAGCGACTCCAGTTTGGCCCGAGTCAGTTTCATGTTGAGGTGCTTGGGCCCGCTCTGGTCGGCCGTGATGTACGGCAGGTTGATCTCGGTCTGCTGCGTGGAGGAAAGCTCGATCTTGGCCTTCTCGGCGGCCTCCTTGAGACGCTGCATCGCCAGCGGGTCGCCGGACAGGTCGATGCCCTGGTCCTTCTTGAACTCGCCGATGATGTACTCGATGATGCGCCGGTCGAAATCCTCGCCACCGAGGAAAGTGTCGCCGTTGGTGGCCAGCACCTCGAACTGGTGCTCGCCGTCGATCTCGGCGATCTCGATGATGGAAATGTCGAAGGTGCCGCCGCCGAGGTCGTACACCGCGATCTTGCGGTCACCGCGCACCTTGTCCAGGCCGTAGGCGAGGGCCGCCGCGGTCGGCTCGTTGATGATGCGCTTGACCTCGAGGCCGGCAATGCGTCCCGCATCCTTGGTCGCCTGCCGCTGGGAGTCGTTGAAGTAGGCCGGCACGGTGATGACCGCTTCGGTAACCGGCTCGCCCAGGTAATCCTCGGCGGTCTGCTTCATCTTCATCAACACGCGGGCGGAGATCTCCGGCGGCGCCATCTTGCGGCCACGCGCTTCGATCCAGGCGTCGCCATTGTCGGCCCGGACGATCTTGTAGGGCATCTTCTGGATGTCCCGCTGCACGACGTCCTCGTCGTAGCGCCGACCGATCAGGCGCTTGGCAGCGAAGATGGTATTCTCGGGGTTGGTGACCGCCTGACGCTTGGCCGGCTGGCCCACCAGAATCTCGTCGCCGTCGACAAAAGCAACGACGGACGGCGTCGTCCTATCGCCTTCGCTGTTCTCGATGACTCGCGGCTTCCCGCCTTCCATGACGGCGACGCACGAGTTCGTCGTTCCCAAATCGATTCCGATGACTTTCGACATGCTTCAACTCCTGACATCGTCCCGGCTGCGCTGTAACCCCCCAGCGCCCGAGACACTACAACCTAAACCAGTGCCCGACCGCTTTCGTCTTCAAGCTTGTTCGTCGACCTGACCGCCGGCCGGTTGCGCTGCCTGTTTCGAGACCACGACCATGGCCGGCCGCAGCAGGCGGTCATGCAGCATGTAGCCTTTCTGGACGACGGTCAGCACAGTGTTCGGCTCGACCCCGTCGGCCTCCTGAGCCGCCATCGCCTCATGCCTGGAGGGATCGAACTTCTCCCCTTGCGGGTTAATTTGCACGATACCGAACTTCTCCATCACCTGGGTCAGCATCTTCAGCGTCAGCTCCGTGCCTTCGCGCAGAGAGGCGACATCGGCGTTGGGATCCTGCGCTGCGGCCACCCCCATCTCAAGGCTGTCCCATACGCCCAGCAACTGGCTGGCGAAGTTCTCCAGGGCAAACTTGTGCGCCTGCTCGATTTCTCGTTCGGTGCGGCGCCTAGTGTTCTCGAGCTCAGCCCGCGCACGGAGGAACTGGTTCCAGTTCTCTTCAGCTTTCTGGCGCGCTTCGGCCAGTTCCTTTTCCAGCTCCGCCACGCGATCTGGCGCTTCACTGGATTGCGGCTCTTCGGCCTGATCCTGCCGCTGTTCTTCCGTCATTACGAACCTCTCAGTTGCTACTGAAAATCGCAGCGCTGTGCCCGGGCATCTAGTCGGAATCGGAATCCGCCCCTGACTTGGGGTTGAGCGCCTCACCCAACAACCGCGCCGTCATGTCGACGATAGGGATGACCCGTTCGTAGGGCATGCGGGTCGGGCCAATTACGCCCAGGACGCCCAGGACCTCGCCATCGACTTCATAGGTGGAGGTCACCAGGCTGCAGCCATCGAACACGGTGTAGCCGGACTCCTGGCCAATGAAGATCTGCACACCCTGCGCCTTAATGCTCTTGTCGAGGATGTGCAGCACGTCGCGCTTCTGGTTGAACGCCTCGAACAGCTCACGCAGCTTCTCGACATTGGCCAGGTCGGCATGCTCCATCAGGTTGGTCTGTCCAGCCAGGACGTAGTCCTTCTCTTCCGGCTGATCAATGAACACCTGCTTGGCAACCTGGACCGCCGCCTCCATCAGGCTATTCATGTCCTGCCGGGCATGGTCGATTTCCTGAATCAGTTGCTCGCGGACAGTGCGGAAGTCCTTGCCAGCAAACCGCTGATTCAGGAAATTGGCCACCTTGCACAGCTCGTCGGCGGTGAAGTTCCGGTCGGTTTCGATGACCCGATTCTGAATCTCCTGATCGTTGACAATGATGATGACCAGCACCCGCCGCTCCGACAGCGGCAGGAACTCCACCTGCCGAAAGGCATGATAGGCCTGGCGCGGCAGCGTCACCAAACCGGCATAGCGGGTCAGGCCCGACAGCAAATTGGAGGCGGAGTCCACCAGGCCGGTCGGCCCACTGCTGGCATCCAGCCGCAGCCGCATGCGATCGGCCTCGGGCAGCTTGAGGTTGCGGACGGTCAGCAACGTGTCGACGAAAAAGCGATACCCCTTGTCCGTAGGCACCCGCCCAGCCGAGGTGTGCGGCGCCTGCACATAGCCGAGGTCTTCCAGATCCGACATCACGTTGCGGACCGTCGCCGGACTCAATGGCAACCCGGAATCACGAGTGAGCGTGCGCGATCCGACCGGCTGGCCATCGCGTATGTGCCTTTGCACCAGCACTTTCAGCAAATGCTGGGCGCGCTCGCTCAGTTCGCTGTATTGGTTGTCGACCATGTCGTTATCGCATCCGCTATCATGCGGAAAACGGCTTGCCATTATTAGCACTCTCACCCTTCGAGTGCTAAAAGGAACGCTAACAATATGAACAGATCGTGTCAAGGCGAAACACCGCATCTGGCGGCTACTCCGGCGCCCGTGTTAAGTTCGCCGCAGTTGCTCGTTGGTTTTCCCCATGCACGCTTTCAAGAAAATCGCGATCACTGGTAAACCGCAGGATGCCGGAACCCTGGAGACGGTTCTGCACATTGCCGGCCATTTGCTCAAGCGCGGAATGGAGGTTGCGCTCGACAGCGCCATCGTCGGCAATGCTCCGACGCCCAGCGGCAGTCGCTGCCTCGACTCCCCCGCTCTCGTCGAAGGTACCGACCTGGTCATCTCGGTAGGCGGCGACGGCACCTTGCTGCATACCGCGCGTCTGGTGGTCGATCACGGCATTCCCCTGCTCGGCGTCAACCGCGGCCGCCTGGGTTTTCTGGTGGACCTCCCGCCCTACGATTTCGACGGTCTGGATGCCGTGCTCGGCGGCGACTTCATCGAGGAGGACCGCATCTTGCTGCGCGCCGAGATCCATCGCCAGGGCAAGGTGCTGGTCAGCAGCCTGGCGCTGAACGACGTTGTCCTTTACAAGTGGAACACGGCGCGGCTGATCGAATTCCGAACTTACATCGACGGCAGCCTGCTCACGCCGCACCGGGCCGATGGCATCATCATCGCCACCCCGACCGGCTCCACAGCCTATGCGCTGGCAACCGGCGGCCCCATCGTCCATCCGGCAGTGGACGCCATCACTCTGGTACCCGTTTGCCCCCACACGCTGAGCAACCGGCCGCTGGTCATTTCCGCCGACAGCCTCATCGAGGTGGAAGTTCCGGACGATTACATTCAGCGGGTCGGCGTCAGCTGCGACGGACAAAGCGACATGGGGCTGCAGCCCGGGAGCCGGCTGCGCATCCGCCGGCACGACCACCGCGTCCGGCTGATCCACCCGCCGCACTACCGCTATTTCGACATCCTGCGCGCCAAGCTGCGCTGGGGCGATACCAATACCCACTAATCATGTCCGTCCTATGCTGAGCCACATCCACATCCGCAATTTCACGATCGTCGAAACGCTGGAGTTGGATTTCGCAGAGGGCATGAGCGCGCTGACCGGGGAGACCGGCGCCGGCAAATCCATATTGCTCGATGCGCTCGGCCTCTGCCTGGGCGACCGTGCCGAGGCCGACATGATACGCGCCGGGGCAGACAAGGCCGAGGTCACCGCCATCTTTCGCATCGCTCCCGACAGCGATGCCGCGCGTTGGCTGCAGGACAACGATCTCGCCACCAACGATGAATGCATGCTGCGGCGGGTTATTCACGCCAACGGACGCTCCCGCGGCTTCATCAACGGCACTCCGGTCCCCGTGCAGATGCTGCGCGAGCTGGGCGAATTCCTAGTGGACATTCATGGCCAGCATGCGCACCAGTCGCTATTCCGCCGCGACGCGCAACGGGACGCCCTGGACGGCTTCGGCCAGCATGAGGCCGAGCTAGCCGCCGTGGCGCAGGCCCATCAAAAGCTGACGGCGATCGAGGCCGAGATTCGCTCGCTCGACGGCGACAGCGACTACCGCGACCGCCTGGAGCTGCTGCGTTTCCAAGTCGAGGAGTTGAGCGCACTCAAGCCGACCCCCGACGGCATCGCCGAGCTCGACAGCGAGCAAAGACGCTTGGCGGCAGCTGGCGACCTGCTCGCCACGGCACAGCGGATCATCGACCTGCTCTACGAGGGAGAAAGCAGTGTGCAGCAGGCTCTGGCCCATGCGGCGGGTGCCCTGCAGCGGCTACTCAAGACCGACCCCGAGCTCAATGAGCCCTACGCGCTGCTGAGCAGCGCCCTGATCCAGATCCAAGAAGCTTGCGATAGCCTGCGTCGCTATGCCGACGGCTTGGAGCTCGACCCGGAGCGGCTGGCCTGGGTGGAAGAGCAGCTGGGCCTGCTCAACGACCTGGCACGCAAGCACCGGGTGCGAGTGGAAGAGCTGCCGGAGTGGCTAGAAGCGTTGTCCCGCGAGCTGGCACGACTGGAAAACGCCGAGCAGCGACTGGCCGAGCTGCAGCAGGAGCGCACCGCGGCCGATGCGGCCTACCGCAAAGCTGCCGCGGCGCTCAGTCGTGCCCGCCAGAAAGCCGCCGCCGCCCTGGCCGAGCGGGTCACCCGCTTCATCCACGAGCTGGGTATGCCGGGCGCGGAATTCACGGTCAACGTCAACCATGACGCCGACGGCCGGCCGGCTCGTCACGGGCTCGACAGCGTAGAATTCCTGGTGCGCACCAACCCGGGACTGCCCATGGGACCGCTCACCCGCATCGCCTCCGGCGGCGAGCTATCGCGCATCGGCCTGGCGATACAGGTTGCCACCGCCAAGAGCGGCCGCATTCCCACCTTGGTTTTCGACGAAGCCGACGTCGGCATCGGCGGCGCCATCGCCGAGGTGGTGGGCCGGCAGCTGCGGCTGCTGGGCAACGACCGGCAGGTGCTCTGCGTGACCCATCTGCCGCAGGTCGCCGCCCAGGCCCATCATCATTTCCAGGTCAGCAAGCATACCGACGGCGATCGCACTTACACCCAGGTGCGGCCGCTGGGCCTGGAAGAGCGTATTCAAGAAATCGCCCGCATGCTGGGCGGCGTGGAAATCACCGATCAGACCATCGGCCACGCGCGGGAGATGCTGGCCACCGCCCATGGCCGCATGGCAAAGCAGGCCTGAAACCGGGATAGACCATTCCGTCTGCGCTTACTGCCGGGCATGCCTTGGCATGCCCGGCAACTTTATTCACGGCAGTCGCGGCAGCGGCCATAAAGAATCAGCGAGTGGTCGGTGATCTCGAAGCCCCGCTCCTTGGCGATGGCTTCTTGGCGCTTCTCAATCGTCGCGTCGACGAACTCCTCGATCGCGCCGCATTTGGTGCACACCATGTGATCGTGGTGCTCGCCTTCGGCCAGCTCGAAAACCGACTGGTTGCCCTCGAAATAATGGCGCTGGACGATGCCCGCCCCTTCGAACTGGGTAAGTACCCGGTACACCGTCGCCAGGCCGATGTCTTCGCCGGACTCCAGCAGTGCCTTGTAGACGTCTTCCGCCGTTACGTGGCGGTTCTCGCTCTGCGACAGCAGCTCGAGGATCTTCATTCGTGGGTGCGTGACCTTGAGTCCCGCTTCGCGAAGGTCTTTGGTTACCACAAAGCTCCCCCTTTTATCGATGCCGCCTGAGAACCCAGGGAGTGTTCCAACAGGGGGCGCATCAGGCCGTATCCCATGCCGGTGGTAGCGCCTCCGCAAAACATTGCTTCCTGTTGCAGCCGCCCCTCGAACTAAGACCGCTCGATCCGGATTCCATTCCATCCCCCGCCGCGCGCAATGCACGCCGCACCGCGGTCACCCCGACGCTCACCGGTCTCGCCCGACCCTTGCGCAGGAAAGGGTCGTTAAGCAGCTCGTGAATGGTTAGTATTATCGCCCAAGCTTGCGGAGATGTTCCACAATGATACGGCAGCGCATCCTTGGTCTGATCGTGGTCGCCAGCCTGTGCGGAGGTTGTGCGCTCGACAGCCTGCCCTTCGTCTACAAGCCCGACATCCATCAGGGCACCATCATCACCCAGGAAATGGTCGACCAGCTGCGCCCCGGCATGAGCCGTCGCCAGGTCCAGTTCCTGCTTGGCTCTCCCCCGCTGGTGGACCCGTTCACCCGAGACCGCTGGGACTATATCGAAGCCGTCAAGCCCGGCGGCGGTGAACTGAACAGCAAGCGTGTGACGGTGTTCTTCGAGAACGACCGCCTCGTTGCCGTGGAAGGCGACCTGCAACCTCGCACTTGGCGCAGCCTCGACGAAAAATGACCGCACCCGCCCTTGCCAGGGCCTGGAGCCGGCTTTACCGTCGCTGGCGCTGGGCGCGCTGCCGGCGCATCTCCTTGGGGTTGGCCAACAGCGGACGATAAAGTTCGACCCGATCGCCCGGGCGCAGCGGCGTATCCGGCGCTGCCGGCTTGCCGAAGATGCCGGCATCCAGCCGGTCGAGATCGAGCTCGGGATAGTGCTCGGCCAAACCGGAACGCTGCACCGCGTCACGCAGCACCGCTCCGGCAGGAACCAGCACGCTGACCAGGCTTTGCACGTCGGCCCGCGCATAGACCACCTCGACCACGAATCCCTGCTCAGCCATAAAGCTCTTTGGCCCGTTTCACGAAGGCATCGACCAGGGTGTTGGCAATCTGGGTGAAAACGCTGCCAAAAGCCACGGTGAAGATCTTGGAGGAAAACTCGTACTCCAGATCCAGGGTGACCTTGCAGGCGTCTTCGCGCAGGGGATGGAAGCGCCAATGGCCATCCAAGTGCTTGAAGGGCCCCTCAACGAGGCGAATTTCCACCAGCCTGCCCGGCTCCATGCGGTTGCGGGTAGTAAAAGCGCGCTCGATTCCGGCCTTGGAAATCAGGATGCAGGCTTCGACCTCGTTGCCCTCCTGCTTCAGGACTCGGCTGTCGCCGCACCAAGGCAGGAATTCACGGTAGGAATCCACATCCACCACCAAGTCATACATCTGCTGCGCCGAATGCATCACCAGCGCGCTACGGGAAACGGTAGCCATAGCACCTCAAGCAAAACCAAAAAGCCCAAGACCGTCTGCCAACACCACCAGCAGGCCCAGGGGAACGACGTAGCGGATCAGTACCAGCCAGATTCTGAATCCGACTCCCGATCCGAGTTCCAGTTCCGCACTGCGCGCCGACATCCGCCAGCCGACGAGCAGCGCCAGCGCCAGGCTGCTGACCGGCAGGAAAAGGTCCGCGGCGACGAAGGCCATGATGTCGAACAGCGTGCTTTCCGCAAAACCGTCGAGCCGGCCCAGAGGACGCACATGAGCCCAGAGGCTCAATGACAGCAGCGCCACCACGCCCAGGGACCAAGCCACAATGCCCGCGTAGCTGGTGGCATGCGGCCGCTCCAGCCCACGCCGCTCCATCAGATACGCCACCAGCGGCTCCAACAGGGCGATGGCGGAAGTCCAGGCGGCGAACACCAGCAGCAAGAAAAACAGCGTCCCGAACCAGGTGCCGCTCGGCAGCTGTCCCAAGGCAAGCGGGATGGCCTGAAACACCAGCTCGGGACCGGAGCTGGAAAGCAGCGCGGCGCCGAAAAGCACCGGAAACACCATCAGCCCCGCCAAAATCCCCAGCGCCGTGTCGGCGATCGCGACCAGCAGCGATGCCTTCAGTATCGACACTCGCTCATCGAGATAGGCTCCCAACGTCAGGGCCACCCCGAGACCCAGCGACAGCGTATAAATGGCGTGCCGCATCGCCAGCAGCAGCGATTCCCAGCCCAGGGCGCCGAGGCGGGGCCACAGCATGTGCCGAAGCGCATCCGAGCTCTGCCCGCTGGCCGCTGCAGTATAGCCAACCAACAGCAGCAGCAGACCAAACAGCATCGGTACAAACCAGTGTGCCGCCTCCTCCAGCCCCCAGCGAACGCCGCGCGCCACCACCATCATGGCAAAGCCCAGGAACAGGGTATGCCAAGCCAGCAACCGCTCCGGATCACGGATCAGTTGCTGGAAAAGATCCGCCGCCTGCAACGCATCCAACTCAGCGAACGCTCCGGAGGCGGCGCGGAAAACATAGGCAAGCGCCCAGCCGCCGACCACGCTGAGCGTCGCCAGCAGCAGGCAGCAGCTGAGCAGGCACAACCAGCCGAGCGCGCGCCAGGACGGCCACAGTCCTTCCTGCAGGGAGAGCCTTGCGACGGCCGCAACCGGACTGCCCCGTCCGCGACGCCCAACGAGGATCTCCGCCGCCAGCAGCGGCACGCCCAGCGCTAGCAGGCAAAGCAGGTAAACCAGCAGGAACGCCCCGCCGCCGTGCTCGCCGACCAGATAGGGAAAGCGCCAAAAGTTGCCAAACCCTGCCGTCGCGCCGGTCAGAACCAGACCGAAGATGAGCCCGCTGGACCAGGTATCCCGCGAGCGTTTGGAGGCTGACACGTTATTCCTTATCTCCTCAAACGGCGACCTGCACCCGTATAATCCGCCGCCATTGTCGAGGACAGCGGCCGCGCTCGCAACATAAAATGACGTCGCAGTCCGCCCGTAGCGGCCACCCGAAGCATCCTGACTGGCCCTGACGCCGGCCACTTCGTACACTGCTGCCATGAGCAAACGCAACAAGCCGAAATCCAACAGCGCCATCATCGCCGTCAACCGCAGGGCGCACCACGATTATTTCATCGAAGAGCGCTTCGAGGCCGGCCTCGTGCTGGAAGGCTGGGAAGTGAAAAGCCTGCGGGCCGGCCGCGCCAACATCCAGGAGGGCTACGTCACCATCAAGGATGGTGAAGCCTGGCTGATCGGCGCCAACATCTCGCCGTTGCCAACGGCCTCCACCCACGTGCAGCCTGATCCCACCCGCAGCCGCAAGCTGCTGCTGCACCGTGACGAACTCAATCGCCTCATCGGTGCCACCGAGCGGCGCGGCTATACGCTCATCCCCCTGGATTTGCACTGGAAGCGTGGGCGTGCCAAGCTGGAGATCGGCCTTGCCAAGGGCAAGAAGCTGCACGACAAGCGTGCCGACAAGCGCGAGCGCGACTGGGCCCGGGAGAAGGAACGCCTGCTGAAGCACAAGGTCTGATGGAATAGCCCGAAGCAAACCGACCGACTCGCGCGGAACTTTGCACTCGGGTACAATGTCTACAGCTTTACACCACGGGGGCGACATGGCTTCGACGTGGATCGCGAAACCTGAGGTGCATGCCGAGGACGTCACTCACCTCGTAAATCATGTGACAAACGAAATAGTCGCCAACGACGATACCTACGCTCTCGCGGCCTAATCCCCGCGAGCCGCTGACAAGCAGTTGCTTGTGGCTCTTGCTCAGCGGTCGTAGCACACAAGCTCGCAGCGCGGAGTGCCCGACTCCAAGCTGTTAAATCCTTCCAGGGCTTGCCGATCGTGTTCCCTGCCCGTCGGGTAGCGGTCGGCTAAATCTAAAGACTGGGCTAAGCATGTAGAGCCGACGGCGGAGGATCTACGGACGCGGGTTCGATTCCCGCCGCCTCCACCAAATTCCGCAAACCTCACGAAGGCTGACCAGGATCTGGTCGGCCTTCGTTTTTTTCAGTCGCTTCCATGCCTTGCGTAGCATCGGCAGGCCCACAGGCCATTGCAGCCGCCTGATCACCCTCTCCCATTGACACGCCAATGCCCATCGAGCCAGTGCCGGCAGCGCGAGCGGAAAAGGCGAGGCGTGCATGCACGAGCATGCACCGGGTATCGAGAGACCGAAACGCAACTTGCGCGCCGACCGCTAGCCCGACTTTCGGGACGGACAGCTTGTTGCTGAATCCACTCGACCGACCGTCAAGCTCCCGTAACAAGCCCGGCGTAGCTTTAACGCCAGCCCTGGCCTGGGGACGGACAGGCCGGAGCAGAAACCGAGCAGAATCCACCCGAGACGCCGACCAAGGACAAGCACCGGACTCCTGATCTTTAGCCCCCTCGGGGGCTTTTTTTCTTAAAGCTTGCAAAGTCCGTCACCGACGACGGTCTGTCGCCGCGCCACAGGATCAAGCTCGACGGCTTGGAGAGCCCGCAGCCAGCTGGAATGAATGCCGCCTCGGCCCACCCGCATGGGCACTGCAGCCCGCCCAAAGCCTGGGACAAGAGCCTGGATGGCTTGAAGCAAAAAAAAGCCCGCCGGGGGCGGCGGGCAAAACGACATCTAGAAGGAGATATCTGAGGAGGAGAGATTCTTAGTATGGCACATTTTGCTGCGCTGCACAAACCATGTTTGCAACACGGCTCACTGGCTCCTTCGCCACGGCCTCTGTAGGATTAGCCTCCTGCGTTTCAAAGGCGGGCCGCCAGCAATGCGAGCGGCGCCGGGCTCAACGGATAGTTGCAGGAAGGTTTCCTCATGGAGCAGGCAATCAAAGTTGGCATCGTCGGCTACGGCAATCTGGGCAAAGGCGTCGAAGCCGCCCTCAAGCGCGCTCCCGACATGGAATTGGTCGGCGTCTTCACCCGGCGTGAACCGAGCGGGCTGCGCTTGCTAGACCCCGCCACTCCAGCCTACCGGCTGGCGGAAATCGACGCCTTCCACGAAAAGATCGACGTGCTTATCCTGTGCGGCGGCTCGAAGCAGGATTTGCCCAAGCAGGGCCCGGCGCTGGCAGCCCTGTTCAATACCGTCGACAGCTTCGACACCCATGCCAAGATTCCCGAGTACTTCGATGCCGTTGACCGTGCCGCCCGGCAGGCTGGCACCACCGCCATCATCTCCGTGGGCTGGGATCCCGGCCTGTTTTCCCTCAATCGCCTCTTCGGCGAAGCCATCCTGCCGGAGGGCGATACCTACACCTTCTGGGGCAAAGGGCTAAGCCAGGGCCACTCGGACGCGGTCCGGCGCGTGCCCGGCGTCAAGGCCGGCGTGCAGTACACCATCCCTTCCCCCGAGGCGATTGCGCAGGTGCGCAGCGGCGCTCGCCCGACGCTGACCACTCGGGAGAAACATCGGCGCGAATGCTACGTGGTGCTGGAGGACGGCGCCGATCCGGCCGAGGTGGAGCGGCAAATCGTAACCATGCCTCACTACTTCGCCGATTACGACACCACGGTGCATTTCATCAGCGAGGAAGAACTGCGGCGCGACCATGCCGCCATGCCGCACGGCGGCTTCGTCATCCGCAGCGGCAGCACCGGTGAAGGCACGGCACAGCTGATGGAGTTCTCGCTCAAGCTCGGCAGCAACTCGGAGTTCACCGCCAGCGTGCTGGTGGCCTATGCGCGTGCCGCGTATCGGCTCAACAGGCGCGGCCGGATCGGTGCCAAGACGGTGCTGGATGTCGCCCCCGGGTTGCTTTCTCCCAAGAGCCCCGAACAGCTGCGCAAGGAACTGCTGTAAAGCAAGCCTCGGCCCTCTCGGCAGCGACCGCCCCGGCTCGACCGGGGCGGCAGCGTCCCGTGTCGCATAGGGAATTCCCGCTGTAGACTCCGGCTTGACCGTCTGGCTGCACACTATATTTGAATCAGGACCCAAACGATCTGGTTTGCCATGGACCTCGCTCAGGACCCTTTCCCGGCAGCGTGGCTGATAGGCGGCTTCCTGGTGTATGGAGCGGCGCTGGCGCGGGCCTTGGTAGGCCTGGATCTAACCGGCCTGGGCAATGCGCCATTGCGCCAGCATCTTCTGGGCGCGGCCTCGCTCTCGCTGATGCTGCTGTGGCAGATACGGTCCGACGTCACCCCAGGATTCGATATCCACCTACTGGGGATGACGGCCTTCACGCTGATGCTCGGCTGGCGCCTGGCCATTTTGGGAGCGACTCTCGCTCTGATCGGGTCGGCCGTGAGCGGCGCCGAGCACTGGAGCGTACTCGGACTCCAGGGTGCCGTGCTGGTACTGATTCCGGTCGCGGTCAGCTACTGCATCTGGCGCTTGCTGGAGCGCCACATGCCGGCCAATCTTTTCATCTACATCCTGGGCTGCGGGTTCTTTGGCGCCTGCATCGCCACTGCCTTGGCGCGCCTAGTCTGCGCCATGCTGCTCCTGCTGAGCGGGGCCGTCGACTGGCTGACCATGAGCGAGCAGTACCTGCCGGTGTTTCTGATTACCCTTTTCCCCGAAAGCTTCGTCAACGGCGCCTTCGTCGCCGCCTGCGCCGCCTATCGCCCCGAATGGCTGGCGACCTTCGATGCCGAGCGCTATCTGGGCCGCTAACGCGCCTTGCGGAAGGTGAGATTGATGCGCTGCTCCCCGAGCCGGGGATGCTGCCCCTTTTTCACAGGTGCAACACCGTGGTAGCACAGCCGCGCCGGCCCGCCCCAGACCAGCGCATCGCCATGCTCAAGCAGGATGCGCGCGGGGCGGTCGCCGCGCCGCAGGCCGCCGAACAGAAACACCGCCGGCAGACCCAACGACACCGACACGATGGGGGCGGCGAGATCCCGCTCATCTTTGTCCTGATGCAGCCCCATACGCGCGCCGGGAAGGTAGCGGTTGATCAGGCAGGCGTCTGGCTCGAAGCCGGGGAAGCCTGCGCTGGCCGCTGCTGCCACGGCCAGCCGCCGGAACACGGCGGGCATGGCGGGCCAGGGCTGGCCGCTGAGCGGGGCGGCGGACGCGTACCGATATCCCTGCCGATCGCTCACCCAGCCGTAGCGGCCGCAATTGCTCATGGCCACCGACATGCGGCGACCACCCGGCGTCGGCATGTGGCGAAACGGCGCCCGCGCGATCAGCTCGGGCAACGCCGCCAACAGCTCCACCTCATGAGGCAGCGCGAAGCCCCGCAGCAGCATCGCACCCGGCGCCAGCTGCTCTCGCCTGGCCCACTCGTCGTCGAACAGCTCGAGATTGCTCACCCTCAGACGACTGCCTGTCGGACCGCGCCCTCAGCTTCGCGCTCCAACAGCGCCCGCTTGCGCTCCACACCCCAGCGGTAGCCGGACAATTGGCCATCGCTGCGCACCACACGATGGCAAGGTATCGCCAAGGCCAGCGGATTGGCGGCGCAGGCGCCGGCCACCGCTCGCACCGCCGCCGGCTGGCCAACGCGGGCCGCAATTTCGGCGTAGGTCGCGGTCCGGCCAGCAGGGATTTGCTGCAGCGCCTGCCAGACGCGGCGCTGGAACTGCGTGCCGCGGACATCCAGAGGCAGCATCCAGCCGGCCTGCGGCTCGGCGATAAAGCGCGTCACAGCCGAGAGCACCGCGGCCAGGCCCTCCTGGTCCGCAATCAGCTCGGCGCGGGGAAAGCGCCGTCCGAGATCCGCCAGCAGCTGCTCCGCCTCGTCGCCCAGCAGAATGGCACAGACTCCTGCGCCGCTGTGCGCGACCAGCGCCTTGCCAAGCTGGCACTCGCCGATGGCGTAGCGAATCGTCTCTCGGGGAGCGGTCGCTCGAAGGGCTGCGGCATTCATGCGTCGAACCTCCCGTTGTGGGTCAAGAAGTGAGCTGATCCGCCGGCGGCAGCGTCGGCTCGTGGCAGGCGTTTTCGGACTGCGCAGCTGTGCCTTGCGCCAGTGGCTCCAACCGCACGGCGCAGGCCTTGAGCTGAGGAATCTTGGCCAGCGGATCCAGGCTAGGATCGGTCAGCAGGTTGGCGGCCGCCTCGCGGAAGTGCATGGGAATGAAGACCGTCCCCCGCGCCACGACTTCGGTGAGCCTGGCCCTGATCCGGATGCTGCCGCGCCGCGAACTGACTCGGACAAGGTCCCCGTCGGCCACCCCCAGCTCCGCCGCATCGGCCGGGTGCACCTCGACGAAGGCCTCTGGCGCGATCTCGTCCAGCGCCCGCGAGCGGCGCGTCATCACGCCGGTGTGCCAGTGCTCTAGCTGCCGGCCGGTATTGAGGATGTAGGGATAATCTTGGTCTGGCCGGTCGGGGATGAGTCCGCTCTCGGCCGGCACGAAGCGGGCCCGCCCGATGGGGAAGTTTTCGCGGAAGAGGATCTTCTCCCCTTCGGAGTTGGGATGCGGGCACGGATACCAGCGGCCGTACGCACCGAGATTGGCGTGGGAAAGATTGGCGTACAGCGGCGTGGCCGCGACCAGCTCGTCGAAGACCGCAGCGACATCCCGGTAGTGCATGGGATACCCCATGCGCCGCGCGATCTCGCAGATCAATTCCCAATCCTGCCGCGCCTCGCCTGGCAAGGCGCGCACCGGACGGCCCAGCTGCACCCGACGATCGGTGTTGGTATAGGTGCCGGTTTTCTCGAGAAAGGAGCTGGCCGGCAGGATGACATCGGCGAACTCGGCGGTCTCGGTCAGAAAAATGTCCTGCACTACCAGGAATTCGAGCCGGGCCAGCGCCTCACGCACCTTGTTGATGTCCGGGTCGGACATGAACGGGTTCTCGCCCATGCAGTAGAGGGCGCGGACCTGGCCATCCAGCGCCGCTTCGGTGATCTCGACGGTGGTCAGGCCGGGGCGCGCGGAAAGCTTCACGCCCCACAGCGCCTCGAAGCGGGCCCGCACCGCGGGGTCGGCCACGGGCTGGTAGCCGGGGTAGTACATGGGAATCAGCCCGGCATCGGAAGCTCCCTGCACGTTGTTCTGCCCGCGCAGCGGATGCAGTCCGGTGCCGGGCCGCCCGACGTTGCCAGTCAAGAGCGCCAGGGCGATCAGGCAGCGGGCGTTATCGGTGCCGTAGACATGCTGGCTGATGCCCATACCCCAGAAAAACATGGCGCTCCCGGCCTTACCCAAGGTACGAGCGAAGCGCACGATCTCGTCCGCCGTCACCCCGGCCTCGGCCGCTGCCCGTTGCGGCGGATAGCGGCGCACCACTTCCCGCAGCGCTTCGAAGCCCTCGGTGCGGCGGGCAACGAAATCGGCATCGTACAGCGCCTCCTTGATCAGCACGTGCATTACGCCGTTATAGAAGGCAACGTCGCTGCCCGGGCGGATCTGCACGTACTGCTCGGCATGGTCGGCGATCGGCGGCCGCCGCACATTGACCACCAGCAGCTTAGTGCCGCGCGCCGCGGCTTGCTTCATGAAACTGGCCGCGACCGGATGGTTGGCGGTGGGGTTGCAGCCGGCCAGCACCGCCACCTCGGCGTGCTCGACATCGCGCACCACGTTGGTGACGGCGCCGGAACCCAGGCATTCCATCAGGGCATAGACCGAGGAGGCATGACACAGCCGGGTGCAATGATCGACGTTGTTGGTGCCGAACACCGCCCGCACCAGCTTCTGGAACAGATAGGCCTCTTCATTGGAGCCTTTGGCCGAGCCTAGTCCAGCCAAGCTGTCAGGCCCATGGCTGGCGCGCACCTCCAGCAGCCGCTTTGCCACCAGATCCAGCGCATCGTCCCAGCTCGCCTCACGGAAGTGCGGCAGGACTTCCGCATAATCAACCAGCCGGCCCGGCTTGCGCGGCCCGCTGCTGCCGGCCTTGGAAAAATGGCTTAGCGGTCCTTTGGGGTAGCTACCCTCGCGCCGGATCAGCGGCTTGGTCAGGCGCTGCGGGTGGTGGGCGTAGTCCACGCCATAGCGGCCTTTCACGCACAACCGGCCAGCATTGGCACTGCCGTCGCGGCCGCGGGCGTAGAGAAAGCGTCCCTGCTGGTCGGTCACATAGGTGACGGCGCAGCCGACGCCGCAGTATGGACACAGGGTGTCTACTTCGTTGACCGCTGGCGGCCGCTCCATGGCCGCATGGGAAAACCGTTTCATTCCTCTCCTCCCGCCCATTCCCGCCGCCAATGCTGCAGCGCCTTGTGGGTCAGCGCCCCGGTCGGGCAGACCGCGGCGCATTCGCCGCAGGCCACGCAACTGCTGCTCCCCATGGGGACGTCGAGATCGAAGGCAATGCGGGCGCGATATCCCTTACCGCTACGGGTTATGACATGGTTGTGCTGCAATTCGTTGCAGCCCCGGATGCAGCGATCGCAGAGAATGCAAGCCTGGTGATCGACTGCGATCACCGGCGAGCTATCGTCACGGCCGCGCGGATGCCCTCTGGCACCGTCCGGGAACGGGATTTCGTCGATGCCCTGCCGGCGCGCCAAGGCATACAGCGCATCGTCACCGGTGGTGGCCTCCCGGGCACTCGACTCAGGCTGCTCGGACAGCAGCAGCAGCGTCAGCATTCGTCGGTGATGCTCGATCTCGGCGCTTTGGCTGACCACGTTCATCCCGTCCTCGCAGAGCCGGACGCAGCTTGCGGCCAGCGTGCGCTCGCCGACGTCCACCACGCACAGGCGGCAAACGCCAACTGGTTCCATGCGCGGCTCGTGGCACAGCACCGGGATGTCAATGCCCAGGAGGCGAGCTGCCTCCCAGATCGTGGTGCCTGGCGGCACCGACACTGTCCGGCCGTCGATGGTCAGAGTCAGCATTTTCCCGCTCATGAGCGCACCCTCCGCAGGCTCTGCAGCGAAGGCTCGCGGGGAAACCGGCGCAGCGCATCGATCAGTGGCAGCAGGGCGACCTGGCCCAGTCCACAGATCGAGGTTCTTGCCATGGTCTCGTGCAGCTCGCCAAGGTCCACCGGCAGCGCCTCCCGCGCTCCCGCCAGCACCTGCTCCACCATCGCCACTGCCTTCTGGCTGCCCAGCCGACAGGGCACGCACTTGCCGCAGGACTCGTTGCGGAAAAAGCGCACCTGAGCCAACACCACGTCCAGCAAATTCCGGTGCTCGGCCACGAATACCATCGCGCCAGTCCCCAAGGCGCTGCCGACAGCCTTGAGGGCATCGAAGTCCAGCGGCGTGTCCAGCATGCTTGCGGGCAAAAACGGCGTCGACGCACCACCTGGCGAGAAGGCCTTGAGCTTGCGCCCGCCGGCGACGCCACCGCAAAGCTCCAGCACCTCCCTGACAGTGCTGCCCCAGGGCACGCAATGGACGCCGGGCCTGGCAACATCGCCCGAGACACTGACGAACTTGAGCCCCTTGTAGCCTGGCTTGCCCTGCGACGCCCACCAGTCAGGGCCGTGCCAGCAGATGGCGGGAACCGCGGCGAAGGTCTCGACGTTGTTGATCAGGGTCGGCCGGCCATGGAGCCCGGCGTTGGTTGGGAAAGGCGGCTTATTGCGCGGCTCGCCGCGCCTGTCTTCCAGCGCTTCCAGCAGCGCGGTCTCCTCGCCCAAGATGTAGCCGCCGGGCGAGATGAACAGCTCCAGGTCGAAGCCAAAATCGCTGCCGAAAATGCCCTGCCCCAGGGCGCCCGTCGCGTAGGCACGCTCGATCTCCTGTCGCAGCGCCTGCGCGGCATGCACGTATTCATGGCGCAGGTAAATGATCCCGCGGCGAGCGCCGATCACCCAGGCGCCGATCAACATGCCCTCGACGACCAAGTGCGGCAACTGCTCCAGCAGCAGACGGTCCTTGAACGTCCCCGGCTCGCTCTCGTCGGCGTTGCAGACAACGTATTTCTCCGCTCCTGCGGCGTGGCGGGTCAGCTCCCATTTAAGTCCCGTCGGGAAAGCCGCGCCGCCGAGGCCCCGCAGGGCAGCCTGCTTGAGCGACGCGATCACCTCCTCCGGCCGCCCCGCGGCAAGCAAGCGGCGCAGACTGCCATAACGCGCTTGCGGCGAGGCGTAAGGATCGGTCGGCCAGCGCCTGGCTGGGGTGGTGCCAGCAACGCAGGCAGAATCGGAACCCGTCCCACCGAGGCAGGCGCGCACGTCTTCCAGCCGGCCCCGTCGCGGCTGACCGTTGAGCAGCATGGCAGGCGCCTGGTCGCACAGGCCGATGCAGGAAACCTCGCGCACCTCCACGTCGGCGCGATCGCCGACGGCCGCACGCACTCGCTGGCAGTGATCGTGTCCGGCGGCCAAGCGACAGACCACGTCACGGCACAGTTGGATCTGCACGGGCGGCCCAGGCTGCTCGCGGAAGGCAGGGTAGAAGCTGCGCAGGCCTTGCAGCCGGTGCAGCGGCACCCCCTCGTCACGCGCTAGCCGCTGCAAATCGGCGTCAGTGACCGCCCCCTTGGCCTCTTGCAGCGCCAGCATGGCTTTCAATAGACGCATTACCCCTCCTCTTCTTGCCGCGCCCGGCCAAGGATGCACCGATCACCCTGATGACGCGATGCCGTGGCGTCCGTTGCCTCCACTCAGTCCCTGCCGGGCCGCTGCATCCGGCAATTGTGTGGCAATGCGGTCGCCGCCGCCGGTATGCGCCTGACCGTCACCCAACCGAAGCCGCTGTTCTCCGCCTCGTGGCGAGCGGCGCGGCTGAAGCGGGACAAGAACAGCGGCTGCAGCAGCTGATGGTCCTCCGCGCGCATGTAGGCCGGACCGAAGGCGGTCTCATGCTCCATTCCCTCCAAAGCATAGGCGACATCCCGCGGATGGGTGCTTTGCGCCTGCTCCATCGCCTTCACCAGCATGCTGAGCAGAGTATGGGTGCGATGGAAATACCAGGGAATGCGGCCGTCGGTATGGCGCTCGAAGGTGTCGGCAAAGTCGGCCCAGTCCGGCCGGTTCTCCTCGTCGGGCAAATCCCGGTGCCACTCGCTGACCTGGTACACCCGTTCGTTGCCGGCCGCGCCTATGGCCGTGGGCACGCCGAAGCCGCCGGCATAAAACGTATAGTAGGCGACCTCAAGGCCGGCCTCGGCCCCGGCGCGGATCAGCAGGGATAAGTCGTTGCCCCAGTTGCCGGTGATGACCGCCTGCGCGCCGGAGACCCGGATGCGGGCGGCATAGGGCGCGAAATCCCTGACCTTGCCGATGGGGTGCAGCACGTCGCCGACGATCTCTATCCAGGGTGCCTTGCGGGCCAACATTTCCCGCGCCAGCGCCGCCACCTGGTGGCCATGGGCATAGTCCTGATTAATCAGGAACACCCGCTTGAGCCCCTCTTGAGTGGCGATGGCGTCGGTCAGGGCATCGAGCCGCATGGCGGTGTTGGCATCGAAGCGGAAGTGCCAGAAGCTGCACAGTTCATTGGTCAGCTCGGGATTTAGCGCCGAATAGTTGAGGAACAGGACGGGGCGGTCGGGCTGACGCCGGCTGTGCTTTTCCACCGCTTCCAGTATGGCGCCGGCGACGTGCGAGCCGTTGCCTTGAGCGACGTACTGAATGCCTCGCTCGATCAGGTCGCGTAAGATGACCAGAGTCTCCTGCGGACTGCCCTTGTTGTCGTAGGCCTGAATCTCGAGCGGCCGCCCCAGCACACCGCCCTGGCGGTTAAACAGTCCGGCGAGGTAGCGCAGATGGGCCACCATGGCCTCGCCTTCCAGCGCGAAGGGACCGGAGAGCGTATCGATGACGGCGATGCGCAGCGGCTCCGCTCCCGTACTCGCTGCCGGCGCGGATGCCGCCAGCAGCAAGCCCAACAGCGCACCGAGCACGGTACGTAACAAAGCAGACAATTCGGGCTTCCCTCTCAACGGTCACAATGGGTTGCAAAAACAGCAGCGGCGTTGCTCGCGGGACTTGCGCTAGGAAGCCTTGCGGATCATGGGATGCCAGGCAACCAGGGCGATCGCCACCAGCATGAGCAGGAAATCCAGCACGTAAGGCGCCCGCGGCATAAGCTGGTAGAGCGACATTCCCACCACCGGGGCAAGCACCGTGCCCAAGGCGCCGGTGGTGTTCATCAGCCCGGCCACCGCCCCTTGCTCCTGCTTGGAGACGCACAGCGAGGCGCCGGCGGTCACGCCAGGCCGCACTAGCCCAAAGCAAAAACCCAGAATGATCATGGCCGCCAGAAAGACAGGATAACTTGTGCCGAAAACCAGCAGGATGAATCCAGCCAGACCGCACAAGGAACCGGCACCCATCATGGCGCGCGGCAGCAGCCTGAGCAAGCGCACCAGCACCAGCTGCACGAACAGGCCCGCCGCCGCCGCTCCCATGAGGGCGATGCCCACCAGACGGGCACTTCGCTCGATACTCATGCCCAGCACGTCGATGGCGTAGAATCCCGCGGTCTGCATGGCGGTCGCCTGACCGACCCCGAGCGCGATGCCGACCAGCAGGAAAGGCAGCACGCGGCCATCGAAGGGGCTGATGCGACGCTGCGGGCCGGTCACGCGCTGGCGCGCTGCCTGTTCCTCTGGCAGCAGCAGCCCGGTCAGCAGCGCGCACAGAAAAGCCAGCCCGGCGATCACATAGAATGGCGTGACCAGACCGAAAACCAGCAGCAGCGAAACCACGCCCGGGCCGATGGTGAAGCCGAGACCGAAGCCGGCGCTCTGGGTAGCCAACTGCGCCACCCGCTCGGTCGCTTCGGTGCGGTCGGCGACATAGGCGTTGGCGGCCGGCATGGTGGCTGCGCCCAAATAGCCAAAGACGGCGCGGGTGGCGATCATCAGCAAATAGGCCGGCGTCAGCGCCAGCCAGCCGGTCAAGCTGATCTGGACCACGAAGCCGAACATGGCCATCGACACTGCATAGCCCAGCAATCCGACGAGGATGACCGGACGCCGGCCCCAGCGGTCGCTGAGCCGCCCCCAGAACGGACTGGACAGCGCCCACAGCAGGCCGGAGATGGCAAAGATCATCCCCACCTGCACTTCCGACAGCCCCAGATTGCGTGCTACCGGCGGCAGGATGGCAAACATCAACGATTGCCCCATGCCGATGCTGAGCAAGCCGGTGAACAACAACAAAAAAGCCCGCCGGCTGACGCCGGTGGCAACTTGCGCTGTAACCTGGCCGTCCAGCCCATTCGCATTTTCGCGCTGGACCGAGGCCACGGCTTCGGCGCCTGAATCTGCTTCGGTGTAGTCGCTCAAATTGTTCAGCGGGCGTACTCCGTGGGGGTGATTAGGATTTCATTGACGTTGACCCGTGCCGGGCGCGTGACGGCATAGACGATCGCATCGGCGATGTCTTCGGCCTGCAGCATCTCGATCCTGCTGGCCAAATCGTCGATGCGCTGGCGCGATTCCGTATCCGTAATGTGTTCGGCCAGCTCGGTCGCAACCGGTCCGGGCTCGACCAGCGTGACGCGAATGCGGTCCCCGAGCGTCTCGCGGCGCAGGGCTTCGGAGAAGGCATTGACACCGAACTTAGTCGCCGAGTACACGCTGCCGCCCGGCATTGCGATACGCCCGGCCAGCGACGACAGGTTGACGATGTGGCCGCCTCCCTGCTCCCGCATGATGGGCACGACCAGCCGGGTCAGATGGAACAGTCCGGTCAAATTGACGTCTATCATGCGGCGCCACTCGTTCACGTCGGCCCTCATCACCGGAGCGAGTAACATGACGCCGGCATTGTTGACCAGAATGTCGATGCGGCCGTGCTTCTCGCGTACGGTCTCAACCAGTCGCTCGATCTGGCTGCCATCGGCCATGTCCAGCGTCGCCGTCTCGACCTGGCCGCCAGCCTCTTCGATTTGCCGTGCCAGTGCCTGCAGCCGCGACTCGCGGCGAGCGGCGGCAATCACGCGGGCTCCCTGCGCAGCCAACTGCCGGGCGGTGGCCTCGCCGATTCCGGACGAAGCGCCAGTGACGATAGCGATTTTCCCATCCAGCCTTTCCATGATCCCTCCTCTTTGCCGCCGCGAACCTCAGCCGCCGTTGGCGCGGAACAATTCCAGGGTGCGCTGTCGGGCCAGCTGCGCGCTCTCGGCATGGTAGTCGACCCGGCGGTCGGAATTGAAACCGTGCCCAGCCTCGTAGATGTACACCGTTACCTCGGGGCGCAGCCGCTGCACGTGCTCGACCTCGGACATGGGGATGGTCCGATCATGGCGACCAAAGTGGACGATGGTCGGACAGCGCGGCTTCTCCTCGGCCATCTGCGGGATCAACCTACCGTAGTAACAGGCGGCCGCCGCCAGCCCGTCACAGCGGGCCGCAGCCGCCCAGCTGACTGATCCGCCGTAGCAATAGCCGGTGATGAAGACCGGCCCTTTGTCCTTGAGGGCATCGATGCAAGTCTGGACGTCGGCGACCGATTGGTGAAAAGGATGCAGCTCTCGCGAGAGCTTGATTGCTTGTTGGACGTCTTCTTCGCTGTAGGTGGCCTGAAAGCCGGGAGCGATGCGATCGAACAGCGCCGGCGCCAGCACCTCATAGCCTTCCTCGGCGAAGCTATCACACTGCTCCATGATGTGCTCGGTGACGCCGAAGATCTCCTGAATCAGTACCAGCCCGCCCCGGCGCTTGCCGATCGGCTCGACGTGATAGACGCCGATCTCGCTTCCGTCGCTCATCGGCATGCGGATCATCTTCCCCTTGAGCGTCATCTGCTTGCCCCTCCTTCCTTACTGAAAGCTCAAAAATAGGCGCTCGAGGCAAAGGAAGCCAGCCCCGCCACGACCGGCGTGGTCGGGTCAGAACGTCAGCGCCAGCTGGGTCGACACACCGATCTCATTGCTGTTGCCAGCCACCGCCAGATCCAGATGCAGCACCTTGAATGGCGACAGGCCAATGCCGACGGAGGCCACGCTACGGTCGCTGTTCTCGGTATCGAACCGATAGCCGGCCCGGAGCTGCGCCCAGCCCCAGGCGCTGAGCTCGCCGCCGATGGCCACATAGCGGCTGGCGTTCTCGAAGGTCAGCGGCTTGTTCTTGGTCAGGTCGACATCCAGCCCCAGGCGATACCAGCCGCCATCGTAGCCCAGGCCGGCGCGCAGCTGGGGCCGCAGCGCGATGGTATGGCGAACTCCGTTGAGCTCGACCGTGTCGTAGTCTTGCTTAATCAGGTTCTTCGCCACCAGGCCGGCGTACAGGCCGTTAGCGAATTCCTTCAGCACACCGAGGTCGAGGTTGAAGTCGCCATGCGAGGCCCGGTAGTCGTTGGCATCAACGTCGTCGACGTCGACGACGTTGATGTCGGCGCGGTAGTAGATGGTTTCCACCCACACGTATTTGGGCGTAATACCCAGCGACAGCTCCTGGCCGAAGAGCTCCACCTTCTTGGCGAAGCTCAGGCCGGCCTCGGCAATGGCCGCTCCCAGCAGCTCGGCGTCGCTGGTCAAGTCCCTATCGCTGTCGTAGTCGATGGAGTGGCTGCCGCTGTTCCAGTTGCCGGCATCAATGGCTTCAACTTGCTGGGCAAGGTCGCGCAAGACATGGCTGTCATTGGCAGTGTAGTTGATGCGGGCGCCCACCGTCGCCTGACCGGAGGCATGGAGGCCGATGGCCCAGCGGTCACGGGGCAGATTGGTCAGCATCGCCAAGCCGAGCTCGAGCTGCGCGCTCTTGCCGCTGGCGGCGCTCAGATTGCGGTCCAGCCGCCGGGCCGAACCGACCAGTTCCTGCTGGATGCTCCGAAATTCGGCATACGTATAGTTGGCCGGATTCGCCAGCATCATGTTGAGCCGATCGACCAGATCATCCAGCTCGTCGAAGTCATCCGCCACGTCGTCCAGGATATCCCGCAGCTCATCGGGGTCGTAGGCACGCGCGCCCAGTGAAAATCCCAAAGCGAAGTCCTCGTCCCGCTCCGTCTTGAATCCGGACAACAACGCCGGGTTGAAAAGATTGGCATTGGTCGGGATGGGCAAGGCAACCCCTGCGCCACCCATCGCCATGGAAACGGGATCGAAGGTGTTGAACGGCTGGGCCAGAACAGGGTGCGATGCCAATGCGAGCCCGGTCACCAAGGAACCAGCAAAAATGCGCTTAATCATTCGACGATCTCTTGACGTAGTTATTTCTTGAGAGCGACCTCTGCTGCACCAGGAGGATCGGCTCCCCTTGCCCGCTGCTTTAGCGGCGCAACAGCGGGTCGTCCTTCTGACCATTCGGCCGCTACCGGTTTCTCGACCTATATTAGCGAGCGCTGAATTATGCTACGGCACTCAAATCTCGTCTACAGCCACCAGGCAATCATCGCGGCGTCTTTTTGCGGATTTAAAACATATGAGAAAACAATCAGTTGGATGCTTCTTTCAATAATTTCCGCAGCACTGGATCGGCAGGTTGGATCGTCGGATAGATGCGGCGCGCGCGCGCCGAAAGCCGCTGGTAGCCCCAGCGGGCACGCCGCAAGGTCTCGTCCCAGCCTTCGCGATGGAAATAAAGCGGCAGGTTATGATCGAAATAGGACAGGCTGTCGGCATCCTTGAGCAGATCGCTGCGCGGATCACCACCAACCTCATGTCGCCTAACCAGGCGGCAAACCTCGTCTCGCAATTCTGCCTCGATGCCGGCTTGCTGCAGAATCTCGGCAGTAATCCGAGCGCCGATTTCGGCATGCGCCGCCTTGAAAGCATCGTAGTCGGGCCAGTCCTCACGCCGCAGCCGGTCTTCCCTAGCCCGCTCGATGTCATGCGCCAGCGCCGCCAGTCGCAGCGCCGGATCGGCGTCGGGACAAAGCCGCAACAGCCAGTACAGCGTGTTCTCCGCGTGGCCCGGATCTTCCGGCACGGGAGACGCGGCAAGCCGCTGGCGCAGCAGCTGCTCGGCGCGGCGATAGGAGGGGCTATCGACGGACTGGCGGAAGCGGAGCCTGGACATTGCCCTGACCATCGATTACGGCACGACCTCCTGCGAGAGCCTTTCCTGCTCTTCGTAGGGACGGCGCAGCGAAATGATCCGATACAACACCACGGCGTTCATCACAATGGCCACCACCCACAGCACCAGGTCCGGCCGAGCCAGGATTGCGCCGACCATGACGATGAGCGAACGGGTATCGCGGCCGAGACGCCAGCCGAGGTTGCCGGACAACTGATCGGCCTTGTGTGCGCTGTAGCTGGCGATGAAGCTGCCGGCGATGGCCGCCAGACCCAGCCACATCCAGGCCATCTCCTGCTGCGTTTGCATCAGGTGCCAGGTCAACGCGCCTAACACGGCTAGATCGGCGTAGCGATCCAGCAGCGCATCCAGCCAGCCGCCGTATGAAGACGACTCGAACCGCAGCCGGGCCACCTCTCCATCACAGCCGTCCACCACTGAAGCCAGCTGCACCAGTAGGCCGCCCAGCAGCAGAGTTAGATAATGCGGCTGCGCCAGCAGCAGGGCGGCGACGATTCCGATCGCGAAAGCGATCAGCGAAATGTGATTCGGCTGCAAGGCGCTCCTGACCAGCAGCCACTTGCTGATGCGCTTGGAAAACGGCCGGTTTATCCAGCGCGCCACGAAGCCGTCGTTGCGCTTCGACCCCGCCCAATCCAGCAGGCCATGTTCGGCCAAGCGGTACATCTCCGGGGTGTCGACGTCCTGCCAATAGCAGCCGTCGACGCGGTGGGCCAGCAGCGCTCCGTTCGCGGCCAGTGCCTGCATGGCGTCGCTGAGGCGGGTGCGGCCGGCATCCACTTCCCGCCGAACCTGCTCCAGCACGTCCGGCTCGCAGATGAAGGCGCCAGTGTCGAAGGCATCAAACGTGGCCAGATGCTTGTCAATTTCCTCGACCCGATTCTCCGCCAGGCGTACCCGGGTGACGTCATTGAGATCGATGTCGCTGCGCGTGATCATGCCATCAACAGCGATGACCGCCCCGCCTGGCGGCGGGGTCTGCGCGCACAGGCTCCGCAGCAGCTCCGGGGTATAGACATGGTCGCCCATCAGCAGCAGAAACCGGCCCTGGATGAACGGCGCGGCTGCCAGCAGGGAGCGCCCATTCTCTGCGGTCTCCCACTCGTTGTTATGGACCAGACGAACCGCCGGCGCGTCGTGTCGCGCTGCGAACCTGCGCCGCCATTCCTCGACGCGCGCGTGCTCGTAGCCGGTCACGATGACGATGTCTTCGATGCCGCACTGCTGCGCCGCGCGCACGTTGCGCTCCAGCAACGGCAGGCCCAGCAGCGGCTGCAAGGGCTTGCACTCGGCGAGTTCGCGCAAGCGCGAGCCCCTGCCGGCGGCAAGTACCACTGCCTGCATTCAGTACCCTCCTGTTCCGTTGTCGAATCGCAAGGAAAAAGCACGGGCCCTTGCAGGGCCCGTGCTCTAGCAGGCAGCGGGCGCCTTATGCCGCCTTTTCCAGGCTCCGGGCGATGAACTTCTCCACCGCCTCGTAGGCCTGGTCGTCGGTCATTTGCTTGCGCGGGTGCTTGCAGAAGTAGGCCGACGGCGCATCCAGCACCCCACCGATGCCCTGCTCCAGGGCCAGCTTGGCGCAGCGGATCATGTCGATGGCGACGCCCGCGGAGTTGGGCGAGTCTTCGACCGACAGCCGCAGCTCGATGTTCATCGGAACGTCGCCGAACAACCGCCCTTCCATGCGCAGGAAGCAGACCTTGTTGTCCTTCTGCCAGGGGACGTAGTCGGAAGGACCGACATGGATGTTCTCGTCCTCGAGACGCTTGGCGGCAACCGCCTGCACGGCCTCGGTCTTGGAGATCCGCTTGGAGTCCAAGCGCGCCTGGTTCTTCATGTTCAGGAAGTCGGTGTTGCCGCCGGTGTTGAGCTGATAGGTCCGATCCAGGCGGACACCGCGGCGCGCGAACAGATCGGTCAGCACCCGGTGGGTGATGGTCGCGCCCAGCTGCGCCTTGATGTCGTCACCGATCAAGGGCACGCTCCTCTTGGCGAAGCGGTCGGCCCACTCCGGGTTGCTGGCGATGAAGACCGGGATGCAGTTGATGAAGGCCACCCCAGCCTCCAGCGCGCACTCGGCGTAGAATCTGGTCGCTTCTTCCGAGCCGACCGGCAGATAGTTCAGCAGGATCTCGGCTCCGCTCCTGCGCAGGATCTCGACGACGCTGTCCTTGTCCGGCTCAGGTGCATCCGCCTTCACAAAGCGCAGATGCTCCGGATGAGCATCCATATGGTCAGAGTAACCATCCAGAACAGGCCCCATATGGACGGTCACCCCGCTGCGCGGCAGATCCTTATGGAAAATCGTGGTGCAGTTGGGCGGCGCAAAAATTGCCTCGTTGACGTCCTTGCCGACCTTGCGCTTGTCGATGTCAAAGGCGGCCACGACCTCGATGTCGCTCGGCTTGTAACCACCGATTTCCCAGTGCATCAGGCCGATCGCATCTTCAGGGCTCTTGTTGCGATAGTAATGAATGCCCTGGATCAGGGAACTGGCGCAGTTACCCAAACCGACGATGGCGATCTTGATTTTTTTCATGCTCGAAACCTCCTGATACAACACAGATAGCAAGCCGATTTCCCCTCTCATCACGAAGGCTCCCCCTTGCGCGAGCCTCGTCGATAGCAAGCCGCATTCGCGGCTTGGCTAACGCAGACAGCGGAAAAATGGGGAAATCGAACCGCCATAGCGAAAGACCGGCAGTCTCTCGCGATAAACGGAAAGGCGGCTTGCGCCCGAGCCAATAGGCCTGACTCAGGCAACAGAGAGTCTCGGCGCCTTCTTTCGAAGCGCCGCGCAGAAAACTCCATGGAACAGCGCGCAGCCTGAAAATGAATCGCTACGCCAGGCAGCGCTCAGGACTTGTGAGAGTCCGCCGCTTATGCAAACGACATGGAGCGAAGGAAACAGAGTGCTGTCTGCAATTTGCGCGGTAGTAGCTAATGGCGCTCGCCGCTGAACATGCAGCCGTTTGAAGATGGCAGAACGTTGTTATGCATTCTTCGACCCTCCCTTAAAAGCGAGTTTCAAGTTCAGGGCCTGCTGGCGCAGCGCCAAAGCGATTCTTCTTCACATTCGCTACGCTCGAAACCATAGGAAATATTTGTTTACAAGTCAAGCATTCACTTGTAAAGCAAATACGCTTAGGCTTGCCTTGGAGGCGGAGCGGGAAGCAGCCTGAGCCGAACCGGCAGCCGGCGTCGTCAGGAACTGTCAGAAGAACCGAAACCTTACTGGCGCCGGCTTCGAGGTTTGCATGGGCGATGGTGCGGGAGACGGGACTCGAACCCGTAAGCCATTTGACACGGCGGAGGATTTTAAGTCCTCTGCGTTTACCTGTTTCGCCACTCCCGCGACTTCTTCAAGGTGGGATCGGGCTCGCAGCTCATGAGTGCTGCGCTAAGGCGCTTGGGGCTGAGCGGGGAATTTTGCCAACTCCGCCGCCACATTGCCAGCGGCGCGCCCCGGGACGGGGTGGCAGGACGAACAGGTACGATAGAGCAGCTGGAGGCTAGGGCCGGAATCGAACCGGCTTACACGGCTTTGCAGGCCGCTGCATGACCATTCTGCCACCTAGCCTTGATTCGATGGCAAATGATAGCAAGCCTCGTGATGCTTGGCGAGAGACGGCGCGACGAGCCTGCTATCAAAAAACCCCGGCAGGGCCGGGGTTTTGGGGTTTGGAGCGGGAAACGAGACTCGAACTCGCGACCCCAACCTTGGCAAGGTTGTGCTCTACCAACTGAGCTATTCCCGCTTGACGGCTTGATATTCTAGTCAACTCTCGCAGGCTGTCAAGCCTTGCGTTTTCTGGAGCCTGGCTGCGATCCAGCCGTAGGAACGGCTTCCTGGCGCAGCACCTCCCAGGCGGCTTTAAGGTAAAGGATGGCCGAGTACAGCGTCAAGACCGCGGCCACATAGAGCAATAGCAGTCCGATGGTCTGCAGGGGCAGGCCGAACAAATCCTGCCCCAGCAGCAGGATCAGGATGGCAACCATCTGCGCGGTGGTTTTTATCTTGCCAACCATGCTGACAGCCACGCTTGCCCGCTGCCCTAGCTCCGCCATCCATTCGCGCAGCGCCGAGACGGCGATCTCGCGGCCAATGATGACGGCAGCCGGAACGGCAAAAATGATGGTGTTGTTGTACGTCAGCAGGGCCACCAGGGCGACGGCGACGATGAGCTTGTCTGCCACTGGGTCGAGAAAGGCGCCGAAGGCGGAGGTCTGTCCCAAGCGGCGTGCCAGGTAGCCGTCGAACCAATCGGTGATGCTGGCCACGGCGAAAACGAGCACGGCGCACCAATTCGCCCACGGCATGGGCAGCAGGAAAGCCAAGCCAAGCACCGGGATCAGGACGATCCGGAACAGCGTCAGCAAATTCGGTAGCGTGAAATACATGGTGCGACTCCAAGCTTTCGTCACGCCGGGCGGAGGGTCCCCTCTGCCGGGATCGCGCCCCGGGCGGCCTCGGCAGGCATGTCTTCCTGCCCCACAACGGCCGAGCCGCCGCCATCATACCAAGGCCTGGCGTGTTGTAGGACCGTTCCGAGGATCGACCGGAACCGATCTTGGCCAGGCACAGCGGACGAACCAGAGCGCCGGCGGCCGGACGCCCGATTGGCACCACCACCTCGCGACTACGCTAGGAATCGCTGTGGAAGGCGTCGTAAATGCGCTCAGCCAGGGCCACGCTGATGCCAGGTACCTTGACCAGATCCTCGACCCCGGCGCTGGCGATGCCCTGCAGCCCGCCGAAGTGCTTAAGCAGCGCCTGACGGCGCTTGACGCCGAGCCCGGGGATGCTTTCCAGCACCGAAGTGCGCCGTGTCTTGCCGCGCCGTTGCCGATGGCCGGTCACGGCGAAACGGTGTGCCTCGTCGCGGATCTGCTGCAGTAGGTGCAGCGCCGGCGAGGTGGGCGGCAAGGCATATTCAGTGTCGTCGCCTTCCAGGAACAGCGTCTCTTCGCCCGGCTTGCGCGTCGGGCCCTTGGCGATGCCCAGCAGGACCACCCCTTCGATCTGCAGCTCGCGCAGCACCGCGGCTGCCTGGGCCAGCTGCCCCTTGCCGCCATCGATGAGCAGTAAATCCGGCATCGGCACCTCCCCTTTCTTGATCCGGGTGTACCGCCGCAGCAGGGCCTGGCGCATGGCCGCGTAGTCGTCGCCAGGCGCCACGCCTTCGATATTGAAGCGGCGGTAATCCGACTTCACCGGGCCATCGCGGTTGAAGACAACGCAGGAGGCAACGGTCGCCTCGCCATGGCTGTGGCTGATGTCGAAGCACTCGATGCGGTTGGGGATCTCGTCCAGCCCTAGCACCTCCTGCAGCTCGCCAAAGCGCTCGTCCAGCGTGACCCGGCTGGCCAGCCGCCCGGCCAGGGCATACTCGGCGTTGGTCTTGGCCAGCTCCAGCCAATGACGGCGCTCGCCCCGCACGCCGGTGCTGATCTTGACCCGGTAACCCGAACCTTGGCTGAGCGCCTCCTCGAGCAGGCTGCGCTCGGCCAGCCGGTGGCTGACGATCAGCTCCCGGGGGGCAGGTCTTCCCAAGTAGTAACGAGCGATGAAGGCGGCGAGCACATCGGCTTCGGACATGTCCAGGGGCATCTTGGGAAAGAAGCTCTTGTTGCCTAGACTGAGCCCCTTGCGAAAGAAAAACACTTGCACGCATGCCAAGCCGTCCTTGGACACGCAGGCGATCACGTCCAGGTCGCCCTTCTCGCCGGCGATGTGCTGCCGCTCCTGGATTTTTCGCAGCGTAGCGATGCGGTCGCGAATCTGGGCTGCGCGTTCGAACTCCAGCTGCTCGGACGCCGCCTCCATCTGCCGCACCAGCTCGTCGATGACCGTGGCGCTCTTCCCTTCCAGGAACATCTCCACATGGCGCACGTCCTTGGCATAGGCCTCGGGCGAAACCAGACCCACGCAGGGAGCGCTGCAGCGCTTGATCTGGTACTGCAGACAGGGACGCGAGCGGTTGCGGAAGAAGGTGTCCTCGCATTGGCGGATGGGAAACACCTTTTGCAGGTAATTCAGCGTCTCCCGCACCGCCAGCACATTGGGATAGGGACCGAAATAGCGCCCCGGCGCCCGGCGCGCGCCGCGATGCAGGCTCAGCCGCGGCCATTCCTGCTGCGTGCTGAGATAGATGTACGGGTAGCTCTTGTCGTCGCGCAGCAGCACGTTGTAGCGCGGCTGGTACTGCTTGATGAGGTTGTTCTCGAGGATCAGTGCCTCGGCCTCGGTGTTGGTCACCGTCACCTCGATGCCGCGCACCTGACGCACCAGGGCAAGGGTCTTGCGGTCGCTGACGCTGGGCTGGAAGTAGCTGCTGACCCGCCGCCGCAGGTTGCGAGCCTTGCCAACATAGATCACCGTGCCTTCGGCGTCGAGCATGCGGTAGACGCCGGGGCGATCGGTCAGCGTCCGGGCGAACGCTTTCCCGTCAAAGCTTGATTCAACAGAGGGAGATTCCATACGGCTTAGGACCTGCAGAGCCTGCCACGGTTCAACCGTGCGGCTGCATCCTGCCCCGCGGTCCGCCAGCTGCCGAAGGGGTCGGCCTACTGCGGACTGCTGATCATGGCGTGGCGGATCGCCAGGTGGGTGAGTTCGACGTCGTTGCTGACGCCCAGTTTCTCGTACAAGCGGTAGCGGTAGGTGCTGACCGTCTTCGGACTGAGGCAGAGGATATCAGAGATTTCCTGCACCTTATGCCCCTGGGTGATCATCATCATCACCTGGATCTCGCGCTGCGAGAGGCGATCGAAAGGATTGCGGCTTTTGCCGGAGAGACCGGAGAGAGCCAGTAGCCGGGCGATGTCGGAGCCGATGTAGCGCTCCCCCTTGTAGACGGTTCGAATGGCGGTGAGGATTTCTTGCTCGCAGCAGCCTTTGGTAAGGTAGCCCATGGCACCCGCTTCCAGCAGCAGGCTTGGGTACGGCTCCTCCATGTGCACGGTGAGCGCGATGATCTTCAGGTTCTCATCGATCCGCAGCAGCTTGCGGGTCGCCTCCAGCCCGCCGATGCCCGGCATGTTGACATCCATCAGCACGACCTCGGGGCGCGTCCAGCGCACCAGGGACAGCGCCTCTTCCCCCGAGCCGGCTTCGGCGCAGACTTCGACGTCCTCGGACTCGTCGAGGATCCGGCGTATTCCAGCCCGCACCAATTGGTGATCGTCAACCAAAAGGACTTTGATCATCGTAACGGCCTCGCTGGGACACGTGAGACACAAAGGTTGACCGGATCGAGCTGACCGTCATTCGCGGCAGCCACCCGAAAATAAGCTACCATGCCGCCGAAGTTATCGCGCAATCCATCGCTTTTCGGCTCCCTTGGAAAACAGCATAAGTCGTGAGCAAAGAAATTATCCAGCTATTCCCGGCACCAGCCACCCCCATCGAGCTACAGGGACTGTACTTGAGCATCCCGCTCGTGCCGTCGGACTGGCCTGACCGTCCCTTCGTCTACAGCAATTTCGTCGCCAGCATCGACGGACGCATCGCCATGTCGTCAGCTCCGCCGGGCCGATCGCGGGTCCCCGATACCATCGCCAATCCGCGCGACTGGCGGCTGTTCCAGGAGCTCGCCGCCCGAGCCGACATTCTGCTCTGCAGCGGCAACTACCTGCGCGAGTTGGAGGCAGGCACGGCACAGGCCGAGCTTCCCTTGTACAATCAACCAGCGCACGCGGATTTACTAGGCTGGCGGCGAGCCCAGGGCCTGCCGCCGCAGCCCGATGTCGCCGTTTTCAGCAACAGTCTAAACATCGAGATACCGCCGCGCTGGTTCGACGACGGTCGGCGGGTTTTTGTCCTGACCACCGCCGATCCCGCCTCCCCCGCGGCGATGCGCCTGCGGCAAACCGACGCCACAATCCAGTATTTCCCGGGTGCGACCGTCGGCGGCGCGGCGGCCATTGAATTCCTGGCCAGTCGGGGCTATCGCCGCATTTACTCCATCGGCGGGCCATACGTTTTCCATACCCTGGCCGCCGCGGGCGTGCTCGACACCCTATTCCTCACTACCGTGCATCGCCTGGTAGGCGACAGCGCCGCGCCCGGCATCCTGGAAGGCGCGGCGCTGTCCATACCGCTGGATTTCCAACTGCGCTCGCTGTACTACGACGCGCACTCCCACGGCGGCATCGGTCAGACCTTCGCCCGCTACGATCGCATTCAGCGATGATCCGGAGTAGCCGCCGGGGCGGCGGCTACTTTTGCAGTCCGCCCTTGGTCAGCGCGGCCGGGTCCAGCAGACGCTCCAACTCTTGGCGCGACAGCTGGGTCATTTCGGCGGCGACATCGATCACGGGGCGATTTTCGGCATAGGCCGTCTTGGCGATCCGAGCACCCAGCTCATAGCCAATAACGGCGTTCAAGGCCGTCACCAGGATCGGGTTGCGGGACAGGGCATCCTGCAAGCGATCGCGATTGACCTGGAAGCCGTCGATGCATTTTTCGGCCAGCAGCCTGGAACCGTTGGCGAGCAGCTCGATGCTCTGCAGCAGATTATAGGCAATCATCGGCAGCATCACGTTGAGCTGGAAATTGCCCGCCTGACCGCCCACCGTGATGGCGACGTCATTGCCCATGACCTGCGCGGCAATCATGTTCACCGCTTCCGGGATCACGGGGTTGACCTTGCCGGGCATGATAGAGCTGCCTGGCTGCAACGCCGGTAGGCTGATCTCCGCCAGGCCCGCTAGCGGCCCGCTGTTCATCCAGCGCAGGTCATTGCTGATCTTCATCAGGCTGACGGCCACCGTCTTCAGCTGCCCCGACAGCTCGACCGCGGCGTCCTGACTGCTCAGGCTCTCGAAACGATTGGGGCTTTCCTCCAACGCGGTTCCGCAGCGCTCGCTGAGCAGCTGCACGACCCGCGCACCGAACCGGGGATGCGCGTTGATGCCGGTGCCGACCGCCGTGCCGCCAATGGCCAGCCGCCGCAGCCGCGCCAGTCCCTCCCGGACCCGCTCCCGCCCGTTCCGGACCTGCTGGGCCCAGCCGCTCAGCTCCTGTCCCAGGGTGATCGGCATGGCGTCCATCAGGTGAGTGCGGCCGGTCTTGGTCAGATCCTTCAGCTCTTCGGCGCGCCGCGCAATGCTGTCCTCCAGCCGTTGCAGCGCCGGCAACAGACGCTCTTCACAAAGCAGGATGGCGCTCAGATGGATGGCGGTGGGAATGACGTCGTTGCTGCTCTGCCCCATGTTGACGTGGTCGTTGGGGTGCACCGCCTGGCCGCTGTACTTGCTGGCCAAATGCGCGATCACCTCGTTGGCGTTCATGTTGCTGCTGGTGCCGGAGCCGGTTTGGAACACGTCGACGGGAAAGTGCTCATCGTGCCTGCCCTCGGCCACCTCCATAGCGGCCTTGACGATGGCCTCGGCAATAACCCCCTGCAGACCGGCCATCTCGGCATTGGCCTCGGCTGCAGCCGCCTTGATCAGTCCTAGGGCGCGGATGAAGGGACGCGGCATGCGCAGCCCACTGATGGGAAAGTTCTCGACGGCGCGCTGGGTCTGAGCGCCATAAAGGGCATCGGCCGGGACCTGCAATTCCCCCATGCTGTCGCGTTCGATCCGAAACTTCTGGCTACTCATGCGTGCTCCTTCCAAATCAACGCTAGAATCGCTTTCCGTCCGCCTACTTTAGAGCGTTTCGGGCGCGGATGCGCCCTGCAGCGGCAGGCGGTAGAATGGGCCACCTTCCTTCTCTTTCATGGCAACGGTAGAAATCGATCATGGAGCTTTCCCGCCTCAGCGCGATATCCCCCATCGACGGTCGTTACGGTAATCAAACCGCAGCGCTGCAACCGCTGTTTAGCGAATACGGCCTGATTCGGCACCGCCTGCTGGTCGAGGTGCGCTGGCTGGAAACCTTGGCGGCTCACCCCCAAATCCCCGAGCTGCCGCCGCTGAGTGACGCCGCCAAGGCCTATCTGGCCGACATCGTCGAGCGTTTCGATGAAGCTGCCGCGGCGCGGGTGAAGGAAATCGAACGCACCACCAACCACGACGTGAAGGCGGTGGAGTACTACCTCAAGGAACGACTGGCCGGCCACGAGGAGCTGGCGCCGTTGATCGAATTTACCCACTTCGCCTGCACATCCGAGGATATCAACAATCTCTCCTATGCTCTGATGCTGCAGCGCGGGCGCGACGAGGTGCTGCTGCCCCTGCTGGACGACATCATCGCCCAGCTGCGCGGCTTGGCGCACCAGTACGCCGATGCGCCCATGCTGTCGCGCACCCACGGCCAGCCGGCGTCGCCGACCACCATGGGCAAGGAGATCGCCAACGTGGTCTACCGGCTGCAGCGCCAGCGCCGGCAGCTGGCCGCGGTGGAAATCCTGGGCAAGATCAATGGCGCGGTCGGCAACTACAACGCTCACCTCAGCGCCTATCCCGACGTCGATTGGCCGAGCCTCGCCAGGCAGCTGGTGGAGGGGCTGGGGCTGGCCTGGAATCCCTACACCACCCAGATCGAGCCGCACGACTACATCGCCGAACTCTTCCACACCCTCGAGCGCATCAACACCGTCCTGATTGACTTCGCCCGCGACGTCTGGGGCTACATCTCCCTAGGCTATTTCCGCCAGCGCACTGTCGCCGGCGAAGTGGGCTCGTCCACCATGCCGCACAAGGTCAATCCCATCGACTTCGAGAACGCCGAGGGCAACCTGGGCCTTGCCAACGCCATCCTGCAGCACCTGGCGGAAAAGCTGCCGCTCTCGCGCTGGCAGCGCGACCTCACCGATTCCACCGTGCTGCGCAACCTCGGAGTAGGCCTGGCGCACTGCGTGGTGGCCTATCGCTCGCTGCTCAAGGGGCTGGGCAAGCTCGACCTCGACACCGAGCGCCTGCGCGAGGACCTGGACGCCAACTGGGAAGTGCTGGCCGAGGCCATCCAGACAGTAATGCGCCGCTACGGCATCCCCGAGCCCTACGAGAAACTCAAAGAGCTCACCCGCGGCCGGCGGGTCGACCAGACCACGCTGCGCGAATTCATCGCCGGCCTGGAGCTGCCCGAGCAGGTCAAGAACGAGCTGATGGCACTGACCCCCTGGACTTACACCGGCAACGCGGCCACGCAGGCCAAGGCCATTTGAGCCGTACGGGGGAATAGGACGATGGCGCCTACCGCGAGCCCGGAACAGGCTGCCGAGCCCCGGCAGCTGGAAGGCCTGGATCCGCTGCGCGAACTGGTCATCAGCCTGATGGAAGCGGCACGCAGAGAAGTGCTGCTGTTCAGCACCGACCTGCAGCCGCAGCTGTACAACCAGGCGCCCTTCCTGGAAGCGCTACGCCGCTTCGCCGTCAACAATCGGCGGGCTCGCATCCGCATCCTGGTGGAAGATCTCGAGCGCATCGTCAAGCTTCCTCATCGGCTGCTGGAGCTTGCCAACCAACTGCCGAGCTTTTTCGAGGTTCGCCGGGTGGCCGAGGAAGATGCCGGGCACGAGCAGTGCTACCTGCTAGTGGACCGCCGCGGCTATCTGCTGCTTCCCTCTAAGGACAGCCGCAGCGGCGAGGCCTGTGCCCACTGCCCGCGCCAAGGCCGCCTGCTCGGCGCCGAGTTCATGGAGCTGTGGGACCGTGCCGCCCCGGACCCCAACTTGAGACGGCTAGTGCTATGAGAGCGCCCTCTGCCCTGCTGCTGAGCCTCGCCCTGCTGGCGGCGGCAACCGTCGCCACGGCAGCGCCGCGCCTGGAAATCATCGAGCTCCGCCACCGCAGCGCCGAGGAGCTGCTGCCGCTGCTCGAGCCGCATCTGGCCGCGGACAGCAGCGCCTCCGGCCAGGGGCAGCAACTGATCATCAAGGCCGAGCACAGCGAATTGGCTGCGCTGCAGGCAATCATCCAAGAGCTGGACCGGCCCCGGCGCAGCCTGCTGCTGAGCCTGCGCCGGGACGGCGGCGGCAGCTTGCAGGAGGACCGGCTGCGAGCCTCCGGCAGCACCCGTGGCGGGCGGGTCCGCATCACCCGCAGCGACAGCGCGCTCGGCGAGCATGGCATGCAGCAGCTTCGCGGTCTCGAGGGGCGCCCCATGCGCATTGACCAGCAGCTCTTGCTGCCGCTTCGGGAGCAGCTAGTCTGGCATGGCCGGAGCGGTGCCGGCTACCATAGCCAGATCCGCCACCTGGAGCTGTCTGCAGGCCTGTACGCCATCGTCCATCTGCGCAGCGGGGAACGGATCGACGTCGAAATCGTGGTGCAGGAGCGCTCCAGCGACGATCCCTTGCAATCACGCCGCCTCCTCACCACGGTCAGCGGCCGCCTGGATGAGTGGATTCTGCTCGCCAGCCTGGACAGCAGCCGGCAGGAAAGCGAGCGCGGCGTCATCTACCGCAGCCAGGCCGCCAGCGAGCAGGCGGGCAGCTTGTGGCTGCGGGTGCAGGCACTGGATTGAGCCGCTTCCTTCTCAGGGCAACGGCGCCACCAGCTTGAGCCGCTGGGCCAGCAGTGCCTGCGCCACCGTGCCAAGGTATTCGCCGGCAGTGCCCTCGCCTTGCCAGACCTCGACATAAGCGGGGTCGGCAGCGACCCGATAGCGATACACCACGCCATCCGGCGTCTCCACGCTGAACCCTCCGCCGAACAGCCTGAACGGGCTAGTCGCAAAGGAACCGTGGTTGTATTGCAGAGCCAGACCGGTCGTCTCTTGCATGCGCAGCACATAGGTGCCAGCCAGGGCGGGATCGCCCAGCGCGCCCGGATCGAAATGAACATGGATCGCTTCGATGGGAAGGAAGGTCAGCGCGGGATGGGCCGGTTCGACGAAGGTCTCGATGCTGCCTGGACGCACCTGAACACCATCATGCCAAAAGCGGATCCGCAACGGCGCCTCGGCGCCAGTCTGGACGATGGCCAACTCGCTGGGCGCGCCGTCTGGCCCCTGGTTGACGAGCACCATCTCGGCGCAGCGCGGGGTCTGCTCACTGTAACGGTGCGCTTCTTCCAGATCGCGCCGGGTCAACCATCCGCTGCTGTCCAGACGCATGCCGTCATAAGAGCTCAAGGCAAGTCCGGAGAACCGGTAGCGCTGCTCGCCGTAGATCAAATGCAGCGGCAGCTCGGAGCTCATGGCCTGCATGCCGCCCGCAGGCTGGCAGCCTTCGAGGGTAAAGACGACCTCCTCTCCTTCGTCCAGACGGCCATCAGCGTAGTCTTGCCGATAGTGGATCAGGGCATAGCCGATGCCGGGATACCCCTCGTCCGTGGCCGGTTCCCGCAGATCGCAGCTGACCCGGTATGGTGACAGCTCCTCCTGCAGCACGCCCCCTTCCGCGACCGCGCGCCGGACCAGCTCCCTGAGCGACCATTCAAAGTTTTGCATGTTCAGACGTATGTCGGTCACCAGCTGCAGCGAGCCCAGCAGCAGGTAACCAGGGGCCACCGCCGGCGCGGCAGCGGGATCGAAACTCAGGCGCCCATCAAGCCGCGCCGGCATGAGGCCCCAGCCATGGTAGAGACCGGACAGATCAGGGCCGGGCGGCGCCTCGCCATCATCGTCGTCAGGAACAGTGCCGGTGGGGCTACCGGGGTCGCCAGGGCCCGCGCCAGGCACTCTGCCAGGCCCGACCGCCGACGAGTCGCTGCCACTGCCACAAGCAGTCAACACCAGCGCCAGCCACAGGACGAACGACGCACGCAGGATCTTGTCGCGCATGAGGGGAAGTCCTTCTCGTTATTGCTGTTAGAAAGCCGAGACGATCCGTCGTCTCGCCACGTGACGATAACAGAGGTCGGCCGCGCGAATGACAAGCTAGGGCCGTACCCGGGTTCGGCTACAGAGCTTGCCCAGAGTCAAACCTGCCTGCTCAGCCCTGCTCGAAGACCGCGATGCTCTCGACGTGGGCGGTGTTGGGAAACATGTCGATGATGCCGGCCGCGCGCAGACGGTAGCCATGGTCATGAACCAGCATGCCGGCATCGCGCGCCAGGGTAGCCGGATTGCAGGAGACATAGACGATGCGCCCGGCGCCAAGGCGGGCGATGTGCGGCACCGCCTCGGCCGCGCCGGAACGGGCCGGATCCAGCAGCAGTTTGTCGTAGCGCCGCTGCATCCAGGGTAGGCCGCTGATGTCCCGGCTGAGGTCGGCGACATGGAATTCGCAATTGTCTAGGCCGTTGCGGCGGGCGTTGGCGTGGGCGCGCTCCACCAGTCCCGGCTCGCCCTCCACGCCCACCGCCCGCGCTGCTCGGCGCGCCAGCGGCAAGGTGAAATTGCCCAGCCCACAGAACAGATCGAGCACGGCCTCCTGCGGTTGCGGGTCGAGCAGCTCGACTGCCCGGCTCACCATGAGGCGGTTGATCTCGGCGTTAACCTGGGTGAAGTCGGTGGGGCGAAACGCCAGCTCGACGTCGAAATCCGGCAGCCGATAGGTAAGCTCGCCTTGCTCCGGCCACAACAGGTGCACCGTGCTCTCGTCGCCTGGCTGCAGATAGATCTGGAAGCCGTGCTGGCGACCGAACGTCGCCAGCTTCTCGTGGTCGCCATGGGTTAGCGGAGCCAAATGGCGGAAAACCAGGCCCACAGCATTGTCGCCGATAGCGACCTCGATCTGTGGCAGCTGCCGCGGCACCGACAGTCCCTCCACCAGCTCGGCCAGCTGTGGCAGGATGTGGCCGACGCGGGGATCCAACACCTCGCAGCGCTCGAGCGGCGCGATCAGGCTGCTGCTGCGCTCGCGAAAGCCGACCAGCACGCCGCCCTTCTTCGCCACCAGCTTGACGCCCAGGCGGGCCTTGCGACGATAGCCCCAGGCCTCGCCGTGCAGCGGCGGCAGCCACTCCTCCGGCTCGACCTTACCAATGCGCTCGAACTGGGTTCGCAGCATGTCGCTTTTCAGCCGGCGCTGCCGCTGTGGCGAGACGTGCTGGAGACTGCAGCCGCCGCAGACACCGAAATGACGGCAGGCCGGCTCGATCCGATCCGGCGATGGCTGCAGCACCTCCACCACTTCGGCCTCGACGATGCCACGGCGGCGGCGCAGCGGGCGGAACAGGACCCGTTCGCCGGGCAGAGCGCCCCATACGAAGACGGTCTGGCCGTCGACGTGGGCCACGCCCCGCCCTTCGGGGCTGAGCGCGGCGATGTCGGCTTCGGCCAGCCGCTGCGACCCAGGCTGCCGCTTTCTCGACGTCACCGTCTACACCCCCTCTTCGGGCCAGGCCGCGAGAAACTCCTGCAGATGCGGCTGGTCGGCCGCCTCCAGGCACTCGCGAACCCGCCGCTGCTCGATTTGATACTGCGGCCGATCGATGCGGCCTCGCATGAGCTCGAAGCGTAGATACATCAGATAGGTATTGAGCACGTCGTTTTCGCAGTAGTTGCTGACTCGCCTGTAGTCGCCGGCCAGCACGCAGTCCCAGACCTTGTCCCCGCTCATGCCCATCTTCCCGGGCAGACCGCAGAGCGTGGCCAGCTCGTCCAGTGGCACTGCGGCCCGGGCCTGGTAGGCGGCAAGCACGTCCATCAGGTCGAGATGGCGCTCGTGAAAGCGGCTGAGATAGTTGTTCCAGCGAAAGCTCTGGTCATTGTTGCCGCTCTCCCAGTAGCGGGGTGCACTGATCCCGTGAATCAGGGCACGGTAGTGCAGCACCGGCAGGTCAAAGCCGTAGCCGTTCCAGGACACCAGCTGCGGCGTATAGCGCTCGATTCCGTCGTAGAAGCGGGTGATGATTTCCGCTTCGCTGCACTCCGGCTCGGTCAGCGACCATACGCGGAAGCGATCGCCCATGCGGGCGGCGATGGAAATGGTGACAATGCGCTGCAGATGCAGCTGCTGGAATTCGGTGCCGGCCTGCTGCCGGCGCATGGCCAGCAGGGCCCGGCCGACCTCGGCATCGTTCAGCCCGTCCAGGCCATAGAGGCGCCGGCCGCCGTCAACATCGGGCACAGTCTCGATATCGAACACGAAAACGTTGTTCGGCAGCACGGCAAAGGTTTCTTGGTATGTCAATCAGGCAGAGAACAGGCCGCTGGACAGGTAGCGGTCGCCACGATCACAGACGATGGAGACGATGGTGGCATTCTCGACTTCGGCGGAAAGGCGTAGCGCCGCCGCCAGCGCGCCACCCGAGGAAGGCCCGGCCAGTATGCCTTCGCGAGCGGCCAGTTCCCGTGTCGTGCGCTCGGCCTCCTCTTGGGAGACGTCGATGATGCGATCGACCCGGGAGGGATCGTAGATTTTGGGCAGATAGGCCGGCGGCCAGCGGCGGATCCCGGGAATGCTGGAGTCAGCATCCGGCTGCACGCCGACGATCTGGATGTTCGGGTTCTTTTCCTTCAGGACCCGGGAGACGCCCATGATGGTGCCGGTCGTGCCCATGGAGCTGACCACGTGGGTCACCTGCCCGCGGGTGTCGCGCCAAATCTCCTCCCCGGTGGTCTCATAATGCGCCAGCGGGTTGTCGGGGTTGGCGAACTGGTCCAGCACCTTGCCTTTGCCTTCCGCTTGCATCTGCAGGGCCAGGTCGCGGGCCGCTTCCATCCCGCCGCTTTGAGGCACCAGGATGATCTCGGCGCCATAGGCGCGCATCGCCGCGCGGCGCTCCACGGTCATGTTTTCTGGCATGATCAGGATCATGCGGTAGCCGCGAATGGCGGCCGCCATCGCCAGGGCGATGCCGGTATTGCCGCTGGTTGCCTCGATCAGGGTGTCGCCGGGCTTGATCTCGCCGCGCTCTTCCGCACGGCGGATCATGCTGAGCGCCGGCCTGTCCTTGACCGAGCCGGCCGGGTTGTTGCCCTCCAGCTTCAGCAGGATGGTGTTGGAGGTATTGCCCCCGAGGCGCTGCAGGCGCACCAGCGGGGTGTTGCCGACAAAGTCTTCGATCGTTGGATAGTCCATCACCTAAGTTTAATGAAAACCACGGTATGAAAGAAAGCTCCGCGGCATGCCGCGCGCTCGCCCGGTGGCCTTAGCAGCGCCGCCACCATTCGCTACAATCGGAACATGAGTCTCGCCCGCATCGCTTGGTGCGGCGGCCTAGCCGACCGCTCCCCTTGCTGAGATTGCCGCGCTGGCAGCAGACACCAGAACTGCATGAGCATCCGTAGCCGCCTGTTCCTCGCCGCCCTGCTGCCAGCCTTGCTGCTGCTGGCGCTGCAGCTTGCCCTGCTGATTCCGCAATGGACCGACCAGATCCTGGCGGGAATGCGCCAGCGTGCCGCCGCCCTGGCCGCATCGCTGCAGGAAACCGCCCGGGAGCCACTTCGCCGGGGCGATCTGGCCGCACTCAGGGAACAGGCTGCCGGCCTGCTGCAGGAGCCGGACGTCGCTGCCGTCAGCTTCAGCACCCCTGCCGAAGGCACCATTGTCCGCCTGCAGCGCGATCCGGTCAGTGACGCCGCGACTGACGCCGCGCTGCAGCTGTTCCGGCTGTTCGCCGGGCCCGAGCTACCGCTCGCGCTGCGCCTTCCCATCCCCGCTCAGCCAGGCGCGGAGCCGCTCGGCTGGACCACGGTCACCCTAGCCCCCGCACCCCTGCTCCAGCCTTGGCTGCAGGAGGTGCGCCTGGCGCTGCTCGTCACCGCCCTGATCGCCCTGGGCGGGATCGCTGCGGCCGCGCTGCTGGCCGCCGGCGCCCAGCGAGCCTTGCGGCGGCTGCAGCGACTGATCGCCGAATACGCTGCCGGGCGGTTGGACGCCCGGCTGAGCGCACCGGTTCCCGGCGACCTGCATCGCCTGGCGCTGGCGCTGGCGGAAATGGGCGGCGCCATCCAGCACGGCCAGCGCGAGTTGCAGCAAAAAGTAGAGCAAATCACCTCCGAGCTGCGCCAGACCCTCGAGGCTGTCGAGATCCAGAACGTGGAGCTGGACCTGGCCCGCAAGCGGGCCCTGGAGGCCAGCAAGGTGAAATCGGAGTTCCTGGCCAACATGAGCCATGAAATCCGCACCCCCATCAACGGCATCCTCGGCTTCGCCGACCTGCTCTCCCACACCCAGCTCGATGACGAGCAGCGCGACTACGTCAACACCATCAAGGAGTCCAGCGCCAGCCTGCTCGCCATCGTCAACGACATTCTCGATTTCACCCGCATCGAAGCCGGCAAGCTCGCCATCGACAACGTCGCTTTCGACCTGCGCGACTGCGTGGAGGAAGTGCTCTCGCTGCTGGCGCCCGCCGCCTACAGCAAGGGCCTGGAGCTGATCCTGCTGGTGTACTCGGACGTGCCTTGCCAGCTGTACGGCGACCCGGTCCGCGTCCGCCAGATCATCACCAACCTGGTGCACAACGCCATCAAGTTCACGCCCTCCGGCCGGGTGGTGATCCGGGTCATGCTGGAATCCGACAGCGAGCAGGACGTGCTGCTGCGCATCACGGTCACCGACACCGGTATAGGGCTGAGCAAGAGCGACCAGGAGAAGCTGTTCCGCGCTTTCGGCCAAGCCGACACCTCGGCCACCCGTCGCTATGGCGGCGCCGGGCTGGGGTTGGTGATCTCGCGCAAGCTGGTCGAGCAGATGGGCGGTACCATCGGGGTCGAGAGCGAGCTCGGTCAAGGCGCCACCTTCTGGTTCACCCTGCGCTGCGGCAGGCAGCGTGGGGGCCAGAACAAGCTGTCGGAAGGGCGTGAATCCGCGCTCAACGGACGCCGCATACTGCTCTACGAAGAGGAGCCGCTGTCACGGCTGGCGATACGCCACACGCTGAGCAGCTGGCAAGTCGAGCTGGTGGAACCCTCGGATCAGACCGAGCTGGTAAATCACATCACGAGCGAACCCCTGGACGCCGCCATCATTTGCCTGTCCAGGGCTGATCTCAACGCCCGCACCTTCCACGCCCTCGCTCCCCGTCTCGGCGGCAGCGTGCCCATCCTGGTCATGGCCAGCACAGTCGATCGCAACGAGCTGCGTGCCCTGCACCAGCTGGGCGCCCGTGCCACCGTGCCCAAGGCAGTGCGCCGGCAGACCCTCTACCGCGAGCTCTGCCGGCTGGTACTGGGGAACGTGCCGGTCGCGCCCGCCGAGTCGCGACCGGTGCCAGCGCGGCCGGCAGCGCCCCAGGCACCGACCGTGCTGGTAGTGGACGACAATCAGATCAACCGCAAGCTCATCACCACGATCCTCCGCCAGCAGGGCGTGCAGGTGCTGGAAGCGGAGGACGGTCCGCAGGCCGTGCGGCTCGCCGTCGAAGCCGAGCCGGACCTAATCTTCATGGACATTCAGATGCCAACCATGAGCGGCGAAACCGCCGCTCGCAAGATCATCCAGGGGTGGGCGGGGGAACGCCGGCCACGCATCGTCGCACTGACCGCCAACGCCATGCCGGGCGAGAAGGAAAGACTGCTAGCCGCCGGCATGGACGACTGCCTGATCAAGCCGATCTCCGAGGCGCAGGTAATCCGCGCCCTGCAAAGCCTGCCCGGCCTCGCCGGACAACCCGGGCCAGCAACCAGGCCGACCGCCGGCCAGCCCGCCACCGCCACCCTCGGCGCGGAATTGCTGGAGTTGCTGCTAAGCGAGCTGCCCGAGCATCGAGCAGCCATCGTTGCGGCCGCGGCGGCCATGGATCATGCCGCGCTGCGCAACCGCGTGCACAAGCTGCACGGCGCCGCCGCGGTGTGTCGGCTGGATACCTTGAAAGCCGCCTGCGCCAACCTGGAGCAAGCTGTTGGAACCGATGACCCGGCCGCCCTTGAGCCGCTGGTTGCGGCCGTGCTGGCTGAGATCGACCGGCTCAGCGACGGGCCAGCCGCCCACGCGGCCGACTCGCCGCTCCCGGAAAGGCGGTCAACCCTCCCTGATCAGCACGACGAACGCTAGCGCATAGGCGCGCTCGTCACTGATGCTCAGCTCACTGCGCACCACTCTCAGCTCGCTGGCCCGCCGGGCCGCGGCAGCGGAGAATCGCAGGCCGGGCTTGCCGAGGGCATCGTGCACCACTTCAATGTCGGCGAAGCGGACGCCGTTGCGGAACCCTGTTCCCAGGGCCTTTGCCGCCGCCTCCTTGGCGGCGAAGCGCTTGGCCAGAAAGCGCGGCGAGCGGCCGCAGCGACGCCACTCGGCGCGTTCCTCGGGTCCCAGGATCCGGTCCCCGAAACGCTCGCCGTACCGCTCCAGGGCAGCAGCCAGGCGCGCGATTTCCACCAGGTCGGTGCCGATGCCTGCGATGCTCACCGACGCGCCTCGACCATCAAGCGCTTCATCTCCCGCACCGCCTCGCTGAGACCGGTAAACACGGCGCGGCTGATGATGGCATGCCCGATGTTGAGCTCGACGATCTCGGGAATGGCGGCGACCGGCTGCACGTTGTGGTAGTGCAGGCCGTGGCCGGCGTGCACGGTCAACCCTATCTCATGGGCATGACGGGCGGCGATGCGCAACCGCTCCAGCTCGGCTTCCCCCGCCGCCCGCTCTTCGGCCTCGGCGTAGCAGCCGGTGTGCAGCTCGACCACGGTGGCGCCGGCGGCCTTGGCTGCGTCGAGCTGCGGCAGTTCCGGATCAACGAACAGCGACACCCGAATGCCCGCTGCGGTCAGCTCGGCCACCGCCTCGCGCACACGGTCGAGCTGGCCGGCGACGTCTAGCCCGCCCTCGGTGGTCAATTCCTCACGCCGCTCCGGCACCAGGCAGCAGTCTTGCGGTCGAACGCGCTTGGCGATCGCCAGCATCTCGTCGGTGATTGCCATTTCCAGGTTCATGCGCGTCTGCAGCAAGCCGCGCAGCACCTCCACGTCCCGGTCCTGGATATGGCGGCGATCCTCCCGCAGGTGCAGAGTGATGAGATCGGCCCCGGCCATCTCCGCCTGCAGCGCGGCGGCGATGGGATCGGGGTAGCGGGTGCCGCGCGCCTGGCGCAGGGTCGCCACGTGGTCGATGTTGAGTCCGAGAGCGATCGGATTGTAAGAAGCTTGCATGTACCCCCCTCAAGATCGTCGGATGAATTGTCGGTACAGTTCCCTGCTCTTCAACGGGCGGTCCCCCAGGTGGGGGGCGAGCGCACGGCGCAGCAGGTCGCGCAGCTCACGGCCGTGCTCGACGAGCTGAGGCGTTTCCTGGGCCAAGGCCAGCAAAGCGGCGCCGGGCAGCGTACCAGCCTGTGCCGCCGGAGCCAGCTGCGGCCCGGATTCCGGCAGGTAGGCATAGCGCGCTTGCGGATCGATGGCATGGCCGTCGACATCATGCTCCAGCAACAGGCCGTAGCCGAGATGCTCCAGCAGGCGCTTCTCGAACACCCGCAGCACGTAGGTCTCGTCGGCTCCTTGCGCCAGCAGCAGCAACGTCTGGCGGTAGTCGTCGTAAAGGCCAGGGTGGGGATCCTCCCGCCGCAGCAGGCGCGCCAGCAGCTCGTTCACATAGAAACCGCTGATCATAGCGGTGCCGGAAAGCTGCAGCGGCGCCTCGGCAGTCTCCACCTCCTGCAGAGAGCCCAGCTCGCCGCGCATGGTCCAGGAAAGCAGCAGCTCGGTGAACGGCTGCAGCACGCCGGCGCGGCGCGAACGGCCGCTGCGCACACCCCTGGCGACAAGCCCGAGCCGGCCGTGCTCGCGGCTGAAGACATCCAGGATCGCATCAGCGTCGCGGTAGGGACGCTGATGCAGCAGATAGCCGGGCTCTAGCTGATGGCGCCACTGTTCCATGCCGGTGGCCGGCGGTCCTCCTCGTTACTCGTCATAGCCCAGGGTGCGCAACGCCCGGGTATCGTCAGACCAGTCCTCCCTGACCTTGACCCATAGCTGCAGATAGACCTTGCGTCCGAACAGGCGCTCCATTTCCAGTCGTGCCGCCTGCCCAATGCGCTTGAGCTGGCGGCCGTCGCGACCAATGACAATGGCCTTCTGGCCCTGTCGCTCGACCCAGATCACGGCGGAGACCCTGACCAGCTTCTCCTTGGCTTCGAAGGCCTCGATTTCAACCGTGGTCGCGTACGGCACCTCCTGCCCTAGGGTCCGCATCAGCTGCTCGCGTACCAGCTCCGCGGCGCGGAAGCGGTCACTGCGGTCGGTCACCTGATCGCGCGGGAACAGCGGCGGCGATGGGGGCAGCAGCTTGAGCAGCGCCTGCTCCAGCGCGTCGATGTTAAGCTGGCGATGGACCGAAAGCGGAATCAGCTCGACGAAGTCCGCCTTCTTGGCGAGCTCTGCCAGGTGCGGCAGCAGCAGCCGCTTGTCGCCAATGCGGTCGACCTTGTTGACCACCAGCAGCAGCGGCGGTCCGGCCTGCTTGGCCCGCTCCAGCGCCAGCTCGTCGTCATCGGTCCAGCGCAGGCCTTCGGCCATGAACACGATCACGTCCACGTCCGCCAGCGCGCTACTGGCGGTGCGGTTGAGGTAACGATTCATCTCCCGCGGCGTCCGCGCATGCATGCCCGGCGTGTCCACGAAGATGATCTGGGCATCGGGCAGATGCCGCACGCCGAGGATGCGGTGGCGGGTGGTCTGCGGCTTGGACGAGACGATAGCGACCTTTTCGCCGACCATGTGATTCAGCAGAGTCGACTTGCCGACGTTGGGGCGACCGGCAAGGGCGACGAAGCCTGCCCGGAATTCCGTTTCGTTGCTCATGGTCATTTGTTGCTCTTGCCCTGCATCAGCAGGGCCAGCATGGCCTCAGCCGCGATCTGCTCCGCCTGCCGCCGGCTGCTGCCCTCGCCTTCGGTATGCAGGCCGGCATCCAATACCGTGCACTCGACGCGGAACAGCTGGTCGTGCGCCTTGCCGCTCACTTCCAGGACCTCGTACACTGGCAGCGGCTTGCGCAGACCCTGCAGATATTCCTGCAGGCGGGTCTTGGCATCCTTGAGCTCGGCCACCGAAGGCAGCTGCTGCAGGCGGTTCTCGTAAAGGCGCAGAACCAGCTCGCGGCAGGCCACAAAGCCGCCGTCGAGATAGACCGCACCGATGATAGCCTCCAGGCTGTCGGCCAGTATCGATTCGCGGCGGTGACCGCCGCTCTTGATCTCGCCGCTGCCAAGTCGCAGGTACTCTCCCAGCTGCAGCGCGCGCGCTAACTCGGCCAGGCTGCCGCGGTTGACCAGGTTGGCGCGCAAGCGGCTGAGCACGCCCTCGCTTTCCTGCGGGCAGCGACGGAACAGCTCGTCGGCGATGACGAAATTGAGCGCGCTATCGCCAAGAAACTCCAGACGCTCGTTGTTGCGACCTTGGGCGCTGCGATGGGTCAGCGCCTCGATCAGCAGATCTTGATTGCTGAATTGATAGCCTAGGCTGGCTTGCAGCTTGTCGAGGTCCTGGCTCAATGTCGGATCGTCGCTCTGATGGTAAAACTTGCAATTCCGTCGATGTTGGCGATCAGCGGGAAACGCGTTTCGTAGCTGACGGTGACCTGGGTTCCGCCGCTGACGGCCTGGACGCTGATATTGTCGCGCCCAACCGATTTTACGTCATTTATCTCGAATCGTTTCTGCAGCGTGCGCCAGACGGCGTTGCGGTCCGCGCCGGCAAGGCTGCGCTCGTCCTGCAGGCTCTGCAGGATGGAACGCACCGTGAAGGCTTCGACATAGACGGGCACCACGCGGATGGCGATCAAGGCGACCAGGCCGACAAAAATCAGGACGATCAGCCAGCCAATCAAGCTAACACCACGTTGACGACGCATACTCCCCCCCTGGAGTCGTTGTGTTTAGCGAATCCGATTGCCGATGCGTTCCCAGTTGATGCCGAACTCATCCGGGTTCCAGCTCATCCAGATCAGAAACGCCTTGCCCACCAGGTTTTCCGCCGGTACCGGCCCCCAAAAGCGGCTATCGCTGCTCCGATCGCGATTATCACCCATAACGAAATAGCTGCCCTCCGGCACGACATAGCTGAAACTGCGGTCGGTGCTATTGCGATGGACGACAATCGGGTGCGGCGTGTCGAACAGCAGCTCGCGGCGCAACACCGCGTCCGGAGCCTGTTCCGGCCCCCGATAGGGCCCCAGCTCGAGCTGCTCGATGGGCTCGCCGTTGATGTACAGCTGCTTGTCGTGATAGACGATGTGGTCCCCCGGCAGGCCGATGACCCGCTTGATATAGTCCTGGGAAGGATTGAGCGGGTACCGGAACACCATCACGTCGCCCCGCTGCGGCTTGCCGGTGCTGATGATCTCCTTGTGCAGCACCGGCAAGCGGATGCCGTAGCTGAACTTGTTGACCAGAATGAAATCGCCGTTGTAGAGGGTCGGAATCATTGAGCCGGACGGGATCCGAAACGGCTCGACGATGAAGGAGCGCACGACCACCACGGCGAGGATGACCGGGAACAGCGAGCTAGCCAGATCGACCCACCACGCCAGCCCCCTTGGAGGCTCCTCGGTGGCCACGTGCCGCTGACCGCGTCGCCGCCATTTGTCCCATCCCCAAACCAGGCCCGTCACCAGGGTCAAAATGACCAGCAATAGCTCGAAGTCCACACCCATCCCACGCCGTTCCGTGTTGCTGTCTACTTGTTGTTATCGACTTGCAGGACCGCGAGGAAAGCCTCTTGCGGAATTTCGACCCGGCCGACCTGCTTCATGCGCTTCTTGCCTTCCTTCTGCCGCTCCAGCAGCTTTTTCTTGCGGCTGATGTCGCCGCCGTAGCATTTGGCCGTGACGTTCTTACGCAGCGCCTTGACCGTGGAGCGGGCGATGATTTGGCTGCCGATGGCGGCCTGGATGGCCACCTCGAACATCTGCCGGGGGATTAGATCCTTGAGCCGCTCAACCAGCTCGCGGCCACGCGCCTGGGCGTTGTCCCGATGGACGATGATGGACAGCGCGTCCACCCGCTCGCCGTTGATGAGCACATCCAGCTTGACCAGCTTGGCTGGCTGGAAGCGCAGGAACTCGTAGTCGAAGGAGGCATAGCCACGGCTGACGGACTTGAGCCGATCGAAGAAATCGAGCACCACCTCGCTCAGGGGCAGCTCCCAGGTGAGCGACACCTGGCTGCCGAGGTAGCGCATGTCCTTCTGCACCCCGCGTTTCTCCACGCACAGCGTGATGACGTTGCCGACGTAATCCTGCGGCACCAGAATGTTGGCCTGGATGATAGGCTCGCGGATTTCCGCGATCTTGTTCACCGGCGGCAGGTTGGCCGGGTTGGAGATGTGCAGCACCTCCTGCTGGGTGGTCTCCACCTCGAACACCACGGTGGGCGCGGTGGTGATCAGGTCGATATCGTACTCCCGCTCCAGCCGCTCCTGGATAATCTCCATGTGCAGCATGCCGAGGAAACCGCAGCGGAAGCCGAAGCCCAGCGCCTGTGACGTCTCGGGCTCGAAATGCAGCGAGGCGTCGTTGAGACGCAGCTTCTGCAACGCCTCGCGCAGGTTCTCATAGTCGTCGGAGTTGACCGGGAAGAAGCCGGCGAACACCCGCGGCTGAGCTTGCTTGAAGCCGGGCACCGGCTCGGCGGCCATGCGATTACTGTGGGTCAGGGTATCGCCCACCGGCGCTCCGTCGATGTCCTTGATGCCGGCGATCACGAAACCGACCTGCCCCGCCGTCAGTTCCTCGGTCTGGGTCTGCTTGGGTGTGAAGATGCCGACCTGGTCGACCTGGTAGTCGCGTCCGGTGGACATGACCCGAATCTTGTCCCCCTTGCGCAGCACGCCATCGAAGATGCGCACCAGCGAGACGACGCCCAGGTAGTTGTCGAACCAGGAGTCGATGATGAGCGCCTTGAGGGGCGCCTCGGGATCCCCCTGGGGCGGCGGAATGGCGGACACCAGCAGTTCGAGCAGCTCCGGAATGCCTTCACCGGTTTTGGCTGAGATGCGCAGGGCATTGCTGGCGTCCAGTCCGATGACCTCCTCGATCTGCTCGATGACCCGCTCGGGGTCGGCCGACGGCAGGTCTATCTTGTTCAACACCGGCAGGACTTCCAGCCCCTGGTCAACCGCGGTGTAACAATTAGCCACGCTCTGGGCCTCGACCCCTTGCGAGGCGTCGACGACCAACAGCGCCCCCTCGCAGGCAGCCAGCGAGCGCGAGACCTCGTAGGAGAAATCGACGTGGCCCGGGGTGTCGATCAGGTTGAGCATGTAGGTGTGGCCGTCACGCGCCTTGTAATTCAGGGTCACGCTCTGGGCCTTGATGGTGATGCCTCGCTCACGCTCCAGATCCATGGAGTCCAGCACCTGCTCGGCCATCTCCCGGTCGGAGAGACCGCCGCAGTGCTGGATCAGCCGATCAGCCAGCGTCGACTTACCATGATCGATGTGAGCGATGATGGAAAAATTTCGGATTCGATCCATGCGATCCACAAAACTCAAGGTGCGCGGCCAGCAACATGCATAACGCGCCTTTCCGCCAGGAAAGGCGCGCCCATTCTAGCAGGACGGCGGCAAAAGTCGCGCATTGGCGCGCCTGATGCCGTCGCCGCGGCCGCTAGCGGTTCGGTATGCGCAGCGCCAGGAAGCGCGGACTGCCGTCGCGCACGATCAAGAGAGGCACTGATTTGCCGGCCGGCAGGCCAGCCACCACCCGCTGCAGCTCCTCGGGCGAACGCACCGGCTGGCCGTCAATGGCACTGATGACATCGCCGCGGCTCAAGCCCGCCTCGCGGCCAGGCCCGGCGCCGACCTCGGTGACCAGCACACCGTCCTCGACGCCCAGCATTTCCCGCTGCTCGTCGTTAAGGCGATCGACGGTAATGCCCAGCATCCGGCGACTGGTGGCCGGCGCTTTGGGTTGTCTGGGCTCGGCTTCCGCCGCTTCCAGCTCATCCTCCGGCAGCTCGGCGATGGTAACCTGCAGCGTCTGCTCCTTGCCGTCCCGCATTACCACGACCTCGACCACCTCGCCGATGCGGCTGCGCCCGACCAGCGGCGGCAGCTTGGCGGAAGTGTCGATTTCCTCGCCATCGTAGCGCACGATCACGTCGCCAACCTGGATGCCGCCGGCAGCTGCCGGGCTGTCCGGCATCACCTGCGCCACCAAGGCGCCGGTGGGGCGGCTCATGCCGAAGGACTCGGCCAAATCGCGGGTGACATCCTGGATCAGGACGCCCAGCCAGCCGCGGGTGACCCGGCCGGTGGTCTTGAGCTGTTCCACCACGTCCAGGGCCAGCTCGATGGGAATGGCGAAGGACAGGCCCATGAAGCCACCGGTGCGGCTGTAGATCTGTGAATTGATGCCGACCACCTCGCCGTCGAGATTGAACAGCGGCCCGCCGGAGTTGCCCGGGTTGATGGCAACGGCGGTTTGGATGAAAGGGACGTAGTTTTCGCGCGGCAGGCTGCGCCCCTTGGCGCTGACGATGCCAGCGGTCGCCGAGTGTTCGAAGCCGAACGGCGAACCAATGGCCAGCACCCACTCGCCAACCTCGAGATCGGCGGACCTGCCGAAGCGGACTGTCGGCAGATCCTGCGCATCAATGCGGATCAACGCCAAATCGCTGCGCTCGTCGTAACCGACCACACTGGCGATGAACTCGCGCCGGTCGCTCAAGCGCACGACGATCTCGTCGGCGTTGCGCACCACGTGATAGTTGGTGAGGATGTAGCCATCCGGGGAAATGATGAAGCCGGAACCCAGCGACTGAGTGTCGAAGCTCTCCGGCGGCATTTCCGGGCCGCCGCGGAAGCGGTCGAGGAAGTCTCGCAGCGGATGGTCCGGCGGCAGGCGCGGCAGTCGCTCCAGGCCCGGCAGGTCGGCCATGGATGAGCTGACCTTCTGGGTCGTGCTGATATTGACGACGGCCGGGCTGTTCTCCTTGACCAGGGTGGTGAAGTCGGGCAAGCCCTGCCGCAGGGCCAGCGCCGGCGAAGCCGTCAGCACCAACAGTACAAGGAACGCGAACCGAAGCCCGATTCCCCCCCTCGCTTTGCGCATGCTCATCCCCTCGATGACTGTTTGCTTCGGCATTCGCGCCTCAATCCGCCGCTGCGATGCCCTCGCCAATACGCTCGACGGTGACGGCAGGCACCTCGCCCACCACCGTAATCTGGGTATGGTCGTCCAGCAGCCGTCCATACGCCCTGACCGCCCCCATCGCCGAGTGCCCCCGGAAGGCCTGGCCGAGCTCACCCTTCTCGATATAGACCGAGACATTGGCCAAACCATCCGAGAACAGCAAGTGCTCGACGACCCCGTCGCGGCCCGGCACCCGTCTCAGCTCGTGGGCGACCAGCTCGAAGCCGGGCGGCAGATCGCCCAGCTTCCACTTGGATGCCGCACCGGTCGGCGCCGGCAGAGGCTGCTCGCGATACCAGGTATAGCCATCGGTGGGCATCTGCGGCTTCAGCATATCATCCGGAATGCTAGTCGGCACGCGCAGCTCGGTGAACATCAGCTGCTCGATGGCGGTGCCGTTCCCGTCGAACACGTCGGCCTGCAGCAGCAGCCCCGACTGCCGGTCTATCCAGAGACGGTAGCCGAAGCGGTAATGATCCTTGGGATCGATGCCGATCTTGATGACGGGACGATCTGCCACGCGTCCTTCGCCGACCACTTCCAGCTTGTAGCTGGCCGCGAGCAGATCGACGTTGCGGGGAACCAGCTGGGAAATGGGATTGTTGGCGGAACGGCGGTCGACCAGCACGGAGCGGCTGTCCGGCAGGATGCACATGACTTTTTGGTTGTCGCGGACGATTTCCCGCGCCGTGCCGGTGAGGGAAAACAGGCGCTCGTGGACGCCGCTGTCGTCGGCGCGATGATAGATCCGCATCGCCTCAAGGGCGCCCTGGTGCTGGTAGACGAAGACGCCTTCGTATGTAAGGGTGCGCGCCGCTTCAGCAACCTTTTGCAGCCAGCCAACGGCTGACTCGCTTGCGGCGGCGCTGGCCTGGAGCAGCCCGCCCAGCAGCCCCAGCAGCAACCCGATGTGGATGGTTCTATGTCGCTTATTCACGGGCTTGCTGCTGACCGGCCATGCGAACATAGTTCAGCATCCCGCCCAGTTGGCTGCCGGCGGCATGCTCGCTATGGTTGACGAGATAACCCTGCAAGCGCACTTGCACGGCCGGATCGAGGCGCTCCCACTGCTGCTTTTGCGGTGCGGCGGCCGGCAGGACCGGTCCCGTCTGGAGGGTCTGCTGCTGCAGGGTCGTCGCGGCGAAGCCGGCCGCCGACTGCCCACCGTCGCCGCGCTCCAGACCGCTCCAGTAGGTGATGGCCACCATGGCGACCGAGGCGGCCACTCCCAGGCCGGCCAGGGGACGCAACAGGCGCCGCGCCAGGGCCGGCTCGGCCTGCAGGGGCGGCTCGTGCTCGAGCGCCTCGCGCACCCGCTCCACCAGCCGAGTATCCATCACTTCGGGCAATTGCCGTCGCAAGGCATCGCTGATCATGAAATAGCTGGCCAACTGGTCGACCGCTTTCTGGTCATGGCTCAGCCGCCGCAGCAAAAACGCCAGCTCGTCTCGCTCCAGCTCTCCGTCTACCAGCGCCGACAGCTGCGTTTCAAATGCCTCGTTGCTCATAACGACTCACCTTCCGGTTGGCCCAATAAGCGGCCTAAGTTTCTTGTCGATCGCTTCGCGCGCCCGGAAGATCCGGGAGCGAACCGTGCCTATGGGGCAGTCCATCGCTTGAGCGATCTCCTCATAGCTCAGTCCTTCGAGCTCGCGCAAGGTGATCGCGGTACGAAGATCCTCAGGCAGCTCATCGATTGCCTCGACAATCGCGCGGGCGACCTCGTCGCGCTCGACGCCGCCCTCCGGGGTCTCCTGATCCTTTAGTCTCGACTCGAAGTCATATTGTTCCGCATCCTGCGCGTCGATGTCGCTTTCCGGCGGCCGCCGCCCCTGCGCCACCAGATGATTCTTGGCCGTGTTGACGCCGATACGGTAGAGCCAGGTGTAGAAGCTGCTCTCGTTGCGGAAATTCGGCAACGCCCGGTAGGCCTTGATGAAGGTTTCTTGAGCAACGTCCAGGGCTTCGGTGGGATCCCGGACATAGCGGGTGATCAGTTTCACCAGTCTGTTCTGATACTTGAGCACCAGCAGATCGAAGGCACGCTTGTCGCCCGCCTGAACGCGCTTGACTAGCTCTTGATCCACCCTGGCCGGGCTCTTCTTATCCGCCATGGTGCGTCGATCCGCGTCTGCTGCTTGGCTTGGATGGATCCGAGTACGAATCAGGTTCGCCTCTGCGGAAAAAGTGCGGGTATAGTACGTCGGTTTCTGCTGGCGTCATGTGCGTTGGTTTTTGCTCACTCCTGGCGAATTTTTCGTATTTCTGCATGCCGAAAGGGTTACTGCCCGTAACCTCAGCAAAGGTAATCGAGGTTATCTGATCCTCATTGACAGGCGCAACCGAATGAGCGGAGAGACGACAAGTTACGACGTCCTGATCATCGGCAGCGGTGTCGCCGGGCTTAGCCTGGCGCTGCGTCTGCCCAAGAGCATCCGCATTGCCCTGCTGTCTAAGGGGGCACTGCTGGAAGGCTCCAGCCTGTACGCCCAGGGAGGAATCGCCGCCGTCCTCGATGACGGCGACTCCATCGACGCCCACGTGCAGGACACGCTGGTGGCCGGCGCTGGGCTCAGCGACCCGGCGGTCGCCCGCTTCGTGGCCGAGCGAGCGGCAGAAAACATCCGCTGGCTGATCGGAATGGGAGTGGCCTTCTCGACCGCGGCCGACGGCAACGGCACGGAAACCCTGCACCTGACCCGGGAAGGGGGCCACAGTCACCGCCGCATCGTCCACGCTGCGGATGCGACCGGCGAGGCGGTGGAAACCACCCTGGCCGACCTGGTCCGACGCCGCGGCAACGTCGAGATCCTCGAATACCACGCCGCCATCGATCTGATCACCGCCAGTCGCTTGGGCAGGACGCCGGAGCGCTGCCTGGGGGTGTATGCGCTGGATCGGGACAGCGGACGGGTGCGCACCTTGGCGGCCCGGCACGTAGTGCTTGCCACCGGGGGCGCCAGCAAGGTGTACCTCTACACCAGCAATCCCGACAGCGCGACCGGCGACGGCATCGCAATGGCTTGGCGTGCTGGCTGCCGGGTCGCCAACATGGAGTTCAATCAATTCCACCCTACCTGTCTTTACCACCCCGAGGCCAAATCGTTTCTCATCAGCGAAGCGGTGCGCGGCGAAGGTGGCCTGCTGCTGCTACCGGATGGCCGCCGCTTCATGCCGGACTTCGATCCGCGGGCGGAGCTAGCCCCGCGCGACATCGTCGCCCGCGCCATCGATCACGAGATGAAACGGCTGGGCATCGACCATGTGCTGCTGGACATCAGCCATCGCCCGGCCGAGTTCATCGTCTCCCACTTCCCCACCATCTACCGCCGCTGTCTCGAGCTCGGTTTCGACATGACGCGCGAACCGCTGCCGGTGGTCCCGGCCGCCCACTACACTTGCGGCGGCGTGCTGACCGACCTCCACGGCTGCACCGATCTGGCGGGGCTGTACGCCATTGGCGAGGTCGCCTGCACCGGGCTGCACGGCGCCAACCGGCTGGCCAGCAACTCGCTGCTGGAGTGCCTGGTGTTCGCCCAGTCCGCGGCCGCTTACATCGTGGCGCAGGGCAGCGCCCCGCCCCTGTCGACCACCCTGCCTCCCTGGGACGAAAGCCGCGTCACCGATTCCGACGAGCAGGTGGTGGTCAGCCACAACTGGGAGGAGTTGCGCCGCTTCATGTGGGACTATGTGGGGATTGTTCGCACTAACAAGCGGCTGCAGCGCGCCAAGCGGCGCATTGATCTGCTGCAGAACGAGATCCAGGAGTACTACGGCAACTTCCGGATCACCTGCGATCTGCTCGAGCTGCGCAATCTCGCCACCGTGGCCGAACTCATCATCGACAGCGCCCTGGCGCGACGGGAAAGCCGCGGCCTGCACTACACGCTGGACCACCCCGAACGCGATCCGGCCCTGGATGGCAAGCCCACCATCCTGGTACCTCGCGCCCGCGTTCCGGGAAGCCCGTCTCCCGGCCCGGGCGACTGCTCAGGCTGAGAGGTCAAGCCCCAGTGAGGGTGCTACTGCGCAAGGCGACGCGCAGGCGGCGGTGAGTCTCGCCATCGAGGCACCAACGCGGCACCACCACGGCACGGCGAAAGCGCCAACCGGCCCGGAATAGCGCGACGCAGCACCAAGGGTGGACGTACCAGCTGCGCAGCTCGGCGTCGACATCACACTCCCCCAGTATCAGCCGCCAGCGGCCGTCAGGGAGCGGCCGGATGGCGGTGACAGGATCCTGGAGCAGCCGCCAGAGCCAGGACGCGAGCACGGCCAGCAGCCAGGTGCCGCGAATCGGAAAAGGCAGGGACAGCAGCAGCGCCGGCAGCGCCGCCGCGAGATGAACTAGGCTCGCGGCCGCCAGCAGCAGCCGCGAGCGTTGCAAGGGAATCTCAGCGAGTCCGGCGAATGATGGCGACGATTTCCGCAAGTCCGGCATCGTCCGGCTCCACCTCGCCGAGCAGCCAGTCCTGCAGGCGGTCGTCCTCGCAATCCAGCAGGCGGTCGAACAATCCCTGCTGGCGGGCATCCAGCCCTCCATAGCTGGATTCCAGGAAGCTTCCCAAGATCAGATCGAGCTCGCGCGTGCCGCGCCGGCAGCGCCAGCGCAGCCTACCGTCGATGTTGCTCATCTGCTCAGAAGCGCCGTTCAACCAGCAGTTTCTTGATCTCAGCGATAGCCTTGGCCGGGTTCAGCCCCTTGGGGCATGTTTTGGCGCAGTTCATGATCGTGTGGCAGCGGTACAGCTTGAACGGGTCTTCCAGCTCGTCCAGGCGGGTACCGGTATCCTCGTCACGCGAGTCCACGATCCAGCGATAGGCTTGCAGCAGGATGGCCGGACCGAGATAACGGTCGCTGTTCCACCAATAGCTGGGGCAGGAGGTGGAGCAGCAGGCGCAGAGGATGCACTCGTACAGACCGTCCAGCTTGGCGCGGTCTTCCCGGGACTGCAGCCGCTCACGGTCCGGCGGCGGAGGCGTCTGGGTCCGCAGCCAGGGCCGGATGGAGGCGTACTGGGCGTAGAAGTGCGACAAATCCGGCACCAGATCCTTGATCACCGGCATGTGCGGCAGCGGATAAACCCGGACGTCGCCCTTGATGTCGCTGATCGCCTTGGTGCAGGCCAGCGTGTTGGTGCCATCGATGTTCATGGCACAGGAGCCGCAGATGCCTTCCCGGCAGGAGCGGCGGAAGGTCAAGGTCGAGTCGATCTCGTTCTTAATCTTGATCAGGGCGTCGAGCACCATCGGCCCGCAGGTGTCCAGGTCCACCTCGTAGGTATCCAGGCGCGGGTTCTGGCCGGACTCCGGATCCCAGCGGTAGACCTTGAAGCGCTTGATGTTCTTCGCACCGGGCGGAGCGCTGTAGGTCTTGCCTTCGGTTACTCGCGAATTAGCTGGAAGGGAAATCTGAGCCATTGGTTTTCGCCTCGTTTCGTTGCGCCGCGCATCAATAGACGCGCGGCTGCGGCGGGATGTATTCCACTTCGTCGGTCAGCGTGAAGGTATGCACCGGCCGGTAGTCGATGGTCACCTTGCCGTCGGCGTCCATCCACGTCAGCGTGTGCTTCATCCAGTTCTCGTCGTCACGCTCCGGATAGTCCTCGCGGGCGTGCGCGCCGCGGCTCTCGGTGCGGTTGAGCGCCGCGTTGATGGTGGTGACCGCCGAACCCAACAGGTTCTCCAGCTCCAGGGTCTCGATCAGATCGCTGTTCCAAATCAGGCTGCGATCCTTGATGCCGACATCGGCGAACGAAGCGAATACCTCGGCCATCTTGGCGCAGCCTTCCTCCAGCGTCTTGCCGGTGCGGAACACAGCGGCATAGGTCTGCATGGTACGCTGCATCTCGAGCCGGATCTCGGCCGTCGACAGGCTGCCCTTGGCATGGCGCAGCCGATCCAACCGGGACAGCGCCAAATCGGCCGAATCGGGCGGCAGCGGCTTGTGGGTGCGCCCTTCGGACCTAAGGATCTGGGAGGCACGCTTGGCAGCGGCGCGGCCGAACACCACCAGGTCCAGCAGCGAGTTGGAGCCAAGGCGGTTGGCCCCGTGCACCGACACGCAGGCAGCCTCGCCGATGGCCATCAGGCCAGGCACCACGCGGTCCGGATCGCCGTTCTTCAGCTGCACCACCTCGCCGTGGTAGTTGGTCGGGATGCCGCCCATGTTGTAGTGCACGGTCGGAATGACCGGGATGGGTTCCTTGGTGACGTCAACGCCGGCGAAGATCCGGGCGCTCTCGGCAATGCCCGGCAACCGCTCGTTGATCACGTCGGCACCGAGATGCTCCAGGTGCAGGTGAATGTGGTCCTTGTGCGGCCCGACGCCGCGGCCCTCGTTGATCTCGATGGTCATGGCGCGTGCCACCACGTCGCGCGAGGCGAGATCCTTGGCGTTGGGCGCATAGCGCTCCATGAAGCGCTCCCCTTCGGAGTTGGTGAGGTAGCCGCCCTCGCCGCGCACGCCCTCGGTGATCAGGCAGCCCGCGCCGTAAATGCCGGTGGGATGGAACTGCACGAACTCCATGTCCTGCAGGGCCAGGCCGGCGCGCAACGCCATGCCGTTGCCGTCGCCGGTGCAGGTGTGCGCCGAGGTGCAGGAGAAATAGGCGCGTCCATAGCCGCCGGTGGCAAGGCAGGTAATGTGGGCGCGGAAGCGGTGGATGGTACCGTCGGCCATGTTGAGAGCGATGACGCCACGGCAGACGCCCTCCTGATCCATGATCAGGTCGATGGCGAAGTACTCGATGAAGAACTCCGCATTGTGCGCCAGCGCCTGCTGGTACAGGGTGTGCAGAATGGCATGGCCGGTGCGGTCGGCGGCGGCACAGGTGCGCTGCGCGGTGCCCTTACCGAAGTGGGTGGTCATGCCGCCGAACGGACGTTGGTAGATCCGCCCGTCCTCGGTGCGGGAGAATGGCACGCCGTAGTGCTCCAGCTCCAGGATGGCGGGCACTGCCTCGCGGCACATGTATTCGATGGCGTCCTGGTCACCAAGCCAGTCCGACCCCTTGACGGTGTCGTACATGTGCCAGCGCCAATCGTCCTCACCCATGTTGCCCAGCGCGGCGGAAATCCCCCCCTGCGCCGCCACCGTGTGGGAGCGAGTCGGGAACACCTTGGTGATGCAGGCGGTCTTCAGCCCCTCGGCCGCCATACCGAAGGTGGCGCGCAAACCGGCGCCGCCCGCGCCGACGACGACGACATCATAGGTATGATCGATGATCTGGTAGCTCCGACTCATTATTTAGCCCCCCAAGGCAACTTTCAGCACCGCGAAACTGGCGCCGACGGCCAGGAGATAGGCGGCGAACTTGGTCAGATAGATGCTGGCGATCTTCAGCCAGTTGGTGTGGATGTAGTCTTCGTAGATCACCTGCATGCCCAGTTGCGCGTGATGGAACATCGTTCCCAGCAGCAGGATCAGCAGCACGGCGTTGACCGGCCGGCCCACCCATGCCTTGACGCTTTCGTAATCGGCGCCCACTTGGCCGATCAAGCCAATGACGAACCAGATGACGAGCGGCACCAGAGCAACGGCCGCTACGCGCTGCGCAAGCCAGTGATCGACGCCTGATTTGGCGGCCCCCAGCCCCTTGGCGCGGACGAGTGGTGAGCGGAATTTCATGCTGCCCCCTTGACTGCGTAAGCGACGATCCAGATCAGAACGGCCAGGACAATCGCGCCGGCCACGGTCAGCTTGGCCCAGCGCTCGGCCGTGGGAACGTGGAAGCCCAGTCCGGCATCCCAGAACAGATGGCGGATGCCACCAAGCAGGTGATAGCAAAGGGCGAGGGTCAAACCGAACAGAATGATGCGGCCGATCAGGCTGCCAAGCAGCCCCTGGGCAGTGGCGAAGGCGTCCGGCCCGCTGGCAAGCGCGATCAGCCAGTACACCAGCAGCAGGCTGCCGACAGCCAGCGCGCCTCCGCTAATGCGGTACAGGATGGATGGAACCCAAGTCCATTGCGGCTTGTAGATCTGCAAATGAGGAGAAAGCGGCCTGTTTTCGCTCTGCATTTTCTGCTGCGCTCCACGCTGGGACCGATTAGACGGGGCGATAAACTAAACTCTCATGCCCCAAGGTGCAAGCAGTCCAGCCAGCCGCGGCGCCGGGCGACTCTGGCGGGCGAGTCCTCGCGCTCTCATGCTGCGTCGCAGCAAGCAAGCGTCCGCCAGAGCGTTCCGGGCGGCCGGCCAGACGCGATTGTTATTGTCAATGCCTCAGAAGTCGATACAGCGGCCGTCCTTCTCCCAGTCGCCGAAGCGGGTCGGCTCCGGACCGTCGCGACCGCCTATTTCCTTGGGCAGCGTAGGCTGCTGCTTGGCTTTGGTAGTATCTGAACGGCTGACTTCGGTTTCATTTTCGATCGGCTTGTGCTGCTCGTCCATCGACTCTCTCTCCATGCTCTCTCGAGCATCATTATCGCACAGGGAGGACACCGAATGCCTGTACCATGGCAACAGCTGCTGCAGGGCGCAAGCGCCCGCTGGCAGGACAACGAACTGACCGCCTTTACCGAACCGGTCGCCGAAGCCCGCCAAGCGCTGGCCAGCGACATCATCGCTCCCCTGCCTTCCTTGGCGATCGTCGAGGTCAGCGGCGCCGACGCCACCGAATTCCTCCACAGCCAGCTGAGTAACGACATCCGCGCCCTGCCCGAGCATGGCAGCTGCCTGGCGGCCTACTGCAACCCCAAGGGACGCATGCTGGCGCTGTTCCGCGTGGTGCGCCGAGCCGACAGCTTGCTGCTGCTGTTCCCGGCAGGACTGGTGGAGTCGACGCTCAAGCGGCTGCGCCTCTACGTGTTACGCTCCAAAGTCACGTTTACCGATCTCGGCGATCAGTGGGCGGCAATGGGCATCAGCGGGCCCAACGTCGCCGCCAGACTTGCCACGCTCGGCCTGAGCCTGCCGGAGCAGGTCGATGAGGGCACCAGCCACGAGGATGCCCTAGTGTTGCGCCTGCCGGGAGCGACGCCGCGCGGGCTGATCGTCGCCCCGCAGCAACGCATAGGCCGGCTGTGGTCAGCCCTAGACGGACTGGAGCGGGTCGGCGAACAGGCCTGGCGCCTGCTGAAGATCCGCGCCGGCGTGCCCGAGGTGCTGCCCGGCGCAGTCGAGAAGTTCATCCCGCAGGCGGCCAACCTGGATCTGCTGAACGGCATCAGCTTCAGCAAGGGCTGCTATCCGGGGCAGGAAATCGTCGCCCGGCTGCACTACCGCGGCAACGTCAACCGCCGCATGTACCGGCTGACGCTGGAAAGCGCGGCGCTGCCGGCGCCGGGGACCGACGTGCGCACCGTCGACGGCAGCCTTGCTGGCGAGCTGGTGATGGCGGCGCCCGGCCCCGACGGCGGCACGGAAGCGCTGGCGGTGCTGCAGGTCCGCCAGGCTGGCGAACGACTGCTGGTCGACGGCCACGCGGCAACGGCCGAGGCCCCGCCCTACCTGCCCGAGCCGCAGGCAGAGTAATCAGAAAAGCCTCTGCCCCCGAGCAGAGGCTTTTCTTTTTCTCCTCAAGATGGCCGCTGGCTACTTGCTCTCGGGCCGCATGGCGGGGAACAGCAGCACGTCGCGAATGGAGGGCGAGTCGGTCAGCAGCATCACCAGCCGGTCGATGCCGATGCCCTCGCCGGCGGTAGGCGGCAGACCGTACTCCAGGGCCCGGATGTAATCGGCATCGTAGTACATCGCCTCCTCGTCGCCGGCCGCCTTCTCGGCCGCTTGCTGACGGAAGCGTTCAGCCTGCTCCTCCGGGTCGTTGAGCTCGGAGAAGCCGTTGGCGATCTCGCGCCCACCGACGATCAGCTCGAAGCGATCGGTGAGGAAAGGATCGCTGTCCTTGGAGCGCGCCAGCGGCGAAACCTCCTTGGGATAGTCGATGACGAAGGTCGGCTCGCGCAGCTTATGCTCGGTGGTCTTCTCGAATACTTCCAGCTGCAGCTTGCCGAGGCCGTCGCCGTCCTTGAAGGGGATTTCCAGCCGCTGACAGAGCTTGCGGGCCGCCTCCAGGCTGCTCAGGTCCTCACGGCCAATGTCCGGGTTGCACTGCAGGATGGCGTCGAACAGGCTCACCCGCTGGAATGGCTTGCCGAAGTCGAAGGTCTCGCCCTGGTAGGTGATCCGCTCGCTGCCGACGATGTCCACCGCCAGGCCGCGCAGCAGCTCCTCGGTGAGGTCCATCAGCATGTGATGGTCGGCATAGGCCTGGTAGAACTCCAGCATGGTGAACTCAGGGTTATGCCGAGTGGACACGCCCTCGTTGCGGAAATTGCGGTTGATTTCGTAGACCTTCTCGAAGCCGCCCACCACTAGGCGCTTGAGGTAGAGCTCGGGCGCTACCCGCAGGTACAGCTTCATATCCAGAGCATTATGGTGGGTGACGAAAGGCCGCGCTGTTGCCCCGCCCGGGATGGGCTGCATCATCGGCGTCTCGACTTCGAGAAAACCTCTTTCGTTAAGAAAATCACGGATGTACTGGATGATCCTGCTGCGCTGGATGAAGGTGCGCCGGGACTCCTCGGTGACGATGAGATCGACGTAGCGCTGCCGGTAGCGCAGCTCCTGGTCGGCGATCCCGTGCCACTTCTCCGGCAGCGGCCGCAGCGACTTGGTCAGCAAGCGCAACCGCTCCACCTTGACCGACAGTTCGCCGGTCTTGGTGCGCATCAGAATCCCTTCGGCGCCGACGATGTCGCCGATGTCCCAGGACTTGAAGTCGTCGTACACGCCCTCCGGCAGATCGGCGCTGCGCAGGTAGAGCTGGATGCGACCCGACATGTCCTGGATGTGGGTGAAGCTGGCCTTGCCCATCACCCGCTTAGCCATCATGCGGCCGGCCACGGCGACCCGCACGGCCTCGGCCTCCAGCTGCTCGGCGCTGACGTCGGCATAGCGCCGCTGCAGCTCGCCGGCCAGCGCATTGCGGCGGAAATCGTTGGGAAAGGCATTGCCGCTCTCCCTCAGGCGGGCGAGCTTCTCGCGCCGTTGTGCGATCAGCTTGTTTTCGTCTAGCTGCTGTTGCTGCTGTTCGTCCGTCATGCTCGCTTCACTCTACAGGCCGGCCTTCAGGCTAGCCTCGATGAACTGATCCAGGTCGCCGTCCAGCACGGCCTGAGTGTTGCCCACCTCGACCCCGGTACGCAGATCCTTGATGCGCGACTGATCGAGCACATAGGAGCGGATCTGGTTGCCCCAACCGATGTCGGCCTTGCTTTCCTCAAGCTTTTGCTGCTCAGCACGCCGCTTCTGCAACTCCAGCTCGTAGAGCTTGGCCTTGAGCTGCTTCATCGCGCTGCTGCGGTTCTTGTGCTGGGAACGGTCGCTCTGGCAGGCCACCACGATGCCGGTCGGCAGGTGGGTGATGCGCACCGCCGATTCGGTACGGTTGACGTGTTGGCCACCGGCGCCCGATGCGCGGTAGACGTCGATCTTGAGATCGGCCGGGTTGATCTCGATTTCGATGTTGTCGTCGATCTCCGGCGACACGAACACGGCCGCGAACGAGGTATGGCGCCGGTTGCCGGAATCGAACGGCGACTTACGCACCAGCCGGTGCACGCCGGACTCGGTGCGCAACCAGCCGTAGGCATACGGGCCTTCGAAGCGCACCGTAGCGCTCTTGATTCCGGCGACCTCGCCCGGCGAGATCTCGACGATCTCGGTCTTGAAGCCGCGGTGCTCGCCCCAGCGCAGGTACATGCGCAGCAGCATGTTGGCCCAGTCCTGCGCCTCGGTGCCGCCCTGGCCGGCCTGGATGTCGAGGAAGGCATTGTTAGCATCGGCCTCGCCGGAGAACATGCGTCGGAACTCCAGCTGCTCGAGCTCGCGCTCGAGGCTGTCCAGGTCGGCAGCGACCGCCGCCATGGTCTCCTCGTCGCCTTCATCCCGCGCCAGCTCTAACAGCTCGGCGGCGGCTGCCAGGCCGGCGCCCAGCTCGTCGAGCGCCTCCACCAGATCCTCCAGCCTGGCACGCTCGCTGCCGAGCGCCTGGGCCCGCTCGGGGTCGTCCCAGACGTTGGGCTGCTCTAGCTCCCGGTTGACCTCTTCCAGCCGGGCCTTGTTCTCATCGTAGTCAAAGATACCTCCGTATCGCTTCGTAGCGTTCCCGGAGATCTTCGATGCGGTGATTGAGTCCAGTGATTTCCATAGGCCTTCCGATCGTCGCTCAGCTAACCCAATACCTCTCAAGAGGCGCGCATGGTACTACAGAAAGTGCGCCTTTGGGGATGCGGCCGACAAAAGCCGCAATCGCCACCATGCCGCCGGACCGGCGCTGGCTGTTCCGGTCATCAGACCACCTGCGCCCACAGCTGCCGCAGCCGCTTGTCCGAGACCGGCACCGCCGTGCGCAGCTCCTGGGCGAACAAGGAAACCCGGTACTCCTCCAGCAGCCACCTGAATTCGGTCAGGCGGGGATCATCAATGTGCTTCTGCCGGTGCTGCTCAGCCCGCTCGCGCCAACGTTCCCAGTGCGGGCGCAGTTCGCGCAACAGCGCACGGTCGCGGTTGGGATCGGCTTCCAGCTTCTCCAGGCGGCGCAGGATGGCCCGCAGATAGCGCGGCAGGTCAGCAAAGCGCTCCGGCGGCGTGGCGCTGACAAAGCCAGGATAAATCAGCAGCGCCAGCTGCTCGCGGATGTCCTGCAGGCTCTCGACCTGGCCAAGGACGACGGGACCGCGCAGGCGCTTGCGGATCTCGTGGAATAACGCCAGCACCTCACCGGTCTCGGCGCTCAGCCTTTGGGCGATCTCGACCAGCTCGGCCCGCCCCGCCTCCAGGCGCCGCTGGAAATCCTCCTGGCTGCGCGGCAGCCGCCCGTCGGGCATGAAAGCGCGGTCCACGGCAGCAAACAGGATATCTTCGCGCAGGCTATCGCAACTGCCCACCTCTCGGAACTGCAGGCACATCTGCTCCAGCCCCGGCAGGCTCCGGCGCAAGTACTTGACCTGCTGCGGCAGCGCCAGCAGGAACAACCGGCGGACTCCGGCGCGGGTGGCCGTCCGCGCCTCATCGGGATTGTCCAGCAAAGTTAGCTGCACATGGTCGCGGCGGTCGATCAGCGCCGGATAGGCCCGGATGGTCACGCCGCGAGACCGCACCTCCACAGTTTCCGGCAGCGCGCCGAAATCCCAGCGGCGGACCTCGGCGCGCTCCCAGCCCGTGGCCGGCATGCTGTCGAGGGCGACGGCGGCCCGCTCGTTCAGCTCATGCTGGAGAGCGGCCAGATCGCTGCCCGTCGCCAGGGTGCGTCCGTTCTCGTCGACGACCCGGTAGTGCATCACCAGATGGTTGGGCAGCTCCACCTTGTCCCAGGCGTCAATGGGTATCTCCACCCCGGTCATACGCTTGAGTTCGCGGCGCAGGGCTTCCTGCAGCGCGCCCTCGCCCGGCTTCGCAGCTTCCAGCACGGCGGCAGCGAAATCCGGCGCCGGCACGAAATGGCGGCGCAGCGCCTTGGGCAGAGCCCGGATCAGCGCCGCCGCCTTCTCCTGCCGCAGGCCGGGCACCAGCCAGTCGAAAAGGGCCGGCGTCAGCTGATTGAGCGCCGCCAGCGGCACCACCACCGTCACGCCGTCGAGCGCGTGGCCGGGATCAAAACGGTATTCCAGCGGCAGCAGCATGCCGGCCACTTCCAGCTGCTCCGGAAAAGCCTCGGCCGTGACCTCCTCCGCCGCCCGCTGCATCAGATCGTCGCGCTCCATGTAGAGCAATCCGGGTTGCTCGCGCTCGGCCTGCTCGCGCCAGCGCTCGAAGCTGGCCGTGCTGTAAATGCCTTCCGGCACGCGAGCGGCGTAGAAGGCGTACAAGACTTCTTCGTCCACCAGCACGTCACGCCGCCGCACCTTAGCCTCCAGCTCTTCCACCTCGGCGATGAGCCGGCGGTTGTGGGCCAGGAACTTGCCACGAGTACGGATTTTCTGCCCTACCAGGGCCTCGCGGATGAAAATCTCCCGCGACAGCCCGGGGTCGATGGGCCCGTAATTGACCTTGCGCCGGCCGATCAGCACCAATCCGTACAGCGAGACGGTCTCATAGGCGCCCACCTGGCCGCGCCGCGCCTCCCAGTGCGGTTCGCTGTACTGGCGATTGACCAGATGCGGCGCCAGCGCCTCCACCCACTCGGGGCGAATCTCGGCCACGTCGCGAGCGTACAGCCGGGCGGTTTCCACCAGCTCCGCCGCCATGATCCACTTGGGCGGCGACTTGAATGGGCCCGAGCCGGGGAACAGGTACAGCCTGATGCCGCGCGCGCCGATGTATTCGTGGTTTTCGTCGCGCATGGCAATGTTGCTGAGAAAGCCGCTCAGCAGGGCCCGATGCAGCTGGGGATATTCCGCCGGCTCCTGATTGCAGCGCAGCCCCAGTTCCGCCGTTAACTCTTTCAGCTGCCGGTGGATGTCGCCCCATTCGTGCATGCGCGCGGGGGAAAGGAAATGCTCGCGGCACCACTGCCGGAGCCGCCGCGCGCTCAGCCGCTGGGCCTGCTCCCGATAGGCCTGCCAGAGCTTGAGATAGCCCAGGAAATCGGAGCGCTTGTCGCGGAACTCGGCCTGCGCCTCGTCGGCCGCCTGCTGCGCCTCCAGCGGCCGTTCCCGGGGATCCTGGATGCTCAGCACGGCGGCGATCACCAGCGCCTCGCTGAGGCAGCTCTCGCGCTCGGCCTGCAGCAGAATGCGTCCCAGCCGCGGGTCGATGGGCAGGCGCGCCAGCTTACGCCCCAGCTCAGTGAGGTTACGCTGGGCATCGACCGCACCGAGCTCATGCAGCAGCTTGTAGCCGTCGTTGATGTAGCGGCGATCCGGCGGATCGATGAAGGGGAAATCCTCCACCTCACCCAGCCGCATGGCCTTCATCTGCAGAATGACGGCGGCGAGGTTGGTGCGCAGGATCTCCGGCTCGGTGAATTCCGGCCGCGCCAGGTAATCCTCCTCCGCGTAGAGGCGGATGCAGATGCCCGGCCCCAGCCGGCCACAGCGGCCGGCCCGCTGGTTGGCGCTGGCCTGGGAGATAGGCTCGATGGGCAAGCGCTGCACCTTGGTGCGGTAGCTGTAGCGGCTGATGCGCGCCAGCCCGGAGTCGATGACGTAGCGAATTCCCGGCACGGTCACCGAGGTCTCGGCGACGTTGGTCGCCAAGACGATGCGGCGGCGGCCGCCCGGCTGGAACACCCGCTGCTGCTCTTGGGCGCTGAGACGGGCAAACAGCGGCAGGATGTCGGCATCCTTGGGCCCGTGCTTGCGCAAGGCGTCGGCGGTCTCGCGGATCTCCCGCTCGCCGCTGAGGAAGACCAGGATGTCACCCGGTCCCTCCGCGACCAGCTCGTCGACCGCCTCGACGATGGCCTGCTGCAGATCGCGCCCGTCGCCCGCCTCGTCGTCGAGCAGCGGCCGATAGCGGATCTCCACCGGATAGCTGCGCCCGGAGACCTCCACGATGGGCGCATCGTCGAAGTGGCGCGAGAAGCGTTCCGGGTCGATGGTGGCCGAGGTGACGATGAGCTTGAGATCCGGCCGCCGAGGCAGCAGCCGTTTCAGGTAGCCGAGCAGGAAATCGATGTTGAGGCTGCGCTCATGCGCCTCGTCGATGATGATGGTGTCATAAGCCTCCAGCAGCCGATCGCCCTGGATCTCGGCCAGCAGCATGCCATCGGTGAGCAGCTTGATGTAGCTGCGTGGGCTGACCTGATCGCTGAAGCGAACCTTGTAGCCGACCGCGCCGCCGACCTGGTCGCCCAGCTCCTCGCTGATGCGGGCGGCCAAGGTCCTGGCGGCAATACGACGCGGCTGGGTATGGGCGATCATGCCATGCACGCCCCGCCCCAGTTCGAGGCAGAGCTTGGGCAGCTGGGTGCTCTTGCCGGAGCCGGTTTCACCACAAACGATAACCACCTGGTGCTTGCCGATGAGCTCCAGCAGCTCCTCGCGACGCTGCACCACCGGCAGCTCGGGCGGATAGTCGGGGCACGGCAGACCCTCTCGCCGGCTGGCGACCAAGGCGGCAGAGGCCGCCACCGCCTGAGCCAGCGCCGCCAGTCCACGGTCGTAAGGCTGGCCGAGGCGCCGACGCCGCTTGAGGGCGCTCAGGCGCCGCCGCAGGCCGGGCCGATCGGGCCCATAGGCCTGCTCGATGGCAAAACGCAGGGAATCCAGGGATGTTGGCTGCAATCGATCGTTCATGCCGGGGTGGTCGCCCCGGTCCGGCTATAGCGCGCGGTATTTGCGGGGCGGCAGTTGCAGAATCTCGACGTCCCACCTGTCCTCGCTGCAGGTCAGCAGCATGCAGGACGGGCCGCCATAGGTTCGGGTACGGCCGGCCGCGCCGGGATTCAGTATCCAAGGCAAGGCCGAGTCATCCAGGGAGGCGAGATGGCTGTGGCCGTATGCCACCGCGCGGGCGTCGGGATAGCGCCGACGCAGCTCCTCGTGGCGCTGGGCCGCGGGGCCAGCGCTGTCGCCGTGCACCACCACGAGCTTGCCGCCTGGCAGATCGATCTCGGCCTCGGTCGGCAGCGTCTCCAGCAGCCGCAGCTCGCGCGTCGACCATTTTTCCGCCGTATCGTTGTTACCGCGCACTGCGACCACGTGGCTGCGCGGCTGCAGCGCCAGCAGGACGTCAGCCCCGCCGATATCCCCGGCATGGACGGCCACGTCGCATTCGGTGACGATTTCGGCGATGCGTGGGTCGAGGAATCCGTGGGTATCGGCGAGTATTGCGATTCGCATCAGAGCCTCGTCGGATCGAGCAGATTGCTACCGGCCGGCGGCATCGATGGCTGCCTGCAGTTCCTTGTAGGTGCGGGCGACCGGAAACTGCGGGAACTCATCGATGACGTTTTGCGGGGGACTGAACAGGATCCCAGCATCGGCCTCGCCCAGCATGCCGATGTCATTGTAGGAGTCCCCTGCCGCTATTGTACGGAAATTCAGCTGCCTGAAAGCCTGCACGGCTTTGGTCTTGTGATCGCGCAGACGGAGCTTGTAATTGGTAATGCGGCCGCTGTCGTCCACCTCCAAGCGATGGCAGAACAGGGTCGGCAAATTCAACTGCGCCATCAACGGCATGGCGAATTCATAAAAGGTGTCGGAAAGGATGACCACCTGATAGCGCTGCCGTAGGCCCTGCAGGAACTCGGCCGCTCCCTCCAGGGGACGCATGCCGGCAATCACGCGCTGGATGTCCGGCAGGCCGAGCTTGTGCTGCTCCAATACCCCCAACCGAAACCGCATGAGCTGATCATAGTCGGGAACGTCGCGCGTGGTGGCGCGCAGCTCCTCGATGCCCGTCAGCTCGGCGAAGCTAATCCAGATCTCCGGAACCAGAACCCCTTCGAGGTCAAGACAAACGATCTCCACAAAAACTCCTCAGCTATCTTCCGCCCGGTGGGCTGCTGCACAATGGGCGCTCCTCCCGCCCCACCTCACGACCGGGCTGCATCAGCCCCGCCAGCCAGCGCACCGGAATATTGGCATTGGGCCGGCGCAAAGGTAGACGGTTTTCCGGGAGCACGCAAGCAAGCCGCCCGCTCAGGCCGGCTCATTGGCCACCCCATGCGGCACGTGCCCGGTCGCAACCAGGCGGCTGGCGAGCTCACAATGGCCGCGCTGATCATCAAAGAAGATGTCCGCGCCGAATGCGCGCAAAAACTCCGCCTTGGCCAAACCGCCCAGGAACAACGCCTCGTCAATGCGAATATTCCAGCTGCGCAAGGTCCGCATGACCCGCTCATGCGCCGGCGCGCCGCGGGCGGTGATCAGCGCGGTGCGGATCGGGCTGGCCTCGGGCGGGAACCTGGATTGCAGGAACGGCTTGAAAGGGCCGCCCGGCAGCGGCGCCCGGGCCTGCGTGCGTTCGCTGGCAGAGAAGCCTTCCAGCCCCTCACGCTGATAGACGCGCTCGGCAACGTCGGAGAATAGCACCGCGTCGCCATCGAAGGCGATGCGCACCTGGTCGTCGGTCTCCCCGGCGGTCTCCGCCCCCGGGTCGGGCGGCCGGGTGCCGGGCAGAATGGCAGCCGCCGGAAAGCCGAGGTCGAGGGCGCGCACGACGTCGTTAGCGTCGGCGGAAAGAAACAAATGCGCGCCGAAAGCTGGCAGATAGCGCCAGGGACTGGCACCGTTGGTGAAGACGGCGCGCGAGATGCCCAGCCCGTAATGGGCAATGGAATTGAAGATCCGCAGCCCGGTGTCAGCGCTGTTGCGCGACAGCAGAACAACCTCGACGTGGGCCGCTTCCACGCCGGCATTCAGGGCCAGCAATTTGCGCACCAGCGCGAAAGCCACGCCCGGCGGCAGAGGCTCGTCCTCGTGAGCGATCTGATAGCGGCAGTAGGCCTCGATGCCCTGTTCCTCGAACACACGGTGGCTTGCGCCAAGATCGAACAGGGCGCGCGAGGAGATGGCGATGACCAGCTTGTCTTCCAGGGTGGCAGGCATGGACTCGGCTTGGATTGCTGTCGCCCTAGTCTAGCCGATACCGACCGCCGCCACATCGGTTTGCCGATACCAGCTCAGCTTGTCGTGCAGGCGCACGACCTCGCCCACGATCACCAGCGCGGGCGGACTCACCCCGGCCGCGGCGGCCAGCGCCGGCAGGGTCTCCAGGGTACCGACGACCACTTTTTGCTGGGCGGTGGTCCCCTGCTGCACGATGGCAGCCGGCCGGTCGGCGGGCGCGCCGTGTCGCCGCAGCCCGGCGCAGAGCTCAGCCAGCCGCTGCAGTCCCATGTAGAACACCACGGTCTGCCGCGGCCTCGCCAAGCTCGCATAATCGATGTCTTGATTGCCGGCACTGCGCTGCCCGGTCACGAAAACGCAGGCATGAGCATGGTCGCGATGGGTCAGCGGAATGCCGGCATAAGCGGCGCAACCGCTCGCCGCCGTGATGCCGGGCACAACCTCGAAGCGGATGCCAGCTTCAAGCAGCGCCTCCAGCTCCTCGCCGCCTCGGCCGAAGATGAACGGATCGCCTCCCTTGAGACGGGCCACCCGCTTGCCGGCCTTGGCCAGCCGCACCAGCAGCGCGTTGATGTCGTCCTGGGGAACGCTGTGCAGGTGGCGACGCTTGCCAACGTACAGCCGCTTGGCTGCAGGGTTGGCCATGGCCAACACTTCGGGGCTGATCAGCCGGTCGTACAGCACCACATCGGCCTGGCGCAGCAGCCGCAGCGCCCGCAGCGTCAGCAGCTCCGGATCGCCCGGCCCGCCGCCGATCAGATAGACCTCGCCTGTTGCCTGGAAATTCATACGCCCCCTCGTGGGCTGGAGAGCTTCGGTTTCGATCCGCTTGAGCGCGCTCGACCGGCAGCGAGCAAGGACTTGCCGCCAGAGAGTGCACAGCGCTGGCATATCGTCGTATATTTGCAAAGAGAATTTGAACCCCGAACTTTATACAAGTTGGTTATAAAGTCATGCACATAAAGCTCAACCAGTTGCGCTACATCTGCGAGGTCGCCCGGCGCGGCCTGAACGTCTCCGCTGCCGCGGAAGCGCTCTACACCTCGCAACCCGGGGTCAGCAAGCAGATCCGCCAGCTAGAGGATGCGCTGGGGCTGCAGATCTTCGCTCGCAGCGGCAAGCAATTCAGCCACATCACCCCGGCGGGCCAGGCTATCATCGAGGAAGCGGAGCGCGTGCTGCTGCAGATCGAGAATATCCGCGCCATTGCCCAGGAGTTCCGCGACGAGAAGAGCGGCAGCCTCAGCATCGCCACCACCCATACCCAGGCCCGCCACGCTCTGCCCCCCGTGGTCACCGCCTTCAGAAAGCAATACCCCAGCGTCAGCCTGCACATGCACCAGGGCACCCCGATGCAGATCGCGGACATGGCGGCCCGTGGCGCGGTGGACTTCGCCATCGCCACCGAGGCGCTGGAGCTGTTCGAGGACCTGGTTATGCTGCCCTGCTACCGCTGGAACCGCAGCATTGTGGTGCCGGAAGGGCATCCGCTAACCCGGGTGCAGCCGCTTACGCTCGAGGAGATCGCCAAGTACCCGATCGTGACCTACGTGTTCGGCTTCACTGGCCGCTCCAAGCTGGACCAGGCCTTCGAGGCGAAGAGCCTCAAGCCCAACGTGGTGTTCACCGCCACCGATTCGGAAGTGATCAAGACCTATGTCGGTCTGGGCTTGGGGATAGGCATCATCGCCTCTATGGCCTTCGAGCCAGAGCGCGACCACGGGCTCGTCGCGCTCAAGGCCGACCATTTGTTCGACTACAGCATCACCAGCATCGCGTTCCGGCGGGGCATTTATCTGCGCCGTTACATGCGAGAGTTCATCAAGCTGTTCGCACCCCACGTGACCGACGAGACCATCGAGCGAGCCATCACGGCGCGCACCAAGGAGGAGCGGAATGCCCTGTACGACGAGCTAGAGCCGAGGCTGCTGTACCGCTGAGCGAGCGCAGCGGCCGCCTTGTGACGGCCACTGCGAAGGGAACGGTGGCTGGCTGGCCAGCCAGCCGGAAGGCTTCAGGGCCTGCTGCGCAGCACGCTGCGATTGAGCTGATCGAGCCGGCTGAAACCGCACAGCGCCAGGCTGAGATCGATATCGGCCAGCAGCCGCCGCAGCACTTCGGCGACTCCGGCTGCGCCGGCCGTCGCCAGGCCCCAGATGTACGGCCGACCAAGCAGCACAGCGTCCGCCCCCAGGGCAATCGCTTTGAGCACGTCCGAGCCGCAGCGAAGGCCGCTATCGAACAGCACGTCGATGCGCCCCGCCACGGCATCGACGACCTCGGGCAGCGCATCGAGAGCCGCGATGGAGCCATCCACCTGGCGGCCGCCGTGGTTGGAGACCACGATGCCGTCGACACCGGCCGCCACCGCCCGCAGCGCATCTTCCGGATGCAGTATCCCTTTGAGGACGATGGGAAGCCGGGTCCACTCCCGCAGCCGGGCCAGATCGTCCCAGGTCTTTTCCGGTGACGAGAATATCCGGCCCCAGCGGCGCACCGCCGGCCACATGTCCTGCTCCGGCGGCGCTTCCAGACCCTCCCGGAAGATCGGGTCGGTGACGTAATTGGCCAGCCCCTCGCCACGCAGGAACGGCAGATAGGCCCGCTCCAGATCGCGCTCGCGCCAGGCCAGCATCTTGGTATCCAACGTTACCATGATGGCCGAGTATCCGGCCGCCTCGGCCCGCTGCAAAAAGCTGCGGGCGACGGCGTCGTCGCTGGGCCAGTAGAGCTGGAACCAGCGCGGCGTCTCCTGCAACGTCTCGGCCACCGCCTCCATGGGCTTGGAGGAGACGGTGGAGAGAATCATGGGCACGCCCACCTCGGCGGCCGCAGCGGCAGTGGCCAACTCGCCTTCGGGGTGGACGATGCCTTGCACGCCGATGGGCGCCAGCAGCAGTGGCACCGGCAGCCGCTGCCCGAGCACGGTAGTGCCCAGGTCGCGCCGACTGACGTCGGTGAGCATGCGCGGCACCAGCCGAAAGCGGTCGAAGGCCTCGCGGTTGGCCCGCATGGTGCCCTCGCCCGCCCCACCCGCGACGTACCAGTACGCATCAGGCGTCATCTTCTCGGCCGCCAGGCGCTCCAGATCGTCCAGCCGCAGGGGCAGCTCCGGCAGCTGCCCCTTGAGCCCGGCGGCATAGATGCCGCGCTGATAATCGCCAAAATGCGTTCGATCACTCATGCCTTGCTCTCCTCTCCTGCGCGGCCGACCGCCACTCAGCCGAGACAGTTGCGCAACGCCTCGCTGAGCTCGTGCCAGTCTTCCTGGATGGCCGACTCGAACCGCAGCGGGCTCACCGAGATATAGCCTTGCCGCAATGCCTCGACATCGCTGCCCGGAGCAGCCGCCTCCTTGGGCGCATAGCGGAAACCGAGCCAGAAATAAGGGATGCCGCGCTGGTCCTCGCGCTGGTCGATCTCGACGCCAACGATGGAACCGGGCACCGGCCGGCAGACCTTGACGCCGCGCACCTGATCCGGCGGGATGTCCGGAAAATTGATATTGATGCTGACCTGACTGGACCAGCCGCAGCGCAGGGCGTGCAAGATCACGGTCGGCGCCAGTTGGGCGGCGGTGTCCCAGCGGATGTTGTCAGGTTCCTCGAAGTACTGGCTCAGCGCGATCGATGGAATGCCAAGCAACACGCCTGTCATGGCCGCGCCCACGGTGCCGGAGTAGGCCACCGCATCGCTGACGTTGGCGCCGCGGTTGACGCCGGACAGGATCAGACTGGGCTTGCGGTCGCGCATCAGGTGCTCGACCGCCAGCAGCACGCAATCGGCCGGGGTGCCGTTGACGCAATGGTAGCGGTCGCTGACCGAATAAATCCGCAGCGGCGTATGCAGGCTGATGCTGTGCGAAACGCCGCTCTGGTCATGCTCCGGCACCACCACCCAGACGTCGTCGGACAGTTCCGCCGCGATCTGCTCCAGCACCTTCAGGCCTTCGGCCCGCGAACCGTCGTCGTTGGTGATCAGAATGCGGGGGATGGGTTTGTCGATGCGCGTCACCGCCCACCCTCTTCCGCTTTCTGCGCTAGCTTCCAGCCGATCTCGGCCAGCACGCCGGCCCGCTCGCCGACCTTGAGCGCATCCGCGCTGCTCGCATTGCCCTGCAGGGCGCGCGCATAGACCCCTTGCAGGATGGCGGCGATGCGGAACAGGGAAAACGCCAGGAAGAAGTACCAGTGCGGCACGCCGTCGCGGCCCACCCGCTCGCAGTAAATGCGCAGGAAGGTCTCCTCGTCGGGGATGTTCTGCTCCTTCAGGTCCAGCCCAACCACGCCGCGGATCCCGGGCATGTCGCCGGGCAGATGGTAAGGCATGCAGCAGTAGCCGAGGTCGGCCAGCGGATGTCCCAACGTGGACAGTTCCCAATCCAGCACCGCGATCACCTCCGGCTTGCTGGGGTGCAGCATGAGGTTGCCCAGCCGGAAGTCGCCATGGGCGATGGCGGTCTCATCCTCGGTCGGAGCGTTTGCCGGCAGCCATTCGATCAGCCTGTCCATGGCCGGCAGCTCGTGGGTCTTGGAGGCCTCGTACTGCTGCGACCAGCGCTTGATCTGCCGCTGCACGTAGTTGTCCGGACGGCCGTAGTCCTCCAGCCCAACCGCTCGCCAATCGACCCGATGCAGCCTGGCCAGGGTATCGGCCATCACTTCGTAGATGGCCCAGCGCTCTTCCTTGGCGGCATTCTGCAGGGCTGGATGCTCGAGGATTCGCCCTTCCAGGAAATCCATGATGTAGAACGGCGTGCCGATGATGCTGTCGTCCTCGCACAGCAGGCGCGTCGTCGGCACCGGGACGTCGGTATCCTGGAGGGCCTGAATCACCCGGTACTCGCGCTCGATCTGGTGGGCCGACGGCAACAGTTTGCCGGGCGGTTTCTTGCGCAGCACGTACCGGTGCGGCCCGGCCTGGATGAAGAAGGTCGGATTCGACTGGCCGCCTTGGAACTGCTTGATGACGAAACTCTCAGTCACCCCTTCCAGATGGGGTTCGAGATACTCGCGCAACTTGGCCTCATCGAAGCGATGCGCCGGCAGGACATCAACCACGCCGGGCGGCAGCTGTCTCGTGTTGCTCATCAGACAATCGTCTCCCCACCATCGGCCACCAGCACATGGCCCGTCACGTACGCCGCCGCGTCGGAAGCCAGGAACAGCGCCACGCCGGCGATGTCCTCAGGCTGCCCGATCCGCCGCAGCGGAGTGGCATTCTGGATCCGCTCCAGGCGCACGGGGTCCTCCCACAGGGCGCGGGCGAAGTCGGTCTTGACCAGGCCCGGAGCGATGGCATTGACCCGTACATTGCGCGGCCCCCACTCAGCCGCCAGGTTGCGCACCAGGCTGATCTCGGCCGCCTTGGAGACGCCATAGGCAGCGATGTTGTTGCTGGCGCGCAGAGCGGCGATGCTGGAGATCAGAATAGCCGAACCGCCGCCCTTTTGCGCCATCAGCGGCAGCACCATGTTGCACAGCCAGAACGTGCCGCGCACGTTGGTGTCCATGATCTTGTCCCAGGCCTCGTCGCTGAGTTCCGACAGCGGCCCGTAAACCGGATTGGTCGCGGCGTTGCAGACCAGAATGTCGATCTGACCCCACTTCTCCATAGTCCGATCGACCAGGTTCTGCAGCTCATCCTTGCGGGCGACGTGGCAAGGCACGGCCAGCACCTCGTGGCCGGCGGCCGCCATCTCGGCAGCGACCTTTTCGCAGGCATCCTGCTTGCGGCTGGAGATCACGACCTTGGCACCGGCGCGCGCATAGTACTCGGCGATGGCGCGGCCGATGCCTCGGGTCGAGCCGGTCACGATTGCGACTTTGTCCTTCAGATCGAACATGAATTCCTCCTCACAAAACCGCGCAGGCCGGTTGGCCGGCCTGCGCGTCAGGCTGATACGACTTCGCGGAAGCTTTACTTGCTGCCCTTGTAGCCGTACTTGGCCAGCTCCAGCCGGCCGACGCTGCGCAGATGCACCTCGTCCGGCCCGTCCGCGAGGCGCAGCGTGCGGGCGTTGGCGTAGGCAGCCGCCAGGAAGGTGTCTTGCGACACGCCGGCAGCGCCGTGGACCTGGATGGCGCGGTCGATGACTCGGCACGCCATGTTGGGCGCTACTACCTTGATCATAGCGATCTCGGCGCGCGCCTCCTTGTTGCCGACGGTGTCCATCATGTGCGCCGCCTTGAGCACCAGCAGGCGCGCCTGCTCGATCTCGATGCGGGAGCGGGCGATGTCATTCTGCAGCAAGGAGCCGTGGTCGGCCAGCGGCTTGCCAAAGGCGACCCGGCTGATGGCGCGCTTGCACATCTCCTCCAGCGCCCGCTCGGCCAGCCCGATCAGCCGCATGCAGTGGTGGATGCGGCCCGGCCCCAACCGTCCCTGAGCGATCTCGAAGCCGCGCCCCTCGCCCAGGATGATGTTGGAAGCCGGCACCCGCACGTTGTCGTAATGGATCTCGGCGTGACCGTGCGGCGCGTGGTCGTAGCCGAACACGGTCAGGTGGCGGATAATCTTCACCCCCGGCGTGTCCAGCGGCACCAGGATCATGGACTGCTGCTTGTGCTTGGGCGCGTCGGGATTGGTTTTGCCCATCACGATGGCAATCTTGCAGCGCGGATCGTTGCCGCCGGAGGACCACCACTTGCGGCCGTTAATGACGTACTCGTCGCCCTCGCGGCGGATCTCGCACTGGATGTTGGTGGCGTCACTCGATGCCACATCCGGCTCGGTCATCGAGAAGCAGGAACGGATCTCGCCGTTGAGCAGCGGCTTGAGCCACTTCTCCTTTTGTTCCTCGGTGCCGTAGCGCACCAGCACCTCCATGTTGCCGGTGTCCGGCGCCGCGCAGTTGAAGACCTCGGGCGCGATGGGGGAGCGTCCCATAACCTCGCAGAAATGCGCGTACTCCAGGTTGGTCAGGCCAGCGCCGTATTCGGAATCCGGCAGGAACAGGTTCCAGAGCCCCTGGGCCCGGGCCTTGGCCTTCAGCTCCTCGATGATGGGCGGGGTGACCCAGGGATCGTCCTGGGCCGCGTGCTGCTCGCGGTAAACCTTCTCATTGGGATAAATATGCTCGTCCATAAACTGGAGCAGCTTGTCATACAGCTCCTTGGCACGACCCTTCAGCTCGAACATGGATGCTCTCCTTCTGTTGTCGTCCCGTCAGCGGGCTCTCGAATGTCGGGGTACCGAGCCGGAGCCGGCATCCCGACGGTGTTTTTGGCATCAGCGCGACAAGCGCCTGTCTTGTGCGACCTAGCGAGCGCTCGCTCGGAAATTCGGGCGCAGCACCATAATTGCCGCTGCAGTCATGGCGAATCTGTCACGCCACTGCCACCTGGTCAAGCGCCGGCCGGCGGACACCATGGCCCGCCGGCGCGAGCCGATCAGTTGCGCGCGAGGCCGGCGAAACCGAGGTACTTGATCTCCAAATATTCCTCGATCCCGTACTTCGAGCCTTCGCGGCCGATGCCGGACTCCTTGATCCCGCCGAACGGGATCAGCTCGGAGCCGCCCATCCCCTCATTGATCCCCACCATGCCATATTCCAGGGCCTCGCCTACCCGCCACATACGGCCAACGTCGCGGGTGAAGAAATAGGCGGCCAGGCCGTAGGGCGTGTCGTTGGCGATGCGGATGGCTTCCTCCTCAGTCGAGAACCGGGTGACCGGCATGACCGGACCGAAGATCTCCTGCTGGAAGCAGGCCATGTCCGGACTGACGTCAGCCAGCAGCGTCGGCTGGTAGAAGTTCTCGCCGGCCTCGTGCCGCTGCCCGCCGGCCAGCAGGCGCGCCCCCTTGGCCAGGGCATCCTGCACCAGGCTGTCCACCTTCTCGAAGGCGCGCCTGTTGATCAGCGGCCCCTGGGTGGTTTCCTCCGCCGCGCCATGGCCGGGACGAATCTTCGGCAGCAGCTTGCCCAGCCGCTCCAGGAACGCCTCGTAGACCGACTCCTGCACCAGCACCCGGTTGACGCACACGCAGGCCTGGCCGGAGTTGACGAACTTGGAACCGAACGCTGCTGCGGCGGCGGCATCCAAGTCGGCGTCCTCAAACACGATGAAGGGCGCGTTGCCGCCCAGCTCCAGACTGACCTTCTTGACCGTCGAGGCGGCCTGAGCCATAAGCAGCTTGCCGACGGCGGTGGAGCCGGTGAAGGAAATCTTGCGCACGGTCGGGTTGGCGGTGAACTCCTTGCCGATCTCGACGCCCTGCGCAGCGGTCACGATGTTGAGCACCCCTGCCGGTATCCCGGCCCGGATGGCCAGCTCGGCCAGCGCCAGCGCCGACAGCGGGGTATCCTCGGCCGGCTTCAGCACCACCGTGCAGCCGGCCGCCAGCGCCGGTGCCAGCTTGCGGGTGATCATGGCGCTCGGATAGTTCCAGGGTGTGATCGCGGCAACCACGCCGACCGGCTGCTTCAACACCAGCAGCCGCCGATCGTTGCTGATGGTCGGCAGAATATCACCAGTGACGCGCTTGGCTTCCTCCGCGAACCACTCGACGTAGGAGGCGCCATAGGCCACCTCGCCGCGGCTCTCGCGCAACGGCTTGCCTTGCTCGGCGGTGAGGATTCGCGCCAAATCCTCGACATTCTCCATGATCAGCTCGTACCAGCGCCGCAGCAGGTAATAGCGCTTCTTGGCGCTCATCGCCCGCCATTCGGGCCAGGCGCGGTTCGCTGCTTCGATGGCGTGCTTGGCATCCTCCGGCCCCATGTCCGGCACGCTGCCCAGTTTCTCTCCGGTAGCCGGGTCGAGCACGTCGAAACGACGGCCAGCGACCGCCTCGACCCATTCACCATCGATGAAAGCACGGTCCTTGAAGAGGCTGGCGTCATTCAACTGCAGAGCCATGACGATCTCCTGATCCTTGCCTGGTTGAAGGCGTCGCGTCGCGGTGCCTGAGTCGCGTGCGACCGCCTCGATATCTCAAATGGGAACAAAAAAGGGTTGCGGCCAGCAAGGCCGCAACCCCCCCGACTGTCTGCTGGCCGCGACCGGCTCAGTCCTCGTCGTCCTGCCACTGGACCCGCACGACCTTGCCGTCAATCACGGTCGCCACGTTCATCTGGCCGAGCAGACCGCCACCTTCATCGATGTCAGTCATCTCATACAGGTTGTAGTCCGTCGGCAGCGTCTGCAGCGCCTTAGCGAAGTTCTCGCGGATCTTGTAGGCGTCGGTCGTCGTGCCAGCGTGCTTCATGGCCTCGATGACCGCGTAGGTCGCGAAGTAGTTCAGCCCAGCTTCGGAGCCCGGATCTTTGTTGTAGACCTTGCGATAGCGCTCAACATAGGACTCGGTACCAGGCGTGCCGTAGTTGACCAGGGGCACCACGCCCACCGAGCCTTCCAGCATCTCCCAGCTGTTGGTGACCTTGTACATCTCGTCCAGCTTAGCCTGGTCCATGATGATGAAGCCACCCTTGAAGCCCAGCTCGCGGGCCTGCTTCACGACCAGCGCGGTCGGCTCGGAAGCACCACCGATGAACAGCACGTCAGGCTTGGCCGCCAGCACCCGGCTCACGCCGCTGTAGAAGTCGGTGTCCTTGTTGTAGTCCATCGGGTTCTCGGCGACCACCTCGCCACCCAGCTGCTTCCACACCGGCACGAACAGCGAGGTCCAGGCCTTGGCGTAATCGTGGGTGGCGTTGGCGATGGCAACCCGCTTGCCGAAACGCTCCATGGCGATCTTGCTGAACGGCTTCATGTAGCCGTCGAAGGCCGGCGGGATGCGGATCGTCAGCTTGTTGCCACGCTGGGTGATGGAGGGAACGCTGGTGTAGGACATGAGCAGGAAGCCCATATCCTCGTTGAACGCCTGGATCGCCACGCTGCCGCCGAACTGCGGAGTAAAGATCACGGGCGTCTTGTGCTCCTGCGCCAGACGGCGGGCGTTGACCGCCGCCTCGGCCGGCGAGTACTTGTCGTCCAGAGCGACCAGGTTAATCTTGTAGGTCTTGCCCCCGATCTCGACGCCGCCGGCAGCGTTCATCTCGTTGACCGCCATCTCGATGCCGGACAGCACGTTCTTGCCGTACAGCGCGGCACCACCGCTGAGCGGTCCGGTGTAACCGATGTTGATGACGTCCTGGGCCGCTGCCGTCCCTGCGCCGAGGGCCAGCCCGAATGCAAGGCCAGTGGTGATTCGACCTAGCCGATGAAGAATTGACATGTGTCCATCCCCCTTGACTTGGGTTTATTGGTTGACGTTACTGCTGAGACAGCAGCTCTCCTCCCGACATTTAGGCTCCAAACCTTGATACATCGTTTCATCGATGTAACGCAAGCTTGAGACTATGCACCGATATATGCCTTTCTGATCTTGTCATCGTTCATCATGGCATCGCGATCGCCCTCGGCGACGATGCGCCCGCTTTCGATGACATAGGCCCGGTCGGCAATCTGCAGGGCAGCGTAGGCGTTCTGCTCCGCCAGCAGCACCGAGGTGCCTTCGGCGTTGATCTGCTTGATGGTCTCGAACATCTGCTTGACCACCAACGGCGCCAGCCCGAGCGAGGGCTCGTCCATCAGGAGGACCTTGGGCCGGCTCATCAGCGCCCGCCCGATGGCCACCATCTGCTGCTGGCCTCCGCTGAGGGAGCCGGCCGCGTCGTCCTTCTTCTCCTTAAGGATGGGGAACAGCTCGAAGACATGCTCGAGCGACCGCTGCACGCCCTGCTTGTCCTTGCGGTGCACGTAAGCGCCCAGCATGAGGTTCTTCAGCACCGACATCTGCGGGAACAGCTTGCGTCCCTCCGGACACTGCACGATGCCCGCCTCGACGATCTTCGAGGGCTTGAGGCCGACCAGGCTCTCGCCGTTGAAGCGAATATCGCCCTCGGCCACCAGGTTCAAGCCGCTGATGGCGCGGAAGATGGTGCTCTTGCCAGCGCCGTTGGCGCCCAGCAGCACCACCAGCTCCCCCTGGCCGACCTCGAGGCTGACCCCGTCCAGAGCACGAAAGCTGCCGTATTTAACGACGACATTATCAAGCTGCAGCATAGTCACTCCCCAGGTAAGCCTCGATCACCTTCGGATTGCGCTGGATCTCGGCCGGCGTGCCCTCGGCGATCTTCTCGCCGTGGTCGAGCACGATGATCTTGTCCGCAAGGCTCATGATCATGTCCATCTTGTGCTCGATCAGGCAGACGGTCAGCCCGTGCTTGACCATCTTCCGGATCAGCTCTGCCAGACCTGCGGTCTCGTCGGGGTTGACGCCACCTGCCGGTTCGTCCAGCAGCACCATGGACGGCTCAGTCGCCAGCGCCAACGCGAACGCGACACGCTTGCGTTCCTCCTGGCTGATGTCGGCGATCATCCGGTGTGCGATGTGGGACAGGCCGACGAATTCCAGCACTTCCTCGGCCTTTTCACGGCACTTCTTTTCTTCTTCCCGTAGACGACGGGTATTGAATACCACGTCCCAGAAGCCGGACTGGGTACGCAGCCGGTGACCGACGATGAGGTTGTCGAACACCGTGGCCTGCTCGAACAAGTGCGTGGTCTGGAAAGTGCGGGCAATGCCCAGGCGCGCCACCTTGTCCGGGGTCAGGCGGGTAATGTCCTGCCCCTTGAACAAGATCCGGCCCGAGGTGGGCAGATGGGTGCCGGCAACGAGGTTGAAAAAGGTGGTTTTGCCAGCACCGTTGGGGCCGATGATGGCGCTGATCTGGCCCTCCTCGAAATGGGCGCTGACGTTGTTGACCGCGGTCAGACCGCCGAACCGCTTGGTGAGGTTCTCGACCTTAAGCATTGGATTTCGCCTCCACCTTGCGCTCGCCCGCAGCGCGGCCAGCCTGCTCGGCAAGGCGTGCCGCCCGCTCCATCTTCTTCTGCTGCAGATAGCCGACGATCCCGCGCGGGAAGAAGATCACCAGCACCACCAGCAGCGGCCCGAACACGATCATGCGGAAGTCCTGCAGGAACTGCAGATACTGACTGACCCAGATCACCAGCAGGGTGCCGACCAGCGGCCCGAACAGCGTGCCGATGCCGCCAACCAGCAGGTAGGTAACCATGTCGAAGGTGATGGTGACGCCGCTGAGGCTGGGGTCCAGGAAACGCACCGAGCCGGCGTACAGGCCGCCCGCATAGCCGGCGATGATGGTCGACAGCACGAAGGACAGCACCTTGTTGCGCATCAGGTGAATGCCCAGCGCCTCGGCCAGCTGCTCGCTGTTACGGATGGCAAGGAAGGTCCGTCCAAGCAGGGAGGTCACGATCCGGTGCATCAGCCACAAGGTGACCACCAGGAAGAACAGCACCAGGTAGTACTGAGCCGTCGGTGAGGCAAACGAAATGCCGAAAAGGTCGGCCGGAGCCGGAATGTCGATGACGCCGTGCACGCCGTGCGTGAGGCCTTCCCACTTTTCCAGCAGCTGCCAGATGATGAACCCGACGCACAGGGTGAAGATGGCGAAATAATGCTCGGTGAGCCGCAGCGAGACGATGCCGACGAAAAAGCCGATCAGGCCGGCCAGCAGGCCCGACAGGACGAAAGCGGCCCAGAAGTTTAATCCATAATCAACGGTCAGCAGGCCGACCGTGTAGGCACCGATCGCTACGAAGCCGGCGTGGGCCAGGTTCAGCTGGCCAGTGTAGCCGGTAATGAGGTTCATGCCGGCTGTCGCCATCGTCCAAATGAACGCCAGCGACATCAAATAAATGTGTATTGGTTTTGACTGATTAGCGGAAATACGATGGCCACTGCCAGCAGCAGCAGCGCTCCGCCCCTTCCGAGAAGGAAATTCATGATCTCTTACCTCATGCCCTTCGTGAAAAGGCCTTGCGGACGCAGGGACAGAATGATCACCAGAAGCGCAAACGCAATCAGGTCCTTATAGTTAGTGGACACGTAAAATGCGCCAAATGATTCCGCGAATCCGATGATCATTCCACCGACAATAGCGCCCGGAATACTCCCCATGCCACCGAGCACAATGATCACGAATGCCTTCATGATCACCAAGTGGCCCATTCCGGGATAAACCAGGTTGATGGGCGCAAACAGAGCGGCAGCGACGGCAGCAAGGAACCCGGCAATGGCGAACGTGATCATGGAGACCTTGTTGGCGTCGATGCCGACCAAAAAGGCTCCTTCACGGTCTTGCGCCATGGCGATGATGGTGGCTCCGGTGGTCGTCCGCTTGAGGAAGAAATGCAATCCCAGCATCAGGACGATGGCGCCGACGACGATCAGCACGCGCTGGATCGGCATGAACAGCCCCATGAAGCTGATGACGCCGGGATAAGGAGCGGGCATGCGCTGGAAATCGGCTCCCCAGATCGCCTGCACCACTGCCTCAAGGAACAGCAGGATGCCGATGGCGGCAATTTTGTCATGGATCGGCGGCGCGTGACGCAAGGGGTTGAAGACCAGGCGCTCACAGAGCACGGAGATGATGGCAACCACGACGCCGGCGCCAAGCATGGCAAGCCAGTAATTGACGCCGACCGAGACCATCAGGACCCAGGCGGCATACGCCCCGACCATGTACAGAGCCCCGTGCGAGAAGTTCGGCACGTGCAAGATGCCATAGACCAGGGTCAGGCCCAAGGCAACCAGCCCGTACACGCTTCCCAGGGTCAATCCATTGAGAATTTGCTGAAAAAAGAGGTTCAAGCGCGCTCTCCTTCAACGATGCCACGTTGATTTTTTTATAATACGCGCCCACAAACCCAACCCGAACAAGACGCGAGTATTTTCGAGCAGGTTTACGACGACGCGTTATTTTAAGGTTCCCTCCAAGCCGGTCAACAATCCTGGCCGTGCCCGTGAAAATCATGCGCTATTGACCAAAGTCGCATGATCATCACTCCATGCTTAAGACATGAAGCTATCCTGTGTCTCAGAGCAGGTCAAGAGCGAATATCGATTGCTGCAATGCGACAAAATGAATGCGCCATAAATTGCCAGCCATGCGGCAATCGCGCCCTTGCCGCGCCGAGCTCACGCCACCAGATTCATGTCCTTTAGCTATTCTTCCTTATGTGCCGAATTCCTCCCACTGCGATAGCGAAAGGTCCCTTCTCCCATCGCTAGCAGACGGCCGCTGTCATCCAGTATTTCGCCGCTGCTGTTGAAAATCCGGCTTCCTTGAGAGCGCAACGTTCCGATCGCCCGTATCACGCCTGCGCTGGCCTGCCCGGTGAAGGTGGTCGTCAGCGACAAGGTCACGGCACGGCGGATCTGGCTCGGATCGGGGTGATACAATCCGGCTTGGGCGCAGACGATGTCCAGCAGCGACATCAGCACACCGCCGTGGATCACCCCAGCTAGATTCAAATGATACGGGCGTAGCTCAAGCTCGAGCACGGCTCGGCCCTCCTCCCACTGGACTTGCCGAAAACCGAGCACGTCGGCGAAGCCCCTAGCCTGATCGAGTCTGGCTATCGAATACGCCATTTGGTTCATAATGCTGGCGGACTCTGGCTGTCAGGGCCTTGCGAGCAGCCTCGCTTCCTCGCGCAGGCCGCCGCTCACCCGGCGGCCTGCCTGACCTTCTCCCACTCCCGTTCCTGCAGCTCGCGCCAGAGCAGCTTGCCGGTGGGCGACTTCGGAAGCGCCTCGACAAACTCCACCTGCGTCGGCACCTTATAGGCCGCCATCTGCTCGCGGCACCAAGCCACCAGCTCCTCGGCCGTCAGCTGCGCCCCCTCGCGCAGCACCACCACCGCCTTCACTGTCTCCCCCCGGCGCG